>VMFR01000005.1 GCA_007376135.1 Parcubacteria group bacterium Gr01-1014_31 | reverse complement strand
GCAGCGAGCCGCCGCCTGCGCCGAGGCGCTGCCCGCCGCCGCCGCGTTCCACACCAGCGGCTTGTCGTAGCCGCGCTCGGCCTTCCACTTCTGGATCGCCTCCGGCGTCACGCGCTTGACGCCGAGCTGCATGCGCGCCATGTCGTCCGGCGTGTTCACCACGAAGAACAGGGCGAAGGTCAACAGATTCACGCCGATCAGGATCGGTATCGCATACAGCAGGCGGCGGATGATGTAGGCGAGCATCAGTTCGTCGAGGTATCGCGGCCCAGCAGCATGGCGACAAACCTGCCGCGCATTGCGGGCGAGAAGTCGTGGCGGCTGACGAAGTCCGTCGCCGCGCCCGCCCCGCTCCAGGCGATGCCCCAGATCGGCGCCACGATGATGCCGGCGATGGCACCATGGGTGTGCACGATCTGCGGTCGTGTCCGGGAAATATGGGCGCGCAACCGCAGCCCAGCCCGAAAATTTTGCAAGGGTTTGAAGACCCGATACATCGGAACTTCGACCAGTGGTATCCCCCGCGCTTTGAATGCCGCCAGCGAATTCGTGAATTCTCGGTCCGCGCGGGTATTCGAAAATGCCAGCGCCGGAAGTACCGCCGGCGTGGCGTGCAGCACCAGGTCGGTCACGTGCCGCCGCGTGCCCGTCAGTGTTGCCTCCACGATATGGAGGACGTGGAGCGGTCGGGGTGCAGGCGGCATAATCAGGATGCGCTCGGCGTGCGGGGCCGCGACCAAGCGGTGGCGATCCACTCGTAGGCCGTCGTCAGTCCGCCGAAAAGATCGCGTTCCCGCAGTTGCCGCTTCCCCTGGCGCAGGAGCATCAGGCGCCGGAATTTTTGTAGGAATTCAGGCGGCAGCTCTACTGCATGGGCGCGGACATAATTTTCGGTCAAGCGGCTGATCTCGCGCGACATCGTCTGCAGGTCGTTGCTCATCGCGCCGGGATGCCGCACATACCGCACCAGCGGCTGATGGAGATAGTCGAATCGGTGCTGCGGCAGGAGCCGAAGCCATAGGTCCAGATCTTCGCAGACGCGGAGGCGTTCGTCGAATCCCCCGACGCGCTCGATGGCCGCTCGCAAAACCAGGAACGTATTCGGCGGCGGGTTGGTGCGGTAGAAAAGACCCGCAAACGATGGTACGGGCGGTTGCCGGAAGAACGGCCGTGCTCGGTCGGCGGTCACCACGTGGGCATTGCAGAACGAAACCGTGGCGCCGGTGGCGGCCATATGCGCGAGGTGCAGCTCAAGCCGTTGGGGATAGACGTCATCGTCGTCATCGCAGAAGGTGACGTATTCGCCTTGCGCTTGTCGTAATCCGTAGTTGCGGGCCGAGGCTAAACCGCCGTTCTGTTTCGAAAAAAATCGGAGTCGCGGGTCGGCCAGCGCGTTCACTGCCGGTCCAACCTCTGGGGTGCCGCCATCATTCACGACGATGACTTCAATACGCCGGTAGGTCTGGCGCAGAAAGCTTTCGACCGCCCCGACGGCCTGTTGCGGCCGGTTGTACGTCGGGATGATGACGGAAACGAGCGGGCTTGCCATATCACGGGTTTGTTACGTTCCCTACTTGGCGGTAGACGGCAAGGGTCTGTTCCACCATCGCGGCAGTGGTGAAGTGCGATGTAGCTCGCACTGCCGCCCGGTGTGCCAGCACCGGCAGCTCCGTCCGTTGCGCCATGGCCTGCCGAAGGCACGCCGTCAGCGCTGATGGCCGCGAGGGGTCAAAGAGAAGGCCGCACCGTCCCTGGTCGAGGATCTCCGGGATCGCGCCTGCGGTGCTGCCGGCGATAGGTACGTTGCGCAGCATGGCTTCCAGCAGCACGAGGCCGAAGCCCTCCCATCGCGAGGGAAGGCACAACAGATCGAACGCCGGCATCAGATCGGCGGCGTCCGGTCGGTAGGGGATAAAGCGTACCTGACCGGCGGGAAGTTTTCGGGCGTCGCGGCGAAGTTCGTCGGCCAGACTGCCGGCGCCGACCATGACCAGTTGAAGTTCGGGGATTTCCGCGGCGGCGCGCAGTAAGCTGTGCGGGTCTTTTTGCGGTTCGAATCGTCCGATAAAACCCACGGTAAATCGCCGGTCATCCGGGTGCAGTCCGAGACGCAGCCGCGCCTCGGTCCGCGTGAGGAGTGCGGCCGGCGGCCGCAATCCGTAATAGACGGTCGTGACTTTTTCTTTGGGGAGTCCGAGTCGGTCGACCAGGTAGCGGTGCACGCATTCCGATATGGCAATATATCGCGCGTTCCAGCGGTCCAGCAGGCGCAACTGAAGGCGCTCCCGTCGCCGGGCGTAGTGGGGTTCGTTGTTGTGCACGGTGCTGACCATCCGCCGGCAGCCGGCGATCCCGGCGGCAAATCGCGCCGCGTAGTCCATGCCATCCAGGTGCGTGTGGATCAAGCGATGACGGCGGTGGCGGAAGAAGGGCACGAGCCGCGGCAGCAGTCGCAGATTCGTCCGCCAGTGGTACGGGCCGTTGACGAGCGTCGGGGCCACCGTTATCCCCGCCGCCCGCAGCTCCGAGAATTTTTTTTGTAGGCCGGGACCGTCGCGAAATACCTGCGGCGCGAATTCTACGTCCAGACCTCGCGCGTGCTGTTCGGCCATCAGCAAAAAAACATGCTGCTCCGAGCCGGAGTACAGCGGCCGTCCCGGGATTTCCGCGAAATTGATGACGTGGGTGACCCGCATGCTGGAAGTAAGCAATCTGGCGGCATTACGCCGTGGGCGGTGTGGTCGGCTGGGTCAAGAATAGCGCCCCGAAGGTATAGTCGTTGGCAGTTTTCTTTTTCGGCCAGTCCGTGAGGAGAAATTCCCCGCGCCGGATGGCCTGCACCTTCCAGCGCCACTCAGCCTGGGGCATTAAAAATGGGTGGAGGAGGTAGTTGACGCCGGAATCATGGAATTGTTGATTGCCGCGCGGCGCGAGCCCTGAAGGTCGGATGAATTGCGCCGCCACATCCTCGGGAGAGTCGATGCCGGCTTGTCGCGACGGGTTGCGGTAGTCGAAGGTAATACTGAAGTTCCCCGCGGGCGAAAGTAGCCGCCGCAGATCGCGGTTGATCGCGACCCGGTCATGCCACGGGAGGTGTTCGTAGACGCAAATGGAGGTGATGTGGTCGAAGGGGCCATCCACGGTGAGGTGGCGCATGTCCATTACCAGGTTCTTCAGGCGCCATCCCATCGCGGCGGCCACGCGGTTGGCGTTGTCGACCAACTCGGGCTGTAGATCGACGGTGGTAACGTCGAGGCCCTTGGAGGCGAGGTAGTAGGAGAACAGCGATGAGCTTCCTCCGAGGTCCAGAATTCGCATCCCCGGACGCCACTGGTTGTGCATGACCACCCAGGAAATCTCCCAGTAGAGAAACCACGGGAACCGACGGTCATCGATGGCGTTGGGGAGGGGCTCGTAGTTGAATCCGCGGTTGGCAATCTCGTAGCGCTGCCATACCGGCGGCAGTGCAACGTAGCCGTACCAGGAACTGATGGTGAGTTTTTGTTCTTGCAGCTGTCGGATCAGCTCGTTGAGCTCGCGAGTAATAATTTGGGCCTGGAGAAGCTGGAGGTCGGCGCGGTCCATCGTTTTATTGAGGGTGATTTGGCCCGGCATAGAGAATGTTCGTCAGTTGATTGAGATGGTAATTGTAGGCGGAGTGCGCGCTGATTGGCAACCACGGGCTTAGCCGGAGATCAGGTCGAGAATGGCAGCGATGGTGTCGGCGAGCGCGTAGCGGGAGCTTCCGTTTTTTGCCGCCGAGGCGAGTCGGAACCGGAGCGGCTCATCTTCCTCCAGCCGTTCTAACGCATCGCGCAAAGCGGGCACGTCATGGGGCGCGACCAGGATGCCGTTTTCGCCATCGCGGACGATCTCGGGGTTCCCGCCGCAGCGGCTGGCGATCGGCGCCAGGCCCAATGCTCCCGCTTCCAGCAGTACGTGGGAGTGCCCTTCGTAGGCGGAGTCAAGAACCAGCACGTGGGATTTTGCGAGCCGGTCCCTGGCGGCTTTTTCGTCAAGGCGTCCGGTAAAGGTCACCCGTTCGTTGACCCCCCGCGCGGTCACGATTTTTTCCAGGGCTGCGCGTTCGGGGCCGTCGCCGATAATATCGAGGTTGATATTTTTTATCGCCGCAGCGGCTTCCAAGAGCGTGTCCACCCCTTTCCAGTTGGTCAGGCGTCCGCAGAATGCGACGCGCAGCGGTGTGGACGCCCCTCTTCGTTGGGGCTGCCATTGACGGTAGTCCTCGGTGGGGATGCCGTTTTGGATGATTCGGATCTTCTCAGTGGGAATACCCCAGCCGCGCGCCAGGCCGCGCAGGTAGTTGCTGGGGACGATGACGGTTGCGGCACCGTTCAGGTACCACCGCCGGCGTCGTGCCAGCGTTCGCAATTTCCCCGAGGGAGGCAGCAGGGATTGGAAGGCATCGATATCGGTCGCCGTGAGAGCGTAATGCCGCGCCATCTCCCAGACGATATCACCGACGATCTTGATGGTGTAGGGGCGGCGAACTACCCGCGCGGCAATGGCGGTCAGGTATTCCAGGCCGTTCACAAGGCATGCATCGTGGGTAAGCAGCTCCCGCGCGATCCGCAGAGCGGTGCGGGTGCGGAAACCAAACTGTCGGCGTGAGTGGCGATACACTCTGAACGGGAATTGCCGGTCGTCGTGACCCTCGGCAGGCGTCGCACACACCACCGTGACTTTGCTCCCACGGGCAGCCAGCGTAGCGGCCAGCCGCACCATAAAGCTTGCCGGTCCGCCGATCTGCGGTGGAAAAATATCGGTGATGAGCAGCAGGGATTTCATCAGATCTCTCCAAGATGATGGAATATTTGTTGGGCGTACGTATTGAGGTCGTGGCGGCCGGAAACCAGCGCCCGCAGCGCGGCGGGTTGGTATGCAGATTCCCGCTGGAGCAGCGTTGCTAAGCGGTGCGCCAACGCCTTCGGGTCGTCCGTTGCCATGAAGAATTCAGGATATGCGGCCAGCGTTTCGCGCGCGGCCGGATTGCTGGTAAGTATGGGGCAGCCGCAGGCCAAGGCCTCCAGGATGACCTTATCGAGGCTGCCGGTTTCGCTGACATTGAGCATCAGTTGCGCGCCCCCGTAGATGTTTGGCAGTTCCGTCTGGGGGACTGCGCCGACGAATTCGACGAGGTTCTGAAGCCCGAGCGATATTTTTTTGGCGTGCAGCTCGTGGACGTATTCGTTATCGTCCGCCGTCAGCGGGGCACCGATGATGCGCAGGTGCACCCTGTGGTTGGGAAGCAGTGCCTTCAGCTGCGCCATCGTTTCGAACAGCAGGTCCAGACGTTTGCGGCGCGATAGGCGGCCGACCGTGATCAGGTCTTGTCGCACTTGAGTGTCGGCGGGAAGGCGGAATCGTTCCGTATCAATGCCCTGGCCGATGACGCGGACTTTCGGGGAAGCGATGCGGAACCCTTCCGGTGTCGAAGTGATAACCCTGGATACGCACTTGAGAGCCAGCCGCAGCGATGGCGTAACGGTGCCGTGCGCGTACCATAGCAGCACCGGCACGCGGAGCCGGCGGAACGCGGGGTACAGCCGGTAGGCCCACGGATGATTCATGTGGATGAAACAGGCATGCACGCGGTGGGCGCGCATGAGAGAGAAACATTGCCACAGTACGATGAGGCATCCGCCGACGCGGTAGGGAATGCCGGCTGGCCGAACATTGAGGCGCTGCACGCTGACATTGGCGGGGGCGCGGTATTCGCCGATCCGTTCGGTCAGGACGAGTACCCGTGCGCAGCGTTGCGCCAGCGCGTTCACGACCCCGGCCTGCCAGGCGAGCACCGGCGAGCGTTCGTCCATTTCAAAGTTGACCACCAGCAGCCGAAGCGAGGAGGATGTCGCAGCGTCCGGAAATGCGCGCGGTTCGTTCATGCGTCGTCCGTGGAAAAAGTCGGCAGTGCTTGCGGGTCACGGGTTGCCAAGACCAGCGGTTTTTGCGATCGTCGGCCCGGGATGCGATAGAGGTGGGGGAACGCCTGGCGGAGCGCGGTAACGGAGTCGTGGATCGGTCCGACATTCGTGTGGAGCTCGACCAGCAGATGGCGAACGCGGGTCAGCGAGGACGCGCTGGCCGGCAGTACCGCCAGTTCAGTGCCTTCGATGTCCATTTTCAGGAGGTCCACCGTACGCGGCCCCACCATTCTTTCGAGCAGGGACGGCAATGACTGTGCGGGGACCGTTGTGGCAGCGGCTGGGGTGAAACTGATATGGCTCGAGGTGCTGGCTGGCAGGTCAAGGAAGGGCACGGTGCCGTCCTCTTTCCATACGGCGACGTGGTAGGTGCGCCAGCGACGTTGCGGCTGCAGGGCGCGATTGCGCTCCAGGACGCGGAAGGTTTCCGCGCTGGCTTCGGCCGCATGCACCTCCGCCTGCGGAGCATGGCGGAAAATGTGCAGCGAGAACAAACCGATGTTTGCCCCAAGGTCGACCACCAGCGGCGAAGCTGTACCCGTCAGTAACTCGCGGGTGAATCCATATTCGTCGCTGCCGACGATCTCTTCCACGCATCCCCAGTCGCGCCAGCGGAATACCAGCGGCTGGCCGTCCCACGAAAAATCAAGGGTGCGATCAGGTCGACGGCTGCCCAAGAGGAAAAAGGAGAGTGCTTTCCATGGGTGCGAGGTGAGCGCTCCGTACCGGCGGGTCAGGTACCAGGCTTGCCGGAGATGCGATAGCCCGAACATAAAGTATGGTGCCCTACTGTTTGGTCCCAGTCAGGTAATACCCCAGCGCGTAGTCGCTGCAGTCGTAACTGGGCAGCCGTTCACTGGCGTTCCAGCCGTGGCGGAGCGGACCTCGGCACAGCGCCAGCGCTTTTTGCCACCGTCGATTACCGAAGTTCCGCAATGCGCCGCCTGACGAGGATGGGTCCCAGACCAGCGGGTCGATGGACAGCGTGGGTTCCGAAATGCCGAGCGCCGTCAGTGTGTCGTGCCACCACCACGCGGTGTGGCGATGATAATCGTTTGGCGAGCCATGCACCTTGTAGAGGAATGGCACGAGGAAATAGCATCGGCCGCCCGGCTTCAGGACGCGCAGTGCCTCACGGATCGCCGTGCCATCGTCAGCGATATGCTCGAACGTATTGAAGCTGATGACGTTATCGTAGGTTCTATCGGGGATAGCGAGCGGTTGATTGAGATCGGCCAGGTAGGTGGGCTGCATCGCGGGGTCAATGTTCACTGAATCGATCGTCCCCGAGGTTCGGAAGAGCGCGATGTAGCTATTTCGTACCCCGCCGCCGATGTCCAGGGTGCGCCCGGTCAATGGCAGCCCACGGAGCACTTCATACTCCAGTGACCGCAGCAGCGAGTGGGGCGACCAGGCGATGTGGCGCCATCGTTTCCAGGTCGGGCGTTTCGGCGTGAGCAGTGATCGCGGGAGGCGCGTGTCCGGTTTGGCCACGGCTCGCCAGAGATCTACCCATTGACGAACCAGCGCGTCCGGCGAAAAGTCGCGGAGCACGCGGGCATGGCCCGCGGTGCCGAACATTCGGCGGCGCTCGTCATCGTGCGCGAGTTCGATCACGCGGTTCGCCATGCCCTCAGTATCATCACCCGCCAACAGGTAGCCGCTTACGCCGTCTTCGATAATGTCCCGGCTCCCTGCGACGCGGCTGCTCACGATCGGCAGGCCGTGGGCGCTTGCCTCCGCCAGCACGCGTCCAAAACCTTCCGCCTCGGAGGTGAACAGAAATACCGTGGCATTCTGGTACTGTGGTCCGAGGCGGTCATGAGGAACGAATCCGTGGAAATGCACGCGCTCGTCTAGGCCAAGGTCGTGCGTCAATTGTTCCAACGCCGGTCGTTCGGGCCCGTCCCCCACAAGGTCAAACCTCGCGGTGGGAATGCGGTCGGCGATCCGGCGGGCAACGCGCAGCCAGCGGTCAAGGCGTTTTTCCGGCGCGAGCCGGCCGACGTACAGGATATGCGGCGCCCTCGTTGGTGCGAACCTCGGCATTGGAGCTTCGGCGATCAACGCAACCGGTACGGGAATGACATGGATATTCGCGTGCCACCCACGCTCTGCAAGCTGGGCGGCAGTGAGTCGGGCGACGACCCGGATGGCATCGTACCGTTGGTAGCAGGAGCGCGATAGTTGCCATCGCAACGCGCCAGAAAGACCGCCGCCGAGCATGTGCGCTCTTGCCGAACGGTCGAAGCAATCGTAGTGGACCTGCGCGATGACGGGGACGCGAGTTTGTCGGCGGAAGAGGAGTGCGCCGATGCCGTCTTCATGGGTGGTCTGCGTGGTGACCACGGCGATCGGATCATTCGCGTGGAGCGACCGAAGTGCACGCCGGACCACGAAGGGGATGGTCAACCAGGAGCGGTAGAGGATTGGACGGATGGCGAGGTTGTCCACGGCCTGCCCACCGACGTTTTGATCGCGGGTCAGGAGCAGGATGGTGACCTGGCTCCCCGGCAGCAACTTGGCCAGCTGTCGTGCGTAGGTTGCCTGCCGTTCCATCGCCTCCGAGACCGCCGTGCCTGCCGCCAGGGTTTCGTCGTAGCTGATTTGTACGACGTGGATGCCAAGCGGTTCGCGGGGAGGTGTTCGTGGGCTAGGGGTGGGCATAGAACGTGCCGGGAAGCCAGCGCGGGTGCAGTTTTTTTATCTGAAGCAATGCTCCGCCGATGAGGACCAGATAGTAGGCAAGGTAGCCTATGGGGAACGCGGCCGGCAGACCGGTGACCGTGAATAGGAACCAGCCCACGGCGTACTGCGCCACCACACCGCTCAATCCGAACACCGTAAAGGAGCGGAGCAGGTTGTGGTGGAGAATGATGGGCCAAATCCAGAGGTACCCACCCAGGACCAGGAACAGCGGCAGCGTAAAAATGACCACCGCCGCCTGCGAACCGGCGAATTTTCCCGCCAGCAGCCAGTGCTGGAATATCGGGTAGCCCGCGAGTTCGACGGCGACGATCGCTCCCGTCGCTAGCCCTGCCCAGGAGAGCAGTCGCCGCGCCAGGCGGCGGTACTCGGTCGGTTGGTCGGCGGCCAGGGTGCGCATGAAGTCCGGCTGGTAGACCTGGTTGGTGGCGTCGAACAGATAGTACAGTTTGTCGGTCAGCGAGCGCGCGAGCTTGTACACGCCGGTGAGGTGGTCGTTGGTCAGCAGACCGACAAAAAGGATATCGGCGGCGCGATGGCCCATTTTGACGTAGCCGAGCGTATTGCTCCAGAACAAAAATTTATAATTCCTTTTGAACTGGGAGAGCGTCGGGCCATGCAATTTTTGGAACAACGGCAAGCGATCGCGCGCGGTCCAAAGGTAGGCCGATACCGCCAGGAACAGCGCCGTGGTGGCAAAAGCCCCCACTGCCGACCCGGAGTAAAAACCGTCGAGGTTGCGATTGAAATACAACCAGCCGAGCACGGTGCCCGAGAGCACGAGCGTGGTCGCAAGATTGGTCAGGCCGAGGAAATAGAAGCGGCCCTGCAGGCGGTGCATCTGGGTGAGCGGATTGAGCAGGTAGCTGGAAGATAGGGTGAAGGCGCCCGCCGCGATCCAGCTCAGCTTGACCGGCTGTGTCGTGAACAAACCGATGAACATCAGATTGGCGATCGCCCCCAGCAGGAAAGCGCAAACGGCCAGGCCGAAATAGGAGATGAAGGTAACCTGCAGGACATTTGCCCGATGCCGCAGAAGTTCGACGCCCGGTGGAGGGGGCTGGTAGTAGCGCTTGACCATCAGGTCGGTCAGTCGCGGATCCACGAATGAGAGGACGGTGGCGTTCACCCCCCAGATGACGCCCATGACCCCGAACGATGCTTCACCCAGCCATCGGGCAGTCATAATGCTGGCAAAGAGCCCAATGACGGCGGAAAGCACGTTCGCGGCGGTCAGAAAAAAAACCGGTGACGATTTTGGTCCGGTCCGTTGAGGGTGTGCAGGTTCCTGGGGCGCCGCGGCGGCCAGGTCAATATCCGCAGACATCAAGGTGAGAGGGCGGGGAAAGGGTAAAAACTGTTGATAGTATAGCCTTTTTTTCTCGTAAGTCAATTGAATATACTCCGTTGACGCAATATTTTTTTCTTCGATATTGGGACACATTTCCCCGTTTGGCGCAAGGGTGTATGATACCTGCGAGGACATTTTCTTCCACATCGCGATGACTGTGGCGACACAAACTTTGGCGGGAGCGTTGATCGCGCTGGTCGGGCTGTCGGTCGGGAGTTTTTTGAATGTGCTTATCGCGCGACTGCCTTTGGGTGAGCGTCTGACCGGGCGTTCGCGCTGCCCGCACTGTCGCGCCCAGATCGTGTGGTGGCAGAATATCCCGGTGTTTTCCTATTTATTCCTCCTCGGGAAGTGTGCCCGCTGCCGCCGACGTATTTCCTGGCAGTACCCGGCAATTGAGATCGCCACCGCGAGCCTTTTCTTGTTGGCCGCGCAGCCATTGTTGAGCCGTGGCGTTGATGCCCTGCCGGTCGTACTCAGGGACTGCGTCTTCATTGCCGTGCTGCTGGTGGTGTTTGCCATTGATTGGCGCCATTACGTGATTCTCGACATTGTGACGCTGCCCGCCGCCGGTTTGGCCCTGGCTTTTAATCTGTTTTTGGGGCAGCCATGGGAAGAACTATTGCTTGGTGGTATACTAGGAGCGGGGTTCTTTTCGGCTCAATACGTCATTTCCCGCGGCCGATGGATCGGCGACGGCGATATCCGGCTCGGGCTGTTGCTCGGTCTGCTGCTGGGGTGGCCGGGAATGATCGTCGCCCTGATGCTTTCCTATTTCGTGGGAGCAGCGGTCGGGGTCGCGCTCTTGGCAGTGGGCATGAAACGGCTGGGGAGCAAACTTCCTCTGGGAACGTTCCTGGCCGCCGGGGGCATCACCGCGTTATTGTATGGGGAACCCATCATCGCTTGGTACGTCCGACAGATCGGTTGGTAATTATTAAACGCAGGCAGTGCACTATGGCGGAAATTCGAACTCCAACAGCAGCCGGGGGTGTTCACGGAAAACGTCGCTGGCCCTCCGGGTTCACCTTGGTGGAGGTGTGGGTCGGTCTGCTCATTACCGTAGTCATTGCCGGCGCCAGTATCGCGGCATTCCGCGGCCGCACGAAAGTACAGACCTTGCGGCGGGTTCGCGACGTGGTCGTTGCTGATGCCCGTTTCGTACATCAGCTCGGGCTTTCGGGAAAGACCGCTTCCGTTTGCGTCGTCGGTTCCAGCGACGTCAGTGTGTGTACGCCCAGCGGATCTTGTGCGGGCACGTGCACGGACAAAGTGCCGAAGGGGGGGTTCGGCCTCCGGTTCCAAAGCTGTACGACCCCGCCCTGTACGTACCAGGTATTTGCCGACGTTGACGGGGACAGCGCCTACGATGCGGATGAAGTCTTACAGAACGGTGTGAAAACGGTGGAGTCGCCGATGCAGACCAGCCCGTTGACGGTGGGTATGGTCGGGTGCGCTGACCAAAATGAGACCTGGGGTTCGGTGGTGTTCGCGCCGTACAGCGGCAGCGCCACGCTCCGTGGCGAACTCACCAACTGCGGCGGCTACACTGGTTCCGCGCGGCTGCGCAATATCGTGACGTTCGGCCCGACCGTCAGCGGGTCCAGTGTGCAGCTCATCTTCAACACGGGCGGCGGCGGCATTCAGGAACGTTAGCGTCATGGGCGCGGGATATTTTTTCCGCCAACGACACGGCCAAAGTCTGGCAGAGCTGACGGTGGCCGTGTTTATTATTCTCATGGCGCTGACTTCGATCGCGACGCTTGTGGTCATGTCGTTGCGCGGCCAGCGTTCTTCCGAAGAGACGGCAGTGGCCAATAACCTGGCACGCGAGGGTATCGAAGTGGCACGGTGGTTGCGCGATAACGGGATGTTGCGCGGTTCGTATGAGGTGGGCTGTTCCGACTGTACGCCGCCGTCGTACACCACGCTGCCGTATCCTTTGCCCCAGCCCACGCCGCCCACCGCCGACCAGGACGCGACCGTGGAAATGAATACGACCTCAGGTTCGTGGACGTTGAACTTCAACAGTGCGAACGCCAGCTTCACGAATACCGGCACCCAGCTGTGCCTTCAGAATAATATGTACTTCCAGCAGCAGGCGGGTTGCCCGGCGGGCACCGGTACCCGTTACCGCCGCCGGTTGGATATTTCTCTCATCTGCGTCCGGCCCGACACCAATGCGGAGTGCGTCACCACGACCGGGGCCAGCTGCCCGGGGAGTTGCGCTGCCCAGTATACGCAGTTCGCTGGACATGTCATCCGCGCCCGGGTCAATTACCCCGGGCGGAGCTGCTCCGGCAGTGCCAACGGCTGCGTTATCCTGGAGGATTATCTCTATGTCTGGAAGTAGGCGATACTCGCAGCCCCAAGGGTTCACGTTGTTGGAAACCATGGCGGCGCTCGGCATGTTCGTCATCGTGGTGTTGACCGTTGTGAACGTGTACCTGACGTATTCGCGGGCCCAACGGCTCGGCTCGCAGCGTCAAAAGATCATCACCGAAGCCAATCTGCTCATGGACCAGATGGCGCGCGAGATCCGCATCTTGGAGCTGTCCTACTGGGGGACGTTCAATTACAGCAACGATGCGACCCCCGAAACCTTGTATCGGGTTGATGTGAACGCGGCCGAGGCCGGGAATCCCTACGCCAATACCAATATCTACCGCCAGGAACATGAGCTCGTGCTCTCCAACAACGGCGGCGATGAAACGAACACCAACGACACGGTGGTCGCCTACGTTTTTAACCGGCGCGACCCCAGTACCGTACTTGACCTCTGCGCCGACGACGACGGCGACCCCTTGTTTCCCGGCACGCTCGGGTTGTATCGCTTCACGCGCGCGGGAGCGGCGGCGACCGTTTGTGAGCGTTTGTTCAATATCCCCGGCCTGAATGTCGTGGATGTGGGATTCTTTTTCACGCAGCCGCTCCAGCCGTACCCGGATGACATTGACCCAGCGACCGATATTCAAACGACGCGCGATGCCGACTGCGGGCCGCGCGATGGTGCAAATTACAATGGCTCCGTCTGCACCTGTACGGCCGTCAACCGGACGGATGCGTGTTTTTCATCCACCTGTACGACGACGACCGGAGGCCAGTGTGCATTTGGGCCGAATGTGCAGCCGGCCGTCACGTTTTTCCTGACGGTGCAGGATGCCAACAACCCGGGCACGCGGCTGACATTCCAGTCGACCATCGTGCAGCGCCTGTACAAGCGATAGCCCGGCCGTCGGCACCTATTGTCCCATGTTCCAAGTTTCCGGCATCATGAAATCCCGCCGCGGCTCCGAGCTGCTGCTCACGCTGTTGATCACCACGGCCGCATTGGCGGCGGCGTTGAACCTGGCGATCGCCGTCCTGGCGGGGTTGGGTGGGGCAACGCTGAGCGCCTCGTCGCAGCGCCTGTACTACGTGGCGGAGAGCGGCGTGGAACGAGCGCTCTACCGTACCCGTAAGCTGCGTATTCCGCCGCCCGAGCTGGGGATGGGGGTCGGCACGAACTGCGATTGCGGCGGGTCATGCCCGGCGATCGCGGGCTGCGAGCTGACCGACGTGTACCCGACATCGCCGACCCTGACCTTTGTGCCACTTGAACAGGACCAGTCGGAGCAGATCGATATTTTCGATACGCAGACCACTTTGCCGGGACGCTGCGCCTCCGACACGGTGTCGGGCAGCTTGAGCACGGCCGCCTGTGTCGACGAGCTGGAGATCAATTGCCGCGATGCCAGCGGGACGAATCCGCAAGGGTCGGTCGTGGTCACCGTAACCAAGGTGGGAGATGCGAACGTGTGGGGCGGCATGCAGGGCACGACACTGCAGCAAGTCTACGATTGTCCGCTGAACAGCACGAGCGCGAATTCTTTTTCCGGTTTAAACACGGGTGCCAGCTACGTCGTGAAATTGCGGGCGATCCGTTCAGACGTCAATATCAGCGCCTTCCGGGCGCGGAATAGCAACGTGACCCAGCCGGTCGCCTCTCGGGTCGAGCTGACCGGCCGCGCGGGTAATTTCATCAGCAGCCAGGAGATCAAGGTGTCGGTTCCCAACCGTCCCCCGGTGCTCGGACTGCTGGACCAGGTCATTTACTCCGAGTGCGGCATCAACAAGAAATATCCGCTGTCGTTGCCGGCCGACCAGCCGTGCCCGTAAGTAACTTGCCGATGCGGGAAGCGGAGCGGCCGGCGCGGCCGCATTTTTTTGGCGCAATGGTGTGCTATACTGGCATTATATGGGCAGCCTGACGCTCGCCGAGGCGAAAGCCAGAGTGCAAAAATTACGGCGCGAGATCGACGATCTGCGTTACCGCTATCATGTGCTGGCCGACCCCGCCGTGACCGATGAGGTCTACAGTTCACTGACGTTGGAACTGCGCAGCCTGGAAGAGCGGTTCCCCGCACTGGTGACCTCGGATTCTCCGACGCAGCGGGTGGGGGGCACAGCGTTGGAAAAATTCGGGCAGGTGGTCCATCAGGTGCCGATGTTATCGCTCAACGACGCGTTCTCCGAGGATGAAGTTGCCGCCTGGGGAGAGCGGATCACGAAACTTCTGCCGGGGAAAACCGTGCAGTACATGTGCGAGCTGAAGTTTGACGGGCTGGCAACCAGCCTGGTGTATGAGGACGGCCGCCTGCGGCACGGCGCGACGCGGGGTGACGGCCGCACCGGCGAGGACATCACGGCAAATTTAAGAACGATCCGTGCCGTGCCGATGCAGCTGAACCTTGAGCTTGCCCACGCCGAAACCTTCGATGCTGCGCTGGTCTCCCGCGTCCGGCAGGCGCTGCGGGGCTTACGGCGGATCGAAGTGCGGGGAGAGGCATTGATGAGCAAGGTGGCATTCGCTCGCCTCAATCGGGCGCAGGAGAAGGCCGGCGGCGGGACGTTCGCCAATCCGCGCAATGCTGCGGCCGGCGCTTTGCGTCAGCTGGACCCCCGCGTGACGGCGTCGCGCAAGTTGGATTGGTATGCCTATAGCCTGGTGACCGATCTGGGCCAGCGGACGCATGAGGAGGAACACCGTATCTGTGCCCTGTTGGGATTCCAGGTGTACCGCGAGACCCGCGTGGTTTCCGATCTGGCTGGCGTGCGCGCCTTTCATCAGGAGATCGCGGCTGTGCGCGAACGGCTGCCGTTCGAAGTGGATGGCGTGGTGGTGCAGATCAACGAGACGGCGGCGTTCCGGCAGCTTGGGGTGGTGGGCAAGGCGCCCCGCGGGGCGGTCGCATATAAATTCGCTGCGCGCCGTGCCACGACGGTCGTTCAGGATATCATTGTCCAGGTCGGGCGCACCGGTACGCTGACGCCGGTCGCCGTGCTTGCCCCGGTGAACGTCGGCGGGGTTACCGTGACCCGCAGCACCTTGCATAATGTCGACGAGATCGAACGATTAGGCCTCAAGATCGGCGACACGGTGGTGGTGCAGCGCGCCGGCGATGTCATCCCGCAGATCGTGGAGGTGCTTTCCCGTCTGCGGCGGGGCAATGAGCGCGATTTTCGGATGCCGTCCAAATGTCCCAACTGCGGCGCCAAAGTAGAACGCCGCGCCATTGCCGGCGGCACGGCGGCCGGCACGCGGTTTGTGTGTACCAACCGCACCTGCAGCACGCAACGGTTGCGCCGGCTGCGGCATGTTACTTCCAAGGGCGCCTTTGACATCGAGGGGTTGGGACCCAAGGTGTTGGATAAGCTGGTTGCCGCGGGCGTCATCGCATCCGCCGATGACATTTTTCGCATGAAGTCCGGTGATGTTGCCGTGCTGCCGGGGCTGGGCGAAAAAAGCGCCGCCAATCTGATCGCGGCCATCGCTTCCCGGAAGGTCGTCAGCCTGCCGCGGTTCATCAACAGCCTGGGCATCCTCCATGTCGGCGAACAGACGGCGGCGGATCTGGCGGCGCATTTCGGTACGCTCGCGGAATTGCGCGCCGCCGCACTTGAGGAGATCGACGCCGTGCCCAACATCGGCCACGTCGTTGCCGCCAGTGTTGAGAAATTTTTCCGCGATCGCAGGAATCAACGTTCGGTCGATCGGTTGCTGGATGCCGGCGTGACGGTGGAGGCGCAGCAGCAGCGCGCGGGGGCGCTGGCGGGGCTGACCGTGGTGGTGACCGGAACCTTAGAGCGGTTCTCGCGTCAACAGGCTAAAGATGCCATCCGAGCGGCCGGCGGCACGCCGAGCGAGTCGGTATCGAAGGCGACCGGCATGGTGGTGGCGGGAACAAAGGCGGGTTCCAAGCTGGTGCGGGCCAAGCTGCTGGGCGTGCGGGTTCTCAATGAGCGCGAATTTGCCGAGTTGGTCGATGCCGCTGGGGGTGCCCTTGCCAAGCCGTAGGTAATCGCGTACGCTGGAGGATATTTTTTATTGTTCGGTATGCCAACGATAACCCGTCGTGACGTGGAGCACGTAGCGCAGCTGGCGCGGCTGACCTTGCCGGCCGATGAACTGACGCGTTTCACGGAGCAGCTTGCCGCCATTCTTCAGTATGTCGGAAAGTTGAGCGAGTTGAAGACCGATGGGGTGGCGGTAACCGCCCAAGTTACGGGTCTGAGCAATGTTATGCGGGCCGATCAAGTGGCTGGGTGCGATGCGGCCACGCGCGAACGCCTGCTGACCGCGGCACCGGAGCGGTCCGGCGATTTCATCCAGACGCGCGGCGTGTTTGCCTAGGCTATGGCCCATTTGACCGAGCTGACGCTCAGGGAAACCAACGCCGGCCTGCGAAGCCGGGAGTTTTCCAGCCGCGACCTGACCGTGGCGTACTTGGCGCGCATCGCCCAGGTCGAAGGCGCGTTGCATGCGTTCCTTTCGGTCGCGCCTGAGCAGGCGGTCGCGCGGGCCGTGGCGTATGATAAGTCCGGAGAATTTTCAAATCCGTTAGCCGGCATCCCCATCGCCCTGAAGGATAATTTGTGCGTGACCGGGACCAAAACTACCGCGGCCTCAAAGATACTGGCGGACTATGTTGCCACCTACGACGCGACGGTGGCTACCCGCCTCCAGCAGGCCGGCGCGGTCGTGCTGGGGAAGACCAATCTGGATGAATTCGCGTGCGGCTCATCGACGGAGCATTCGGCATTCGGCCCCACGAAAAATCCTTGGGATGTGACCCGGGTACCCGGGGGTTCCAGTGGCGGTTCGGCGGCCGCGGTTGCGGCCGGCGAGGCCTGCGTGGCGCTCGGTTCCGATACGGGCGGCTCTATCCGCCAGCCCGCCAGTCTCTGCGGCGTGGTCGGTCTGAAGCCGACGTACGGGCGGGTTTCGCGGTACGGATTACTGGCCATGGCGTCGTCGTTGGACCAGATCGGGCCTTTTGCGCGCAGCGTCGGCGATGCGGCCGCGGTACTGCAGGCGATCGCCGGCCAGGACCCGCTGGATGCCACCACTTCTCCCCGGACCGTACCGGATTTTTCCGCCGATCTCGAGCGCCCCATGAAGGGGATGAAGATCGGCGTCCCGAAGGAATATTTTTCAGAGCACACGGTTGCCGGCGTTGAGCCTGGCGTCAAGGAAAGTTTTGAAGCGGCGCTCAAGCAGCTGGAACGCCTGGGGGCGACGCTGGTGTACGACCTCAGTTTGCCGCATACCGACTATGCGCTGGCCGTGTACTACGTCATCGTGCCGGCCGAGTTGTCATCCAATTTAGCCCGTTACGATGGCGTGCGTTTCGGGTTGTCGCGGCGCGAGCAAGATACCCTGATCGCCCAGTACGGGCAGACGCGCGGCGAGGGGTTGGGTCCCGAGATACGGCGGCGCGTGATGCTGGGCACCTACGCGCTTTCGGCCGGTTACTATGACGCGTACTACCGTAAAGCCCAGCAGGTGCGCACCTTGGTTCGGCAGGATTTTGAGCGCGCCTTTCAGCAGGTGGATTGCCTGGTGACGCCGACCTCGCCGACCGTCGCGTTCAAGATCGGCGCGCGCGCCAACGATCCGCTGGCCATGTACCTCTCGGACGTGTATACCGTTGCGGCCAACGTTGCCGGCGTGCCGGGGTTGTCGCTGCCGTGCGGGTTGGCTCCCGCGCCTGATGATGCGAGCGCGAAACTCCCGGTCGGACTGCAGCTCATCGGTAAGTCGTTCGATGAAGCGTTGTTGCTGCGCGTCGGTCATCAGCTGGAAAAAACGTTGCATTTCAAGATCGCGCCGACCGGCATACCGGCGCGGCCGGTCTAGAAAAGATCCCCGCTGAAACGGGGGGGGGGGGGATCTTTTTTGTCGTCAGGCTATTTCCCGAACCGTTGGAGGTACCAGTCGCGGAAGGCCGGGCTTTCATCCAGCACCACGATCTCCTCTTCACACCATTCCGAATAGCGTCCAGGATTTTCACGCACTTCTCTGAGAAAATCGTTCCATCCGACCCAGCGGATCGCCGCCACTTCTTCGGGGTTCGGCGATGGCGTTTGGCGGGTGGTGGCGACGACCAGCGGACAGATCTCATTTTCCTCCACGCCTTGGCGGCGGAAACGGTACCGGTAAGGCGCGATCTGAAGGGCGTCCTGCAGCGTGAGTCCGAGTTCTTCCCGCGTGCGCCGGACGGCGGCTTGCGATGCCGTTTCATCCGCGGCAGGATGTCCGCACACGGAGTTGGACCACGCGCCCGGCCAGGTCAGCTTGTGCAGCGCGCGTTGCTGCAGGAGCAGTTCGCCCGCGCGGTTGAACAGGAACAGAGAAAATCCGCGGTGCAGCGGGGTGGTTGAACCGTGCACGGTCGCTTTCGGCGCGACGCCGAGCACCTGGTCGTTGTCGTCGATGAGCACGACATGTTCGACGGAAGGAATGCGGGCCATACCGGCGTCAAATTAGCGCCGGCGCGCGCGGTGTGCGGCTTGTTCCTCCAGCGTGAAGAGGACCAGGCAGCCGGCCAGCGCCATAATGCCAACCAGCACGAACGTGTAGGTGAAGCCGATGAATTGGGCGATCGCCGCGCCGACCACTGCCGTTGCCGCCGTGCCAAAACCCGTCAGCGTCGAGTATAGACTCCACTCAAAACTTTCCTGGCGTTTATCCAGATTGGTGCTCCACAGCCCCAGCCACGTCGGGTACGCCAAGCCGCTGCCGATACCGTAGAGGATCTGCGCCAGATAGATGATGGAAACATCGCGCGCGAGGATATAGAGAAAGGGCACCGTCGCGATGATGAATGACCCGACGATCAGCCAGCGGACCTTGTGCTCGTGGCGGTCCACGTAGCGGGAGAACGGCAGTTGGATGGCGGATTTCGTGACCAGGAACAGCATGGTGGCGATACCGGCGGCAAATACCGTCCCGCCCGCAAGGTTCTCTTTGACGAAGATCGCGAGGATCGGTTCAATCAGTCCGAATCCGGTGACGAAAAATATGTCCGAGAAAATGAGCAATTTGATAGTGCGGTTGATCATAGTCTTTGGTTACGGGATGCGCGCCACCACGCGGATGGGCGCTGCGTCGGCTTCCCAGTAGGCAGGGAGCGCCGTCACTTCAAATTCCTTTGCCTCCTGCAGTTCCTCCAGGCGGGTGAGATTTTCAATGATAAGCACATCGCGGCTCAGCAGCAGTTTGTGGACCAGGTAGTGCGGACGGTCGGGGCTGGGCGTATCCATGCCCACGAGGCTGACGTGCGCGTCGGCCAGCAGCTGAGCAAAGCTCGGTGCGATCTCCGGGTAATCGGCATAGTACCGCTTACTGCCGTACTGCGCCGACCATCCGGTCAGCACCAGCACGATGTCTCCGCGCCGTAACTCGATGTTTTTCAGCGCAGTGGCCGTTACCGCGGTCGTGCCGCGCGCATCCACCAGCACGCCGCGTCCAAAGTACCGTTCCACACCGATGTCGGACAAAAGTTTTCCGCCTTCCTGCATGTGGGCGGGCGCATCAATGTGGGTACCGGTGTGCACGCTCGCGGCAATGCGATGGCTCGCGAAGCCGTGTTCCCTGACCGTCGCGATGCATTCCAGAATGGCCGGGGGATCGCCGGGAAACACCGGTACGGTCGCGCCCAGCGGCCGGGTCAGGTCAATGAAGCGCATACCGTTACCCGAGGCTGTGACGGATCTTGCCCGACTGGATGATGAGGTCGGCGACCTCCGCGCCCGTCGACCAGTTTCGCAATACGTCGGTCGTCAGGGTGTGGTGGACCTCGTCGGCGCGGGTTTTGGGCCCCAGTTCCAGGCCCAGAAAGGATTCGATGGCGGCAACATCGTCCGCAACGGCTCGCCAACCGCGATGCAGCGCGCTCAACCGCGCCAGGTTGTCCTTGTTAAGGGAGCGGCCGGCCAGCACCAGATCGCGGCGGAAGTTACGGTAGTAGGTTTCCACGCCGCTGTTTGCGCGTCCCCAAAGCCGCAGCCCGCGACCCGTGCCGATCAGTTCCGGCGGAACCCCAAGGGAGTAGAGCGCTGCGGTGAAGGGAATGGCCCGCGGTAGCCGCACCTTCCCCATCGTGCGCGAGTAGCCGAACAGTCCGATGTGCAGTTTCCGTTCGCGTCGGCTGGGGACATGCTGGGCGACGCGGTTGACCATGGGCGCGATCGCTTCCACGGTCCGGCGGTAGGGCGCAGTGAATTGACGGCAGAGCTGCGCCGCCGTTGCGATCTGGGCGTGGGAGTAGTGCGGCGGCTCGGTGCGCGGCAGTTCGCGGTTCAGCCGTTGGATCGCCCGAATGACCGTCGGCAAGGGGAAGTCGTAACGAAACGCCGACTGAATGTAGACGGTGCGCACCCCGCCGTACTCGCGGATAAAATCGTTGATGCGCAGGGGCGACAAACCGCCACGGAAGGGCAGCGTGCCGGCTCCGAGCGCCGGATAGATCGCGATGTTGTGGCGGCGGCCGAACCGATAGTAATGATGGAGCGCCACTTTGCCTGCCACGACCGCCGGCACCAGCCCGGCGTTGAGCGCCGGGTCGCTGCGCGCGATGTGGAGTCGAAGCGAAGAGGGTTTTTTTCCGAACTCGCGGCGGTGCAGCACCAGGTAGCGCTCAAGCAGCCGCGGTGCGGACAGTAGGTCATCAACACCCTCCAGCAGGGGCAGTACGTTGAGGTAGTGGAAATGGCACGGTTCGCGGAAGAGCCTGCTGGTAAAGCGCGACAGGCGGCTGAAGGTTCTTTGAATGGTAATGATGTCGGATGCCTTTTTGGTCATCGGCAAGATGACCTCGAACAGCGGCGGCGTATGGAGGCCCAGGTC
The DNA here is from genome assembly GCA_007376135.1 of Parcubacteria group bacterium Gr01-1014_31. Taxonomy (GTDB): domain Bacteria; phylum Patescibacteriota; class Patescibacteriia; order Buchananbacterales; family GWA2-38-13; genus VMFR01. The sequence goes on along the minus strand of VMFR01000005.1, from coordinate 57,727 downwards.
GCGGGCAAAACTTTCCGCCGTATGGATGCCCATCATCGCGCGCGCCAAACTGTAGCCGCGCTCGTGCCAGATGTTGGGGATGCGGAAGGTCAAAAATACGTCACGGCCCAACTGGCGTTTTTTAAAAAAGGCGAGGTGGGCATGGAAGAGCTTATCGACGACCGCCTCGTCGACGTGCTTGCCCTCCCAGTCCCACATGAATTCCTGGCAACCCAGGTCGCGGAATGCCGATAGGCACTCCTCGATCTCTTCGCCCGTGGAGACGAATCCGTCGCTGTCACGTTCCCAGTACGGAGGTCCCGCGTTGTCCGGGTGCTGCGTGGCCATGGTGGCCGGGATCATCCGCATACGAGCGTGCTAGCGCGGCCGCGCCGTCCCGGACTGCTCGGCGCGATAGGCGAAGAAGGAGTACGCGAACAGTATGATGCTCACGCTGACGACGGGCACGAGAACGAAAAAGAACGCGACGCTAGGCAACAGCGCGCCCAGCAGCGCCAGTCCGCCGCAAACCTTGTAGAGCACCGCGCCGAGGCGGTGCGTTTTTTTCCAGACGGTCGGGCTGCTCAAGGTCCAGGGCGTGCGGATGCCCACACTCCAATTCGGCTGAGCATTCGTGACCAACTCACTGATGCCGAACATCAGCAGGGCAAAGGCCGGGGAAAGCCACTGGCCGATCTCCCCTCGCGTGCCGAAGTTCCAACCCAGCGTCAAGAGGTAGATGTAGGCGAGAAAGATGAAGATGAGGGCGATGAACGCGTCAAAGGTGTGGCGGAATTGTTCGATGTTGCGTTTTTGCGGGTCGACGCGCGGCAGGAAGACGAACAGCGCCCATAACCCCAGGCCGATGAGCGGTACTAAAAATGCTCCCCAAAAACGCGAGGTGTAACCGTCCACCGCGCCGGAGAAGTTCCAATGCGCGGCAACCCGCGCCGGCAGCCACGGGAATACCAGGGCGCCGGCGACAAACGTGAGCCCGATCAAGCCCAGAGTCAACCATTCCGTCCGTGAAAGGCGCATAGATGAATATCCTCAGTATAGCAGGTTGGGCGGTAACGAAAACGCCTCGCACGTACGGCGGGGCATCACTATGGTTCTTGGTTCACTTGGTGCAGCGCCGACTGGAGCGGTCGGCAGCAGTCAGTGTTCCGACCAGGGCGGAGAGGGCGGGATTCGAACCCGCGATACCTTGCGGTATACCTGCTCTCCAAGCAGGCGCACTAGGCCACTATGCGACCTCTCCGCTCTCGGGCAGAACGCGACGGACGCCGCGCCGGAATTGAGTCCACTCATTAAACCAAGAAACCGTCGGGCGGTCAACTGGTTTGTGGCTCTCCGGAGGCGTACAATGGGTTCGCTATCGCTATGGACCCCAAGGAAGAGGTAAAAACGCGCCTGGATATCATTGATATCGTGGGTGAGTACGTGGCATTGAAACCGGCCGGTGCCAACCACAAGGCGCTCTGTCCGTTCCACCACGAAAAGACCCCGTCGTTCATGGTCTCGCGGGACCGTCAGATCTGGCGGTGCTTCGGCTGCAGCGAGGGCGGGGACGTCTTCAGCTTCATCATGAAAATGGAGGGGTTGGATTTTCCCGGCGCCCTGCGGTTGCTGGCGCAGAAAGCCGGGGTGACGTTGCGTCGCACCGACCCGCAGTTGCATAATCGTCGTAATACCCTGCTGGAGATCGTGGACGCGGCGGCGGGATATTTTCAGGCGCTGCTGCGCGATTCTCCGCATGCCGAACTCGCGCGCGAGTACCTGCAGCGGCGCGAAATGAGCCCGGCGGCGGTGGAAACGTTCGGCCTGGGCTGGGCGCCCGACAGCTGGGAGGCGACCGGACGGTTCTTGCAGGAGCGCGGATTCACGGAGCGCGACATTTTTGAGGCGGGCCTGCTGGTGAAAAAGGAGCGCGGCTCGGGTTTCTACGACCGATTCCGCAACCGGTTGATGTTTCCCATCCATGACGGGCACGGCCAGACGGTCGGGTTCGGCGGCCGGACCCTGGATCCGAAGGAAACCGGCGCCAAGTACATCAACACGCCGCAAACCGACATCTATAATAAGGGGGTGATCGTCTACAACCTGCACCGCGCCAAGCAGGAGATTCGGACCCTGGACCGGGCGGTGCTGGTCGAGGGCTACATGGACGCCATCGCCTCCTGGGAGGCAGGGGTTAAGAACGTCGTCGCGGTAGCCGGCACGGCGCTGACCGCCGATCAGATAAAATTGCTGAAACGTTTTTCGGCGAATTTTTCGTTGGCGTTCGATATGGATGCTGCCGGACTGGCGGCCGCTTCACGAGGTATCGACCTGATGCTGGCGGCGGAGTGCAACGTCCGCGTCATCCAGCTGCCGTTCGGCAAAGACCCCGATGAGTGCGTGCGCAAGGACCCGTCTGTTTGGCGGACGGCAGTGGAATCAGCCGCGGAATTCATGGAGTTCAGTTTCGCAAAGACGTTGGCCGCGCATCCGTTGACCGGCGCGGCGAACAAAAAACAGGTCGCCAAGGTCCTCCTGTCCACCATCGGGAAGATCGGCAGCGCCGTGGAGCGCAGCCACTGGCTGCAGCGCCTGGCCAATACCGTCGATGTTCCGGAGCAGGTCTTGCGGGAACAGTTGCCGCGGCCGTCGACATCCCGCGCCCAACCCGCCGTCCAAGCCGCCGCCCGGGCCGACGAGCGCGAGCGATGGCAGCGCCTGGAGGAGCAGCTGGTGACGCTGCTGGTTTTTCAGCCCGCGCGTGTCGCCAGTACCGTGCAGTGGCTGGGGCCTGAGCAGGTCCAGGAACCCCAATATCAGCAGCTTTACAGACAGCTGGTTCTCTATTATAATAAAACCACGTCGGCGGAAGGCAAGGTGCCTGCCGCCACTGATTTTCGACGTTGGCTGCAGGGGAGCGAAGCGGCCGAGTTAGCGGCGCTGGTCGACACCCTGTGGATGGCGGCTGAGCGCGACTTCGGCGACTTCGTTGACTCCGTGCTGACGCAGGAGGTCGCGACCATTTGCACCGAGCTGCGCCGCGAACATCTGCGGCGGCAGATCAAGACGGTGCAGCAGGAGCTGCAGGCAGCGGAGGCCGCCCGCGACAGTGGTGCGGTCGAACGCCTGACGCGCCAATTTTCCGAGTTGACGAACCAATTGCACCTCCTGGGCGCCTAGCGGCGTCCCTCATCACTCCGTGACCACCCGCACATTCAACGTTGTGGGAAACTGCGCCAGTCCTTGCGGCCGGTGATTTTTTATCGTCCTGCGTATGGCAGCCAAAAAAATGGCCCGTTCCCGCCCGGCGCGTTCGGCCAAGCGCACGCCCCGCAAGGCGCAAAAGCCCGTCGTGCGCGCCAAGGCCGTCCCCGACCAAGCGCTTATCGACCAGCTCATCCGCAAGGGGCGCCAGCGCGGTTTTTTGACGGAAGCGGAGTTGCTCAAGGCGTTGCCGGAAGTGGAGGATTACTTGCACCTGTACGAGCAGATGCTGGAAGACTTGGATTCGATGGGCATCCAGATCATCGAACTGGAGGGCGGCTACCTGGACAAGGCAAAGGACCCCGAGGCGTTGATGGAGAAGATCGGCATCAAGGCCGGCGGCAAAAAGCGTATCGACATCGGCGACGTGTCGTCCGATTCCATCCAGATGTACCTACGCGAGATTGGCAAAGTCCCGCTGCTGAAAGCGGACGAGGAGATCGCCTTGGCCAAGCGCGCCGAACGCAACGATCAGGAGGCCAAACGCCGTCTCATCGAGGCCAACCTGCGTTTAGTGGTCTCCATCGCCAAGCGGTTCACCGGCAAGTCGCTGTCGCTCCTGGACCTCATTCAGGAGGGCAACATCGGCCTGTTCCGCGCGGTGGAAAAATTCGACTACCGCAAGGGGTACAAGTTCTCCACCTACGCGACCTGGTGGATCCGCCAGGCAATCACCCGCGCGCTGGCCGACCAGTCCCGCACCATCCGCATCCCCGTGCACATGGTGGAGACCATCAACAAGTTCAAGCAGGTGGAACGCCAGCTCATCCAGGATTTGGGCCGCGAGCCGCTGCCGGAGGAGATCGCCGCCGAAATGGGCGAAGAGATTGACAAAATCCACCACATTATTAAGATTTCGCAAGACACCATCTCCATCGAGACGTCGGTCGGCGAGGATGACGAGGATAGCACCCTGGAAGATTTCATCGAGGACGTAAAAACGGTGACGCCCGACCGCGTGGCCGCGCTGCAGCTGCTCAAGGAGTATGTCACGCGCGTCATCAGGGACCTGACCCCGCGCGAGCAAAAGATCCTGGAGATGCGGTTTGGCCTGACCGACGGGGTGTCCCACACGTTGGAAGAGGTTGGGAAGGAATTCGACGTCACGCGCGAACGCATCCGTCAGATCGAGGCCAAGGCCTTGGAAAAGATATCCAAGCACGTCGACGCGGCAAAATTAAAGGACTATTAAGTGCTGTGTCATTTTGGGTCTACGTCATTCGTAATGGAAAGGGCAGGCTCTACAAGGGCCAGACAAAGAATCTTGCGGAACGGTTGCGGTCACACAACGCGGATGGTGTTTTTCCACAAAAAATAGAGGCCCTTGGGTCGTCGTGTTAAGCGAGGAGTATCAGACGCGATCCGAAGCGATGGGCCGCGAACGTTTTTTAAAATCGGGAAAAGGTCGGGAGTGGCTTATGAACACCCTCCCTGCTCCGGGGTAGCTCAACGGCAGAGCAGTGGACTGTTAATCCATTGGTTGCGGGTTCGAATCCCGCCCCCGGAGCAGGGAGGGTGTTGTGTATCTTTTTAGTTTACCTCAATGGCAGAGTCCGTCTTCGGCGGATTAATCCATTGGTTGCGGGCCGAAGGTTCGCCGTGGTGAATTCGAATCCCGCCACGCGAGCCAAATAGGATGAATAGTAAAATAATTGATTGAGAACAGTTATGAACAAAATGAATCCTAAGCCGCCTGGAGAAGGACCGGAGGCCAGAGTGCCAACGGATCTTCGCAAAGCTCTTGTGGGTGCCTCGAAGGCGGAGACTCAGTGGGAGGATCTCACGCCAATTGCGCGCCGGGATTTTATTCTTTGGATAGACTCAGCCAAGCAACCGGAGACGCGGAGACGCCGTATCGAGAGAGTCCCCAGTATGCTTGCAGCCGGAAAGCGCCGCCCCTGTTGCTTTGCAGTTGTGCCAATGAATCTCTACAAAGCCCTCGGAGCTGCCCCGAAAGCAAAGGCTACCTGGAGAGATCTCACGCCGACCGAGCGCAGGGACTTTGTTAGCTGGATCGAATTAGCCAAACAGCCGGAGGCTCATACGCGCCGAATCGAGGAAGCCTGTTTGATGCTTGCAGCCGGAAAGCGTCGCCCTTGATGTTTTTCAATTTAAGATTGTTCCAACATCGTCCCAAACCCCTAGTCCGATATGGTGAGGCATAATTAAGAGAGTCGATAGACGCCCTTGAGAAATATTCTCATGATTGAAGACGGCGCAAAATTTATTAAAGACCTGAAACGGGCTCTAAAAAATATGGAGCCCTATGTGAAAAATCCTCTTTTTCTAACGCAAGGGAAGCGATTCACTAATTTTGATATGCTGGTGCGCGAAGCTTGGGCGAACTGGCTTATTACGGTTGTCATTCAGAAAATTACGGGCGACAGACAAACATTCGGCGAGAAAAAAGATGGAGATGGAGTGGTTTGGAATGTAGACAAGCAAAATGGTTTTGTAGTTGAACACGTTTGCGCAATGGATTATCCAGCGGGTAAACAACTGCCTACAGGGGAAGAACGAATAATTTGGGCGGTAGAACACAAAATCAAAAGAGGCCCAGAATACGCAAAAGATAAAGCGCTGGTAGTTTTCTTTGATGGCGCAAAAAAATTCTACAGAAGTAAAATACGAGAGGCGATTTACAAAAGGCACAATTTCAAAATAGTATTTTGTGTGGGATTACTAGAAATCAAAGATGGTGCCTATTCTTACATTGTTAGCGAATTTCGCGACACCTTTAAAGATAGATCCGTATCACACATCGTGTATGTAAACCAAGACTTCACAGATTGGCAGATTAAACAACAGATGGAATAATATGAGAAATAGTGGTTCCAGCATCGTCCCAGATGGCCAGCAGAGTTATCTTAGAAAGAGCCTGACATTTTTTATGCAAAGCATTAAAAGAAGACTGAGTGCGTGAGCTGTTATCGTAGAACTCTTACTATTGATACCCTTGGTGTTGACACTTCTCGGCAGTGGAGTAGATGGAGACGGCTGGCATTGGACCTTCTTCGATTTTGTTTTCATGGGCGGGCTTCTCTTTGGCTCCGCTCTCACGTATGAGCTGGTAGCGAGAAAGATGAGCAGCAATAGAATGTACCGAGCCGCTGTCGGCCTTGCGGTGGTCTGTTTTGTTGATGATTTAGAGGATGAGAGGTTCAAACCCGCGGCGTACCCCCTGCGATAGATAGACCTTTATTAATATTATAAAATCCTCTAGGCTGTACCCATCCTATTCCTAAGCTTTTTTTATGAAGGGTATGATGTTGGGACGCGTTGCGGCCGGTTTGGTCGGCGTGGCCGCGGTTGGCGTAGCCGCCGCTTTCCTGAGCGGCGCTTTCAATCCGCAGTTCACGGACGGCGGGGTAGATGTGCGTAATACCAAGTGCGAGGAGCTCGTACAGGCGAGACAAGCGGTCGCTGATGAATTGGAGCAGCGGAAAACCGCCGCACAAGGATCGCACGCGGCCGCGCGCGACCAAATAAGCGACGCGTATTGGGCGAAAAACCAGCAGCTTGAAAAACAGTACCACGAGTGCATTTCGCGGGCGCTGACCGCGGACCCGTGCAAGCAGGCTTTTGAGGAGGTCGGGCGGCTCTACGAGGAGATCATGGCGGATTTTGCAGCGGACAAAGGATTCAATGAGGCGAAATTCAACCAGCGTGAACAGGCGAAAAAGGAGTACAACGACTGCGTGGAAAAGGCGCGCAAGCCGGAGTTTTATCAGGAGAAAGAAACGCAGTGCGACGCCGAGCTGGCGGCCGGCAGGACCGCCAACCAGAATGACCGGCAGGCGAAAGAGGCGGCAGCGCAGCAGCGCTATGAGGCGGCGCAGGCCCAGGCCCAGGCCGCGGCGCAGCAAAAACTGGCCATCCTTGATGCCATCGAAAAGAAGTGCAAGGAACCCGGCGGCGCGTCGAACGTGAACATTGGCGCGCTGACGACCGGCGGGAGCGGGGCGCAGATACAGTCCACCAGTCCCGCCTGCACCGGCGCGTTTTCCGGCAACGACCCCGAGCTGCAGCGGCAGATTGCCGACCTTGAGAACCAGCTGCAGAAAGCCAAGGCAGCCGGGTTAAGCGATGGGTTGTTTGGCACTGTACACATCAAGGAATCGCTGGACGAGCTCAAGCAGAAGCTCAAGGATTCCGGCCGGACCTGCGCGAAGGACGCCGACTGCGGCAGCACGGAACCGGTATGCTGCAGCAGCTCGCAGGTCGGACGCGCGTTCTGCGACAACGGAACCTGCGCGTCCGAAAAGACCGACTGCGTCGCCCCCGAGATCTGCGCGGGCAAGCCCGCCCAGTGCGTGGCGCCGTCCACGGGCGCCAAACAGCAGGATGGCGTCTACATTAGTCGCACCATTCCGGAGCGCGGGCCGTGCGCGCAGCAGCTGCAGACGCTGAATTTGCAGCAGGCAACGCCAGACTCCGCCCGTTACGCCGTCGTCGGCAATATCCCCGGCTGGCTGAAGATCGCCGCTCCCGGCGGAGCGTTGCCGGCGAAAGTAGACGTCAGCTACTCCTGTGGCACGGTGCAGGCCTTTGGTCCGGGCCTGTACACCGCGGTTGGCAGTATCACGGTCTACAACGCGTCCAACGAGCTCATCAACACCATTCCGTTCAATGTGCAAATTACCGTCACGCCAGTGGCCGCGATGATCGACGTCATCAATTACGGCGGGAAAATGATCCCCCTCGCGCAACTACGGCGTTTCACGGGACCGGAGTGCGACAAAGAGGAGCACTGGCACGCGAAGAGCGGGTCGGCCACGGCGCTGGACGGTACGGTCATTCCCGACCCCGAGGAGTGCGGCTACGGCAAGACGAGCCAGGTGCCGGTCATTCAGGTACCCGCGCTGGAATTGAAAGGCGAAGTGCGCGGGTTGGAGGGGTTGAAGATGCGCTAGTCGCCGACGAAAAAAATCCGCCGCAACAAAACGGGCCGCCGCCAGGTGGCCCGTTTTTTATCTTGTTTTTGCCGCCCCGGGCCGGTATACTATCCGCATATGCAGACCATCAGAACCATCATCATTGCGGCCATTTTCGGCGCCCTGGCCGGCGGAGCCGTCGTGTGGTACAACAATAGACCCGCGACGCCGACCCCCCAGGATTCCATTGCCGAGTTTTATCGCATCGAGAATGCGGTGCACGTCAGTCCGCACAGTCTGCGCGGTAAGATGGATAAGGGCGACAAAAGTTTCGTCCTCGTTGACCTGCGCTCACCCCAGGAGTACGAGCGTGAACACATCATCGGGGCGGTCAACATTTCTGCCTACACGGACCCCAATACCTCCGCCTACGACGAAAAAGACCGTATTACTGCAGGATTTCGCGCGTTGCCCGGGGGCAAAGAGGTGATTGTCTATTGCTACAGCATGCCGTGCATGACCGGCCGCAAGGTCGGCCAAATGCTGGCCGAGCAGGGCATCTACGTCAAATCGTTGGGTATCGGCTGGAACGAGTGGCGCCATTTCTGGACGTTATGGAACCATGAGCACGAGTGGGCGCAGCGCAAAGTTGAGGAGTATATCGCCACTGGCACTGAGCCGGGCGTGCCGCTGCAGCGCGAGTTGCCCTCGCCGTGCGGGCAGGGTGAATTTGCTTGTTAGCCGATCTCTTAATCAATAACTATTGCCGGTATGGCAGACGAGAAGAAGATCGCCAAGATCGTCGTCGACCGCAACCTGTGCATCGGGGCGTCGACCTGCGTCATTACGGCCAACACCGTGTTCGAACTGGATGCCGAGAACAAGGCGGTCATTAAACTTCAGGGCGTAAAAAATTCGGGTCCGGCCGAGCGGGGGAGCCTTGAGGACCAGCAGGTCGGCGACGCGACCATCTTAGCGGCCGCGCAATCCTGCCCGACGCGCGCGATCTTCCTGTACGATGAAGCGGGCAAGCAGATCTATCCGTAGCCGGCAGGCGGTGGCCTACGACTATTGCATCATCGGCGGTGGGGTGGCGGGTACCACGGCCGCCGAAACCTTGCGGCAGCGGGATGCGGGCGCAACGATTGCGGTCGTCTCCGACGAACCGCACCGTTTTTATTCGCGCATTTTGTTGTCCAAACCGAATTTTTTCCTCGGCAAGATCCCCTTCGACCAGATCTGGCTGAAAACCCTGCAATGGTACCGCGAGCTGAAAATTGATTTGCTGGCGGGGCAGCGCGCCACGGCCGTTGACGCGGCGGCGCACACCGTTACCCTGGACGGCAAAAAAACATTGCGGTATCGCAAGCTGCTGATCGCGACTGGGGCGCAGGCCGTCCCTTGGCCTGCTGACGGCGCCGACAAAAAGGGAGTCCTGTACCTGCGGACGCTGGACGACGCGAAACAGATCATTGCCGCCATAAAAAAAGCCAAGCGCGCTGTTTGCGTCGGTTCCGGATTCACCAGTTTTGAGATGTGCGAGATGTTGACGATGGCAGGCTTGCAGGTCACCCTGGTCATGCGCGAGCCGCACTACTGGGACCCGTTGCTGGATGAACAGTCGGGCAAAATGATCGAGGCGGCGCTGCTTTCCGGCGGCGTGAAGATCCACCGCAACGCGCTCGTCAAAACCGTGGACGGCCGCGCCAAGGTGTCGGGGGTGACCCTGGAAAGCGGTCAGAATATTCCTTGTGAAGTTATTGTCGCTGGCGTAGGGGCGCAGCCCGACCTTTCCTGGCTCCAGGGGTCAACCGTGAAAACCAATCGCGGGATCCTGGCCGACGAGTACCTGAAGACCAGCGCACCGGACGTGTATACGGCCGGCGATTGCGCCGAGTTCAACGACCTTATTTTGGACGAGCATGTATTGCTGGGCAATTGGGTCAACGCCCAGATGCACGGCAAGCTTGCGGCCGCCAACATGCTGGGCGAGCGGCAACCGTTCAAGCTGGTGTCGTTCTATACGGCCATGGGATTCGGGCTGACCATCGCGTTCGCCGGCGACGTGCGGTCGCAGGGCCGCCAAGTCATCACCCGGGGGCCGCAGGGCAATACCTTTGCGCGTCTCATTGTGGACGAGCATGACGAGCTGGTGGGTGCGACCTTCATCAACCGCACCAACGAGCTTGCCTCCGTATGCAAACTGATCGAAAAGAACGTAAAGGTAAGTCCCATTAAGGATAAGCTTGCCGACCCGACCGTGGACCTGGGGACCTTAGCGCGCTAGAGCGAGCAAATTTTCAATTTACAATTTCCAATTTTCGATGAATTTTCAATGGAACAAAAATTCCAAACAAAGCGATATGATTTGGAGGAACGGACGGCATTATTTGGCAGCGCAGTGATCGTTTTTTGTAGAACCGTGAATCCTGATCACATAACAAAGCCGATAATTTCTCAACTTATTCGCTCTGCCACAAGCATTGGGGCGAACTACATGGAAGCGAATGGTGCTAGCTCAAAAAAGGATTTTGGCCATAAAATAGCCATTTGTAAAAAAGAGGCCCAGGAAACCAAGCATTGGCTGCGGATGTTGGTAACTGCGCAACCAGACATGAGGACAGATATTCGAAAGTTGTGGCTTGAGACGCAGGCACTAACTATGATTTTCCAAAAGATAACTTCTACCCTACGTGAACGAGCCTCATTGAAATACTAATGTAACATTCATGGGAAATCGAAAATTGAAAATTGGCAAACGTAGGCCTGTCAGGCTGCGCTCTCGCGCAGTAAAACGGGTTGTCAAGAAGCGTCTAACAAAACCTCGTTTATCTTTGCCAAAGACCCTTCGGCGGACGGCGAAAAAGCCACCCGTCCGGGCCCTGGCGGTGCGCAGCGCGCAGGCGCCCGCCATCATTCCCGCCGTCCCGCCGCTCCCGCCGAAGCTGAAAATTGGATGGTTTTCCTTCTCCTGCTGCGAGGACAATACGGTGGTGATGACCGAGGTGATGAATGACCACTGGCAGGAGTGGAAACGGCTGTTCGATTTCCGCCATGCCCGGGTGCTGAAGTCGCGGAACGTCATGGATGCGTTCGATATTGCTTTCATCGAGGGGGCGATTGCCTCCGAGCACCAGGCGGCAACTGTACGGGACATTCGCGGACGGTCCAAAAAGTTGGTGGCCGTCGGGGCGTGCGCTTGCATCGGACTGCCGGCGGGGCAGCGCAATACATTCACGCCCGAGCAGCAGGCCGAGATCGCCCCACTAGTGGCGCGGTTTTCCGCCCTCCCGAAGGTGCAAAAAGTATCGGACGTCGTCAAGGTTGACGCGGAAATCCCGGGCTGCCCGATGGACCCGAATACGTTTTTGGCGAAAGTAAATGCGCTGGTCAAGGAACTGCGAGGGGGCGCGTTATGAGTACCTGGTGGTCAATTTACTTGCTGGGACTGGTGCTGGGCGTCAAGCATGCCTTAGACGCCGATCATGTCCTCGCGGTCACTGCGATGGCCGCGGAAACGAAAAGCGTGCGGCGGTCGTGGCAGTTAGGTTTGCGTTGGGGGCTCGGGCACACCCTCGCGCTGATGACCGTCGGTATTCTGCTGCTCGCGTTCCGCGTCACGATGCCGGTCGTCTTGGCGCTGCTCTTTGAGTATGCCGTCGCGGCGATGCTGGTGTGGCTCGGGGTCAACGTCCTGCGCACGATGCGGCGGGAGCGGCTGCACGTGCACGCGCATGTCCACGACCATGGCGTACGGCATGTGCACTGGCACGCCCACGCCGGCAGTCCCGCGCATGCCCACCAGCACCGTTCGTTCCTTGTCGGGATGCTCCACGGGCTGGCGGGGAGCGCTGCGCTCGCACTGCTGGTCATGGCGAGTGCCCCGACGTTCGGCCAAGGTATGCTGTTTGCCGGCGTGTTCGGGGCGGGGTCCATCCTTGGGATGATGGCCGTATCGTCGGCGTTGACCGTGCCATTCCTGCTCACGCAGCGGTTCGACCGGGCACACCGCGCGGTACAACTGAGCGCCGGGTGTCTAAGTATCGTCATGGGGGGGCTGCTGGCCGCCGAATTGACCGCCAAGCTTTTGCCTTTTGCATTTTGATTTTTGCCTTTCTTGTTATGCACACCATCGACCTAGACCTCACGATGGACCGCCTGACCAAGGTGGAAGGTTCGGCCGCGCTGGACGTCAAGGTTCGCGGCGGCAAGGTCGTTCAGGTCCAGTTCAAGATCACCGAGTTCAAGCGCTTCTTTACCCAGGCGATGCAGGGGAAACCCATCGCCGCGCTGCCGCAGCTGCTGGCGCGCATTTGCGGCACCTGTTCCAATGCGCACCTGCTGTGCAGCATTGAAGCCTGCGAACGGGCACTGGGTATAACGCCCACGCCGCAAAGCATCGCGCTCAAGGAGCTGACCATGGCCGGGCTGAACATCCGCGACCATGCCCTGCACCTCTACCTGTTTGCCCTGCCCGATATCTACGGCAAGGACGCTTTTTTGGATTTCGACGAGAATGACCCCGAGCAGCACCAGCTGCTCCACGACGGGTTCGAGATAAAATCCGCCGGCAACTACCTCGCGACATTGGTGTCGGGGCGCTCCGTGCATGCGCTGTATCCGACCATCGGCGGCTTTCTGAAATTTCCGGACCCGGCGGGTATCGCTGAGGCGGTGAAAAAGCTTCAAGCCGCGCGGCCCGCCGTACTGCGCCTCATCGACGTGTTCTTGCGTGCCCCGTTCCATTTCGACCGCCAGACCAACTACATGGCCCTTCTGCCGGAACGCTATGGTTTTGTCAACGGCTGCATCCAGACGGGCAAAGGGTTGTGCTTGCAGGAGGACCAGTTCCGTGACCATCTGGAAAAAGTAGTTTTGCCGTATTCGCAGGCGTCCGCGTACCGGCACCGCGGGGAGTCCTACATGGTCGGGGCGCTGGCGCGGATGAACCTGGCCAAAGACCGGCTGCACGCAAGGACCAAAGCCGACGTGGTAGCGGCGCTGGCAGTCTTTCCCTCGACCGATATTTTTCACAACAACCTGGCGCAGGCCATCGAGATCCTGCACTGCGTGGATGCCAGCATCGACACTCTGGCGCAAACGACGTTCACGCCGGAACCGGTGGTGACCGCCAAACCGAGGGCGGCTGTTGGCGTGGGTGTGGTGGAAGCGCCGCGCGGCACGCTCTACCACAAGGTGGAGCTCGGCGCGGACGGGATCGTTCAGCGCGGGGAGATCGTCGTTCCTACCGGTCAGAACCAGTTCAATATCGAGGACGACGTGCGCCGTCTGGTTCAAGACTTGCTGCCGGACGCTCCGAAAGAGAAGATCGCGTTCGAGATCGAGAAGCTCATCCGCGCCTATGATCCGTGCATGAGCTGCGGTTCGCACTTCCTCAAGGTGAACTGGGACGCCTAGGCTATGCGGGAGAGCGCAATGATCATGCTGATCGCGGGCGTCGTCGTAGCATTCTTCCTGGGGCTGCGCCTGCTGTCGGGCGAGGACAACTGGAGCTGCCGCGGCGGGCAGTGGATCGAGCACGGCGCGGACGTCCCAGCGCCGGAAAGTCCTTGCGAGTAAAACGGTATTTTGAATCTTAATCACTTCACGGTATGCCGCCGCATTGTGATACGTGGGACGGGCCGGTCATCAAAGCCGCCAAGCGGGCCGTTGCGGAAAATAACGTAGCCATCCTTTTGCCGTATGCGCCGGCGGAGGCCGAAGCCGAACTGCGTGCCGCGTTCATGAAAACTATGGCCGCGCGGGCATTGGGCGAAGCGGCGCGTGAGGTGGCCGAGCAGTGGCTGTATGAGACCGTCGTGCGCCTCCATCGGGCGGGAGAGGGCGCGCCGTTCAGCGGGCTGCAGCCCGCAGGGCTGTCTGTTGGTCCGGTCATCCCGCTGGCCGAACGCGCCATTGAGACCGGCGACCCGCAGCCGCTCGTTGATTTTCTCACCGCTGCCGTCCAAGAGCAGCTCTGGAACCGCTTCCACCATTTGGAGCACCTCCAGGAGCATGCCGAAAAAAGCACCGTCGAAGCCCGCCAGTATACCCAGGCGATGCTTGGGTTTCAAGTATATTCGCACCAGCTCTACACCTGCGCCACGGACAGCGTCCACGGCCACGGGGAAGGCGGCGGCCACCGGCATTAGCCGGCGGTCGGCAAGCGTTGCAGCGCGGCGGCAACTTCTGCCGCCGCTTTTGTTTCGTCCATGGCGGGAGGTATGCCGATGACGGTCACCTGGTCCAGTTTGTCGAGCTTTTGGAGCAGCCGCAAGTTGGAAAGCGCGTCAAAGTCGTGCATGGTCATCCGCGGCGCGGCCGAAAATTTTTCAAGCCCCTCGAACACGGTCACCTGCGAAATGCCAACGACCGTGTCCACGACGACCAGCTGGCACGGGATGTCCCATTCTTCGTTGGGGTCGGCCACGCGAAAATCCACCGACGGGCGCAGTGCCTGCAGCCGCGGCAAGATCCGCAGCGGCAAGGAATCAGCCGCCAGGTCGGAGTTGCCGAAGACAAAAACTATCATCTCGGGTGTGTGCGCGAGTGCGGCACGTAGGCGGCGAGCGCCGTCGCGATCGGCACCGCCAAGGCCAAGCCGATCGAACCCACCAGTGTTTTCACGATCTCGGTGGCAATGAGTTCGCTATTGAGGAGCAGCGCGGTGCTGGTAAAGGGCGGCGTACGGAGCGAGAACAGGAGCAGCAAAGGCAGCGAGGCGCCCACATAGGCGAGAAATAGCGTATTAATAATTGCGCCGAGGTGTGCCGTGCCGACCGCAGACGCCCGCCGATAAAGTTCGCGCGCGGACAATCCCGGGTTGGCTTGGCGCAGCTGGGCGACGGTCTCCACCTGACTGATGACCGCATCATCCAGTACCCCCAGGGTGCCGATGATGATGGCCGCCAAGAGCAGTCCCCGGAAATCCAATGCGCCCGTGGCCGCGTCGGCCAGCACTAGCACCTCCTCCTGGGCGGTGCCGCTGATCTGTGCCAGCGTCGTGAACAGCACGGCGATGAGGTACGTCGCCACTAGGCTGACGAGCATCGCCAGCAGCGCGACATGCGACTGTTTCGACCACCCCTCGGTCAGGTAGGTGATCGCCGTGAGGATGGCAAACCCACCCAGGACGCTGACCAGCAGCGGGTTGGCGCCGGCCAACAACCGCGGCAGGATGAACCACATGATGACGGCATAGCTGGCGGCCAGACTGACGAGCGCCCGCAGGCCTTTGCGGCGGCCGATCGCGACGACCACCAGTGCGAAGACCAACGCCAGCGCCGCCAGGCTGCCGGTGCGCACCGCATCCACCACGTAGAACGCGTCGCTGCCGTCTACCCCCGGCACGCGCTGTACCAAGACCTTCTCGCCGACGCGATAGACGCGGCTGGCAAGGATTTCGATGTCGGAGACGCCTTGGGTGACGATAGTGCGCCCACGCCATTCCCCCTGCAGTCCCTCGAGCCTCAGATCCTGCTGGGTGAAGGTTGAACCGTTGTCGCGGGTTTCCGTTTGCTGCTCCAATATTTCGACGACCCGTGCGGTGAACACGTCGCCGGCATCATGGTCATCCGCCGCTGCGGCCCACGGCACAACGGCCAGTACTACCGAGAGAAGAATAAAACGTATCCTCATAGCGTCAGATTCGCCAACTGCAGGTGGCGGACGGTGTAGCGGCGCAATACCGCGGCCTGGGCAGAGGTGACGACCTCGCACGGAACTCCCCAGTGCATGGTGATGAGGTCCCCGGGTTGTACCTGCTCGAGGTCGCTGGCCGTTTCCAGCGCACGGGTAACCGTCCGCTGCACGGGCGCGCCCAATTCCAATTTGCCGTCGCGCAGGACGACCGGCTCGGTTTCCACGGTGATCGCGGGCCCTTGCACGGTCACCACCGTGCCCCAGCCGATGCGGCAGGCGTCCATGCTTTCTACGGTATGCATTCGCTCCACATGGCCGGTGCGCAACCAGATGTCCAAGACATGGAAGGAGTGGTGGGGAAGGGCACCCGCGCGGATCTTCTCGGTCAAACGGTCGAACTCCACGCTGCCCAGGCGGTCCTTCAGCTGCAGGGTATCGCGTAGGTGCGTATAGAGCGATTGCGGTGAGACGCGTTCCAGCAGGTCGTTGCCGATCCAGTAGGCCTCCACCACGCGCTCATCAAACGGGTCGGCGATGCGGTTAGCAGCCGCGATGTGCTGGAGATACGGGTACAGCGTCGCGAATTTTTTCAGAATGCCGGTTAGCCCCGCGTCGCTGACGCCTTCCTCCAGATAGGCGAGCATCTCGCGGTTCTGGTCAGGGCCGCAGTAGTGCAGCCGGTTGGGTCCAAAGGAGTATCGGCTGCAGCGCAAAATGCCGTCCATACTAGGTCACCGGTGAGGGAGCCGGAATTTTTGTCGTTCTGGCAAAGCGGATGACCAGCAGGGTACCCAGAACGAACAACAGTATTGCCTGCACGTCGCGCGCGGGAATCGCGTGGGTCACGAACACCGCGGAAAGCACGTTGGTCACTAGAGTCGCGGGTACCAAAAGCGTCGCGACGTACGTTGCCGGCGCGCGCTTGAGCGCTGCGTACCAGGTCAAAACGTACCCCGTGAGCAGCACGCCGCTGAGTGCCACCCATCCCCATTGCGCCGCGTTCAGTTCCGGTATCCGGCTGGCCTCTCCGCGCCAGGTAAGAAGAACAAACAGTAGCGCGGACCCAATGACCATGCGCGCGGAAGCCACGGTCAGGCTGGACACGTCGGCAAGCGTCCGTTTGGCAATAACATTCTCCACCGCCCACAACAGGGTGGCGGCCAGTATCATCAGTTCGCCGGCGTTAAATTTGAAACCCGCAAAACCGCCGACCAGGAGATTGGCGGAAAAAACGGCCGCGATGCCCAGTCCCTGTAGCCAGGAGATGCGTTCCTTCAGCAGGGGCACGGCCAGTACGACCACCCACAACACCAGCGTTTTATGGATGAGCGACGCGTTAATGGCTGAGGTTTGGGCCAGGCCCGTGAAGAACAGCGCGAACGGCAGCGACCCGCCGATGACGCCGACCAAAAGCAGCCGTAGCCATTGGTCGCGACGGAGATGGAAAAATTCGCGCCACTGCCGGGACATCAGCACGATCCCGATGAGCGCGACGGCCACCGCCCCATTTTTCATGGTGGTGAAGAATATCGGGCCCTGAACGGCGGCCAGCGCCGACTTGTTGAGGAAATTGGCCGCGCCGGAGATTGCAGCCGTGGCGAGCGCCAGCGTCGTTGCTGTTGCGTACGGGTGTTTGGGCATACAAAGGGGAGTGATTACCCTAGCAGTATAGCCGAACTCGGTACCTCCGTCATCCCGATAAGGCCTTGAAAAACTTGCCGTTGTGTGCTAGCGTGGCCGTTCGTGTTCATTGGTGGCTCGTTCGTTTGTCCCCTTGAAAAGGAGTTGAAAACCCGTGGAATACCTTATCTTGGATACCTCCAAAGTGCAGGGCGTGGTGTGCGCCGGCGGCGACGGCACGCGCATCGAGCCGCTGTCGCGTTTTCGCGCCAAACCCGCCATCCCCATCGGGGGGAACAACCGGCTGGTGGACATCATGCTGTCCAACCTGCTGAATTCCTCCATCACCCACGTGCACGTCATCGTGCAACGGCGGCCGCAGTCGCTCATCCGGCATCTGGAAGGCTACGCCAATGGCGTGGCGCAGATGCGGGGCCAGTACGTGCGGGTGCTGGCGCCTCCCAAGGAGGACGACCGGTTTTTCCTGTCGGACGCCGACTCCCTGTTGCAATTGCGCAGCACTCTGCTGTCCAACGGCACCGAAATTTTCCTGGTGGTGATGGCCGACCAGGTGGTCAAAGTCGACTTTCGCCAGTTCATCACCGCGATGCTGCAAGCCGATGCGGACGCGGCCATGGTCTACCGCGCTGTTCCCGTGGCGGAGGCGCGCGGCCAGCTCGGCGTGCTGGAGATCGACCCCGACGACCGCGTGCACATCATGCGGGAAAAGCCGGACGCGCCCCAGTCTATTCCCGGCCGACCGGGCTTCTGTCACGCCAACCTGGCGATGTACGCCATCCGGCGCCAGCCGTTCGTCCAGATGCTGGACCACATCGGCGCATCCCACCAGCCGGAAATGACCTTGAGCCGTTCCGGCATCCCCTGGCTCATCAACAATTGCCGCGTGCTGGGCTACGACCTGGAAATCAACAGCATTCCCGGCGTGGAGGCAGGCGAACGCGGTTTTTTCGCCGACACGGGCACCATCGAGGCCTGGTACCAGGTGCAGATGATGCTGTGCGACCGGCAGCCGCCGTTCAATCTCTACGGCCGCCAGTGGCCGATGTACACCGCGCCGCTTTGGCCCATCAGTCCGGCGAAATTCGACCGGGTCGGCGGCATTGACCGGGCGGTGTTCGGTCCCGACGCCATCTGCCAGGACGACGTGCACGTTACCCACAGCGTGGTGTCGTCCGGCACGGTCGTCGGCCGTGGCAGCGTCGTTGCCGATTGCATCCTGCTCAATGACGTGCAGGTTGGCTCGAACTGCCGGTTGGAGCGGGTCGTCGTGGACAAGGAGGTGGTCATTCCTCATGGCCTGCAGATGTCGCCGCGGCAACCGCCGTGGGATACCGTCAAGTTCGCCGATATGTTTTCCCGACTCAAGGCCGGCGAGCCGGTGTCCAACACCCCCGTCCTGTCCGAGGGCGGCATCCTGGTCATCCCCAAGGGATACCGCTTCTCATGAATCTTTCCGTTCCTGCGCCCATGGCTCCTGCCGTGGGCGCTCTTTTTTTTGACGCGGCGAGCTGTCCGCAGGATAATGATGAAGTATGATGGGCTACCCGGTTCGGCATCTCGTGCTCCATCCTCAGGCGGATAATGAGCCCGGCAGCAGCCTGCTGCACTTTGCGGCGTTCCTGCTGTCGGTGCTGGGTACCGTCGCGCTCATCGGGTTTGCGGCGGTTTCCGGCACGGCGCGCGAGGTCGTTTCGTTCTCGGTCTTCGGGGCGACGCTGCTGCTCCTGTACCTGGCCAGTACGTTCTACCACCTGGCGCCGGCGTCCTGGCGGGGGAAGCTTATCCTGCGACGCATTGATCATGCGACCATCTACCTGCTTATCGCGGGCACGTATACACCCATTTGCCTGGTGGCGCTCGGCGGCGGTTGGGGCTGGACGCTGTTCGGGGTCGTCTGGGGTTTGGCGCTCGCCGGCGCCATCCTCAAGGGCGCGGGCATCATGTTGAACCCGTGGCTGTCGGTCTTTCTCTACATCGGCATCGGCTGGCTGGTGATGGTTGCCATGGCAAAACTCGTGACCATCCTGCCTGCGGCCGGCATTGCCTGGCTGTTTGCCGGAGGCATCCTCTACACGCTGGGCACCGTCTTTTTCGGTCTCGACCGGGTCCTGCCGCGCACCCGCTGGCTGGGGATGCACGAGATCTTCCACCTCTTCGTCATCGCCGGCAGCTTCAGCCATTTCTGGGTGATGTACCGTTACGTCGCCTACCTGTGAATAGCCTGCGTTGACGGGAGCAGCGGGAAGTGTAAAACTGGTGCCGTTATGAAATCTATGCGCGCCTGGGGGACGAGAGCCGCGGTCGCGGCGGGGCTTGGTTTTGCCGCCGTCGCGTTCGCCGCGTCGTACGCCAAGGTGGACAAATTCCGCGCCCCCGACATCCGCGACGACTACTGCGGGGCGAAGATGGATTTCCGCTACTGTAAGTGCGCGTTCCACAACGAGTACTGCAAGGACATCGGCCAGAGCAAGAGCGCGGCCAACAGCAAGGTCCAAGCCGGCTACAAAGCCTGGGTGGATGAGTTACGCGCGGCTTTCAAGGGCAATTGCGAGGCTGCCGGGGGCATCTTTGCCTCCGACGAGTGCCGTTACTGCAAGGAAGGCACCAAGGCCGTGAACGGCAAATGCGTGGATGCCGAGGAGGCCGCCGACCTGAGCGGCCCCATCAACCCAAAGACCTGCCAGATCAACGCGTCGGTTTTCGATAGCGACTGGAAGAAGTACTCGGACCTGGACGACCGCATCGCGCCGTCGGACCGCAGCTTTGAAGGCAAGGAACACGCGGCGACCATGGGTAAGATCGTTGATGCGAAGCTCGAGATCTTCCTCCTGGAACGCGATATGGAAGTCGACCGGCTGGTGCGCGTGGAGCTGCGCGAGTACAAGCAGGCGCTGGTCCAAAACATCAAGACGAACCTGTTGAAATCTTTCTGGCGGCTGGCCTGGGTGACCTACGACACCATCGATGCCAACCGCGGCATGAAGGGCAGCTTTGAGAAGGTGCTGGATTTCGAGAGCGTCGCGGAAGTGCTCGCGGCCAAGATCAAGCTGGTGCGACAGGTGACGCCCGGCGATTCCAAGCTGGCCATCAACACGGATTCGGTGACGGGTAAGGTCAAGTCCGTCGGGCTGTCCGCGGCGCTGGACGCGCTGGAGAGCGTCGGCGATCCCCTGACCATCGCCACCACCGTGGTCTCGGAATCGGTGAAATCCACCTTCGGCTCGGCCGACCTGACCGACGAAGAGGTGGAGATCCTCCGCCAGCAACACCTGAAGAACCGCGGCATCGACGACGTGCTGCAGGAAAGCTATCTGAAGAACCGCGCGCGCCGCCTGCAGGCCGACGTGCTCAAGCAGCAGGCTTCCCAATTCCAGAATGATCTGGTCCAGTGGGAGGCCAAGGAGAAAGACCGCGTGAAGTCCTCGCTCATCGACGCTTGCCAGAAAGAGAAGGCCAAGGCAAACCAGTAATTGCTATGCGAAACCGCATTTTTTCTCTCAGTACCATTGCGCTGTTCGCCCCGGTCCTGGCGTTCGCCCAGACCACCACCCCTCAGACCGTGGAGGTATATGGGCAGAGCGTCGCGTATACCGAGGTGGTTGCCGCCGACACCGACGGCAACGGCAAGACCGACCGCACCACCTACTACGACGGCGAGGCCATGGTGTTGACCGCGTACGACCAGAATGAGGACGGCAAGAACGACCTCTGGCTGCGCTGGGAAAATGACCAAGTCGTTGCCGAGCTGACCGACACGAACGCCGACGGGGTCGCGGACAAGCAAGACGACATCACCGCGGAGGAGCGGGTGGTTGGCACGCCGGTGCCGGCTCTGGGAACCGATGCCCCGGCAACTGCCGGGGAGAGTGCGAAGGGCGGGCCGATGTCGTGGGTCATTGTCATTGCCGTGGCCGCCATCGCGGTCTTCCTGTTCGTCCGCGCGCGGCGGCGCCAGTAATTGTTTCTCTCCTGCGGTCAGGCCGGCACGCGCCGGCCTGACCGCAGGAGACCAAGGACGCCTGGGAAAAGACGCTCGCGTTCCTGAAGAAGAATTTGCAGAGTAATTAAGCCGGTCCTGCTTGCCGCAGTAAAAAAAGCGCCGTCCTAGGACGGCGCTTTTTGGCGAATTGTTTTTCCCGCGAGCGCCTAGAAGCTGATGCTGGCGGTGGTTGCTACGTTCAGCGACGGGTCGTACACGTATCCAGCCAGCACCACGTCGGCAACCGTGAAGGTAAAGACCCCGCAATTTTGCGTCCACGAACTGCGGAACGTGGCAACACCGTTCCGATTCGTGGAAAGGCTGGCAGTCGCGGTTACCGACCCTGCCCATTGGCCCATTACGTTGGCGCTCTTGATCGACGCGTTGTCCTGGTTGACGATGGCCACGGCGGCGATGGCGCGGCAGTAGGGTTTTTTGCCGCGAATGGTCGTTTCCTTGCCCATGGTGATGCCCCCGACATGGATCGTGGTCGCTGGCGGCGGCGCCACATACGGGTTGACGGTAACCACCGCAGTGTCCAGGCTGGTCAGCCCGCTGTCGTCGGTGACGGTCAGGTACACGGAGTGCGAACCGACGGCGAAATCCCGGCTGAACGTGGGGGTGGTCGCGATGGTCGAGCCGCCCTCGGACCATTCGTAGGCAGTAATGGTCCCGTCGGGGTCAAAGGAGCCGCTCCCGTCAAGCGTAAAGGTTTCGCTCCCAGTGTTATCCGTGTCCGTTTTAGACTGGTCCGGCCCGGCGTTGGCGACCGGGGAAGTGGGGCCACCCGCCGTCAGCGCGAGGTCCTGGCTGGCGTTGATGAAGGAAGTCGGGATGGGGGGCAGCGCCAGCAGATAGAGCGCCAGATTGCCCGCGTCGCCATTACGGATGGGCTGCGGCGTTGCGCCGTAGGTCGGGCGCCCGGTGAACGGGTCAAGCCGCGAGGCCGGATTGAGCCCGTAGAGCTCGGCAGCGGCGGCCGTATTTTTCCCCCAGGCGAAGAACGGGATGGTGTAGTCCTCCGGCAGCGTGGCGTTGGAGTGGTCGCCTCCGCTGCCGCCGTGGTCGGCGGAAACGATGAGCGTCGTGTTGCCATTCAACGTGCTGTTGGAGTCAATGAGCTGTAGGATCTGCCCGAGGTACCCGTCCACGGTTTTCACCGCGTTGGAATAGGCGGAACCGGGCGTGGGGTTCCAGCCGTTGGCGTGGCCAACCGTGTCGGGGTCGGCAAAGTGGACAAAGCTGAAATGATAGGGATTGGCGTTCATGTCGTTGATGAAGCGCGACGTCAGGTTGGCGGTGCTGCCGTTGTACACGTAGGTGTCGATCTTGTCGCGGCCGTTGTCCGTTCCCGTGGTGTCCGGCGCGCCGTTGGCGGCGTCGTAGCTGGTATCGAACAAGCTGAACTTGGTTTTGCTCGCCAGCAGGCCGGTCCGACGGCCGTTGTCGTGGGCGACGTCAAAGACGCTGGCCACATAGCTGCCCTTGTTGCTGTGGATGGTCTGGCCGGGCGCGGGGTCGGAGTTCAAGGTCCAGTTGTGGCCGTTGCTGCCGTTGACCCCTCGTCCGGTGGCCATCGTCACGTGGTTGGGCAGGGTGATGGTATAGTCGTAGTCGGTGCGGGCGTTCAAGGTCGTTGCCCCCTCGTTGATCAGGCGGTAGAAATTCGGCGCGCCGGCCGGTCCCAGATTCGTGACGGCGTCCGGGCGCAAGCCATCCACGCTGACGTAGATGACGTAGGCGGACGGCGAGGCAACGGCCGTCGCCGCCATGGTGACTCCCGGCGCGGCGTAGGCGCGGAGAGCCCCGGGCGTGACCGTCGGGGGGAAGAGGGAAAACACCGTCGCTCCGATGATCACCCCCAAAACGAAATCAGCGTACGTCCAGACCATCAGCCAGGCATACGTGTGCGCGATTTTCGCGTGGAGGGACAGCGGGTGCGGTTGCCGCTTGCGGGGCGCTCGCTTTGGCATATAGGTTGGGTTATTATTTCGATGTACTGTATTCTACCACAAAATGCCTTGATCGGCGATAACGTAGAAAACAAAACCCCCGGAGCGCCCGGGGGTTTTTGCATCCGGTGGAAAAGGCCGCTAGACGCCGGTATTGGTCTCCGCGTCCCACTGGAATTCGGTTTTTTCGCCCGGTTTGCACATCTTGTCCTGCTCGGTGTAGGAAACCTTGATCTTGCCGAAGTTCAGGCTGACCTGCTCGGTCGGAAGGGCGTCGCCGTTTGCGATGTTGCTCGTCTGGTATGACGAGCAGAAAACGTCTTCCATCGTCCACTGCAGGAAGGATTCCGGGGCGTTGGGGCGCCGCACGTCCAGCTTGACCTCGCGGAGGTGCTCGCCAAGTGCACAGGCCTGCATCAGTTTGGGCGAGGCTTTATCCATCTTCATCGTGAAGTGGAAATCCTGCATGCTGACCTTGCCGGCGCCGCCGCCCCCACCGCCGCCGATCGCGCCCGTCTGGGTCATGCCCCAGCTGTAGGATTCAAGTTCTAGCCAGCCCGGATGCTGCTGGTCCTTGGATTCGCCCTCAATACCTTTGATCTCGAGATAGATCGTGCCGGCCGTGTCGCGGGGACACATGCCGCCCGCCGCGGAGGACGGAGCCGCCTGCGCCGGCCGCTGTTGCAGCGCGAACATGAGCCCCGCCAGGAGCAGCCCGGCTGCCGCCAGCAAGGCTGCTGCGCGTCGCATCGGCATGGGAAGAGTTGCTATCATAAGAAAAAATATAAGTTACCTTTAGTCCCGCCGTCGACCTCCCCGAAAGGGGCGTGGAAGTACTGTAATATTTAGGTCAAACATCTATGTTCGTCAATATGTATTTGGCAGCAGCGGCCGGACCGTCACTGCCGCCCATGCGGAAGTCAAGCAACCCGATTTTTTCTACTTTCCGACACGGGGCGCGACTTTAGCGGTACCTTCTTGCCCCGCCGACGGCGGTGGTCTAAGAAAGGTACCAAAAGGTGTCAGAAACCAATGGGCGCACCTGACGCTCAGGGAATTTGAAATAATCCTACGTTTGTGCTAGAGTGGCGGCACGCTGCTAAGCTACAGAAATCGTTGTCGAGTTTCTGAAAATAAGTTAACGTACGCACAATTACATGACTGGTACTATCAAGACGCTGACGGAAAAAGGCTTTGGGTTCATCGCCCGCGAAGGCGAGGCCAAAGACCTGTTTTTTCACTCCAAGGAACTCAAGGGAGTGACCTACAGCGAACTGAAGGTCGGCGACACGGTAACCTTTGAGGTCGTGGACGGGCCCAAGGGTCCGGCCGCCACCAACGTCGCTCGCGCGTAAGCGCAGCAGTGCAAGAACCGCCCTCCATGGAGGGCGGTTCTTCTCGTCAGGAACGTTATAACCATGATGTCGCAGGGGAAACCCATTGCTCCAACCCGCTGGGAAGTGGTGGTCATCGGCGGCGGTCCGGCTGGGATGATGGCGGCCGGCCGGGCGGCCGAGCGCGGCCGTTCGGTGTTGCTGTTGGAGAAAAATGCCATCTTGGGGAAGAAACTGCTCATCACCGGCGGCGGACGGTGCAATGTGACCAACGCCGCGCCCCAGACCCGCACGCTGCTCGCCAAATACAAAGGCAATGACAAATTCCTGTTCTCCGCGTTTTCGCAGTTTGGCATGGAGGAAAGCTTAAGTTTTTTCCACGCTCGCGGGATGGCGACGAAAGTTGAGGCGGAGGGGAGGGTATTTCCGGTTTCCAATTCCGCGCAGTCGGTGCTCGACGTGCTGGCCGGCTACGTGCGGCAAGGCGGCGTGCAGGTACAAACTTCCGCCGCCGTTCGCGGTTTGGCGGTGGACCAAAGCACGGGCCACATCCGCATCCGGCGCAAAAATGCGCCCGAGCTGGAGGCCGCAGCGTGCATCGTGGCGACGGGCGGCACTTCGCGGCCGGAAACCGGCTCCACGGGCGAGGGCTACGCCTGGCTGAAGCAGCTCGGCCATACCATCATAGAAAATGACGTTGCCCTGGTGCCTATTGCGCTCCACGACGCATGGGCGAAAAAATTGGGCGGCGTGGCTCTGCCAGCGTGCAAACTCACCACGTTCCAAAATCAGCAGAAGCAGGAGGTACACAAGGGCAAGCTCCTGTTCACGCATTTTGGCATCAGTGGGCCCGTGGTGTTGAACATGAGCAAACACGTGGGCGAGCTGCTGCGCTACGGCGACGTGCAAATCGTACTGGACCTGTTCCCGTCCCGGGACCACGCCCAGCTGCGCCAAGAGCTGCAAACCCACCTGGTGGCCGAGAGCAATAAAAAATTGAAAAATACTTTGGGTAGGCTCATTCCGGCGGCGCTGGTGGCCGCAATTTTGGAGCTTGCCGGTATTGATGGCGAGACTGCCAACCACAGCGTACGCAGTGCTGACCGACGCGCTCTGGTCGCGCTGCTCAAGGCCATACCCCTGCACGTGCAGGGCCTGCTGGGTGCGGATAAGGCCGTGGTGTCGTCGGGCGGTGTCGCGCTGCCCGAGGTGGATTTTAAAACCATGCAGTCGCGGCTGGTGCCGAATCTCTATTTGGTCGGCGACGTTTTGAACATTGACCGTCCTTCGGGGGGCTACAGTCTGCAGTTGTGTTGGACGACCGGTTTTGTGGCAGGGAACAGTTGCTAGGCATTTGGGATGAGCCAGTATTTTGAAACGGTTGAGGAATAGTTGAAAAGTAAAAAATAGCCTTCGAGCTTGTCGAGAAGCTACCTATGAGCTTACTTCTCGACTCGCGCGGCTCGCTCGAAGTAGAGAAATATTATTTCCCCCATGGCCAACGATAACGTCATCCTTCGGTTCTCGAACGTGAGCTTCGAATACGAGCACGATCATAAGCTGCTTGAGGAAGCCAGTTTTTCCGTCCGCACGGGCAGCCGCATCACCTTGATGGGCCAGAACGGCGCCGGCAAGAGCACCATCTTCAAGCTCATCACCCGAGAACTTGCCCCGACCGAGGGTTCCGTATTTCTCACGCCCGCCGATGCCACCATCGGCATTGCGCGGCAGGTGATGCCCAAAGCGATGCTGGGCCACACGGTGCGCGAATACTTTGCCAGCGCGTTCACCGAGCAGAAGTACAATCTCGATAAACTCATCGCCGAGGTGTGCGAAGTAGTGCACCTGTCCGTTCCCTTCGAGCGCCACCTGAACAAATGTTCCGGCGGCCAGAGAGCTAGGCTGTTGCTGGCCCACGCGCTCATCCAGCACCCGGATGTCCTGCTGCTGGACGAGCCCACCAATAATCTGGACGCCATCGGCATCGAGCACCTGACCGGTTTTTTGATGGCGTATGAGAAAACCTGCGTGGTCATCTCCCACGATGCGGATTTTCTCAACGCGTTTTCCGACGGCGTGCTGTATCTGGACGCGTTCAACCACACCATCGAGCAGTACACCGGCAACTACAGCGTGGTGGTGGAGGAGATCAAAAATCGCATCGAGCGGGAAAATCTGCAGAACGCGCGCCTGGCAGCGCAGGTGCGGGAAAAGCGCGCCCAAGCGGAAGTGTTTGCTCACAAGGGGGGAAAATTGCGGAGCGTCGCCAAACGCATGCGCCAAGTTGCCGAGACTGCCGAAGAACAGATGGTGGACGTGCGCCGCGAAGACAAGGTCATCCGCCCGTTCACCATTCCGGTCCAGGCGCTGGATCGGCACTTCGACGGCCAGCTCATCGCGTTTCGCGCCGTGACCGCGCTGAAAAACCACGCCCCCGTGCGCCGGCCGCTGGATCTGACGGTGCGAAAAGACACCCACGTCCTGCTGGCGGGGCCCAACGGGGTGGGTAAGAGTACGCTGCTGGAACGGTTGAATGCCGGCGGTTTTGATGATGCAGTCATCTCTCCCGAAGTGCGCGTGGGATACTACAAGCAGGATTTCAGCAACCTGGACCCCGACCTGACGGCGTTCGCGGTGCTCAAAGCCGCGATGGAGCGCCCCGACGAGCACCTCTTGCGCTCTGCCGCGGCGGGTTTCCTGCTTGACGGGAAGCTGCTTTCCAGCCCCATCCGCGCGTTATCCGAAGGCCAGAAAGGGTTGCTGTCGTTCTGCCGACTGGTACTCCTGGCGCCCGCCGTCCTGCTGCTGGATGAGCCCACCAACCACATCAACTTCCGCCACCTGCCCATCATTGCGCAGGCACTGGATCAGTACGCCGGCGGAATGGTGCTAGTCTCGCATTTGCCCGACTTTGTCGCGCAGATCCGTATTGATGAGGTGATTGATTTGGGTGACTAACCAGGAGCACCTGTATTATACCCAAAATAATTTTCCTCTCCCCGATGTGGGAGAGGGTTGGGTGAGGGGGAAAACAAATCGTCATTCCCGAGACGCAGAGGGAATCTAGAAAAAATTCCTCTCCCACTTGTTACGGGTTCCCTACTTCATGATTTTGACTTTTTGGCCTAACGGTGGGAAAATTTTTTTATGCGTATCATCCAGTCCCCGGTAACTCTTGCGGAGTTGCGGCAGATCGCTGCGCATGGTTTTGGCAATATGGTCAAAGCGGTAGTTGACGTGGAGAAAAAGATCATGGCGATTGACGCCGAGCTGCACGCCGACGAAGAGGCGTACCTGCTTGAGCAGGGTTCTCTGCAAGCCGACCTGTGGGGTATCAACCTGTATCCGGATGAACAAGAGGAAAATTTTATCGAATTCGACTCGATGATCAACCTGCGGCCGTCGCAAGACAACCGCAGCCGCAGCGTGCAAGACCCGGCGCTGCAGAAAAAGATCGTTGCGATAGTAACTCAGCTGGTAACGAAATGACCTACCAACATCGGGAATTAGCGAACGGGAAATGGCGCGAGCTTTCGCTGATCGAGCAGCTGGCCAATATCGGCAGCGAAGTGGAGCGGACCATCTCGTGGCGGAGCAAAAATCCGGAGTACAGCCGCCTGGCGTTCGAGCGCGCGCTGGAACTCATCGACCTGACCCTGGCGGACGGAAAAAACAGGCGGCGCTGCAAGGAGATCGCGCGGGTCCGCGAAGTGTTGAGCGATTATTTTGTCGGTGACAATCAATGGAAATCTACCGACCAGCTGTGGCGTAATTATTTTTACCCCTTCAATTACGCCGCGCGGGCGCATTTGTAATGTCGGTGTGAAAATAACCGTATGAAAAAAATTATTCTCGTCGTCGCTGCCGTGGCGCTGGTTGCCGTTGCGGGAATTGCAATTTTTGCGATTCGCCGTCCCAGCCGCACCCCCAGCGGGAACGATCAGCCCGACCAGGGTGGTGGCAAACCGCTGGCCGCAGTCTTGCCGGCCGACAGCGAGTATCCCGCTGTCGGAGCGTGTGTTGAACCGGGCGATGAAAACGTCGTTCGCGTGGAGGTGAACCAAGACGTTCCTTCCCCGCGTTGCCAGAAAATGACGGCCAAGCAGCGCCTCGTCATCAAGAACAAGACCAGTGAGCCGCTCTCGCTGTGGTTCGGGGACAAGAAAGAGTATGTGTTCAGCGTGGCGGCCAATGGGGAGTACGCGATTTCGCAACCGGTCGGGGAGCTGCTGGCCCCGCGCGTGCATGTGCTGCACGGTTCGCCCTACGAAGGCCCGGCGGTATGGTTGTTGGATGTAGCTACGCCATACCTGTACCGCTTCAGTGATTATCCAGCCCCAGATGCGTATACCGGACCGCGTGCCAACGTTGATTTCGAGACATCCCCGGCGGCGGCAAAGATCGTTGGGCCAAGGATTATTGACGGACTCACCTACGGGCCAAATTTTGCCGGCCACTATACCGTCATTGAATGGGGTTGTGGTGCGTCGTGTCAGATGCATGCCATTGTGGACGCGAAGACCGGTGCAATTGTAGAGTACAGTTTAGGCAGCGCGTTTTCGTTGCAGTACCGGCTGGACAGTCGGCTGCTGGTCGCAAATCCGCCGCTGTACCTCGATGAGCTCTCGGAAGCGCCTGCCGGCGTTGCGGTGGAGTACTACGAGATGAAGGATGGCCGTTTGAATCTCCTGGCCCGCCAAGCTCGGGGCGAGGGAAGTTCGATGGTTTGCATTCAGGTCATCACGCGCGCGAAAAGCACGCTGACCGGCGAGGAAAAGGATTTCCCAACGCCGTGCGCCGTCCCGTTTGGCTGGGAGCCAATGGCGGCACCAACGCCGGGGAGCGGCGGTATTTTGCCGTACGATTCCGGCGTGCAGGGAAAAGTCATACTTGGCCCCAACTGCCCGGTGCAGCGGGAACCTCCCGACCCGGCGTGCGCGGATAAGCCCTACGTGACGGCGGTGCAGGTGATTGCCGCCGACAGTCCAAGCAGCGCCCCGTTTGCCATCGCGGAAACCGACCAGGAGGGCAATTTCCGCGTGATGCTCCCGCCGGGCGAGTACGGCTTGCAGCCCGTCGGTGGCAACCCCTTTCCTCGCTGTGAGACGCAAACCATCGCCATCGAACCGGGGGCGCTGCATGAAGTACGGCTTTCCTGCGATACCGGCATTCGGTAGAAATCGTTTCCGGTACTCTTACTCCTTACTTCATGCTCCCCGCTTCACTGTTTTTGGCTCCACCTTCCAGTAGTGTGAGAATTATTGAGTAAGTTACTTATTTGCTTTGCTGTCGTATCACCTTGTATATGCTGAAATACTTTGTTGCAAGCGCAGCGGTTGTGGTGCTGGCGGGGTGTACGCCCGCGGTAACGCCAACTCCAACACCGTCCCCAACCGTAACGCCCGAGCCGAGCCCGGCCGATTTCACGGAAGCCCAGGCGCGGGAAATTGCGGAGGCAACCTGTATCAAGGGCGGGGAGACCCTGGCCCCCGGCTCTTTCAACGAGAATTCAAAGACGTGGTGGTTTGATGCCAACCTGAACGCTACGCGCGAGGGTTGCAACCCGGCTTGCGTCGTGAGCGCGGAGACCAAAACAGCAGAAATCAACTGGCGCTGCACGGGTGCCAAGCCGCCGGCAGGGGGGTCTGCTACTTGTACGCCGGAGTCGCGGAACGCCGAGGTCTGCACCCAGCAGTACGACCCCGTGTGCGGAACAGTGCAAATCCAGTGTATCAGGGCACCATGCTATCCGATTCAGCAAACGTTTTCCAACGCGTGCGAAGCCTGCCGCAATTCGCTGGTGAGTTCTTACGTTCGCGGTGCCTGCGAGAATTGAAGCGCTACTAACCACCAAACATATGGCAGAAAACGTGCGGCACGAAGAGTTCAAAGTTTCGGGCGGCGACGTGGTGAAAAGGATAAAAGCCCTAGTGAAGGAGGGCAACGTCCGGCGTATCATCATCAAAAATGAGAAGGGGCACACTATTTTGGAATTTCCCCTCACCATCGGCGTGGTCGGCGTCGCCCTCATCCCGATTTGGGCGGCCATCGGTGCCATTGCTGCGCTGGTTGCCAATTGCACGATTGTGGTGGAGAGGAGGGGGTAGAGATATCGTTGAAAAAGCGCCACCTGCTGGTGGCGCTTTTTTGTATTGTCACCCCGCGTAGGCGGGGGTCCAGAAAAAAACCAGAAACCGCCATCCCCGCGCCGTAGCGGAGGTCCAGAAATCAAAAAAACCGTCATTCCCGCGAAGGCGGGAATCCAGTAACCTCAAACCGTCATTACCGGGTAAATGGCCTACCTCGCCGTTGGCGGGACCCACCGCTTTGCTCCCTGCCCGCCCGAGGCGGGGCCTCGATTTTTTACCTACTTTCCTACCAATGGGCGCATCGAGGTTTTGACTTTTTGGCCTAACGGTGGGACCATTGGAATGGTAATAGACTATTTTTTTCGATATGGTTTACTTCACTTCCGGTCAGTCATATTAGGGAATTTTTTCTTTTAATAAGAACTGGGCGTATAATAATAATTGTGAATGGCAGCTAATTATACAATTTTACGTTGGGCTGGCAGCAAGAGGCAGTTAGTACCGTTACTTTCCAGTTATTGGCGCGCAAGTCAAAGTAAGCGGTATGTGGAACCGTTCGCCGGATCTGCGTGCCTCTTTTTTAATGTAGCCCCAAAAGAGGCCCTACTCGCTGATATTAATCTTGAGTTGATAGCTACCTATAGGCAGATAAAAAAAGATTGGAAAGGAGTCTTGGCTATATTAGAAGAGCTAGATCAATCTAAGCAGACATATTACTCGCTAAGGTCTCTTGATTCAAAAAAAATCAACAACCCATTGGTAAGGGCGGCTCGTTTTGTGTATCTCAATCGTTTTTGTTTCAATGGTTTATATAGAACAAATCAATCAGGCCAATTTAATGTGCCTTACGGCAAAACTGGCAGCATCCCGAGCGAGCTTGTCTTTTCTCGTTCTTCTAAGCTTTTGAAGAGGGCACATCTCTTAGCTGCTGATTTTGATGAAACACTTCGTTACGTTCGGAAAGGAGATTTTGTCTATATGGATCCGCCTTTCAGTGTCCATAACAAAAACATTTTTACAGACTATGATAGCTCTAAATTTGATTTCAAAAAGCTTATTAGATTACGAAAATGGATGCGCAGGCTTAGTCGCATGCGGATTCCTTTTTTGGTTAGCTATTTAGAATCAAATGAGGCGAAAATGCTTTCGGAAGGATTTTATAAAAGAATAATTTCTGTGAGGAGAAGCATAGCTGGGTTCTCCTCTAATCGGAAAGCTGCTCGAGAATTTTTGATTTCAAACATATTGGTTTAAAATAATGTCTAGTAATAAACAACATAAAGTTATTACGGAAGTTGTTCCTACCGGACTACTCAAGCATCTTCATGTCACCGAGATAAAACCAAATCGAAATAACCCCAGAAAGTTATTCGACCCCGTGCCCTTACGAGAATTAAAAGAAAGTATCCAACAACATGGGGTACTTGTACCGATCACCGCTTACAAAATTAAAGGACAAGAAAAATATGCAATTTTAGATGGGGAGAGACGGTTTCGGTGTTGCGCGGAATTGGCTGATGATGGTTTTGAGATTACTATACCCGCTAATATTGTTGAGCCACCGACAAAAATTGCCGGCCTGCTTTACATGTTTTCGATTCATAACTTTAGACAACAATGGGAGCTAATGCCAACTGCGATTAGTCTGAAAACCATCATTGAAGAGCTGCACGAAGACGATAATAAAAAGATATCTGATCTTACGGGTTTAAGTGAGATGCAGGTGGAGCGTTGCAAAATATTACTTAGCTTTCCGGAAAAGTTTCAGGCTTTGTCTCTAGAGTCAGAGCCCGATAGACGAGTGGCTTCGAATTTTTGGATTGAGGCCTACCCGGTCATTAAGATTTATGAGGATAAACTACCAGGATTATTTAGGGAACTTGGCAGAGAAGTTTTGATTCAAAGGCTTGTTGATAAATACAAATCAGGGAAGATCGTAAGCGTAATTCATTTCCGAAGGATAATTGAAGCATCGGCAAAAGCCCAAGAACAGAACCGGGAGAAAGAATTTAAATCAAAGTTAAAAGAATACGTGAACCACATAGAGCTAGAAACTCGTGATACTTTTGATATTTTTTTGCCACCTCGAAATATTACAACAGCAATTACCGCTTGTAATGATCTTGTAGAAAAGTTAAGGGGATTGGAATCTCAGCTAACAAGCGAGGTTAATAAAGATTTTGTGAGGGCCGTGAGGGGTGTGCAGGTCTATATTACAAATCTGCTTGCGAAAATGGAGGATGGCACCCCGACAGATGATGAATAATTTATCATGGGCGATGTTGCATCCCTTAGATTACTTGAGGATTCTGCACTTTTGTAGGCGAGTTAAGGATTACCACCCTCAAAAAGTCCACCCGCAATTAGTTCTTAGTTGGCTCGATCAATTTCCTAAAACTGATCACCATCTAATTTTGTCCTTGTTGAGTCATATCCGGTATTATTCGGAACAAAAGACGGAAGATGTCCTCGTCAAACACAATGGAAAGTTACTAGCTAAATTACAAAGTCGAGGGGTAGCATTAGAAAAAGTTATATATGTGACCGTGGACAAGCCAGCAAGTAGTAGCCACTTGATGCTTAACTTACTCCGCGATAAAGCTAATCTAGAACGAAAGCGCGTGCATATTATCGATTGTCAAAACTTACTTGAGCTCATCAAGACGACAATCAGCCTAGGAAGTGGCGCTATTATATATGTTGATGATTTTTCGGGGACTGGTGATCAATTTTTAAATTCAAGAAATTATGTCGCAAAAGAAGTTCCTTTGATAGGTCAGTTTTCTGAATTTTTTCTCTTGCCTTGCATTTGTCGCGAAGCCTTCGCTGCAATTACTAAAGTAGGCGTCGAAATCGTCTGTGATTATATCCACGATAAGAATGATCGACCATTGCACCCTGATAGTATAATTCTTGATGATGTAGAAAGAGAGAGGCTGGTTGGTTATTGCAGGGAGGGAGATCGGGGGGCTCCATTGGGTTATAGAGGCCTTGCCTCTATGGTAGTTTTTTATAGGAATACACCTAATGGCGTGCCTAGCATTTTCAGGGGCAACGTGGGACAGGATAGTAAATTTGGCATTTTTCCACGCATTACTGATCTAGTCCGCGGGTAAAGGAGTGTGCGATTAAGAAATGCGCACCATAAAATTTCTGTTCACTAAAGAACGGCGGAAGTTTTCTAAAAAGCGCCACAATAGTGGACTGGCCTAAGCTACAGCCGTTATCGAATACCTTGATACTATTCTGGCCTACTAAGCTGAGTAGTGCTAAGATAAAAGTGCGGGCTCTATTAAAAGGTATCTATGTGAATTGTAAATTCAAATAGCTGACGCGTTGCATTTGAAATCTTCTAGTATGAGCTCTTAAGAGGAATCGCCAGCCCTCATGCTGGCGTTTTTTTGTTCTTTGAAGAAAGGCTAATAGCCCCGTTTGTTTTTGACTTTTTGGCCCAATGGTGGGAAAATTGACACACTGGAATGCTGGAGAATTGTTAGTCATTAAAAAAGCTTGAATGATTTACTCGACTCCGAACCATGCTGAATTGGAATGAAATACGAGCCCAGGCAGTCGCGTTCGCCCGTGAATGGGCGGGGCAGACTAGTGAAGTCGGTGAGTACCAGTCTTTTTGGAATGAGTTTTTTGAGGTATACGGAATTCGACGACGCACAGTTGCCCGATATCAGGAAAAAGTAAATCTCATCGGTGAGCGCCATCGTGGATTCATCGATTTATTCTGGCCTGGCACGTTGATAGTTGAACACAAAAGCGGCGGTAAAAATTTAGACAGCGCGTACCAACAGGCAGGATCGTATTTTGATGCGCTCCCAGAGGTTGATCGCCCTCGTTACATCGTTGTAACGGACTATGCTCGAATTCGGTTTTATGATCTGGAGGCCGACGGCGGGGTTTTTCAGGAGGAATTCGAGCTTAAAGAATTCCCCAAAAAGATCAAGCTGTTTAGTTTCATTCCTGGATTTCGGGTTCGGACATATCGTGAAGAAAACCCCATTAGTGTTAAGGCGGTTCAAGC
Source organism: Parcubacteria group bacterium Gr01-1014_31 (assembly GCA_007376135.1). GTDB lineage: Bacteria > Patescibacteriota > Patescibacteriia > Buchananbacterales > GWA2-38-13 > VMFR01. The sequence goes on along the minus strand of VMFR01000005.1, from coordinate 22,941 downwards.
CATCGGAAAGTTATACGAAGCCATCCGTATCACGAATTACCCCCGGGAGGCCATTGATAAGCTCCTGACGCGCTTGGTGTTTTGTTTCTTTGCCGATGACACCGGAATTTTTAATAGTGATTTTTTCCGTAACTACCTTGAAGAAAGAACGAAAGAAGACGGCTCAGATATTGGTGCACATCTAAGCCTAATTTTTCAAATACTAAATACACCGCCGGCCCAGCGGCAGACAAACTTTGATGAGGATCTTGCATCATTAGAATACGTTAATGGTGGACTTTTTGCCGCCCCGCTGCCCGCACTCTTCGGCACTCGTGGCATCCGAGACGCAATCATCGCGGCGGTACAATTTGATTGGTCAGTTATTTCGCCTGCGATATTCGGGTCCATGTTCCAATCGGTCATGGATGATCGAGCTCGCCATGACTTAGGTGCACACTACACCTCAGAGAAGAATATCCTTAAGGTACTAAGTGGTTTGTTCCTAGATGATTTAGAGCGGGAACTGAGGACAGTAGGTAATAATACTACTAAGCTTAACACCTTATGGGAAAAGTTAGCCAAAATTACGTTACTTGATCCTGCTTGCGGCTGTGGAAACTTTCTTGTCATCGCGTATCGTGAACTACGCAGAATTGAGTTAGAGATAATTAAACGATTGCATAAAGATCGCACAGCTAGGGTAGATGCCGGGCAGGGTGTATTACTGATGGAAATTGATTTATCGAAACTTTCGAAACTTTCCGTCGAGAGGATGTTTGGGATTGAACTTGAATCATTCCCGTCGCAGATTGCGCAGCTATCACTTTGGTTGACTGATCATATGACAAACGTTCAACTAGGTGATTACTTTGGTGAGCCTCTCCGTAAACTTCCACTCATTGAGCAGCCACATATTATGCAGGGGAACGCACTGAAGATTGACTGGCGATTACTTGTATCCGAGGAAAAACTTACCTACATAGTCGGTAACCCACCGTTTATTGGCTCGAAGGTTATGGCTGATGAACAACGAGCGGAAATCGTTTCGTTGTTTGGTGATAAGAGTGGAGGTGGCGTATTAGATTATGTTTCAGGTTGGTACCTCAAAGCAGCTCAATACATTCAAGGTACCGCGATTAGCTGTGCGTTTGTGTCTACTAATTCAATCACTCAAGGAGAACAGGTAGGAATTCTATGGCATGAAATGATGGGGAGATACAGGGTCCATATTAATTTTGCACATCGCACTTTCAAGTGGACGAATGAGGCGCCGGGGAAAGCCGCTGTGTATTGTGTTGTGATAGGTTTTGGGTGCCAGCCCGGCGAAACTCTCAAGATATATGAATACGAAGATATTCGTGGCGAGCCACACGAGATTATCGCCTCTCATATTAATCCATATCTCGTCGACGCACCTGATGTTTTTCTTGAGAGGCGTCGTGCACCTTTGGGCATTATTCCAGAAATCGGAATTGGGAATAAGCCCATAGATGGAGGGATGTATCTTTTCTCGGCGGCCGAAAAATTAAAGTTTTTACATTTAGAGCCACGCGCGGAGAAATTCTTTAAACGTTGGATTGGCTCGGAAGAATTCCTTAACGGGATTGAGCGCTGGTGCCTATGGGTAGGTGACGCACGGCCAGATGAGATCCGTTCCTTGCCTGAGGTAATGCGACGGATTAATGCCGTAAGGCAATATCGTGCCCTTAGTAAAAGTGAACCAACGCGAAGGCTGGCCGAAAAACCAACGCATTTCCATGTTGAGAATATTCCAGATGGGGATTACCTTGTCATTCCAAAAGTATCTTCCGAGCGTCGCCAATATATCCCCATAGGTTTTATGGGGAAAGATACGTTGGCAGGCGATGCAGTTTTTATTGTTTCTGGCGCGGGTCTTTACCATTTCGGAGTATTGGAAAGTAGGATGCACATGGCCTGGATGCGTACTGTGGCAGGGCGTCTAAAATCTGATTACCGTTACTCGAAGGATATCGTTTACAACAGCTTTCCTTGGCCGGAGAATCCATTGATGGATAAGAAAGAAGCTGTTGAGAATGCAGCCCAGGCAGTGCTTGATGCTCGTGCAAAGTTTACCAGTTCAACTTTGGCCGATCTCTATGATCCTAACACCATGCCAAAAGAGCTGCTCGATGCTCACCACAACCTCGACAGAGCGGTTGACGCATGTTACGGCAAGCGGGATTTCAAAACCGAACCCGAACGGTTAGAGTTTTTGTTTGGGCTGTACAAGGCGTATCTCGGGAAAGAAGAACATCCAGGAAGTAAGAGTAAACCAACGAAAAGACCCTCGCCGCGCCGTACGATTTCATAGTTTTGCTGTTTTTATGCCGTCCACACCCAAAGGCTATATTTTCCGTTGTACTAATGTCACACAGGACGAGTGTTTCCAGCGGATGTTGTTTGGAGAGAAGCCAATCCATGCGAAACAGCTAGCGGAGTTGCTCGAGGGTGATTTTGTCTACCTGTACAATTTGATGTCCGAGCGGCTGTTCGGCACGTTCCGTGCGCTGGGTACGGTGCAGGGCAATATAGTTCCAGAGGCGTGGGGTGGAAAATTTTCGCAGCAGGTGCGTGTGATTTGGAAAATCCGGCGTTATCAACTAACCCGTCTCCAGCTGAAAGGCGCGCTGAATTTTCAGAAAGTGAAAACAGGTTACTACCCGCCGGTGGTGCTTACGCCAGCGGAAGTTGCGGCCGTCGAACGGACGTTTGGGAAGTATCATGTCGAAACCTCCTGGGAGCACGATTTCCGTTTCAGTGACGAGTTCCACCCCGAAAAATTCACCGATGACGGCCACTATGTTCGGAGTTTCGCCGAGGTAACGATCGACAACTGGCTGTACCACAATTTGATTCCGCATGGGTATGAGCGACGGGTGCCGGTGGCCGAACCGTTGGTGTGTGATTTTTTGATCCCGTTGCCGACGAAACGGATGGGTGTGTATGTGGAATTTTGGGGCATGAACGATAAGCCCGATTACTTGAAGCGCAAGGCGATCAAACAAGCGCTGTACGCAAAATATAAACTGCCGCTCATCGAGCTGGTACCCGAAGATCTGGATCACCTCGACGACGTCATGCCAAAGAAACTCCGTCAGTTCGACCCCGACATGACCTTCTACTAAACTCAACCCATTCTCTAATTCGCCACTACCAACGGCGGGTCAAGCGCGAACCCCGCTTATCAGCGGGGTAAATAGGGGAATAGTTTCCAGGGATTATGTTTACACCGCAGAAGAGAAGGGGGCAGTGCTGGGTCGGAATCATGCCCTCGTAAGCTAACGGATAAACTGCCTCGGTTCTAACGAGGATTTGCAGGTTCAAGTCCTGCCGAGGGCGTAAATTATATTCAGTATTTCTCACATCAATGACGGAGAAATAAGTACAGTTATGCCCCAGCAGTACAGCACGGTTTTGCAAAAGATAATGCAGGAAGATTTTCTCACTCCTCGCGAAAAGAAAATCCTAAGCCTGCGACTTGAAGGGAAGACGCTCCAGGAAGTCGGTGAGGAAATGGGTGTAACAAGGGAGCGTATACGTCAGATTGGGTTGAGGATCAAGAGAAAATTAGGTGAAAGTCTTACCAAGCCAGAACTTGCCGCCTATATTGTTGAGCGTTCTAGATTCTTTAGAAAAATATGACCGTGCCAAATAGGGAAGACATTGTCGAAGGCTTGGAGGTGGACATTATCCAAAAAGAAGACCAGCGGACGGGGAAACTGACCCGCGGCATCGTGCAGGAGATTTTGACCAGTTCCGCGACCCATCCGCACGGCATCAAGGTCCGCTTGCAGAGCGGTGTGGTCGGCCGCGTGCAGCACACTCACCCCAAACCCTAAAAACCCACCATGGTACTATTTACCCCGCCGTTGGCGGGGTGAGAGCGAACCCCGCTTTTAGCGGGGTAAATTAGTAGAATAGTCGTATTTTGATGTTATGCGGCGGTTTGAGGCGTACGAAATGCTCAAGACGGGCAGGAATGTCTTTCTCACCGGCCCGGCGGGGAGCGGCAAGACTTTTTTGCTGAACCGGTACATCGAGTATCTTCTGAAACACAAGGTCAACGTCGGGGTCACCGCGCCGACCGGCATTGCCGCGACGCACTTGAACGGCCGAACCATCCACTCATGGATCGGTATGGGCATCCACGAAACGCTGAACGACGCGCAGCTGAAAAGGGTGCTGGAAAAAGAGCAGCTGTGGCCGCGCGTGCACTATGCCAGCGTTTTGGTCATCGACGAAATTTCCATGCTGAACGCCAAGCGGTTGGACCTGGTGGACCTCATCTGCAAATCTATACGGCAGGACCTGCGGCCGTTCGGCGGTTTGCAGATAGTGTTCTGCGGAGATTTTTTCCAGCTGCCGCCCGTGCCCCGCGACGGCCAGGATCCCCGGTTTGCCGTCGAGTCGGCAGCTTGGCAGAACGCCGACGTTGCCGTGTGCTATCTGGAAGAGCAGTACCGGCAGGCCGATGAGCGGTTTTTGCGCGTACTCAACGATATCCGAGAAAACCGGGTGTCCGATGAGACGCGCGACATTCTGCGCGAACGCCTGCACCAGCCCGTTGCCGGCATCGTGCGGCCGACGCTGCTGTACACGCACAATTCGGACGTGGACGCGTACAATCTCACGCAACTCGACAAACTGCCCGGCGAGGAAAAAGTGTTCACGATGCGAGCGATTGGCATCCCGCACCTTGTAGAAGAGCTGCAGCGGGGTTGCTTGGCCCACCAGGAGCTGCCGCTGAAGGTCGGGGCGGTGGTGATGTTCATCCGGAACAATTTCAACCGGGGCTACGTGAACGGCACCATCGGCACCGTGACGGGGTTTGACGAGGACGACGGTTTTCCTATGGTTACCACGCTGAGCGGGGAGGAGATAAAAGCCCAGACGGAAACGTGGGCAATTGAGGACGACGGCAAGGTCCTGGCGTCCATCATCCAAATACCACTTCGGCTGGCGTGGGCCATTACCGTGCACAAGAGCCAGGGTATGAGCCTGGATTGCGCCGAAATAGACCTGGGAAAGACCTTCGAATACGGGATGGGGTACGTGGCGCTCTCGCGCGTGCGAACGCTGGCCGGCATCAAGTTGGTCGGGCTCAACGACCTGGCGCTGCAGGTGAATGAGCAGGTTATCGTGCTGGACAAAAAATTGCGCGAGCAGTCGGCGCAGGATGCCGCCTTCCTCCGGGAGGTGGGTCTGCTGGAACGGAAAAAGGTGCAGCGGGAGTTCCTTGCGCAGTGCCGTCATCCGTCCGCTCTGCTGTAAACCCCGTTCATCCTATGGAACTATTCGCGCGAATAGTTCCATAGGTGCAGGACTTGTGATAAGCTTGGGAGCATGAAGAACCTGGAGAAACTGATGAAAGCGACTGCCAACCGCCGCCGGCTGGCAATTTTGCAGTATTTAAAGCGCCACCCCGGGGCTCCGGTGGGCGATATTGCCGAAGCAATTCGCCTTTCGTTCAAGGCAACTTCCAAGCATTTGCGGGTCCTTTCGGCCGCCGACATTATTGAGTACGAGAAGCAGAGTCTGCTGGTTTGCTACGCTCTGGCTCGGCAGCAGCATGTTATCGTCAAGCAGTTGCTCTCCCTTCTCTAGCCGTATTTACCAGATTTCGTTCAATGGTACTATTCGCGCTCACCCCGTTAGAGATTCATGTTCTACACTTACGTACTACAAAGTTTGAAGGACAAACGTTGGTACACCGGTTATACGAGCGATCTGCGTGAACGCTTGAGGATCCATAATGAACGAACGGTCCAATCAACTAAACATCGAGGCCAGTTTCGGCTGCTGTATTACGAAGCGTGTCTGAACGAAGATGATGCGCGGGCACGCGAGACGTATCTCAAATCCGGCATGGGGAAACGTTATCTGAAGAATCGCCTCAAGCGTTCACTTGCGAATCTCTAACGGGGTGAATAGTAGAATAGTTTGATGGGTATGCGGACAGGATCTTTTCGCAGCGGGTTCAGCCTTCTTGAATTATTAGTCGTCGTAGCTATTGTCGGGATACTGGCGACACTGGTCATCGTTTCGCTCAGCGGCGTCGTGGGCAAGGCGCGGGACACCAAGCGTCTGCACACCATGAGCCAGATGGGCCGGATGCTGATGAGCAGCGAGTGCTATCTGCCCGATGCCGGAGCGGGCGATTACGACCTGGCGGAGGTTGCCGCCGAGTTGCGGACCAAGTACCCGCAATTCGCATCGGCGCTGACCAACCTGCCCAAAGACCCCAAGACCGGCACGGATGCGGCGACCAACTACCGTTATACGGCAACCGCTGACGGCCACTGCGTCCTGTACGCGAATTTTGAGAACACCAGAGAGACGGTCACGCTGCCGGGGCTGACCGCGCCCACGCCCAATGCCGGCACGGGCGTGCTGCAGGCGTCCAGCAACGGACCGAACGGCACCCCGCTGTACTACCAGGTTTCCAAATAACAAAACCGCCCCGCTTAAGCGGGGCGGTTTTGTTCCTCATTCGCGGGACCCTACGGCAGGGTCAGGAAGGTCGTCTCCGTGCTGGTGGCCGTGTTGCCACTGGCGTCGGCAGACGTCACGAGGAAAAAGTACAAGGTTGAGGTCGCAAGGTTCGAAAGCGTCAACGAATGCGAGGTCGTGAGCGAAGCGTTGAACACCATCTGGCTGCTGGTCGCCGTCACCAGCGTCTGCGTGGCGAACGTCGCCTTGCTCGTGCTGGCCTCGTTCGTTGTCCAGGCAACGACGGTGGTCGTGGCATGCGGGGTGACCGTCAGGCCCGAAATGATGGGCGCGGTTGTGTCCACCGGCGGCGGGACGGGCTTCGTAGTGAAGGTCATCTCGCTGGAGGTGGCCGTGTTGCCGCTGCCGTCGGCCGATTCCACGCGAAAGTGGTAGGTCGTGGAAGCGGTCAGACCGGACAGATTGATGGCGTGGCTGGTCATCAGGCCAGCGTGCGTGGCCATCTGCGTCGTGGTGGCCGTGCTCAACGGCTGGGTGGCATAGGTGACCTTGCCGGTGGCGTTTTCATTGGTCTGCCAGGTGACCGACGCGGTGGTCTGGTTGGTTGACGTGGCGGAAAGCTGCGAAATGACCGGCGCTGTGGTGTCGGCCGGCGCGGGGCCAGCCGTGGTGGTGAAGGTCTGCTCCGTCGAGGTCGCAACGTTCCCTTTGGCGTCCGCCGATTCTACGCGGAAGTAGTAGAGCGTGGACGGGGTGAGGTTGGGGAGCATCGCGGCATGCGTGGTGACCAGGCTGCCGTTGGCGACGGCGAACGTGCTGGAGGCGGTCGCGAGCGTTTGGGTCGCGTAGACCACTTTGCTGGTCGCGGGCTCATTGGTCGTCCAGCCGATGTCGGTCGAGGTGGCGTGCGGCGTGGTAACGATAGCGGAGATGACCGGCGCGGTGGTGTCGCCGTGGGTTTGCCCACTGCACGCGCCGAGGGTGTCACCGTGCTTGATGTGGGCCTTTAACGCCGCCCAGCCGATGCTGATGGTGGTTTTGGCTGACGCGTTGCCCGGCGGAATATGGCAGATGGTCACCTTCTTTCCGTCGTTATCATCATCATCGTCATCATTATTGACCGGAATCGGCTGTCCCGGGCCAAGCGGCTGGATGGCGGACGCGATGCAGCGCTGAATGAAGCCATCCACGACCGAATCAACGGATAAACCGCGCTTGCGCAGACGCTTTTGGATCTTGGCGAGCTGGTTTTCCGCCTTTTCGCACTCCTCCAGGTTTTTACTCACCTGCTTGGCGACTATTCGTGCACGGAAACTGTCGCTGATGGTGAGGGTGACGGTTTCCTCGCCCTCCGGGTCGAATTCAGCGGCGCTCTCGATAGCGGTGCCGACGTTGTAGTTGGCGAAGAACGCGACGGGTACGTCATCGACCAGCAGGTTCCACTTGTCGCCGTACAATTGTTTGGCAAGCGTTTCAGTCTTGACCCAGCGGATGACGCCGTTGGATGAGACCGCGTAGACCTTCGGGTCGCTCTCGATCTTGATGAGGAGCGCGCCCGGCTTGTAGCGGACGTTGCCGCCGATCAGCAACGGCGCGACGTCCTGCGGGTTGGCCTCGACGACGCCGGAGAAGTCATCGTACCAGCTGAGGAACGTTTGCTCGTTCGGGAAGACGTAGCGTTTGCCGGCCGAACCGATGTAGTAGAGAGAGGTCGATCCTTTGACCTTCACGACCGTGCCTTCGCTCAGTTTACTCTGGGCGAGGACGGGCTGGACGCCGCCGAGCGGCGCGAGGGTGCTGGCGGCCAGGGCCAGCGTCATGAACGCGACGGATATTTTTTTCATACGGATTTGTCGGTTAGAGACTAATCACTTCGGAAAGAACGGTATACGGCATATTCTACCATCAGCCACACACAGCGGCAACGGCGCACACCGGCGGACCGGTGGTCGTGCGGAGTTGCTCCCAGAGTGTGGGGATGGGCATCAGGGCGGTCCTTGTGGCCGCCGTATCAGATTCGTTATAATAATCATACTCGTCTATGCAATTCAATCCGTTGACCCCGGAGGAGGAAGCCGTGATCGTGGGCAAGGGCACGGAGCGGCCGTTCTCGGGCACGTACGACGCGTTCTTCGAGCCCGGCACGTACGTTTGCCGGCGGTGTGGCAATCCGCTGTTCACGTCCGAGGCGAAGTTCGATGCCGGCTGCGGCTGGCCCAGTTTTGACGACCATTTTCCGGGCGCCGTGCAGCGGACGCTGGATGCCGACGGCCTGCGGACCGAGATCACCTGCGCGCGGTGCGGCGGCCATTTGGGCCATGTCTTCGAGGGCGAGGGAATGACCCCGAAGAACACCCGCCATTGTGTCAATTCGTTGTCCATAACATTTGTTTCTCAACCGCATGGCGCGCAAAAGTGAATTTGCGGTCTTCGGTGGCGGCTGCTTTTGGTGTACGGAGGCGATCTTTGCCAGCCTGCGCGGAGTGACGGCGGTGACCCCGGGCTACGCGGGCGGCAGAACCAAGCAGCCGACGTATGAGCAGGTCTGCGCGGGCGGCACGGGGCACGCGGAAGTGGTTCGGATCGAGTTCGACCCCGCCGTCATTTCGTTTCGGGAGCTGCTGGAGGTATTTTTCGCATTGCACGACCCGACGACCAGAAACCAGCAGGGTAACGACTTCGGCGAGCAGTACCGCTCCGTAGTGCTGTACACGGATGATGAACAGCTGCGCGACGTTGAACGGTTCCTGGAGCACTTGCGTGCGGAAGAAGTATACCCGCGGCCCATCGTGACCGAGGTTGCGCCGTACGCCACCTTCTATCCGGCCGAGGATCACCATATGAGGTATTACGCGAATAATATGGATAAGCCCTACTGTCAGTTCGTCATCTCGCCGAAATTAGCCAAGCTGCGTCAGAAATTCTCCCCGTTGGTGCGTCCCACACCGTGATCCCTAGAATTGGGCGGTAATAAGGGCAACATTTTTCCCTTGCCCACAGTCCAGGTACACGGTGTGGGGCGACGCTCCGCTGCGGACCGTGATGATTCGGTAGTAGTACGGAGCGATCTGATAGGAAGTGCCGTTCGCGATGACCGTCTGCGGGTCGTCGGAACGGTTGTCCAGCATCACGCTGGTCCCGCTTTTTACCGTCATTCGCGGCGGGCGGGCCTGGCAATCGTCATTCAATTGGATGCGCCAGTCGCCGTACTGTTCCAGCGCCTCATCGTACGTGGTTGCGACCCCGACAGCGCCAGCGCTGGCGAGCCGTACGCGCCCGGCGGTATTCTCAGGTTGGGCGTCCGGCGAAGTGCGCTCATCGGCGGCCAGGAGCTCCGCTGTTCCCGGTCGCGGGGCGAGTGACTGCAGCCACCAGCCGCCGATGCCGACAATGATGGCCGTACCAACCACGCCGATCGCAATCTCGGCACGAAAGTTGTTAAGAAAATGTTGCATAAGGCAGGCATTTTTTGTTAACTTCCGTCTGTTGTAGTAGACGGGCGGGCTGGTATTTTTTGAACGGCTGAATGTGTTGGTTCGCTAGATTGACAAAAAAACCGCCGGCAGACGCCGGCGGCGGCATGGTACGTCGCTATTTTTGAATGGTGATCTGGGCGACGTTTTTCAGCGGATCGCAGTGGAGAATGGCCGTATGCGGCAAGGTTGCAGCGGTCATTCGAATGATCCGAAAATCGTAGGCCGCGAGCTTGTAGACCGTACCGTCGAGGGTGGCCGTTTTCGGCGTCGGGGCACGATTGTCCAGCAGTATCGAGGTGCCGGTCTTGACCGTCATCTTTGGCGGCTGGGCCTGGCATTTACTGTTGAGTTGGATGCGCCAATCGCCGTATTTGGCGAGCGCATCGCCATAGGAAAGCGCGCCGGGTTTTGGGGTTGTGCCGGGGCGTACGGTCGGAGAAGTTCGCGGGGTGGCGCTGCCTCCCGGTGCCGGCGAAACTGTCGATCCAGCAACGGGGATCTGTGATGGCAGAAGCGTTGCCGGGGGATTGCCCAGCGGGCGGATTCCGGACATCAGCAGTGTGATTGCAGCAATGAATACCAGTGCGCCGCCGGCGACGGCAACCTGTTGCCGATTAGTCAGGTGTGGTAGCTTGAATGGCATGCGGTCAGTATAGTATCGGTTCGACCACCTGCCAAGACCGAAACGCCATCCTATGGCATCCCTTGCGGCACTCCGTCGTCGCTTGCGCCAACAAGCGTCGGGCGCCAAGGCAAAGGTTTTACAGCGCTTCTTCCGTACCGGGCCGGGCGAGTATGGAGAAGGCGATATTTTTTTGGGCGTGACCGTCCCGCAGACGCGTGCGGTGGCGCGGCAGTTTACCGACCTCGCGCTCGCCGATGTTGCGCGGCTGCTCTCCTCTGCGATACACGAGGAGCGACTGTGCGCGCTGCTCATCCTGGTTCATCGGTTCCAAATCGGCGACGAACGGGAGCAGTACAGGGTATTCCAGTTCTATCTGCGCCACCTGCGCCGGGTGAACAACTGGGATCTGGTTGACCTGTCGGCCGTCAATATCGTGGGAGCGTACCTGGTCGGCCGGCCAACGGCACTTTTGGCGCGCCTGGCTCAATCGCGCAACGTCTGGGAGCGGCGAGTCGCGATCGTTGCAACCTTCGCGTTCATCCGCGCCGGCCGTTTCCGTCCGACGTTCACCCTGGCGCAGGTCTTGATGGCCGACCGTCACGACCTCATTCATAAAGCCGTGGGCTGGATGCTGCGCGAGGTCGGCAAGCGCGATGCGGCGGCGCTGGAATCGTGGCTGCGCCCGCGGTATCAGAAGATGCCGCGCACGATGCTGCGCTACGCAATCGAACGATTTCCACCGCCGCGGCGGCGCGCGTACTTGGCGGGGACAGCTTGAACTATGGCAGGGTACTCGGGGAAACCGTTACGGCAAAAACTCGGGCTGAAACCGGCAATGCGGGTGGCACTCTACCATGTGCCGGAAATTCTGCGCGTGGTATTTCGGAAGCTGCCGGCGGGAGCGCGGTTGGTCACCCAGGGGAGCAACCTTGATTATATTCATTATTTCTGCGTTCACCGGCAGGCGCTAGCAGCCGCGCTGCCTGGGTTGAAAACGCGGCTGCGGCCCAATGGGATGATATGGGTGTCTTGGCCGAAGAAAAGTTCCGGCATCGCTTCGGATGTTGATGAGAATGTGCTTCGGCACCTGGCGCTGCAGCAGGGACTGGTGGACGTAAAAGTCGTTGCCGTAGACCGTACGTGGTCCGGGCTGAAGCTGGTCATCCCGCGCAGCCAGCGAGGTCTTTCGTCATAAACGCCGCGATAAACCGGCGGGGCGGGAACGGAGGGGATATGGGTATCCATCAAATCGTCATTCCACTGGCAACGATCGCCACGGCTGTTGCCGGCAGTCTGGTGACCGGCGCCAACATGGCGTGGTATGCCACCATCGGGAAGCCGTCCTGGACACCGTCGGGCATGGTTATTAGCCTGGTTTGGACGACGCTGTTTACGCTGGCCGCCGCTGCGGCGTTGCTGGCATACGAGAAAACGGCAGGAGCGACGCGCCGGACGGTTATGTCGGTATTCGCTTTTAATGCCGCGCTGAATGCCGGGTGGAGCTGGATATTTTTCGGTTTTCATCAGATCGGCTGGGCGGTTGCCGAGGCGCTGCTGCTGGGGTCGTCGGTGGCAGCATTGATCGTGCTGCTGCGGCGACCAGCACCACTTGCGGCTTGGCTGCTTTCGCCGTACTTGGCCTGGACGCTGTTTGCCGCGTATCTCAATTACATCGTATGGAGTCTGAACACGTAAGGTGCGCCAGCTGCCCACCGTCGGGCGATCGGTGGACTGGCTGGATCAAGGGGTTTCTTGGTACACTGCCGACGATATGAGCAGTAATGGATTCCGGCACTACGTTTTTTCCCCGACCTCGGGCGCGCCCTACCGCGTGAGCCGCTCCAAGATCGAGCTGTTCATGAACTGCCGGCGCTGTTTCTACTTGGACCGGCGGCTGGGTATTCCGCAGCCTCCCGGGTATCCATTCAACCTGAACACGGCGGTCGATACGCTCCTGAAGAAAGAATTCGACATCCACCGGGCGGCCGGAACCGCGCACCCCTTGATGAAGACCTACGGCGTGGACGCCGTGCCGTACCAGCACCCGAAGATGGACGAGTGGCGCGACGCGCTGCGCCGCGGCGTCCAGTACCTCCATCCGCCGACGAATTTCCTGGTGACCGGCGGCGTGGACGACGTGTGGGTGAACCCCCAGGGAGAACTCATCGTTGTGGATTATAAGGCCACGGCCAAGGAGACCGAGGTGACCATTGACGCGCCGTGGCAGATCTCGTACAAGCGGCAGATGGAGGTCTACCAGTGGCTGTTCCGCCGGAACGAATTTACCGTTTCGCCAACGGGGTATTTTGTGTACTGCAACGGCGATACCGACCGCGAGGCGTTCGACGGAAAATTAGAGTTCAACGTTAAGATCATTCCGTACGTCGGCAACGACACGTGGGTCGAACCGACGCTGCTTGAACTGCGGGCCTGCCTGCAGTCGGATGTGTCGCCGCCCGTCTCGCCAACCTGCGTGCATTGTGCTTACCGTGCGGCGGCACGGCGCGTGGAATGATCGTATGCGCGTGATCACCCGCGATGGTCAGAATTTTCTCCTGCGGTTCGACCGTGGCGAGGAGGTGGTCGCCGGATTGCAGGCATGGTGCCAGGCCGAGGGCATTGTCGGAGGTACGTTCAACGGGATCGGCGCCTGTGGCGAGTTGACATTGTCGCACTACCATCCGTACGATAAGGAATACCGCGACGAGATCATCGAGGAGGGCCTGGAGATCTGCGGCCTGCAAGGCAACGTGGCGCGGCTCGAGGGGGGAGTCGCGGTGCATGTGCACGGGACGTTCGCCGACGATAAACTGCGGGTGCGCGGCGGCCACATCAAGCGGCTGGTCGTTTCGGTAACCTGTGAGATCTCCTTTCGGCAGCTGCCCGACGAGATTGTCCGCATGCACGACCCATCGACCGGACTGAATCTCCTGGCGTAAACGACCCTTGTCGGTGGGCGATGCTTCCGCTACTGTGGAAGCACTTTTTTTATGCCGCCGAGCGCGCGTATTCCAACGATCATCATCGGCATCACTTGCCTCGGTTTAGGATTTTTGATCGGGCAGCGCTTGGCGACTCCCGAGGCGTGTTGCGCCGAAACGCTTCCGGTCGTCGTCCGGCAATCCGGTTACCGCTTGATCAACCCGCTGCTCGAGTGCGAGGTGGGAGACTTCGCCTCGTTGCGGCAGAAATACATTCCCTTCGAAAAGGTCGCCAAACAGCGCATTTTGATCGAGGTCCAGCAGGCAAATCCTGGGCTTGAGCTTGCCGTGTATGTGCGCGACCTCAATAACGGGCCATGGTTTGGCATTAACGAACGGGACTTATTTTCTCCAGCCAGTTTACTGAAGGTGCCAGTGCTGATGTCCTACCTTAAGGCTGCGGAATCCGACCCCGCGGTGCTGACGCGTGAATTGATGTACGATGGCCCGAAGGCCTTTTTCGCTCAGCAGATTGCGGCGGTCGAACCGATCCGTCCCGGAACGGTCTACCCGGTCGGCGAATTGTTGTTCCGCATGATCGTCAATTCCGACAACGACGCCAAAGATCTGTTGAAATCAGCGCTCCCAACCTCAACCCTGGAAACGGTCTATCGCGATTTGGGGGTGGAAGTGCCCGGCCTGCGGTCGGCCAGTGATTACATGTCCGTGAAGGATTACGCCTCGTTCTTCCGTATCCTCTATAATGCCTCCTACCTGGATCGCGAGCGGTCGGAACAGGCATTGGAGCTGATGGCAAAAACGCGGTTCCGCGACGGTATTATTGCCGGCGTGCCCGCCAACCGGACGGTTGCGCACAAGTTTGGGGAACGCATAACGCTCCAGGCCGGAAGGCCGGTTGCCCAACTGCACGATTGCGGTATTATCTACCATCCGCGCGCGCCTTACCTGCTGTGCGTGATGACGCGCGGGCCGGAGTTTTCCCGGCTTCCGCCGGTCATCGCCGCCGTTTCCAAGATCGTCTACCAAGAGATCGACCAAGCTCATCCTGCGGAAGGGAAGTAGCCGCGGCGTTACCCCCGGCCGCAGGATTCGTAGTAGAATGGTAGCGATAGGCCAAACTGCCGGCGCCTAGGGCCGGCTCGGCCACCGCTGCCGACGGGTCGCTCCCACCGGCCGGCACGCTCTCCGGAGTGCCTGTGAACCCAACCCTCGACGCTGCACTGCTTGAACGACTGCCTTCGGGCGACGCCAACGCGTTCGCGGCTTTCTATGATGCGTACGCGCGGCCGATCTTTAAATTTGTCTACTATCGGACGCACCATCGCGAAACGGCGGAAGATCTGACCAGTCAAGCGTTCCTGAAGGCGCTGCAGCATATCCGCACCTTCGACCCTAAACGCGGGAGCGTCGGCGCGTGGATCTACCGCATCGCTCGCAATACGGTGACCGACCACTACCGCACGCGGCGTGCCACCGTCGATATCGCGGACGCCTGGGACCTGGCCGACGCGCAGGACGTTGCCCGCGACGCCCACGTGACGCTGCAGCTGGAACGGGTGCGGGAACAGGTAGCGGCGCTAACCCCCGAGCAGCGCGACCTTGTCCTGCTGCGGCTCTGGGACCAGCTGTCCTACCGCGAGATCGCGGAGATCACCGGCAAGTCGGAGGCCGCCTGCAAGATGGGTTTCTCCCGCGCCATTGCGTCGCTGCGGGGCAGGCTGGGTCCGGCCGCATTGATATCCCTCTTGGTACCATTCATCTAACTTTCTATGGCGTCCCAACATCTCGCAACGATCTTGGAGGAGCTCTACGCGTTGGAGCCAGGCCTGCGGCAGCACGAAGCGCGGCTGCGGGAGATCGTTGCGACGCTGATTACCGCGCAGCCGCAGGTGACCGTGGATGAGGTGTTCGTACAGCGCTTGCGCGCGGAGCTTTTGCAGCAACTCGACCACCACCGACAGATACCGTCCGCGTCATTCTTTACCTTACCTTTTATGCAAAAATTCATGTACACCGCCGGCGGCGTGGCGCTGGCGACACTCCTCATTGTTCCCACGATGACGCTCCTACAGCGGCGCTCCAATCCCGTGAGCGAAACCGTCACGTGGTCCCAAGCCGCGGTGACGGCGCGTGGCAGCAACGCCTTTGGAACGCTCAGCTCGCTGGCGGGCAATATGATGATCTCGCGCGACGCGAGCAAAATGGCTGTCGGTATGGGCGGCGGCGGAGGCGTCGCGACGGCCGAACGTGCGACCCTCTCTGCGCCCTCCATGGTCGCGCCGGACATGATGGTCGGCTACCGTTTCGTATTCCGCGGAGAACCGATGGAGCTGAAGGACGACCAGCGCACCGTGTACCGCCGCATCAAGGGCAATTTGCCGGCCGCATCGTCGCTCCTCGAGCTCGGTTCAGGCTTGCTCGACCTCGGCAGTTTCGGCGGCGCCAAGTTGCAGTCCGTCAACCTGACCCAAGAGACCAATGATGGCTACCAGGTGTTCGTCGATTTGCAGGAGGGAATGGTTTCCATTAACCAGAAGTCCCCCTATCCCGGTCCGATGCCGGAGGCCGCGGGAAATCCCCTCCAGCCCGGCGACGTGCCGTCGGATGCCGACCTCATCGCGCTGGCAACGGGTTTTCTGCGTCAGCACGGAGTGCAGCTGAGGGGCTACGGAGAGCCCGCCATCCAGGAAGAGCAGCGCCTCTACCTGATGGCGCAGGAAAAAACCATGCCAGCCTACGTGCCGGAGTACATTAACGTCGTGTTCCCGCAGCTGGTGGACGGAACGGTGGTGCACGACGAAGGCGGTAACGTGCATGGCGTGAACGTCAGCATAAACGTCCGTACGCGCAAGGTTGGCAACGTCTGGAATCTGACCAGCCAGCAGTTCGAAAGTTCCCAGTATGCCGCCGAAACGGATTTTGACCGCATCCTGAAGGTGGTGCAGGCCCGCTCCTTCACCCCGGAAGGTACGCAGGCAAAAATTCTGGATGTGGTTCTGGGTACCCCGACGTTGACCTACGTCAAGGTCTGGCGGTACGAGAACAACCGTAACGACGAGCTGTTGGTGCCGGCCGCCAGTTTCCCGGTGATCGAATCGCCGAAAGAACAGCCGTATTGGAGCACGGCGGTGGTGGTGCCGCTGATCAAGGAGCTGCTGGAACCCAATGACCAGCCGTCGCGCGGCGGCGGAGGAGTCATGCCGCTGAAGGCTGTTGAGGACCAGGCGCTACCGACCGTCGAAGCCATTCCACCGACGCGGTAATGGAGCACCCAGCGTACAAACCGTCCCGCATCTGCGTGACGGTTTTTTGGGTACGGGCGTTTTGAGTGTGCCCGGTAGTACAACGGACGAGTACATACAACTGTAGTCTGCGGTGGCTCTGGTATTGGCTCAACACTTTTCGTGTTAGGTTCGACCGTTGTCCTACCGGGTGTGGTACAATATTTGCGTATGCCATCCCGCGCACCGCGTGGTGAGATCGTCGACCCACTTGGCGGTTCTTCACATCGGCCAACAACGGCTATCATTTTGTCCATTATCGCGGTTCTGGCGGTCGGTCTGGGCGGATTAGCATGGTACTTCTGGCGGCCGACCTTGGCGCCGGAGGATGCGGGACGCGGGGCGGTTGGGAATACTTCGCCGGCGGTGGCGGTGCCCAACACGGCGGCCTTCGTGGAAAACGGACGCACCTTCCGCGAGTACGGCCGGCAGTTCACAACCGTGGGCATCGGACTTGGGGACAGCTACGCGTCGGTCAGCGGCCAGCTGGCGTACCTCGCTCGCGACGGTCAGACCATGGTGGCCGTCTTCCGCGACGAGATCTGGCGTTCCGAAGACGCCGATGTCGGCGACGTGGTGCAGATCGCTGATGTCGGGGGCAGCCCGGCCCTGGTCGCGCTCAAGCCGTCTCTCTCCGCGCTGGGCGGATTCGGTTCCGTCATCTTTCACCGTGGGGAACGGTTCGGCGATCAGTATGCTTTCGCGCGCAGTCCGCTGGAGGTTCAGGGGAAATTGGCGTTCGTCGGAGTGGATCCGGGAAAAGATCCATCCGGCGCCGACCGGACCGCGGTGTGGCACAACGGCAGCGAGTTTGCTGCGGCAACAGGTGGGGCGCTGTTCCCGTTTCTCTATGACGGAAAATTAGCCGCCGCCATCGTTGACGGCGGCAGCGTTCGCGTGACGGTGGTTGAAGCCGACGGCAAAGAGACGGGATTGCCCGCCGTACAGGTCGACGCCACCGCCGTCAAGTACCCCGATGGGAGAGTCGCATACGTATTGCCGACCGGGGATCACCGCGATGCAGCTGTGGTGGGTGGTAAGCTCGCCATGCTGCCGCTGCCGGTCAACGGCAAATCGGTCGTCGACTACGATGGCCAGACGCTGGGTGGCGAGTATGATGACGTGCTGGAGATCGCCGCGGTCGGCGGAAAGCTCGCACTGCTGGCCATGAAGGCGGGTACATCGGTGGTGGTCCTCGATGGACAAGAGTACGGCCAACGGTATGACCTCAGGGAAGCCGCCGGTGCGCGCCAGGGGGCGGAAAAATTTTTCGCGCTCTCCCAAGTCGGCGAGGTCGGGGGAAAATTGACCTATGTGGCGGTGGTCGGGTTCTCGCCGGACGGCGAACCCAAACGCGTGGTGGTGCTCGAGGAATAGCGGCATCGGCGTACCGGGAATGTTTGCGGCCTGCGGGCCGTTTTTTATTGACAGTGATGGATAGTTATGGTACGACCAACCAACGGCTCGCGACGTTGCGCGTCGTGCCGATCGTACCTTGGACAATCCAGATGAAAGGAGGCCACGTGGCCAGTATTGTCGTGCCTGAGGGCACGGTTGTGGCGAAGTTCGGCGGCACATCGGTTGCCACCGCCGACCAGATCAAGAAGGTCGGCTCCATTATGCAGGCCAACGCCCGGCGGGAATACCTCGTCGTGTCGGCGCCTGGCAAACGGACGCGCGATGACCACAAGGTCACTGATCTGCTCTACCTGTGTCAGGCTCATGTCCGCCAGGGCATTCGGTTCGACCACGTTTTCCAGCTGGTTCGGGACCGTTTTCGCGAGATCGTGCGCGGCCTGCAGGTCGGCATCGACCTCGAAGTGCTGTTGGATGACGCGGAGCGCGGCATCATCGACCGGCCCCAGAGCCCGGATTTCGCCGCCAGCCGAGGCGAGTTCCTGATGGCCAGGATCCTGGCTGCCCATTTCCATCGGGACTTCATGGATGCAAGTTCCATCATCTTCTTCCAAGAGAACGGCCAGCTCGACAGCGAGCGGACCTACCGCGCGCTCGGCAGTCCTGACCTGTCATCAACGGCGGTCATTCCCGGATTCTATGGCGCGCTGCCGGACGGCAGCATCAAGACGTTCTCGCGCGGCGGGTCGGACATCACGGGCGCCATTGTTGCCCGCGGCGTTGGCGCAACCCTGTACGAGAATTGGACCGATGTGCCGGGCCTGCTGATGGCCGACCCCAAGATCGTTGCGCATCCGCGGCCGATCGCGCGGGTCACCTACGGCGAGCTGCGAGAGCTGGCCTATAGCGGCGCCACCGTCCTCCATGACGAGGCCATCTTCCCCGTGCGGGAAGCCCGCATCCCCGTCAACATCCGCGACACCAACGATCCGGACGCGCCGGGCACGCTAATCGTTTCCGAGACGGACCCCGCCGGCAACGGCACTCCCATTACGGGCATCGCCGGCCGCCGTGATTTCACGGTGCTGGAGATCCGCAAAGCGCTCATGAACAACGAGCTGGGATTCGGCCAGCGCGTGCTTTCCACGCTGGCGGCCGCCGGCATCAGTTACGAGCATACCCCGACGGGTATCGACACCATGAGCGTTGTGGTCGCCACCAAGCAACTCGGAGGGAAGCTACCCGCGGTCGCGGATGCGCTGCAACAGGCCTGCCGGCCCGATTCCATCAATATCTTCCCCGATCTGGCGCTCATCGCCGTGGTCGGACGCCGGATGCGCGACACCCCCGGCATTGCCGGTCGGCTCTTCGGAGCGTTGGGCGATGCGAGCGTCAACATCCGCATGATCGATCAGGGAGCGTCGGAGACCACCATCATCATCGGCGTGGAGAACGCCGACTACGAGGTGGCTACCCGTGCCATTTACCAGGCGTTCTGCGCCTGACCATCCCGCACCTTTTCGTCCGCTCCGGCTTCGTCGGAGCGGACTTTTTTATGTTGACAGCGATCGTGGCGCGTGCTACCACGTCAGGGCAATTTTGGTCTTTCCATGAGCATACGAATACGAAAGGAGGTGCCGCATGGGACGGATCGCTTTACGAGAGCTCCCGGTGCTGACCGCCTGGGAACGATTTCTGCCGCCGCCGCCAGCGGCCGCCGAGCGTGAGTCGGCGTACCGCGCCTGGCTGCAGGCAACACCGGTCCAACGCCGCGAGCAGCGCGTGTACTGCCAGGTGACGCGCCGCCAATTGTCGCCGTCCCGCTGTTTTCAGCTGCAGTACCAGCCCGGCTGTTTTGGCTGCGGCGCGGCAACCCACTGTTGCCACATTTGTCTCGCGCGGCCGGTGGCCGTGCCCGAACTGGAGCTGTGCGCCGAATGCCTGGGTCCGCTGCTCGCACTGGAGTTGCGCCGCGGCGCGCTGGTACTGGAGCCTGACCTCAAGGTCCGCTGTCCGCGCGAAAAACGGCAGATTCGGGTGCGGGATTGCCGCCGTTTGCAGGCCCAGAACCGCACCTTGTGCGCGGGATGCCCGCAATCTTCCCGCTACTGCGAGCAGGACGGTTGTAACCTGCCGGTCTGCTATCCCGATGACGGGTATTGCCGGAAGCACGCGATCGCCGCGTACGGGAAGACGGCGCTGCAGGAGGTGGCGAGCGCGGCTGGCCAATTCGGCTATCTGGACGGCGTGCTCGCCCGGTTGGATGCCGGGCAGTCGGCGCGACTGCTGTCGGTGCTGGGGCGCTGGGAGCGTACCCTTGCCGAGCCGACGCGACCGGCGCGATCTGCAGCGGTTGATGCTGACCTGGTCGCCCGTGCGGCCGCGGTAATGGTCGCCGACTACCAGCGCGCCGGACGCGAACATACCGGTCAGATCTGGCTTAGTCGCCAGCTTGGCATTAGCCAGGATGCGGCAGGTAAACTCCATCAGCCGTTGGAGCAGCTCGGGGTGCTCGGTCCCAAGCAGCCGGGCAAGCGTCCGCGCAAGCTGCTGGTGTCCTCGCCAGAACAATTGCAGCGCGTACTCGCGGCGAACGGTCATGTTCAACCGGTGTTGGCTCCTGCGGTCAAGGCAACGGTCGTCGTTCCACCCCCCCAACTGCGGGAAGCCGTGGTAGCCATCCGGCGCAGTGGGAGCTGCAGTCAGCTCACCATCCGCGAGCACCTCGGCGTGAGCGACCTGAACGTGGTGCGCGCGATCCTTGCGGAGCTGGAAGCGCTCGGTATTGTCGGCCCTGACCGCGGGCAGCCGCGCGGCCGGAAGCTCCTCAAAACCCACGAAGAAATGGGCGAACTGCTGCGCACCGGATTTCCGTCGGCCGCACCCCCCACACCGCCGTCGCCGTTCGAGCAGATGGAACGGGCCGCCGCGCAACCTTTGTCGCAACCCAACGCCAGTGGTATTGCCGACCGGCTCAAGGCCCTTGCCGATGCGGCACAGGCGCAAGACTACCGCGCGCTGGCACAGCTGTTGCGCACCGCGGCTGCGTACTTGGCAGCCTATGAACGCATCGCCCAGATCGTGAGTGCGCCCCCCGCTCCTTCCTAAGTTCAGGCAACAGCCCCCGGCTGTTGCTTTTTTGTAAAAAAAGAACGGGCACCATCGGTATGGCGCCCGCGTCGGAAGGAAGGGACAGATTCAGCCACGGCGGACGGCGGCCGCGGCGTACGGGTTCTTCTGACGGAGGAAGTCGGTCAGGGACGTGAACTGTCCCCACAGCATCTCTCGCATGTTGAGCGGCAGTCCGTCCCAGTTGGCGTCGACCAGGTCGTAGATGGCCTGAATGTGGGCGGAGAGTTTCTCGGCCACGGTCTGGGGATCGCGCCGATGGTGGCGCGGTTCCGGCTTGGCATCGCCGCCAGCAGCCAGCTGGAGGTACCCCTTGAGGGTGTTGACCGACATGCGGCGCTTGAGGGCCAGTTGCGCGACCGGCACTTGACGTTCGCGGTCGACCCGCGAGATCTCGACGCCGTGGCCGATGGTGAGCTTGCCCGCATCGAGCAGGGAATGGAGTTCGGGATGGAGGTGAACCAGCGTGAGCCGGTCGCGGACAAAGATCGTTGACTTGCCGAGGCAGTCGGCGGCGGCAACCTGGTCGCCGTTGAAGTGGTTGGTGACCAGCGTATCGATGCTGCGGGCGACTTCCATGACGGTCAGGTCTTGGCGCTCGAGGTTCTCATCGAGCATCAGGGCCAGCGCGTCGCGGTCGGAGGCTTGGACGACGATGCAGGGAATCTCCGCCAGCCCGAGCTTCGCGCAAGCGCGGTAGCGGCGTTCTCCCGCCAGGATCTCGTAGCGCTCGCCCTGGCCGCGGCGCACCAGCAGGGGCTGCAGCAGTCCGTGCTTTCGGATGCTCTGCATCAGGGTCGCGAGCTCTGGCTCGCCGAAGTGCTTGCGGGGCTGCAGCGGGCTCGGGTAGAGCAGCTGGGGTTTCAGGGTGACGGCCGGAGTATTCGGCATGGGACACCTCGCGGCGTAGGGGACCAAGGGTCTGGGGACAGGGAACGAGAGGACGTTATCAATGTACAACCTCCTTGCAGAAAAGGACGATATATAAAAGTAAGGAGGCCCCCCTCCTTGCTGTGGGTATGATATCGTAGGCAGACGGGACGAGGCAATATAAGTAGTCCCCAGGGGCTTCCCATGGTACGCTGGCATCCATGGAGGTCGGGAAATTCTTCACCGGCGTGTACTACGGCAAATACGACAAGACCGTGCACTTCTTCGCGAGTGCCGGGGTGACGGTCGTACTGCTGTCGATGCTGCCGCTGTGGGCAGCTGCGGCGGTGGCGTTTCTGGTCGGGTTGGGGAAAGAAATTGTGGACCGGCGGGTGCGTCATTTGCGCATTGATCCCAACGACCTGGCAGTCAACGCGTTGGGCATTGCTGCTGTGGTCGGGATTGCGCTGGCGGCCGGCCTTTCCTGGGGTTGACGCGAGTGGTAGAGTTGTGTACTGTAGTGCTACGTTTGGGAGATATTCCCAGATATCTATAGGATCGATTTAACTCATAACAAGTACTACTTATGAAATTGGTGGAAAACTTGCCTCCGAAGTCGGCGTTCTGGTCCGGCTTTGTCGGTGGCATCCTGGTCGTGATGGCCATCGGGTTTGTCATCACGCTGCCCTTGGTGTTGAAGGGTCAAGGGTTGGGCGGCGGCGATGACGACGTGGTCGCGGCCAAGCCGTCCGCAGGCGGCCAGGTCGCCGGGGCGCAGTTACCGTCGGCCAACGACCCGACCGAGCCCA
>VMFR01000004.1 GCA_007376135.1 Parcubacteria group bacterium Gr01-1014_31 | reverse complement strand
CGACGCCAACCCCGGCTCCGGCCGCAACGCCCACCCCCACCCCGACGCCCGGCGGCGGCGCGGCCGGTCCACCCACCCCGCTCCCGCCCCAGCAGCACCCCGATCCGTACGTTCCCAATGAGGGCACTGTTGCCCCGTATGTCTACGTTGGGATGCTGGATGGCACCGCCATTGCTCCCGGCGACGTGGGCACCACCTACGCGTTCAACCCGCTGGTCACCGGGCTACGGCTTCCACCACCTGGCCATCACCGCGGTGTCCCCGATCAACCCGACCTTGCGCGCCAGCGCGGGGTTCTGGTTCCAGGTGGTGCCGATACCGGTAACACCAGTGCCGTCGCCCACGCCCGCACCCACGGCAATTCCTCTGCCAACGCCTTCCGTTGCGCCGTCGCCGACCGGCTCCCCATTCCCTTCACCATCGCCAAGTCCGGTACCAACCGTACTGCCGTCTCCGGTCCCGCCGCCGGCCTTGCCTGAGCCGCCGGCTCCGCTGCCGCCGCTCCCCGACCTGTTGGATGTTGAGGTGCTGGTGCAGCCGCCCAACATCCAGGTCGATTTGCCCGCTCCTTTGCCGCTGACGGTTCGGGTCGAGCGCCTGTTGCCTGACGTCGAGCGGTCCGTCGAGGTTCGGCTGAAAGTTATGGATGAATCCGGCCGCGTGCTTCTGGACCGCACCCGACCGGTGCTGGTGTCCGATGTTGCCGAGTTCACCGAGGAGATTTCCCTGCCGTCCCGTACGTATGCGGGCCGCTACTGGGTGTCGGCGGAAGTCCAGTACGCCTCCACGACGGTCGTTTCGAGCCGTCCGTTCATGGTCGCTTCGAGCACCACAGGGCTGCTGCCGTTGTCGGTCTTGGCGCGCATGCCTGATGCCCTGGTACGGCTTGGGACGTTACTTGCGCTCTTGTCGGCGTTTCTCATCTGGTGGGGGGTTGAATTCATCCGCGCCCGACGCCAGGGGAAGGTAGACCCTCAAGACTTGCAGGACGCCGGCATGGTACGATGAGGGCCTATGATGTTGGAAGAATTTTTTCATTATCTCCTGCTGGCGTTGGCGCTCGGGAGCATCGTTTTGACATCCGGCGTAGTTTGGCGGGTGGAAAAGCGGCTGGACGTTGCCGCGAAATTGCTACTCGCTGCCAATGTCGCTTTTACCATCGGTATCGGGCTGGATCTGTTGAATTACTACGGCGTGGTGCCGGGGTGGGATTGGGGAAAATTGGTGAAGGTGCTGTTCCTCATGTTTTTCACGCTCGGGATGTATGAGCTGCGTTCGCTGGTCATCGACTTGGAACGGTCGGACCGAGAGCGCCGGTGAGACGGGGTGGAGGCCGCACCATGAAAAAATCGCCGCGCCGCGGCGATTTTTAGTTGATTTGGACTGCGCTCACTCTTTGGCCGGGGCAAACTCTGCGGACAGCACGGGGTTCAGATCAATGGCCCGCCGGACGGCCGCTTGGGCCAGGTCGGGCTGCTCAAGCTGCCGGTACAAATGTCCCAGACGGCGGAACCACTCCGCTTCGGTGGGTTGGCGGTCGGCCGCTTCCCGATAGAGGTTGGCGGCGGATTGCAGGTATCCCTGGTCGGCAAGTGCGCGGCCGAGCTTATCCAGATTTTCGCGGGAGAAATAGAGGCTTGGGTCCAGCTCTTTGGCCTTGCCGGCGGCGCGCGCGGCAGCGTCCGGCCGGCGGTCCAGCAGGTAGGCGATGGCCAAGTTCCAGTGCGCGGCAGCCAGTTCCGGATAGCGGATTGCCGCCTGGCGGAAGGCGGCCACGCCTTTCTGCGGATCGCCGGTGGTCATGGCGACGCGTCCCACGGCAAAGTAGCCGTGGTAGCGCGCCGGAGCCCGGGCAACGACTTCTGCGGCCGCCTGGCGCGCGACCGAGACCAGCTCCGGGTTTCCGGATGCCAGCAGCCGCGCCAGTTCCGACAAGATCAGCTGAGTTTGCAGATTATCGGGGTCTGCGGCAACCGAGCGCCGCAGATGGTTGAGCGCCAGGGTTGCCAGCGGGTCAAAATCCTGGGGCGGCGGCAGCGGCGTCGCCCGCAGTTTAGCCAAAACCAGATTGCCCAGCACTTGGCGGAATTCCTGACGCTGCGGCGGGGTCATTTGCAGGACGCGCTGGAAATCCGAAGTGACGGCGGCTAGCGGCCGCTGGGGCTGCAGCGCGACGCGCGACGCGAGGAACGTGCTGAACGACGGGGAGGCAACGCCCACCGCGAGCAGGACCGTCGCGACGCCGACGGCTGGCAGGAGCGAGACGGTCCTATCCCGACGGAAGGCCGTTGCCGGGGCGATGGCTACCGCCGCCGCCATGGCTGCCAGCAGCAGGTACCAGGTGATCGCCGAGCTGATGGTATCAAAGGTCGTTTGCAGCGTGAGAAAATGGGTAACGATGAGCGCGGCCAAGAATGGCACAGCCGGCCGCAGCGCCGGATCCTTGGACCAGCGGAACAGCAGCCAGCCGGCGATGCCGTAGATGAAGAGGTAGAAGGTTAACCCCAGGGCACCGCTGCCGACCAGGGTTTCGATCACCGTACTGTGCGCGCGGTCATACCAGGAAAAGCTGCCAAAGTCGCGGGAAATGGACGGATTAAAATAACGGTCAAAAGCGACGCTGAAATTTTCCGGTCCCCAACCCAGGAACGGGTGTTCGCGGAAAGCCTGCAGCCCTGCGCCCCAGGTCATCAGGCGGTTTTGGACGGTGATGGCCGAGAGCGTCGTTTCACTAACGCGTTTGAGCGTGCGGTCCCAGGCCACGAGCGCCGTATTGCGGGCAACCCAAGCACCGGCGATGATGACCGACAGCGTTGCCAGCGCCACACCGGCGCGTTTTCGCAGAACGGGGGTTTTCGCCCGACGAACGGCGTAGGCCAGAACCACGACCCCGACGGCCAGCGTCGCGAGGATGGCGCCGCGGATTTGCGTCAGCCAAAGTGCGAGTGCGCAGAGGGTGGTAACGGCGTAGTAGGCAACTTGGCGCAGGCGTTCTCGGTTTGCCG
The DNA here is from genome assembly GCA_007376135.1 of Parcubacteria group bacterium Gr01-1014_31. Classification (GTDB taxonomy): domain Bacteria; phylum Patescibacteriota; class Patescibacteriia; order Buchananbacterales; family GWA2-38-13; genus VMFR01. Next base: position 85,369 of record VMFR01000004.1, on the reverse strand, counting down.
CAGCTGCGGGCAGGACCGAGAGCGCGAACGGCAGCCAAATGCCAAAGATCATCAGCGTGGCGAAGTAGGAAGGGTTGCCGGTCAGGCCCGTGGGACGGTCGCTGCCAAACAGCGGTACCGCGGGCAAGCGGAGCGTTTGTGCCAGCCCCAGCACCGCCTGGAGAGCGAGCATGCCAATAACTGCGGTGAACAACCGCTGCCGGCGTTGCGGGTCGCGCAGGAGCGCCGTTGCCACGAGCCCGAATGCCACCAGATGGGCGAGGGTGATGATCCCATCACCCCGGCTGATGCTGGAGGCAAAACTCGCGTACGGGTTCACTCCGAGGATGCCGGCGATCGTTTGCACGCCGAGGAAGCCGAGCCACGCCGAAGCCAGCGGGGAGCGGAAGTCAATGCGCAGCCCGGGGTCGCGACGGGATGCCGCGAACCACGCCAGTACGGTCAGGACCGCGATGGCGCGGAAGATCATGACCCGCGGGAACACCAGCGGGTACATGAAGTGGCTGCTGAACGCCAGCGGCGTGAGCGCCCCGGCCAGCACGCCAAGTTCGGCCAGGCGGAGCCAGGGAGTAGGATTTGACCGTTGACCGTTGACCGTTGACATTTGACTTGCGACCCTTGACCGCAGTCAGAGGTCAAAGGTTGAGACTGTAGAAAAAGGATTTTTTATACTTCGAGCGAGTCCGCCGCAGGCGGACGAGTCGAGAAGTTGGCCGAAATGTAGCTTCTCGACCAGCTCGAAGACTACATTTTTTGACTTTTCACTCATTTTTCTGCCGTCTCAATGTTAATTGTCAATTGTTCATGGTCAATTGTTTTTTTACACCTGGATGATGACCGGGAGGACCATCGGGCGGCGCTGCGTTTTTTGGTAGAGGAATTCGCCGACCTCATTGCGGATCTTGTCCCGGTAGAAATTCTCGTCCATTTCCTTGAGGTTGCCCGCAAATATCTGCTTGACCTTGGCGCGCGTCTGCTCGATGAGCTTGCGGTTTTCCTTCATGTGGACGAACCCGCGGGAGATGAGATCGGGATTGTGCACCAGCCGGCCGCGGCGTTCGTCGATGGTGGCGATGACCACGATCATGCCGTCCTCCGCCATCATCTGGCGGTCGCGCAGCACGACGTGCGATACGTCGCCCACGCCCAGCCCGTCGACAAAGACGTAGTTGGTCGGCACCTTTTCGGGCAGCACCCGCAAGCGGTTGCCGCGGATCTCGAGGATCGAGCCGTTATCCAGTAGGAAGATATGCTCTTCGGGGAAACCGATCGACTTGGCAACCTTGGTCGCCTCGCGCAGCAGGTAGTGGTTGGCGTACACCGGCGTCAGGTAGGTGGGGTTGACCTGTCGCAGCAACAGTTTGATGTCCTCGATGAACGCATGGCCGCCGGCGTGCACGTCCATGATCTCCTTGTGGTAGACCTCGGCGCCTTGGCGGTAGAGCGTATCCTTGAGGCGCTGGATGGTGCGCTCGTTGCCCGGGATGATGGAAGAGGAAAAGACGATGGTGTCCTGCGGTTCCACCTTGACGTGGCGGTGTTCGCCGGTGGCAATGCGCATCAGCACCGCCCGGTCCTCGCCCTGGGCGCCCGTGCAGATCACTACCACCCGATTCTTCGGGTAGTCGTGGATGCGGGAAATGTCGATGAGCGTCTGCGGGCGGAAGCGCAGGTAACCGATGCGTTTGCCGATCTCGACGTTGGTCTTCATCGAGAAGCCGTCGAGCGCGACTTTGCGACCGGTTTCCTCCGCAATGCGGATGATCTGTCCGACGCGCTCCAGCATCGAGGAGAACGTGCCGATGATGACGCGGCCTTTGGCGTTGGTCACGATGCGGCGGATGGTTTCAAAGACCTCGCGTTCGGAGCCTTGGTGGCCTTCTTTGGTCGAACCGAGGCTTTCCATCATTAGGAGACTGGGTCGCTGCTTGGTGTTCCAGCGGGCCAGCGCCGAGAAGTCGGTGGGACGGCCCTCCACCGGGTCCAGGTCATAGCGCCAGTCGCCCATGTGGATGACCGACAGGTCGGGCGTGCTGACTACGACGCCCATCGCGTCCATGATGGAGTGGGTAACATCGAAAAAATTCACGCGCAGCTTACCGAATTGGAACTGCTCGCGGCTGGATTTGATCTCGTGGGCCTTGAGTTGCTGGGTCAGATGGGATTCCTCGAGGCGTTTGCGCACCAGCGCCAGCGTCAGTTTGCTGGCGTAGACCGGCGGCCAGCCCAGCTGGGGCAGGAGGTGAGGGGCGGCGCCGATGTGGTCGAGGTGGCCATGGCTGAGGATGACGGCGCGGATGTTGCGCTCTTTCCCCTTCAGGTAGTTCATGTTGGGGATGATGTAGTCGATCCCCGGCATGTCTTCCTCGGGGAACTGCAACCCCATGTCCAGCACGATGATGTCGTTACCGTATTCGAATACGGTGCAGTTGCGGCCGACCTCTTCCTGGCCGCCGAGGGGGATGATGCGCAGCGTATCGCTGGCAACGGGAGCGATTTTCGGGTGTGGTGCCGCACTGACCGCCACGGGGCGGGAAGGACGGCGATCGCGCCGCCGCGGAGGCCGCGACGACGATGGACGCGCTCCTGACGTTACGTCAGGACGCGCCGGTGTGTGTTTGACAACCATAACGGTTTGGCGAGGCGAAATCGCCTCGAAGTATTCGGATTGATTAATTGTCGGGTGAGCGTGCCGGCGTCAAAGCGCCGACGAGATAAAGTGAGGGTGGCGGGATGAGGAGCGCGCGGATCGAGGTCGCCCGGTGCGCTAACGTCAGGAGGGCGGGCACGACGGTACTCCGCATGCGCCGATCGTGCCGTGCGTGCTGCGAGGTTGTGATTTCCTTTCAAATTTCTGCTGCAGAAGTTGGGATATGCCCGGGGAGAGACTCGCCACCGCCGTTGGCGGGGTCCCGCCGTCCATTAATGTGGGGAATCTCGGTGGCGGGAAACTCTCACGACCTTGCGATCATCCCGCCGTTGGCGGGACGCTTGCCCCACACCTTTAGCCCCTATCATGACGATATCCAACGATAATTGCCGCGGGAGAGACTCGAACTCTCACGACCTTGCGATCACATGGCCCTGAACCATGCGTGTCTACCAATTCCACCACCGCGGCTTGATGATTTACTAATTGTGCGTCGGATATTTTTTGAAGGGGCTAAAGGTGTGGGGTGAATCTACCAATTCTACCACCCGGGCTGAATCGTCGCGGTTCTGCAGCAGAAATTTGAAAGGACGTCATCGTGTTGTCCCTCCGCCTCCGCAGCTAGCGAAGGCGCCGGCCGGTCGCTACATACCATTCGGGGAGGTTGAGAAACCGGTCCTGCGGCAGCAGAATTTGTTTGATGGTGAATCCTTTGATTTTTCCGTGGAGCGCGTAAGTGGCATTCGGGATGTAGAGGAAGACGGCTGGCGTTTCCGCGGCAATGAGATTGGCGAATTCTCGGTATTTCAGCGCCCGACCCTCGCTGTCGCTGGCCGCCCGCGCTTCCTCCAGCAGCTTGTCGGCCTGGCGGTTGGCAAACAGCGCGAGATTCAGCCCCGGGTCGGCCGCTTGCGACGAGTGCCAGAACGGGTACGGATCGGGGTCGGCGCCGATCGCCTCGCCGTACAGTAACGCCTGGTAGGCGCGCGGTTTGAGGACCTCGCGGGCGATCAGTCGCGGCGGCACGAGGTTGACCACTACCTTGACGCCAATGGCGCGCCAGGCGTTGGCAACCAGCTCGCTCACCGAAACGTTCTCGGGACGGTCGACGGTCGTGAGCGCAAGTTCCAGGATGGTCCCGGCCTTGTTACGGCGGTAATAGGGCTGGGGGTCGGTTGCTTCTTTCGCGGTTTCGGGCGCCGCCGCGGTCGTGGTGGTATCCGATGGCGCCGTGGCGGGGGTGGTGGTCGCGGTGCTGGTCGCCGCGAGCAGTTCGCGGTAGGCCGAACTTTCCAGGCGCGTCCATCCCGCGTCATCCAAGAGCTGCGCCGCCGCGGCCTGGTCGTAGGCCGGCGCTTTGAGGTCCGGGTCGAACCCCGGGGCGGTCGGCAGGAGCGGTCCAATGGCCGGTTCGCCGCGCAGGTTCAACGCCTCGCTGAGGATCTTGGCCCGGTCGACCGCATGCGCGAGCGCCAGGCGAATATTCTTTTCCTTCAGCGCGGGTTGCTCGTTCGGGTTGAAAAAGATCGCCGTATACTGCGGCAGGGCCAAGGGGTAGCGCTTCACCTGCGGATCGGTGATCGCGCCTTCCTCTTTCACGGGGAGGAACCCGACGCCATCCACGGAACGGTTATTCAACGCGGCCACTGCGTCGGTGTAGTCGGCGTAAAATTTGAACGTGATCTCCTGCAGGTAGGGTTTGGATCCCGCCGCATCGATGAACGGCACCAGGGTGTATGATTTGATGTTGCCGTGGCGGTCCTTGGTCAGTGATTTGAACCGCCAGGCGCCCGCGCCGATCGGATTGTTCAGATTGTACTCGTTGAGGGTGGCGTGGATCGGCGGGATCTCTCCCCAGAGGTGCTCGGGCAAAAGCCCGGTCGTCAGCAGATCGAGGAATCGTTCATGCCGTTCCGGCAGTTGGAATGTGACCTCGCGTTCGCCGGTTGTGCTCACCTTCACGCCGCTCAGGCTGTGGCGCAGGGCGCTATTGAATTCGGGGAGCTGCGCGCTCGTGAAGGTGAACACGACATCGTCGGCGGTGACGGGGTTGCCGTCATGCCAGCGGAGGTTGGGTTTGAGTTTGACGACGTAGCGAGTGCCGTCTTCGCTGGTCGTATAACTTTCCGCTAGGTCGGGTACCGGGGTGAGGCGGCGGTCGTAGCGGAACAAGCCGGCAAACAATAGGCTCGCGATGTCCGCGTCGACGTCGTTGGTGGAGAGGAGCAGCGGGTTAAGGTACTGCGGTGCGCCCACCAACGCCTCCGTATAACTGCCCCGGTGGAGCGGGATTTGGACCACGTTGCGTCCGTACCAGCGGTAGCCCAAGTAGGCCAAGCTGATGAGGGCGAGGATCAGCAAGGCGTTGACCTGACGGCGTTCCCGGGAGTTGAGCAGCCGCGGCAGGTGGCGAAGATGGCTTAGGGTCAATCGTTGCGGCCGCGACAGTTTGGTCACCAATTGTTGGTCCAAATCGACGCCGGAAGGCGCGGCAGCAGCGTCCACCCCCGGCGGATTTCGCCGCGCGGCAGTCAGTCGGTGCCAGGCGGTTTTTACCCGCCAGCGGAGCGACGCGATCAGGGTACGCACGAACGGTGGGGCGGCGCGGCCGGCAATGTACGGCCGTACCAGTTTGGTTTATGGGGTCGGGGTAGGGCTTGGGTCGGGTGCCGTGGTCGGGGTCGGTGACGCGGCAACGTCCATCACGTCAGGGACAACGTTGGGCAGTGAGACGCCGTCGCGTTTCGCCAGCGTATTGGCAAGCGCCGCACCCAGGAACACTACGGCCAGCGCTACGGTCGCCTTAAAGAGGGATTTTTCCAATCCCCGTTTGGTGCGGTAGATATTCCCTTCACCGCCGAATGCCGTGCCCAAACCCGTGCCGCGGCTCTGCAGGAGAATCGCGGCAACCAGCAGGATCGCCGCTGTAAATTGAATGATAGGAATAATGCTCATACAAAAAATGCACTTGCGGTACCAGGATGGTAGCAGTCCGGTCCGCTATCGTCCAGAGGGTGCGCACGTTATCCGCCGTTGCTGGCGGTGGCGCGGAATATTGCAACCATACCAGAGAACGTGGCCAATGTCAATACGGGAGGCAACCCGAGGAATTTTAGTGGCTCTGGTTTTTCGCCTGGTACTTGCCTGTGGTATAGTAAAGATGCGAACGGCGCACAGATGGCTATGGACCACTCGGCCTTTTCTTACCCTGATTTCCCCACGTCTTCACCCCGACGTCCGCGGCGTTGGGTGAAACGGTTCGGGGTCGCGGCGGCAATCATTGCCGGGGCAATACTGATAGCGTTCACGCTCGCGGTCGTGCGCCAAATTCGTGAGGAGAGTGTGCCGCGGCCCGAGGCTGCGGCGCGCGGGGCCGACCCGATCGAGGGGAAGGGCCGGCCATCCGTGGGTTCGGCGAACGCACCGGTGACGATCGTCGAGTTCTACGATTTTGAATGCCCGTTTTGCCGCGAGGCAGCCCCCATTGTTGATCAGGTAGCCGCCGACCCGGCGTGGGCAGGCAAAGTTCGATTTGTGTTCCGACATTTTCCAATCCCTGACGCCCATCCCAACGCCATTCCGGCCGCGCGCGCGGCGGAATGCGCCTATTTGCAGGGGAAATTCATGGAGATGCGCCAGCTCCTCTTTGCCAACCAAGCGCGATTGCGCGCCGCTGATCTTCCCCAGTATGCGCGGCAGCTGCAGCTTGACGAAGCCCGTTTCTCCCAGTGCCTTGCTGACCCCGCGTCCTATACGGCGGTGGAGCAGGATTGGCGGGCCGGGGTGCGGGCCGGGGTGGAGGGGACGCCGACGTATTTCATTAATGGAAATATGATTTCGGGGCTGCCGACCAGGGTGCAGCTTGAGCAGGCGATCACCGCCGCGCTGGTGCCATAACCTATGTTGTCCAAAGAAAGAACATCCGTCGTTATCCGCGCCGTGCTGCTGGTCGCGGTGCTGGTCGCGGTCGTGGTGCCTGCCATCGCGCTGGGGCAGCAAGCATCCGCGCCGGTGCTGAATTACAACGCCCAGGTCCAAATTCCCGGCAGTTCAGAGCAGGCCCGAGCGATCCAGGGCAATAAGGTGGTGAACGCCAACCTGCTGGGTAACTACGTGGTGGCCATTTACCGGTTTGGCATCTGGCTGTCCATTTTTTTGACGATTTTCATGATGATGGTGGGCGGATTTTTATGGGTCATCGCCGGCGGGAACCCCTCGCGGGTGGAGAACGCCAAAAGCTACATCACCTCGGCGCTGACCGGGCTGGTGGTGGCGATGACCTCGTTCGTTATTTTACAAACGGTGAACCCAGCGCTGGTGGTGTTCCAACCCATCCAGCCCAAGCGGCCGACCGGGCTGGCCGATGCGGGCTGCTGTTGCTTTACCGGGTTTGCCGATCAAGGGGTTATTGGGGCGTGTGCCCCTGAGAATTGCGAAAATATGGTCTGCGGCCAGTTGGCAGGTGCGGGAACCTACGGTGCTAGTGTGTTCAATGCCCAGCATTCTTTCAGTTGTACAAGTCCATTTCTCCTGAGCCAGGCCACCCATATGAAGTGGAATAAACCGATGAGCCAGATGCATTATTATGGGTCCTGCCAGGGTGCCAATTCTACCCCACAGAGCGTTATTTCGCTGGGTCCTTACAACCAGTCGTGCTGTGGAATAACCAATGACAAGACGGATGTGTTCGGCGCTTCGGATCTGGTCGCTTCTTTCTATGGGCGGCAAAAATGTTTCCGAATACCAACTGGGAACGAGCAGGAAAGTTGCGAGAGCTATTTTTATTCATGGTACGATCCGCGATCGATATCCCAGTACGGGCTTCGTTGGAATACCTATATCGGTACCTGTGTGGAGGCTCAGAGAATGCAGCCCTCGGTGTGGCCTTGTGATGCCGGTATCGTCACCGGGGTACAGTGAGAGAGCATGCCGGATGATGAGTTGTGCGGCCCAAGGCTGCATAACCTACGTTTTCCGCCCGAGAATTGTGTGCTACGATTAAAAAGCCGGTGGTAACCCATTCGTCTTGTCAACCTTGATAGGTTGCGAGGTCGTTTAGTACACCGCCGAGTGGCGAATCTGATTGCGGAGGTTATCGGACTCCTGCGACGCAACGGATACAGTTCATTTAATGGTCGGTAGGCGTTTTATCCACATCCGCGCGCGGCCGCGGTGGTATACTTTGTCTATCAATTCTTAAGCAAATCTTCTATGGCGGGAGGGAAGAGATTGGCGGTGAGAACGGAAACCCGGGCGGCAACGTCGGCTGCGCTGATCGTGACGCAGGTCGTGGTGGCGGCAGCTATGGCCGTGCCCATCGGGATGTTCGCCGCGGCGCTGGGCATGGTGTCGGTCCGCAGCCAGGTCGGCCAGGTGCGAATCGCTTTGGGCGGGACCAACACATCGTCTGCCACATCGCCAACGCCTACCCCCAGCTGCGTGCGGAGCGGCACGGCCAACGGCGACGCGGAAAAGGCCGCGCCCGACTGTCCCGACCCGGCTTCATCCGATAATCGGGCCTGTCCCGACGCGTTACGCGAGGCGCTTGACGATATCGGCGCGTGCGCGAGCGGTTGCAGCCTGTATCTGAAGGCGCCGGCGACCATTGTTCGCGATTGCTCCGCATGGGAGATGACCGAGTGGTGGGAGATCGCATTGTTCGACGTCGTACTGTTCCCCGGCGGGCTGATCTACGAGGGCGGCGAGCAACTTTTGGCCTCTAACCCCTACAATTCCAGTTGCGATATTTCCGTGCAGTACCGTTGCGATACAAAAGACCCCGACGGCGACGGGAAGACCTGGAAACCCGGGCCCAAGCCCAAAAAGTAGCCGGTAACGTGATTTTCATCAGCGGCGGGAGCGCTCCTCCCGCCGTTTTTTTTAGTCCTGCGGCGCAAGTGTTGACGGGACGGCGTTTTTCGTCTAGAATGTCCATTTGTACCACCTATCTATCCCGGTTGATCGTCCTCTTTACCCGACGCTATGCCACAGCCAGCCATCAGCATCCGCGGAGCGCGCGTCCACCCCAGCACCAATTTTACCTCGGTCTCCAACGGCAACCCGCTTCGCCAACAGAGGGGGGTGCCTGCTTTGCACCCGCGGGTTGCAAGCGTTGACCAGCGGTTTTCGTCCAGTACTACCAGGGCTGCCGAGAACGGTAAAATTGGTGCGGGGCAAGCAACCTTTTAACGAGGGATTTTGTCACATCCTATGCCGAGCGCTTTCATCAGCATCCGTGGGGCTCGCGTTCATAATTTGAAAAACATCGACCTGGATATCCCGAAGAACCAGCTGGTGGTGTTCACCGGCATCTCGGGTTCCGGGAAGTCGAGCCTGGCGTTCGACACGCTTTACGCCGAAGGGCAGCGCCGGTACGTGGAATCGCTGTCCTCGTACGCGCGGCAGTTTTTGGGCGTGATGGATAAGCCAGACGTGGACCGCATTGAGGGCCTGTCGCCAGCCATTGCCATCGACCAGCGCACGGCATCCGCCAACCCCCGCTCCACGGTCGGCACCATGACCGAGATCTACGATTACCTGCGGCTGCTGTACGCGCGCGTGGGGGTGGTGCATTGCCCGCAGTGCGGCAAAGTGACCCAGCAGCATTCCGCGGCGCAGATCGCCGATGACCTGATTTCCGCCGCTGCCGACCGCGAGCAGACGTTCGTGCTGCTGTCTCCCCTGCCGGTGACGTCGGCGGCCGACCGCAGCCGGGTGCTGGCCGAAGCCGCCAAGGCGGGCTACCAGCAGGTGCGTTTCAACAGCGAGCTGCTGACCATCAGCGCCGCCGCGGCGCGTCCCAAGGGGAGCGGCGCGGAGCGGCTGGAAGCGGTCGTCGCGTCCCTGACCGTCCCCCCGAGCGGCAAACGGAAGGCGTGGCCGCGAGAAACGCTGGATTCCAGTATTCGCGCGGCAATGGATTTGGGCAACGGGCGGATGACCGTCATGACGATCATCGCGGGGAAGGGTCGCGTCGGGGAGGACCTGGTGTATTGCCGTTTCTACCATTGCCCCGATTGCGGCGTAACCCTGCCGCCGATCGAGCCGCGGACGTTCTCGTTCAACAGTCCGGCCGGCGCCTGCCCCAAGTGCCTCGGCCTGGGTACCCGGCTGGAAGTCGACCCGGAGCTGGTCATGCCCAATCCGCGTCTGACCCTGGCCCAGGGCGCGATCAAGCCGTGGGCGCGCAACTTTTTCAATCAGAACTGGTACTGGGAACTGATGGAGCTGGTGGCCAAGCAGCACGGGTTCACGATGGACACCCCCGTCGGCGAACTGACGCCCAAGGCCCGGGCGGTGCTGCTGTCGGGCAGCGGCGACCAATCCTACCCGATCTCCGACGGCACGGAGAAAAAATTTCCCGGCGTGATGGCGCTCCTGGAGCAGAAGTACGCCGAAACGTCGTCGGATTATCTGCGCAAGGAGATCGGACAGTACATGCGCGTGTTCACGTGCCCGGCCTGCAAGGGCTGCCGGCTGCGGCCGGAGGTGCTGGGGGTGACCGTCGGCGGCAAAACGATCGCCGAGGTCGCCGCCGGTTCGGTGGACGCCGTGGCCGCCTACGTTGCCGCGCTTTCGGGCGGGAACGGCAAGTCCAACGGCCGGCGCAACGGGGTTACCCCGCTCCCGGCGCGGGAGATGAAGCTGGTCCCGCTGCTCCTGAAAGAGATCCAGACGCGTTTGTATAACCTGCGCGACGTGGGATTAAGCTACCTGACGCTGGACCGGTCGGCGGTTTCGCTCTCCGGCGGGGAGGCGCAGCGCATCCGGCTGGCGACGCAATTGTCATTGCAGCTGTCGGGGGTCGTCTACATCCTGGATGAGCCGTCCGTCGGGCTGCACCAGAAGGATAACGCCAAATTGATTGCCACCCTGAAGCAATTGCGCGATCTGGGCAATACGGTGATCGTGGTCGAACACGACCCGATGATGATGGCCGCGGCCGACCAGATCGTGGACATCGGTCCGGGCGCGGGCGAATACGGCGGATTGGTGGTTGCCCAGGGTACGCTCAAGCAGATCATGGCCGCCAAACAATCGCTGACCGGCCGCTACCTGTCCGGACGCGAAGAGATCCCGGCCCCGGCGAAAGTCCGGCCCGGCAGCGGCAAACAGCTGACCGTGGTGGAGGCGTCGGAATTCAATCTCAAGCAGGTGACCGTCGCTATACCGTTGGCGACCCTGACGTGCGTTACTGGGGTATCGGGTTCCGGCAAATCCACGTTGATGTTGGACATCTTGGTGCGAGCGCTGGCCCAGCATTTCTACCGCGCCAAGGAGCGGCCGGGCGCGCACAAAAAGATCGAGGGTCTGGAGCATGTGGACAAGGTTATTTCCATTGACCAGTCGCCGATCGGCCGTACCCCGCGCAGTAACCCCGCAACGTACACTGGGCTGTTCACCTACATCCGCGACCTCTACGCCGAAACGCCGGAGGCAAAGATCCGCGGTTACGATGTGGGCAAGTTCAGTTTCAACGCCCGCGGAGGGCGCTGTGAGCACTGCGCCGGCGACGGGGCGGTGCAGATCGAGATGCAGTTTTTGCCGGACGTGTTCTTGCCTTGCGAGTACTGCCACGGGCGGCGCTACAAGCCGGAAGTGCTGGAGATCCACCGCAACGGAAAAAATATCGCCGACGTGCTGGATCTGTCCGTCGACGAGGCTTATGAATTCTTCCACCGCCACCCCATCATCCGGGAGAAATTGCAGACGCTGCGCGACGTCGGCCTGGGTTACCTGAAGCTGGGGCAGCCGGCAACGACGCTGTCGGGCGGCGAGGCGCAGCGCGTCAAACTGGCGACGGAATTATCGCGCCGCGCCACCGGCCGCACGCTCTACATCCTGGATGAGCCGACCACCGGTCTGCATTTCGACGACATCAAGCGGCTGCTCGCCATCCTCAACCAATTGGTGGACAAGGGCAATACGGTGCTGGTCATCGAGCACAATTTGGACGTCATCAAGTGCGCCGACTGGGTCATCGACCTGGGGCCGGAGGGCGGCGATAAGGGCGGTGAGGTCGTTGCGGCCGGAACGCCGCGGCAGGTTGCCGCCGTCAAGCGCAGCTTCACGGGCCAGTACCTCAAGGAATTGATGACCGCCCGCGCATCGGCGGTCTAGGCGGGGAGCAGTGGGGGCGGTACAATGAGTTTATGCGGCGCGTAAACCCACAAAAGACCGAACGCAAATGGCAAAAGCGTTGGGCTGCCGGGAAACTTGACCAAGCCGCTGATTTTGATCCGCGGCCAAAGTTTTACGCCCTGGTCGAGTTCCCCTATCCGTCCGGCGAAGGCCTGCACGTTGGGCATCCGCGGTCGTACACCGCGATGGACATCATCTGCCGCAAGCGGCGGATGGAGGGGGTCAACGTACTCTTCCCCATCGGTTTTGACTCGTTCGGTCTGCCCGCGGAGAATTATGCGATTAAGACCAAAACCCATCCGGCCGTCACGACGGCCGCCAATATCAAGAATTTCATGCGGCAGCTCAAAGCGCTTGGGCTGTCGTTCGATTGGACGCGCGCGTTTGCCACCACCGAGCCGGAGTACTACCGCTGGACCCAGTGGATCTTTTTGCAGCTCTATCGCCGCGGCCTGGCCTACCGCGCCGAGATCCCGATCAACTGGTGCGAGCATTGCACGATCGGGCTGGCCAATGAGGAGGTCGTGGATGGGCGTTGCGAGCGGTGCGGAGGACCGGTGTCGAAGCGTACGAAGGCCCAGTGGCTCCTGCGAATCACCGTCTACGCCCAGCGGCTGATCGATGACCTGCAGCTCGTGGATTACCCCGAGCGGGTGCGGCAGTCGCAGTTGAACTGGATCGGTCGTTCCGAGGGTGCGGAGATCACCTTCCCGATGCGCGTGAATGGCGCCACGCCCTCCGGCGCGTTGACGGTCTTCACGACGCGGCCCGATACCATTTTCGGCGCCACCTTTATGGTGGTCGCCCCCGAGCATGGGCTCATCTCTCAGCACGCGGCACTGTTGAAGAATCTGGACGAGGTTCAGCGCTACGTGCAGGCCGCGCGGAGCAAGTCGGACCTGGAGCGCACGGACCTGGCTAAGTCGAAGACCGGCGTTTGTCTGGATGGGCTTTCTGCCGTCAACCCCGCGACCGGGAAAGAGATCCCGATTTATGTCGCCGACTACGTGCTGTCCAGCTACGGGACCGGCGCGATCATGGCCGTCCCCGCGCACGATCAGCGTGATTTCGAATTTGCCCGCGCCTACCGGCTGCCGATCGTTCCCGTGGTCGCTAACCCCGCGGGGAATGGGGCGCCGTTGACGGCGGCCTACGTCGCCACGCAGGGAGGAACGATCATCAACTCTACCCAGTTCAACGGGTTGAGCGTCACCGAAGCGGTTCCCAAGATCACCGCGTGGCTCGAGTACCGGGGCGTGGGCAAGCGGGCCATTACCTATAAATTGCGCGATTGGGTGTTCTCCCGGCAGCGCTACTGGGGAGAGCCGATACCGCTGGTCTACTGCCATTCCGATGAGTGCCGCAACCGCCGGCTGGCGAGCGGCGAGAATACGCCGGGCGTCCATATGGTGGTGCTCGACGGGCGCGAGCACACGGTCGTGCCGATTTCCGAAGACCAGCTCCCCTTGGAGTTGCCCAAAGTGAAGCGGTATGAGCCGACCGCGAACGGGGAATCGCCGTTGGCGGCCGTGGGCAAGTGGGTGGCGGCGACCTGTCCACAGTGCGGCGGGCCTGCGCGGCGCGAGACCGACGTCATGCCGAATTGGGCGGGCAGCAACTGGTATTTCTTGCGGTATACCGACCCGGAGAACGGCGAGCTGTTAGCCGATCCCGCCAAGCTTCGGTATTGGCTGCCGGTGGATTGGTACAACGGCGGCATGGAACACACAACTTTGCACTTATTATATTCGCGCTTCATTTATAAATTCCTGTGGGACATCGGCGCCGTTCCTCCGGAGTGCGGTCCCGAGCCGTACAAGAAGCGCACGTCCCACGGGCTCATTCTGGGCGAGGGCGGCGAAAAAATGTCGAAATCGCGCGGCAACGTCGTCAACCCCGACGCGGTCATCGCGGAGTACGGGGCGGACGTTTTGCGCGTCTACGAGATGTTCATCGGGCCGTTCGACCAGCCGTCGCCGTGGGACACCAAGGGCATCATCGGCGTGAAGCGGTTCCTGGACGGCGTGGCGGAGTACGTTGCCTGGTGGATGTCGGCCGCCAAACTCCCGGAAGCGCCCGACCTTGATCAGGCGCTGCAGACGGCGGTACTCAAGATCAGCGAGGACATTGAAGCCATGCGGTTCAATACCGCGGTAGCTGCGCTGATGATCGCGCGGAACGCGCTGTCGGCTGCCCGCCAGCAGGCGCAGCGCGCCAGCCTGTCCCAATTGGAAGCATACCTGCTGCTGCTTTCCCCGTTCGCGCCGCATCTCGCGGAGGAATTGTGGGAGACGCTTGGACACAAAGGCTGCGACCGCGCTCACCGCGGCAGTATTTTTGCGCAATCCTGGCCGCGGTATGAAGCGGCAAAAGCGCAGGCCGCCGCGGTCACCGTCGTGGTGCAGGTCAACGGCCGGGTGCGCGACCGGCTTGTTCTGCCCGCCGGCACCGGTGAGACGGAAGCCGTCGTCCAGGCGCGGCAACTGCCCAATATTCAGCGCCATCTGGCGCCAGCGGCCGCGGTGCGAGTGGTATTCGTGCCCGACCGGCTGATAAATTTTGTGACGTCATGAGGTTTGCCGGACGGAAGCTGGCGGCGGTGGCAGGCGCGGGCGCCATCGCGTCGTTCGCACTGACCGCGTGGGCATTGCCACCGCTGTGCCCGCCGGATATTTTGACTTGCGGCAACCCGACCCAGACGACCGCCAGCGACGGGGATGGGGATGGGGTGACCGCGGCACAAGGTGATTGCGACGACGGCAATCCGTTCGTATCCCCCCAGCTGTTGGAGCGCTGCGGCAACGCCGTCGATGATAACTGTGATGCGAATATCGACGAGCAATCCTGTATCTCGCCGTCCGTGGCGGTCATCACGGACCTCACGGCGGCGACGGTCCGGGCCGTTTCCGTGGATCTGCGGTGGACCGCCGCACAATTCCCGGTGCTTCCCGGCGTGACCTACCGCTACGATCTGCGCAGTTCGGCAACGCCGCTTGATGCGGCATCCATGGACAGCGCGACTTTTCTGTCCGGGGCGCCATCGCCCGGGTTTCCGGGGGCGCAAGAAACGTACACGGCCATCGGCCTGCAACCGGCAACGACGTATTATTTTGGGGTACGCGTCATTGACGCTGCCGGCAGCGTGGTCGCCCAGTCCTCGGTCATTTCGACGCAAACGTTGCCGCCGGAGGCCAGCACTCCCGATGGGCAGGGAACGGCGTCCGATGAGACCCCACCAGCGTCCGTCGCCGATTTTTACGCCGTGTCGGGGTACGGGGACATCACCCTGCGATGGACCATGCCTTCAGACCCCGGGATCGTGCGCGTCGCGATCGTTCGCGCCAGCGGCAGCACGCCCTCGAGCCCGACGGACGGTACCTCCGTGTTCATTGGCCTCGGGACGAGTACCGCGGATGCCGCGGTTGCGGCCGGCACGACCTACACGTACGCCGCGTTCACCTACGACCATGCGGCCAATAGCAGCGCGTCCGCCGTCGTTTCCGCAGCGCTCTTGCCACCGCCGTCGGACGGCAGCCTGGTGACCGATGGCAGCGGCACCATTTTTCTGGTGGAGGGCGGAAGCCTTTTGCCGCTCGAGAGTACCGTCACCCCCGAGGAGCTGGGCCTCTCCGGCGATGATATTCTGCTGGTTCCGGCCAGCGCGCTTGCGGGTTTCGCCCGCGGCAGCGTGCTGACAGTGCGCGGCGAAGAACTGCTCAAGCGCATGGACCCCGACCACGATCGGTTGCGAAACTACGATGAACTACAGTACGGGACCGACCCGGGCGATCCGGACACCGACTACGACAGCTATGATGACGGACAGGAGGTGGCCGCGGGGTACGACCCGTTGCGGCCGCCGACCGCCCGTACCATCGACCGCCGGCTGGTCCAGCGCGTGGCCGGCAAGATCCTCCTGCAGGTGGACCGGCGCGGGGAAGCCTGGTGGGTGCACCCGACGCGCGGGGAGCGCTACTACCTCCGCAACGGGAAGATCGCCTATGCCGCGATGCGGTACCTGAGCCTTGGCGTGAGCGCGGCAGACCTGGCTGAAATTCCGCGCGCCGGCACCGATGACCGCGGCGACGCGGCGCTGGTCAAGCGTTTATCCGGCCATATCCTGCTGTCGGTCGATGAATCCGGCGAGGCGTGGTACCTCAATCCCGCGGATGGCCATCGGTACTATCTGCGGGACGGCGATGCGGCCTACTGGCTGATGCGGTACCGCAGTCTGGGGGCGACCACCGCCACATTGGAGAAAATTCCTATCGGCACGCTGCGGGGGAAGCTGCCGTAAGGCTGCCTATGTCCAAGGAATTCGTCGCCGATTTCTCCGATCGCGCGGCCTGGGACCAGTACGTCGCGTCCAATGCCGGCCCCGATGGAGGACTGCTCCAGTCGTTCGGGTGGGGAGAAGTGCAGCGCGCTTACCACCGGCCGGTGCGCCACGCGGCGCAGCTGGAGAACGGCCGTTTGGTTGCCGGTTGGCAGCTGTTTGAGCACGCTTTACCGTTCCACCGTCGCTACTGGTACTGCCCTCGACCCTGTTCCTCCGGTCAGGCGTCAGCAGCGCTGGTCGCCGGGATTCACGGTGTTGCCAGCCGCGCCGGCGCGGTTTTTGTGCGCGTGGACGCCCCGGCAACACTCCCGTGGTCGGCTCCCGGTTTTTCTTCAGTGGCGGGAGCTGTACAGCCCCACGAAGAGTTGATCATCGACGTGCATAAACCCATGGATGTCCTGCTGTCCGCCATGAAGCAGAAGACCCGCTACAATATCCGTCTCGCCCAGCGCCACGGCATACGCGTACAGTCCGTTGTCCCGGACGGAGCAATCTTTGAGGATTTTTGGCGGCTGCTTTCCGCGACCGCTGTCCGCCAGGGCATCCGGCCGCACCCCCGGCGTTATTACCTGGAAATTGCCCGTACCCTCCCCGAAGTTCACCTGTTAACAGCCTACGGAAGCGATATCGTGCTGGCGTGCGCAATGCTGGCGGAATTCAACGGCGTGCTCACCTTTCTGCATGGCGGCAGCACGGATTCGCAGCAGGAATTGATGGCGCCGTATGCGCTGCACGCCGAGGGAATCGCTTTGGCGCAGAGAAAAAAATGCCGTGCCTATAATTTCGGCGGCGTTTCTTTGACCAATGCGGCGTGGGCCGGCATCACCCGCTTCAAGCAGGGGTTTGCTCCGGAGACGGCCTTCACCAGCTACAGCGGTCTTTGGGAGCTGCCGGTGCGTCCCTGGGAGTACGCGTTGTTTCGATCCATTCGTCGGGCGGCGGCATTCGTTCACCGCTAGCTTATCCACACGGAAGATATTGAAGCCGACAGGGTAATGATTTTATGGTATAATAAACTGCGGGGATAATTATTTTAACGGAGCAACGTATGCGCCAGGTAGCGGTGAGGACAAAGACCCGAGAGGCGACCGAAACTTCACTTATTGTGTCGCAAGTCATCATCGCTGCGGCGCTGGCCGTGCCTCTTGGTGTATTTGCCGCAGCGCTCGGCGTTATTTCCGCGCGCAACAACAGCGGCCAGGTGCGTATCGCGTACTATGCGACGGTCACGCCGACTCCGTCCCCGAGCCCAACGCCGGTTCCGGTCCTTGCAACACCTGGTAATTTTGGGGTATCCAGCGTGGGAACGACCCACGCCGTGCTGCAATGGGACGCGGTTGCCGGCGCGACGGAGTATCGGGTATATAACTCCGGATCGGTGTTTGAGACTTTCGTTCCCGTCGCGTCTGGGTTCTACGGTTTGAATTATCTTTCCGTTGGTACCACGTACCTGCTCCAGGTCGCGGCGATGGGAGCGGACGGCACTACCTCCAAAAAATCCGGCAGTAAGACTGTGACGACTCCGCCGCTGGTTGTTACTTGCGTAAAATCAAAAACCATCGTCGGGGATGCAACCCGAACCGTTCCGCAATGTTCGGCGAATAATAATACCGCCATCTGTACCGAGGCCCAGGTAACGCTGGCAACCGAAATGCAGAAGTTTACCTGTGCCAACCCTTGCAAGCGGTACTATAAACCTAAACCACCAAAAACTGATACGCCAACATGCGTTGACATACCGCCCGAGGTTGTCGCGCTGCTTGGTGAATGGCTGGGCTTTGATGTCACCGGCCATAAAATCAACAGTTGCAGGGCATCGGTTGAGGCGTTCTGCGTGAAGGATGTGGCAAACACTCCGGAAGGTGCCGTCCCGTACTAGACTTTTGCTGAAGGCGATAACGCACGACGTGGCTGAAATCGCGGATTTCAGCCACGTTCGTATGGGCGGTGGTTATGCGGCAGGAAATCCAAACATTGAATTGCCGGCGCTTGCGTCCCTCCGAGCTACGCGACATCGGCCGTACGCTGCGCCGCGGCGGGGTTATCGTATTCCCGACGGATACTGCCTATGCCGTGGGCGGCCGTTATGACCGGTCGGCGGTAACCCGTCGTGTGTTGGAGATAAAGGGTCGAAGCGACCGTCGATTCACGTTAGTTGCCGCCAGCCTCGCCCAGGTGCAGCGTCACTTTTGGCTGCGGCCCGCGGCACTGGCATTGGCACGCCGTTTTTGGCCAGGGCCGCTCTCTATCGTCGTCAGCCGTCGTTTTGCGGTGCGAGTACCTGCACATTCTCTTGCGCGACAGTTAGCGCAGCGTGCGGGGGCACCGCTCATCGCGAGTTCCGCCAATCGTACGGGGGGGAGAACGCCGTACCGTTTTTCGGCTGTATGCAGCCAATTACGAGAGATACCGCCTGACCTGCTCCTGAATGGAGGGACGTTACCAAAAAGAAAGCCGTCAACCGTGGTGCGGGTTGACGGGCGCGGAGCGCTGAAAATCATTCGGGCGGGATCGGTTCGGCTAAGGGCTGATGCCGACCTGGATCGGAATTTGCGGCGCTAACATTTTGGCCCAGAGCCACGCGCCGATGCGGGGCTGCTTTCCGCCGCCGCGGTAGAGGTAGCCTTTCGGGACGCAAATATAATTTTGTCCGGGTGTTCCGCCGCTGGGGATCCACTGGATCTCGGTGTACCCGCCGCAAGCTGGTCCGAGGAGGTTGGAGCAGAGGGCGCATTCCTCGCAACGCAGTGAGATATTGTCAACCACGCATGGTTGTGCAAAAGTGATTCGGCCGCCGACGTTCAAGCCGAAGGCGCCGACCGACTGGTAGGCGACCAGCGTTCCCGCGACCATGGTCGCCAATGAGATAATTCCCAGTGCCACTCCCCAGTGTAATCGCGCAAAAAGTAATTTTTTCATAGCCATGTTGTCTGCCACGAGTATACCATGGGAACACCGTGGTGGTTAAGGGTATGCCCGGCAGTACAACGGACGGGTGGTAGAACACCTCAACCAGGACGGGAGTACTTAAATTCATTTTGAGAACAATACCGTTTGACCGTTGTCCTACCGGGTATGCCAACGCTTACCGATCCCGACGATCTGCGAGAGCTGTGCCGCCGTTTTGGCGTACGTCCAAGTGCTAGCGCCGGACAGAATTTTTTGGTGGACGGGGCGGCTTTGTCCGCGGCGGTGGCGGCGGGCGAATTGACATTGAGCGACGTCGTATTGGAGGTCGGGCCGGGCTTCGGCACACTCACGCAGGCGCTCGCTCCGCAGGCCGGTCGAGTAGTCGCCATTGAGGCGGACCCGACGCTTGCCGCGGCGGCGCGCGAACTGCTCGCGAGTCATGCGAACGTTTCCCTCCATCAAGGGAATGCGCTGCGCTTGGACTGGCTTGCGCTTGGCGTGCCTGACGGGTTCAAGGCGATCAGCAACCTGCCCTACGGGATTACCGGGAGGTTCCTGCGGCGTCTTTTGACCGAGGTACCGCGACCACAGCTCGCTGTCCTAATGGTGCAGCGCGAGGTGGCCGAGCGCATGACGACGCCGCCGGGGAAGATGAGCATGCTTTCCGTGCTGTGCCAGCTCCATGCCGACATGGAAATCGTTGCCTCGGTACCGCGAAAAAGTTTTTGGCCCGTGCCGGCGGTTGATTCCGCCATTGTCCGTCTGCGCCTGCGCTCGCTTCCCGAGCTGGCAACGTTGTGCGGCGATGGGCTGGAGGCGGAAACCGTCCTGCGGGTATGCAAGATCGGATTTGCTTCACGCCGCAAAACGCTGACGAACAACCTGCGGGCGTGGGCCGCTCTCTCCTCAGCGCATCGGCAAGGCAAAATGTCGCTGGACGAAATGATTCGGTCTTGCGATTTGACGCCAAATGCCCGTGCCCAGGAGCTGACCGTCCCCCAGTGGATAACTCTTGCCAAAAAGGTAAAAAATTATCTTAATTAAGGCCCTTTCGGGGGTCTTTTTTTGTTTCCGCATAGTCGGAAATTTGTTATAATTGCTTCATATTCTGGGGATGGTGTACAAACCCCGTATTTTGGGTGTTTTTCTGACGTAATTTCTCGATATTTGAGCGGGCAAAAATGTCTTTGAGCGGGCAAAATTCGGAACGTACGCTGACGGTACTGGAGGAGATTTACCGCCAGTCGGGGAACGGTCGCGCCGGTTCGCGCCCCAAAGCGAACCGCAGGGAACGTTTTCGTTTCGCCAATGTTGTGGCGCCGCTGACCATCGGATTTGGCGTGTTGACGCTGGTGGTAGGGGTGGTGCAGCTGCGCGCCAGCCTGCGCTTCCCGGTGGCAAGGATTTCCCAGTTGGCGCCGCCGAGCTTGAGCGATTTTACGGCGCTCAACCCGGCATCGTTGGCGCTCGGTGAGGCTCCCGATACCGATGGCGATGGTCTGACCGACCTTGAGGAACAGGCGCTTGGCACGTCGGCGTATCTTGAAGACACCGATTCCGACGGCCAGCCCGACCGCGCCGAAGTGACCGCGGGAACGGACCCGACTTGCCCTGAGGGGCAAACCTGTGTGACGGCGGTCGCACCGGAAATTGCGCCAACTCCAGCGGCCATCCCTTCGGTCGGCGCCCCGGGATTCGACCCAGTTGCGGTCCGCGACCAGCTGCGGCGCGCTGGGCTTTCGGATGAATTGCTTGCCGGATTTTCCGACCAGCAGTTGGAAGAGGTATACCGAGAAGTCGTACAGGAGCAAGCGTCCTCCGGCGTGGCCGCGTCCGGGACGGCGCCCTCTGCGCCGGATGGTCAACCGCCCACCGGTGATGGCCTACGTCAGTTGCTGCTCCAGCAGGGGTTGCCCAAGGAAACGCTTGACCGACTGTCCGATGAACAGCTCCAGCAGATGATGCTCGAAGCGTTGCGAGGAGGCACGGAAAGCCCATGAGACTGATGGTATATTCGGTTCGATCGTCGCGCCGTCGCGCCCTGCGCTGGCGGAAATGGTGTGCTGCGTCGCTACTTGCGCTGTTTACTCTTCAGAGTTTCACGCTTGCTCCGGTTGCGTTCGCCCAAGGAAGCTTCGGGGCCGGGTCTTTTGATGGCGGCGGGGAGGCAACTTTTAGCGGTGATGGCGGCTCCTTTGATAGCCCGCCAACGCAGCCGCGCACCGGCCAGGAAGTGGATAATCGCGACGAGCCGAATCTGTTCCAGCAAGTTTGGGAGTGGATCAAAAAAAATGCGGAGAAGTATGCGAAGACCGCCGCGGCCGTAGCCTATAAGAACGCCTTGAGCTATTTTCTGCGGCGGCTGGCCGTGGATACGGCGACGCAATTAGCTGAGGGTGGTAAAGGAAAAAAGCCGTTGTATGAAACGGAAGGCTGGGGTGCGTACCTGTCGCGCGTCGGCGATTCGGCCGCCGGACACTTCATCCAGTCGTTCGCTGAAGGCGTCGGGCTGCCCAACCTCTGCCGGCCGCGGCTTGACCTGAAGTTAAAGCTGTCCCTGGGGCTTTTGGACGCCGCGCAGCCGCCGGCGGAACCATCGTGTACGTTCACACAGCTGGCTGACAACTGGGAGCAGTTCATCGACAATCCGCCCAAGCTCGACCAGATCATCCATGATTCGTTCTCGCCCAACCAGAATGACTTTGGCATCGGCATCGGAGTATGGTCGAGCTTCTACTCCAAGCAGGCCGAGGCCCACGAGGAGCAGATCTTAAGCCGGCTGGAAAGCCAGGGGCTGAAGCCCGTGGTGGACATCGCCGGAAATATTTTGACGCCTGGGTCGCTGGTTAAGGAGTGGTCTGCCGATGCGCTTTCCCCCGGTACGCTGGGTGACGTCTACTTCACGTATACCGGCGAGGCCGTGGCTGATGCGGTGGACGCGTTCACCTCCACGCTGGTATCCAAGATGCTGCAGCGGCTGTACACTAAGGGATTTGGCGGCGGCAGCAGCAAGCCGGATAAGTTCAACTGGAGCAAATTGGAGGGTCTGCGTTCGCCGACCGCCGACCCCAATGCACTGCGGACCGACGCGCGCCAGGATTTTGAGGCGTTCTTTTCCACCAACCTCGCCATTGGCGACCCTCGCCTCAATCGAATGGACGTGACCTCGCTCCTGGTCGGCGACGGCGTTATCAACCAATCATTCAAGACGGCCATTGACCGCAAACTGACGGTGCGCCAGGCGATCCAGGAAGGATTGTTGTTCGCCGATGGTCCGGGTTCGACCTTCGGCTACACGCGCGCGGGCACGCAGCCGACCGCCAATGATGGGTACGCGCACTCGTCATTCGTCATTCTGCGCAAGTACCGCATCCTGCCCGTCGGTTGGGAGTTGGCGGCCGCGTATATCGGCCAACTGGAGCAGCGGCAGGCCTACTCGCTCAACGATATCATCCGCGCTTTCGGTAACCCCGATTCGCCGTTCTACGGGCTGGTGGATGACGGCTGGGTGCTCAAGGCCCCCGAGACCTACTGCCGGCTGACCGGGCCCGGGGATAAATTTACCAGCGTCTACTCGCGCGAAGAGACGATCGTGCAGCGCAACAAGCCCGCCGACCCGTTGACGGGGCAGCTGCCCAGCTACCAGTTCGAACGCCGGACCGTGTCCCGCGAAAATACCTGCACCGATACGCGATCCTGCATCGTGGAGGATGCGAACGGCACCTGTCGCGCCTACGGTCTGTGCACTCAGGAGACCCCGGTCTGGAAATTCGCCGGGACCCAGTGTCCGCCGCAGTACGACAGCTGCCGGAGCTACGAGGATGACGCCAACCGCGCGGTCAGCTACCTCGGCGACACGTTGGATGCCGGCGGCTGCGATGCCAATGCCGTCGGGTGCCAGTGGTACTGCCGTGATTTCAATGTGGGTTCGGGGGTGTGGTCGTGCGTCGGCGAAGCCGAGCGCGTGCGTAAACCGTGCCAGCAGCTGGGGCGCTGCAGCGTGAGCGGCCGCTCCTGCGCCCAGGACGCCGAATGCCCGCGCGGAGAAACCTGCCAGGGGGCGAGTTGCCTGGCGACTGACGTAGCAACGGGTATCAGTTGTCAGATCCCCTACGGGGCGGTCGCTTGCACGGTACCGCGCTGCGGGGCCGCGGAAAGTTTTGCCGACAACAGCGGATTTGAGACCGAGAGCGCCGACTTGAGCGTGCAGGCGGGCCGCGTCATCTTCGCGGCCAGTTGGTCGACCAACGACGTGGTCGGCGGCGGCAGCCGTTGGCAACGGATCGCCGGCGTCAACAACCAAGTGGCGGTCGGCAACTACGCCGTGCGGATCGATCCCGACGGCACCGTTGCGCAGATGGTCGCGCAATCCGATCCGCTTTCCGTGCCACCGACCGCGAACCCGCCCTACACCTTGACGGCGCGCATTTATAGCACGCTACAGTTCGGCCGTGCCTACGTTGAGGTGGTGCCGTCCTCGAGCGGGGGTTGCAGTACCATCGACGCGGATTATGCCAAGGGGCAGTGGGCAACCGTCAGCTGCACCACTTCCGATCCGCTGGCGGGCGGGCGCGTGCGGATGGTGGTGGAGGCCGTCGCGGGCATTAATCCGGTGGGAACCGTCTGGTTCGATGAGGTCCGGCTGGAGCGCGCTTGTCCGTTGCAGGATGTGACCGTCTACCTTGAAGGCACCCAGGATGCCGACGGCAGCAAGCTCTACTTCGACCGCGATATTGCCGCCTGCAGCCAGGAGGAAAGCGGCTGCCGCGCGCTCATCCCGGCCACCCAGGGCTTGGTTAATTTCATCTACAATTCTAGTTTTGAGCAGTGGCCAGACCCGTCGAGCCGTTTCCCGCCAAATTGGGAACGGCATGGCGGGGACACCGCCGGCGACATCGTGGCGCGCGAAACGGAAGGCGCGGCATTCGGCAGTACGTACCTGCACTACACCGACAGTGACGCCACGTCGGAAGATTTTCGCACCGCCGCCTTGCCGCTCCTGAAATCCGGCGCGACCTACCAGGTATCATTTTTCGCCAAGGCCAATACCGCGAATGTCACCTGGCGGGCGTGGCTGGACAGCGTGGATAGCGGCGGTACGGCGCGCAGTCTGGAATTGATCGCGGACGGGTTGGGGGTGTGCGACGGTGGCGCCAATCCGGCCTGCCGGCGCGAGGCGGATTGCACTACGGCGGGGGCAGGCAGCTGCCACAGCCCGCTGCCGCTGACCGCGGAATGGCAGCGTTTCCTCTTCGAGCCGATGGCGGCACCGAGCGGCCATCGTGAATTCCGTCTCCGCTTTGGTTCGACCGCGGCCAGCGACATTGCCGTGGACGGAGTGCACATCGTCGAGGTCGCTCCGCGCGCGGAGCCCGCGGCGTTGGCGTACCGGGACTTCATCAGCAACCCCGTGGTGCATCTGAAAACGTCGCCCGCGTACCTTGGGTGTACCGGCGACCCGCAGACCGACCACTCGGCGTGCAGCCGTTACAGCCAGGTCTGCCGCGCCGACGAGGTCGGGTGCGAACGCTACACGCCGACCAACGGCGAACCGCCGTTGCCGGGTATCACGACGGCGGGCGATATGTGCCCGGCCGCGTGCGTGGACTACAGCGCGTTTTCGCAGACGGAGACGTTCTTTGCCGATGCGGTCCCATCCGCGCGGCAGCCCGACTTCCTGTATTTCATCGCGGACACGGCCCGTTCGTGCGAGGCTCGTTTTGCCGGCTGTGAGCAGTTCACCAATCTTGACGAGGTGGCACGCGGCGGCGAGGGGCGGGGCAGCTATACGTATCTGCGCCAGTGCACCAAGCCCGACGCCAATGTCTGCCGCACCTACTACACGTGGGTCGGCTCGGAAGTGAACGGCTATCAGCTGAAGAGCTACACACTGCGGCGGGACGTTGCCGACCGCGTTCCGGCGGTCAGCGGCGGGACGGTTGGCGATACGGACGAGCCGGACTGGGTAGATGCGTTCCTTGACCTGGGGCAGTGTGCGACGGCTCTTGACGCTGTCATCAACCCCAACTGCCGTGAATTCCATGCAACGAATGGCAATGTGTACTATCGGTTACTGCGCGAGACGGTGAGCTGCTCAGACGAATGCCATCCGTTCCGCCTCATCGATTCGTCGCAAGGGGCCTGCGAAGGCAGTGGCGGGTACTGGGGCGTGTGCGGCGATGACACCGACACCGACGGCGACATCGATGCGCCGCTTGCCAACTGCCTGGCACAGGGCGGCATGCAGCTGGTAGGCGGCAGTGACTGCTTCATGCACCAGGACGACTGCGTCGGCATTGGGGGCCAGGAGTTCGAGCCGCGCAATGAGTGTATCTATCAGGCAGTACCCAATGAAAGTATCGCCTGCCCGGCCGCACAGAGCGGCTGCCGCGAGTACCGCGGCAATGCCGGCGGTAATTTGCGCACGGTGTGGTATGACGATTTTGAGGATGGCGACACGTTGGGATGGATGGTCGGCTCCATTTCTAGCGATGCGGTGACCATCGGCGGCCATTCGATCGCCGGTACAACCATGGAGACCATGCGGCAGGCCACTGTCTGCAGCAATGCTTTGCCTGCTTGTGTCGCAGGATCGACCGCTGACTGTTTTGATGCCTCCACCGAGCCCGATACCTGTCGGCTTTTCAACACCGGCCAGGAATGCCGGGCGAAAAATTTGGAGCTCGGGTGCGGGTTCCTGCGGGAGCGTTTAGTTCCCGGACGGAATTACCAATTGACGTTCTGGGCCAAGGCGCAGACCGGTATTGTCACGGTGAATGTGAACATGTTGGGGGTGGACTGCGGCCAGGACGGCACTTCCTGCGAACTGAAGAACAACCTGCGGGTACTGACGGACTGGGAGGAGTATACTACCGAGCCGATTTTGGTGACCAGCGTCAACCCGGTCGCCACCCTACGGCTCACGACCGCTGGCGGGACGCCGGTGGCCGTGGACTTCGTATCCCTGACGGAAGTGCAGGAGTACAGCTACCTCGTCAAGAATTCCTGGCGCACGCCGCTCATCTGCGACACCGATCCGACGCTGGACCCGGTTCGCTTCCCGGCGCCGAATTCTCCGCAGTTCGCGCTCGGCTGCCAGGAATACACGACCAGCAAAGGGCAGGTAACCTACCTGAAGTCGTTCGAACGGCTGTGCCGCGACAGCTCCGTGGGCTGCGAGGAATTTGTGGACACGAAGAATTCGACCAGCGCGCTCGCCGAACCGTTCAATGTCGGCCATGCGCAGGCAGAAGTGACGGTGCCGGCCGACACCCTGGCGTACTATGTGCGCGACCTGAGCAAGGAGTGTGCCGCCGCGGCGGAGGGCTGCCAGGCGTTCGGGCTGCCCGTCCAGGACGCGCGTGGCCAAATCAGCGGGTACCAAACGCGCTACCTCGTCAACGATCCGGAACGGTACGGGGTCAGCTTGTGCACCGAAGACCAGGTCGGTTGCCGTGAGTATGTCTCGCCGCAGGTCGGCACGGTCTATTTCCGCGATCCGGGTGCGCGCACTTGCGAGTACAAGCAGATCCCGCATCGTCAGGATTTCGGTTGGTTCATCACCGGCAGCACCTCGTCGGTGCCCGACTGTCCGGCCATTACCACGCGATTCGGCCAAACACAGCCGGGGAAAACCTGCCAGGGCGGCGACCTCGAGGGCCAGGTGTGTACCAGCGATGCGGATTGCAGTTTTAAAGTGTGCCGCGGCGGCGGAACCTTCGAGGGTGCGCGGTGCGACAGCAATATCGATTGTGGCACGGGGGTCTGCGAAACATCGGGCGGCGACTGCCGCACGTGGGTGGGCCAGTGTCCAGCCGAGTACGCCAGTTGCACCGCCTACGTCGATCCGATGTCTGACCCGCAGGCCGGGATGCTCCCCAACAGTAATTTTGAGGGGTTCTTCCGGGTTTGCAGTCATGACGCGCAAACGGTCTGCCGTCTGGACACTGATTGCTCGGCGGCCAGCGGCGGGTTGCGGTTCTGTGCCGACGGCACACTTTGCAGCGGGCCTGTCGATTGCGGCGGCGAGGCGTGCGAACTTTCCGTCTGCAGCGCGAGTAAACTGAATTCGTGGAATTTGGCGGGGTCTCCGGCCGACCACCAGCGCGGCGAGGGAGTCAACCGCAGTTCCGCCGTGCGGGTGACGGCCCCGACCCCGGCGGGTACCGAGGTCCGGCAGAGTCTCGGGTTGAACGGCGGCACGCTCTATACGGTCACCGCGTCCGTGAAGAATTCGGCGCGCGATGCGTCCATCGTCGTGACCACCGTCGATGGCAGCAAACGTCCGATCTTCACCCAATTCGACCATTCGGTGGCGATCTTCTCGAACGGGGTGCTGGCGACCCGCGGCGACACGGTCGTGCTGCCGGTCGGTGGCGTAACGGAATCAACATTCCGGCGCTTCACCGGCCGATTCTTCGTCCTGGAAAGCGATCGGGCAGTGACCGTGAAGATCGTGAACGCCGGCACCTACGATGACGTCGACCTCAAGCCGACGGGAGTCTACCATTACCTGGCTGACAGCATCGAGCGCAGTTCCTGCAACGGGGTGTATGACCCGGCGCAGGGATGCGTTCTGGTGAATGACACCAGCGACCCGACACTCAAATACAGCACTACGGCGACCGTTGCCGGCCAGCCGCCATCGGTCTGCCAGCCCCAGCAGTGCGTCGGCGGGACGCGTCCGGGGGCGGGCTGCACCTCGGACGGCGACTGCGGTGCGGGCGGCATCTGCCGGCCCGGTACCTGCGATAGCAATCTGCTGGTGAAAGTCGCGCCGGACCGGACCTGCGCGCGCTGGCTCGACTGTATCTCCAGCCGCAAGCAGGTTAGCTTCCGCACCGGCCAGGTCCAGGAGTTCTGCCAGCAGATCGCCACCTGCGACCGTTTGGACTCGATCTCGGGCCGCTGTTCCAGCTACCCGACCGAGGAATTGCAGGCGCTCACCTTTGATGCCGGCAGCGTGCAACTGAGCCAATTCTTCAGCGGTTACGCCAAGGTCGGTTTCCAGTGGGACGCGGATACCAAGGTGGACGGGTATTTCCCCTACGGCGTGATGACCCAGCGCAAGGTCTGCGTGGCCGGCAACCGCGGCGCGGCATGCCTGGAGGACGCGGATTGCCATACCGGCGACGAGCGTGACGGCGTCTGCCAGCCGGTGCTGCAGGTCGGCACCAACCCTACCGAGGACCTTATCTTTGAATCCTGCCGCGTCTATCCGTCGGGCAGCGCTCCGCGCTGGACCGCGCAGGCTCCGGTGGATACCGGCGACGAGCCCGCCAAATCCCAGATCGTCGATATCAATGACCCGCTGACCGACCCGTTGACGGGCAGTTTGCTGTCGCAAACGTCGCTGGCGGAGGCGAGCGAATGCCACTACGTGCAGGGCCGGAGCGAATTCCTCGGCCTCTACGGGTTCTGCGTGGAGAAAGACCCGCGCAGCCCGTACCTGTGCCTCAACTGGCTGCCCGTGGACGAATTGACCGGCGGCTGGGTCGGCATCACCGGCTGGCGCGGCAACTTGCGGGCGTCGACCTTCATGTGCAATGAGTCGGTCATTTTGGAAACCCGGCGGCCGGGGCGGTTCGAATTAAATCATTGCTACCAGACGGACTTCGGCTGGTGGGGGATGTTCAATCCGATCGGCGCGATCGCCGAGACCGCGGCCAACCACGCCGAACGTAATTCCATGACCTGCGGTACGGTTTCCTGCCCGCCCGGCTACCTCCCGGAACAGCGGCGTTCAAAATGCGGGAATTTCTTCGAGCCCGGTATTCGCTGCCGCTGGTACTGCACGCCCGACCAATCCGACCTTTACCTGACGGATACCGAGAGTAACCAATGGTACGACTACAAGGCGCGCGAGGATGCCAGCGATCGGCCGACCAAGAAACACCTGATGTTCTGCCCGAAATGCGGCGCCACCGGGCTGGTGTTGTGGGACCCCGAAGACCCGACGACCATTTTCGGCTTCAACAGTGAAGAACAGCGGCGGGTGCCCACCTACTGGCAGCGTGCCTGCCACGAGGTGGTGCAGGTGGTGGATGAAGACGGCGCGCAGCGCGGCTGGCAGGAGCGCCTGGAAACCGTGCAGGACTTTTTGTCCGCCGATTACCAGGTGCCTACCCTCAACTACAAGGTTTCCGACCTGGCTGCGCCGTTCGGCGTCATCGGACGCAATTTCGTCGGCGACCCGACCAAGTGGCCGCTGGTTTCCGACCGCGTGCAGGCCGCGGATTTCGGCCATCCGTACGAATACCCGGGCGACCAGGCGGGGCAAGTCTACTTTGATCATTTCTACGATCGGTGGTCGGCCGCGGCGGGCCGTTTGCCGAACGACTCGGTGGAGGTGGCGTCGTTCCATACCGCGCGCGAACGCCTCAAGCGCCTGTTTGCGACCAGCTACGGCGACTGGCGCTGGAACGGCAGTGCCTATGAGACCTACACCGTGCCGACCAACTACTGCGCGGGCGGCCCGAGGTCGGGCGACAGTTGCGCCCCGGGGTCCAACGATTGTGTGGATTCTACGTCGGTGTGCGTGAAGAGCGGCGGGTACTGCGCCTACTACCCGACCGGCGAGCCCGAGAACGCGGAAACGGCGCTCAACATCACCTGCACCTCGGATACCGCGTGCGCCGGGAATCCCAAGATCTTCTGTGCGACCGGCCGCTGCGGGTCATTTGGCGACGGCAATGACCTGAACGATTCGGAAGTGCCGTGCCGCACCACCGCCGACTGCCCGGGTGGCGGAAGCGAAACGTGCGATATCACCGGCTTCATCTACGGACGGTGCGATGACGCCAGCCCCACCTACCCCTTGCGCGGCGTGGCTTGCTTCAATGATGAAATGTGCAATACCAAGTCCGACGGCAGCGGCGTTGGCACCTGCGTCGGCGAGGACCCGGATGGCCAGGCACCGGCCAATGGCACCTATGGCTACTGTTCAGCCGGCGTGAATGTGCTGGGAGCCTGCCAGAATATTGGTGACTGTTGGAACCCGGCCGCCCACCAGGCCAGCTGCGTCGGGCAGTGTTCCGCGGGGTCGGCTAAAAACCCGGGCACCTGCATCACCGACGTCGAATGCCAGGTATCGGGCAGCTGCCAGGAAACGACCGCCTGGCGGCCGCCGGCTGACCGTTGCCGTGACAATATCCGCCCCTCGCGGTTCACGGAAACGCCGCTCACCGACCCGGACGGCAGCGGGGACTGGTGCGGCGTGTCGCCCGAAGTATTCAACGTCAAGATCGAGAACGCCGAAGCCCCGATCTTCTACATCGTCGGCCAAGGGAACGTGACCTTGAGTTTCAACGTCAAGGTGGACAACGACCAGCTTCCGCTGCGGTTGCTGCGCGTGCGCTGGGATATGGAGAACCGCGATACGATGGTAACCGACAACGACTGGCGTTCGGGGTTGCGCGATAAGTCCGACCCGGCCGACCCGTTCCAGTTCACCCATACCTATAAGTACGTGCAGACCACCTGTGACAAGGGGGTGCTTCCTGGCGGGAGTGGTACTCCGGACGGCTACTGCGATTTCCAGGTCGGCGTGTTGGTGCGCGACAACTGGTGCTGGTGTTCCAACGCCATTTTTGCGGACGTGAATACGACCAACCTCGCCTGTAATACTTGCCCCGATGATGGGACACCGGCGATCGCCGATGATAATAACGGCGCGTGGGTGGAGGCCCGGTCGGCTCTGGTGCGTGTCTGCGACTCGGCTCGGCCGGAATTGTGCGGACGGTAGAGCATATGGCAGACCTTACGACACGCCGACCCGCAGCACCACCGCCGCCACCGCGGCCGGGGAAAGGCGCGTCCGCCCAGGCCGAAGGGGAGCTGGACGTTCCGGTGATGGAGATGGAAACGGCGGTACCCGAGCAGCGATATGCGCAAGAGCTTGCCGCGATGCGCCAGCGCGACCGGCAGCGGGCAAACCGCGGAAAGGCGTCCCGGGGCGGTCCGGATGGGTTTGCCAGCGCGCGGGATGCATTCGTGGCGGTCCGGCAGCAACATGAAGCGGAAACATTCAGGAATGCAGGCCAACGGCCGTCGCGTCCCGGGGAGATGACCCTGGCGCCGAAGCTGGAACAGTTCACCGACACGATGGCGCAGCGGCGGGGGAACAAGGAGGCAGGCGTGGAGACTCAGCAGCAGGCGCAGGCAACAGAAGAGAGCGACGCTCTCCAGCAAGCGCTGGAACGGGAAGTGGCCTTGCGCCGTGAGCAAGCTGCGAGCCTGCGGGAGTTGCGCCGCATGGGAGGTATGGGCGGGCGTTTATCGAAAGATAATAAGCAAAAAGTGGCGGCCCAAGGACGCTCGGTCGCCGGGTTCATCAGCGGCGCGGCGCAGAACTCCGATTGGCCGTATCTGCTGGTGCTGGCAGTTTCCATCATCAACGATCTGGTGGATATCTTTGACGTCAGTATCGGGCTGGGCATTGACCAGCTGTTCGATTTCGCGTGTCTTGCGCTGATGCTGGGGGCGAGGCTCTTCATTAAACAGCATGAGATCGGCTGGATGGCGTGGGTGGCGAGCAAGCTTTTTACGATGCTGGTGGAGTGGATACCGATCGTTGGCATTATCCCGACCTGGACGATTTCGGCCCTGTACGTGTGGTCGTATGCCCGGCACCAGCGAAAAAAACGCGCATCCCAGGGAGCCATGCTGGAATCCGAATACGCCACTACGGTGATGGAAGACGAGCAGTTGGCCTCGGAAGAAGCGGAGGAGGAGTATCGCGTTGCCGCATAATGAACTGTCAACCATGCGCTTACGCCGATTGACCATAGTGCTGACCGCAACGAGCCGCCGCTGGTGGCCCGCGCTGCTGGTCATGGGTTTGCTGTTCGCGCAGCCCGCGTCGGCGCAGACGTTCATCCGCAACCTGTCGGGGTACGTCTACCTCATCCTGAGCTACGTGCTGCAGGCGGTCGCCGGTCTCGTCGGGCAGCTGACCGTGATGATCACGGGTCTGCTGACGTCGGTCATCGTCTACAACGATTTCATCAATTTTGAAGCGGTCAACCTCGGGTGGGTGCTGGTGCGCGACATTGGCAACATGTTCTTCGTGGTCGTGCTGCTGCTCATTGCGGTCGCGACCATCCTGCGCCTGGAGTCGTACAACCTCAAACGGTTGCTACCTAAATTGCTGTTGATGGCGATCCTCGTCAACTTCAGCAAGGTCATCTCCGGCCTGCTCATTGATGCCGCCCAGGTGGTGACCCTGACGTTCGCCAACGCCATCGTGCAGGTGACGGCCGGCAACCTCTACGCCAAGTTTGGGCTGGCAGAGCTGTTCGCCATCAGCCAGGATGCGTTCCTCCCCGGTTCGGGCGAGGAGAATATCGCGCTGTTCTATCTCTTCCTGTCGCTGCTGCTGGCGACCATCATGCTCATCATCGCGTTTTCCGTCATCTTGGCGTACCTCGTGGTGTTCGCGCTGCGCATCGTCGCGTTGTGGATCCTCATCATCCTTTCACCCTTGGCGTACGTACTGTCGGCGTTCCCGCAGGGGGAGCGCTACAGCCGCGAGTGGTGGCAGACTTTCTCCAAATATGTAACCGTCGGGCCGATCTTGATGTTCTTCTTCTGGTTGGCCATCGCCACATCGGAACAGGCCTTCACGGAAACGCTGGATACCACGCGTGCGCCGACCACCACCTTGAGCGAAGGGGGTGTTGCCCAACTGGAACCGTCATTGCGGGTGGGCATCGGCAAGGCCGGAGAGAAAGAGAACGTGTTGAAGTTTTTGGTGATGACCTGCCTGATGCTGGGCGGGCTGGTGGCCGCCCAGAAGGCCGGAGTTGCCGGTTCGCAGTTTGCCGGCTCGGTCATGGGAAGTCTACGGTCGTACGGCCAGCGCATGGCCCGCGCCGGCATCCGCGCGGGTACCTCTCCGTTGCGCGGCGCCGGCTGGCTGGCGCGCGAGGGTACTTTCGCCGCGGGCCGGCTGACTGACCGATGGCTCGGTCGGCGCGTTCAGGACAAACGGTGGTATTCGCCGATTGCCGGGATATTGAGCCCCACCCTTCGTCGGCAGGGTTGGACGCGCGCGCGGCAGCTCTCTGAGCAGCAATCGTTCGGTAAATCGGTTGGCGACATGGCCGACTTTTTCAACAGTACGACCAAGCCGCGCTTGCGTTGGCAGCGGCTCAAGGTCGCGGGGGTGACCGTCGGAGCTATTCCTCGGCTGGAGGGCGAAAAAACCAAGGAAGGGGACAAGGCATTCCGTTCGCTCGTCAATAAGGAAATGTCCGAGCTGCATTCCTTGACGGAAACGGAAAAGGCCAGCGAGTTCGATCTGGCCATCAAGAACAAGAACCAGGTACGCGCGTTCGCGGCCGCGCTTGCGTTGAACAAGGCCAACCAAACCGACGACTACATGGGCTACATGGCGCAGCGGTACCCCGATGAGTACGGAGATAAAGAACACTCACAAACCAGTTTCCGTGAACATTTGATGAAGCGCATCGGCGGGGCATTCGGCAAGCGGTCCGCGGGCGACCTCGGGGTACTGCTCAAGGACCAATCGGAAGAGGGCGCGCTTCTGCGCGGGTTTGGCTATGGGTTCACGCGCCCCGTGCTGGACAGCAAGGGGCGCCCCACCGGGGACGTGGAAAACGTCCTGGTGTCTGAAGACAGCGCCCGGGAAGAGCTGGCGGCGGAGCACAAAGCGGCTCCGACCATCCATAACAACCCGAATATCCGCGCGAATGTATTGCGGAAACTCGAGGAGAAGTTCGGCGAAGAGTTCGGTACGATCATCGGCCGCGGAAAAATGGAAAATTTTGTTGCCAAGACTGAAGGCAAAGCCTTTTTCAAATTCCATCCCACCGCGCAGCCGTTTGAAGACGTGCTGTCGGGCGGAAAGGTCGTCCATTCTCGCATGGGCCGGATGGACCGCTTGGGTAAGATCGCGTCGGCGAAGTTCGATACCGTCTTTTTCGGTCGCGTGGTGGCGCAACGCGGCCATGGCCTGCAGCCCCGCGCCGCGGAATTCGCCGGCTTCCGTTTTGACCAAAAAACCGGTTCCATGGCACTGGATATCAGGTCGGTCTACGACCAGCTGAAGGCGAAGGGCCACCATGGGGTAGCCAACCTTTTTGGGCAGAAGAATATCTCCTCTCAGCAGGCGGTAGCGGTTGAAAGGATCATGAATTTGGCTGGGGTGAAAAACTACGATGGCACCCCTGGGATTGAATTAGATAAGTATACAGAGGAGCAGTTTACAAAATCAGGAAAGACCTACGAACCTACAAGTTATGCCGCCGCTCGTACGGGGCCGCTCTCGCCCGAGTTGGAAACCTACGTCAAAAGCCGAACCGCCGCTAAATGGCTGGAATATTTGCAACATGGTATACCAGGGGCGACCGATATCAACGGAAAACCTGCGGCGCTGCAAGATGAGGAGGTCCCCGAAGAATGGCGGCTGCATGATGGGTACGCCCCGAAGGGTGGACGGCCGTTGATGGAAACCTACAGCCCCGAGGTCCAGGCCGCTTCGCAGGAAGCGTATCAGCGGCTGATTGCCGCCGGGATGTCGGAGCCCGAGGCCAATGAAGCGTATGGACGCCTGCACCAGGAAGAGATTCGCGCCGGGACGCTGTATGCGGCGTCGGCGATCGTCCGCCATGAGCAGGTGGAAGAAAAGCGGAGCGAGAGCCTTGATGCGATGCGGGGTGTTGCCTCCATCGAGCGGCGGCCAGCCGAGGGCTACGCCGAAGGCCCATTGGCAGAATATGGACGCAGGGCGGTGGCCGGTATCGGCGTGAACTTCGAGTCCGCCGAAGCCGGTCAGCGGTATGGCGTCGTTCCGGGGATGACCGCCGTCAACTACGATGAGTCAACCGCGGAGCGGAAATTGAACAAGGATATCGTCGCCAAGAATTTGGCGGAGGATTACAGGAAAGAGCTGGTTGGCAGAGGGGTTGCCTTCCGTCAGGAAACCGCGCAACGGTTGGGTAAGCAGCCCCACGCTGTGACGAATGAAGAATTGCACGATGCCTATGCTGCGAAGTATCAAACATTGAAACCAGCCGACGCGGACAAGCAGTACGCTGACCGCGTGGTCGGGCAATGGGCAGCGGCGGAGTTCAAGGAGGGCAATGCCGCTGGCCGCGTTGAGGAGCTCCGCGATGCGTCGGGTGCCGTTTCCGGCTATCGCTACAAGGATGCCGCGATAGCGGAGAATCAGCAGGGTGAGGCGCTGCGGCAGATGTCCCAGGATAAGGACGTTTCCTCACTGGCGGCCGGAGAGGTCAGCGCCCAGCAGCGCGAGGCAGAATTCAAAAAACGGTTGGATACCGCTTCAACGCTGTCCCTGCATAACAACGCCGCGTTCGGTAGCCGCTTCACCGCCCGTCGCCACGAGTACGGTCATACTCTTGCCAATCAGCTGAACGACGAGCAGCGTCAGGCGTTCCGAGGCACGTTGTCCGAGGAGCAGCAGCAACTGTTCGACCAGGAAACGCCGGAAGAATATCTGGCGCACTCGTTGGGCGTGAACGATAACGCCCACACGTTGTCCGAGCAGACGCGGAAGTTCCTGGATGAACTGGAGGTGACCGATAAGGCCGGCAATAAAGCAAAGGGTGCCCGCTACCGCGGTCGCACGCTCAAGCCCGATGAAACGCTGCCGCCGCAGGAGAAGTCGGAGCGCGCCATCACCGACGAGGAGATCGTAGAAATTCATCGCCGACGGCAGCAAAAGCCGGATGTACAGATCGGAAAACTTTTGACGGGCGCAGCGGGCCAGCAAGGTTCGCGCGCCCAGGAGTCCACCCGGGCCGAAGCGCAGGTGCGGCAGGCAAATACCGCGCTGACCGCGGAACAGCAAAAACTCGATCAGCTGGAAGGCCAGCGCGGCGAGTTGCTTGGGGAAACGGATGCACATATCGCCAAAGGCCAGGCGGCGCGCCAGCGGGCGGAGCAGGCAAAAGCGCGCGGCGACCAATTGGGTTTTACCGTGAATGACCGGGAAGCCATCAAGGAACGCGATCTGGCGCGCGATTCCCAGGCCAAGGTGCAGCCGCAGTTGGACGCCCTCAACAAACAGGTCGCAGACCAGCGGGGCGTGGTGGACCAGCGCCAGGAGGCTCTGCGGCAAGCCGAGGCGTTGCGCCAGAGGGCAGCCGCGAGTGCGGGGCCCAACAGTCAGGCGTTCATTGCGGCATTGCAAAAATCGCTCGACCAGCTGCCGGATGCGGAGCTGGATGAT
Organism: Parcubacteria group bacterium Gr01-1014_31; assembly: GCA_007376135.1. Lineage (GTDB taxonomy): Bacteria > Patescibacteriota > Patescibacteriia > Buchananbacterales > GWA2-38-13 > VMFR01. The sequence continues at coordinate 49,114 of VMFR01000004.1, read as the reverse complement.
ATCGCTGAAAAAGTTTTGGCCGAGGTCAGTCCGCAGTGGGGGTCGGCGACCGAGGGGGCGCAAGCGGCGCTCGAGGGAGAGCGCGGGGAGCTGGCAGCGCTGGAGGCCGACCGCAGTAAGCTGAAATCCTCGACGCTCGTGCGCCAGCAGGCTGCCCGGTATGCGGAGGCGCGCGATGTGAACGCCGCTCAAGAGGCCTATGACCGCAGCGCGGGGCAGTTGGGCGCGGCCAATCAACGCGTCAACGAACAGGAGCAGGTGGTGCAGACCCAGGAGGAAAATGTTGAGCATGCCCGCATTGAGCTGCAGAACGCTAAGGTGGAGCTGCCCGCAGCGGCCGCAGCAGTGGGACAAGAGGGATCAGCTTTGCAGGCGATACAAACCCAGTTGACGACGTTGATGGGAAATCGCGATGTCTTGACTCGTGAACGCGACCAACATCTCACCAACCAGAACGCTGCGAGCCAGCGTTTGAACGCCGCGAGGGCGAGTGGTAATGCTTTGGCCGAACAGCAGGCGCTTGAGGAAGCGACCCGTGAGCAGGCGCTGGCCGCCACCGCCGAGGAAAAGATCGCCGCACCGTTGGCGCAGCTGAACGAGCAGATCGACGCGCAGAACGCCGCCAAGGCCGCACAGGAAACGCGCGTTGCGGCGGCTGTCGAACATCATGGAAGGGCGCGCCAGGACGTTGGCGTAAAGCGTCAGGCCTACGACGCCGAGTACCTTCGCCTGCAGGAGTCCAGGCGTACGCTCGTACAGCATCGTGCTGACCAGCAGGCGTTGGGCGAGGCGGTGCAGATCAACCAGGCGGCGGTGCAGCAGGCAGGTATTGGTCTGACGCCCCAGGAGATCGCGGCAGCGCGCCAGCAGGCCGACCAGTCCGCTCAGCAGCTGGCGCAACTTGACCAGCAAATCAGCACCAAGCGTCGCGACGTGGCGGGCAAGGAAGAGGCGCTGGACAACGCGCGGCAGGCCGACCAGGCTTTCCCTGAACTCTTGACGACGCTGCAGGAGCGCGTTCGATACACCCAAGAACGTCGTGAGGCGGCAAAGCCTGAGAATGTAGCGGCGCGCGCGCAGCAGGAGCTATCGGGAAGCCGCGGCAAATTGGCGGAATTGGAACAGAATCACGATGAGCTTGCCCGTCGCGCCCAGGTGCATCACCGATTGAGGAAGCGGGCCGCAGACCAAGGCAACCAGGAAGAAGCCGGGAGGCAGGAGCGCCTGGCCCAGGCCGCGGAACGGGATTTGCGTGCCGCACAACAGCGCATCGCAAAACAGCAGCAGGAGGTGCAGGCCAAGGAGCGCGCGGTGCAGGCGCAGCAACCCAAGCCCGTACCGGTCAGTAAGGGCCAGCAGGCGCTGACTGCCGTGGAAGAGAAGTTTTTGGCGGCGCGCCAGGGAAACCGCGAGGAAGTGGTTGGCGCCAAGCAGGAGATCGGGGCCAAGGAGCAAGCATTACAGGCCAGCCAACTGGAATTGGGGAATCGCGTTAAGGTGCGCGACCAACGGCAGGTTGAACTCGCGGAATTGAACGCGCAGGCCCGCAAGGCCGCCGAAGAGGGGAATTATCAGGCCCAGGAAGAAGCCCAAACGCTCGCGCGGGTCAAGCAGCAGGAGGTTGTCGCCGCCGCCGACGCCGTTACCGAACAACAAGGCGTTGTCGCGAAGGATTCCCAGGCGTTTGATGGCGTTCAAGCCGATTACCGGCGCCGGGTTGAGGAATCTGTGCAATCCCTGGAAACGTTCGCTGCCGCGGTCCGTGACGCCGCGGGTACTTTGAGCAAGGACGAGCTCGCCCAGCAATTAAGCAATGCCCAATCCGAATTGGAAGCGAACAATAAGGAAGCGGAGGAAAAGGCAACCCAGGGGGATGATGCCGGGGCCCGGGCAGCCCACGACCGCGCCCAGCGAGCACAGATCATTCGGGACCAGCTTGATTACACCGTGAAGCGCCGCCGTTTGGGCCTCGCTCCCAAGGCAAGGGGCAGCGGCCTGAAAGAAGCGGGTCAGGAACTCTCGACCGCAAAAACAAAGCGCGATTTCAACTATCGTGAGCTCACTGAGAAACGGTCGGGATTGGTCCAACAGCATCAAGCCGCAGAGAAAGACCTGCAAAAGCAGCAAGCGCGCCAGGCCAAGGCCGCGCCGGGTGCGGAACGCAAGCGCGCCAATGACGCCGTGAAAACCGCACAAGACCGTTTCAACGCGGTGGGCAGTCAGATCAAAGGCGTCGATAAAGAGATCGGCGAATGGGATGATTTGGTATTAAAGAACGCTGCTGACGTAAGTGATCTTGTTCTCGCACAGGAGGAGTTGGCGATCGCTCGGCGGCGGCTCGGGGAAGCAAAGACGATGGGGGAGCAGGAGCTCCCGGCCATGAGCAAGGAGTATGAGCATCTGGACAAGCGCCGTCTCGCGGTAGGGGCTGCCTTGCAGCAGCAGAGTGCTGCGGCGCAGCGGGCCCAGTCAACGGGTAATGTCGCCGCACTGCGTAAGGCGCAGCAAGCGATCGCCGAACAGAGCGGAGAGATGGAGCAGATCGAACAGCGCATGGGAGAGATCCAGGGTTTCTCTGCGGGTCTTATGGATCTGGTTGAGCAGGCCGAGAATATCGCCACCGCGGCAGAAGAAAATGTCGGCCGCGCAGCCGAGGCTGCGGCCGAGGGCATTGCGCCGCCGTCGGTGCGGGCCGTTCCGCCGCCGAAAGCCAAACCTGCGCCATCCGCTGCGGCAGCCCCTTCGCCTACATCCCGCGAGTCGTCGGCCGGTTTCGCGGCAGCGGGAGAAACGCGATCGGCGGCACCCGCAGGTTCGCCGACCGGGCAGCGTACCGCTGCGGTGCAGGCGGTGGTGGAGGAAGTCGATACCCAGACGCGGGCGGCAAAGCAGTTACCGTCAGTTGATGTTAAATCGTTGGAGACGACGCTGAAGTCGATGGCTACCGGTTTACAGGAGGTCGCCAATGGGATCCAATCGCTGCAGGCGGTGCAGGAGGGGGCCAGCGAGAGCGCCGGTAAGGACGAAAAAGATGCGGCGAAGAAGTTCGATACCCTGAGCAAGAATCTGCGGGAAGGGATGGGTCGCGTCCAAGATTTCGAGTCAGCGGCGGCAATGGGGACGGGGGTGACCCAGGAACAAGCCGACGAACTCGCAGATATTCTCTTCCAGATCAATAGGTCTCTGCAGGAGATGGCACAGCGTAATGAAGGGTCGGCTGGCGCCTCGGAGATCCCTTCGATCCCGCCGGAATCATTACCCGGTGAACCGCCGAAAAGCCGGCCCACCATTTAATTTTATGGCCGAGCGATTGAGTTACCATTTTTTGGCGAACCGGAAGCCGGACCTCGATCAGGGTTTGACCGAGGAAGAGTTCGGATTTGTCGACGTGCGCTGGGTGAAACAGCCCAAGGCCTTCGACCGCCTGTATGCCACCCTACTTTACCTGGACGCAGCACATGAATGGGGGTTGGCGTTACAGTTGGCGCATCGGTTGCAGGGTCTGCTTTCCCCGTCCTCGGACCGGACGCTCCTGGATGTAACCGATGAAGAGCGCCTGCAGCAGATCATCGCGCTCCTGAAGGTGGCCGGTGTCGCCGTACTGCGGGTTCGCGACGTCGAGGAGGTATTCCAGTCCAGCACCGTGATGGCGTTGCGGGCAGGGTTGGACCTGGCCTCAGGGATGCAGGCGGCGCTCATCAGCTATGGCGAGCCCGACCTGGCGGTGAACGTGAGCAATATCATTCTCCGGGTGATCGGATTGAATGCGGAAACGATCGGTGAAACGCCCCTGACCGTGCCGGAGAGTCCGGAACGCATAGACCCGACGGTACAGAACTGGCTGCGGGTCTACAACGGTTCGTTCCCGTTGAACCAGGAACGCGGACCGGTGGAGCGAGCCCATTTTTTGCAGCGCGATGCCAACGTGAAACGGTTGAATAATGCCGACCGAGAGATCTTGACGAAGCTTTTGGAGACCTACGATCTGCTGCGCTTTCCGCATAAGGCGCCTATCGTGGAAGAGCGCGCCGCACTGGAGCCAGTAGTGGAGCGCGTCGGCGGCAGAGCGATAACGGAGCCTGCCGCTGCAACGGTGACGGCCCCCGCTTTGGGACATATCGTGGCCGCCTACCGCGGCGGCGACGCCGACCAGCGGGCAGTCACCGAAGCGGCGTCCGGTATCCGGGCCAAGGTCGGTGATGACCCAAAAAAATTGGCCGCCGAATTCTTCGCGGCGGTACAGTCGCGGAATGTGCCTCGCGCGGTGGCGGCGCTGCGTTTATTGGCGCAGGCCGACCAGTTGGAGCGAATGCTGGCCGAGGATCAGGCTTTGCGGCAGCATTTGCTGTCCGTGTGGCCATCGTTGTACGGCCAGGCGGCGGCGGATACCCTTGCGCAGCAGCCGTTAAGTAGACAGTCGGTGCAGTTGTTTATACAATACGTTCTACAGGAGCGTTTGGATGTGCCCGAGCATGACGCCGCTCGTGTCGGAGCGCAGCTGTCCAACATCTTCAAGCAGCGCGGGCGGCATCAGTATGAAAAGTTGGCGTACTTTGATGTGCGGGAAAAGACTTTCAAGTGGTTGCCGTAAACCTTCTATTCATGCCTGAGGCTGTATACAACCCGTTCACCGGCAGCGAGGAGGTACTCTTCAAGGATGCTGATGGGCAGCTGAAGGTGTTGCGCGGCGGCATCGTAGAGCCGTGGCGCAGTGCCGCGCAGCCGACGGCCGCGCCATCGGTTCTCGCATCCCCTCCCGTGCCGCTTTCCCCTCAACCATCCCCAGTGGAATCGTTCGTTGGCCAGGTCATTAAAGAATTGGCGCTGCCATTGCCCGACCCAATATTGCAGAAACGGCTGCGCACCCAGGTTTTGGCGCGGTTCAAAGACATTCGGGATGCCATTGAAACTCGCGAAGCGATGGCCCGACCGGTGAAGGTCGGCGGGTTGGGGTTCGCTGCCGAGCAGGCGGAAACAGCCTCTGCGGTCATTGAAAAATACTACCGCCAGTTCAGCGAGGGCAGCCGTCAGCAGCAGGACCAGGCCGTCGCCCAGTTGCAGGCCAACGTCAGCGGGGTCATACCGCAAGGGCCCTCCATCCCCATCTCAACCGCGCCGATCGCGCCGCCGCGGCGCATGTCCTTGCAGCCGCTCCCGCCCGCCGCTCCCGCCCGGATGACGGTACCACCGCCCCCGCCCAAGCGTCCATCGTTGATCAGCCGTCCGTCCGTCGCCGTTCCGCCGGGTCCGTCCGCGCTACCGCCAGAGTTGCCGTCGTTATTGGTGCCGACGAGGTCCCTGCAGCCTGAGCCCGCAGTTTTACCCATCGCGCCGCCGGCAATGTTGCCTCCTTTACCGCGACTGGCGGAACCGCCCGCGCCTGCCGCCGAACCCGCGGCAGAGCAAGTGCCGGAAGTGCGGTACCGGCCGCAGTTGGTCGGTCCCCTGGAAGAGATCGGTCAGATGACCCTGCAGGACTTCCGCCGCTTGGATGCCGATCCGCGCCGCGCCACGGAACACTTACGCGAAAAGATCGCTCTGCTTGAGCAGCAGTCCTTTGCCCAGAAAGCGGCAGCAATCGCGGCCTGGCGGTCCTGCGAAGTATTCAACCTGTACACGGCGACGGCCGGTCGTGCGATGGCGGAGAAGCGGCCGATCAGCGAGATGCTGGGTGCGCAGGCGACCCCCGGAACGCCGGTGCTGAGCATTGCCGAGTTCGAGGCCGTTGCGGATTTTAATCGGACGTTGAGGTTTTAGTATTACGTTCTAAGTGCTAAGTTCTATGTGCGTTCGGTCGGCAGTTGTTCATCCGCGCACGAAAAGTACTTTGCACATAGTACGTAGTACCTAGCACTACGGTAATGCAGCAGTTCGTGGTTCCGCAATTCCTCGACGTGGAGGACAAGGTCATCGGTCCCATCACGGTGCGCCAGTTCATTATTTTACTGGTGTCCGGCGGGCTGGTGTTCCTGGCGTATAAGGTTTCCGATTTCACTTTGTTCCTGCTCTGGTTACTGGTAATCGCGGTGTTTACCATTGTGTTCGCGTTCATCAAGATCAACGGTCGCCCGGTCCATTATTTTATCCTCAATTTCATCCAAACCATAAAGCGGCCGCGCCTGACCCTCTGGGACAAACGATTGACGCTGGCCGAGCTCCAGCTGGCGATGAAGGAAATAACGACCAAGCCGATCGTACCGCCCCGTCATAAACCGCTCGTGGGTAGTTCGCGGCTGGTGGAATTATCCCTGATCGTGGATACCGGCGGCGTTTACGAGGGCGAAACGGCCCAGGACTGAGCTGCACAACAGTATGGCAAAAGCCAAGAAGACCGCAGGGGCAAAGGACGCCGCTTCCACCGGATTGCCGGCTCGTCCGGCGGCGAAAACGCCGTCGACGCAGCGGCATCTGCCGATCGCCGAGGTCAAGGAGGATTGCGTCGTGCTCAAGGACGGGACCTTACGGGCGGTGCTGTTGGTGTCGAGCATCAATTTTTCGCTCAAGTCGGAGGAAGAGCAAAATGCGATCATTGCGGCCTACGTGAATTTTCTGAATGCCATCGATTTTCCCCTCCAGATTCTCATTCAGTCGCGCAAGCTTAACATCAGCGGATATCTGACGCGCTTGGAGCAGAAAGAAAAGGAGCAGACCAATGAGTTGCTGAAACTCCAGATCGCCGAGTACCGCAACTACGTCACCGAGCTGGTGGAGCTGGGTGAGATCATGACCAAGCGTTTCTATGTCGTGGTGCCGCATAATCCCCTGTCGGACAAGCAGAAGGGGTGGTTCAAGCGTCTGCTCGAGGTCTTCAAGGCGGCGGGGTCAGTACGGCTGTCGCGCGAACGGTTCTTGCAGCGTCGGCGTGATCTGATGCAGCGGGTTGACCATGTTGTGGCGTCGTTGGGCAGTATCGGGTTGAAAGCAGCACTCTTGGACACCCAGGGGTTGATCGAACTGTATTACAATACCTATAACCCCGGGGCGTCCGAACGGCAGAAGCTCGCCGATCTTAACCAACTGCAGGTCGAGCCCTAGCGCATGTGCTCAGTATAGTTACGACGGTGACGATACGCACGGAGCACTGGGCACAGAGCACCGGGTACTAGCCCCAAACATCAATGTTCAAACCACAGCAAATTGAACGCGAGGAAAGACAGGCGGCCAAGCCCTTGACCCCGACGCTGTCGGCCGAGGAGCGTAAGCGCCTGGAGCAGCGGCAGATCACCGAGGAGAAGATCATCCTCGAGGAGGAGCGGATCTACCGCGAAGGTCTTATTTCCATCCGGGATCTGATCGCGCCGGCGGCTTTCCAGGTCAAGCCGTCGTTCCTGATGCTGGGCGACCTGTTCGTGCGGACGCTGTTTGTCATCGGGTACCCCAGGTACATTACGGTCGGGTGGTTCGCGCCTATCATCAACCTCAATTTGCCGTTGGACATTTCGATGTACTTCTATCCCGTGCGGTCGGATGTCATCCTCAAGCAGCTAAAGAAGCGGGTCGGCAACCTTGAGGCACAGATCCTGGCCGACCGCGAGAAAGGTGCTCCCCGCGACCCCATTCGCGAAACGGCCTTGCGCGACATCGAGCAGCTGCGGGACGATTTGACCCAGGGGATCGAGCATTTTTTCCAGTTCGGGCTGTATGTGACGGTCTACGCCGAGGACCGTAAGAAGCTGGAGCGGCTGACCGACGACGTGGAGGCGCTGTTCGGCAGCAAGCTGGTGTACTCGCGCAAGGTGCTCTATCAGGCCGAGCAGGGGTTCACCTCGACGATGCCGTTGGGCGAGGATATGCTGATGATCGCGTTCAACATGAATTCGTCGCCGATCGCCAGCTCATTCCCGTTCATTTCGTCGGAACTGACCTCGGACGATGGCGTGCTGTATGGCATCAACCGCCACAACAACAGTTTGATCTTGTTCGACCGTTTCAGCCTGCAGAACGCCAACATGGTGGTGTTCGCGACCTCCGGCGCCGGTAAGAGCTACACTATTAAACTGGAGGTGCTGCGGTCGCTGATGCTAGGAACCGACGTCATCATCATCGACCCCGAGCGCGAGTACCAGCATCTGTGCGACGCGGTCGGCGGCACGTACATCAATATTTCGCTGTCTTCGGAGAGCAAACTCAATCCGTTCGACCTGCCGCGGCCCGTCGGCGACCAGCGCGCCGGCGACATCATCCGCGGCGCGGTCATCACGCTCAAGGGGCTGCTGCGCATCATGCTGGGCAAGCCGATCGGCGATTCGGGCAAGCTTGGCTTCTCTCCACAGGAAGACTCGCTCATTGACCGCGCGCTGCTGGAAACCTACGCCAAGAAAGACATCACCGCCAATTCCGACCTGGCCACGGTGGAGGCCCCGATCATGCAGGACTTCCAGGAGGTGCTCGAAGGCATGGAAGGGTCCGGCGACCTGGTCATTCGGTTACAGAAGTACACGCAGGGGACGTTCTCCGGTTTGTTCAACAGTCCCACCAACATCGACGTCCATAACCAGCTGGTGGTCTTTTCCGTCCGTGATTTGGAGGACGAGCTGCGGCCGATCGCCATTTACACCATTATCAATTATATCTGGAACGTCGTGCGCTCCGAGCTGAAGCGCCGCATCATGGTCATCGATGAAGCCTGGTGGCTGATGCAGTACGAGGACTCGGCAAAGTTCATCTATGCCCTCGTGAAGCGTTGCCGCAAGTACTACCTGGGGGTGACCACCATCACCCAGGACGTCAATGATTTCCTGCTTTCGCCGTATGGATCGGCGATCGTCACCAACAGTTCCATCCAGGTGTTGATGCGTCAGTCGTCCGCATCCATCGACCTCATCGCCAAAACGTTCGTCCTGACCGACGGGGAAAAGTACCTGCTGCTGGAGTGCGGCGTCGGGGAGGGGATCTTCTTTGCCGGCGACAAGCACGCGGCCATCAAGGTCGTCGCGTCGTACGCCGAAGACCAGCTGATCACGTCGGACCCGCGGCAGTTGTTGGAGATCGAGCAGGCGAAAAAGGACTTTGCACAGTCGATGGAAGAGCAGACCGGCGCTCCGGGGACGCGGAAAGCTGCCGATAATCGGAGTGAAAGCGTATGACCAAGCGGACGAAGATCATCACTATAATCGTCTTGGCGCTGCTGGTGGTGTTGGCGCTGGTGTTGGTGGCGCGCGCTCCTCGCCCGGCGCGCCCAGCGGGTCTGGGGCAGCCGTCCCCTTTGCCCGGGGCAGGTACGACGTTGCCGCCCGCGGGGGGCGCGGTAACTCAACCGGTGGAGCCGCCGGTGACCAAAGAGCCAAAGACCCAGGCGACGCTCGAGGCGCTGGCCAAGACTTTTGCGGAACGCTACGGAAGTTTTTCCACGGACGGCGGGAGCACGAATTTACAGCAACTCCAGCCGTTGATGACGGAGCAATTCGCCGCCACGGCGCGCGCCGCTCAGCAACAGCTGCTGCTGGGTGACGGCTTCTACGGCGTCACGACCAAAGTACTGTCGGCCGAGATCGTCGCCCTCAACGGCGAGGAAACGGAAGCGCAGATCGTGGTGCAGACGCAGCGTTCCGAAACCCGGACCGGTGCGGGACGGCAGCAATTTTACCAAAAATTGACGGTGACTCTACTGAAGAACACCGCCGGCTGGCGCGTCGATGGGGCCTCATGGCAGTGAGCGTAACGCGTCGCGCCTGAGCGCCCGCCACTTCCGGCAAGCGGAATTTTGTGGTCCCACCGAGATGGGCCGCCAAGGCCCGTGAGCAAATTCTGGAAACACTGTTCCCATCCCATTGCGTCGGATGCGCGGAGCGGGGCAGTTGGCTGTGTACAGCCTGCCTGGGTGGCCTGCGGCAGTGCGCGGGCGGGTTTTGTCCCGGTTGTTTACGGCCGTCCACGGATGGCCGGCCGTGCTTTGTATGCGCCGCCTCCTGTCCGTTGACGCAGCTTTTCGCGGCTTGTCCGTACCGGCAGGGAACCTTGGTAAAGGCGGTGGAATCTTTGAAGTACACCGGGGTGCAGGCACTGGCAAATCCCTTGGCGGGGCTGCTGGTTGCACATCTGGAGCACCTCCGTTACGCAGCAGCGTGGTCGGACGCATTTGATGCGGTCATTCCTATACCCCTCCACCGCCGCCGGCTCCTCGCGCGTGGCTATCAGCAGGCGGCGCTGCTTGCTGCGCCCGTGGCGCAACATTTTGGCTGGCCTTTGCGCGAGGATATTCTGTTCCGCCGGCGGGCGACCCGTCCGCAGGTTGGGCTTCCGCAGCGCATAAGACAGAATAACGTCAGGGGAGCGTTCGTCGTCCGCGGTGCGGCCCCGCGCCGGGTCCTGCTGGTGGACGATGTGGTCACGACCGCCAGCACGATGCGTGCCTGCGCGAAAGCGTTGCGGGACGCAGGGTCCGGTGAGGTGGTCGCCGTGGCCCTGGCACACGGGTAAGGCTGGACAGGAAGCCGCGTTTCTGGTATGATGAAACGGTCAGTCGCGGAAAAATAACGGCCGATGTCGTGCCTTGACGGAGTACGCCTGGGGAGAGGTGGCTGAGCGGTCGAAAGCGGCGCCGTGCTAAGGCGTTGGGGATGAAAGTCCCTCGTGGGTTCGAATCCCACCCTCTCCGTACTTCGACAGGCACTTCGGCCATGAGCTCAGTGCCGAATGGCTCAGTACTTTACGCCCACAATTTGGGGTATGTTATGGCATGTTTACATTCTTTTTTGCAACCAGAAAACTTTTTACGTTGGTATGACCGATAATGTCGAACGAAGACTGGACGAACATATGAGAGGATATTCCAACTTCACAAAAAAGTTTTCTGGTGTTCGACTCGTTTACACTGAGAGCTTTGCAACCCACCAAGAAGCAGAAACACGCGAGCGACAATTGAAAGGTTGGTCGGTTGCAAAGAAGAAAGCGTTGATTGCAGGCGAATTTGTTCGACTTAAAACGTTGAGTAAAAGTACTGCGCCTGGCGAAGTATGAGTGGCGGTAAATAATAGTGAGCCCGTCGAACTATCCCACCCTCTCCGTTTTTTAATTCCCTCTTTTCTATGTTGGTGACGGTCACGTTCCAGGATGTCGCTGAGAATGCGAAAGATGGTTTTCGCGCCTATTTGGACCAGAAGCAGACCCGGCTCGAGAAATTGCTCTCGCACTACCCGCCCGACAGTGTCAGTCTGCAGGTGCACGCCGTTTATTTCCGTCACCACAACGCCTTCGAGGTCACGCTGCAGTTGGGGGTGCCGTCATGGGATGAAGGGTATGCGCAGGCGACTAGCCACGCGCTGCATAAAGCGCTCGATCTGTCAGTGGATAAATTGGAGGGCCAGGTCACGAGATTTTTGGATCGTAAGAATTCGGTGGCGCGCTAGGGAAGGTCGCATCCAGCGGCCTGCCTGCCGGTAGGCGGGCGAGAGTGTTGCACGAGGGTCTTCTCCGCCTCCATGGTGTAATAGCATCGAGAACGGAGGGGTGCGAGAGAGGTTGAATCGGACAGTCTTGAAAACTGTTATACCAGCAATGGTATCGTGGGTTCGAATCCCACCCCCTCCGTTCTCGATGAACATTACGGCGGATCCGCGGTTCGACTGAGCTCACCGTCGAAGTCCGCAGGCGGAAAAACTGCTGAACCAGCAATGGTTCGGTGGGTTTCCACCCTACGGGTCGTCTTCCGAAGGCGGAGAATCCCTGCCCCATCGCCATAACAACTTTTTATCGGATAAGACCCAGCTGCATAGCTGGGTCTTATCATAGATAATATTTGCGTCTACTATATAACATATGGAAAATGTAAGTGAGTCATTCCAAGAATTTAAAGAGAAGTACGAAAAAATTGCTCAGAACACCAAGCGCCATCATTGGATTCCGCAATTTTACTTAAAATTTTTTGCAGCAAACGAAGGTGGTAATCAGATATACATGTATCAACCAGGAAATAATCCTCTATTAGTTAGCATTGCGAATATTGCCACAAGTAAAGATTTATACACTTTTGAGGAAAAGGATACCGGCCAAAAGACCAGGGTAATGGAGGGGGTATTTGCTGAGCACGAAGGTGCTGTAGCCGCTGTACTTGCTGAAATAATTAGGATTGGAAATCTGCCCGCAACAGAAAGAGAACGTTCTGATATCGCCGCCTTCGTTTCCCTACTGCGGGTACGGGGGCCATCATTTAATGAATGGCTTAAAAATATGGATATTGGACATATTAAATTGTTACAGAAAATTCAAACTGAACATCCAGATTCTCTTAGGGAAAAATTTAAACAAGCAGGGGTATCTTTCTCATCTAACGAGGAGTTTGAAGAGATGAGAAAATTTATGCAAGACCCCAATAAATACTCCATTACGATGGAGGGGGGAGAAGGGCACTATTTCAAGCAAGCAATGGATTTGAGTAAGGAAATCTATGAAATTCTAATGAGCAAAAAATCATGGCACTTACTTATTGCGCCACACAATCGCCATTTCATTACTTCAGACAATCCTGTTGTAACCCAAGAGCCAGCGTTCTGTCCGCCGCACATAGCTGGTGGTGTTCTAAATGGCACAGTATTATTAACGATTTCGCCGAAATATTGTTTATCATTCCGGAGAATCCCTCTAAACAGCCACAATTTATTACTAACCAGGGATGATGTAAATCACATTAACCGATCAATAGCAAGCGCTGCCCGCAGACAGCTTTACGGCCACCTCAATTCGAAAGATTGGGCAATTCTATGTAATGAGTATCTGACAGGCGATGAGAGCAAGGTGATAATTGAGAAGCTAGCACCATTTGCACCATATTATATGCTACAAGGCACTGTTCAATTAAAAGAAGCGGATGCCTTAAAAAATAATTCTGTAACCCCGACCCACGTGCCTCAATCGTGAGCCTTGAAAAATAGCGGAAAAACCTCTATACTGCCTATACATTTCGCGTACCAAACCCGAGTGGTCCGCTCAGTATAAAAGGAAGCAATGGTACCGTGGGTTCTCCGCCACCATAGGTGATAGTTACGGGCGGATCTGCCGTAGGCAGAGAATCCCACCCCCACCGCCCTGGATGAGAAATTTTGGTCCACGCGCAGCGTAAGGAATTTGGCATATGGCAGAATCGACAGTGTCACCAAGTTTGCCTCCAGGTATCGGTCGGGTGATCATCCAGTGGCAATGCGACGATGGAACCCAGCAGGCGCGCAGCCGCCGTTGGTATGTGATCGCCGGTGTCGTTGCCGTATTGCTGATCGCCTACGGGGTGTGGACGAGGGATTTCCTTTTCTCCGGATTACTGGTATTGTTCGGTTTAACCTTTGGGCTGATGCGCCGTCAGCCGGCCAAGGCGCTGGTTTTGGCCATCACCGATAACGGCGTTGCCGTGGGTCAAACCTTTTATTCCTACCAGGAGTTGAAAGGTTTTTGGATCATTTACCAGCCGCCCGAGGTGAAGAATCTGTACTTGGAGTTCCGTAATCCGTTCAAGCCATACCTTCCCCTGCCGTTGGGTCCGCAGAATCCGGTGACGGCGCGGCATTCGCTCTTGGATTATTTGCCGGAAGACCTCCGGCGGGAGGACGAGCCGGTCCTGGATCAGATCTCGCGATTATTGAAATTGTAGGAGTGCGATCGTTGTCTCCCCTTTGCGCCCGTAGCTGCCTGCCGGCAGGGCTCCGCTGAACAGAGCGTCCCGCCGTTGGCGGGAAGTTCGCAGGCTTGCCCCACACCTTTTTCCCGTGTACTCTCATATTGTCTTTTTACCTTTGCGCCCGTAGCTCAGCTGGACAGAGCGCAAGGTTGCGGACCTTGAGGCCGCAGGTTCGAGCCCTGCCGGGCGCAAAGGTAAAAAGACATACCCCTCATCCATACCAAAAAGGTGTGGGGCGAAAGTCCTGATTGGGCGCAAAGGGGAGAGGACGAGGAACGGCGTCGCCACGAGTTTTCCGTTCCAGAATTTTTTCCCCTGAGGAGAGCGCGGGGTTGTTTTTTTATCGACCGGGTGGTAACGTATCGCCTGCGTTTCCGCGGACCTTTCACAATGAGGAGGCGTCATGAAGAGATTATTCGAAGCTCTGCACTTTCTGGTGTTCACCTACCCGATGGGGGTAGTGTTAGGGGCCCTGGTGTGGTACCTCCGTTGGCGCGGACTCATCAGGCTGGTGCACCCGGAATGTTTCCCGCGGTGGCAGCGCGGGGTCATCCTGGTGTCCAATCATCCGTCGCTCTTGGAGCCCATCATTCTTCCGGTTCTTTTTCTGCGGCAGTTCCTCCTGCATCCGTTCCTTTTCAGCCCATGGAGCACTCCTGACCTGAACAATTTCGGGGGTTTCTGGTGGTGGTGGATGCGGCCGCGCGTGGTGTTTATCCCCCGCGGGGATGTCCGAGCGCAAATGCGTTCGTTGCGCCGTTTACGGCGCATTCTGGAGGATGGCGGTATTGTCGTGATGTTCCCTGAGGGCGGGAGAACTTCATCGGCGGGTGGAAATGGAACCGTTCTTCAGAGCACGAATGGAAAACGCCTGCGCGAGCTCAAACAAGGGCTAGCGTACCTGGCGCAAACAACGCAGGCGCTGGTCGTGCCGGTTTGGGTCGATGGTACCGATGCGGTGCTGCCGAATGATCCGGACCGGAAGGTCCTGTACCACCGTGTGCCCAAATTTCTCGGGCATACCGTCGTAATTCGGGTCGGTTCGGGATTACGTTTTTCTCGGCGCGACCACAAGGAGGAAATTACCAGCGACGTTGCCACGTCGCTCCTGCGTCTCGCCGACGAAACCTCGGTGTAGTTTCCCGCCACCCCTTGGATTCATGCCCAAGGTATGCCACAGTTCGTGCCATACCTTGGGTCTTTTTTTATTTCCCCGCTGCGCTGGTCATGGTTTTTTGCTTTGGTCTTCCGTATTTTTTGTTATACTGATGAAAGAGAAAGAATCTTTCCATGCTATTGACACTGGATACAAAGATCGAGCAGCTCACAAGGGTCGGGAGGTCAACCGCGACCCTACTTGGCAAACTCGGCATAAGAATCGTTGCCGAGCTCTTGCGGCACTATCCTTTTCGTTACGACGATTTTGGGTTGATCCTGCCGATCGCGAAATTATCCGCCGGCATAACCGCCACGGTGGGCGGCAAGATCGAGCTCATCACCAACCGGCGCAGTCCGCGGCGGCGGATGATGCTGACCGAAGCGGTGATTAGCGATGCGAGCGGGGAGATCAGCGCCGTGTGGTTCAACCAGCCGTACCTGACGCGAATGTTCAAACCCGGCGATGAGGTGTACCTCGCAGGACAAGTGACGTATGAATTCCATCAGCTCCAGTTCATCAACCCCAGTCTCGAGCAAAAGAAAAGTTTTACGCTCCATACGGCGCGGCTCGTTCCCATTTATCCGACGACCACCGGGTTAACGCAGCGGCAGATCCGGTTCCTGATCCAGCAGGCGTTGCCGGCATGTCGCGAGGTGGTTGACCCCTTGCCGTCAGAGCTGCGAAAGCGGACGGCGTTGCCGGCACGGTCGTGGTCTTTGCAGCAGCTGCACTTTCCTGACCACCGGCGTCATCTCGAGGCGGCATTGCGGCGTTTAAAATTCGAAGAACTTTTCGTCCTGCAACTGGCGCTGCAGCAGGCGCGCTGGCAGCTGCGTCAGGTTCCCGCTCAGGCCATTTTGTTCCAGCGCGACGCGACGGCCCGGCTGGTGCGGTCGCTTCCGTTCACGTTGACCCAAGACCAGCGAGTGGCGGCGTGGAAAATTTTGCAGGATCTCCAGCGATCAGTGCCGATGCACCGGCTGCTGGAGGGCGATGTTGGCGCCGGCAAGACGGTGGTGGTTGCCCTCGCCGCGTTGAACGTCGCCCTGTCCGGCGGGCAGACCGCGGTGATGGCGCCGACCGAGATCTTGGCGGCCCAGCATTTCCAAACTTTTTGCCGGTGGTTCGGCGGTTTTCCGGTTGCCGTCGGCTTATTCACCCGGACCCAGCGATTGGTGCAGCTGCGCGACGCCGCCTCACCTCGATCCGACCGTCTGAAAAAATCGGAAATTCTTGCCATGCTCAGCCGAGGCGAACTCGACCTTGTGGTTGGTACGCATGCGTTACTGCAGGAGTCGGTGCGGTGGCAACGGCTAACGCTGGCCGTGGTTGATGAGCAGCATCGGTTCGGGGTCGAGCAGCGCCAGCTTTTGGTCGCCGCGGGAAATGGCGTCAGCCCGCATTTTCTGTCGTTGACAGCCACACCAATCCCGCGTTCGCTGGCACTGGTACTCTACGGCGACCTTTCGATCACCGCCATCCGTCAGCGGCCGCGCGAACGCAAACCCATTATGACCCAGCTGGTTTCCGCCGCGGCGCGCCCGCGACTCTACCAGTTCATTCGCGGCCAGGTGGCGGCGGGGCGTCAGGCATTCGTGGTCTGCCCGTTGATCGACCTCTCGGATCGGTTCGGGGTCAAGGCGGTCACTGCCGAGCAGGCGGAGCTGCAGCAGCGGGTCTTTCCCGACCTTCGCGTCAGCGTGCTCCATGGTAAGCTTTCGGCGGAAAAAAAGGCCGCCACTATGGCGGATTTTTTGGCGAATCGAACGTCGGTGCTGGTCACGACCACTGTCGTGGAAGTGGGCGTCGACGTTCCCAATGCTACGATCATGGTCATCGAAGGAGCCGAACGGTTCGGGCTGAGCCAACTGCATCAGCTGCGCGGAAGGGTAGGCCGTTCGGGCTACCAGTCGCACTGCTTTCTTTGCACTGAGGCGACCAATCCCGTGGTTATCGAGCGCCTGGCTGCATTCCTGCGGGCTGAGGACGGGTTCGCGCTGGCGGAGATGGATCTGAAATTTCGGGGGCCGGGGCAGCTGTTGGGCACGCTGCAGTCCGGTTTTACCCATTTGCGTTTGGCGACATTAGCCGACCTGGACCTGGCGGAATGGGCCAAGACCGAGGCGGCAGCCCTTCTCCACAAAGATCCTGAGCTTGCCCAGCATGCCGTGCTGCAACGGCAGGTTGTCGCGTTGCAGGCCTCCGTTCACCTGGAGTGAGCAACGGGACTAGCTACCCCACAACTCGCGCACCGCGGTTTGGACGCTGTCGATCGGGAGCGCCGCGGGCGGCAACTGGGCGGAATCCCCGGAACGGGGGCAGAGCACGGATGTGAAGCCAAGTTTGGTGGATTCTTGCAGCCGTGCGTCTAAGCGCGCGATCGGCCGGATCTCGCCGCTTAATCCCAGTTCGCCGCACGCGGCGGTGTGGGGGTCGACCGCCCGTTTGCGCTGCGCGGAGATGATGGCGAGCGCGACTGCCAGGTCGGCGGCCGGATCATTGACCCGCAGGCCCCCGGCGATCTTCACGTGGATATCACTTTTCGCGAGCCGGACGCCGGCCCGCTGGTCCAGCACTGTGGCGATGAGATTGAGCCGGTTATAGTCGTAACCCACCGCCTTGCGCTGCGGGTAGCCGAACCGCGTCCAGGACACGAGCGCCTGGATCTCGGCCAAAAATACGCGGGTGCCGATCACGACCGGGGCGACGACGGCGCCCGGCTGCTGGGTCACCCGTCCGGCCAAGAACATCGCCGAGGGGTTCGCGACCTCCTGCAGGCCGCCGCCTTTCATTTCGAATACGCCCAGTTCGCTGGTAGCGCCAAAGCGGTTCTTGACCGTCCGGAGCAGTCGGTAGTGCTGGGTACCATCGCTCTCAAGGCCGATGACCGTATCCACGAGGTGCTCGAGTGTTTTTGGCCCGGCCACGTCGCCGCTCTTGGTAATATGGCCGATCAGCAGCACCGCGGTCGCCGAAATTTTTGCCGCCTCCATGAGCACCGCGGTCGCCGCGCGGATCTGGCCGACACTTCCGGGTTCGCTGGCGCTCCGGTCGGCGCGGATGGTCTGGACGGAATCAACGATTGCCAGCGGCGGACGAAGCGCCGTGATCGTGGCCGTAATGGTCTCCGCGGACGTCGCGCCGAGGTAGGAGATGCCAGCCGCCGTCACGCCGAGGCGGGTGATGCGATCCTTGATCTGCCCTGCGGACTCTTCGCCGGATACGTAGAGTACCGTTTTGCCGGTGTGCCGGGCAATGCGGTCAGCCACCTGGAGCACCAGCGTCGATTTCCCGATGCCGGGTTCTCCGGTGAGCAGGGTCACGGACCCCTGGGTCAAGCCGCCGCCCACGACCCGGTCGAATTCATCCATACCGCTGGGCAGCCGCTGGACATTGTCACCGAGGACGTCGGCGAAACTGATGACCTGACCGGCCGGCGAACGGGGAGCTGTGGGTGTGCTGACCGCGACGGGCGCGGTCGCAACGGTACCCCAGTTGCCGCACTCCGCGCAGCGCCCGACCCACTTCGGGAACTGGGCGTCACATTTTGCGCACACGTACACGGCTTTGGCTTTGGGCATAAAAAAATTCCATTTCCCGCAACGAGAATCTGGAATCCGGGGTGTTGCGTCGGCGCGGGTTGCTACTTCAGCTGGAGCCGATAAACGCTGCCGTCTTGTTTGGCGGTGTAGTAGAGGGAACGTCCGTCGCTGGAGACCAGGAGATTTCCCATCGTGTGCGGCTGATCCGGCGTACCGACGAGCGAAGTTGCCCCGCTGGCCAGGTCAACCCGGTAGACGCTGTCCACACCGGCATCCATTTCATTCGGGAACAGGCCCGCGCCGCTCGGGAGTTCGCTGGGGACCGCACAGTAGGCAACGGAGGGGCTACTGAACGTGCATTTGTGGGCCCAGGTCTGTAATCCCACCGACAGGCGGTTGGTACCGACGCTCGAGGGTGTGGCATCGGAGAGCCATAATTCCGGCCGGTTGCCGGAACGGCTGCTGTAGACTGAGTAAAGGAGCTGGTTCCCGCTGGGGGTCCACTCCGCCTCAAATCCCCAGCCCGGCACCTGTGCCGAAGGGAAGCGCTCGTCGTTCTGGCCGATAAAAAATACTTCCTGCCGCTGCTCGCCGCTGGTTTCGACCTGCATGGCAACCATCTGTCCATTGGGCGACCATGAAGGAATGACGGTGTCGGCGTTCTCGCCGAGCGCGACAATGGGCCGCGTCCGGCTGCCGCTCGCATCCGTCACGACCAGCCAGCGGTTCTCGGTATCCAAGCCGATGCTCTTGGCGATCAATTGTTCGCCGTCCGGGGCGAAATCAAAGGCTTCCCAGTGTTTGGGCAGCGTGGTTTGTCGATCCGTTGAAAAATCATACACGATATTCGCACCATCCGGGTATTCCAGCACCGCCCGCTGGCGGTCATCCGACCAGGTGATACGCTCGACGTTATGGAACACCCGGTCATCCAGCGTTTCGACGGTGCCGCGGGACGTCAACCGGTAGAAGCGTCCATCCGTTGGGTTGTAGTACAGGACGCTGACCCCGTCGCGATCCAAGGTCAGCTGCTGGGCGTCGACGTCGACTACCCGCTGGGTAACGGTCGTGCCGCCGCTCGCCACTGAAGCCGCCGGACTGGGTTGGCGCACGGGGGAAGCGCTCGGGCTGGGCGAGGGGCGGCCGGCGGGGAGCTGGCCACCGCCCCCGATGGGGACCTCTTGGTTGCCGTAGATCGCACTGCCGCTGCCACCCACCTGTTCGTTGCCACCGAGGTCGGAAAAACCGCCGCCGAAAAAGACCGCGTAGAGTAACACCCCGAGCATGATAGTGACCAGGACAAAAGTGACGATGAGCAGGGCGCGTTGGAGGCGGACCATAGGGTTTTAGGAGAGCGTAATGACGCCGCCGCGCGCGCGGATCGTCAAGCGCGGGGGACGTCGTTGCCGCAGCAGGCGTTCAGCCGCCGGGGTCTCTACCAAGTCCTGGATAGTGCGCCGAACGGCGCGTGCGCCCTGGTCGGGCGAAAAACTGGCCTGGGCAATGGCGCGGCAAACCGCCGGACCCCAGCGCAGCTGGGTGCCCTGTTCTTTCAGCCGGGCGGCCAGCTCCTGCAGCTGGCGGTGGGCGATGTGCGCGATAGTTGGGAGTGAAAGAGGATTGAAAATGATCGTTTGGTCGATGCGGTTGAGCAGTTCCGGGGGGAACTCCTGCGCGACCGTCGCCAGCACCGCCTGCTGCACCGCGGCGAAGCGCTCCTCATGCTCCGCCTGGCGGTCGTCAAAGCCGATGGCGGCTTGCTGCAGGAATTCCTCGGTGCCGAGGTTGGCGGTCATGATGACCACGGCGTTGCGGAAGCTGGCGGTTTTTCCCGTGGCGTCGGTGAGGATGCCGTCTTCGAGGATCTGCAAGAGCAGGGTGAGCACCTGCGGATGGGCTTTCTCTACTTCGTCGAATAGCACGACGCTGTGGGGGCGTTTACGCACCAGGTCGGTGAGCTGCGCTGAGTCGCGGTAGCCTACATACCCGGCGGGCGCTCCGATCAGCCTCGAGACGGTGAAGGGTTCGGCGAATTC
This sequence comes from Parcubacteria group bacterium Gr01-1014_31, assembly GCA_007376135.1. Classification (GTDB taxonomy): domain Bacteria; phylum Patescibacteriota; class Patescibacteriia; order Buchananbacterales; family GWA2-38-13; genus VMFR01. The sequence continues at coordinate 28,771 of VMFR01000004.1, read as the reverse complement.
GGACATATCCAGCCGCACCAGCGCATCCACACCCCCAAAGACGGTATCGGCCAGCACCCGCGCCAATTCGGTTTTTCCGACGCCGGATGGGCCGAGAAAGAGGAAGGAACCGAGGGGACGGCGGACGCTGGCAACGCCGGTCTTGGCGCGCCGGATGACTTGGGCGACCTTGCGGAGCGCCTCGGTTTGGCCGGCAATTCGTTCTCCCAGCTGCCGTTCCAGGCGGCGTAATTGCTGCCGTTCTCCCGTGCGCAGCACGGCCAATTGCACCCCGGTCATTTTCGCGATGACCGCGTGCACGTCGGCAACGGTGACGCGCGGCAGCGCCGTCGGCGGCAGCTGCGCGCGACGCTCCTTCAGCCGTGTCATCTTTGTCCGCAGGCGCGCCTCATGGTCGCGCAACTGCAGCGCATCTTCAAATCGTTCCTCTGCCACCGCGCGTTGTTTGCCGGCAAGCAGTTCATCCAACTGCTGTTCGGCCGTCCGCAACGGATCGCGGCCGCCCGTTTTGACGCTGGCGATCTTGCGGATCGCCGAGGCTTCATCCAGCACGTCGATGGATTTATCCGGCTGCGCTTTCCCCATCACATAGCGGTCGGCCAGCTGCACCGCCGCGCTGATGGCGTCATCGGTGATGGCAACGCCGTGGAAGCGTTCGTAGCTTGGGCGCAGGCCGCGCAGGATCGCCACCGTTTGGCGCTGATCGGGCTGACGGACCAGAATGGGCTGGAAACGGCGCTCCAGCGCCGCGTCATGCTCCACATGGCGTTTGTAATCCTCCTGGGTCGTCGCGCCGATGCAGCGCACTTCGCCGCGCGCCAGCGCGGGTTTCATCAGATTAGCCGCATCCATGGAACCGCTGGCCGACCCGGCGCCGACGATCGCATGCAGTTCGTCAATGAAGAGAATGACGTCAGGACGATGCCGGATCTCGGCCAGTAAAAGCTTCAGCCGTTGCTCGAACTCACCGCGGTAGGACGACCCGGCAACCAATAGTCCCAGATCCAGCTGCCAGATATGACGGCGCCGCAGCGGATCGGGGACGTCGCCTTGTACGATCTTTTTTGCCAGGCCTTCAACAATGGCCGTCTTTCCGACGCCGGGGTCGCCCAAAAGCAGGGGGTTGTTCTTCGTGCGCCGGCACAGGATCTGCACCAGCCGTTCCACCTCGGATTCCCGGCCGATCAGAGGGTCAATGCGCCGCTGCACCACGTCGTCGGTGAGTTCAATGGCGTAGCTGGTGAGCGGCGAGGCGCCCGGCTTGGCCGCAACGCGGGTCGTCGCGGGCATACCCTCGTCCTCGTGGGCGCTTCCACTCATGATATCCAGCGCTTCCGCCAGTTCAGGGAATTTCGTCGTGCTTTTGAACACTACGCCCAGCCGGTCACGCAACTGTTCCCGCGAGACGCCCTGGACGGCCAGGAGTCGTTCCAGGCGCCCCGCCGATTGCTCCAGGAGCCCCGCGAGCAGGTGCTCGGTGCCGATGTACCGGTGTCCGAAGCGGCTGGACAGCAGCGTGGCGCGCTCCAGACTGCGTCGCGACGTTTCCGACAGCCGCGGCAGCAAAATGGCTTTGGGTGACTGCGTGGGCAGCGCCTGCTGGATGGTTTGGATGTTCAGGTTGGCCTTCGCCAGCATTTCCGCGCCGATGGAGCCGCGCTGCAAGGCAATACCGCACAGCAGGTGTTCCGGCTCGACCGTCAGGCTCCCGCACTCACGGCTGAGCAAAAAAGCCTGGCGGAGGGCCGCACGGCCGTGGGTAGAGAATTTTTCCAGGATGTCCATACGGTGTTCACCGTTGACCCTTGACCATTGGCATTTGACTGTTGACCATTCACCGTTGACGTTCTTCGGGTGATAGTCAATTGTCAATGGTTTGTCTTACGCCATTTGGCGCAGCACTTTGATACGTTCTTGGAGCGGCGGGTGGGTGGAGAAGAGTTTCGCTACCCGATTTCCCGCACCGAACGGTGAGCTGATGTAGAGGTGCGCAGTCGCTTCGTGCGCGCCGCGCATCGGCGCAACGTTTACGGCACCGATCTTTTCCAGCGCTCGCGCCAGCCCCTCGGGGTAGCGGGTGAGCAGGGCCCCGCTCGCATCCGCTAAGAATTCTCGTTTGCGAGACACCGCCAGCTGGATGAGTTTGCCGAGGATGGGCGCCAGGATGAGTGCGATCATACCGATGACCAGGATGATGCCGCTGCCGCCGCGGCTGTCGGAGCGTCCGCGGCTGCCGTGAAACCAGCGGGCGCGGAAGAACAGATCGGACAGCAGGGTGGCGAGGCCGACGAGCACGATAACCATCGTCATAAGCCGGATGTCGTAGTTGCCGATGTGGGACAACTCGTGGGCCAGCACTCCTTCCAATTCTTCGTTCTCCAATTTTTCCATTGCGCCGGTGGTGACCGCGACCGACGCGTGGTGCGGGTCGCGGCCGGTCGCAAACGCGTTGATCGCTCCGTCGTTGATGACGTAGACTCGGGGCATGGGGAGTCCGGCGGTGATGGCCAGATTTTCCACCATCCGGCAGAGGTAGGGATTTTGTTGTTGGTCGACCAACTTGGCCCCTGCGGTTGCCAGCGCCACCTTATCCCCGGCGAAATACGAGAAGAGCGTCATCGTCAGGGAAACGATGGCGGCAAACGCCAGCCCGCCGTAGCCGATGCCGGCGTATTCGCCGAACGCATACCCGGCCGCCAGGATAACGACGGTGAAGATCGCGATCAGCAGCCAGGTTTTGCGCTTATTGGCCGTGATCTGGGAATACATGCGTGGCGCGACACTTAACCTTTGACATTTACCATTTGACCTTGGGTGACGACCGCGTTAAAGGTCAACGGTCAAAGGTTAATCGTCAAATGTAAATTGTTTAAAACTTCACTTTGACCGGCTGCTCGGCCTCCGCTTCCGCATCGAAGAATTCCTGGGACTTGAAGCCGAGGCTGGACGCCATCAAATTGTTGGGGAAGACCTGGATCTTGGTGTTGAAGTCGCGCACCTGGCTGTTGTAGAAACGGCGCGCGGCCTGGATCTTGTTCTCGGTGTCGGAAAGTTCATCCTGCAGCTTGGCGAAATTCTCCGAAGCGCGCAGAGACGGGTAATTCTCGGCGACGGCGAATAAGGATTTCAAGGTCTGTGACAGCATGTTCTCGGCCTGCGCTTTTTCCGCCAGGGACCCTGAGGTCATCGCCGCGGTGCGGGCCGCGGTCACCTTCTCCAGCAGCTCGCGTTCATGGGTGGCGTAGCCTTTGACCGTCTCGATCAGGTTGGGGATAAGGTCGTAGCGGCGTTTGAGCTGGACTTCGATGTCCGACCAGGCCTCCTGGACCCGGTTTTTCAGGCGGATAAGGCCGTTGTAGACGGCGATCAGCCACACGGCGACGACCAGGACGACCCCGAGGACGACGTAGAGCACGTTGAAGTTCATACGTTCGTGCGTTTATGGTATAATAATTAGACTTGAGGGACAAAAAATAGTGGTCCCCACCACTGCATTATAAAATAAAATGCCCTCCATTGTCAAAATATTTTCCCGCTGCCGGCATGCCCGTTACGGGGGGCTGATGGGCGGCGGGATGTTCGTATCGCCGGCGGTAGCGGGGTCGTCTGCGTTTGGCCGAGAAATGGACTGGCGGCGTCTGACCGACAGCGTGCGCCACTTCCCATTGCCGAGCGGGATGGCTTCGATCTGGAGCGCGGTGCCGGGAAGGAGATTCATGAAGTTCAGCGGCTCTGACAGGATGAGGGTTGCCCGTTCACCGTCGCCCATGAAGTATTCCGCCACCAGGGTCGTTTGCGGCGTGAGTGGGAAGACCGTGCGCCGTTCCGTGCCCACCGGCGGCAGGGTATCCTGTCCGGTCGGCGCCACGGGGGCTTGGTCAATGGTTACCGTCAGCGAGCTCGGGGTATATTCGAGGAACCGGCCCCAGACGGTTACCGGCGGGACGGGTGTACGGCGTGACGTGGTCAGCCAGCGCGCGCCCATGAACAGCCCAAAGAGGACGAGTCCTAGGGCAACGATCAGGCCGACGAGCGGAGCGCGATTTTTTCCCATACTGTCATTTTCAGTATAACGCCGTTTGGTATTTCACTCCAGCGATGAGGCACGGTAGTCCGGAACAAGCGAGTTTGGTTCGTTTTTGGGCGGCGGCAGTGGTTGCTGCCGGCGCGATGTTCCTGCTGCCCCGCGCGGTCGGTGCCCAGGAGTACCTCTACGATGAGTGCGGTGGCGGGCAGGGGCAGTGCGCCTGCGGCAGCTATGTGGTGGGCAACGTTACGCTCGCCAGCGACCTGGGGCCGTGCGATGGGTATGAGTCTGATTACTACGCCGGCGCGGGCCACTGCAACGTGCAGTCGGATAATTACTATTATGGTTTGCGCATCGCCGCGACCGATGACGCAACGCCCATCACCATTGATTGCCAGGGGCATCGGCTGTTCACAAATCGCAATAACATCGGTAACATCCCGGGCGTTGGCATTGACGCGCGTTGGGATTACTTCCGGGGGGGCTGGGCGTGTACCGCCTGTTTTGCGGAGGCGCGGCAGTATGATACCTGCTCGCAGCCCTGTGCCAGCGGCGGCCAGGATGCCTGCAAGCGGAACGTCACTATCAAAAATTGCGTCATTGAAGGATTCGGCCAGGGCATCACCTTTCAGAGCACGGTCGACTGGACGCTCCAGAATAACACCATTCGCAGCCGCTGGACCGGCAGCGTATTGGCGACCACGGAAATCGGTATCCGCGGGAGTTTTGGTTCCGGCAATGGGACCGGTATCAAAATTTTGGAGAACGATATCCTGGAGGTGGGCCAGCAGGGCATCTCCCTTGCGAACCTGCGCATGCCCGACAGCGAGATCTCGGGTAACCGCATCACCGTCTACGAGACGGCGGCCGACAGTTACACCAATGAGGCCGGCATCTACTTGACTACGCCGCTGGGCCAGGTCGCCGCCCGGCTGCCCATCCACTCCAACTACATCGATTGCGCGACCAAGACCGTGCCGATGAGCACCGACTGCGCGCTCAACGACCTGTATTTCGACAATGGCGGGGCTTTGACGCCCCGGATGGACTACATCGACGTCTACAACAACGTATTTTCGGGCCGTGGGGTCGGTATCCGCCTGGAGTCCCTGAGCGGCGTTGGGCACGACATCAATTTTCAGCCGCCGGGCAACGATGTCACAAAGTACAATATTTTCACGAGCGTCGAACCGCAGGATACCGGAACCCCGGGGAGCTGCAATACCGCGAGCAACAATCTCTGCGATTACGACTGCTTCACGCCATCCGTCGACCCTGACTGCTACGGATTGCCGCGGACCGATTTTTATAATGCTGAAAATTACCGCAAGGCATGCTTGGCGGGCGGGACATGGACCTCCTCGCGCATTCTCCAGGAAAATACCTGTTTGGCCCCCAATACCCTCTATACGTTCGATCCGCCCGATCCGCCGGGGGATGCCACGCGCGATGCCATTGGTTTTGCCGCCGACAATATCATTTTGGATTGCGACTGGGAGGCCCAGTCCGATTTCGGCGGTAAGCTGCGGCTGAACCCCGCGGTGCCGGATCTCTTCGCCACCACCACGGTCGGCATCCACGCCACCTCTACGCGGCTTGTCGACCTGACCTACCAAACGCGCCGGCGTGGAACCGTTGTCGGCTGCGAGCTGGAGGGATTCGGCTCGGGTATCAAACTCGAGAACACCGAGGATTTCCTTCTGCGCTGGAACAATGTCTGGACCATCCGCAACGGCCGCTACGGCCAGTACTACAACGTCCTGTCCGACCACCTGCAAGACTGTTTTCCGGACAATGATAATGACAAAGTGTACTGCGAAAAAGGGGTGGACGGGGACGGCGTTCCCGATATTGACTCCAATTATCCCGCGGGCCTACGGCTGAACGACTACCGGCACGTGTTCGCGAATCCCGCCTATCGTCCCGGGGGCGGTGCTCCCGTGCCGTTCAACTGGCTGGGCGTCAGCGGCAAACAGGTGCTCTACTACTTCGGCCCGACCATTGATGGTTTAGTGTTCGACGGCGCGACTGACCCGTACCTGGCCAATGTCGGGCATCTGACCATCGTGGGCGCGAAGAACATCGAGGTGCGGAACTTCGGCGGACTGTCCGGCGGCGGTGCGGCGTTTGCCAACGGCGACCCGCTGAAATTGGCGTGCGTCGGCATGAGCCTGGGCAGCGGGAAGTGCGACACGACCGTTGCTTCGTCGCAGAAGGTCACGAACGTCGCGGTCAGCGGCGCGCAGGTCGGGCTGTACGCGCTCAACAGTTACAACATCGCGGTTGCCAATAGCCAATTCAACGGCAACGGGTACGGCGTACTCCTGTTCGATACCAGCAGCACGACCATCGGCTGCGCCGGTCCAGGCTGCCTGCAGTCGCAACTGAGCAACAACGATGAAGGGTTGCGGGCGCAATCCCGCGGGCTGGTTGCCGAACGGCTGCTGGTGTGGAACGCGCTCTTTTCTGCCAACGCCAACGGCGGACTCCTGGTCTACGATATGGACAAGGTCATCACCCACCACAACACCATCGACGATACCGGGACGGGAGGCGCAAACGACGCCATCGGGCTGCTGCTCTACGGCGCGCAGTACGGGCAGCACTACGCGAATACGGTGACGGACAGCCGGGGAGATAATCTCGTGCTTGTCCCATCCACGGGCGGTCGGAACGTATCCTCGCGCAGCAACTATCTGTGGCTGAATACGTTTTCCGGGAGCGTGAACGGGCGCGGAGTATACGGCACGCAGGGTTCGGATACTCCCTGGGGCAGCTATTACGGGTACAGTGCTGGTGCTTCGTCATTGTGCGAAGATATATTCCCGACCTCACCGTGCTATGGTTATGCTCTTTTTGACATCCCGGTGTGGCCCATCGGGCTGCTGCCCGGCGAGTATAACAATACGATCGCGAACAATTTCGCCGGGGGTATCGAGTTGCGGGGGAATAGCATTGACTTCATCTATCGCAATGCCGTACTGAATAACGGCAAGAAAGCCGACGGAACCGTTCTGCGTGATGGCAGTGACGGTATTTTACTGCACAACAATATCGCAACGCATTATATCGAGGGAAACCGTTTTGTTGGCAATACCGGCTGGGGCCTGCGTGCCGTCAATTCCAGCAGCGGCATCTATGTTGAGTTCAATACGATCGCCGACAACGCCCATGGTGGCGCGGGGTTTCAAGGTTTCTATAATGGCTATAGCAGCCGGGTGATCGGGAATCGGATCTTGGATAACAACGGTCCCGGCCTGCAGTTCCTTTTCAACCGTAGTTACACGGTGACGGGCAACGTCATCCAGACGCCGGCCAGTTTCGGCGGCAGTCCCGTGGAAAATCCGCCCGGCATCGTCATCGCCAATTCGGAAAACATCAGCCTCTTTGCAAACCGCGTCAGTTCAACTGCCGACGTCATTTCGCAGCCGTACCTCTGGGTGGGTGAAGTGCCGGGCTTGCGCGTGCCGCCGGAGTTCGAGGATTTTACCCCGGACCGTTACTACAACAACCGCATCCGGCAGAGCAATTCGGCCGGGCCGAAAGGATCAGCGCGGATCGTCACCTATACGTTGCGCGACCTGGTCGGGCCAACGGCCGCCTACGACGAGACATCCGACACCAACATTGAGTCCACTGCGCCGGATACGCCGCAGAATGGCGATGCGACCCTGATGGTGGACGGCGACATGGATAATGACGGTAACGCGGCCGAGAACGACCAGAGCCGGGTGCTCCTGCGCTGGGGAGCCATCAATAAGCTGGACCTGATGGTGCCACCCAGCTGCACCGTGCTCTCCGCCACGATCACGGTCAATGTGACGAAACAGACCAATGACCGGTTCGCGATTTATGAGCTACGCACCCGCCCGTTCAAAGACATCGAGGCAACTTGGAATTCCCCGGAGAATGGGCAGACTTGGGAACAGCCGGGCGCGGGCTCGAGGCGCGACCATTACCAGATCAATTTGGCCAGCGGCACGGGCTTTGGCACGGGGAGCTTGGGGAGCTATACGCATGCGTTGAATGCGGCAGGTATCCAGGTCGTGCAGGATTGGGCCTCCGGCGCAAAAGTGAATTTTGGGCTGCTGATCGCCGCCGACAGCGGTACCGCGGATGAGGACGGCTTTGCGTTCGACAAAGAGGAGAGCGGTACTTCCGGCAACCGGCCGCGGTTGCAGGTCACCTGCGCCCTGCACCCGACCATCTACTATTACTATGGCAGCGATGATGAGTGGCTGGACAAGGGGCGGGCGGACTTGAACAATGTGGTGTTGGAGAAAAGCTGCCAGGGCACCGCGGTCAATTGGGGGCGGCGCTGCACGGTGGCAGCTGACTGTGCAGGCGTTGCCGGTACTACCACCTGTGATCCTTTGCGTACCTACCATCTGCAGCTGGCAAAGACCACGGATTTTTTCCGTATTGCGAATTTCAAGGGCGCTGCCAATAAGTTTTCCGCGGCCGACCCGTTGGAGTTGAACTACGTCGGCCCCACCAATCTGCGCAATTTGGAATTCGAGAATTGTGTCGGTTCGTGCGTTCGGGTCGTGGAGCGGAACCCCGATAGCGTCGGCGCTACCACGACGTTTGACGGGCTGGAGATCCGCAATCCCTTTGGCCACGGTGTGGAGATCGCCAAGATCGATGAGGTGAGTATTCTGGATACGCGCATCACGCCGGGGAGCGGCACCATGGAGGGCGACAACATCAGTATCGATAGCGTTGTGGGTTTTAATGTATTTTGCAGCGATTGCACCGGCGATCCGTTGGGCGGCGGTGGTAGCGGCGGCGGCCCGCTGACCGGGCGTAATGATCTGCGCCACGGCGTTGACCCCGCCAACCGATTTTGGGAGGTACAGGCCAGCGGTGATACTGCGGGCGATATCCGGCTGACCGCTATCGGGTCAGCCGCGGCTGACCGCGGAGCGTTCGAGCAAAAGTGCCAGAATGGGCATGATGGGTGTTGTCGGGCCGACGACGGTGGCGGCGCCGGGGTGTGCGATCCGGACTGCGGGATAGACGCCGACGGCGAGCCGGTGGATTCCGACTGCGCCGCCTGCACCAGCGCCGGCGGTAACTGCTGTTTTCCGGCCATCGATGCGGTTTGCGACGTTGATTGCGCCGGGGCCGTTGACCCGGACTGCTGGAAGCCGGCAAACGCCGCCAAGAACTCCGTCTGTCCCAATCCGCCGCCGGTCGGCGATGGCTGCGATTACGACTGCTCGTTCAGCGGCAACTACGACCGTGATTGCGGCCCGCGCGTGTGCAGCAATGCGACCGACGGCTGCTGCAATGCCAGCGATGACGAGCCGGACGTTTGCGATGCGGACTGCACGTATGGGTCGTTCGCTGCCAGCATCGTCGACCCGGATTGCGGCGGCATCGGCAATGGCAGTGGCGACGGCTGCTGGCCGGTTTCCGGCGATGGGTTCTGCGACCCCGACTGTCCGGCGGGCTTGGACCCCAATTGCGGCACCAATGGGAGCGGTGCCGACGGGCCGGACGGCACGTGCAACGGCCAAAGCGACAGTATCTGCGACCCGGATTGTCTGGGCAGTGGGGCATTCGGTTCGAGCGACCCGGACTGCCGGAACGGCTTGTGCTCCTGGCGGCCGGCGTATACGCCGGGTATTACGGTCTCGACCGACCCGGCGGGCGGGGCTGGGTGCAACCTTGATGCGGACGGTTTTGCCGAGGAGAACGGGATTTGCGATACCGACTGCGGTCCGCTGACCGGCGGGCAGCCTATCGACCCGGACTGCAAGGCGGTGGACTGCTGTGTCCCGGCCGTGGACAACGCCTGCGATACGGACTGTTCGCTGGGCGTGGACCCCGACTGTGTGGCGCCTGCGCAGTGGCCGGCGGTCAGCAATTGCCAGCCGTGGCTGGACGGGATGTGCGATTATGATTGCCCATCCGGGCGCGACCCGGACTGTGCGGCGCTCGCGTCGGCCTATACCGGCGCGGCGTGCGATGATCGGCTGAACGGGGTGTGCGACTACAATTGCGGGTTCACTTATTCCGACGGACTGTCCGCTGACCCGGACTGTGCCACGCTGTGCAACAATTCGGCCGACGGTTGCTGCCAGGCCAATACGGATAACCGCTGCGACCCCGATTGCAGCATCGATGGGAACGGCGCACCCGTCGATCCCGATTGCATCAATGGGTGTACCAAGGACGGCGGCGATTGCTGCCTGGCGGCCGCCGGTGACGCGTGCGACCCCGACTGCCCGGCGACAATGGACCCCGACTGCACCGGCAACGTGAATTTTTGCGGCGATTACAGCTATGCCGGAGGAAATACCTGGCCGTCAACGTTCGTTCAACCGTTTGACGATGACCTCAATTATTTCTACGAGGAGGGTATTCCCAATGCCGCATTTTCGTGCGTCGCCCCGATCGTCCGTTTCCACGGCGATGCGGCAGGCAACGCCGACCGTTTCGCCGTCCAGGACAAGCCGTTGCGCAGTTCGGACCTGGCGACCCGCGAACTGGCCCGCGGTGATGTCAAAATTACCGTACAGGTCGGTGATTTCGAGGGGTCAGATCTGAAGCTCGGTCTGTGGTTTGCGACCGAGCAGGTGAATTGGGACGACCCCCAGCTCACCACCGACTGGTGGCCGTGGTGTAGCGGGGAAAGTTACTGGTGCTCCGAGAGCTATTTCAGTGATAGCGCCAGCCAGCAGCCGTTGTCGCCGCCCGACCCGCCACTGCCGCTGCCAAAAATGCAGCCGCCAGCGGGAATGTCACAGCCGCCGCCTCCGCCGCATCCGTCCGTTGACAATGGGTATGCGTATTGGCCGCTCACGCTGCGCATCGGCGGGACGGATCCCATCGTGGTGCGACCCTGGCCGGCCCCGAACACCAATTTTGACCCTAACTACCTGACCGATGTCACCTTCTACTGGGCGTCCGCCATCAGTTGTTTCAACCCAGAGGCAGGCTGTACCGGCAATAGTCCAACCTATGCTAATCGCCGCCTGCCGGTATGGCTGGAGGTGAATACATTCGAGCGGCAAGGTAATTCCTGTCCGTGGGACGTCTCCGCTGGGTGCTTTTCTGGGCCTGGTTTGTACAACAACATTACGCTCTGCGATGCCAGCTGCCGGCCCTCCTGCACGCAAGCATGCACGCAGGCCGATACGGAAACCAGAAAAGAATGGACGCGCCGGCAGCGGATGATGCTGGACCTGCAGGGGCCGACGCTGTCGCCCGTCGCAAGTTTTTCCGTCGCCTCCACACCCTTCTTCGATGATTCGACCTGTGGTAGTAGAGTCAATCGATATACTATTGATTGGCCCTGGGCGACTGGTGAGGTCACTTCTGGTGAATACCGGTCGTGGACGAATAACCAGGCGCACTACGAGATTTGGTTTGGCAACATCAGCGGCGATGTGGTCGCCCGTCAAGATACCAATAGCAATGCCGCGGATGGTCCGTTCGTGTGGGAGGATATTTCCGCTGCGGCCAGCGGCTTGCCTCATGAGGCTGACGTATTAGCCTGTGACTGGACCGATGAACCACATTTTGATACCAACTTGGGGGTTCTAAGCTGCGGTCAGGTCGATAAATGCCGCACTACTGTCCGTACGACATTGACGGGCACCATCTACTTCAACATCTGCGCCGTGGACGATTTCGGCAATACCTCAAACTGCCTGTACTCCGACCCGAAACCCTGGGCGCAGACGCAGTATGGCGACGTCTTTGCCGGCCACAACCTTGAAGCGCTTATTCCGCCGCCCACGGCCAACAGCACATTCCTTTTGACCTCGGGGGGCAGCATCAATAACTGGTCGTCCACTTGCGCGTCCGGGGCCGATTTCGGGAGCGAGCTGTGTAAGCTGCCCTACTACAGCAACCCTGGCTGGACCAAACCGTTCCCCGGGTACACCAACGATTTCAGCACGCCGGCCGGCACGCTCTGGTTCCTGCAGGGGTTCAATGGAACGAATTTTTCCAGTGTTGGCGGCGTGCTGGACAAATTGCGCAATCGCTACGGCGCCGCTCGCGTTATTGACCTGGCAACGTACAACACTTGCGATGGCACCGGGTCGCCGCTGCCGTCGGTGCTCAGCGGCAACATCTACTACTATAGTGGCCTCTGCACCATCAGAGCCCCGTTGGCGTTTGCTAATGGGGTGGGCAACCAGGACGGGTCGGCGCTGTTCCTCATCAACGGCAACCTGAAAATCGGCGACGGGACAGGGGATGACAAGGTCACCTACAATGACGCGACGGGACCAAGCCGCCTCAAGAACATCGCGTCTGCCGCGTGGCTGGTGTTGGGCGGCGTGCAGGTCGACCCGAGCGTCACCCAGGTGGACAGCACGCTCATTGCGCTCGGCGACTGGGCGAACCGCGCGACGGCCTGCAACGCCGCCGCTGACCCCCTGACCTGCGGGAGCATCGCGACCGGGGATGATTCTACGTTACCCGTGAGTTCACGCACGACGGTGACTGCCCGCGGGATATTCGTGGCGAGGCAATTCTTGCTGGAACGTATCTATCCGGATCTCGTGAACCCGTCGGAACGCTTCATTTACGACGGCCGTTTGCTGGCGAATACCCCGTTGGGGTTGGAGCAGGCGGTTCAATCGTTACCGGATTGGAAGTAGGTAAAATTTGGCTTACTATTGACAAAATTTTCTAATTTTGGTATATTTTTATTGGCGGATGATGACGTATGATATATATTTATTGATGGCAGCTGATACGTTTCATCCAGAACTTTGAAAATCAACGGACGTTACTTCGCACCGGCGTTCGGTGCGGGGCCGTTCTTGGTCTACCCGTGCCTGGAAGCCAGGCAACAGCTCGAAAGGAGGTCGTTCCATGGGAACACGGGTGAAACTCGTTCTGGGCGCAGTGTGGGCGGTGCTGGGCATCGCGGTTCTTTTTTCGTCGGCTTATGCCGGCACTCCGCCGTTGGCTACGGTCCGTACCTACGGCGGCACCCAGATGGATCGCGGAATCGCTGCCTTTTCGTCCACCGGCGGTTCTATGAACGTCGTTGTATTCTCGCGCGAGTACGGCGTGGGCGACAACCTCAACTGTCTCCTGTCGCTTGACCCGGGCGGGGGAATGACCACCGCAACCGCCTTCGGCGGCGAAGGGTACGAGGGTCCGCAGGTCGTGCGCCAGACTACTGATGGGTTCATCATGGCCGGAGTGTTCCGAAACCCTCCGGCGTTGGAGGTTCCCGATGCCGTGCTGATGAAGGTGAGCGCCAATGGGGTGCTCCAGTGGCAGTACGCCTACGGAACGGGCGGCTACGACGGTCTCTTTGATGTGCGGGCCACCAGTGATGGCGGTTTTATTGGGGTCGGCTCTGGAAGCCAGATCCCTGACGAGGTCGGTACCATTGATCGCATACTCCTGCTGAAGGTGGATGCGAACGGTGAGCTGCAATGGCTTAAGCTGCTCGGTGACAGTGCAATCAGCGGCGCCAGTTCGGTCTTGGAACTGGCAAGCGGCGGGTACCTCCTCCTTTCCGGTGCCGTCAACGATGGCAAGGTTGAGGTTGTCCTCATCACCACGGACGCGGACGGCAATACTGTCGGCCAGCGTTCGTACGGCGCTCCCGTACATCTCTCCGGCCGCTCGATGGTCGCCGTGGATGACGGCGTTGTCATTTGCGGTGCTGCCTACGAGAACATCAGCCGGCCGTTCGATGCTTTCCTGATGAAGGTGGATGCCGCCGGCGAACCTGCCTGGTACCGACAATTCGGACTTCCCGAATTCTTCGAGGATGCGTCGTACTTGGCGCAGGACCGCGACGGCGGGTTTCTGCTCGCCGGTACCACGGACGGCACGACTGCCGGCAACGTCGACGTTTATCTCGTCAAGACCGATGCCGCCGGCATTCTCCAATGGGAGACCCACTACGGCACCAGCGTCCGTGACGTGCCGACATTCCTTGGTGTTGCCCCCGATGGCAGCTATCTCATCACCGGCTACGCGGTCGTGCAGGAGTCGCCAACCACCGACTATGACATCCTCGTCATCAAGACGGTGCCGCCGCAGGTCCTGTTCCTGCGCGCCGACAGCAATGTCGACGGCGAAGTCGACCTTTCGGATGCGGTGAATACTCTCACTCATCTCTTTTTGGGCGGCGCCCCACTGGCGTGCCCGGATGCGGCCGACGCCAACGATTCCGGCGAGCTGGACATCTCCGATGCCATCTACACGCTGGGGTATCTCTTCCTTGGGTCCAGTCCCGATCCGCCCGAACCCTACCCGTTGTATGGGGGAGACCCCACCAACGATACACTCGGGTGCGACCGCTATCCGCCCTCTTCCCGCTGAGCGGTCCTTTTCCACCGCCAAGTCCGCTCTCTCGCCCGGCAACCACGTGGTTACCGGGCTCTTTTTAATTACCCGCCGCCGCAGCAAGGGAGTCCGCCTAGGGCGGACGACCGCAGCGAGGCGTGCGGGAAATTAACCCGCCGCAAGCCGGCAGCAGGATGACGGAAATTGTTTTGCCAGCCGCAGGCGGTTTTTCGCGCCCAATTTTCAAGATTTCCCTAGTAGCCGTATTCGCGGGCTGGAGGCGGGTGCTTGTGTTTACGTAGGCTTATTTTTTTTGACATCTATCCACAATCCGGAACTATGGATTTTGTGGTATAATTTTTGTACTTGAGCGCTCATCAACAGGCGCTCAGTCAGATATAGGCTCAAGCGAACCGGAGGTCATGCCCGAGTCGAAATTATCGCTTAATTATTTAGTTTTTCTCTTTCAATGGCTCTTTTTTCCGCCTCCTCCAGCTATCTGGGAGTGGACGTCGATTCGCACAGCGTGAAGATCGTTGAGCTGAAGAACGACCGCGGTCGGCCGCGGCTCTTGACGTATGGCTATTTTGACCACCCGTTGGACTATCAATCCAAGGATGACAGCGAGCAGGATCTGCGGATGACTGCCGCGCTGATCCGCGAAACGGTGCGTAAAGCCAAAGTGGGAAGCCGGGTGGCGATCTCCGCGTTGCCGGCGTTCTCGGTGTTCTCTTCGGTCATCACCTTGCCGGAGCTGTCCGCCAAAGAGCTGGCGGCGGCGGTGCGCTGGGAAGCCAAGAAGGTTATTCCTTTGCCCATCGATGAGATGAACTTGCACTGGGATATCCTGCCGCCGGAAACGCCGGGGGCCACAGAGAGCAAGGCCGTTGGGCAGACTCCCAAGGACCCGGAGAAGCTGTCGTTCAACGGCATGCGGTTTTTCGGCAAGATGGTACATCGCAAGGAGGCGGGGAACACGCGGGTATTATTGACGGCCGCGCCCAAAGCGCTGGTGCGGCGCTACCTGACGCTATTTCGCGAAGCCGGGCTGACGCTCCTGGCGTTGGACACGGAATCGTTCTCGCTGGTGCGGAGCCTGATCGGTGCCGATCCGGCGACCGTCATGGTGGTGGACCTGGATTTTACGGTCACCAATATAATGATCGCGCAGCACGGAGTTCCGTACCTGAACCGCAGTATCAACGTCGGCGGGTTGACCATCACCCGGGGAATTGCCACGGCGCTCAACGTCTCGCTCGACCGCGCCGAGCAGCTCAAATACGACATCGGCATGCAGCAGGGGACTGCCGCCGGCAGTATCCCCACGACCATTGCCCAGGCGCTGGCGCCGGTGGTCGATGAGGTCCGCTATAGTTTGAACCTTTACCGAAGCCAGGGCCGGCCGCCGATCGAGCGCGTGATCCTGACTGGGGGGTCGTCGTTGCTTGCGAATTTGCCGCAGTACCTGGGGAATCTCCTGCAATTACGCGTGTTTCTGGGCGATCCGTGGGCCCGCGTGATCTGCCCGGAGGAGCTGAAACCGGCACTGGATGAGATCGGCCCTCGTTTTTCCGTCGCTATTGGTCTGGGAATGAAGGAGATCTCCTAAGAAGCATGGTGGATATCAATCTTTTGCCGGACGATCTGCGCGGCCGGGAAGAGGCCGAACGCAAGCGTTTGAGTAAAACGCCCAAGGTGGTGGAGGTGCGTCTGACCAACCCGGACCGTCCCTCCGGATCGAAACTGCAGCACGGCGGCGCGGGCATGGGTCGGCCGGTCGTTCCCCGGCCCGGGCCGTTGCCGCCGACCGAGCCGCCGTTGCCGCCGTTGCCCGCAACGCCGTTGCCACGATTGGAACGGGTCGTCGTGCCGCGGGGGGGAATGCCGAAGCCCGCCATCAGCACCCTGCCGCCGTTGCCGCCCAAGCCGGCCGCACCTCCCTCTGCTCCGCCTGCGGCGCCGTCGGTCCGTCCGAGTGCCTACCATTTGAACGACCGCGAGGTCGCAAAGTTGGCGGAGGCGGTGCGGCGCGAGGTGGAAGCCGCTCAGCGCAAGTCCATGAGTCGTACGGTGGCTGTGGGGGCGGCCAAAAAATCACGTCGCGGTTTCTGGGGTTGGTTGAAATCGTTGTTCGCGCGTCCACCAAAGCCCTCAACCCGGCCCGTGGTTGCTTCCCCCTTGCCGCCAACCAAGCCGTTGCCGGCAACCACGCCGCTGCCGGTGCGTCCGGAGGTCAAGGTGCCTGTTATTCCGCCGGTCGTTTCCCGTCCTGCGTTGCCGCGGATGCCGCGCTCGCCGAGAAAGTCGTTTTGGCAGCGCCTGCTCCATCTTTTTGCGCGTCCTCCCAAGCCAGTGAAGCTGCCGCTGCCGCAGCCAACCCCGCCCCCGCCCCCGCCGCCGTTGCCTCCGAAGCCCGCCGTTCCCGCCGTCAAGGTTGTTGCTCCGCGGCCGCTCCCCGTGCCGGCAAAACCGTTGAAGGTGAAAAAGCCGCGGCGATCGTTTTGGGCATGGCTGAAGTCGTTGTTCCGCCGCAAGCCAAAACCGGCGAAATTACCCTTGCCGCCATTGCCTAAACTAGCGCCGTTGCCACCCGTGAAACCGGTGTCGCCTCCGGTGCCGCCAAAACCTTTGCCGTCAGCGCCTTTTGCCGCTCCCATCAGGACGACGATGTTGCCGCCGACGACTGCGACGTCGCCAAAACCAGTTGCCGTCCCGCCGCCCCCGCCGGTAAAAATCGCGCTGGCCGCGCTTAAGCCTCAACCGGTGCCCATCCCGAAGGCCCCGCCGTTGCCGGTTCCGCCGAAATCTCCGATCAAGCCCGGCAAGACGGTGGAGCGCCCCACCAAGACTTTGGCGATCAACCTGATCCCGGAAGAGTACGCCCGGCATCCGGAGTTGAACCTGTCGCGGAAGTTCTTACTGTACCTGCTGGCGCTCGGTGTCAGCGTGTTTGCGGTGCTGACCATGAGCCAGCTCATCAGTTGGTACGATTATCTCATTGGCAATGAGATCGAGCGCGAGGAGCAACGCATCAAGATTCTGGTGGAACAGATCGATCAGTACCGCGGGCTCGTTGACGAAGCGACCGCGATCCAGCGTGATGTCAAACTGTTGGAAGGGCTGTTGCAGCGGCACCGTTACTGGACCAAGGCCTTCGCCGTGCTGGAGCGTGCCACCATCGACGAAGTGTTCTATACCACGTTCGCTTCGGGCGCCGACGGATCGTTGGCGCTTTCCGCCCACGGCCGTGACTACCGCAGCGTGGCGCGCCAGATCGTTGCCTTCCGTCAGGCCGCCGATGCGATTCAGCGGGCGAATATTTCGGGCGCCACCGCGATCCTTGATGCGGAAACCGAGCAAATTTTGCAGGTCGACTTCTCCGTCGGATTAACGCTTCGGCCGGAAATCTTCTTTGAACCCTTGGAGCTTGCCCCATGAGCATCTCGTGGCCCAAAATTCGCGTCCAGTTGTTCAAGGTATTTTCCCGTTTTTACCTTGAGCTCATTATCTTGAGCGTGGTGATCATCTTGGCGCTGGGGTACCTCTGGTTCATTAAGGGGGGATGGGAGGAAATTCGCACGCATCGGCGCTATAACCTGCTCCAGACCAGGACGCAGGCCGATTATTTGGATGGTCACTTGAAGGCTTTGCACACGCTCCAGGAACGAAAAAGCCGTTTCAATGCGTCGCAGCTTGAGCGGTTCAAGTCGCTTTTGCCCACCGAGCCGGATCTGCCCGGACTGCTGGTTCAGATCGCCGAGATCGCGCGGCAGGGCGGATTGTTGGTGAATGGCATTCAATTCAGCGAGTCGGACTTTGGCGGCGGCGCGGAAGCGGCAACTCCGTCGCCGGAAACGCGGCCATTGTCCGATCTGCGGACGGTGCGTATCGATATGAGCGTTTCCCAGGGCAATTACGGCAAGATCAAGCAGCTGCTGACCAACCTCGAGGCCAACCTCCGGCTGATCGACGTGCAAAGCATTAACTTTTCTGCCGGCGACGATACGGTGTTCTCCATCTCGATGCAGGCCTACTATTGGCCGCGCTAGCTTGTACTATGCTCGCCCCACGCCGGACAAGCCCCCAGAAGATCATTAGCCTCACGCTGGTGCTCGTATTGACCATCGGGACGATCGGTTGGCTGCTCTACTCCAATGCGGTGAACACCGACACTGCGGCGGTCCCCACGCAATGGCAGCAGGAGTTCTCCGATAGCGCGCAGGTACAGTATCCGCCGCCGCCAGCGTTCAACCCGGAACCGCCGGTTTTTTCCAGTCATCAGTTCACGGGACTGCGCCAGGTGGTGCCGCTCCCGGTCGAGGCCGGACCGACCGGTCGCAGTAATCCTTTTGAATCCTTACCGTACACGGGGACGACGACGCCCGGAACGCAATGAGATCGTTGCCTGCCTATGCCGATTGACGCCAAACTGCTGATCACGGCGCTCCAAGAACGCAATACCATCTCCGCCCAACAGGCGGACGCCTTATTGCAACAAGCCGGTGTTGATCCCGTCGCGCTCGAGCGGCAGATCGTGAAGGAGGGCTTGACGGATGAGGAGACCCTGACGCAGGTGAAGGCGGCGATGCTGGGCGTGCCGTACATCGACCTCACCGGCAAGGTCATGGCTCCCAACGTGCTCAACACCATCCCGGCGTCCGCGGCCGAGAACTACCAGATGATCGCTTTTGACCGCGAGGGCAACGAGGTCAAGGTCGCGATGGTCGATCCGCAGAATTTTAAAGCAATAGAAGCGGTAGATTTTTTGGCTCAAGAGAGCGGGTTTACGGCGCGCTACTATATGATCTCCGCTACCGGGTGGCGCCAAACTTCCCGGCAGTACGGTGAACTGAGCAAGGAGGCCGAAGAGGCGCTGGCGGGCGTCAACGAGCAGGTGACGGAGCTGGATACGCGCGTGACGGAGAAGGATCTGCAGGAGGTGGTGAAATCCGCGCCGGTGTCCAAGATGGTGCTGGTCATTATCCGGCATGCCATCGATGGCCGCGCTTCCGACATCCACATCGAGCCTGAACCGCATGAAACGCGTGTCCGCTACCGTATCGACGGCATCTTGCGCACCAGTCTGCGGCTCCCGCGCTATATCCATTCGGCGATCATCGCCCGTATCAAGGTGCTGGCCAACCTGAAACTCGATGAGACCCGCAAGCCCCAGGATGGCCGCATCCGCCTGACCATCGAAGGGCGCGAGATCGACTTCCGCGTTTCTACGCTGCCGCTCTTTGAGGGCGAGAAAGTGGTGATGCGCGTGCTGGACGTCTCGCTCAAAGTTCCCACGCTCGAGGACCTGGGGTTTTCCGCACCGCACATTGCGATCATCACCCGCGGGATCGCCAAGCCCAACGGGCTGCTGCTGATGACCGGCCCGACCGGTTCAGGCAAGACCACGACGCTGTACACCATTTTGACCATACTGAACAAGGAGGGCGTGAATATCATCACCCTCGAGGACCCCGTGGAATATTACGTGGAGGGGGTGAACCAGTCGCAGATCAATCCGGAGGTCGGCTATAGCTTTGCCTCTGGATTGCGCAGCATCTTGCGCCAGGACCCCAACATCATCATGTTGGGCGAGATCCGCGACCAGGAATCGGCCGAACTGGTGACGCATGCCAGCCTTACCGGCCACCTCGTGCTCTCGACCTTGCACACGAACGACGCTGTCGGCGCGATCCCGCGTCTGATGGATATGGGCGTTGAACCGTTCCTGTTGGCGTCAACGGTGAATGTCGTGATGGCGCAGCGTTTGGCGCGGCGGATCTGCGAGTATTGCGCCAAACCGGTCGACGTGCCTCCGGCTACGGTGGCGGCGATCAAGGAGGAGGTCGTGGCAATTCCGGACGAATACTGGCCCAAGGGCGTATCGCACGAGAAGCTGTCCTTCACGAAGGGGAAGGGTTGTACGCGATGCGCGAATTCCGGGTACCAAGGCCGGGTGGCCGTTGTGGAGATCATTGAGTTCACCCCCGATCTTCAAGAACTCATTACTTCGGGGTTCCATCTGCGCGAGGTCAACGTCGCGCTGGCCAAACAAAAGTATATCACCTTGCGCATGGATGGCTTACTGAAAGTGTTGTCCGGGAAAACCACGCTCGAAGAGGTGTACCGCGTGACCAAACTCTAACGGGAAGCGCCGCCTATGCCTACATCCGCGAAAAAGGTGGTCCTCCTGGTCGAAGATGATGAATTCCTCGCCGAGTTGTATGCGACCAAGTTGAACTTGGAGGGGTACGAGGTGCTCTCTGCGGCCGATGGAAAGAAAGGGTTGAAACTTGCCCAGGACAAACATCCGGCCTTGGTGTTGCTGGATATCATCCTGCCGAAACTCGACGGGTTCGAGGTGCTCAAGGGGCTCAAAGAGGACCCGACCACTAAGGACATCCCGGTCATCCTCCTGACGAACTTGAGCCAGAAGGATGAGGTCAAGCGCGGGCTTGACCTGGGCGCGGCTGATTACCTTATCAAGGCCCACTTTATGCCATCGGAGGTCGTTAAGAAAATTAAGGCGTTGGTACAATGAATACCGCAGTCCATCTTGAGGTCGGGAAGATCCTGGCCACCGCCGCCAAGCGCCAGGCTTCCGATATCCACCTGCTGGCCGGCAGTCTGCCGGTGCTGCGGTTGGATACGGGGTTGATCGAAGTGACCGATGCGGCGGTGCTAACCAAAGACTTTTTGGAGGCGCTTCGTGACGAACTCCTTGATCCCGTGCAGCGGGAAACCCTGGAGCACCATCGTTCCGTCCGGTTTGTCTACCTCTACGAGGGCAAGCTGCGGGTGCGGATGACCGCGTTCTATCAGAAGGGAGGGCTGGCATTCACCTGGCGCCTGATCTCGACGACCGTGCCCAACCTTGAGCAGCTCGGGTTGCCGGCGTTCATCGGGCAGCTGGTGGATCGCAAGCGCGGGCTGATGGTAGTGTGCGGGCCGTACAATTCGGGCCGTTCGACGACCGCGGCGGCGATGGTGGAGCAGATCAATCAGCGGCGGTCCGAGAACATTCTGACCGTCGAGCAGCCGATCGAGTACCTGGTCGCGAACGCCAAGAGCATCGTGGTCCAGCGCGAGGTCGGGCGCGACGTGCCGACGTTCCGTCAAGCGCTCGAGGAATGCGGGCAGGAGGACGTGACCGTGGTACTGGTGGGGGAAACGGATGAGCCGGGCGTGCTGCGGGCGGCCGTGGAGTTGGCGGCATTCGGCCGGCTGGTGTATGTGACGATGAATGCGGTGACCGCGGTCCAGGCCGTCGAACGGCTGGTTTCCACGTTCCCGCAGGATGTCCGGGCTCAAGCGCAGGAGCAGCTCGCGGAAAGCCTGGGTGCCGTCATCTGCCAGCGTTTGCTGCCGCGTCTGGACGGCGGCCGGGTGGCGGCGATGGAGATCCTGACCCTGACATCGGCTACCCATTCGCTCTTGCGCGAGGGACGGTTCCCACAGTTACAATCAGTGCTGCAGACGTCGCAGCAGGAGGGAATGGTGAGCCTGGATCAGTCGCTGGCGGCGCTGGTCAAAGCCGGGATCGTGGCGCAGCCGCAGGCATTGGCCGAGGCCGTTGACCAGGAACACCTGAAAATGATGACGCGGGGATACGGATAAAGAAATGGAAAAGGCAAAAGTTAGGAATCCAGCCCCTGTTGAAAGGGACTGGGTATAACCTTTCTTTTGACTTTTGATTTTTGGATTTTGAATTTTCCTTGTGCCTGAATTTGCCTACAAAGCCAAGACTGCCGAGAACGTGACCATCAGCGGCCTGGTGCAGGCGGCGACCGAAGATCTGGCCGCCGACAGCTTGCGGGAGCGCGGGTTGACGATCGTCTACCTGCACGCGGTGTCTTCTTCGGTTCTCGGACAGTCGCTGGACGTGCTCAAGCGCGTGTCCATCCGCGATGTGGTGGTGTTTTCGCGCCAGCTAGCCGTCTTGGTGTCGGCGAACGTCCCGCTAGTGCAGAGTTTGCGCATCCTCATTACGCAAACCCCGAGCCGGCACCTCAAGGTCATTGTTTCCGAGGTTGCCGATGATGTGGAGGCGGGCACGAAGTTTTCCGTAGCACTCGCCAAGCACAAGCGGGTGTTCGATGCGTTCTACATCAACATCATTCGTTCGGGCGAAACGTCGGGCAAACTCGACGAAGTTCTCGAGTACTTGGCCAATCAATTGGAGAAGGACTATGATCTGACCAGCCGTATCCGGGGCGCGATGATCTACCCCGTGTTCATTTTGAGCGGCTTAGTCATCGTCGGATTCCTGATGATGACGTTCGTGGTACCCAAGATCACGACCATCCTGCAAGAGAGCGGGGCCGAGCTCCCCATCTCCACGCGTCTGCTGATCTGGATTAGCGATTTTCTTTCCCACTATTGGCTGCTCCTGCTGCTCGGCGGCATCGCGGGAGGCATCGGACTCTTTTTCCTCATCCGGACCAAGGAAGGGCGCCGCACGTGGGATACCGTGAAATTGCACGTTCCGATCTTTGGCAAGCTGTTCCAAAAGATCGCACTGGTACGTTTTTCCCGCAGCCTGCACACGCTGATCGTCGGCGGCGTGAACCTGCCGCAGGCGTTAACGATCACGGCGGATGTGGTCGGCAACGAGGTTTACCGCAAGGTCATTACCGATACCATCCGCGAAGTGGAGGATGGCAACCCCATCGCCTCGGTGTTCCTGCATTCCTCGGTCGTCCCGTTCATGGTGGCGCAGATGCTCAACGTCGGCGAGAAGACCGGCCGTCTGGATCACGTGCTGGAGAAATTGACGAATTTTTATACCCGCGAGATCGACAACGTCGTGCGCAACCTCGTTTCCCTTATCGAGCCGCTGGTCATCGGTATGATGGGTATTGCGGTCGGGCTGATGGTTGCCGCGGTCATCCTGCCATTGTATCAGTTGTCGGAAAATATCTGATTTTTGTGGCGAGAATGGCATTTTTTTGCTACACTTAGTGGAGCAGTTCAGGTGAACTGTTGATAACTTTACGGTTTCCTGTGGGCTGGAAATCGGCTATACTGAGCGTAGCCGATGTGGTGCAGAGAGCGCTCAGCGTTTACCACGAGGCACGCGGAAAATCATTCCGCTGTCGATTCAGTAAGGAAAGGGGGTGACACAATGAAGACCAGAAAAGGTTTCACGTTAATCGAGCTGTTGGTCGTGATCGCGATCATTGGTCTGCTGTCAACCCTCGCCGTGGTGGCCCTCAACTCCGCCCGGCAGAAGGCCCGCGACTCCAAGCGCGTGTCCGACATGAAGCAGTTGCAAACGGCGTTGGAGATCTACTTCAACGACAAGGGCGCCTACCCGCCGGAAGCGGGCGACGGCGAAGTCGGCAACCCGACCAACGGGTACGGTTGCTTGGGCGATCTCGGTTGGGAAGCGGATACGAGTTGCGCGGCCCCGATCTACATGGGTTTGACGCCGCGTGACCCGAGCAATACCGTTGCCAACCCGGGCAACGACGACCCCTGCAGCGCGGCCGCCGCAGCCTTGCCGTGCAACTACGCCTACAACCAGGTGTCAAACACTACCTACGAGATTCACTTCATTCTTGAAGCGAACACCGGAGGTTTGAGCGTCGGTAAGAACTGCGCGTCCGAGGCGGGCACTGGCGGAAGCTGCGCCCACTAAGTAATCGTCTCCACTGTTCGGAGAACAAATTTCCCGCTTTTCGGAGCGGGAAATTTGTTTTTTGGCCGGTGTGCACATCCCCATGGCTCCGCGTGGTATAATGAGGTAGGAATACCAACCATGATGCGGCAGCGAGGTTTCACGCTCATCGAGATGCTGGTGGTCGTCGCCATCATCGGTTTGTTGTCGACGCTGGTGTTCATTGCCTACAGCAACGCGCGTTCCAAGGCGCGCGACGCCGTCCGCTCCGGCGACATTGCCCAAGTGCGCAAGGCATTGGAGGTCTACTACAACTCCACCGGCGACTTCCCTTCGACGCTGGCGGACGGTGAGATCGGCAACCCGACCAATGGTATGGGGTGTCTGGGTACGTTCGGCTGGGAAGCGGATACGGCCTGCGCGACGCCGGTGTTCATGGGGGTGGCCCCGCGGGATCCCGCCAGCACTGCGGATGTGCCGAACCACGACCGCCCGTGCGCCACGATCGGCATCCCATGCAATTATTCGTACGCGCGGTTGAGCGGGGAACGGTACGAGCTCCACTTCCGTTTGGAGGTTGGCGCCGGCCAGTTGGGCGTTGGGTTGCTGTGTGCGACCGAAGCCGGGGTCGGCCCGGCGTGCGCCCACCAGTAGTGGTACCACCAGAGCGGCAAAAAAACGGCACCAGCCGTTTTTTTATTGCCCTGCTCGTTTCATTTTTTTACGGTGACGGGGATCCAGTGTACCGCAGCAATCCGCGGAGGGTGTCCAATCGTTCCTTGAGGCCGAGCTGCTCGTAGATGACGCCGCCGAAGGTGATTTTCCGCAGCTCCTCCTCGGGGTAGAGGTCCAAGGCGGTTTGGATGGTCGCTTGCGCATGGGACAGCCAGCCCAGGCGGAGGTAGGCTTCCGCCAGCGTACGGTAGTACGTCGGGTCGTGGAAGTCGTAGGCGATCGCGCGCGTCAGATGGTCGATGATAGACGGCCAGTACGGGCGTTCGGGCGTCAGCGCCAAGTAATAAGCTTGGCCCAGGATCCACTGCCGGTGCGCCGAGGCGGGCTGGAGTTCCGCCGCCCGCCGAGCGGCGGCGATCATCGCGGAAAGATTCTCCTCGCGGTTGCCGTTGTGGGTGGTCACCATCTCCCAGTAGTGTTGAGCCAGGACTTCGTGGGTGGCAGCGGAAAGCGGCATCAGGAACAAGGAACGGCGCAGCAAGGCGTAGCGCTGCGGCGCGTCCGTGCTGGTCAGCACCACCGCCTGCCGGTAGGCGTTATCGGCGATCAAGAGGACAAACACCAGCCCCAGCAGTGCGGTCGCCGCGCCCGCCATTCCACCGCGGAACGCCGGGGACACCGGGAGTTCCGGTTTGTTCCGGAAATGATGGCCGTGCATGACGCCGAGCAGCAGCCACCAGAGCAGGAGGATTGCCGGCACTTCGAAGGTTAGGTCCAGCAGCGCATGCGCGACGCCGGTCAGCGCGCCGCCGGCCCAGGCGGTCACCCAAAGGTAATCGTTATCTCCTGGGTTGGCAGAGCGTTCCCGTATCCATGCCTTAACCGTACGCCAAAAAATTTGTCCCAAAAAAATGAACAGGAGGAGGGTGGCGGGCACGCCCAGGGTCGCGGCGTAAAGCAGGGCGACGTTATGCGGGCTGATGGTGTAGAGCCACGGCTGCGTGAAGTAGTGCGGGTACCATGCCGTGAAGTTGCCCGGGCCAACGCCGTACCAGGGGTAGTCGGCGATTATTTTCAGCGTCGTCTTCCAGTAGTTCTGGCGGGTGCTGGTGGATTCCGGGATGAACCCGGCGATGCGGGTCAGCGCAGCGGGTTTGGCGAGCGGGCCGGTGCCGCCCGTTTGCAGCCGCCACAGCACTCCGACGATGGCGGCACTTCCCAGGACGGCAACTAGCAGACCTAGGAGTGCTCGCGCGGGAACGCCTCGGCGTTGCCACGCCGTTGCCGCGATCACCAGACTGATACCAACGCCCGCCGCCAGCCACCCTGCCTGTGAGGAGGTGAAAAACAGCGCTGCGGCAATGGCGCTGACCCCGACCAGGTTCAGCCAAAAAAAGAGCGGTCGGCGGCTCACGGCAGCCAGTCCCACGGCGATGGGTAACGTCATTGCCAGCCACCCGGCGTAGGCATTTTTCCATACGAACACCGACGCGATGCCGAGTTCGGGATTTTCAAGACCGGGAACGCGGCGCAAACCGTCCACGGCAAGCGCCACGCCCGTGATAACGATCGTTGCGGCCAGCCACCGTTGGCGCCGTGCCGAGTGAAAATGCTGCTGGCCCAGATAAAATGCCGCCATACCAGTAAGCAGGGGCAGCGCAGCCAGCAGCGAGCCATAGACGTAGCTCGAGAGCGCCGTAGCGATGGCGGTCGCCAAGGCGAACAACAGCAAAGCGGCGGGGAATGGCTTTTCCGCCGATATTTTTTTGGCCGCCAGGCTGGAAAGCAGCAGCGTCAGGACCGTGCCGGAGATCAGGAGCATTCCCCACGGTTCACGGCTGTTCCATCCCAAGCCCGCAGCCATCAGCACAGCCGCCGACGTACCGGCGGCAACCATTTTGTCCGTGCGCAGCAGGGCCATAATTCTTAATATGCGCCCTTGCCGAAAATGATCTGGGGGATGGTCCGCACCATGATCATCAAGTCGAGGAGGAGCGATTGGTTATTCACGTAGTAAAAATCGTATTCCAATTTTTGCTCGAGGCTGAGATCCTTGCGTCCCAGGATCTGCCACAGCCCGGTCAATCCCGGCTTGGCGTCGAATCGGCGCAACTGCCAGCCTTGGTAGCGCGCGGCCAGCGACTCAAGCTCTGGACGCGGGCCGACCAGGCTCATGTCGCCGCGCAGGATATTGAGCAATTGCGGCAGTTCGTCCAGACTGGTGCGCCGCAACAATCGTCCGACGCGGGTGATGCGGGAATCCTGCAGGCTGGACGGCGGCGTCGCGTCGCGTTCAGCGTCGGCCCGCATGGAACGGAATTTGTACAAAATAAAACGCCGTCCTCGGTAGCCGACGCGCGGCTGCGTCAGTATGGCGGGGCCGGTGGAATCGCGACGGATCAAGAATACGATCAGCCCCCAGAGCGGCAGACTGGAGATCAGCAGGAGACTGCCCAAGAGAATATCCAGAAGGCGCTTCGCGGCCCGATACCATGGCGCAGGTTCGGCCCGCCGGACATCCAGCGACGGAAAGCCCTCGAGCTCGGTCAGCGAGCGCGGTGCGTGGAAGCGCGGGAAGATGTTGGCGGCAATGCGGAATTGGACGTTCTTGGATGGGCAGGTGTAGACCATGGTCAGGATGGCGTCGTACGAGAGCGCGGGTTCCGCCACGTAGACTTGCCGGATACCGTGGGCGCTGATCAAACGCGGTACGTCGTCGACGGTTCCGAGCCATGGCAGCCCGTTGATTCCACCGTCCCCGACGCAGCCCACGAGGCGATAGCCGAGGCGAGCGTACGGTTGGAGCTGATTCGCGATGATGCGGGCCGGTTTTCCCGAACCGATGATCAGAACGTTGAGCGCGCCCACGCCGCGGCGGGCAAGTATGCTGATGATGCGGCTGGCAACCCAGCGTCCCCCGGTGACGAGGACCAGGGCCAGCAGCCAGGTTGTAATCACGACAATGCGCGAGTAATCGAACTTCACCAGGTAGGAACCTGACATCACCAGCAGCGCCCACGCGGTCACCCCCTTGCTCACTTCATAGGCCTCGACCGTAGGCGTCAAACGGCGGGCTGGCCAGTAGAGTCCGCGGACGTAGAAGATGGAAACCAGGAGCGCGGCCGCGTAGGGCAAGGCGGCCAGATACACCGCCATCGGCGGCAGCACTTCCAGAGTATGGGCGAAAAACGGGCTGGTGCGCGCCACATAGGCCAGCCAAAAACTCGCCCACAGCATCAAAATGTCGCTGACAATCAGGAACCACACCATACCCGCTCACTCTAGCAGAAGTCCTTTCTTTTCCACTAATCGCCGGTAGAGCGCTTCCGTCTTTTCGACCATGCCGCCAACGGTGAACTGTTGCACTCGGACTCGGCTCTGCTGCCCAAACGATCGGCGCCGATCGTGGTCCTGAAGCAGGGTCGTGACCGCCGTTTGCAGCGCCGTCCGGTCATCCACGGGCACCACCAACCCGTTCACCCCCTGCTGCACGGCTTGCTCGTTGCCGCCGGCAGTGGTGATGATGGGCAGCCCGGCGGCCATGGCCTCGAGGACTCCATAGGCGAGTCCCTCATAGCGCGAAGAGAGGAGGAAGGCGTCGAAACCGAAGAGCAGCGCGGTTGCATCGGTTCGAAATCCGGTGAGATGGATCTGCCCCTCCGCCCGATGGCGCGCCACGAGTTCCCCGGCGGCGGCAAGCAGCGGTCCTTCGCCGACCATCACCAGGTGGAAGCGCGGGAAGCGAGCCGCGATGGGGATAAGCGCGGCGATCAGGCCAAGCGGGTCCTTTTGGTGAGCAAAACGGGTCACGCTGCCAAAGACGAGCACATCAGACGGCAGGCCCAGGAGCGTACGGGCAGTGGTACGGTCGCCGTGAACGGCCGACAGGTCCGCGCCGTTGGGGATGAGCGTAAGTTTTTCCGGCGGCGCGATGCGGTAGGAAAGGCCAAGCTGCCGTTCGTGGTCGGAGACGCAAATAATGGCGTCCGACCTTTGCGCCGCCCAGCGTTCAAGTCCGCGGTATAAACTCCGCAGCAGCCACTCACCGGTGGCTAAAAATGGCCAGGCGTTCGGGGTGTGGACGATGACGGGTACGCCGATGCGAATCCCGTCCCGACTCCCCCGGCTTACCACCAGAGTGGTAAGCCGACCGGTAGCCTCTTCTCCGATCACCTCTG
>VMFR01000003.1 GCA_007376135.1 Parcubacteria group bacterium Gr01-1014_31 | reverse complement strand
CCGGCGTACTGGGCCGCGTAGGTCGCGGCCGCGAGCGGATAGATATGTTCCGAACCGGCCAGCAATGGCGCCATGACCGGAAACACGGCGGCGACCATCGTCGTGGACGACCCGATGATGAGCCCCATCAGGTAGCCAACAGTGACCAGTACCGGCAACGTGAAGTTGCTGGCCACCGCGGCGCTGGCGAACGTCTTGATCGCCGGCAGGCTGCCGGTGAACGACGACAACAGCAGGATCAGCGCCAGCGTCAGCAGCAAAGAAATATCCATGGTCCGCACCGCACCGGCAACCTGACCGCGCTTGGGCTGCAGCACCAGGAACGACAGGCCGACGAACAGCACAGTGCCGCCCGCCACCGCGTACGGGAGGTGGTTGAGTTCGGCGAGCGCGAGCGCGACGATCAAAATGATGAGCGGTGCGCTCAACAACGCTGCTGCCCAAAACCCGATATCCCGCCGACGCACTTCCGCGGGCTTGGCGACGTTAACGCGCCACGCGTAATAGACGACGACCGCGACCAGCACCAAAGTTCCGGGCAGCAAATACCCGACGAACTTAAAAAAATCCAGCCCCAACGTGGAGGTGGCGAGCAGCAGGCTCGCCGACAACGGGGAGATCAGGTACGACGTGTGGGTCGCCAGGTGGTTGACCATGGCCGTGGGAAACACCGCCAGCCGGTGCTGCTTGGCGACTTCGGCCACCACCGGCGACACCATGATGGTGCGGCCCTTCACGGGCATGGCGCCCAGCACCAAGGCGGTCGCCACGATGCTGGAACGGGGATGTTTAAGAAACCTGGTCCAATACACCAGATGGTCGGCGAGAGCTCCCATCTGCCGGTACAGGCTGCCGATCATCAGCACACCGGCAAACAGCACCAGTAATTCAAAATTGCCGCGCACAAAGAATTTAGCTTGCATGATCGCCCACGGGTCCGCAGTGGCGCGGGCAGCAATGGCGACCAGCACGATCAGGCCGACGTTGAACAGCAGGTTCAGGCGGCGGGCAACCGCCTGGCGGATAACGGCGTTCGTTTCATCCATAGATATCCATCAAAGTAATGTGAGCAAAAGAATTCCACCGGGAACGGCCGGTGGCAGTATCCTTTGGTCGGTTACTCTCCGCGGAGCTGGTTAATTTTGGCCGCCAGAATGTAGTCGTTCAGCGACAATCCCTTGATGGCATGTGTGGATAGCCGCACCCCGACCCTTCCCCACCCCAGCTCCAGGTCAGGATGGTGGCCTTCGGCTTCCGCGATCTCTCCGATCTGGTTGACGAAGGAGAGCGCTTCCTTAAAATTCTTCAGCTTGAAGTGGCGCGAGATCTCTTTGCCGTCGTCGCGCAGCGTCCAGCCGGGAATCTTGGACAGCCGCTCCACGGCCTGCGCTTTCGTGTAAGATGCCACTCCGCCCTCGCACGGCACGCAATGCTGGCTAGTTAAATCTGACATGGTCTAGAAATTAGGAGTTAGCTGGTAACTTATAGGCCAAATCGGTTCTGGAAGTACTTCTCGACATGGCGCTCGAAGAATAATTACTGTTCGAGCGTAGTCGAGAACCACCTTTCGACCATCCCAATCCCTACCAGCTACAAGCTCAACAGTTTAAGGAACGGCTCTTCGTACTCGTACGGCCCAATGAGCGCCAGGTTCACCCGCTTGCGGTCAAAGATATCTGCTGCGACCCGCTGCACGTCGGCGAGTTTAACTTTTTTCAACTCGGCCAGTCGCTGCTCGGGCGTTTTGAGCTTGCCGGTCAGCAGCTGCTGCTTGCCGTACCATTCCGCCAGATGCGCCGAATCCTCCAGCTCCAGCACAACTTTGCCCTGCAGGAAATCCTTGGCGTCGGAAAGCTCTTTGGCCGTCACGCCCGCGGCAACCACTTTCTTCAGTTCCTCCAAGATGAGGGTAATGGCCTGCTCCAGGCGCGCCTTGTCCAGCCCCGCCTGCACTACGAACGCGCCGGTGTCCTGGTAGGGCGACGTGGACGCGCGGATGAAATAGGCCAGGCCGTGCTTTTCGCGGACGCTCGCAAACAGCCGCGAGCTCATATTGCCACCCAGAATGACGGACAGCAGCGTCAGGGCGGGCAGGTCCTTGTGGCCATACGGGTACGCCGGATAGCCGAGACACAACTGCACCTGCTCGGTAGTTTTGTGCGAGACGATAACGCGGGGCTTGTCCTGGACGCCCTTGAACGCCGCGTAGGTACCGGCCACCGGCGGCTTGCGTTCCGCAGTGAAATGCTTCTTGGTCAGGGCAACGACTTTTGCCTGGCTGAATTTTCCCGCCAGCGCGACGACCATCCGCTGCGGATGGTAGTGCGCTTGGTAGTACTGGTACAAGCGGTCGCGCGGCACGGTTTTAATGACCTCGCGCGGGCCGGCGATGTTCCACCCCATCGGGTGGTCTTTGCCGAAAACCGCCTCCTCGAACAGATTCTCCACGTGCATCAAGGGGTTATCCTCGTACATGTTGATCTCCTCCACGATGACCCCGCGCTCCTTGTCCACTTCCTTGGCGTCAAACACCGAGTTGCGCACCATGTCGGACAAAATGTCGTACGCCAGTTCCAAGTGGTCGGCCGACGCCTTGATGTAGTAGCCGGTGTGGTCCTTGGACGTGTAGGCGTTGTACTCGGCGCCGACGGCGTCCAGCTCTTTGGTCAGGTCCAAGCTGGTGGGGCGCTTCTTCGTCCCTTTGAACATCAGGTGCTCACAGAAATGCGAGCTACCGTTGATGTCCCTGGTCTCATGACGCGAACCGACCGGCACTAAAATCAACAACGTAATTGCGCTGGTCCCCGACCGCGGCGCGGTCAACAGCAGCGGCCCGTTGGGGATTTTGGTTTTTTGGTACATGGGGATAGTGTTAGTTGCCCTAACGTGCAAAAAAATTATAGCGGGTCATGCTAGGACAATGCCCATTAACCCACTGCTCATCAACTTCCTTTGCCGTGTAGAAAAAACGATCTTTTTGGTTCTCATAAATTTCGGTATCAAAGCGGTAAACAGTCACTTTGCGACCCCCAAACCCGATTTCTGCTACTTCCTGTTCTACTGGACATTTCTGGATTTTCGGCTTCCAACTCAGGCATTTTGGAAACGTCATAATTGCTTCAGAATGCATTTCTGATTCTCCCCAGTACCGCGGGGGAATGTTTAATGAAGGAATCTCGCGGCACCGTATAAGAGGACAGGATTCGGGACGAGCTGGAAATACTGGAAACAAGGCGTAATTTTCACAGGCCTTCCCGAAAGGCTGAATACGAACTACCAAAAAAATTCCTGCCAATAAAATACCAACCGAGGAAATGAATATTAGAATGACAATCCTCTTTATCATTTTTTTATTACAATTTGATTAAGTATTCAATCAGCTCCCCAATCTTCACCCGCTCCTGCTTGGTGGTGTCGCGGTCGCGCACGGTGACGGCCCCATCCTTGAGCGAGTCGAAGTCCACGGTGATGCAGGCCGGGGTGCCGATCTCGTCCTGGCTCAAGTAGCGCTTGCCGATGTTGCCGCGGTCGTCCCACGCGACGTTGAATGTTTTGCGCAGGTCATCGTAGATCTCGCGGGCGAGCTTGGTCAACTCGGGCTTGTTGGCCAGCAGCGGGAATACCGCGACGCGGTAGGGCGCCAGGGTTTTGGGCAGCTTCAGAACGACCCGTTTCTTATCGCCGCTCCCCTCCTCGGCATAGGCGGACAGCAGCGTCACCAGCACGGAACGGTCCACACCCCAGGTCGGCTCAATGACGTGCGGGAAGAACTTCTCGCCGCTCTGTGGGTCGGTGTAGCGCAAATCCGCGCCGGAAACCTCGGCATGGCGCTGCAGGTCGAAGTCCGTGCGGTAGGCCAGCCCGTAAAGCTCCTTGCTGCCGAACGGATAGTGGTAATCAATATCAATGGTGCGCTTGGAGTAGTGCGCGCGCTCCCCGTCGGGAATTTCCCGGAAGTTCAGGTCGGTTTCCGCCACGCCCAGGAACTTCAGCCAGCCCTTCATCTCCGACAGCCAGTGTTCAAACCACCACTCCCACTCGTTCTCGCGGACAAAAAATTCTATTTCCATCTGTTCGAACTCGCGGGTGCGGAAGATGAAGTTACCGGGCGTGATCTCGTTGCGGAACGCTTTGCCCACCTGCGCGATGCCGAACGGCAACTTTTTGCGGGTCACGGCCTGCACCTGTTTGAAATCCACAAACATCGCCTGCGCCGTCTCCGGCCGGAAGTAGACGGATGAGCCAGAATCTTCCACCGGGCCGAGGAAAGTTTTGAGCATCAGGTTGAACTGTCGTACGGCGGTCAACTCGCCCCCGCAGTTGGGGCACACCGCCTTGCCTTTCGGCGGCTCCACCTGTTTGCCCAGGTCGGGCTTTGCCGACGTTGCCGGGACGATATGGTCGGCGCGGAAACGCTGCTTGCACTTCTTGCAATCCACCAGTGGGTCGGTGAAATGCTGCAGATGGCCGCTGGCCTCCCAGACCTTAGGGTTCATCAGCAGCGCCGCATCCAGCCCGACCACATCGTCGCGCCGATGGACGAACCGGGACCACCACGCCTGCTTGATATTATTTTTCAATTCAACCCCCAGCGGGCCGTAGTCCCAGGCATTCGCCAGCCCGCCGTAGATCTCCGACGATGGGAACACAAACCCGCGGCGTTTGCAAAGAGAAACAATAGTTTCCATTTTATCGGGCATACATTAAACGTAAAGCGTAAAACAAAAGTGAAAAGTGTCTTTGTTTTTTAGATAAATTATTTTTTCCGTAAAACCGCGATTTGCCTGCCCTTCACGGTCGCAGGTTTTTTAAGATCAAAATCATTAAAATAGCCAAGAAATTCAAATTGATTGTGACATTTTATCAAACTTACAAATTCTTGCGGGAAATAAAATTTTCGGAGCTCATGGCTACGGATACGCTTCCTAACTTCATGATCGCTAATTTCTAAAACTACGTTGTCTCGGAAGGTCTGGGCAGTATGATCAATAATTGTAGCACGAAAAGACACTTTCATCTTTATTCCGTTTTTGGAAATTGTCCATTTTTGTTCGTTGTCGCCGAGAAGGTTGAACCAAACCACGCCATCAAGAATATAGAGGCCACCGGTTCTTAAGGTTTTACCAACACAATCAAGATGTTGAAAAAAATCTTCATTCGATTTTGCAAACAGCGAACCAAGTAAAACATACGCTAAATCTACCTTCAACTTCCCGAGAGAGAATTTGTTCATGTTCGCCCGAAATAGTTTCACTCCTATTCCTCCTTCTTTTGCCCGCGCCTTCACAAAATCAAGCATCCTGCCATTCAAATCCAAACCAAAATACTCATAGCCACGCCGGTGCCATTCTTTTAAATACGGGCTGTTTCCTGACGCCAACTCAAGCACTTTTCTAACTTTTATTTTAGAAAATTTTTTTACGGCCGCCTCAAAAAAATTCACTTCGGCAGGGATATTTCTAAAACTAAAAGCAATTTCGTAATATTTTGGGTTATCATAAAGCGACATACGTTTCATCCCACTTAACGGTCATTATGCATTTTCGCTGTACACTAAGAAATTTATTACTGCTTTACCCGATTTTTTCTGATATATTCCTCGGCCCGATCTTTACCATAAAAATTTCCTCCTCGTTGAACTTTTTCAGGACGATGATCGAAAAAATGCATGGCGAATTCGTTTAGTTTACCCCTGACGACCGCATCGATAGTTACCGGCTCGTTCTCCAACGCCGCCAAAACCTTATGATCTTCCATCCCATCCTCAAAATATTCATCCAAACCGACGGGTTCGGCATCGACGATGGAACCAATATCAAGTTTTTTCTGGGTGATAACGTAACAATCTACATTCTCTCCATCGCCGCTGGTCGTATCCAAAATGTAGCCGTAGGGATATGGATAGTCGCGCATGACCTTCGTCGCGCCGTCACTTTTCACTTGATTCAACCCGGCCGTCTTTTCAATAAAAACTTTCATAGTCCGCCAAGAAATCACCAGCTATATTTGAATCCTTTGAAAATCCTTCGCAATAATGATCTTTCCTTTGAATCCCGATTTCCTGCAATCCTCCACCATCCGCTTGTTGCTGTCCAACCCTGGGTAATGGGTGAGCAATAATTTTTTGACGCCGGATGCCCGCGCAATGTCCCCCGCATCATAGGGCGTCAAATGGCCGTAGCGCTTGGCAGCTTCGCGGTGGCCGACCATCCCCGACGCCTCCGAGATGAACAGGTCGGCGTGTTTGGTGATGTTGCGAATACCGTCGCAGTCGCCGGTGTCGCCGGAGTACACCACCGCCCCTTCGGGCGTTTCCAGCCGGAAGGCAAGCGCCGGGCAGCGGCCAAAGCCATGGAAGACGTCCGCAGCATCCAGCTTGGCGTTACCGATTCCAACGGTCTTTGTACCCGACATCCGATGCCACAGCAGCTTGGGCCACAGGAACCCATCCTCAGTGCAGTGGTCGTTGGGCGCGGGTGCCTCGGGCACGTGAATTTTAAATAACGTCGGCCAGGAGTCAACGATAGCATCCGGCGCGTAGAGATCCAGCAGTTCGGGCTTCACGCCGCCCCACAACGGGGTGCAAAACATCGCGAGCAACAGCGGCGGCAGCGCATAATGGTCGGCATGTGAATGCGTGATGGCAATGTGTTGAACGCTCGCATACGGCACGCCGATGCGTTGCAGCCGGAACCGGATACCTTCGCTGGCGTCAAACAGTAGATGTCCGCCGTCCCATGTGACCCAGAATCCCGGCGGCTGACGGTCGGGAATCCGCGGCAGCCCTGAGGCGCAGACGCCCGAACCCAGGACGGTTACCTGCATAGTGCCGCTACCATAACAAAATTTCAATAAAAAAACAACGCAGTGACGCGCTGATAGTGGTCTGAAGCACGAAGTAGGAAGCAGGGAGCATGGGAGTTGGCCGCCTATACTCCATACTTCATGTCCCCTACTTCACCGGGCTATCTCCCACGTATCCACGACCTGCCCGTCCGCGGTGAGGACCTGGGCTGTGATTTTTTTACTGTCTCAGAGACCAAACCTCTCTTACATCAAGTGTTTTTTGCCGACCAACCATACCCGAAACTATATATACAGTTTGTGTGTCAGGATCTTGGGCAACGGCATAGCTGCCAACGTCTGCAAAATTTTCAATCTCATGAAAATTACTGATGCCCGAAGCCGATACTTCTCCTGTGTACCATCCTCCCCAATCCTGAAGAGACGCCTTGGAGCGGTCGAGTGGAAAAATGAATCTATTTGAACCAATTCCGCGGCCAGAATTGCCTTCAAGCGACGGTACGACTTCGACCCTTCTCTCGGTCAATGTCAAATTATCGCTAATTTTATAAGACACACTTTTATTATACTCAGTTACATAGAGCCGATCTCTTATAATTCCCCCACCAATGGGGTGGATGCTGTCTAGCTCTTGAACCTTCCACTCAATAATTTCTCCGTTCTTATTCAGGCGGGACAGCAACACCTTATTGTTCGCTTCCGTCGCCCAACTACTTCTACTCCCGTCAAAAACGATCACGATATCTCCGTACGTTTCCATGCGGTGCGCCATCCTTCCTTCCGGGAGAGGCTTTTCTTCCCTATGGTCGGTTAACGACCCATCCGCATTTATTTTGTAAGAAAATACTTCTTTAGAGTTTTCCTCGTCTGGTGATTTTGCTCTTATCTCGCCGCCAGAAAAATAAAGTCGGCCGCCGTACTCCATCATCGCGTGCTGCAGGAGCGGGACGGGTAAATTCCCAACTTCTCTCCAGCCACCTAAGTTCCCGCGGCTATCGATCTTTGCTGCTAGAATACTTTGTATTCTCTCCAAACTACCGCCCAATCTGCCAAGCTCATAATTTCGGAATGAAAGGCCACCGGAAATGAAAAGGTAACCATTGCCCGCAGCCGCGGCATGATAATACCGACCACGGGGTAATGTCGATTCTTGCCGCCAGATACTTTGGTTTTTATTGATGTAGAACGGTGTATATTCCTGCACCGAAAGTTGCTCTATCGATTTACCCGAAACATTGCTACAAAATGAATCATCAACCAGAACATTAAAATTCTGAGAATAGTCTAGGGATATTCTAAAGAGGTAATCACCTGCCTTGAGTTTCCCTACCTCACGTTCAGTAATATAGATATTCTGGTCATCGTAATTCTTAATAACGGGATGAAGTTCCTTGGGAATAAAAAGGCCATCCTCAAATTTTCCAAAACTCCCGTCCCACAATGCTGGTTCAAGCGCAGTAAACGAAAAATGATACTTTTTATTTAAGGCCCCTGGTTCTCCCCTCAAAATCGCACTCAATTCCTCTTGAGTAAGATCGTCTTTGAGTTCCCACAGCTGCCCCTGGAGAACAAACACGCGTGGCGAGTCAATTTCCTCGATAATGGTCTGATACTGAAACCCCACGAGGTCAATACCCAGTGCGCCTTGCGGAATACCGCCGAACGGCCAGGATGAAATTTTTATTCTGTCGGTAATTGCCAAAAAACCAAAACTTCTGCTGTCGATAGTGTACTTCTCCAGCCTTCCAATCTCATCAATGGCTAATTTATTGCTCTTTTCCATCTGAGAATAATCTAGCGTTGTATTATAGGGATCCCGACAATCGGTGATATAGCTCTCTTCAATATAGTCATTCCCAGCCTTGAACCTCAATTTACTACCAGTGCAAGTATACAGAGGCCTTCCCAATTCTTGGGCGAACGCCGGACTGATTAAATGAAAAGATGACTTCTTACTCAAAATTCTATTAAAAGTCTTTATGGTAGTTTGGTATTGCTCTTGTCCAAGCTGATGGACCAATAAGTAGTTAAGAGATTGAAGACCAATTTTCCCATCACCGCACAACATCAATCGCTCTCCACCTTTCTTATAATCCAAAACAGTTTCGGGGGGATTCGTAGTACTTCGGGATGCAGTTTGATCTTTACTCTGAGGTTGTTGAATAGTCGGAGTAAAGGAACGCGTGATTGAGAGCAGCACAACTCCCCCGAGTATCATGAAAGATATTATCAAAATTGTTACGAGAGGTGGTTTAAAATTACCTTTTAACTCCCCTCGATTGTTCACACCGCTTTGGTAATTCTGTTGTTTATAATCTTCACGATTCTCCATACATTTAATAATATGAGTACGAAAATTTGGAATTTTAAGGCTGCCGAAGAATCTCCCACGTATCCACAACCTGCCCATCTGCGGTGAAGACCTGGGCGGAAAATTGCGTCGGCGTTGCGCTGACGTAAACGAACGCCTGGCTTTTATCCCAGTACGACGCGGTGCAGCCGTTGGGCGTTTTGATATCACCCGCGCGCACGTCCATGGCGCCCGTCACGATGTACTGCACCCCCGCGCCGCAGGCGTCCGTGGTGGCGATCCTTTCATAGGTGTGGTCGTGGCCGTTGAACACCACATCCACGCCCAGCGCGGGCAGGAGCGGCTTGTAGCGGTCCACCAGCTCCTTGATGCCGCCGTGCGTCTGCGCGGCCGAGAACGGCGGATGGTGGAACACCAGCACCTGCCACGATTCATTGGCCACATTGGACGCGGTCAGCTCCTCCACCGCCCAGCGATACTGGTCCTCGTCGCCCTCGAGCATCAGGTCGGAATCCAACATGATGAACCTGACCGGGGCCTTGTAGAATGAGTAGTACCGGCGGTCGGCCGACGGCGGCGCGCTCCGCAAACATGCGCTGCAATCCCATTCGCCGTAGCTCATGTTGCCGGTCTGGTTGACGCGTTTTTCGTCCGACTCCACGTCGTGGTTGCCTAAGGTCATGTGCAGCTTGACGCCGCGGGCAAGCAAAATCCCAAGTTCGGCTTGGACGAACGCGTCAAAAGTATCGGCGGTACCGTAGTTGTTGTCCCCGGCGGTCACGATATCGGTGAACCCCAGCTCCTGCTGTGTGCGCTCGAGCTGGCGGAAGACCTCGCGCTTCATGGTGGGACGGTTGCCCCAGTCGCCGAACGCGACAAATTGCAAGGCCGATGCTACGGGCGTCGGGCTGGGCTCAAGTACGGTCGGCGCAACTACCGGCTCCGGCGTTACCGTCGGACTCGGCTGCAAAACTGCGGGCGCCAAACGCTCTTTCGGCCACAACGCCAGCGCCGTCACCCCACCGATAACCGCGACCGCGCCGATGACAACAAAAAAAGATGACTTCCGCATGCAGGCAAAGCTACAGCACCAGCGATTTTTTCTCCGCTGGCGGAGTATTTCCAGAACTCAATGGACTGGCATCGTAGACATCCTTCAGCCAGACGCTCAACGCCGCGGTCGTCGGGACCGCAACCAGCACCCCGACAAACCCGGCGAGTTTCGCCCCGACGAGAATGACCACGATCACCACCAACGGATTGAGGCCGACGGCTTTGGCCATCACC
The DNA here is from genome assembly GCA_007376135.1 of Parcubacteria group bacterium Gr01-1014_31. Lineage (GTDB taxonomy): Bacteria > Patescibacteriota > Patescibacteriia > Buchananbacterales > GWA2-38-13 > VMFR01. The sequence goes on along the minus strand of VMFR01000003.1, from coordinate 149,303 downwards.
TTCGGCACGATGAGGTGGTTTTCCAGCTGCTGGATAAGCCAGTACAGGATGAGCACCGCCACGCCCTTCCACAACGACTCCGTGGCGCCGAAAAAGACGGCGGGAATCGCCGCCAACGCCGGCCCCACGTAAGGGATGAGCTCCAGGATGCCGGCGACCAGCGCCAGCACCAGGAAATAACGGACGTTCAGGATGCGCAAACCCACCAGCGTCAATCCGCCGACGATCAGCCCCAACAGCAGCACGCCGCGCAGCCAGTGGCCCAGCCGCAATTGCATCCGGTCGATGAGGTCGGAAAGATACCCCTGTGAGGACGGCGGCGTGAACAGCAGGACGGTCCGCTTGATGGCGCCCTCCTGCACCAACAGGTAGAACGTCAGCACCAGCACGATGATGAACGACACCAGGTTGCCGAACAGCGCGGTGATGAGGTTGAACACGTTGCCGGCCGATGCTTGGACCGTCGCTTGCAGCGATGCGAGCGCCTGCTGGATGGGCTCATGGAAACGCGATTCCACCCCGCCCCAGCCGGCCGACATCCGTTCCCAGTACGACGGGAAGCTGGTCGCGATGCTGGCGATCTCCTCCGCGATGAGCGGGACCAGCGACACCACCACCAGGCTCACCAGCAAAAACAGTCCCAGGAAAATGGCGGCTGCCCCAAGGATGCGCGGCAAACGCTTGCGCTGCAGGAACGTCACGGCCGGTTCCAGCGCCAGCGCCATCAGCATCGCGACGAACGCCATACCGACCACCTCGCTCACCTGCAGGAAAAACCACACCGCGGCGATAATGCCGACCGCCTTGAACATCGTGCCGGTGGCCAGGTGGACCACGAGGTGCTGAGGCTTGGTCTCCATAAGGGTATTCCTTTCCTCTTTAGTATACGGGGAATAGCCCTGCCGGGGCAACCACTCCCCTAGACCGCTGGGGAGGCAACCTCTACTATAAAGGTGCTATGCCAACGCTTGCCACCAATCGCCGCGCGCGGCACGACTACACCATCCTGCAGACCATGGAGGCGGGTATTGCGCTGTCCGGACCCGAGGTCAAGTCGGTCAAAGCCGGCCACATCAGTCTGAACGAGGCCTACGTCCGGCTGGACCGCGCCGGCAACGCGTGGCTGGTGTCGGCCCACATTTCGCCCTACCCGCCGGCGGCCAGCCGCCAAACCCAGTACAACCCGATCCGCGAACGGCAGCTCCTGCTGAAGCGGGCCCAGCTCAACAGCCTCATTGGCACCGTCCAGCAGGTAGGCTTGACTTTTTTGCCACTTTCCGTTTATACTAAGGGGAGTCTCGTGAAGCTGGAGCTGGCAGTTGCCCGTGGCAAACGCCAGTACGATAAACGCGCCGCCCTCAAAAAACGCACGGTGGAGCGCGAAATTCGTTCGGCCATGGGACGCCGGTAGAACCCTGCCGGATACGGGGATGCTTTACAATCGACAGCGTCATGCAACGTTGGACTGCAGGCTGAGCATGGCAGTTCGCTCATCAAACGCGCTGCCAACGGCATAAGTGCCAATTCGCTTATCTCCAAGGTAAAGGCTGCGTTCGCGCGCCTGTCCTTGGTGCCCGCGGTTGCCTAATCTAGTCAACCGCCATCGGTCCGCTGCCGCCCAGTGGGCGGATACCGGTGTCAGAGCCTGGGCTCGGCTCGTCCGCTGTTCCGGTGGGCGAGTTTAAACTTCCCGGAACGTACGCGCCGGCGGTTTTGCCGATTTCCTACGCCGACGCGGAAATTCCAAATTGGCTACGCCTGGAGACGTCTGGCCGCGCATGATCTGGACGGGGGTGAAATTCCCCCCATCTCCACCATAACCGTCGAGTGCACTGTGCTCCGTGCACCGTGCCCAGTATTTAGTATCTCGTCGTAACACCAACAACCTTGCGCATCTCTCGTCGGCGCTTCCACAAACGGCGCCAGCTCATCCAAGTTGAACAACCTCGTTTCCGCTTCAACGATGGCATTCGCGTGCCGGAAGTGCGCGTCGTGGACGAACACGGCGTCAATGTCGGTGTTCTCCCGACCGCACAGGCCATCGCCTTGGCCCGCGAACGCGAGCTGGACTTGGTCGAGGTGTCGCCGCTCGCCAACCCTCCGGTCTGCAAGATCCTGGACTACAACAAGCTGAAATACGAAGAGGGCAAAGAGCGCAAGCGCGAAAAAGCCAAACAGAAAAAGATCGATATCAAAGGCATCCGGCTTTCGCTGCGCATCAGCAAGCACGATACCGAAACCCGGATGACGCAAGCCCAAGAATTCCTCGGCAACAACGACAAGGTCCGCATCGAGATGATCCTGCGCGGCCGCGAGCGCCAGCACAAGGACCTGGCCGAAAAGATCATCCAGGATTTCATCACGGCAGTGCACCAAACCATCCCAGTCAAAGTCGAGCAGGGTATTTCCGCCCAAGGCGGGAAACTCTCGACGATTATCGCGAAAACGTAACCGACGGATCAGGAAGTAAGAATTAGGAATTAGGGAAACGGATTTTTTATTTTTGCCTCCCATAATTCATAATTCCTAACTCCAGATTCCCCAACGTATGGGCAAGATGAAAACCCACCAAGCCACGGCCAAACGGTTCAAGATCAGCACGGGCGGCCGCATCATGAAAAAACGCGTCGGCCAGGACCACTTCAACGCCCGCGAGTCCGGCAAGGTGACGCGCAACAAGCGGCGCCGCAACCGCCTCGCCAAGGTGGATATCCGCAAGGTCCGTTCCGTCCTGCCCTACAGCTAAACGAAAAGCGCAAAACGCAAAGCGAAAAGTTTAAGGAAGCCTGCTCCGGAGAATAACAAATAACCATCGCCGAAGGCGATACCAAACTTTTACCTTTTGCATTTTGCCTTTTGAATTTCTTTTATGCCTCGCGTCAAACGTTCCGTCATGCACTTGAAGAAGCGCCGCTCGCTGATGAAAGCGGCGAAAGGCTACCGTTGGGGCCGCAAGAACATCATCCGGCTGGCCCGCCCGGCGGTCCTGAAAGCCGGCGCCTACGCCTTCCGCGACCGCCGCGCCAAAAAGCGCGACTTCCGCGCGCTGTGGTTGATGAAGATCAACGCCGCCGCGCGGCTGCACGGGCTGTCCTACTCTGTGTTCATGGCGAAAGCCAAGGCAGCGAAACTCGGTTTGGACCGCAAGGTCCTCGCCCAGCTGGCGGAGCACCACCCGAAAGTGTTCGCAAAGATCGTCGAGGCCATTAAGGGCTAGCTTGACGCCGCCCCGCTGTTGCGCTACTCTGCCACTACTATGCGCCACGCCAATTCCACGATGTTCACGTTTACGTTTACCACTGACCTGATGAGATCAGCCGCTTTGGCGTAGCCCCTCCCGAACGCACGAAAGAAGCTGATCTCACCCGAGGTCAGCTTCTTTGGTTCGTTCTGATGCTGTTTGAAAACCCAAACCCGAGAAGGGAGACCCGACAATGGGAAAGCTCTTTGTTCTCGCCATGGTCAAGCCGGACCCCAGCGGTCCGGACGGCTGTTGCCCCGACAGCCTGTCGGAAGCCGAGACCTGCGGCAAGATGGCGCGCAGCTACCACGACAAGCCGTTCACGGCCGTCATTCACGCCGGCGGACTGCAGGCGCTGCGCACGTCCAGCGTGTTCCTCCATGGACACGGCACCTCCTCCCCCATTTATGTCAACCCCACCGCCCCGCAGGTCGTCATCGACGGCGTGCTCACCGCGTTGGGCAAGACCGACAGCGAACCGGCGTCCGTTGACGCCTGGCTCAAGGGGGAGATCCTCCGCCAACTTCAGTGCCTGTGGCACAAGGAGGACACCGCCGTGCTGGTGGTGCTGCCACCCGACCTGACGGCGGGCATCATGGCGCAACTGCTCGCGCTGAACAGCAACGGCGGGCTCCACTGCCCACCGCTGGGCCCCTGCGACCTGCTGGTCGCCCACCTCAAGCGCAGCGACGACGCCAACGTCGTTGGCTGCATCGAGCAGCTCCTGACGGTCGGCAGCCTGCGCGCCCTGCAGGAAGCGGCCGTCGCCGCTGCCCCCGCCGCCGCGGTCGCGTAGACCGTACCGCCGCTCCCGCCCTTTTTCCGCAAGGCCCGCGCCATCCGCCGGGCCTTTTTCTTATAAAAAAATTGCGCCTAAATGTCATTCCCGAGGAGGAGGCTTGTCCCGCCGTTGGCGGGAGAATCCAGTAACCGAAAACCGTCACCCCCGCGAAGGCCGGGGTCCAGTAACCCCATATCGTCATTCCCACGAAAGTGGAAATCCAGAAACTCGATTTCAATTTCTCTTTGCCACCTTTCTAGGAAAGGTGGGACCAAAGTCGCGCCCCGTGTCAGAAAGTAGAAAAAATCAGACTCCCTCGGCGTAAAATCGCTATGCGCACTCGGCGTCAGCACGCGATTTCCCACCTCCTCGCTTGTCTCGATTTTTTACCTACTTTCCTCCAATGGGCGCATCTTGATCGGCCGGTGCCGATGTGAGCACTGGCATCGCACTTCCCTGGCCCTTGCCAACCCAAGCAACTTATGCTATATTTCCGTTTGGCGCGTAGCCGCGGTTTGGTGACAGCAGACTAGCCGCTGCGCTATTTTTATACCCATCATCTCCCCTCTCCCTGAGGGAGAGGATCAAAGGTGAGGGCCAATCGGGCTTTCGTTCCAAATCACAAGTTTCAAGAATAATGGGCTGGTAGTGTAGCGGCCTAACACGTCGCCCTGTCACGGCGAAGACCGCGGGTTCGAATCCCGTCCAGCCCGCCAGACTTCAAAAACAGGCACTCGTTGCCTGTTTTTTGTTTGGCTGGTGTGGGGATTCGAACCCGTGGGAAAGGGGTCGGGGAAATGGGCTTCGACGTGAGCTCAGCCGAACGTAGTTTCCCCGTTGCGGAGGTTCGGGAACCGCAGGGTTCCCGGGAGGACGCCGGAGGCGGACGACGGGTTCAAGCGCAGCGGAATCCCGCAGTGCCCTCCAAAGCTTTAGCGAAGGAGGATCCAGCCCGTTCGAAAGTTGCGGAGGCGAGATTCGGACAAATTCAGTATCAAAAACCCGGCCTCGTTGGGCTGGTTTTTTTGTGAGTAATTGGGACGTGAAAACTGTGGTATGATAAACGCAGTATGAATTCTGAACTCCAAATTTACATTAAGGACGCGCGCAAGGCTGGTTCGAAGTTCGAAGATATCCGCCAGGCGTTAGTTGACGCAGGATGGAACGCTGGACAAGTAGACGCAAGCATCGCTAATTCCCAACGAAGTTCAAAGCCACTGAAAATCGTTGTACCGATAATCCTTAGCCTGCTCGTTGTAAGCGGGGTGGCCGGTGCGACGTACTTTGCCGTAAAAATGGTCAAGAAAGCATTCCCGCACCAAATACAAAATCAGGGAATACTAGTATCTTCTAATCCCACTCCCACCCTAACTGCCCCATCGCCAGCGGGTAACGTCACGCCAACTCCTGCGCTGCATGCCATCGGGCCGCTACCGGTTGACGAGGCTTCAATCGTCATCGGCCCCAAGGGAGGCGAACTCATTGGAAAATCGGGACTGCGGATGACCATACCTCCCAATACGTTGAATGACCCGGTCCCGATCAAGCTGTCCCTGCTACCATTTGACCAAGCTGCAGGAGAACCACTCATAGATACCGACTTGCAACTCCTCGCGGTGCTGTCCATTGACCTCTTCGGGGAGACGGGGGTTGGAAGTGACTGGCTTAACTTTATCGTTCCCCCGGCCCATGCTACTTCCTACGCTACCTATAACATTCCCTTGGATATTCAACTACCTGTTGCTGCGGGCTACGCGGGCCCAGTGTTGCTTGCCGAAATCGCGAATTACGACGGCATTATGTCAGCTGTAGTAGTCGATGATGCCCTCGCTAAAGATGGGTTTGCGCATTTCGCACCGCCCGCCTACCAAGCTGATACCATCACTGTGCTGAGAAACTTCTACGGTGTCTACGCGCTCCCAAACTCACAGCTCTACAAAACGACATTACAGTGGGAAGATGGCCAAATTGTTAGCGGCGCAATTGCGTCGGGAGCATACCGCAACGTGATCTCGGTGAGCGACCAAAAGGGAATTATTGCCCTGCCAATCCCCGCGGATGGCATCCAATCGGTTTTTGTCTATTCTTCGTATTGGGCTCTCCAAAAGGCACTCTACATCCAGCCCAAAGGTACGGAGCATCAAAAGCCCTGGCTGGATAATCCCTCGCCTGTGATCGATAAGTTTACCCGGCTCAACGAACGGGCAGTACCAACGATATTACAGCACCTCCATGACACGACGCTCAACGACGACTGGAGCTACCGCGTTGATGCAATTACAGCTCTGACTAACCGTAATTATCCAAAAATTATTTCAGAATTGTGTCAAGTTATTAAAGAAGACCCGGAGGAGTATGTGCGCCGGACGGCCGTGGGGGCACTCGACAAACCATCAATTCAACCCGAGGCGATAGCTTGTCTGCAAAATGCGCTCGAAGATAAAGATATGTACGTCAGACAAGCCGCAGAGAGTGCGCTCAGAAAAACATCTATACAACAGGATTTTGGGGTGACTTCATGCAACTCACTCGCAGATCCTTCGACGAAAGAAGCATGTTATAAAAAATATGCCGAACCGACTAACAAAAAACTAGAGGAAAAGCAGGCACCGGGACAAATTGAGCAAGGATGGCCTGTATATACCGACGATAGAACAGAATTTACGTTCAGCTACCCGGTTTCATGGCACACAAAACTCTCGGATAATCCCATCGCCCTTACCAGCTACCCGGAAAATAAATACGCAGCTGGTGCAGAACCAACCGGTGGCGATATTAAAATTACCATTAACTCTTCTGGCGAAAAATTTACTGACACTAAAGCTATTTATGACTACGCCGGAAAAGTATATCCAAAATGTAACACCAATGAATCTCCAAACCTTACGCAGCAAGGGTCTTCAGTTCAAGCGCAGCTGGATTCTTCAATCCTAACCCAACTGGGAAAAATCAACGACACTACAATCGGCGTAAAGAAACTAAACTGGTGCCAGGGCAAACTAAAAAACATCGAATACTACATAAAGTCAAAAACAGACAAACTCATCATTATCTCCATTACTGGTGCTGACCAAGACCAACCTATTATTATTGAATTTTTATCTAAATTTAAAATTAAATAATACTCATTTGTTTAGCCACGAGACGCTGCGCGACGCTAACTAAATTCCGTATCCCTTTTCTCGCACCCTCCACGATGCCCCGTATCCGTTGCCAATGCCCCAGTCCGCTGGGGCGGTGGCAACGGATTTTTTGGTAACAAAAAAAACCGCCTGGGGATGCCAGTACGGTTAACAGAGGTCGGGTCCTAATCGTTGGAAGGTTCAGCTTCTATTGCAATATCTACTCGCCGAACTGCGAAACGAGCACTAGCCTCGGATACTCTTCGGCTGTGATAGATTTCATCAGTAGTAAGCTCCCTAATTTCAACGGACCCCACTTCCGCAATGACCTTTACCGGCGGGCAAGGACTATCAAGACAGTTACCGAAGGCCTCCTCACCCTGCTGGAATTTTGTGAACTCTTTTGGCGAAAAGTAGAGTTCTGTGATGATAAGGTGCAATTTCCTCACCTCCAAAAAAATCTGTGCCGAAAGACTATTCTGTATACCTCAATTATAACGAAATGTCAACACCCAGTTATCTTTTGGAAATAATTGATTTTTTTCTCCTTGAAGATACGATTGAGCGCTAGATAGGATATCCCGTTTTTAAAAATTCTGGCCTCATTGGGCCTGTTTTTTGTTTAGCCATGCTCCAATCTTGACAACCCCCGGAAATACGGTAATATAAAGATAATCTTAAGATAAACTGAAACTGTAGAGGTTTATTTCAACAGCCACATCCCGACCTTCGTCGGCCGAAGCCGACTACGGTCGGCGAAGGCCGAGCGTAGTCGAGGGATCTCCTGGCAGGTTTTTCAAAGAAAAATACGTTGCCCCTACAGGATTTATTTTCTCCAGTCTCGAACTAACATATTACCTATGGCTCAAAAGATCGTCGGACTCAAAGAGCTGCGGGAAAACATCCAAACGTACATTGCCCAAATAAAAAAAGGAAATTCCTTCACCGTGGTGCGCCGCTCACGGCCGATCTTTACCATCTCCCCTCCCGACCAAGAGACCGGGCAGTGGGAGCCGGTGATCGACTTCACCAAAATGAAAAAAGGTGGGGTCAAAATCGAAGAGCTACTCTCGCGGCTCTAGGACACAACCCCCTCCAGCTCCCCCTTCGTAAGGGGGAGAATGTTGTACTCGTGGGTATGGATAAAATCCAAAAGGCGCTCAAGAAACTGCGTCCCAGGGAACGCCAAGCGGTGAAGCAGATCTTCCAGAAACTCGCGAACGGAGCACTGGCTGGCCTTGACCTCCAAAAACTCAAAGGAAGGGATGACGTCTATCGTATCCGCAAGGGCAGTCTTCGGATCATCTACCGCATGACCTCCGACCACCAGGTCTTCATTCTGGCGATTGAGCGCCGCAGCAATACTACCTACAACGCATAACCCCGGTTCTCACCTCCTCGACAACCTATGTACATCCGCGATCTCCATGAATCTGATGAAATTATCGCCGGGGACAAAACCATCCTGCGCGAACTTTTGCATCCGGCCAAAGCCGACCTCAAGCTCCGCTACAGCCTGGCGCACGCCCTTGTCAAACCCGGCCACGCCTCGCAACCGCACCGTTTAAAAACGTCCGAAGTGTACTACATTCTGGATGGGCAAGGGATGATACACATCAACGACGAAACCGCCGCGGTGCGCCCCGGCCAGGCGATCTACATTCCACCGAATGCTACCCAATACATCCAGAATACCGGTAACGCCGACCTGAAATTTCTGTGTATCGTTGATCCGGCATGGCGGCTCGAGGATGAAAAAATCCTCGCCGGCAAAACCACCCCTCCCCGAACCACGCATCTGGGGGTTTGGGTTGTTCTATTGGCCGTCTGCGCCGGCCTGATCGCGAAACTGCCCGACCTCATCGGCCTTGACAACCTCGAATTTTTCTACACCCGCAATGCGGGATTCATCGTGTTCCCGGCGATGGCGGTGTACTTTGCCATCATCCGAAAAACATCGCCCAAAATTATCGCCGCCGTTCTTGGCATTTTTGCTGGCGCTGCGCTTGCCATCAATCTGATGCCCGATCTTGACCGCTCGGACACGATCACACTCGCCACGCTGCATTTGCCGCTGCTGCTGTGGGTCGTGACGGGCGTGGCGTTTACCGGGTCGTGGCGTAAACGTTTTGCGTGGATCGAATACCTGAAGTTCAACGGAGAGATGATCATCTATGGCGCCCTGCTGGCCATCGCCGGCATGGTCCTTACGTTTTTGACGCTTGGCCTCTTCTCGGCCGTAGAGATCGACATCGCGGAATGGTATATGCAATGGGTCATCATCGTCGGCGCCGCGGCGGCCCCCGTCGTCGGCGCGCACCTCGTCTGGCTCCGCTCGCAATCGAATGCCCGAATTTCACCTACCCTCGCGAGAATTTTTGCTCCGCTTTTCCTCATTACCTTTATCATATATCTGGCCGTGATCCTTACCCAGGGGAAAAGCCCGTTTACGGACCGAGAATTTCTCATCGTATTCAATGCCATGTTGATCGCCGTCTTGGCCATCAGTGTCTACAGCCTAACAGAAGGGAAAGCCGAACGCCGATGGAATTCCTCTACTATGGTCGCCTTGGGTTTGCTGGCGACCGGCCTGATCATTGATGCGGTCGCACTGTCGGCAATTCTCTTCCGTTTGAGCAGCTACGGATTCACGCCAAACCGGATCGCGGTTTTCGGCGCCAACGTTCTCATCTTCCTGAATACGATCGGGCTCCTCTCCGCGCTCCTGCAAGACATCCGAAAAGGAGACGCAAAACAACGAATGATCAACTGGCTGGGTGGATACCTCCCCGTCTACGCGGCGTGGACCGCGTTCATCACCTTCATCTTTCCCCTCTTGTTCAGATGGCAGTAGGAGGGTTTACCTAGGAATTTGAAAATCGTTCCGAAAAATCCGTATCCGTTGCCAATGCCCCAGACCGCCGGGGGTCTGAGCAACGGATTTTTGGTTGAGCGAGGGATTCGAACCCACAGGGGTGAATCCCGCCTGCCCCTCCGGAGCATAACGCGGAGGAGAGGTCCTGCCCGTTTGCTGTCAGCATCCTATCCCTAGGGCAATAACTACAATTTTGTTATAGTATATAACAGTGTATGGCTACAATGCCTGAAGCTGAAATTAAAAAGAGGATCAATTTTGCACGAAGCAGTGGGAGCGAAAACTCTCACACAGAATTCAAAGATGCTCGAGGAGGTCTTCCTGGAGATATTTGGCGTGCAATTTCCTCTTTTTCACACAACCCCGAAGGAGGTCTAATTGTTTTTGGGATTAAGGAATTAGTGAGGAAAGATGGAATTCGTGAAATTTCTATAGTTGGTCTTAGGGACATTGCCCAGCTTCAGGAAAAAATTGTTGCCTACTTTCGTGACGTTATGGTCAATGCAGAAATACCGGAATTAAAAGTTTTTCCTTATGAAGGAAAAAATATTTTAGCTGTTATCATACGACACGTCCCTGACGAGAGAAAGCCCTGTTATAACAAGCAAATCGGATTGCCCCATGGAGCATGCATTAGGGTGGGTAATACTTCTCGATCTATCAATTTTGAGGAGCTCAAACAATTTATCCGCAACTCTGCACTTTATAAATACGATAAGGAGCCAGCCTTAGACACGAACATCAAGATGCTCTCGAGAGAAAAAATCAAAAAATTCTTAGCAACAAGTGCCTCTAAAACAGATAGAAAAGTTGATGGTAGGCCTACTTATGCTGTAATGAAAAATCTCGGCATCGTTGTTCAAATAAGGGGTCGGGATGTCCCTACGGTTGGCGGTTTTCTTATTTTTTCAAGAGAACTGCCCCAAAAGACCGGGGCGTTTTATCGTTTTATGATCCGGTGTGTTAAATATAACGGTATTAACTCTGCGAGCCCTATCGGCGATAAACTAGATATTGCAGGTACATTGGATCAACAAATTGATGAAATACAAAAATTTATTTTGAGGAATATACCCGTTGCCGCAAAAATTGTAGGCACTAAACGAGTAGAGGAATATGAATACCCCGAAGAAGCCCTAAGAGAAATTGTAGCGAACGCCATTATTCACAGAGATTATATGATTACGGAAACTTATACCCAGGTGAACATCTTTTCCAATAGAATTGAAATTTCTAACCCAGGAAACTTACCTCCTGGCGTCAGCGTCGAAAACATTAAGCAAGCGCAATTTAGTCGCAATGAGGTTATCGCCTCAATATTGAAAGACATGGACTATTTGGAGGAATACGGTCGCGGTATTGATATTGTGTTGGCCAGAATGCACGAACGAGGATTACCGGAACCAATCTTTAAAAACATGGCTAACAATTTCAAGGTTGTCTTGCCGGGAAGGAAATTTCTAGAACTAAACCGGCGACAATTATTTATTTGGAACACGTTGCAGGATAGATTAAAAATGACAGCTAAGGAATGCCAACAACTTTTTCCTAAGGTATCAAGAGCGACTATCTCAAATGATTTAAATAAGCTTGATGAATTGGGACTTGTGAGCATGCGGGGATCTGGCGCCTCAACCTTTTACGAGATTCAGTAGGAATTAGAAGAAATTAGAAGAGGGGGGTAATTTGGCTTAAAATAAGGTTTCTTTTCTATACTAATTAACAAACACAATTAGAAGATATTCTAAGACATCTAAACGGCGCCCAAGAGCCCAGAAATTAGACCCTTTCTTCGACCCTAATTCCACGAAATTCCGTATCCGTTGCTAATGCCCCAGTCCGCTGGAGTGGTGGCAACGGGTTTTTTGGTTTGCGATTAGCTCATGTGAGGAGTAATCTATTACAGTACAGCATTACAATAAAGGGTTGACTAACTGGTTAGATTTCACTGGCGAAGACGTGATCGCAGATAACTAACAAACGCTGACTTAAACATCATAATGAGTTGTCAAAGAATATATGGATAGCACAAATATAGTAGAAGACTCTGAGCAGTTTGATTGGAGAACATACAACTTTGGCAAGCTTCCAAAAAAATTATTCCCCGAAGAACGCAGGGGGGACAAAGATGAGGAAACAGTAGTGGTGGCCGGACTTAGCAACATGGGGTACGGCCTTGAGTCGATAATTATTAGTTTTCCTATACCAAGTATAACCGCGATGATGTTAAATGTATCTTATAAATCATGGCAAGAAGGTGAAAATTTACTCAACGCACATAATCCCTATACGTTCAGCGGGGAAAGTACACATTTAACTGTACCCATAGAAAAAACTGGAAAACTATTCGATGCCATAGAAAAATTAATGCAAGGCTATATTTTCGCATATTCTGCAATTGAACATTTCGCGAATCAATCATTGCCCGATGATTATAAATATTCAAAAGAGAGAAGGGAGGGAACTGAAATTCATGATAAGCATTTCATTGAAAGGAACGTAACACTCGATGAAAAATTGGGGGCCATTCTTTCTGAAATATATAATGTAGAAAGTATAAAAACTAAGGAAATATGGCAAAAATACATTTGGTTAAAAAACACTAGAGATAATCTTATACACTTTAAATCAAAAGACTTCTACCCAAAAAATTGGCAGCCAACTGAAAAATATTTATGGAATGAGTTAGTTTTTGCTGTTAAAAAAGATAACCCGGCTATTATCAGCAAAAAAGTAATTGGTTACTATCTTAGTAGTACTAAAGATATTCCGCACTGGTTCACAAAATGCCCATTCTAAGGGAGGATTTCGGTGAAGCCTAATCTGCAATATTAAACTAAAAAACTTAATTCTCTCACCTCCTCCCCACCCCACCAAAACCAGGCACCCGTTGCCTGTTTTTTGTTTGGCCGGTCTCTGCAGGGCGTAACGTAGAAAGGCCTATGCCCGAACCGAGGTCGTCCCCCACTCCGCAAGTCAAGCGGCATCCATCGTAAAGGTTTTTTGAGTTTCCGAATTCGCGCGGATGCCGTACACTGCTGGTATGCAGATCACTTTTTTTGGCGCCGCGCAAAACATCACTGGTTCAAAGCACCTCATCGAATCCGAGGGATTCCGCCTTTTGCTGGACTGCGGGTTGCACCAGGGGAAACGCCATGAGGCGGACGCCCTGAACCGGATACTCCCCTTCAGCGCCAGTGATATTTCCGCGACGATCCTTTCCCATGCGCACGCGGATCATTGCGGTATGCTGCCGGTCCTGGTCAAGAACGGCTATCGCCATAAAATTTTTGCCACGCCCGCGACCGCGGCGATTGCGCGCCTCATCATGCTTGATTCGGCAAAAATTCAGCAGCAGGATTACCTACGCATGCAAAAACACGCGGCAGCCGACGAAAAGATACTGCAGCCGTTATATTCCGCCGAGGACGCTGAAGAAGCCGCCACGCACTTTGCGCCGCTCCCCTATGCCCATGCGGCACAAAACTGGCAACCGCTCAACCCGCGCTGCCGATTCAAATTTTATGATGCCGGGCACATTCTTGGCTCGGCGGTAACGGTCGTTCAATGCGACCAACCCGGCGGCACCACAACCGTGGCGTATACCGGTGACCTGGGGAATACCAATGTGCCACTCCTCCATGAACCGGAAATCATCGCCGAACCGGTCGAAACGCTTATCATCGAGTGCACCTACGGCAATAAAAATCACCGCCCGATAGCGGAGATCGCGGACCGCTTGAAAGAGATCATTCGCGATGCCGTACACAATAAGCGGAAGATCATCATCCCGGCCTTCGCGCTGGGGCGGACCCAGGAGCTCATCTACATTTTGCACAAGCTCTACGATCAGGGTGAAATCCCGGCCCTACCGATCTACCTCGACAGCCCGCTAGCGAGCGACATCACGGCCGTATTTGCCAGCCACCGCGATGACTTTGACCAGGAAACTTGGGCCGATTTCATCAGCCGCAATGAGTCGCCGTTTTCCTTCCGCAATCTGCGCTCGCTCCAGACGGTCGAAGAATCACGAGCGTTGGCCGCGGCGCACGGTCCGTACATGGTCATCGCTTCCTCCGGCATGGCCGAAGGCGGGCGCATCCTGAACCATCTTGAGTACGGGGTCAGCGACCCAAATGCGATCATCATGCTCACCGGCTATCAGGCGGAGCATACCTTGGGAAGAAAATTGCAGGACGGCATCACGCCTGTGCGCGTGTACAACCGGATGTACGACGTCCACGCGCGCGTCGTCACGGTCGATGAATTAAGCGCCCACGCTGACCAACGGGGACTCCTGGCGTATGTTTCCCAAATGAAGGATCTACAGCGGGTTTTCCTTGTGCATACGGAGCTGCCCCAGGCGACCGCGTTCAAGGCAGTTCTCCAGCAACATTTTCCGGCACTCAATATAACCATCCCCGCAGCCGGTCAAAACTTTGAGATATGATGAGCGGAAGCTCTATGGGGGAGGAGTCCGCCCCAGGCGGACGACGACGGGTTCAAGCGCAGTGGAATCCGTCCAGCCCGCCAGACTTCAAAAACAGGCTCCGCTGCCTGTTTTTTGTTTGGCTTGACGCTGCGGTGTATAGTGGAGATGAACTATGTCCCAAATATCCGGCACGGCAACACCAGCGCGCAGACTCGCCCCCATTGATTGGCTGTTTGTCGCCCTGGGCGGATTCACCCACCTCTACGGGGTGACCCTGTCGCTCCTCTTTCTCTTGCGTGCCGGCGGGCAGTCGGTGGTGCTGGACGGCATGGTGGATGCCCTGCAAGAACCGTACCTCGGGGGCTTGGGTATCTACGTCGTCCTAAAAGAACTGCGCAAGCGCACGTCTCGTATCAAAAGCCGCCACCTGGGCGAATACTTCGTGGCCGCGTGGCTAGGATTGCTGGCGCTCGCCACGGCGCTGGTATTCTTCAGCCCCGACTACCACTTTGATGCCATCTACAGAATCATTATCACCAACAGCCTGGCAACCGGCCTCATTTATCTGGGCGGCGTGATTGCTAAATAGCCGCTTGCGGCCCATACTGAAACGGTATGAAAAGACCAGTTGTCATCATCATCGTCGCGGTCATCGCCGCGGCGGCCGGGCTGCTGTGGTGGAAGCGATCCAACAGCCCCGTACTCGCCCCCGCGGACACTGGCGGGAAAAAACTCCAGGGAACACTGGTCGCGCCAGTGGGCTTCACCCCCAACGAATTCACCATCGTCAGCCACGGAGAGAGCCGCGAAGTGAACGCTGACGGCACGTTTACGGCAGCCGCGTACGACGCGGGCGTCACGATGGTCGCGGCCATGCTGCGCGACAAAGAATTCGGCCTCATGAATATTGTGGTAACCGACGAGGGTGTTGCCATACCGGAAAACGTCACCATTGATACGCAAACCACGGCCGTCGCACTGGTGTTTGCTACACCACAGCTGATGACCAGCGACCCCGAGCAAGCGAAAGAGATCCTTGCCGTCATCACCCAGGACCCCAAGGTCGCGGCGTTCGCTACGATCATCGGTCAGGTGCTGCAAAGCGACGACCCGCTGGCCCAGCCCGAATATCGCCAGGCACTACAGGCAGCGCTTGCCAGCGTGCTAGCGACGCTGAATCCGTAATGCTATGGCCCCTTCTCCGCGCAACCCGCGTCCCCTGCTGGCGTTCATGCTCGGACCGATGCTGGCGGCAGTACTTCTCTTTGGCGCACCCGCGCGTTCGGCGGAGCCCGTGTTCAAAATCCTCACCCCCGACCAGGATTATGTCCTTGGGGAAATGAATGAAACCGCTTTTCACATCGCTTCCAAAGAAGGCGGTGGCGTGGACTGGATTGGCTACGTCATCAAACTGAACGCCAAGGATTTTGTTTCATCGGGAGACCTTGCAGCCAAGGCCAAGGATAAACGCAGCGCGTACTCGGACGAGGGGGCCGTGGTCGGAACCGTGTACGCCGAAGCCAAGAGCGTTTTCCGCTACCTGGATGTCGTCCACCTGCTCGTGGATGCGGCCGTACAGGCAGTATTCCAGACCGACCTGGCGCCAAGCGTCGCGGTTGCCCCGGACGCCGACGCCATCTACTTGGTGCGCGCCTACAGTGGCGGCTGGGGTAGGACCCGCGACGCCGAGGAAAAAGCGTTCGTCCGCGAGCGCGTCAATCGCGGCAAAGAGCGCGACCAGCAGGCGCTGGCCGTCAACATCTTCGCCGCGACCCTGGACGGCGTCAGCCTATTCATTCCGCTGGATAAAACCATCGCGGCCAGCGACCTGAAATTGATCGCCGCGGCGGGCCTGGCCGAGCTGACGCGCGCGCTCGGGCAACCCGACATCATGCAGGGCAAGGGCGACGGGGAGGACCTGCTGCGGATATCGGGCGCAGCCGCCAAACAGATGGCGATAAAAACCGGAGAGATCTTGGCGGAACGGGCTACTGCTAACACCGCGACCAAAAATTTCTTCGGATTCTTGGGCCGGCACCTGGAGCTGGCCGCCAGCGTCGTGAACATCGCCGAGAAAGGCAGCAAGTTGGGCAAGATCGGCGACCGGATCTACCAGTTGGTCTATACCGCCACGCCGTTGGAAACTGGCTACCTGGTATCCACGGCGGCAAACGAAACGCTGGCCAAACAAAAGCCCCAACCCCCCGCAGAAACCTGGAAGACCCTAACCAAGGAGACCTTTTCCCTTGATATTCCGACGACTTGGCAGGAAAAAAACCCGCAGTACCGCGGCCAATTCGCCCAGGCGTTCCGCTTCACCGGCCCGGATGGCGAATATTTTGAGGTCGGCATGGACCCAACGCCTTCCGGCCTGGGGATGACCGATGAGGTATGGGAGTTGACGGTGAGCGGTGCGGACGTACAGATCGCCAGCACTCGGGAAATTCAAGGCTCGCTCATGGGTACCGCTCGCGGCAACGACCGGCTGGAGATCATGGCGACGGCAAAAACTGGAACAAAAAACCTTCCGATTGAAGGCCACGTGTACTATTTCTTTTTCGGCAACAGCCAGCGCGAGACCGGCGTTGCCACCCAAGTCTTCCGACAAGTGTTGGCTACCTTTCGCGCCAAAGCGGTAACGACCGCCGCTCCGGCCAAGACGCAGGCAGCGGCTGTACCGAGCCCCTCCCCCGCCCCATCGGTTGGCGCGAGTGGCAAGGTCACAGCGACGGTCACAAACCCCGCCGGCGTGCCGGCGCAGAGCGCAAAAGTGTGGCTCGCCGACCAGCAAGGCAACGCGGTCGGCAGGTATGTCGCCGGGATCGCCGCCGATGTCGTCCGCTTCACCGAAGCCGACGGCACGGTCAGCACGCCCGCGGTGCCTTACGGCCAGTACACCCTGCGCGTGGAATGCTCGCTGCATTGTTTCTTCGGGAATGAATCGGCGCTCAAAGACGACCTGTATGCGAAGTGGGTCTACACCGCAACGGTCACCGTCCAACAGCCGGAGGCGCGACTCGGTACGGTCGTTGTGGCGAAAGAATAACCCCGAATCCGCCCGTCGCCCCACCGCCCGACGCTTGACGGAGGTCGCGGAATAAAAAAACGGGCGGAAATCTCTTCCTGAGACTCCGCCCTACCTTGGGATGGCAGCCAACCACCGTGGCTAGCTGCCGGAACCGAACTCGAGGAGGACCTCGTTTCGCATACGATTCCCTCCGGTTGATGGAAGGTGCCGATACTTGGGTTTAGTATAAAAAGCAGCTCGGGAAAGTCAAGGCCAGCCACCTATCCCCAGGCCGACCGCAAGCAGCCCGAAAAAGGATTATACTAAAGGAGTTATGGCTAACCTAGAGGCGCCACCTCGAAAAAAATCGCCCACCACCCTCATTCGCCACGCTGCCATCATCGCGGCGCTGCTGTTGCCTTCACTGGCGATCGCGGTCTTCAGCTTCTGGAGAGTCAACGCCGGACTGACAGACCTGACGCTGGCGCGCCGGCAATCGTTGGCGCAATCAGCGGCGCAGACGCTCAACGAAAGCATCGACCGCGTCAAAACACTTGGTCTGACGCTCTCCATCCACCCGGTGCTGCGGGGCGCGGTTACTACCGGACAATGGAAGGATGCCGAAAGCATTCTCGAGATCTTTCGGACGCTGGCCGATGATCTGCCCATCGACCGCGCGCTCCTCTTCGATGCCGCGGGAACGCTGCAAGCCGACGACCCGCAACTGCCCGACGTCATCGGGAAAAATTTCGCCGACCGCGACTGGTACCGCGGCCTCATGGCGGCCGGCGCCCCCTACGTGTCCGAGGTCTACCGGCGCGCGGCAGAACCGAGACTCAACGTCGTCATGGTCGGCGTACCCATCATGGGGAACGACCAACGGCTGGCGGGAATTCTCGGCCTGCAGATCGACATAGAATATTTCCTCCAGTGGAGCAAAAATATCAAGGTCGGCGACCTCGGCTACATCGCTATCCTTGACCACCACGGCAACGTCGTTACCCATCCCTACTTGCAACCCCAACAAGACATCGTCAACCTGTCCGACTGGCCGGTCGCCCAACGCCTCGCGCGGGGCGAAAACGATGTCGTCGTTATTCCTGACCCTATCACCAAACAACCGATGGTAACCGCGTTCGAACCGGTGCTGACCCACGGCTGGGGCGTATTGGTGCAACAGCCCGCCGCGCAGGCGTTCGCGGCCCGGAACTCTAATCTGCGCTGGCTGTCGTTCAGCTACCTCGTGGTATTCATCATCGGCCTTATCGCCGTCTGCCGCATCCTTCATCGGCACCACTCGGGGACGTGCTGATCGCGACCAAAAAAAGACGCCCTGGCGGGGGCGTCACGAGTCGTGACGGGTCGGAGCGAGCACCGACAGGACCCGGTCGATAAAATAGCGCGTGCGACGAATGCCGGCGCTGCAGTGCACATAGACCGGATTTTTTCCGGTCAACTGATCGCGGATAAACGCGAGCGCGGCCGCCAGCTCGTCGGCAGTTGGCTCGACCAACTCCTGGTCGGTGTGGTCAAACTCAATGAGCAAACGATGGCGGGCGAACCGGCGTTCGGCCAACAACCGGTCGACAAAGTCGCTCGTGTCCTCCAGACTCACCACCGCGCGGAAACGGGTCATGGCCAGCCACAGCACATCTTCCTCGTAGCAAGGTTTTGACCCGCCGGCCAGCCGGTCGGGAATGAACCAGCGAAAATTTGCAACCATCGGAGCACCTCCTTGGAAAAGGGCGAAAAAGCAGGATACCTCACTCCCCGCGCGGCGTCAACCGGACAAAAAAAGTGGGCTGCCCTCTGGGGCTGCCCACCCAACGTATCTAGCCGTTGCTTCTTCGTGGCTAGTTGTTGTTCTGGTTGAAGTTGTTCACTTCTCTCCTCCTTTCCACCAAAAGGGCTGCACGGAAAGACCAGATGTCGGGTTATAAAAAATATCTAACCATAACGTATCAATGGGTGTCAACCGATACTCATCCCCACCCCGGCGATGGCCCATGATGCGCGGGGATTGAACAAAACGGTCTTTTCTGCTATCCTAGGGAGTTGGCCACCGACAATGGTGACTGATGATGTTGGTCATGCAATTTGACAACCCACCCCGCAGCCGTTTTGGCACCCCGTGCCAAATACGTCGCGGGAAGTACCGCGGCAGCTGTTGGACAGCCCAAGGAGAACTGAAATGGACGAAGGCAAGTACCGCATACTGGTGGTCGGCGGCGGCGGCCGCGAGCACGCCTTATGCTGGGCGATTTCCCGCAGCCCGCTGGTCGCAAAAGTGTTTTGCGCCCCCGGCAACGCCGGCATCGCTCACCTCGCCAACTGTCGCGAGATCGCGGCAGACAACATCCACGGCCTGCTGGAACTGGCCGTCACCGAGCGCATCGACCTGACGGTGGTCGGCCCCGAGGGACCGCTCGCCGCAGGTATCGCGGACACCTTCCGCCGCAACGGGCTGCTCATTTTTGGCCCGTCGCTGCGCGCGGCCATGCTCGAGGTCAGCAAGGGATTCTGTAAAGGATTCCTGACCAGCCATCGCATTCCGACCGCGGCCTACCGCCGCTACAGCCACTCCCATCCGGCCAAGGCGTTCGTGCGCCAACACGGCGCGCCCATCGTGGTCAAAGCCGACGGCCTGTGTGGCGGCAAGGGTGTGACGGTCGCGGCAACCATTGCCGAGGCCGAAGCGGCCATCGACCGCATCCTGGTCGACCAGGCCTTCGGCCCGGCCGGCAACTCGCTCATCATCGAGGACTGCCTGACGGGCCGCGAGTGTTCGTTCACCGTTATCACGGACGGCACCCACGCCGTCCCGCTCTGCCCGGCACGCGACTTCAAGCGGTTGCGCGACGGCGACCAGGGACCCAACACGGGCGGCATGGGCGCGTACAGCCCCCTGCCGGACGTCACGCCCGCGCTGGAGCACGAGATCATGGAACGGATAGTGAAGCCGACGGTCCGCGCCCTCCAGCGGGACCAGCGCCCGTTCGTGGGCGCGTTGTACTTCGGCCTGATGCTGACCGACCAGGGCCCCAAAGTCCTGGAGATCAACTGCCGGTTCGGCGACCCCGAAACCCAGGTGACCCTGCCGCGGCTGGAGAGCGACGTGGTCGAACTCCTGCTGGGCGCCGCCACTGGCACGCTCTACAACTACTACCCGCGCTGGCGGCCGCAATCCGCCGTCGGCATCGTCCTGGCGGCGCCCGGCTACGGGACGACGCACGGCCCCACCACCGGCCTCCCCATCAGCGGCCTTCAACCCGATGGCACGCTGGCCGAAGGGCTCATATTTCACGGCGCGACCGCCCGCGGCACAAACGGCGATCTTTGCACGGCCGGCGGGCGCGTGCTTAACGTCGTCGCCTTGGGCGACAGCATCGACAACGCCCGCCAAACGGCTTACCGTCTGGCAAACGGCGTCACCTTCCGTGACCGCCAGTTCCGCACCGACATCGCGGCGGCACCCTAAACCGCTCTGCGACCAGTTCCGCACCTTTCCCTTCGGTGGCCGGTTACCCGGCCACTTTTTTTTACGCTCGTCAAGGGAGTTCCACCCTTGCCAAAACAGCTGCCACCTACTACTATCATCATACTAAGAACTAATTTCATTACTGTACTATGGAGCAATTCAACGCCGCAGCGGGCGGCAAAAAAATGAACGGCGGGCTGATCGTGGTCATCCTGCTGGTGCTGGCGGCCGGCGGCTACTGGCTGGCCACGCGCCCGGGCACACCTTCCGACGGAGACGCCTCCCCCACCCCGTCCGCCTCGGACACCCCGGCGGCCATGGAAAAAAAGGATGTGCTGACGGTCATTGACGCCGCCGCGAGCGAGATTGCCTTCGATTTCGATTCTAAACTCCACGATGGCAGCGGGCGTTTCGCAAAAATGACGGCTACGGGCAGCTTTGACCGGAGCGACTTCACTAAACTTTCCGCCACGCTGGTCATCGACGCCAGTTCCATCGAGACCGGGATTTCCGCCCGCGACAACCACCTCAAGAGCGACGCGTTCTTTGACGTTACCAAGTACCCGACCCTGAAGTTCTTCGTCACCAAAGCGGAATCGGACGGCAAGCAGCACCTGGTGACCGGCGACCTGACCATCCGCGAGAAAACCTTGCCGGTAACTGCGCCGGTCAGCATCCTGGAGAACGCCGACGGCTCCGTTACTCTCAAGGGCAGCGTCACCATCAACCGCCGCGATTGGGGCTCCTTCAAATACGACGAGGGTAGCCCGATGAACCCCGTCAGCAACGAGCTTCCCATCCACATCACCCTGGTGTACCGTTAATTTCGTTCACCCGACGCGGCACAACCGCCGAGGGCCCATTATCCCCTAATCGTCAACGGCCCCTGAGCCGCTGACCCAGCGAGGTACCCTATGCGAACCTGTACGATCCGACTCGCCGGACTCGGCGCAACCGCGCTGCTTCTGGCATCCGCGCTGCCGGTCCTGGCGCAAACACCGACGACCACCGGCCCGGGCGGCACGCGCCGCGAAGAACGGCAGGAACGCCGCGAAGAGGTCCGCGCCAAGCTCGCTGTGGTTCGGCAGCAGAACGTCCGGCGGCACTTCAACCGCATGACCGAGCGGTTGCAAAACCGCGTGGAGCGCCTCAAGACCCTGACCGACCGGATCGAGGCGCGCATCCGGGCGCTCGACCAGCAGGGAACGGACACCACCGAAGCCAAGGCCTACGTCGCCAAGGCAAAAACCGCCTGGCAGGAAGCCAAGGATGGCGTCGCCCAGGCCAAAACGAAGCTTGAGAAACTCGTCGGGTCGGAAACGCCGCGCACGGTCTTTGAGGAACTCAAGACCATCATCCGCGGGATCGTCACCGACTTGAAGGATGCGCATGCCAACCTGGTCAAGGCCATCACCCAGATCCGCGGGCTGCGGGTCGGTAATCCCTCCGGCGGAAACGGCGCCAGCACCTCCACCGCCACGACCACTCCGTAACGCTAATTTTCCCACTATGCAGTACTCGAAATACCTCCTGCTCGCGGCGGCCGCAACGCTCGTCATCGCCGGCTGCACCCGCCAGGCGGCACCCGCCGCTGACGAGAGCGCGAACGGCAATACCGAAACCGACAACGGCGCCGTGATGGAAAAAAAGAATGACGATTCAGGGGCTCCGGCGGCGAACGCCGATGAGGATGCGGCCATCCAAGCCGACCTGGAAGCCGTCGGCACCGCGGACCTGGATACGGAGTTGGGCGATATCGAACAGGAATTGAACGCGCAGTAAACCGCGACGACAAAAAAACGGGGGCTTTCGCCCCCGTTTTTTTACCGCCGCATGGCACAACGGAAAAAAACCGGCTATACTATCCCCATTCCTTCCCGTTGTCCCGCCATGGATAAACACGCCAAACAACTCGCTCGGCTGCAGCACGAGCTGGCCGACAAACGCCAGGGCACCGCCAGCGGCCGCTACCTGGCCGACTTTATTTTCGGCGCAAACGACGGGCTGGTGACCACGTTCGCGGTGGTCGCCGGCGCCCAAGGCGCCCACTTGGCGCCCTTCACGGTGCTCATTTTCGGCCTGGCCAACCTCCTGGCGGATGGCCTCTCCATGGGCTTGGGCAACTATCTGGGACAGCGCTCGGAGGTGGACTACCAGCGCCGCCAGCGGCTCGGAGAGATCGAGGAGATAGAAAAATTCCCGGAAATGGAAAAAGAAGAAGTGGAGGAGATCTTTCGCCGCTGGGGGTTCACCCCGCCGCTGCTGCAGGAAGCGGCACGCACCATCACCGCTGATAAAAAACGATGGGTGGACTTCATGATGCGCGAGGAATTGGGGGTCATTGAAGACCACCCGGCAAGCCCCGCCCGTCGCGGTTTGGCGACGTTCGTTGCCTTCGCCGCCGCCGGCATGGTGCCGCTCATCCCCTACCTTCTGCGCCTATCGGGCGTTGCCGCCGTCCAAGCCTCGATTGTCATGACCGCCACCGCGATGTTCGCGGTCGGCGCCTCTCGCAGCCGGCTGACCGTACAGAAATGGTACTGGGGCGGCCTGCAGATGCTGCTGGTGGGCGGTTCGGCTGCGGTCGCCGCCTACGCGGTCGGGTTCCTGGTGGAACGATGGATAAGCTAGCGCGGCAACTCTGCCCCGCTGGGCTGGACAATAACTAATCCGTCGCGCGCCATCCCGGCGGCGATCTTTTTTACTCTGGCGAAGGGCAAACGCAAATGACGGGCAAGCGTTTGCCACGGCATGAACGGACGGCCGACCAGCGCGGCCATGAGCCTCCCGCGGTAATACCGCGAGGAACCGACGAACGGTTCAGGACGACGCGGCGACGAACGAACGCCGGTTGCCCGACCCGTCGCGACCGTGCGGCCGTAATCCATCAAGGCATTGTGCCACTCGCGGGAACGTCCTTTCGGCAATACCTGCAGGGCGACCTGTTCCACCCGCGCGGGCGGGCAATCCGAGGGAAGCGAAAGCTCGTGGATAAGGACACGGCGGACGTTGGTGTCCACGCAGACCTCGTCGCGATTACGGGCAAAAATGTTGATGGCGTGGGCGGTGTAGGACCCGATGCCCGGCAGCGCCAACAATGCGACCAACGCGTCCGGCAAACGGCCGCCGTGGCGCGCGACCACCGTGCGGGCGCAATCCCGCAGTGCAAGCGCACGGCGATTGTAGCCAAGCCCCGACCACAGGGTGAGTAATTCACGGGTTTTTGCGCGCGCCAGCGCGCGCAGGGTCGGGTAGCGGCGCAGGAACGCGCGGTACTTTGGTTCCACTCTACTGACCTGGGTTTGCTGCAACATCACTTCGGCCACCAGCACGCGGTACGGGGTCGGACGATGGCGCCACAAAAAATCCGTGCCATGGCGGCGGTACCATGCCAAAAGCTTGCGGCGTAGGCGGCGGACGGCTGCCGCGGGGATGGGCCGTGAGTGAGGCATATTCCGGGAAAAACTGCCCCTATGGTACAATGGCGGCGTTCTATGGGAAAGACTCTCCTCATAACCGCCGCAGCACTGCTGGCCACGGCACCTGCGGTTTTAGCGGTCGGCAGCGGCGGGGGCGGCTCTCCGGCCTGCGCCAACGACACGTGGTTTTGCAGCGATTGGTCGGCCTGTAGCGCAGACGGCACACAAACCCGGAGCTGCACGCTCTCGTACGACTGCCCCGGCGTCACGGACCAAAAGCCGGCCGAACAGCAAGCCTGCACCCCGCCGTGCACGGAGGACACATGGGAGTGCGGTGCGTGGTCGATCTGCGACGGCGTCCGCCAGCAGCGTAGCTGCACGCTGAACTTCGACTGTCCCACGGCCGAAACGCCCGAGCCGCCGACCGAACAGGCGTGCCAACTCTCCCAACCCATCCCGCCGTCCGACGCCGACGGGGACGGACTATCGGACGTGGAGGAACAGCGGCTCGGCACCAACCCGAACGCCAAAGATACCGATGGTGACGGCTTTGACGACCGCACCGAAATTCGCAGCGGTAACGACCCCAGAAACAAGCCGCGGCCAACCCCTACGTCCCGACCATTACCTTCACCCACGCCGTCCCTCACGCCCGTCCATATCGAACTTCTGTGCTCCGATCTGCCGGCGCTGCCGGAACGCATCAGTTGCCGCCTGCGGCTCTCGGAAACAGAACTTGCCCGCCAGCAAGCCATCCTCTACCTGCCCGAGGAGTGCCGCACGCTCGGCGATACCACAGCGCGGGAGCAATGTGTCAGCCGCTACCGGCAGCTGCAGGCATGCTGGGAATTTCCGGTCGGCCCGAAGCGTATCGCTTGCGTCAAAAAAATTCTTGGCGTTGAGGACCTGACGGCTGCCGCGTCTGCCTGCGCTCAACTGCCGGCCAACGAGCAGGACGACTGCCGCGTGACCCTGCGGACGCAGGTCTACGCCCTAATCAAATTCCGCTTCTACGACCTGGAAGAACGCGCCGAAGACCTCGTGGAACGCGGCGCGCCGGTTGCTCGCGTCGCGCAATTCATCACCGCCCAAGAAGAGGCAAAACAACGCTTCAATCTCGCCACCACCAAAACGCAACGCCGCGCCATTATCCTTGAAGTGCGCGCCGCTTGGCAAACTTTCATCCGCGACATTACCCCCGCGCTGAAATAGGTATGAAAAAGAACATGCTCATCATGCTCGCGGCGGCGCTTGCGCTGACGGCCGCTGGGTGCCAGCGCGCCGTTCCCGCCGCCCCGCCGGCGCCCCTTCCCTCGCCGCAACCGTCCGCCACTCCCGACCCCGCGCTCCTGGATGACGGACTGGACGGAGCGCTGGAGGAGCTGGACGCGGTAGAGTGATTTTCCCGTAAAAAAAATACCCTCGAGCGAAGGTGCCAAGGAGAAGAGAGTCTTCGAAAGAAGACTCTCTGTCGCCTAGACTGGGGTGCTACCGATGACGTTTTTCAACGTCTCGATAGCCCCCATCAGGAGGCTCTCCACTTCTCCCCCGAGGTCGGGGAAGAACAGCTTCACCAGGACGAAGGTGAAGACGAGCAGGAAAATGCCGTGCATATTCCCACCGTGCTTAAGGATAAGCAGTGGAGGGGGCGAGTCGGCGACCAACTCCGCCCGCCGGACCAGGGGTCCTGCCCTCCAGGACCAAAGCCAGGCAGCCGTCTGGACTTAGCCCTGGAGGGGACCGACGTTGTAAGGTACGGCTGCGCCACGCCGAGTATACGGCGAAAAAATCACCGTGTCAAGCACGGCGTTTTTTTCGGGTCACTGCGGACGCCGGAACTGGCGGTAAGCGCGCGTGTACTCGTGGTTGGTCCCGCAGCATCCGCCGATGATGGTCGCCCCCATATCCGCCCAGTCGCGGCAGTGGTCAAGATACTGGCCGATGCGGTCACCGGAGGAGAATTTCCAGCCATCGGTCGTGTCGGCTTCGCCGGCCCCATTGGCATACGCGCCGAACGGCAGCGCCGTGCTCCGTTTGATCTTTTCCAGCGCCGCGGTCGCAACGGCTGGGGGTACGCAGTTGACCATGATGGCCAGCGGGGAGAATTCCTCCACCTGGCGGATCGCCTCACTCCATTGGTCGCCGTTCAGAATGTCACCGCGCGTATTGGCGGTGAAACTGACCATCAGGGGTTTGCCAGTCGCGGCGGCAGCGCGCGCCGCTATGACGGCCTCCTGGATGCTGTTGAATGTTTCCAGTAGAAAAAAATCGATCGGCGCGCTCGCTAAAAGCTGGGCCTGCTCGCGATGCTCGGCTTCCATCTCCTGCGCGGTCGGCAGCAAGTCCGGCCGGTAGCAATCTTCCAGCGTCGTCATGCTCGCGCCGATGAGCACCGGCTGGCCGCCCGCCGCTTCCCCGCGCGCCTGAAGGGCAAGGTCCACCGCCAGGCGATTGATGCGCCCGGTCGCATCGGCGCGGCCGGCCTTGGCGAGCGTCCGGCGCTGCGTGCGGAAGGTATTGGTCACGATAATATCGGCCCCCGCGCGAATATAATCGACGTAGATCTGCCGGACCAATTCCGGTTTCTCAAACAATACCTGGGCTGACCACAGCGGCAGCTTGGTGGGGAAACCGCGGCGCAAGATCTCGCTACCGGTCGCGCCCGCCAGGATATAGACTCGGTCTTTTTGCAGGGTCATAGATTTTTCGCGTTACTTGAGCAGGTGGAGAAAAAGAGTGGGAGCGGCTGCGGGAGTGACCAGCAGCCGCTCCGAGGACGTTACGCGGCGCTACCGGCGACCACGTAGATCTTGTGGAAGACCGGCTGGCTCGCCAACCGACGGGGCTCGGCCACGCGGGCGTTGATGCGCATCGTTGCTGACGCGTCAGCGAAGAACTCGAAGTCCTCCTGACCACCGGCTTCCAGGCCGGCAAGGGTGGAAAGCGAGGTCTCGCGGTGCTGCGGAATGACCTCCTCATGGACGGTCCGACAGCGATACCCGCATTCCTGGAACATCGCGACCAGTCGGGCGACCCCTGGCCGACCGCCAAGGTTCAGGATCACCTGACCGCCCGGAGCCAGCACGCTGCGGGCCCGCCGGAGCAATGCCTCATTGAGACCGAGTCCGAGCGCGTGCAGGTGAGCCTCCCGGTAGTGTTCCGGGCGGTAGTAGTGGGCAAGGTTATCGCCCACCGAGAGGTCAAGCGCCGTGGGTACCTGCGGAATGCAGGCGATGACCGCATCAACGCGGGGCGGCACGCTCGCCCGATCGAGGCGGGAAACGAGGTCCCACTGGCCCTCGAGCGGACGGCCGCGGCCATCGAGCTGATCGCCGATGTTGCGCCGGGCCAACGGCGTGCAGTCCGGGTTGAGGTCGGAGAAGTAAAAGACGGATCGCGGGCACCACTGCGCCAATAGCATCAGGTTGAGCCCGGTGCCAACGCCGATCTCCCAGACCTTCTTCCCGTTCAGCGCGGTCGCTTCCCGCCGCAACCCGCGGAGAAAGGCGAAGCTCCAGGCATCGGGCTGGAACGCCCATGGGGGCACGACAAGGTCTCCGCTGCCCTCGCACTGCAGGTCGGGCGGCAGCAAACGGTTGATGGAAAAGTGCATGACGTATACTCCTCTGGTGGTCATAAAGGACAACAGAATGCAACTGACGAAAAAACCCTTCCGTCGGGAAGGGTCATTACGTCAATCAAAAAACTCTTGGGGACAAGAGCTTTCGCTTGCGATTATCTTCCCCGCATGGGCTGGAGTTAGCACTCTGGCACCCCCAAGCATGAGGGTCGAGTTGCTGGTCGCTATCGGGCCAGTACCCTTTCTGCCCCGCGAACGCGGGACAAGCAAGCGACGCTCTTGATAATCCGTATTCAACTGTCAAGGTTGTGACAAGCCTAGCACGCAGGATGATTCCCGTCAATCCCTGTTTTCTTTCGCCTGCGGTGAGCCAAGAAATGCATTGATGGTTATCGAGGTTGCCGGGTACTTATCCCCTTTGACCGCCCTTTCCTGCCGCTGCGAGTCGCCGTACACTGGAATGTATGGAACTCGCCACCACCCTCATATTCCTGGGGGTCGTGTTCGTCGCCGACTTCATAGGAACCGTCGCGGGATTTGGCACCGCCACCACGCTCACGCCGGCGGCGTCGTTTTTTTTGGACGTCAAAGCGGCGATCCTGGTCGTGGCGATGCTACATGTTATCGGCAACTGCTTCAAGATCTTCCTGTTCCGGACCATCCAGTGGGAGGTGTTCGTCCCCTTCGGCGCCGCCAGCGTGGTATTCTCCTACCTCGGGGCCACGCTGTGGGCGAACCTTGACACCAAGGCCCTGGAACTTCTGCTCGGTCTGTTCCTGGTCGGATTTGCCGCCTATTCGCTTACCCACCGCCTGGTCACGCTCCCGCCAAAACTGCGGGTGGCGCTCGTCGGCGGCATGGGCTCGGGGTTGTCGGCAGGGATCCTCGGCACCGGTGGAGCGCTGCGCTCGCTGTTCCTGAATGCATTCGGTCTGCCGAAGGAAACGTACATAGCGACCGCCGCGCTGCTGGCCATCGTCACCGACGTCACGCGCATCCCCATCTACCTGAGCAACGACGTTCACCTCAACGCTCACCTGCTGCAAGTCATGGCCTTGGCCGTTCCCTGCAGCTTCCTGGGAACCTGGGTAGGACGAAGACTCGTCGCGGTCATCCCGGCCGCGGCATTCCGCAAGGTGGTGCTGGCGGCGCTGCTGGCGGTGGGCCTCAAACTGGTGTTCTGGTAATGCGTAGCCGACGAGCCGCGGCTCCGCTATACTAGAGGGAGGGGTATGCACACCACTCCTTCCATATTTTTTGGCGCCGACCACAACGGCTTTCGCCTCAAGCAACGGCTTGGCGCCTGGATATCCCGCCGGGGGCGCCGCGTGGTTGACTTGGGAGCCAAAACTCTCGACCCCCGCGACGACTACCCGGTGTTCGCGGCGGCCGTCGCCCAAGCGGTGGCGCGCGGACGCGGGCTGGGCGTGCTCATCTGCGGTTCCGGGCATGGCATGGCCATTGCGGCCAATCGCAACCGGCGGGTACGCGCGGTCCTGTGCGGCTCCCCGTTCTCGGCAAAAATGGCACGTCATGACGACCATGCCAACGTCCTGGTGCTCGCCGCCTGGGAAACCACGCTGCCGCGCGCGCGCCAGATCCTCTCCGCCTGGCTGAAGACTGAGGAAAGCCGTATCCCCAGGCACCAGCGCCGCGTCGCGATGCTGTCCAAACTCGGCCGCTAACCGAACGGCTGTTATGGTAGAGATCATCCCTTCCATCCTGGTACCGACGGCAGCAAAATGCCGCAGCCGCATCTCGCTGCTTTCGCGCCATGAGGTTGCTTGGACGCAGCTGGATGTGGCCGACGGAACGTTCGTGCCGACCCAAACTTTCCACGACCCGGAATTCATTGACGGCTGCAAGCCGCGGCTCGCGTTCGAGGTCCACCTGATGACCAACGTCACCACCGACGAGATCTCCCGCTGGCACTACCCGTGGGTAAAAAAAATCATCTTCCACCTGGAAACGACGCAGGAACCTCGCCGCATTCTGCAAGCAATCGGCCAGTTGGGAAAACTCGCCGGCATCGCACTGAACCCCGAAACGCCGGTGGAAGCGGCCCAACCGTTCCTCGGACTGACCGATACCCTGCTGATCATGGGGGTCAAGCCCGGCTGGGGCGGCCAGCCGCTGCTGCCCGAAACCGTGCCGCGGTTGAAGCTGGCGCGCCAGATCCACCCCCACGGCAACGTCGAAGTCGACGGCGGCGCCAATCTTGCAACCGTCGCGCAGCTCGCCGCCGCCGGCGCCAACCTCCTCGTCATCGGCAGCGCCCTCCATCCCAAAGGATTTTCCTCCACTTTTCAACAATTGACCACCCTTGCCCATGACGCCTACCAAAATCCGCCGTCGCGCTAAGTCCAACCACCGCTACGCACCCAGCCTGAAGCTCTGCGTCTCCGGCGCCGCCCAGGGCGAATGCCTGGAACTCGCCGGCGACAAGGCCATTGCCATCGGCCGCGAGATCGCCCGCGTCGGCGCCATCCTGACGCACGGCGCCACCACCGGCATCCCGCAACTGGCCGCCAAGGGCTGCAAACTGGCCGGCGGCACCTGTATCGGGTTCTCCCCCGCTTCCACGTCGTCGGAGCACACCCGCAAGTACCGGCTGCCGCTCCAATACAGCGACCTCATCATCTTCACCGGCTCGGGCTATGCGGCGAGAAACCTCCTCTTGACCCGCTCTAGCGACGCCGTCATCATCGTCTGCGGCCGCATCGGCACCCTGAACGAATTCACGGTCGCCTTCGAGGATAAAAAGGTCATCGGCGTGCTGGATGACTCCGGCGGTATCACGAAAGAGATCAGAGATATCCTGAAGGCCGCGAAACGCGGGAAGCTGCATATCGTGTTCGAGCATGACCCCAAGCGCCTGGTGGCGGCGGTCATCCGTGAGATCAAGAAAGGCCGCGACCACGCGCACTACCCGTCGGACGACCAAGAACAATAACCTCTCTCTCCGGCCTATGCAAAACCCGCTCAAAGCGCTCGGGCAACGTTTCATCCGCAGCAAGCCGCGGCCGACCGAATACTTTGTCGCCAAAGTGGTGGCATGGACCGCGGTCGTCCTGGCGGTCACCACCAGCATCGGCCTCATGATCGCCGCCGTCCGGCTGGCGTAAGGTCCGGTGGTGCAATAAAAGATCCGGGCAAACACCCTGGATCTTTTTTTCGTGCGGACTCAGGAACGCCGGGCGAACACGAAGCGGGAAACGCCCATCATGAAGGTGAAGAGGATGACGCCGGTGAGTACCACGACCGCGCTGGCGGGCAGGTCGAACGCGTACGCCAGCGGCATGCCGCTCCCCACGATCAGTATGGAAAATATCGCCGACAAGGCAATGGCGCCGTGGAACGAGCGTGACACCAATTTTGCCGCCGACGCGGGAATGACCATCAAGGCGCCAACCAGCAGCACGCCAAAGATCTTAATGCCCAGGACAATCGCCACCACCAGCGCCAGGTAGAAACCCAGCTGCAGCCGTTCCACCCGGATACCGGCCACGTACGCGCTGGCACGGTCAAAGATCATCAGCGCGAGCCGCTGGTAGTAGCGGGTGAGAAACAGCACCTCGCCCAGTGCCAGCACCGCCACGGTTACCACTTCGGACCAACCGATGGCGGCGGCATCGCCGAACAGCGACTTCTCCAGCGCCTCCACGTCGCCGCCCTCGCGGCTCATCAGCAAAATGCCGACCGCGAGGCTGGCGGTGAACAGCAGCGTGATGATGGTGTCCACCGGCAGCGTGGTCCGGCGCTCAAGATAGTAGATCACGACCCCGACGCCCAAGCTGAACGCCAGGGCCGTGTACAGCGGATCGGCATGGAACAAAACTCCCAGCGCGACCCCCGCCAAACTGGCATGGGCGATACCGTCGGCAATGAACGACATTTTCTTCATCACCACGAACACGCCCAGCCACGACAACACCGCGGCGAGCGCGATGCTGGCGAGCAGCGGCAAGGCGAGAGATCCGGTCGGCAGCATATCAATGGGGGTGATGCGCGGCGATGTGCGCGCCTTCGCCGTACAGCTGGCGCAGCACGTCGGGGGCAATGGCCTGCGCGGGCGGTCCGAAACACACCAATTCGCGGTTCAGACAGATGATCTTGGTCGCCTGTCGCGCCACCATCGCCAAGTCATGGGATACCATCAGCACGGTCATCTGATGGCTGCGGTGCAGATGAGCGACCAGCTCATAGAACCCGCGCTCGCCAGCCACATCCACGCCGGCAGTCGGCTCATCCAGCAGCAGCAATTCGGGCTCCCCCATCAAGGCGTTGGCGATCAGCAATCGTTGCAGCTCGCCGCCGGAGAGTTCTCCGACGGGCTGGCTTTCGCCGCCGGTCAAGTTGACCTCAGCGAGCACCGCCTGGCGCCAGTCGCGGTGCTTGGGTTTGGCGCCGCGCAGCCGCAAAAATTCGCCGACCGTCAGGGGAAAGGTCCGGTCGAAAGCGAACCGCTGCGGCACGTAGCCGATCCTGCCGAGCGTTTCCCGTACCGGCTTGCCGAATACGCGGATGATACCCTCGTACGGCTGCAACCCGAGGACGGCCTGGAGCAGCGTCGTCTTGCCTGAACCGTTGGGACCGATGACCGCGACGATCTCCCCCCGCGCCAACGAAAACGTCACATCATCCAGGACGGTCTCGCGGCCGAAGCGGACGGTCAGATGGTGGGCGTCAATAGCGGCCGGGGTCTTGACGGACATAGATATTACGACGATTGTGCGCAACTGGCGCACACACCCGTCAGCACGACCTGGTGCTGGACGGCGGAAAACCCGCGCGGCGAGGGCAGGCGCAGCGCGCAGGGCAGGCACGTTTTACGATGGCAGCCGCGGCAGACGATATGATGGTGATGGTGGTCGGCAAGCGCGTAGGCAGCGGTCTTGCCGTCCGATTCTCGGCTCACCACCCCGAGCCGCTCCAGCAGCTCCAGCGTCCGGTACACCGACGCCAGGTCGGTCCGCATCCCCCGCAGGCCCCGGTGAACCGTTGCGGCGGTCTGCGGCTCATCATGCGCCTGCAGGTACGCGATGACCGCCCGCCGTGCTTTGGTGAGACGGCAGCCAGCCTGACGGACCCGCGCGAGATACTCACTCATACCGTCACCATACGACTATTGCGAATGGTTTGCAATTATAGTTATCCACTTGACGTTCGGTTTTTGTTCGGTTATCGTTATGGAACACGTAACCTAAAGCACATGAAATCGCTTACCAAAAAACAATCGGCCATCCTGAAATACGTTCTGGGCACTCTCCAAGGCGAGGGGTACTCCCCCACCTACGAGGAGATCGCTAAAAATTTCAAACTGCGGTCGAAGGCCACCGTGGCCGAGCACCTGGCTACCCTGGAAGCCAAGGGCTACCTCAAGCTGCCAGGCGGCCGCGGTGGCGCACTGCAGCCCATCAACGCCGCGCTGAATATCTCCAGGGCCGTGCTAGTGCCGCTCGCCGGCCTCATCACCGCCGGTAAACCCATCGACACCGACGCAGCGGCCGACAGCAACGAGGCCATCGCCGTGCCCGCCGACCTGGTCGCCGACCCTGCCAACACCTACGTGCTGAAGGTCCGCGGACAGTCCATGGTGAATGAAGGGATATTGGACGGCGACCTAGTCATCGTGCAGCGCAATCCGAGTCCCAAGAACGGCGACGTGGTGGTGGCACTGCTGGACAACGCCTACGCCACGTTAAAAAAATTCTACCGCGAGCAAAACCGCATCCGGCTACAGCCGGCCAACGCCGCGATGCAGCCCATCTACGCCAAAGACCCCCTGATCCAGGGCGTGGTGCGGGGCATCATCAGAAAATTCCAAACCACCTAACACGTAACATTAATTATCTATGGCAAAAGCCATCAACAAACTGCTCTGGCGCTACTGCTTTGACTACATGCAGCACAAGCGCCTGCGGCGGATCTTTGCCCGCAACCGCACGCTCCCCTGCTGGTGCGTCTAACGGAAGAATCAAGAAGCAGGAAGTAAGAATCAAGGAAATCGCCGGCATGATAAATTTGCTACCACCATCCTGCTATGCAAGAAGTAATTGATGAGCCCATCGAGGTCCTGGCCAGCTTTTCTCCGGTCTTGGCCTGTGTTGACCGGCCGGTCGTAAAACCCCGTATTGCCGGCAACAAAGTCATGCCGCTCGTTTTTCGCTGGCGCGGAAAAAAATATCAGGTCGAGAAACTCAACCTGGTGCACCGCGAACGCGACGGCGAGGATATCATCTACTACTTCAACGTTTCCGACGCCGCCAACTATTTCAAACTGGCCTTTTCCACCCGCCGGCTATCGTGGCGGTTGAGCGAATGGTATGCCACCGGATAACCTCCCCTACCCCCTCCTTCGTAAGGAGGGGAAGAACTGACGATATAAAAAGTTCCTCCCCTTGCGAAATATTCTCCCCCTTACGAAGGGGGAGCTAGAGGGGGTGGATACGTTGTATCCTGGGGGTTAAAAGACGTAAAACGATGACCAAAATTTTCAATCAAACCGAACAACGAACACGGCGGCGCGGACTGCGAAACCGTATGCCATTCGCCGAACTTCTACTGTGGTATTACCTGCGCGGCAAACATCTCAACGGCTATAAATTCCGTCGTCAGGTCAGCATCGGCCCTTTCATCGTTGATTTCTACTGCCCGCGGACGCACGTAGCAATTGAAATTGATGGCGACTCACACGTCACGCCATCCGCGGTCACCTACGACGTTCGACGACAAGCGTATCTCCAGTCGCTGGGCATGACCGTGCTTCGTTTCACAAACACGGACATCTACCACAACCGCGATGCCGTGCTGGATAGTATCGTCCGCCATCTCCCGTCACCTCCCCTCACCCCTCCTTCGTAAGGGGGAATAATTCTCCTTCCCGCAGAGAGACCAAGGATGTTGAGACACATCCAAAAGCGCCCGGCATCCGCCAGGCGCTTCGGCACGACAAACTTTCCGTCTGAAAATCTACCGACCTGCGGATGCCACCAGTGTAGTGATGCCGACCAGCCCCAAGAACCCGGCCACCGCAAAAGCGACGAAGATGAACCAAGTTAAGGTGCTGTAGGCGCGAAGGTACCGCCAAAGTCGCGCCCCGTGTCCAAATTTAGAGCATTGAGCCGTTCCTCGTCGGCTAATTTCGCTAACTCGGCCGCCCCGGGGGCGCCCTCAGACAGTCGCGAAATTTCCCGTGGCGGGAACGCTCCTCCTCACGGCGCAATGCTGCCTAAATTTCTCCAATGGGCGCATTGGGTTACATCTTAGTACCAAAAGTATGGAAGAAGGAAATACTAAAAAATTTTACGTAGAGTACACCTCTATAGCGTCAGGGATAAGACTCAAAAAAGTCTTATCTTCTGACGATTACATTCTATGGATTAATGAAAATTCTGTAATGACATTAGATAATCACTTCGAGAGAGATGGCACTAATATAATCTCATTAATTATTCGCATTCAGGATACGGACCCCTACCTCGCTTATCATCACTCATTAGAAAAGCTTAATAAGATTACTGCTTATTTGGCGGGGATATTCCAAGTTCCATTCTTTTTATCAAACTACGATTTTTTCCAAGTCTATGACGATGCCACTTTTACGTTAAATCTTGATAGACGGAAGAGGCCTTTGCTCATGGGCGGACAATCCAGCGTTTCGGGTGGTATCATTTTCCATCGAACAAATTGTAAATTGGTAGAAAACTTACCGTCCTTCGACATATACAAAAAATACGAGGATGTCTTTTATCTGTGGAGATCGGCGACGGATTTATATAACGAACTTGGCTGGAGGTTCTTAGGCTATATACGTATTATCGAAATTATTACATCACTAAACCGTGGCGGGAGAACAAAAGCAGCGAACATGTATAGAGCCCTCTCGCCAGAAGCGCGGGGGACTATCACCGAAGATGATTTCATAAAAATAATTTTGAAGTGGGGTAACCCAACAGCGCACGGCAATATTCCCAATGCCGTAATCCCAAAGATTCCCCATGGTCAATTTAATCAAGATGTAGAGACACTAAAACTTGAAGCAGTAGTAAAAATTCTTATCAAAAGTCACGTGAAGCCCAATCCTAATTAAATTCTCGCACTAGACATAACTTTATACGTGAGGTGGCCCATACCCCCTCGAACCCGCCCTTTCCAAAAAAGTGTAGAAATGAACTCTCCATGATATGCAAAAAGTGATACTGCATATCGATATGAATAGCTACTTTGCCTCTGTGGAGCAGCAGGCCAATCCTTTCCTGCGCGGCAAACCGCTGGGCGTGTGCGCGTACCTGCCAAAAACCAAGAACGGCAACGGCTGCATCATCGCGTCCTCCATGGAGGCCAAGAAGGTCGGGGTCAAAACCGGCATGCGCATCAGTGACGCCAAAAAGATCTACCCCGGCATCATCCTGGTCCAAAATGAACCATCCAAATACCGCAGCACGACGGAAAAAATATTTTCCATCCTCGCGCAGTATACCGACCGCGTGGAACCCTACAGCATCGATGAAGCATTTTTGGACATGACCGGCTGGGTGCGCGAGCTCCCCCAGGCCGAGCTGCTGGCGCGCCAAATCCAACGGCGCATCAAAACCGAGGTCGGCGACTGGCTGCAATGCTCCGTCGGCGTCAGCTCCACGCGATTTTTGGCGAAATTCGGTTCCGATGTGGCGCCCAAGGGCGGCGTCCTGATGGTCACCCCCGATACTGTGGCGGCAATATTTTCTCGCGTCCGCATCACCGATGCCTGGGGCATCAAACACAAGACCGCCTGGCGGCTGTGGCGGCTGGGCATTGCCACGCTCAATGACCTGCGCCGCTACCCGGTGGCCAATTTGATCGCCTGCCTAGGCAAGCCCGGGTACTACCTATGGGCGAACGTCAACGGCGTAGAACTTTCCGATGTGGCGACAACGCCGGCCGCGCCGAAATCCATCGGTCATTCCTACTGCCTGCCGAAGCGCACCGACGACCCCGCCTACCTGCGGCCGATACTCGCGAAACTGTGCGAACGCACCGGCCGGCGGCTGCGCAGCCAGAACCTGGAAGCGCGGGGGATATTTGCCTACTGCGGTCTGCAGCACGGCCACGGCCGGGGCGGCAGCAAGCGGGCAGCGGAACCGCTCTTCACGACGCCGGATATCCTGCGTGCTGCCAACGCGCTGTTGTTCTCCCGTCCCCTGCCCGATGCGGCCACCCAACTTGCCGTCAGCGTGACGGACCTGCAGCCAACATCCGGGCAGCAGTCGCTGTTTGATGACATCCTCAAGCCAAAACTCCTGGCGGCGGCTGCCGACCGGCTCAACGATAAGTACGGCGAGTCCACCATTGCGTCCGGCGCGATGTGGGGTACTACGGATAATGCGCACGACCGGGTCGGCTACCGCAAGACTATCAGCATCCCCGCGTCGCCGCCAACCACCGTCTACATTCCGGAATGAAAAAATCCGCCGAAATGGCGGGTTCTCGCTGCCGGCGCGCTAACGTCGCCGGTAGGGTGCCGTCAGCGTCGCTTGCGCCACGGCACAACGACGCACCTGGTCCAAAAAATTTTCCGCCGTGAGCCCGCGCAGCTCCACCACGTTCAACGCGTAGAGCGTGAACTCGTACCGATGCGTGCCGGATGGCGGACACGGTCCGCCATACCCGGTTTTTCCGAAATCATTGAGGACCTCGACCGCCGCATCGGGCAGCGGCCCGCCGCGCGGGAGTTGACGGCACGTGTGGGGGAGATTGGCAACCAGCCAGTGCGTGAACCCGCCGCCGGGTGCATCAGGGTCAAAACAACGTAGGGCAAAACTTTTCGTCCCTTCAGGAACGTTGCGCCAACCCAACTGCGGCGCCACATCCTGCCCGTCGCAGGTGAACGTTGACGGCATCAGCTCGCCGTCGCGCAGATCATCGCTTACCAACTGCATATTTTAGGCAAAAAGAAAGAGAGTAGGTTGGAAATGTGAGGTGTGACAGAGTCACGGGGGTGAAGCGAAATGCTTCGAGAGAAAAAGTTGGAGGGTTGGGGGTAAGACTCCTGCCACCGAAATGTTCGGTGCCATGAGCCTTACCCTGTGGCCCATCTACCTCTCCTCACCCTGTGAACGTCCACTCAGAACCTACTCTCTAAAATAAGTATAGCATGGTTGCGCTACGTGGTCAATGGATTTATCCACACCCATTGATGATACCGTCATACGCCTATTTGGGCGGCCCCCCGCTCCCCTCGCCCCAACGGTAGATGGTGAAGGCCGCCGTCCCAAGCCGTGGGCTTGCCACGGCTGCCTTGGGAACGCCTTGCGCGTCCAACTGCTGCGCCAATTTTTCCCCGCCAATGGTCCGTTCGGCGGGAGCCTGCAACAGCATGCCGCCACCGATTTTTACGAATATGAATTCCCGAATGCCTGCTTGCCGCCAGAAGGATTCCCCGGCCGCTAGGAACTGTTCGGCAGTGATCACCGGCCAACCCTCATAGACGAGACGGCGGTGCAGGGTCCAAAGCGCTCCCAGGTCGTAAAGGTTGGCGTCGTAGACAATGAGCATCGGTGTGGGCCGCAGCGCACTGCGCTCGACACGCGCTTGCAGCCGCCGCAAAAAATCGTTACGGACATTCGGCAACACCTGGGGCCGGCGGCCCGACAATGCGCCGGCCAAATACCGGTCCAGTTGCTGATAACCCCAGCGCTCCATGTCGGACCGCAGCAACCCGGAATAGGCCAAGCCCGGCCGTCCTGACGGCCGGTCGGCGATCACCGTCCGCACGGCAAACATCCCCTCGTACGCCACCACCCCGACGAACACTGCCGCCAGGACTCCCCGCAACACGGCGTACGGCGTGCGCAGCGCCGTTGCCACCACGGCCGCGGCCATCAATAGCCACACGACCAGGACCGATACAAATCTTGTGGACGGTCCGATGAACAACAACATCCCCGCCCAGCTCACCGTCAGCAGTCCCAGGAGCGTGTAGCTGGATTCCGGGTCGTTACTTGTGAACCACAGGACGACGAACAGCGCGGCCCCGAGCATGACCAGGACCAGCAGCGGCGGCGACAGCATCGGTCGCAGATGCTCCCAATAGCTGACGAAACGTTCGGGCCAGGCGCCGATCTGCTCCTTGCCGGGCAACGACTGCCACTCCCCTACCCGCTGTCCCAGAAGATAGGACAGTTGCAAATCAAAATGCCCGGTGGCGCGATACAGCATCAAGTTGTAGATAATGAGCGGCGATGCCAAGAGCAGGAACACCGCGCCCCCGATCCAGAACGTGCGCAGCCGAAAATAATCGCGCCGATAGATGAGGAAATGGACCAAGAGCGCGAGTGCCACCGCGACGATCGTGTACTTGGTCAGCAGGCCCAGGCCGAGCGCCAGCCCGACGGCCGGCAAAAATCGATGATCATCCAGCGCCCGGCGGTACCAGTACGCGGCCAGCAGGGAAAACATTATCAGCAGAGACTCCTGCAGCCCCAGCCGCGAGTTCCAGACGGTGGCGGTAGCCAGCGCGCACAGCAGCGCGGCCAACAGGGCGGCGGCCTCATGGAACAGGCGCCGCATCAGCAGATAGATAAGCCACACCGACAGAATACCGGCGAGCGCGAATGGCAGTCGTAACGCGAATCCGTTGACGCCAAAGGTCTTGAACGACGCCCATTGCACCAGGAACGTCAGCGGCGGATGGTCGTGGAACGACAGGTAGGCCCAGGCGGGAACCGGGCCCGAGAACTGCTCCCAGGTCGTCGGCTGGTCGGGTGACGCCAGGTAGTCGATATAGCCGACTGAACGGAAACCGATGAGCGCCTCGTCGGAGATGACATCACCGGCCGGCAGTTGCCAGAACCGCATGACTGCCGCCAGCAGGATGATGGCAACCAAGGCCGGCCGCCGGAAATTGGAGAGGGTCATAGGGTCAGTATACCGTTGCCAGGCATAAAAAAAGAAGGCGGAGAGCTGGGCTCAACCGCCTTCAAGGTGGGAGGGGGCCGGGGCCACGGTTATCCGTAGCGCTGGCCACCCGGAAGGAACGACATCACTTCACCGTTACGGTGAACGAATCCTGGGCCGTTTGGCCCCGGTCGTCCGTAACGGTCAAAGTGACCGTGAACATTGAGCTGGTGGCGTAGGTATGGGCCACGGTCTTGCCCGTGGCCTCATCGCCATCGCCGAACCGCCAACGGTACTCCTGGATGTTTCCCGTTGAGGCAGCGCCGTCGAAATCGACAGCAATCCCGACGTTCACGGTACGGTCGCCACCGGCTTCCGCCTTCGGTGGTGGCGGCGATACGGAAGGTGCGGTGGGAGCAGCTGTGCCGGGCGCCGAAAGCTTCGGCCGCTGCTTGAGCTGCTTCTGGAGCTCGCGGATGCGACGCTGGGCATCGAGCATATCGGGCGTTGAAGCCTTGACCTGGTCTTTATCCAGGCCGGACATCTGCGCCAAACGCTCGGCGTCCTCATCGCTCAGGTCGCGAAGGCTTTTGAAGGTACGGCTGGCATGGGTAGCCCGCGCGCGATCTTCATCTTCCTTCTCGCGCTCTTCACGCGCTTTGGTTTCGCGCTCGAGCGCCGCAATCTGTCCGGCCAGTGCCTCCTGCGCCAATTGTTCGGCAGCCAACACTTGCATGTGGGCCGCCTTCCGCTGCTGCTCGGCAGCATCCGATTTGGCCGTTGCGTCACTGGTGGCCGTTCGAAGCTTCGCATTCTCGCTGCGCAGCGTCGCGACAACCGCCGGATCAACGGCCAGCGCGGGCTGGCGGCTCTTGATGAACAGCACGGTCAACGAAACGGACACGAACACCAGCGCCGCCGCGGAGCCGATCGCGATGACCAGCTTCTGGCGCGACGTGAGGGCCGCGCGAACGGGTTGGACGAGCAGTCGGGGCGGCGGATCAAGCCGGAGGGACTCTTCATCCTCCCCGTCTTCACCGCCGCCTTCGAACGCTTCACCCAACAGGTCGCGGTCGCCGTACGCATCGTCGGCCTCCGGCTCGCCGCCGTCGGCCTCGCTGAATTCCTCCAGGATAGCCGCAAGGTCGGGCTCGGGGCGAGTGTCGGAGGTGTCCGAGCCGCCCGTACCTTGCGGCACGGACGGCTCGGGAACGTCGGACCGGTCCGGATTCGGCTCAATTCGAGCCTCGGCCGGCGCCGGTTGGAACGGTTCATCGGGAACCGCCCCGGGAACGGTTTCGGAGACGGACGGCTCCGGCTGATCCACCAGCAGGTCAATCGGCGCGAAGTCGGCAGCCGACGGTTCGGGCACCGGGAGGTCCGCACCGGCGGCTGCAGGGGCGGGCTGCGCGGGCGTCGCGAGGAGCTCGCACAACTTCGCCTCGGAGGGCAAATCGGGGGCGTCCAGCAGCTCGACGGTAAGGCCCAGCTCCTGAACAAGCTCCCCCAGCTTGCGGTTGGTGCCGTAGCGCTCGCCGGGGATGCCGGCGGGCGCGACGCGCTGGAACAGCTTCTTGAGAGCGGTCAGGCGCTCCTGCCGCTCTCGATCGGATCTGTTTTTCGACACGTTGGACTCCTTTCAGTAGGGACGGTTCTTGTTGAGCCTGATGGTGAGAGGAGCGCCGTCGCTCACTCGCACCCACAGGTACTGTGTGGCCTGGTCGCCGCTCATCCGATGGATGCGCGCGCCGTACTTTCCGTTCGGCCACAGGTACGGCTGGATGGTGACCGGTTGGCCGCCGTCGATACAGACGACCAGCCGTTTGCCGTCCCCTTCCGAAGGGAACGGCCCGATCCACACGTGCTCCTGCAGTTTCACCGGCACCTTGGTGATGGTCCAGTGGTCCTTATTCGCGACCACCGTTTCCTCATCCAAGACGGACGGTGCAAGAGCGGGTACGAGAGGAAGCGTCGGTGCAACGACGGTGGCGGGTCGCACGATCGGCGTGCTGGTTGCCGCTACCGGCGATGGCGCCGACGTCGAGGAGCTGGGGGTGACAACCTTCTTGGCGAGGTTCTTGTGCCAGGTGCGGAACTTGAACCAACCAAGGATGGGCGGATCACCATCCACCTTCACCTTGACGTAGTCTTCCCCGTCGAACGTTTTTACGTCTTCGCCGGGAAAGCGCAGCAGCACGTCGCCTTCATGGATGCGGTACGCGGTGATGGTCACCCCATGGTCGTCTTTGAAATCCGACGTCAGACCGGGGGTATGCACGGTCACCTCATCCAGCATCCGAGCTGCCAAACGGGTTTCATCCGCCGAACGGCCGACGCTGATGGCCACCGTATCCTTATGGCTGTTCCACCAATCGTAGAGCGACCGCAGAACGTAGCGCGAGCGGGTTTCGCCGCCTGCGCGTTGCGCCGGCGTCAGCCCCCACTGACCAATACCGGCCAGCGTCAAGTAGCCGCCGCACGCCAACAGCGCCAGCGTGTGGTACGCGTTCTTGCGCGCGCTGCCGGCGTAACGGAACGCCACCAGCAACGCCAAGACGACACTGACCACGCCGCCGATGGTGGTTTTCGCCACGTCCGTGAAGATCTCGGTCACGACCACCCACGACGCCAGGAACGCGGCGAGGGCGACGAGCGCGACCCCGGCGAACTTCGCCGGACGGACGAACAGGTCCTTGCCCTTGGACAGCAGCACGGTGGCGACCGCGATGATCACGATGATCATCAGCATCCCGCTGAACCCGAAGAGGAAGGATCCGAACGCGAGGCTGGCCATGGCGGCGAACAAAAAGCCGCCGAACGTCCAGCCAAACTCCTGAAACAGTTGTCCGAACTCCCGAAGCTTCTGAATCATGATGAACTCCTTGGTTCTGTGTTGGTTGTTGGTTACGTATGCTTCCGCCGGCCACGCAGCAGGCGGGAGGCCCCTTCGACCAGTTGCTCGACCCACCGTCCGCCCTGGCGAACGACGACCTCAGCGGCGGCTTCTTCAGCCGTTCGTTGCAAGAATGTAGGAGGGGCATGCCGCTGGTCCTTGCCACCTTCCGCCTT
This sequence comes from Parcubacteria group bacterium Gr01-1014_31, assembly GCA_007376135.1. GTDB lineage: Bacteria > Patescibacteriota > Patescibacteriia > Buchananbacterales > GWA2-38-13 > VMFR01. The sequence goes on along the minus strand of VMFR01000003.1, from coordinate 106,422 downwards.
GGACCCATGCCGTTCGTCGGCCGGAGGTGCCGCAGCGGTTGTCGCCGCGGGTGCACCGACGACGGTCGTGCCGGCGGCCTGGGTTACCGGCAACGCCTTCTTGCGTCCGATGATGGCCGCAAAGAATGTACCAATCCAACGGACGAAGCGTTCGGCCTCGTCGCGTCGGCAGTAGATGTTGGCGAAGGACGCCCAGAGAGTACCCGCAACCCAGACGATCAGCCACGAATAGCTGCGCGGGAACAATGGGAGCAGCGGAGCCGGGGTAGTTGCCGGTACCACTGGGACAGGCGCGGCTGGCGTTGCGAGCCAGCCCAATGCTTTCCCCAGCGGCGTGCCGGCGTACCTTTCGTTGCCGTCGGCAACGACCTTTTGGCCGTAGTCCTTAGCCGATGCCACTGCCTCCGGAATGCCGCTGCCACGAACCGTGTTCACCACGGTCGCCTTAGCATTGGCCGCCAGGTCCCATGCATCCGCCCCTTCGAATTGGAGCGGCGAGCCATGGGTCCAGAACGATAAGGACAGCAGCAACCAGAAAGACAACGCCGCCCAAGCCCAACCGTTGTGCTGGGTACCAGGCCGGGATTCATTGTCCTTTCCCGACCGCCAGTTCCCCCAGAATCCACCGAGATGGTAGAAGCCGAGAAGAAGCAGGTTGGCGGGCTCGCAGAGCGATTCTCGCCACAGGGCGATGGCGTACCAGCCGTTAACAACGACCAGCAGCGTCCCCCAGATGCCGAGAAACCACACCGGCACCATCCGATAGCTGTCGGTATGGTCGCCGAAGAAAATGAACGCCGAAACGACGGCGGCGATCAGCGGCACGATGCTGGAGACGCTGCGCCGGTAGTCGCGATCGCTCGCGCCCCGCACCCCACGAAAGCCGTGGAAGCGCCACTTGCCCAGCCAGTAGTTACCGACCAGACATACTCCCAGGATAGGGAGCAGGATGAAGGCCTTAACGAGAACTTCCATGTCACACTCCTTGTCGGTTGATGGTTGATGGTTCACCGCGCCGGATCGCGAGGGTAACTCGGCCAGCGGAACTTCGTGCGCCGCCCGGTCAACACGGCCTCCGTTGTGAAGGTGCCGACGTTTCCGTCAGCGCAGTTGACCAGAACGATGCGAACCTTCCGATCGTCCTCGCGGTACGGTGCATGAACGACCGTACCACCAGGCTCGATGGGCTCTCCCCCCGGCGGTGTTGGTACCGCCGGGTCGAGCACCCGAACCGTGGCCGCGACGCCTTGCGGCGGCTTGGTGCCGACCGTCTTGAGGAACGTCACCAGCAGCTCGTGCCGCCGGTTCGTTGCGTCCTCATCGACCAGCACTTTCAGATCGTACGTCACGGGCTTGTCACAGAACGGGCACTTCGTCAGGTCCTTCGGGTACCATTTCTGGCACAGGTCGCACTTGACGTTGCAGTGGTCGCACCACTTATTCTCGGCCTTGTAGGGCCGGCGGCAGGTCGGGCAGGTGACGAAGGTGCACGCACGTTTGTGCTCTTTCTCCGCCGCTTTGAGGCACTTGAGGCACTCGACCTGGTCGGACTTCCACCACAGGTGGCAGTCCTTGCACTGCCACATTCCCGACTCCCAGCCGCAGCGACACTTGGTCTCGCTGGCCGGCAGCGGATTGTTGCAGGCCGGGCAGCTGGGCTGCTTGCCGCCCTTGCCCGGGTTCTGCTGGCAGTTGAGACAAACGCCGTTGTTCGGCGCTTGTCCGTGGCACGCCATGCACTCGCGGAACCGAACGGGCGCACCGTCGCCGTGCGTTGCACGGTCGTCCTTGTGCTTGCACCCATCCTGGATCATGTAGCGCGCACCGCAGTACGTGCAGATGGTGGATGGGCTTTGCTTTCCGCCGCCGCCTCCACCCCTGCCGCCTCGATCTCTGTCTCTGTTTCTGTCTGCCATGATGGCATCCTCCTTTACACTGAATCCTTTGAATTCCGAATCACCTAAGACACACACCTAGACAAATCAACGTGAAAAGGAGGGCCACCGAGGCGCCTCTTTTGCTTTTCGCCTTGAATTGTCAAGGGACCGCACCAATAAGCCAAAAAGTGGCTAATTGATGCAACAATTTATGATACCATAAGATTAGTCATTTGTCAAGATAATTACAGAACAAAAAATGGCCTTCATAAGACCAAAATTTTACTCCCCTGTACGTCCTCCCGCTTCCCGCGACCCCTACGGCGGCACCGCAGTTCCGGTACCTGGCACCCCGGTTCCGGTGCCCGGCACACCCTGGCTCGGTTCTGCCTGCGGTTTCAACGCATTGAGCGCGTACCGCACCAGGGCGTAGCTGGAAAAGATGACCGCCAAACCCAGCGCTGCCCAAAGAATGGCATTTTTTCCTTTGGTGACCTTTTCGGCATTCCCCGCCGAGGTCATCCACTGGAACCCTCCCCACATGAAGATGACCAGCGCAATGGAACCGACCAGCCCCAGGACGGCGCTGATGACCCGCCCGATGAGCTGGCGCGGGTCGTTGATCTGGATGGGGTTAGGCAGGGTCACCGGCTGGGTTGCCTGCGCCAAAACGACCAGGGGCAAGGCGACCGCCAGCACGGCAACGGCCAGCAGGCCCCCCGTGACCAAAAATTTCCGATACCGCATACGTCCTCCAGTATAGCACGCAGCCAGCAGGCGGAAAACGTCACGCCCCGGCCGCGGGCCGCCGCTGCCGGCCGGCCAGCCCCACCAACCCGCCGACGATGAGCAGCGCGCTGACCACGATCGGCCAGCGGATGCCGAACAATTCCGGCGTGGGGTCCAACCGCAGCTGCTCCATCAGCAAACGGATAATACCGTACCCAGTCACATAGGCGGCAACCATGACGCCCACCTGCCGCCGATGCCGGAAGAGCCGCCACAGCATAAGGAATAACGCCAAATTCAAGAGTGATTCATAGAGAAAGACCGGATGGAACACCACTGCCTGTTCGAACCCGGCTGGCCGGTATGTGGGGTCAATAAATATCCCCCACGGCAGCGAGGTGGGCGGGCCGAACAGCTCCTGGTTGAAGTAGTTGCCCCAACGGCCGATGGCCTGCCCGGCGGGAAGGGCGACCGCGAGGATATCCGCCCACGCCCAGAACGAATACCGCTTGCGCCGGCAGTAGACCAGAAGCGCCAGCGCTCCGGCCGCCAGCGCCCCGTGGATAGCCAAGCCGCCATGCCAGACTTTGAAAATTTCCCAGGGGTCGGCGGCGTAGTCGGGCCAGAATAACAGCACGGCGTACAGCCGAGCGCCCGCCAGCGCCGAGAGTGCCACCACAAATGCCAGGTCGTACACGGCCTGGGGTTGTGCCAACCCGGTGCGTTGGGCCAGGTTCCTTGCGACCATCACGCCGACGGCGATGGCCAGTACCATAGTCACGCCGTACCAATAGATGGTGACGGAACCGAGCTGGAGCGCGACTGCGGGAAGGGCGTGTTCTTGCCAGAACATAAACGTGAGTGAGGTAGGTTGGTAGGAAAGTAGTCGGTAGTAATTATTCAGTCAATTGCAGCGTGGCGATGAGGCGGTTCAACATCCGCATCACTTCTTCAAGTAGTGCGGCGGTTTTACTAACCTCGGCTTCTTTTCCGAATCCAAGCCGTTGGACGATTTCCAATTGCGTTTCTAGCTCGGCGCCAGACCCAACTTGGGGAATGTTTCCGTGAGCCCATACATGGCGACGACCAAATTCACCGCTTTCTCCCATACGATGAGATCACGGTATGAGCGCAATGAATTCCGTTCACCCATTTTTTCTTGTCCTACAATCCTACCCGACTACCACCCTACTTACTTTTTCAATCCCCGTTCCTTCTTGAGGATGGCGATGGTGGTTTTCACGACGGTGTCGGGGTTGAGCGAAATGGAATCTATTCCCTGCTCCACCAGGAACTGCGCGAAGTCAGGGAAATCGGAGGGCGCCTGGCCGCAGATGCCGATCTTGCGATGGTGTTTCTTCGCGGCGCGGATAACTTGGGAAATCAGCGTTTTGACGGCGGCGTTGCGCTCATCGTAGATATGCGCCACCAGCTCCGAATCACGGTCCACGCCGAGCGTCAGCTGGGTCAGATCGTTGGAACCGATGGAAAACCCGTCGAAGATCTTGGCGAATTCTTCTGCCAGCACGACGTTGGACGGAATTTCGCACATGACATAGACCTCCAGCCCCTTGACCCCGCGGCGCAAGCCGTTCTGCCGCATGACCTCCAACACCTGCTTGCCCTCTTTGATGGTGCGGCAGAACGGCACCATCACCTTCAGATTGGTCAGCCCCATGGTCTCGCGCACCTTGTGGATGGCGCGGCACTCCAGCGCGAAGGCGGCTTTGAACTTCGGATCGTAGTAGCGCGACGAACCCCGCCACCCGATCATCGGGTTGGACTCCACGGGCTCGAACGCCGTGCCGCCGACGAGGTTGGCGTACTCGTTGGTCTTGAAATCCGAGAACCGCACGATGACGTCCTTGGGGTAGAACGCGGCCGCGATCTTGCCGATGCCTTCGGCCAGCTTGTCCACGTAGTACAACACCTTGTTGGGATAGCCGATGGTCAGCGCATCGATCTGCCGTTTGACCTTGCCATCCTTGAGCTTGGCGTAGCCGAGCAGCGCGTTGGGGTGGATCTTGATCTGGTCGTTGATGATGAACTCCTCGCGGGCTAGCCCGACGCCGTCGTTGGGAATGAATGAAGAGCTGAACGCGATGTCGGGGCTGCCGACGTTCAGCATCACCTTGGTCTTGGGCCGCTTGAGGTGGCGCAGGTTATGCTTGCGGACCAGGAATTTGAGCGCGCCTTCGTAGACCTTGCCGACGTTGCCTTCCGCGCACGAAACGGTCACCGGCCGGCCGGTGGCGATGTTCGTGGTGGCGTCGTTGGTCCCGACGATGCAAGGGATGCCCAGCTCGCGCGAGACGATGGCCGCATGGCAAGTGCGTCCGCCGCGGTTGGTGACAATGCCGGCTGCGATCTTCATGATCGGCTCCCAATCAGGGTCGGTCATCTCGGTCACCAAAACCTCGCCGGCCTTGAACTGGTGGATGCCGGACACGTCGTGGATGACGCGCGCTTTCCCCACGCCGATCTTGCTGCCGACCGGCGCGCCGCTGCAAAGTACTTTGCCGTGACCCGACAACACATACTCCTCAAGGATGGAAGTGTCACGGCGCGATTGCACCGTCTCGGGCCGCGCCTGCACGATGAACAGCTTGCCCGTGATGCCATCCTTGGCCCACTCCATATCCATCGGCTTGCGGTAGTGGTCCTCCACGATGCACGCCCAGCGTGCCAGAGAATACACTTCCTTATCGGTCAACGAGAACCGCTGCCGTTCGACCCGACTCGTGGGCACATTGACGGTCGGCGTTGCGCCGCGGCTGTAGATCATTTTGACCCGCTTACCGCCCAGCACGCGGCCGATGATGGAGGCAAACCCCTTCTTCAGGGTCGGCTTGTGCACGTACCATTCATCCGGGGTGACGGCTCCCTGCACGATATTCTCGCCCAACCCCCAGCTGCCGTTGATGAGCACCGCGTCGCGGAAACCCGACTCGGTGTCGATGGAGAACATCACGCCCGAGCAGGCCCGGTCGGACCTGACCATTTTCTGCACCCCGATGGACAACCCGACGCGGAAGTGGTCAAAGTGCTTGTCCGTGCGGTAGGAAATGGCGCGGTCGGTGAAGAGCGACGCGAAACACCGCCGGCAGGCGTCCAGCAGCATTGGCACGCCGCGGATGTTGAGATAGGTTTCCTGCTGGCCGGCGAACGACGCGTCTGGCAGGTCCTCGGCCGTCGCCGATGAACGCACGGCGACGTCCACGTTCTTCCCGTACTGACGTTCCAACTGGCGATAGCTGGCGGCGATCATCACCTCCAGGTCGGGCGGGATATCAGCGCCGAGGATCGCCTGGCGTACGGCGCGGCCGCGGGCCTGCAAGTTACGCAGGTCCTTGGTGTTTAAGTCCGACAGAATGCGACGGATATCGTCGCGGATACCGGCCTTTTTCAAAAGATAAAAGTAGGCTTCGGCGGTAATGGCAAAACCGTTGGGCACGGCGACGCCCTTGGGCACCAGCTTGCGATACATCTCGCCCAAGGAAGCGTTCTTACCCCCCACCAACGGCACGTCCTTGATGCCTAACTGGTCGAACCATCGCACGAACGACATTTTTGCCATACTGAAAAAAATTATTACCCCCGCCCCAACGGGATACCGTCACAGTATACCATAAAAAAACGATGGGCCGCGGCGGCAGCCCATCGTAAAAAATAAGGAAAGGACACGGCACGACCATACGCTAGTGCGCCCCTGCTTTTTCGGCGGACTGCCGCGCCCGATGGTGGTAGAGCACCATGCCGCGGGTGGCAAGATGATCACCCTCTTGGGGGGTCATCCCCTCAAAACAAATGAACAGCGGCGTTCCGCCCAACGATCTTACCTGACAACGGCAGGTATCCGCGCGACGGTCCCCTTCCCGCGGGGTAAAGGCGGCCGTTGCGAGCACGTCGGTGCCGCCTTCATTGGCGGAGACCATAATGACTGGCGTCTGCCAGTTCTGAACTCCCTCCAGGCAACCAGCCAGCAGGTCGCGCGCGTCGGCGAAACGCCAGTGGTCTGTTTGTGCACAGATGGTCGCGCACGCCAACAGTTGACGGTTGCGCGCGACCACGCGGACCGTGCTACAGACGTTCGTATCGGTGATGGCCGCCACGGCGGCGGCTAGTCGCGCGCCCACCTCGCGGCTGCCCACATGGACGTGGTCGACGACGACCTCGCGGACGGTACCATGGGGCAGCGCCCAAGGGGCCGCGGTGAACGGCGGGGTGCCGGGCGCAGCGCAGCCCCAGCAGAGGGCCGACAGAAAGCCCGCCCGCCATACGACAGAAACCATAGAACCTCCTTGGCGACAAACGCCAGGCAGCAACTCCAGGGAGACAAAAAGGCGGCGGGCTCGGGTGAACCCGCCGTCACGGCAGTTGCCCCACGAGAGGGGCGCTGATAGGCCAGCAGCCGCTGGCCAGACGGAACCGATGATGATCAGTTCAGACTGGCGACGAACGTCTGGAAGCCTTCGAGGGCGATGCGCAGATTCTGCGCGGTGCAGGCGTTACTCACGCTGATGGTGCCGATCGGCACGGCGCTGGCGGCAGGCATGGGGTCGCCGCGGGCATCGGTGAGGATACGGCCGTTCTCATCGGCCGCGTACGCGCTGTACAACGTCAGCTGCTTGAAGTCGCCGGCTTGTGGCGACTTGCCGAGGATGCGCGGATGGGCGCGGGTGGCCAGCACGTTGCCGGCAAGGTCACGGACCGCGATCTCCACTGCTTCGTGCTCCTGCACCTTCACCTTCTTGTCTAAGGCGTTCGCCACCTCCTCGGCGGTCATTGCGGACATCTCGGGCAGCGCGACCGTCTGCGGAGCGCAGGCGGGGTCTGCCGGCGATGGCGGCAAGGTTTCCGGGAAGTCCGGCGCGAAGATGGGGTGCGGCGGGAGCGCCGCGATGGCAGAGTACGCCGTCATGGTGATGGACGGCATGGCGGCCATCGGGAGAACCTCGGGCAGGACCGCCTCGGGTGCGCATAGCGCAGGCAAGGGGTCGTCCAGAGGGGACGGCAGCGGGATGTGCGTGACCGACAGATCGGCCACGACAGGAGGCGACGGAGCGGGCGGGGCGCCGGACCGTTCGGTGAACGGCCCAAGCAACGCGCACGCTGCCACCAGAACGAAGAGCGACAGCAATGCTATGGTTCGCGTCATGGCGAACCTCCTTTGTGGGAAAAGGCCCATGAACCTTGCTCCGCGAACGGAGCGGCCATCGACGCAACGGGCGGATACCTCCTTCCTCGCGCCCAGGGTGGATTTTTAAAGAACGGAGAGGCAACCGTGCCCCTCCTCACTGCGGTCAGTCTACCCCGGGGCGGCCAAAAATCAAGCACGGCCTATGTATGTCCGCGCCGTAATCCATCGCGAACGGCTCAACCAGGCAAAAAATCCCCCGGTCGTAGACCGGGGGATTTTTCAACGTTGGATCCCTCGACTCGTCCGATATCCATCGGACTCGCTCGGGATGATCTCGCCTTCGGTGGGATCACATCATGTCCATCCCACCCATACCGGGCATGCCGCCCTTCTCGTCCTTCTTTTCGGGCTTGTCGGTGATGATGGCTTCGGTCGTCACCAACAGACTGGCGATGGAGACGGCGTTCTCCAGCGCAGTGCGCGTCACCTTGAGCGGATCGATGATGCCCGCCTGGAACATATCGCACTTTTTCATCGCGGCGAAATCGTAGCCGGTGGTCGCCTGTTTGATGTCCTTGATGTCGTTGACAATAAGGGAGATGTCCTTGATGCCGGCGTTCAGGGCGATCTGCCGCAACGGCGCAACGAGGGCCGCCTGCACGATCTTGGCGCCGACCTTCTCCTCATCGGTCAGCGGCGTCTTGCTCTTGGCCAGCAGTTCGTTGAAGGCATTGGCCACCTTCACCAGCGCGGCACCGCCGCCCGGCACGACGCCCTCTTCCACGGCCGCGCGGGTCGCATTCAGCGCGTCCTCGATCTTGAACTTCTTTTCCTTCATCTCGGTCTCGGTCGCGGCGCCCACCTTGATGACGCCCACGCCGCCCGAGAGCTTCGCCAGCCGCTCGGTCAGCTTCTCTTTGTCGAACTCCGAGTCGGTGGCGTCGATCTCCTTGCGGATCTGCGCTACGCGGGCCGAAAGCTTGGCCTTGTCGCCCTTGCCGCCAATGACGGTCGTGTACTCCTTGGTCGCGATCACCTTATCGGCACGGCCCAGGTCCACGAACTTGGCGTTCTCAAGCTTCTTGCCGGTCTCCTCCGAGATCATTGTGGCCCCGGTCAGGACCGCGATGTCGTTGAGCACGTCCTTGCGACGGTCGCCAAAGCCCGGGGCTTTGATCGCCAGCACCGACAGGGTGCCGCGCAGCTTGTTGACGACGAACGTCGCCAGCGCTTCGCCTTCCACTTCATCGGCGATAAGGACCAGCTCCTTGCGGCCCGAGCGCGCGATCTCTTCCAGCAGCGGCAGGATGTCGGCGATGGCCGATACTTTCTGGTCGGTCACCAAAAGGTAGGGGTCTTCGTAGACTGCCTCCATGCGCTCGGCGTTGGTGACCATGTAGCCGGACACGTACCCCTTATCAAAGCGCATGCCCTGCACCACTTCTTTGCTCAATCCGAACGTCTGGCCCTCTTCCACCGTGACCACGCCGTCCTTCCCGACCTCCTCCATGATGTCGGCGATCATCGTGCCAACCTGCTCGTCCAGACTGGAGATGGTCGCGACCTGCGCCACCTCTTTTTTGCCGTGGACCGGCTTGGCGATCGACTTCAGTCCGTCAACCGCTGCGGCCAGGGCCTTTTGCATCCCCGACTTGAGCGCCAGCGGGTCGTTACCGGCGGCGACGTTCTTGAGGCCTTCCTCGACCAAGGCCTGGGCCAGTACGGTCGCGGTCGTAGTGCCGTCGCCCGCGACGTCGTTGGTCTTCTCGGCGACCTCTTTGATGAGCTGAGCGCCGATGTTCTCGAATTTGTCCTCCAATTCGATCTCCTTGGCGATGGTCACGCCGTCGTTGGTGACCGTCGGGCTGCCAAAGCCCTTATCGAACACGACCTCGCGACCCTTGGGGCCGAGGCTGACGCGCACGGCGTTGGCCAGCTGGTCAATGCCCCTCTTGATCTTGGCGCGGGCATCTTCGCCGAACAGGATGAGTTTAGCCATAGTATATAGAGTACGTTCAACCCTCCGTTACGATTCCACAACCGCGAGGACGTCCTCGTCGGTAAGGATCTTGTATTCAATGTCGTCGACCTTGACCTCTTCGCCGGCGTATTTGCCAAAGATGACGCGGTCGCCGACCTTGAGACCCAGCTTCACGATCTTGTCGCCGCTGCCGATGGCGATGATCTTCCCTTCTGCCTTCTTCTCCTTATCCACGGAGTCCGGCAAAATGATGCCGCTTCCGGTCTTTTCTTCCTCGCTGAGCGGCTGCACGATGACCCGGTTGCCTAGGGGCCGCAGTTTGGATGTGGCATTCGACATAGCGCGCTGTGGTGGTTAAGAATTCTTAAAGTATAAAAACAATGATGGCGGGGATAACTAGCACTCATTATATATGAGTGCTAAATCGTTCCGTAGCGCCATGGTACGCCATTGTACCTGGTTTGTCAAGAAAGTGTCAACCAAAAAAATCGCCTCGGTAATTAGCGATTTTACCGCTTGATAAAGCCAAGCTATCCCCTATTGTCTGGAGGCTCGCCGGCGGCGAATCCCAAGGCCAAGCACGCCATCAGAATACCGGGCAAGAGCGTCCAAAGGTAATGATCAAACCATCCAACCACCGCCAAGACTGCCAGCAGACCAATACCTGCGCTATTGCCATTTCGCGCCGCGCGCAAAGCCACACCCGCCGCCAGCAGCAGGAGCAGAAGTACTCCATCCACGGCCAGTTCGATCACCACCACGAGCGCGACGTTATGCGGCGGCTGGTAGGCCCAGCCCTGTTGCGCCGGGTCGCGCCGGTACTGCGCCAGCGTCGTCTGTCCGATGCCCGCGCCGATCGAAAAATTTTCCCGCGCCACGAGCGCGCCTTCGCGCAGCAGCATCCGGCGCTCCTGCGTTGACTTGGCCTCCAGACGACCAACCCCGACGGCACGCGTGGCAACCAACGGCCACAGAATGGCCAATGCCGTTGCCGCACTGAGGCCCACCGCGAGAGAGAAGCGCAACGGCGGTACTAGGGTTTGCCGGCGCGTTCCGCGGGAGAGGAGCCACGCCGCCAATCCGACCACGAGGGCCAAACCGCCGGCCCGCGACAGCGAAAACACCAGTCCGGCGCCAGCGACCACCCCGCAACTCATGGCAAGGATGCGCTGCACACTGCGGTACTCCCGCACATACCACTCCCCTGCGAGCAGAACGCCAATGGCCAAAAACCCGGCCAGGATATTAGGGTGCGGGAATGTGCCGTACGCGCGCAGGAATCGGCCGTCCGCCAGCTCAATGACCGACGCGCCAAGTTCAGAGGGTAGCTGCGGGTCAACGCCAAGCCACACGCTGCCGGCGATGCGCTGCGTAAAAAATTGCGCGGCCGCAACTATGCCCTGCGCGGCTGCCGCCAGCGCCCAGGCCTGCCCGGCCAAAGCCCGACCGCGGCGCGCCGTTTGCGCCAGCACGATGAGCAGCGCGACCCCCTCGGTCAGCCGGAACGCGGCCTGCAATGCCAGCGCCCGGTCCTCCGACCACGCGATGGACAGCCAGGACAAAAGCGTGAGCCCCGCGGCACCCGCGACCACCACACCCTTGGAGGTAAAGAAACGGCGCCAGGAGAACGGCGCTGACGCCCCGCGCGTTGCCAGCAGGCGGGCAAACGCGGAAATCAGGCACACCCAGACCACGAGTTCCAGCGCATAGAGGCTGAAACTGCCGTACTCCCAGAACGCGCCGTTCAACCGCCGCGAGCCCCACAAGAACCGCGCCTGCCAGGGCAGCAAGAATACCACCGCCGCCAGCAGCAACTGGCTCGGCCTCACCCGCAGCTGTGGCACGGTGGTCATACGCCCTGCGCCTGACAGCGCTCTTCCCATTGCTGCCGGTAGGCGGTGCGACGGTCCTCTTCGTGGAATTTCAAAACGTCGTCGGAGATGACCACGCCCAGACGCGAAGCGCGTGCGCGTTCACGGGTAGCCATTTTCGCCCGCTGCAACCGTCGCGCGATGTACTCCAGTCCCGCGCTCCCTTCCGGCAGCAGCCAGTGCTGGGGTGCAGGCACGCTCCGACGCGCAGAAAGCAGGCGCGGTTGCCCATTGGGTAACCATTCCTTCACCCAGGCATTGGCGTGCCAGAACGACTCTGCCTCGCCTGCACGCGCATAGATGACCGCCAGGGTCGCCAGCCAGTATACGAGGTACGGGTCATCGGGTGCGAGCGAAAACCGCGACAGGTCGGCGGCATTCGCCGTCACGTAGAAACTCAAACAACAGCGGTTAGCGATGCGCCCGCCATGCCGCCGCAGTCCGAGCAGCTGCATGATGACGGTGACAGCCAACCGCGTCAGCCATAGTCGGCCGGGGGCGACCACAATGAACAGATCGATGTCGCTTTCCGTTTTGGCGTTGCCGTACGCCGCGTTGTTGCAGACCGCAACCAATCGCACCGCCGGCAGCCAGCGGAGCCAGCCGGCGGCCCGCAGGGCGCGACGGAATTTCAGTTCGGCGTCCAGATAGCGCTGCCAACGGGCGGCAACGGCCGCCGAGCGCCCGGGCAGATGGTAGTAGCCATGCACACGCTGCAGCCGGCGGGCCTGCTCCAACTGCTGCAGTACTTGTACCACCTCGCTGGCGCTTGCCCGCTTCCGCCACAGCCAGCGCTGCACTTCCAGCGCGGTCAACGGATAATCAAAGACGTCAAAATACGCCAGCGTGCGGAGCACCGCCGCGGCAAGATTCTTTTCTCCCTGCTGGTCGTCGCCGATGGCCATCACCGTTCCCTACCTATTCATTCTGCTGTGGCAGGACGCCGAACGTTCTTATCAGACCGTCGGCCACTTGGCCGGCCAGCCCGGCATGCGCCGCGCGGCGCGGCGCCGCGCAAGGAACGCCACAGCGGCATAATTTGCCAGCACGATCAGTGCGCCGAGCGCAACCACGGCCACCGCCGGAGCCGGTTCCGTGGGAAACCCGCTCCGGTCCACCCAGCCAAACACCAGATGCACGGGTATCACAAACATGATGGCGAAAAACATTATGAGACCCACGGCGTACGCGACCTCCACCAGCGAGTACCAGAACGGCACATCAAACCACACCGAATCCAATCGCGGCCATACGCCCAGTAGCAGCACCACCAACCCGAGATACAGGTAGGTCGGGAAAAAGTAGCGGAAGGCGAAGTAGCGGCGCGGCATACTCACTCCTGCTCCTGCGGCCGGTCGATAAGCAACGGGTCGATTGTGGCTTCCCCGCCGGCCAGCTTCACGACGTCTTTATCGATCTTCCCGAGTTCCTTGGCGGCGGCGTTGTAGGCGTTCACGGTCGTGCCCAGATGGCCGCCGACCTTGCGAAAGTAATCCTCGTAGGCGCGCAGATGGGAGCCCAGCACCCCGACGTTCTTGATGATCTGCTTGGTGGATTCCTGGATGGCGAACGCCCGCATGCCGACCATCAGGGATTGCAGCGTCACGTAGAACGTGGTCGGCGACACGATGTGGACCCGCTTTTCGTGCACGGCGTAGTCCAGCAGGTCGCGCGTGTTGACCTTGATGGCGCCGACCTTGTTGACCAGCAGGTCGTAGAATATCCCTTCGGCCGGGATGAACATGAAGGCGAACTCCATCGTGCCCTCGGCCGGACGAATGTACTTGGCCGTTTCGTCAATGCGGTTCTTCAGGTCCTGTTTAAAAAGTTTTTCCAATTTTTCGCGTTCCATCGTATCGCGCTCCTCGGTGATGCGGTTGTAGTTCTCCAGCGAGAACTTGGAGTCGATGGGAATTATCTTGTCGCCGAAGAACAGCGCGGCATCCACGATGAGGCCGTCCTTGAATTTGTACTGCATCTGGTACTGGGTGGGCTGGAAGGCCTTCGCCAGCAACTGCTCCAGGTAGTACTCGCCAAATACCCCCCGCTGCTTGGGATTTTTCAAAATGTCCTGCAGCCGGTTAAGCTGGTCGGCAAACGACACCACCTGGCGGTTGGTCTCATCCAGCTTGGCCAGCCGGTCAGTGACGTCGCGCACAATGCGGGTGCTTTCACCGAACTGCTGCTGCAAGACGCGCGTGGATTCAGTGAGTCTGCCGTCCACCGATTGCCGCAGTTCCGCCAGCTGCTGCTGCAGCATCAGCATGGACTGGTCGGGAACAACGGGCCGACGCAGCCGAACGACCAGAAAGCCGACCGCGGCGAGCAACGCCACTAGGAGCACGAAAATACCGAGCAGTAGCGGATCCATAGGTACGGGAACATTCTACCCCAGCGCTACTCGGAAACCAAGCCAAAAAAGCGAAATGAAAGCCCCGGCGCGCAGAGCGTGCCGGGGCCGTCGGAATGAGATGGGAGAGAGGTGCCGAAGGCGGAACTAGTTCCGCCGACCGTGGAACCGGCTGTGGCCGGAACTGCGGTAGCGCGGCAACCGCGCGACGTAGCAGCCACGGACCCCGTCAGCGCGGTACTCGACCCTGCGGTCGGGCTCGCGCGGAGTTCCCACGTGCGGGGACTGGGGGAAGCTCACGACGACGGCTTCCGCGACGACCGGCTGCTCCATGACGGCGCATGACTGTTGGTGCCTCATTGGACACTCTCCTCAAAAAAGGACACAAACGACATACCACCAGACCACCACGATCTGGTAACGGTACTTAATGGCAAGGTTCAGTATAAAAAGTATTATACCAAGTATATTAACTTTTGTCAATAGTAAATATCAACAACCTTTTTGGCTCAATCAAGAGTATAAATCATCCAAAAACCTGAAAAACCTATTGACAGAGCCAAAAAATGACTTCCTCGTTGCGTTGACCAAGCCCCTCCTCTCTGCTAGCCTCAATGATGAAGTGATGAGAAGCCTCCTGAAAAAAATCCTGGTGAAATTGCTGGCCACCACAATGCGGGTGGCCGTCGGCGTCTTGAAGCTGTTTTTGCCGCTTGCCCGCTTCACGGGCGCGACGGTGCGCGCCATCGGCCGTGCGTTCTTCACCCTGCTGCTCCCGCTCTTCGGGGTGCTGCTGGCGCTGAAGCGCGGACTGCTGAAATTCTATGCGCCGCTGGAACAGCGCAGCCGCATCTTGCACCTGTTCACGCGGCGCTACGTATTTCACGTCACCTTCATCGGCATCGCGCTGACGGTGGTGACCGCCAACCTCAACGCCTACGAAGTGAAGCGCGACGAACTCACCTACGCCAACGTCTTCACCGGCTTGAGCCGCGACACGACCTACGACGACCTGGAGGAGGTACATCCGCCGGCGACGCCCGTGGTCCGGCGCTACCTGAGCCAATCGGCCGTTGCCCCGGGAACCCGGCTGGATGCCGCCGCCGCCGACCAGGAGCTTTCTCCGCCGACCACGATGGGCGGGAGCGCGGTGATCAAACCGCTGCGTTTGCCCACGGATGGCACCGCGGCCGAGGATCTGGCCCCGGGCGCGCCGCGCAACGACATCATGGTCTACACCGTGCAGGAGGGCGACACCATCTCGGGCGTATCGGCGCGGTTTAGCATCAGCATCAATACCATCCTGTGGGAGAACAGTCTGACGGCCTACTCGATCATCCGTCCCGGCCAAAAACTGACCATCCTCCCCATTTCGGGCGTCCGGCACAAGGTCGCGCGAGGGGAAACCGTGGGCAAGATCGCCACGCGCTACGGCGTGGATGCCGATGCCATCATCAGCGCCAACAAACTGGCCTCGGCCAATGATCTCCAGGTGGGAGAATTGCTGCTGGTGCCGGGCGGCGCCAAGCCTCGGCCCACGCCCACCTATGCGCTGCGGCGGCCGGCCGCGAGCACCCCGACCATCACCGGCAGCGGGAAGCTCGGTTGGCCGGCAACCTGCCGCCGCATCACCCAGTACTTCGGGTGGCGGCATACGGGCGTGGACATCGCCTGCCCCACCGGCACGGCGGTGTACGCCGCCGATGACGGCCGCATCATCAAGGCGCAGGGCGGCTGGAACGGCGGCTACGGCATCATGGTCGTCATCCAGCACGCCGACGGTTCGCAGACACTCTACGGCCATAACAGCAAACTCTACGTGCAGGTCGGCGATGAGGTGACCCGCGGCCAGGCCATTGCCGCGGTCGGGTCGACCGGCCGCAGCACCGGACCGCATGTGCACTTCGAGGTCCGAGCCGGCGGCTACCGCCGAAACCCGTTCAGCTACCTGAAATAAGCTTGTAGCTTGTAGGGAGTAGCTTGTAGAATAGAAGGCGGAGCACTAATTCTACAGACTACCTACTACCAGCTACCTCCCTACGACATGGCAACCTACTTCATCAACGGCGGCAAACGGCTGTCGGGCACGGCGGACGTGCGCGCGGCCAAGAACTCGGCGGTGTCGGCAATGTGCGCCGCCCTGCTGACGACCGATCCGTTGGTCATCAAGATGGCGCCCCGCATCGCTGAAGTGGACAGCATGGCCAAAGTCCTGTCGTCCATCGGCGTGAAGGTGCGCTGGCGCGGCCGCGACCTGGAACTGATCGCTCCTGCCCGGCTACAGCTGACCCGCATCGACGCCGTGGCGGCGGTCCGCACCCGTTCGGTGCTGCTCCTGCTGGGATCGCTCTTGCACCGCACCGGCCACTTTGGCATCCCCCGCTCCGGCGGCTGCCAGCTGGGACGCCGTACCGTGTTGCCGCACTTCTACGCCCTGGAAAAATTCGGCGTACGCATCAAAACCACCCACTTCGCTTACCAGGTCCAGCGGGGAGCAGTCGTGCGGGGCGCCGACATCACAATGTACGAATCGGGCGATACCCCGACCGAGAACGCGTTGTTTGCGGCGGTATTGGCCCGCGGCGTGACGACCATCACGCTCGCATCGGCCAACTACCAGGTCCAGGATCTCTGCCACCTGCTGACCGCGATGGGCGCCAAGATCGATGGTATCGGCACCACGACCTTGGTGGTCACCGGCGTAAGCAAGCTGTACGGGACGCGCTACCATCTCATCCCGGACCCGACCGAAGCGATCTTTTGGCTGTCGCTGTCGGCGACCACCAAATCGCCGCTCACCATCATCGGCTGTCCGGAGGATTTCCTGAAACTGGAGCTGCTGAAGCTGGAAAAGATGGGGTTTTCCTGCCGCGTGCTGCGGCGTTACCGCTCGGCTTCGGGGAATTTCACCCTGGTGGACCTGCGCACCAAGCCGGGCAAACTGACCGCGCTGGATGACAAGATCTACGGCCGGCCGTTCCCGGGGCTGGGCATCGATAACCTGCCGTTCTTCGTGCCCATCGCCTCGCAGGCGCACGGCACCACCCTCATCCATGACTGGGTCTTCGAGAACCGCGCCATCTACTATATGGAGTTCGCCAAGCTCGGCGCGACCATTCACCTGGCCGACCCGCATCGCGTGTTCATCACCGGGCCAACGCCGCTCAAGGGCGCCGAGATCATGTGCCCGCCGGCACTGCGTCCCGCCACCATTCTGGTCATCGGGATGCTGGCCGCCAAGGGGGCGTCCGTGTTGCGGGGTACCTACTCCATCGACCGCGGCTACGAGCACCTCTCCGCGCGGTTACGGAAACTGGGCGCCGACATCAAGGAACAGCCGTAGGGCACTCCAAAAAAGGAAAGCCCGCCGTTCACATCTGAACAGCGGGCCCGAACTCGAGTTCGCAATGACAAACAATTTTATTGATCCACACCAACGAGGGTGCGGGTTGATTTCGCAGTTATTCGAATGACCTGCGCATAAGCGCTGGCCGCAGGCTATATCCGGTTCATTCCACGCCTTGCGGCGTAAAATTCTTCTGTCAACGGGCTTTTAAGCCCTTATGTATAAGGTACTAACTATTTTAGACTTCTTCGTCGCCGTTTTCGCCGTCATCATCTTCCTCATCATCGTCGTCTTCTACCTCGCCCGAGCCATCGCAGGTTGGGCATTCGCCCTTGCCGTCGCAATCAGGACACTCATGCCCCATCTCGTTTCCCATCGTCAAGATGCCTTCCACTATATCGGTGATGACATCTGAGAGGTCGCCCGTACCGTCGCAACGCTGACACTTGCCGGTGTCACCGCAATCGGGACAATCTTTCGTCGTTCCCATGACATCTCCTTCTGTTGTGGCTCATCAAGAGCCGGCAACGGGTAACAGACACCGTACGACAAACAAAACACCGAACAACGACGGGACCAAACGCACGAACATCGTGCGAAGTGCACCTCCTTTCCGTTGTCAAAGGTCTGGGAGAAACGACTGGACGAACTACGGCCAACGTAACACTGTTTTTAAAAAAATGTCAAGGAACAGCCGTAACGGTTCCCGCAGATAAAAAGATCGGGGCGCAACGTGCGCCCCGATCTTATGTACCGATGCTACTTCTCCCCCCAGCCGGCCGTACGGTGACGGATGCGCAAGCTATTCCCGACTACGCTGATGCTGGAAAGCGCCATCGCGCCGGCCGCGATCATCGGGTTGAGCCAGCCCAGCGCCGCCAAGGGAATCGCCGCGACGTTGTAGCCGAACGCCCAGAACAGGTTCTGGACGATGGTGCGGAAGGTCAGCTGCGACAGCGCGATCGCCTCCACTACCTTGAGCGGGCTGCCTTTGATCAGCACGATGTCGCCGGCTTCAATGGCAATATCGGTGCCGGTCCCGATCGCGACGCCGAGGTTGGCCTGCGCCAGAGCGGGCGCGTCGTTGATGCCGTCGCCGACGAACGCTACGGCCTTGCCCTCCTGCTGGAGCAGCGACACCTTAGCGGCCTTGTCCTGCGGCAAAACTTCCGCCAGCAGCGCGGAGATCCCGACCTGCTTGCCGATGGCCTCCGCCGTGCGGCGGTTGTCGCCGGTCAACATAATGGAAGTGATGCCGCGGGCGGCCAGCCGCTTCACCGCTTCGGGCGCGTCGGGTTTCAAGGTGTCGGCAATGGCGATGGCCCCCATCAGCCGCGAACCGCGGGCGACCGCAACGACCGTTTTTGCCTGCGCTTCAAGCGCAGCGATGGCATCGCGAGCGGATGCGGTGGCAATACCCGATGCTTCCAGGAAACGCGCGTTGCCGACCAGCCATACCTCGCTCCCGACGGTCGCGCGCACGCCTTTGCCGGGCACCGCGGTGAATTCACGCGCTTCCTCCCGCGGCAGCCCGCGCTCCTCCGCGGCGGCAGCGACCGCCGCTGCCAGCGGGTGTTCGGACAATCGTTCCACCGCCGCCGCACCGGCAAGCAGCTCATCGGCGCTGACCCCGTCGCCGAGCGGCGCGATATCGGTGACCCGCGGCTTGCCTTCCGTCAGCGTGCCGGTCTTATCAAAGATGACCACATCGATATGTTTGCCTTTCTCCAGCGCTTCGCCGTTCTTAATTAGGATGCCGCGATTCGCGCCCACACCGGTACCCACGAGGATGGCGGTCGGCGTCGCCAGCCCCAGCGCGCACGGGCAGGCGATGACCAACACCGCGACGGCAGGAATGACGCTGGCGGCAATATCGCCGGTCACCAACAGCCAGATGGCGGCCGTCAGGAGCGCGATCACCAGCACGACCGGCACGAACACGCCTGAGATTCGGTCCACCAGTTTCTGGATGGGGGCTTTCTTGGCCTGGGCATCGGCGACCATCTTGACGATCTGGGACAACACCGTGTCCTTCCCGACCTTCGTCGCCTTGAGCTGGATGGCGCCGTTGATGTTGATGGTGGCGCCAAAGACGGTATCGCCGACGCGTTTGCTGACCGGCATGCTCTCCCCGGTCAGCATGGATTCGTCCACACTGGATTCACCCGCGACGACCGCGCCGTCCACCGGCATCTTCTCTCCGGGCTTGACCAACAGGACGTTGCCGACCGCCACCTCTTCAATGGGAATTTCTTTCTCTTTACCGCCGCTGACCAGGCGTGCCGTTTTTGCCCCCAGCTGCATCAATTTTTCTATCGCGGCGGACGCCCGGCCGCGGCTTTTGGCCTCAAAATAGCGGCCCAGCAGGATGAGCGCGGCGATAGCCGCACCGGTCTCGAAGTAACGATGGGGCTCGCCGACGGCCATCGCCCACAGGCTGAACCCCAGGGCCGCCAGCGTACCGATGGAAATGAGCGTATCCATATCCGCCGTACCATGGCGCGCCTGCTTGAGCATGCCAAGGTGGAACTCCGCGCCGAACCCGAGGATGACTGCCGCGCTCAGCGCCGCCTGCAGCCAGATGCTGGCGTTGATGCCAATGATTTCCCACGGCAGCATGATATCGCCCATCGCCAGCACCACGGTCGGCACGGCCAAGGCGAGCGCAAAGAATGCACGGGTCCGTACGCGGGCGACTTCCTCCTGCTCCGAGGCGTGATGGTGCTCGGCCATCTCGTGCGTCATGACCTTGTAGCCATTGTCGGTGATAGCT
Organism: Parcubacteria group bacterium Gr01-1014_31; assembly: GCA_007376135.1. GTDB lineage: Bacteria > Patescibacteriota > Patescibacteriia > Buchananbacterales > GWA2-38-13 > VMFR01. The sequence continues at coordinate 86,355 of VMFR01000003.1, read as the reverse complement.
TTCACCATGTGGTGTTCGCCGATCTTCGTCTCATCGTAATCCACCGTCGCGGTATGCGTGGCAAAGTTGACCACGGCGCTGGTAACGCCGGGCAATTTTTTCAACGCCCGTTCGTTGCGCAGCACACAGGAGGCACAATGCATGCCGACGATCGTTAACGTAGTTGACTTCATAGGCAGAAAGATACGCGCAGCCTGCCCCGCCGCATGGCGGGGTGCATGCCGACGATGTTCAGTGTGGTTTGCTTCATACCAAGAGATTACTTAACGCCCGAGGCTGCTGGCGGCAGTTCCACCCGGTACAGCGAGCCCAGCTCGCTGACCGCCCGCTCGAACGCCGCCCAATCAACGTCGCCGTCGTGTTCCACCACGGTGCGGCCAGTACGGTAATCCACCGCGCACGAACGGACGTTCGGCACCTCGCGGCACACTTCCTCCAACAGCGCTTTGCAAGACTCACAATGCGTGCCCGAAATCATCAAGGCAGTTGTTGCCATAACATTATCAATTGAGCACCGTGAACTGGCCCATTTTGGACCCCATACTACACGTAAAGGGTATCACGCCGCTTTCCGTCGGAGTAAATCGTACCACGGATTTTCCCAGCGTCAGCCGGTGGGCTACCTTATAGCGCGGAATGACCATCACGCTCATACAGCCGCCCATCGGAACTTTGGTGTCGATCTCCAGTTCGACGGGCACTCCCTTGCGCACGGTAAAGTCGTTGGGGTAAAACCCGCGCTCGCGGGAAATTTCCATCTGCAGACGCTGCGCTTCCAGGCAGTTTGAGATGGTTGGGTCGCAGGCCGCCGGTTGGGACGGAGCGGGCCGCGGCGCGTCCGAAGGGGCGGCAGCATTCGGCACCACGGTAAAACTGCCGCGGTACATGCCCATCGAACAATGAAATGGCAGCTCGCCCGCCGCAGTGGGGGTGAACTCCAGCACGTTGGGTCCCTGCTGCACGTACTTCGTGATGTTCAGCTTTGGCATCAGGATGACGCTCTGGCAGCCGTAGGTGTTGATGCCATTGATCTCCCAGCGCACCGGGACGTTCTGACGGATGGTGAATCGCGCGGGCCGGTAGCCGGCCGAAACGACATCCATTTTCACCACCTGCTCTTTGCCGTTGAAGGTAACGTTCGGGTCGGTCCACTCCTCACGAACAGTTGCCACGGCCTTTTCTACGCCCGAGAACCCCGGGATCTGGACGTTGAAGCCGGCCAGCGTCAGGCCGTTATTGATGTTCCACAACCCCAACAGCAGCACCACCGCGCCCGAGAATTTCAGGAAGTAGCGCTGGAAACCGCCGCGGGCGAAGCTGGAGACGATGCCCAGCGACAGGAGCGCGGGCAACGTGCCGAGCGAAAATATGAACATCGTCAGCGCGCCCCGCTGCCAGTCGCCCTGCGACAGCACGTACAGCTGCAACGCTTGGGTGAATCCACACGGCAGAAAGAACGTGCCCGCGCCCAGCAGCGCCGGACCGGCCGGATGCCCGGAGTCGGAGAGGGCGTGGATGCGATGCGCAAGAAACTTCGGCGGTTTGACCTGCAAGCGCGCGGCCCAGGGGAAAACCTTAAGCAGCTGCAGGCCGAGCGCGATCATCACGACGCTCACACCCAGGGTCAGGTAGCCGGTCATTGCTGGCGTGAACGTCAGCATAGACCCGAGCGCCCCGACCACACCGCCCAGCAGTGTGTACGACACGACGCGGCCGGCGTTAAAGAAGAGGTGCGGCCGGAAACGCTGTGCGCCGCTCAGGTGCGGATGCTGCTCATTGTACTTGGCCGCCACCGCCAACAGCAGCCCGCCGGTGACGGCAATGCAGGATGACACGGCGGCGACCAGCCCGATGAGGAACACGACGCCGTAGCTCATGCCCTCGCTGATGCCGATGCTCGCGGGGATGAATTCGAAGCGGCGCAGCACCAGGTACAGCGCGACCACGACGAGAAAGACGCCGCCCAATTCCCGCCACTCGCGGCCGGGGTTGACGGCCGGTGCCGCTGTTTCCCAGCGGCTCACCCGGTAGCCTTCCGCGGCGATCGTTTTCTCCAGCGCGGCCAAGTCGGGTTCCTGCTCGGCGGTCACCACCGCTTTGCCGCTGGCGTAGTTGGCCCGCACGCGCTGCACGCCGGAAACTTTCTGGAAACGCCGCTCCACCAGGATCTCGCAGCTGGCGCAGTGCATGCCATGGATCTTCAATTCGTAGGTTTTAGAGGTTTGCTCCATACGTCAGGTAAGAATCAAGAAAATAAAAAAGCACCTGCGGGGAAACCCTTGCCACAACGTTCCACGTTGGCAAAGTCCGCACGTACTAACTGACGCGAGCAGGAAAAACTTTGGGCTGCAGCACACCGGCGGCCAGCGCCTGCTGCAAAAAATCGGAGAGCATCGCCAGCGGATGCTGAGTGAGATAGCGCGGTATCCCCCGCCAGCGCCGTTTCTTCCAGTACTGATAGGAAAAGCAGAGACGGAGGGTCGCGACGACGAACACCGACAGCAGGATGAGCCCCAGCAACATCGTGGTTGGCGCAAAGCCGGCCAACAGCTGCCGCCACAAGCCGACGTGGTCCATTGCGGTCATAGGACAAATAGCGGCCATCCCCTGGAACGGGCAGCCGGAAACCGATGCCTCATGCTGGTGGCCGGCCATTCTGGACATCACCACCGGACCAACGACGGCCACGGCGACAACGACGATGACCCCGAATATACCGATGGTGCGCAACAACCGAGACGTATTCATAACGGCCAAACTATACCATCATCCTCACCATTTGGCAACCAGCCCGTCCACGGCCACGCGCGGGCCCTCCGCGGCGGCGACGGGTTCCAGCTCCGCCCGCAATTTCTCCAACGAGAGCACCGGATCGGTCGGATGCCCAATGGCAACGATAAGCAGCGGTTCCTTGGGGGTGAAGCGGGCGCCAAACCCGTGGTCGCCCAGGGCGATACTGATCGCAATGCCGCACTCGCGCAGCGCGTACTCCGTATCCAAATAGCGGCGGCTGATGACAAATCCTGGCGGCAGTTCAGGCAGGCGCGCCGGGTCGAACGTGCCGGTGCCGTCGTAGTAGATGACGCGCGCCACATGCAAGCCGGCCGGCCGCGTCATTTCGGACAGCGGCAGGTGGCAGTAGGAAACTCCCAGCCTTTTGGCCAGTTCGGCAGAAAACTCCTTGCCGTAATCGTCGGAGGTCTCGGCATTCTTGCCGGATTGCTTTGCCCAAAGTTTGGCCGCGCCGCACTCTTCGTGACTGGTGATGGCGGTGACTCCCGCGTCGTGCGCGATCCTGGCCGCCCCTTCCACGCCGAGCAGTATGCCTGAACCGGCCAGATTCACCCCGCCGGGGCACCCCTCATCAATACAGCACAGCCACCGCTCGCCCGGGTGAAAGGCGTGCTGGATGTTCGGGATACTTTGGAAAAAATTTTGTGCACCCTGCTGACGGAGCCTATTAACACTGACGGACTGCTGTTCCCAATACTTATTGGTCATATGTGAACTAAATGTCACCCCGTGTTACTACGCCGTTTGCAATAAACGTTAATGCCCGCCGCTGTTCAGGGGGTAAATCTCCCTTTCTCCTTGCACCAACCAAAGAATCATAAAAATTTCCTACTGCTTTTTCTACATCCGCGCAAAGGCAGGGAAATGAAACAGGAAGTAGGTAAACATTCTGGTTGGGTACCTTAATTAACTCTAAATGACTCACACGAACGCCGTCGTCTCTTTTAAACCCCTCCACCTTGTCATGAATCGTACATCTATCGCCAGAATACCACCACCAAGAATATATCATACCAGTTGCCCTACTCTTCAACCTGTGGGGTCTCAGTAAGTGAGTCGAACCATGTCTATACATGTTGTAAAATAATTTACCATTTTCACGATAATTCTTATCAATAACGGACAAGAATTCGACAATAAAACGTATAGATTTTTCAGAAGTAGCTACTTTCTTTGTATCGTAATCACCTCTCTGATCCAGCTCAGCCCACCCTGAATGTATGGCGCCACAGGTTTCTATGTACGCCATAATATTCCGTACAATTCCAAAATGAAATACACCATCTGCCGCGCCAACTGTTTGACTGTTTATAAAAAGCGGATAGACGTCATTGTGATAGTTCCGTAATACCCAATCTTTTATCCGCAACAATTCATCAGCTGTGTGGTTAAGTTCTTCCATACTTTAACGGTTAGTAACAATACGATGCGAGCATTGGAGAAATTTAGGTAAAAAATCGAGGCGAGCTAGGCGGTGGGAAATCGCGTGCTAAGGTCGCGTGCGCATAGCGATTTTACGCCGAGCGAGTCTGTTTTTTTCTAAATTTCGAGACGGCTCGCGACTTTGGCGCCACCTTTCCTAGAAAGGTGGCAGAAAAATTATTCTGCGGCCGGTCGGTACTGCAACGCTTCTGCGACATGCTGCTGGGAAATAGTGTCCTCCCCCGCCAGGTCGGCAATGGTGCGCGCAACTTTAAGCGCGCGGTGGTAGCCTCTGGCCGACAGCTGCAACTTGGGGACGGCTTGGCGCAGGAACGCGACGGTCGCTTCATCCAATCGCACGAAGATCTTGAGGTCCTCCAAACCCATCTCGGCATTCGTCAGCGCGCCGGAAGCGGCGGCGGTAAACCGCGCGGTCTGGCGGTCGCGCGCTTGCTGCACGCGCGTCCGTACGGCCGCCGTGGATTCCCCCGGCTGGGGGGCGGCGAGCTTTTCGAACTGCACCGGCGGAACCTCCACGTGCAGGTCGATCCGGTCCAGCATCGGGCCGGAGATACGCTTGCGGTAGCGCAACACCTGGGTCGGCGAACAGACGCACGGCCGCTGCGGGTCGGACAAGTACCCGCACGGGCAGGGGTTAGCCGCCGCCACCAGCAGAAAACGCGCCGGGAAACGCACACTGGCCGCCACGCGCGCAACCGTCACCACCCCGTCCTCCAGCGGCTGGCGCAGGTGTTCCAGCGCCGCGCGCGGGAACTCCGGAAATTCATCCAGGAACAGCACGCCCCGGTGCGCCAACGTGACCTCGCCGGGCTTGGGCGTGGAGCCACCGCCCACCAGACTGATGGCGGAGGCCGAATGGTGAGGGCTGCGGAACGGCCGCTGGCGCACCAGCGGCACGCCAGGCGGCAACAAACCCGCGACACTATAGATACGCGTTACCTCCAGCACCTCCTCGTCGGTCATCTGCGGCAGGATGCCGGAAAATGCGCGCGCGAGCAAAGTCTTCCCCGCCCCCGGCGGGCCGGACAAAAGGATGTTGTGGCCGCCGGCGGCCGCGATCTCCAGCGCCCGCTTGACGCTCTCCTGCCCCTGAATGGCGGAAAAATCCACGTCGGCCTCCGCCAGCGCCGCCTGCGGGGGAAGCCCTGCGGAACTGCGCGCGGCGATCTCGGCCTCCCCCTTCAGATGCAGCGCCAGATCGCGCAGCGTGGCAACGCCGTAGACGGTAACGCCCGGCACCAGGCACGCCTCGCTGACGTTGGCTTCCGGAACATACAAATTGGTGATGCCGCGCGCCTTGGAAAGCAGGGCAATGGGCAGTACGCCCGGGATTGCCCGCACGCTCCCATCCAGACTCAACTCGCCGGCGAACAGCTGCGTCGCCCACGGCTGCCGCAGTTGCAAATGACCGGCCGCCAGGAGAATGGCAACGGCGATGGGCAGGTCGTAGGCGGCACCCTCCTTGCGCAAGTCGCCGGGTGCGAGATTGATGGTAATCTTCTGCCGCAGCGGCGGGATGCCGGCATTCTTCAGGGCGCTGCGAACACGCTCGCGCGATTCTTCCACCGCTTGATCGGGCAGCCCGACGATGAGCAAGCCCGGCAGCTGTGCCGACAGGTCGGCTTCCACTTCAACCGGAACGGCGTCCAGTCCAACGAGCGCGGCGGATAACACGCGGGCAGGCATACGTCGTGGAGTGTAAAACGTAAAACGTGAAACCCGATCATCGGGCTGCTTCACGTTTCACGTCTCAAGTTTCACGTTATCGCTCCGCCGCCGGCGCCCCCAACACACAACTTCACGGAGTACGAGCAATGCGACGCCAGCGGTGATGAGCACGTCCGCCAGATTGAACACGGTGAACCACGGCACGTCAATGTAGTCGACGACGTGGCCCCAACGCAACCGGTCCGTCAGGTTGGAGGCGGCGCCCGCGACGATACACTCCAACGCCAGGGTCGGGACCAGCGCGCGACGATATATCGTCGCCACCAGCCACCAGACGAACAGTACGACCGCTGCGCCGGACAACGCGAGGGTCAGCGCGAGCGGGAACGGAAGACTGAACGCGAGGTCGGGGTTGGTCGCGAGCCGCAGCTGCAGCTGTCCAGCAACGACCACCCCGCCGGCGGCGGGGTGGGTCAGAAAGAATATTTTAACGGCGCGGTCGGCGGCGGTCATCGCCAGGACGGTCGCCATCCCGGCGACCGCGGCGGCGAGAAACGTCACGCGGCCTCGCCCTTGAGTTGCTTTTTGCACTGCACGCAGGAGCTAGAGGTGGGCCGGATCAGCAGCCGCTTCTCTTCGATCGGCTTTTTACAATAGCGGCAAATACCATACGTGCCCTTGGTGATGTTGGCGAGCGCTGTTTTCACGTCGCGCAAGTCTGACTCCACCGTGTGTTCAAGCGACAGCCGGTCGGAGTAGGCCGAAACTTCGGCGGCGTTCTCATCCTCCTTGCTGCCGTAGTCAGGGAACCGTGAGTGGTAGTCCGCCGGATTCTGCTGGTCTTGCGTGGTGAACCACTCCAATCGCTCCTTGAGCTGGCGCTCCTGCTCCTGGAGTTTCACTTTGATGGCTTCGAGTGCCTTGGAGTCCATAGCTATGGGATAGGGTGAACGGGTTTCAGTATATTAATAGTATAGGCAAGGAGGGTCAGTTTGGCAATGCTGCGCGCCGAGGCGTTTTTGGGTAAATGAAAAGGCGGATAGTCGCCCTCAAAAAAGATTTTGTAGCGTATCCGCCTTTGTAGTGAAGTTTCAAGCGGATTGGTAGGTGGGATGACGATGATGAACGCTCGTTCATCGCCCTCATCCCACCTAACGGATCACTACTTGAAACTCCGGGTCTTAGTTCGGCCGACTCGAACGCCTCTTTACCAGGCTTTGGTTGGTACGCGGTTGATCCGCGATCCAGCCGATGTTTTATTTTTGTTTTTATCTGGTGGCGGTCAGCTTCGCCATCTACAGACCAGTCTCCTTTGCGGCGACTGTAAAAACACGGAAGCCAAGTACAGAGGAGAAAAATTCACCCAACAACAGTTGGGAAAATCTTTCTGATTTTCAATTTACAACATACTCATTGTAGCACGATACTCCCCGACTGTCAAGAAAATGTTGCAAAAATGGAACTATTTTGTTGTGATAGAGCCATATTTCGCCACAAAATTTCAAATGCGGTAAGGGGCGGGCAGCGATGTCTTGCGTTCGCAAATTATCCACACGCATGTGAATAACTAAACTCCCCCGCCCCGATGGAACTTCGCTCGATGCAGGCACCGAACGCGGTCCGTTCTGTTCCAGGTTCCAGGTTTCAGGTTTCATGAGGTACTCCTGTCAGACCTTCCATCGCCGGAACATCACGCCCGCACGCCCCGTGAAACCTTTTCATCCCAACGGATTGTCGACGATGCCGCGTTGCCGTCCGCGCCAAACGGAACACCCGCCAGCGAATCGCTGGCGGGTGTTGGAAAACTTCGTGGAACGGTCGGCCGGCTTAGAACCGACGGCCGCCGCGATGGGGTCCGCCCCGGCCTGGGCCGTGCGGACGCATCGGACGGCGCGGCTGGTCGTAGCCGCGGTCGTCGGACGACGCCGGTGCGCCGCCTTCCGGTGGCGGCAGCAGCGCCTTGACCGACAAATTGACGCGGCCGAGGTCGTCGATGGCGATGACTTTGACCTTCACGGTGTCGCCGATCTTCACCACATCGGTCACCTGATTGACACGGTAGTGCGCCAGCTCCGAGATGTGCACCATCCCCTCCTTGTTGGGGGTGACTTCGACGAACGCGCCGAAGTCCAGGATGCGGGTGACCTTGCCTTCGTACGTTTCGCCGACGGTGACCTCCTTGGTCAAAAGTTTTACCCAGTCCACGGCCTTCTGGGTTTTCACCAGATCGGTGCCCGTGATCATGACGCGGCCATCCGGTTCGATGTCGATGTCGCAGCCGGTCTCGTCAATGATCTTATTGATGATCTTGCCGCCCGGGCCGATGACGTCGCGGATGCGGTCGGGGTTGATCTGGACCGTCACGATGCGCGGGGCGTACGGCGACAGCTCCGGACGCGGCGCGGCGATCGCCTGCTGCATCACATCGAGGATTGCCAAGCGCCCCTCGCGCGCCTGGTCCAAGGTTTGCCGCACCATCGGCAGGGTCAGCCCCTTGGTCTTGGTGTCCATCTGGATGGCGGTGATGCCGTCGCGCGTGCCGGCGATCTTGAAGTCCATGCCGCCCAGGCCGTCCTCCAGGTCCTGCAGGTCGGTGATGATCTTGTAGTTGCCCTTGGCGTCGGTCGCCACGCCCATGGCCACGCCTGCCACCGGTTTGGTGATGGGGACGCCCGCGTCCATCAGCGCCAAGGTCGAACCACAGGTCGCGCCCATGGAGGACGATCCGTTGGAGGACAGCACCTCGGACACGACGCGGATGGTATACGGGAACTCTTCCTTGGGCGGCAGCACCGGCAGCAGCGCGCGTTCGGCCAGCATTCCGTGCCCGATCTCGCGCCGGCCCGGCGAACCGAGGCGGCCGGTCTCCCCGACCGAGAACGGTGGGAAATTGTAGTGGTGCATGTAGCGCTTCTTGCTCTCCCCTTCCAGGTTCTCCAGCAGCTGCACATCACCCGGCGAGCCGAGCGTCACGACCGACAGCACCTGGGTTTCTCCGCGGTGGAACAAACCGCTGCCGTGCGTGCGCGGCAGCATGCCGACCACCGACCCGAGCGGGCGCACCTGCGTCAGCGCGCGGCCGTCCACGCGCACGCCCTTCTGCAGGATCATCTTGCTGATCAAACCTTCCACGGCCAGCCGGAACATTTCGGCGGCCAGCTTGCGCTGGTCCTTGGGCGTACTGGCGGAAACCAGCTCGGCTTCGAATTTGACGGCCAGCTCGTCGACCACCTCGGCGCGCGAGCTTTTCGTGGTCAGCGAGCCGCCGAACAACGCCGGTTGCGCATGCTGGTCCACCCAGGCGTCGGCCTTGGCTTGCAGTGCGGCAAGAACGTCCGGCGCGATGCCTTCCGTGAGTACCGGGGCGGCGGGCATGACCTTGGGTTTGCCGACGGCGGCAACGACCTTCTGGATGATGGAAACCAGCTGCGCAACGGGCTTGCTGGAGAATTCAACGGCTTCGTAGATGGCGCCCTCCGGCACTTCCTGGGCGCCGGCCTCCACCATCATAATGCGCTCACCGGTCCCGGCGATGATCATATCCAGGTCACTCTTCTCGCGGACGGCAATGGAAGGGTTGATGACCCATTCCTTGCGGCTGGGGTCAGTCTCCGAACTGACGCGCCCCACCCGCAGGCCGGCGATCGGGCCGTCCCAGGGAATGGGCGAAATGGCCACCGCCAGCGAGGCGGCGACCAAGGAAATGGCGTCGGGGTCGTTCTCCTGGTCGAACGACAGCACGGTGATGATGACCTGTACGTCGTTCTTGATGCCTTTAGGGAACAGCGGACGGATGCTGCGGTCCACCAGCCGCGAGGTCTGGACGACCTCGTCGGACGGACGCCCCTCGCGCTTGACCCAGCGGCTGCCTTTGATGATGCCGGCCGCATACAGCCGCTCTTCGTAGTCCACCGTCAACGGGAAGTAGTTGATCCCATCGCGCGTGGAATCCGAGATGACGGCGGTCGCCAGCACCACGGTCTCGCCGAAACGGACGGTGCAGCTGCCGCTGGCCTGGTTGGCCAGGCGGCCAACCTCGATGACCAGCGGACGGCCGGAAAACTCGGTCGTAAACGTCGTCACGCCGGCCGGCTCGCTCTTTTGTATCTCCATAGCGTCAACACGCTGCCTGAGCCGCCAGCGCGTCACCAGTATTTCCCGCCGTTCGACCGGACTGATCCAACAGCGGGAACTACTAACAACGCGTCAACGGTTGCCGACAGCAATTAAGGAATTAACGGTCAAAGGAATTAGCGGGATTTGGGCTGGAGCAGAAACTTCTTGTCGTCCTCCAGGTTCAGGAAATCGTCCACCACTTCCAGCAGCTTGCCCGAGGTGGTGTGGCCGAACGCGATAACTTCCACCTTGCAGCCGCGGTTCTCCTTCAGGTACACCACCAGCGGAATGAAATCGCCGTCGCCCGTGACCAGTACGACCGTGTCGAGCTTGTCGGCCATTTTGATGGCGTCCACCGCGATGCCGACATCCCAGTCGGCTTTCTTGGCGCCGCCCGCGAACACCTGCAGGTCCTTGTATTTCACTTCGAAACCCTGCTTATCCAGGGCCTCGAAGAATCCCTGCTCCTCGGTGCTGTTGGATTTGATGACGTAGGCAATGGCGCGGATGAGCGGCCGGCCGGCGACCGCGGTTTTGAGCACTTCCTTGAAATTCAGCCGGGCGCCGAAAATATTCTTGGCCGAGTGGTACATGTTGGCAACGTCGACGAAGACGCCGACACGTTGGTCTTGATGTTTGATCATAGTGATAATAGTTGGGTGAACACTTCTAGGGTGCAAACGAACAGCGCCGACACAAGCCGGCGCGTCCCGTTATGCTGTTGCTTCGGTTGTCGCTTCCGCCTCGGTGCCGTGCCCCTCGTCGGCGGCCGCGAGCGCGGCCAGTTCGGCGACCGTCGGGCCGCCCTTGCTGGGTTTGACCACTTTCAGCTTGAGCGCTTCGGCCAGCTTTTCAAAAGCGGGCTGGTCCTCCCAGTAAAGATAGTTGAGGAGCTTCCGCCGTTCAGCGACCTTGCGGAGAAGTCCGCGCCGCGAGGAAAAATCGTTCTTGTGGTCCTTCAAGTGCTTGGTCAGCTGCTTGACCTCCTCGGTCAAGATGGCGATCTGCACCTGCGAGGAACCGGTGTCGCCCTCGTGCGTCTTGAACTTGCTAATGATCTTGGCTTTGAGCTTCTTTTCGAGCATAGCGTTGACGTGCCTATTGAAGAATAAAAAACGTCCGGCGCTGCACGTCGCATTCTGACCGGACAAAACGATTCCCTCGTTTGTCGTTCCGCGGTGCGGATGGTGCCGAATGGCCGTGCTTCCCCACGGGCTGCCGCGACGCCGCCTGGCACTGGCGCGCACCGCCGCAGTCGTGTCTAGTGGCGCTACTCTAGCACAGGTTGGCGCTCTTGGCAAGACTGCGCTCCGGCTTGCCCCGGGCAGTCGGGCGTCGTAAAATACCGTCATATGCCCGGGGAATTGAACGACGCCATCGCCGCCTACCTGCACTCGCTGCAGACGGCCAAAGGGCGCAACGCACAAACGGCCACCAACTACCGACTTTACCTCCAGCGATTCGTCACGGCCACCGGGACGACGATGATCTCCGAGCTCACGTTGCAAGCGGTCGAACGGTTCCGCCTCTGGCTGCGGCGCGACGGGGACGTGCTGTTGCGCACACCGACCATCAACTACCACCTCACCGCGCTGCGGGGATTTGCCGCATACCTCCGCACCGCGGGCCGTCCGGTGTTGGAGCCAAGACTGATCCGGCTGGACCCGATGCCCTCCCGCCAACCACGCCGCGTGGAAACCACGGGTATCAACAAACTGCTGGAATTACCCTTCAAACTGGAAGGCAGAGCCCTGCAGCAGCACCGCGACCGCGCCATCCTGGAGCTGCTCTGCACCACCGGCGTGCGGGTCGGCGAACTGTCGCGGCTGCGGCGCGACAGCATCACCGCCGACGGCTCGACGCTAGCCATCGTCAGCCACGGGAACCGCGTGCGGACGGTACCCCTAGGGAATCAAGCCCGCTACTGGATCGAACGCTACCTCAAGCTGCGCGTGGACGGCGCGCCGCAGCTGTTCGTCCGACACGACCCGGCCGCCAGAACCGCGGGACGAGCCAAGCGGACGGCTCCAGCCGGGCTGACCCCGCGGTCGGTACAACGGTTGGTGCAGAAATACGCCCGCGCCGCCGGCCTGGGGAAAACGGTACAGCCCCGCGTCCTGCGCCACACGGTCGCCGCCAGCCTGGTGGAAGCCGGCAACGACCTGGAAACCGTCCGCACGCGGTTGGGCCACGCGTCGCTTGCCACCACCAAGCGCTACCTGCCGCCGAGGAAAAAGGCGGCGGACGATTGACGCAACCGTAAAATTTTGGTATCGTGCACCAATTCCGCACTCGCGCCCTTTCCAGACCGGTTTGTCGGCACACCTTTCCCCGCCCCCCGTAGCTTCCGCCATTGGGCGGATCCCGCCAGCGGCGGGACAATGGACCCCGCACCTTTCCACCCCCCGTAGTTTAATGGAAGAACGCCGGACTTCTAAGCCGGGTATGGGAGTTCGATTCTCTCCGGGGGGATGAAAGGCGCGGGGTAAATAGAGCACCCGCAAAAAGTGGCTGCCTCATCTGGCAGGGTGGGGGTTTAACCGACGCGGGTACCCCCGAATGGCGGGGCGACTCGTACCGGGGGGAAAGGCGTGCTGACAAAAACGAGGCGAAATTCCCTCCTATATATAGGAGGGGGAACGACGGGTTGAAAATCTATCTATGGTGGCTATGGTGTAGAGGTAGCACAGAGGCCTGTGGCGCCTTTAGCACGGGTTCGATTCCCGTTAGCCACCCCTAAAGACATCTCCCCTTCTGGGGAGGTGTTTTTGTTTAATCCTCTGCTATACTAAGGGCAACTTACTATGCAGCATACACAGCTGTACAAAAAAGCACAGGCACTCACGAATACCCGTACCCTGACGCCGGAATGCGTGGTGGGCGAAGTGGGCTGTGCGCTGCAAACCGACCGGGGCAACATGTATGTTGGGACCAGTATCGACGCCGCTTGCGGCATCGGGTTTTGCGCCGAGCAAAGCGCCATTGCCAGCATGGTGGCCGGCGGTGAAAGCCGTATCACCGCGATCGTCGCGGTTGACAGCAACGGCAACATTGTGCCGCCCTGCGGCCGTTGTAGAGAAATGATCTACCAAGTGAATCACGACAATATTGATACCGAAGTTATGCTGGCCGAAGATCGCATGATTAAACTTGCAGACTTGCTGCCGGAACGCTGGCAAGCGATAAGATAGCACGCTTCGGGAAGCGACGTACCATCTCCTCCGCGAGGTTTTTTTTGTTTGCACCAATGATGAGGCACGAACTACGTAGTGGACAAAAAAGAGCTCCCCATAAACCGTTTAAAGGTTGTGGGGAGCCCGGCAAAGAGCGCCATCGGATTTAGACGACCGAAGCCGACGAACTCTGCGGCAGAGACTGCAGAACGATCCATTTGATATCATCCGCAATCTCCACGTTTCGTTCCGGGGGCGTCAGAAGGGTCAACACCTCGCGATCGTTCGGGAGGTAGCACCGCGCACCGCGAAAACCTTGCTTGCCGATGAATCGGTCGAGCGGACTTTCCACCACCCCCAACGCGGCGTTGGCGGCGTGTATCACCGTGCGGTGATTAGTCGCTATCCCGACATGGCCGACTCCATCGTTCGGATCATCAAGGTAGTAATCGATACAACCCGAAACGAAAACTAGATCTCCCCCAGAGATGGCATCAAGGGCGACCGATTCACCCAACGATCGTTGCTGGATGGATCGCCGCGGCAGCCACAGCCCGCGTTGCCCGTACAGCCACTTCACAAAACCCGAACAATCAACGACGGCGGGTGCCTCGGTTAGCTTCGCGCCGCGACGGTACTGCGAGGAGCCAACGCACTGTCGAGCCAACCCAATGAGATCAACATCCACCACCGCAAAACCTTTACGATCGAGAATGGCGAGTGCAGTGACCAAAGCTACTGGAAGCTGCAGCGATGCGATATCGACGGCGCAGCGATTTCCGACCGCATAATACGCTTGCATGACAAACCTTTCTGTTCTGATTGTCAATGAACTTAAATCCTATCTCAAAAACAAAAACCCCGGGCGGGGGCAAAGTTCAAAACGACGGTCGCTTTTTGCAAAAAAATACCCCCGGGTCAAAAGACATTACTCGGGACAAAAATAAAACCGGACCACGTTGCGATCTCATGACTATGTAGCATATCCGAAAATGACTCACAAATTCCGCGACCATTTTTATTGTACCACAATGATTAATGTTAAATCTACCAATTACTACCCCACATGCTACTACCCTCACAATCCCCTGAACCAAAATTTTCCAACGTTCTCGATGAGCCACCCCAACACCAGGGGTACGCCTGATGCGCAAAAAAGAGACCAGACGTGATTTGCCTGGTCTCGCTGATTGCACTGCCGCACCTCACTACCGCGAGTACTCAGTCTTCGAGCACGCGCTTGCAGTCGCTACGAGGAGCGACGGGAGGGTCGCCGGTGATGGCGAAAGCGACGAGCTGATGCCAGCCTCCTCGGATGGCGGCGATGAGGCAGATGGCGAGCCCCAGCGCCAATGCCACCATGATGAGCGGAGAAACCCCACACCACGCCTGGTAGAGTGTGAAGGGGATGCCAAGGACGGCAAGGATGCCGCCCAGGATAATCCACGCGCCTTCCTCGCACTGCTGCCATTCTTTCGCGGTGCACGTCGCTCGATGCTCTCTTCGGACTTGCCGCTTCGTGGCCCAGGGTTGCGTGGCGTACCATTCCCCCACCTCACGGCAGGTGGCATTGCCAAGGCCATGGCGGACGAGCGTGGGAATCTGAGCAAACTTCGGGTTCCGATCGTTTGGACCCATCATGGTCGTTTCCTCCAAAACGCTGTCTGAGAAAGAACGTCGCAGTTACGAAGTAACTGGTCTTTGCTACTTCACAAAGCAATATAATTATATCACATTAATCTTATTTTGTCAATAGCCACATAATACCTGCCATTTTTTTCTTAATACTTGGGTTCGTTTTTCGTTTTGCCCTGTGCTAGGATGGGAACGAAAGAAACCCCTCTATGCACCGCGTACTCACCGTCCGCGACGTGATGATCACGAAATTCACCGCCATCCCCCGGGATGCCACCATCCGCCAGGCGGCCGAGTTGATGCACCGCGGTGGATTTTCTGGCGCGCCCGTGGTCGATTCCCACGGCAAGCTCACGGGCGTCATCTCGGAGAAGGACCTGTTCCGCGCCCTCTACCCTACCTACGGGGAGTTCTATGCCCAGGAAGCGCTCATCCCGAAAATGGACCCGGGCGGCATGGAAGAATGGCTGCGCGACGAGGGTGCAAAACCCATCGCCGAATTCGTGAAGCCGGCCATCACCACCACGCCCGAAACGCCGCTGGTGCAGATCGGCGCCATAATGCTCGCGCGCAACATCCATCGCCTGCCGGTGCTGGAAGACGGCCGCCTGGTCGGCATGGTCTCGCGCCGGCGGCTCTACCAGGCCATCTTCAACCACCTGTTCGGGTTCACCCACTGACACTGGCGCGGCAACGGCGGTCGCCGGGCTTGGCCCGGTTTTTTTCGTCCCTTGAATATTGATGGCTGCCTATAGTACAATGGCGGCCGCGTCGTTCCAAAGCACTTTGACCCCCGCCAAACCAAAAGGAGCTCGCCATGAGCAATTCCGTTTACCCGCCGACCCGCACCAAGATCATCGCCACGCTTGGGCCAGCAAGCCACGCCGTTCCCATCATCCGCGACCTCATCATCGCCGGCGCCAACGTCTTTCGGCTGAACTTCTCACACGGCAACCACGCCCAGCATGCGGCAGCCCTCGCCAACGTCCGCCAAGCCGCCGCTGACCTGGAGCGCCATGACATCGCCGTCATGGGCGACCTGCAGGGCGTCAAGATCCGCACTACGGTCTGCGCCCACGGGCCGTTCACGCTGGAAACCGGCGCCACGATCGAAGTGGCCGACGGCGAGCAGCCCAGCGACCGGTCGTGCCTGCGGCTGCAGCCCGGCGGCATGACCGGTCTGCTGCAGCGCGAGGAGCGCATCCTCATCGACGACGGCCGCATCCGCCTGCTGACCCTGGAGCGCCGCGCGGCGTCGTTTCTCTGCCGCGTGGAGCAGGGCGGCACCATGGCCGACCGCCGCGGGGTGCACCTGCCCGACAGCCAGCGTGGCATTTTGCCCTCGCTCACCCCGAAGGATGAAGCCGACCTTGCCTGGGGGGTCGCCAACGGGGTGGACGTGTTCGCCCTGTCGTTCGTCCGTTCCGGACGCGACGTACGGTTGGCCAAGCAATTCATCCAGGCCCGCGGCACCGACACGCCCGTCATCGCCAAGCTGGAGACGCGGGAGTTCCTGCAGGAGCTCCATGAAATTTTCGCCGAAGCGTTCGGCGTGATGATCGCTCGCGGCGACCTCGGCGTGGTGATGCCCCCGGAGTCGGTCCCCTACATGCAAAAGCGCCTGGTCGCGGACGCGCGCGACCATCTCAAACCGGTCATCGTCGCCACCCAGATGCTGGAAACGATGATCGAACGGCCGCAGCCGACCCGCGCGGAGACCTCCGATGTCGCCAACGCCGTGTTCGACGGTGTCGATGGCGTCATGCTGTCGGGCGAAACGGCCATCGGCCGCTACCCCGTGGAGGCGGTGGCCGCCATGCGCCGCATCCTCAGCTCCAGCGAGAGCGCCAGCGACCGCGACGGCGACCGCTGCCCCCGCAGCTTCATGGTGGATGCGGCCTCCTTTCCGGTCGCGCTCGGCGCGGCTACCTGCTATGCGGCCGAAGCCGTCGGCGCCCAGGGCATCATCGTCTACACCCAGCACGGCGAATCGCCGCCCTTGGTTGCTGCCCGCCGGCCGCGCCTGCCGCTGTACGTCTTTTCTGAACACGCCGCGGTCCTGCGACGGTTGGCCCTGGTGTGGGGCGTGCAGACGCGGCTACTGGAATCCGCGCCCGCCACCGTGGAGGAGGTGGTCCTCGCCTGTGAAACGGCCCTGCTGCGGGAGGGACGCGTCCGCCCAGAACAGCCGCTGGTCATTATGGCCAAGCGCCCCCAAGGCGCTCCCGGCCAAACCAATTTCTTGTCCATTCACACCATCGCCGGCCGCCACGGGACCAGCGCCCCCGGCCTGCCGCCGGAATCCCAACACTGACCTCCCCCCATCGGGCGACCGATGGGGGTTCTTTTTTTACGGAGTTGAAAAAACGCGAACGTCTGCTATACTCAACGCGAGACAATCCGCTAACGCCAAACAGCTATGGGACATAACACCGCGGCCAAAGCCCGCACCAAGCACGCCAAGAAGAACACGGCCATCGGCCGGCGGCTGGCCAGGAACACGCGCCGGCTGCGCAAGTAGCCCGCGAAGAACCAAACGGCCCGTTGGGCCGTTTTTGGTTACAAAAAACCGCTCGCAACGGGCGGACGGTAGTTGAGCCCGGGAACCGTAAAAAAACCGCCGAACACAGAATGTGCCGGCGGATTTCGTTGGCGGTCGATCGCGGTGCGCGCTCGTGACCAGCGGACTAGCGGACGGCGCCAGCACGCTGGTGCCATGCCATACAGGCATTGGCGTAGCGGATCAACCGCTGCACTCGCCAGGGACGCACGATGCTGACGGTGCCCAGGCTGATGGCGGTGGCACCGGAAACAAGCATCTGGTCGACCCCGCCACGCGAGATGATGCCGCCCCCGCCGATGATCGGCTTGGAGAGACCGGCTGTCCGCGCCTGACGGATCCAGTCGCAAACGATCGACAACAACGGCGGTCCCGACATTCCTCCCCCACCGAGGTGAGCGAGCGGGGAAACGTTCGTCCCCCAAAGCTGGCGCCAGTTGATGCGCTCCGGCAGCTGCCCCCAGGGGATGGTATTGGAGATACAGAGCGCATCGAACGCTGCGTGACGGGAAACGTCTACGACCGGCTCGACCGGTACCGTCGCGTTGAGCTTGGGCACCAACGGAACGCCCAGCGGTGCGGCGATCTCGAGCGCTTCGCCGACCTCTTCGACCAGTTCGGCTGGCCGCAGCCCGACGTTGGGGCAGGAGAAATTGATCTTCAACCCGAATCGCGCGATGAACCGGTGCCGGGAGCCAACCAGAAGCTGCACGAACTCCCGCAGCTCGCGGAGCCGCTGGGCCTTGTCGCCCATGCCCATGAAGGAGATGAAGAACGGCCTGCGCAACAACTCCCAGCGCCCTTCCCGCAGCAGCCGTTCCGCGCCGGGACCGCTCAAGCCCACGGCGTTGAGCGTGATACCTTGCCACAGCCGCACCTTGATGCAGGCGGGCTTGAACTCGGCCGGCGTGATACCGTCGGCACCGAGGGGCATGTTCCCCTCTTTGAGGTGCGGCCGGAGCCGCGGGTGCAGCGTCGTGGTCTTGGCCACGAACGTCGAGCCCTCGTAGTTGAGGCCGAACGGCTCGAAGAACCGGTGAAACGGGTAGCCCTCGCCGAAGAAGCCGCGCGCGCCCGACGCGTTGAGGACATTGCCAAAGTCGATGCCACGTAGGATCATGAAAAGAACCTCCGTTGTTTTCATTGGAAAGACCGGCTCGCTCGGTCGCACCATGCTCCCGAGCCAGCGGTGATGCTAGCACGGTCTCGAAGGTAATGCAACGGTACGTGCGCCGCACGCGCCCCGGCTGCACACGGAGAACACAAGAAACCAAGCGGCCCGATGGGCCGTTTTTGGTTTGCTTTCCCTGTCTCTTCGCTGGTTCCCTTGCCACCCTTCGGGTGATCCCCCGTAGGGGGACTGCGGAAAATTAAGGTACCAACCCACCTACAGTCCGCGGATACATAAGGTGCCTAGCCATGTCAGGCGGGCGCGGTCAACCCCGTTAGACAACCATGGGATTATTGTTAAAAGACGCACTAAAGTAGTACCTGCACTAGCTACAGGCACAAGATAATTAGCAAAAAGGTTGTCTAACGGGGTCAACCGCCTGCGGCTGGTCCGTATATTTCCATAGTCTATTCGGCTGACTTTCGGTGGGTTAATTGTTCCTAACCAAATTTCGCAACAAAATTTGGAGGAACAATTAAAAAACCACCTGCTCCAGACGAGGAACAGGTGGACGAAGGTGCGGTAGGTGCCGCGCGGATTGCGGCTAGGTGGTCTCGACGGGCACGTCGGCGTCGGCGGGCAGACCGAGCAGCCGGCGCAGCTGGGCCGGGTCGGTCTTGACGCCGGCGAAGTCGTCGAAGGCCCTGGCGGGCGTCGTGATGAGGCAGGACTCGATGAAGCGCGAGCCCTCGCGCGCGCCCTGCTCGGCGTCCTTCAGGCAGCACTCCCACTCCAGCACCGCCCAGCCGCGGTAGCCGGCCTGCGTCAGCTTGGAAAACACCGCCTTGAAGTCGACCTGGCCGTCGCCCAGCGAACGGAAACGGCCCGCCCGGTCCTTCCAATCGGCGAAGCCGCCGTACACGCCGCACTTGGCGCTGGGATGGAACTCCGCGTCCTTGACGTGGAAGGCGACGATGCTCTGGCCGTATTCGTCGATGAAGCCCAGGTAGTCCAGCCCCTGCAGGATGAGGTGGCTGGGGTCGTAGTTGATACGCGACCGCCGGTGGTTGCCGAGCGCTTCCATGAAGCGCTCGTAGGAGATGCCGTCATGGACGTCCTCGCCGGGATGCAGCTCCCAGGCGATATCCACGCCGACCTCCTCGAAGGCATCCAGGATCGGCCGCCAGCGGCGGCCCAGTTCCGTGAAGCCCTCCGCGACCAGCCCCGCGGGACGCTGCGGCCACGGGTAGATGAACGGCCACAGCAGCGACCCGGTGAAACTCGGACAGGACTTGAGCTTGAGCCGCGCGCTGGCCTTGGCGGCCAGCTTCATCTGCTCCACGGCCCAGGCCGTACGCGCGGCGGGATTGCCGCGGACCGACTCGGGCGCGAAGCCGTCGAACAGCTCGTCGTAGGCCGGATGCACGGCCACCAATTGGCCCTGCAGGTGCGTGGCCAGCTCGGTCGCTTCCATGCCCTGGGCGACGAGCATCGCCACCAGGTCATCGCAGTAGGCCTGGCTTTCGGCGGCCTGGGCGAGGTCAATGCAGCGGGCATCCCAGCTGGGGATCTGCACCCCGCGGTAGCCCATGCCCGACGCCCAAGAGCAGAAGCCCTTGAGGCTCTTGCCGTGGTATTCGTCACCCATGAACTGGGCGGCAAAGATCCCCGGCCCCTTGATCTGTGATTCCCTCACGGAAACCTCCTAACGGTAGTGCGCCGCGTACGGCGCGGTTATTGAGGAAACGCTGGCGGCGCCAAAGCTCCGCGTCGCCGACAAAACGGAATGATCGGTCTCCTTTCTTCCAATTGCCAAGGTCCAATGAGAACACGAAATCGCAGGATAGCAAAATCCGCGTCTCCTGTCAACGCAGCCAAATCCGGATTCTCAACATTGACCGCGGCCGATGGTTCTGGCATGGTGACCACGTTTGGCCGGCACTTTACACAACCAGAGAGGACGCTCCCCATGAAGGTTGCCGAATACCAGCAGCCCTACGTCCTGACCGACGAGATCGCGGCGGTCGGCATACCGCACATGCGGCCCGTGCGCGCCCGCATCCCGCGCGTCCAACTCAAGCCTGGCGGTGTCCGTGCCGTCGTCCCTTTCTTCTGCAACATCGGGGAACTGGAACTGCTCCAGGAACTCCCCGACGGAGAACCCTGCCCGAACCTCTCGGAGGTCGGCGTCGTCCTTCGCGGCACCAGTCGGCTGGAACACCAGCGACCCGGCTGGGTCGACCTCATCACCCGCATCTTCGTCAACGGGAAGGTCGACGTCCGCATCGAAGAAGTCGTCCCTTGCTAGCGGCGCGAAGTCGCGCCGCTGAACACCCCTGAACAGGGGCATTTCCACAACCCGCCGGCCAAACATCGCAGGCACGCGGCCCACCGCATGCCTGCTTTTTGTTACCAGCTGTGCGCTGCGTCGTAGAATCATTTGTGGTAAAGTGAAGGGCGGAGGGGAACTGCCCCGTGTAACGCGAACGTTGTATGGAATCACCAATGCTCCCGCAAATGACCCAACCGGCCGCCGAGCCGCAGCCTCCGAAAGATCGTTCCGCGCTGACGCTGCTTTCCCTCATCATCGTTGCCGCCGTCATGATCGCGGGCGGGGCGTTCGTCGTGCTCAAGGCGTTGAAAAAATTGCCGAGCTTTGGCGTACCCTGGGGCGGGCCGCCACCCGCCGCCAGTCCCGCGCCGAGCCCGACGCCGTCCTCTCCCCTACTGCAGGTACCTACGACCATAATGAAATTCTCCTCCTACCAAGAGGTGGAGCAATTCTTGCGCAGCCATCCCTCCGACGCCGGATCGTCGTACTACCGCAGCAGTCCGATGATGACCGGGCCGGAAATGATGGTGGATGAGCTTGCCGGGCCAATGAGCAGCGGCGCTGCGCCGGGCCTCGGCGCAACGGTCAACCAGGGACTCTCGTACGCCACCATCGTGGGCTGGGGCACCCAGGACGGCGACTACTCCGGCACCAACGTCCAGGTGTCGGGCGTGGATGAATCCGATATCGTCAAGACCGACGGCAAATACGTCTACACCGTGTCGGGCAACAACCTGTTCATCGTGGAGGCCTACCCGGCCGAACAGGCCACTATTCTGGCAAAGATAGAGTTCAAGTCCACGCCGCAGCACTTGTTCCTGAACGGGGACTCTTTAGTGGTGGTCGGCAACAATTCCGTCATTAGCACCACGGAGACGTATAAAAAATTCCGCCGCCGTTCGCCGTACTTGTTCTTGAAAGTATTTGACATCAAAGACCGCCGCAATCCGCGCCAGGTCCGCGACCTGGATTTTGAAGGCGACTTTGCCGGCGCGCGCATGGTCGGCAACTACGTCTACCTGTTATCCTCCAGCATGGCGGCCTACTATGAAGGCGAACCCTCCATTCCGCGCATCCTGGAGAACGGCCAGGAGCTGCCCGCCGCGCCCGGGGTTGCCCGCTGCAATTGCCCCGACGTGTACTACTTTGACCCGAACGGCAGCGACTACACCTACACCAGAGTCTCGGCCGTCAACGTCGTGAACCCCTCCGAAGCGGTCGGCGGCGACGCCTACCTGATGAGCGCGGGGCAGACCGTCTATATGTCGCGCGACCACCTCTACCTGGCCTACACGAAACGGCTGGACCCGGAGGTGCTTGCCTGGGAAGTGATGCGCAGCTATGTGCTGCCGCTGTTGCCGGCCAGCGACCGCGAGCAGATCACCAAGATCGAAGCGGTGGACACCAGCATCTTGAGCCAGCGGGAAAAATTCCAAAAGATATCCGCGATCCTCGAACGCTGGAGCGGATCATTGACCGAAGAAGAACAGGAGCGTCTGGAAAAGGATCTGGAAACCAAGCTGAAAGAACGCTGGGCCGAGATCGCGCGGCAACTGGAAACCACCGTCGTCCACAAGATTGGAATCAAGGGCAAGGACCTGGACTACCGCGGCGCGGGCCAGGTGCCCGGGTATGTGCTCAACCAGTTCGCGCTCGATGAACACGAGGGCTACCTGCGCATCGCCACCACCCGCAGCCGCCAGTGGGACATGTACAGCACCGGCGCGAGTACGGACAGTTACAGCAACCTCTACGTGCTGGACAAGGATCTCAAACTGGTGGGCAAGGTGGAAGAGCTCGCGAAGGGCGAACAGATCTTTTCGGTGCGTTTCATGCAGGGCCGCGCGTACCTTGTGACCTTCCGCCAGACCGACCCGCTGTTCGTGCTTGACCTCAAGGACCCCAGGAATCCGCGCGTGCTGGGCGAGCTGAAGGTGCCGGGATTCTCGACCTACCTGCATCCCTATGACGAGACCACGCTCATCGGGCTTGGGCGAGAGACCGAAGCGTCCTCCTGGGGCGGCGCCACGCAGCTCGGGCTGAAGGTTTCGCTGTTCGACGTCAGCGACGTCGCGAACCCCAAAGAATTGGACAAGGAAGTGCTGGGCGACCGCGGCTCGGATTCGATCGCCCTCAACGACCACAAGGCGTTCCTCTTCTCGCGCGAAAAAAATCTTTTGGTATTCCCCGCCACCCTGCAGGAAAAGATCAGCGACCCTTCCTGCCCAATGCCGGTCCCTTGCTTTGGCCCCGGCCCCTGCCCGCAGCAGTCGCAACGACCCTGCGCGATGCGCTACGAGGCCGGTTTCAACGGCGCGGTGGTGTTCAGCGTGGACAAAGCCTCGGGCCTGACCCTGCGGGGAAAAATTTCCCACCAGCCGTCAACCCTACGCGACCGCTACAGCGCCAACTGGTACAACAGCCAGGTCAAGCGCAGCCTCTACATCCGCGACCTGCTGTACACGCTGTCGGGAACTTACCTGAAAGCCAACCGCATCTCCGACCTCGGCGAGGTCAAGAATCTGGAACTCAAGAAGGAGACGACCGACGACTTCAATATCGTCAATTGATTGGAAGTGTTAAGTACTAAGTCCTAAGGACTAAGTACTGTGGAGGTATGGCAGCAACCACCTTTCGGGATATCAAAGCCTGGCAAGCTGCCTATACTGTAGTCCTCACCACCTACCGGCTGACTGCCGCGTTCCCAAAATCGGAAACGTACGGATTGACATCGCAGCTCCGCCGAGCTGCGGTTTCAATTGCCCTCAATATCACGGAAGGATTCAAGCGCCGATCAACGGCGGAAGCACTGCATTTCTACAACATAGCCGAAGCCTCACTTGAAGAAACTAAATGTGCCTTCCTTATCGCTAAGGATTTGAAGTACCTCACTTCCCAGGACCACGATGAGGCCTTGCAACTTTGCGAAACCGCTGGTAGGTTACTCAACGGTTGGATGCGAGCCAACGCACGTAGCACTTAGTACATAGTACTTAGTACAACGATGCCACAATCTGATACCTCCTGGGGCGAGGTGGCCGACTGGTACCACGGGATGCTGGAGGATGACCCGGACTCCTACCAGCGCCAAGTTATCATGCCCAACCTGCTGCGGGTGCTGGAACTCAAACAGGGACAGACGGTCCTTGACCTGGCCTGCGGGCAGGGCTTTTTCAGCCGCGAATTCGCCAAAGCCGGCGTGCGCGTTATCGGAGCGGACCTCGCCGAACCGCTGATCGCTCTTGCCAAACGTCAACCCGTACCGCGCGGGAGCACGTCGCCGACCTACTATACGGCACCCGCCGACCGCGTGCCGCAGGTCGCCGACGCCAGCGTGGATAAGGTCGTCATCGTGCTAGCGCTGCAAAATATCGAGAACGCGGCCGCCGTCCTACAGGAAATAAAGCGCGTCCTCAAACCGAGGGGCGAACTTTTTATCGTTCTCAACCACCCGGCCTTCCGGGTACCCCAGGCGTCCGCCTGGGGGTTTGACGGTACAAAACTCCAGTTCCGCCGCATTGAGCGCTACCTGTCCGACGACAAAGTAAAAATTCAAATGCGCCCGGGCGCAGACCCCACGGTGCGCACCGTCACGTTCCACCGGCCGCTGCAGGGCTATTTCAAGATGCTGCGCAAAACCGGGCTGTGCGTGACTCGTTTGGAAGAATGGATCTCCCACCGCCAAAGCCAGCGAGGGCCGCGCGCCGCTGCCGAGGACCGCGCCCGCAAGGAAATCCCCCTCTTCCTACTGCTCCAGGCGGTAAAACACTAGTGCAATGTGACCATACAATCTTCAATAAAAAATCGGGTGAATTCCTGGGTCACTGAACTGGTACCGGTGTACGAGGAGATAGCTGAGATAGTAAAAAAAATTGATGGCACCAATATTGACACTTCTGAAATCGGAATTTTTGTAGCCTCAATTGCTACCCTAAAAATACTATCTCTGGATTCGGACAATCCTGAAAAAATTGCTGATGAATTCAATGAAGCGTGGCTAAACAATATTTACGATAATCGAAACGGCGAAAACGAGCTAAAGAAAAATTACTTAACAGCTCGTCTGCAAGAAAAATATCCTGTTTATAGCAAACTTTTTTTGCAAATGATAAACATGAAAAATAACGAGGAGAAAGCAAATAGTGCGTCCGTACAGTTAGCATGGGAACTCTTTGCTAACGCTACAAATAAAAAGGCTCCTCAGAATTTTTTAAATCTTGTTTTGGCAACTCCTTCACTCATAGAGATGGCAAACAAAATTTTCAAAATCATTAAACAATAAATGCGAGCATTGGAGAAATTTAGGTAAAAAATCGAGGTGAGCGAGGCGGCGGGAAATCGCGTGCTGAGGCCGAGTGCGCATAGCGATTTTACGCCGAGTGAACCTGATTTTTTCTAAATTTCGAGACGGCTCGCGACTTTGGCGCCACCTTTCCTAGAAAGGTGGCAAAAAGGTGCCCCCGTTTGACCCCGCGTGAGAAGGCATGCTACCCTACTCACGTTTTTACTATCCTTTATCTACCCACATCTATGGGCACCCGCGTCCTGCGGTGGTCGGCAGTCGCCTTGGCGTTCGCGGCGGCTGGCTGCGCCAAAAAAACGACGACCGCGCCAAGCGTCCAGATCCCAAAGAACGCCATCGTCATCAGCGAAGACCTGACGGTCAAGGGTGACTATGCGGTCGCCGCTGACAAACCCGTTGTGCTCAGGGGCGGGGCGAAACTGACCGTAGAGGGTAACCTCGACGTGGCGGGGGAACTTGGCTGCGACGGCGGGAACCTGGAACTTACGGTCCGGGGGACGACCGCGGTCAACGGGAAACTGCAGTGCCGTGGCGCTGACGGCAAAGGCGGCGACGTGCGCATCGTCGTTGCCGACGACGTCACCTTTGCCAAAAATGCGGAGATTGCCGCCGACGGCAACGTCCAAATTTCCAGCCGCGCCGATTTGCTGGCCGACTCCGCGCAGGAACTGGAAAAATTGTACCAGGAAGCCGGGTCACCGACGGGCGCGGGCAACCGCGTCGGACCGTTCATTGGAGGATCCGAAGCCGGCATCGAACGCTCGCCGCTCGCGGCGGTCGTTGAACCGACCCCCGTGCCGGGACCGCTCCCCCGCCGCTCCCTCTGGGGCATTCCGGCGGCCAAGGCAACTTCCCATACGGTGACCATCTCGGGGCGGGTCAGCGTCGGCACCCCGCCGCCCGGCGTGCGACGGATGGTGATATTCCAATTCCCCGATGCCGTTGGCCTTAACGTCCAAAATTTTGAACTGACCGGACCGGACGGCCGGCCCGGCGCGGACGACAAAGGGACCAGCTGCAACGCGCGCGGCAAGGATGGCGAGGACGCATTCCGGCTGCTGGTCAAAGCGCCGAACATCACCATCAATAATTTCAAGCTGAAACTGGGCAACGGCGGCAAGGGCGGCGATGCGGAAACCAAGCGCGACTGCAAGCCCGGCATGGCCATCGGCGGCAAGGGTGGTAAACCCGGCAACTTCAAAATGGTGGCGGGTAGCGAATTCAAGATCACGGGTGCCTTCGAGGTCTCGACCGGCAATGGCGGCGCGGGCGGCAGCACCACGGCGCTCGGCAAGCACGGCGGACCGAGCGAGGACGGCGGCGACGCCAGAGCGACGGGCGGCCAGGGCGGCGATAACGTCAAAGAGCTGTCCATCGCCGGCACGGTCGCGGGCGCCAGCAACGTCACGTTCGACGCGATGTTCGGCGGCGACGGCGGCCTGGCGACCGCGGACCCCGGCAACGGCGGCGACGGCCTGAAGTGCAAGCAGCGCGGCGGCAATGGCGGCAGCGGTACTGCCACCGGCGGCCAGGGCGGCAAAGCGGCGCTGACGCTGACGGGCGGCGCAGGCCGCTCCTCGCCCGAGGATGTGGGCGGCAACGGCGGCGATGCGGACGCCCACGGCGGCAAAGGCGGCAACGGCGGCAACTGCGACGCCAGCGGTCCCGGCGGACCCGGCGGCAAAGGCGGCGACGCCAAAAGTATTTTCGGCAAAGGAGGCGTGGGCAAGACGCGCAACGGCAGCGACGGCGCGGTGCAGGATGAAACGGGCGGCAACGGCGGGAACGGCGGCGACGGCTGCGGCGAAGGCAAGGGCGGCAAAGGCGGCAAGGGCAACCCGCCGGGCCAGGATGGCGCGGACGGCAAGAACTTGTGCGTCCCGCCGCCGACCCCGACGCCAACCCCCACGCCGACCGCGGGCGATCCGACCCCGACGCCTACAGCGACACCGACCCCGACGCCGCGCGAGACCACCGGCGGTGGCGGAACGCAACCAACCCCCACGCCGACACCGGACAAAGAAATGATCAAGGTCCAGGTCATCCAATACAATGGCAAGTACCTGCCGGTCGACCAGCTCATCGTAGAAAGCGAACAGGGCTGCGACGGCGGTCAGGCGCACTGGCATGCGGCCGCCGGAGCCGTGCGGGCAACGGATGGGAGCATGGTCATTGACCCCGGACCGCAGTGCGGTTACGGCAAGGTCAAGGACAAACCGACGATGCAGATAGAAGTAGCAGCGGAATAGGATAAAAGAGCCAAGCAAACCACCCCCGTCTCCCGGGGGTGGTTTAAAATTAGCCAAAAATATCAAAAATGCCTTGACTAATACGGTTATTTGGTGTATACTGGATTATTCGTTTTCCTGAGCTATTTGGTGCAACAGAAAGAAAGGATACGGATGAGCAAGCGCGAGAAGGTTCTTTTACTGCTTGGGTGCGCAATTGGGGTAACTCCATTCGTTGCCGGCCTGTGCCGGGAACTTGGATGCCAAGGCCTGCTGCTGGCACTGGTGATCCTCGGCATTCACGCCGGGGCCATCGCAGGGCTGTTCTACGGCCCCCACCCAACGTCGGGGAGCGAACGCGAATAACGCGTCCCGCCCACCCCTCCTCACGGTCCGCCTTCGGGCGGACTTTTCTTATACCCCGCCACAGGGCGTTTTTTTGTGCAAATGCCTGCGCTGTCGTACAATAGCAGTAGTATTCCCTTTTTTCTTTCGCCCGTATGCCGGTCCTCGCGAACATCCCGCTGGCCGATGCCCTGGCGTTCATCGCCGCCATCCTCTATGTGGTGGGCACCATCGTCTTTTTGCCCACCTTCACGCGGGAACGCAGCGAGCTGACCGCGGCGGTGCTGGCGTTCTTCGCCAGCATGGCTGCCGGGCTGTCGCTGCTGGGCGCTGCCGACCTGCTGGACGTGCCGATCCTCGCGTACCTCGGGGCATTCTCCATCATCACCGGCGCGTGCGTCATGTTGCGCTTGCCGTTCACGGTGCTCCCGCAGCCGCTGCGGCCGCTGGCGTTCTACGTCAGCTTGGCGGTCAGCTGGCTGCTCTTATCCTGGCTGGTTGGCACCCCCGACGGCAGAAATCTGCTGCTGCCGGCCACCATGGCGTATATGATGGTCATCAACGGCGGGATCACCGGCGGCTATCTGTTCTCCATTGGCCTGCGTTCGCACCTACCATCGGTGCGCGTGAAAGCCATCGGCAGCGGCGCGGGTATTGCCAGTTGCTGCATCGGCGCGCACCTGGCAACCATCGCCGGCGCGCCCGCGGTGGTGGCCGCGACCTTCCAACTCGCGGCGCCGCTGGTACTCCTGACGGCACTTTTTGCCGGCCGCGCGATGCAACGCGGCACCGCAGCCCTGCCTCCGCCATCCCGACGCTGAGCTCTCTCTCTTGTGGCTCCCGTCAAACCCGCAACCCGCAGCACAACCCACCTGGTGCCAACCCCCGGGGGGCCGGCGCGGGCCACGGACTTCCGCGCCATCCTGCTGTATGCGCTGGGCGCGCTGCTCGGGTTCCTGGCGGCCCTGCTGTTCCTGCTGCCCGGCCTGACCGGCGGCGACCAGCTGTCGCTGATCGAAGCGCTGCGCCAGCGATTCTCCGCCAACTCGTTCGCGCTGGTGGCCGGATTCGTGACCGCCGGCGTCGCACTGGCCGACATCGTCGTGGAACGGCAGCGCGATGCCACCCGCGAAAAAAAACTCAACGAACTCAACGAAGCAGCCCAGGCGAAAAATGAACTCATCTCCTCCATGACCCACCAAATGCGAACGCCGTTGACGTCCACCAAATACGCGCTCAAGATGCTGCTGGGCGGCGACTTCGGGCCCGTCAGCGCCGAACAGCGCGATATCCTCACCAACCTCTACGGCAGCACCGAGAGCCTCGTAACCCTGACCCAGGATTTCCTGGATGCCTCCAAGCTGGATGCCGGCCGCCTGCAAGTCAGCGTGAAGAACATCCGGCTCGGCGAACTGGAACGCGGCATCAAATCGGCCGTGGACCGCCTGCAGCCGATGGCGGAGGGTAAGAAGATCACGCTGGGGTACGCCAGCCAGGTCGACGACAAAATCACCCTGCGCGCCGACGCCAACAAGCTCTGGCAGGTGGCGGAGAATCTGACCGAGAACGCCATCAACTACACCCCCAACGGCGGCAGTGTGCGCGTCACGGCCACCAGTTCGCCCAGCGGCCTGAAATTGGAGATCGGCGACACCGGCATCGGCATCCCGCCCGCCGAGCAAGCCAAGGTCTTTACCAAGTTCTTCCGCGCCTCGAACGCCAGGGCTACTTCCAGCACGGGCACGGGCATCGGTCTGTTCATCAGTAAAAAATTCGTCGAAGCCCACCATGGCACCATCACCTTTGTCTCCCGTCCGGGGAAGGGTACGACGTTCACGGTGACTGTGCCGCTGCTGCCGCCAAGCGTTGCCGAACAATTTTTCATCCGCATCTAGCCGCCATACCACCGGCCCAAGGCACGCGAGGTATGCTGCACTACGTCATCGTCATCATCGGTTTGGCGCTGTTCGAGATCATCTCCAGCGTCGACAACGCCATCATCAACGCGCACGTCCTGCGCACGCTGCCGGAGCGATTCCAAAAGATCTTTCTCTTCTGGGGGCTACTCTTTGCAGTGTTCCTGGTCCGCGGCCTGCTGCCGTTCCTCATCGTGTGGATCGCCAACCCCGGGCTGGGGCCGCTGCAGGTCATCGGCGCGGCGCTCGGGAACGCCGACCTGGAACGCAGCGTTGAAGCATCCAAGGCCTTACTGCTGTTGGGCGGTGGCGTCTACCTGGTGTTCGTCTTCCTATCCTGGCTGTTCCTGGAGGAAAAAAAATACGCCTTCCTGGTGGAACACTTCATCCACCGGCAATCCGCGTGGTTCTACGCCTTTTCTTCGCTCTTCTTCACCGCCATCATTTACCTCTCGCTGCAGCACAATCCGCTCTTGGCGTTGTCCGCCTCGATCGGGTCCACCGCATTTTTCATCACCGACGGTTTCAAGAAGAACGCCGAGGTCCAAGAGCAGCGCCTGCTCAGCGGGCATATGAGCGCCTGGAGCAAGATCCTCTACCTGGAGGTGCTGGATGCGTCATTCTCCATTGACGGGGTGATCGGTGCGTTCGCGTTCACCATCTCGGTGCCGCTCATCATCCTGGGCAATGGGCTGGGCGCGTTCGTGGTGCGGGAACTGACCATCCGCGGCATCGACGTGGTCCAGAAATTCGCCTACCTCAAGAACGGCGCGATGTACTCCATCGGCATGCTGGGCGGCCTGATGATCTGGGAGAGCTTCGGCCGCGAGTATCCGTTCTGGCTGGCGCCGCTCAACACCTTCCTGCTACTGACCGTCTTTTTCTACCTCTCCTATCGCGAGTTGAAGGCCGCTGAGGCCAAGTGCGTACCCGCATAGTTTCGGTCGGCCAGCCGTCTGGCGCCATTTGACAGCCGTAAAGGAAACGGTAAAGTAACTGGGTTCACTTTAAAGGAACCCTTTTTTTATGGAACCACTACCGCCCCAAATGACCAAACGCGAGCGCTGGGAACTCAAACAGCGCGAACGGGCAGCCCAACGGCAAGGCCAGACCCGCCAACAGACCACCCGCCGTTTCCTGCCCTGGACGGTCGCCATTATCGCGGTCGCCGTCCTGATCGGCTGGTGGCTGCGCTCCGGCAGCACGGGTGGCGGCATCGGAACGTCGGACCTGCAACCGGACGACTGGGTTCGCGGCAACCCCGATGCCGCCGTCACCTTGATGGAATACGCCGACTTCCAATGCCCGGCGTGCGCGGCCTATGCGCCGTTGGTCAAACAGCTGGGCGACGAATACGGCGACCGCGTCAAGATCGTCATGCGCCACTTCCCGCTCCGCCAGCACGGCAACGCCGTGCCGGCCTCTCAAGCCGCGGAAGCCGCCGGCCGCCAGGGTAAATTCTGGGAGATGCACGACCTGCTGTACGAGCGCCAGGACGCCTGGAAGGACAGCCGCACGCCGCTGGAACTGTTCGGTACGTACGCGGCCGAGCTGCAGCTGGACGCGGCGAAATTCCAGGCCGACTACGCCGACCCGGCGGTGCGTGCCAAGATCGATGCTCACCAACAGTCGGGCACGGCACTGCAGATCAGCGGCACGCCCAGTTTCTTCGTCAACGGCCGCGCCATCGACTACCCGCGCAGCCTCGAAGAATTCAAGCAGTACCTGGATGCCGCGCTCGCCAACGCCCCGGTCACGGCCACCAGCACCACAGCGCTCGTCCATCAGCACGCTAACCTTGCCATCGTCCTGAACGGCAAGCCCGTGGATCTGTCCGCGGACAAGTACCAATCCACCAAAGAAAAAGAACTGGATACGGCGGTCCACCTGCACGACGAGGAAGGAATGGTCGTCCACACCCACCGCGCGGGCGTCACCCTGAATGATTTCCTCAAATCACTTAGCATGGATCTGACGCCCGACTGCTTCACCCTCGATGCCCGCAACCGCCTCTGCAATGCCGACGGCAAGACGGTCAAACTGTTCGTGGATGGCCGCGCCAACGACCAATACGGCGACTACGTCATCGCCGACCTGAACCGCATCCTTATCTCCTACGGCGCCGAGGGCAAACCCGCCCTGCAGCGCCAACTGGACGCCGTCCCTGATACCGCCTGCATCTACTCGAAGACCTGCCCCGAGCGCGGAGAACCGCCGACGGAAGAATGCGTCGGAGGTCTGGGCACAGGCTGCGAATAATACCTCGACAAGACGAAAAAACCAGCCTGCTGACCGGGCTGGTTTTTTGCTGGTCGACGCCTTTTCGTGCGCCGCGTATACTGACGATGCGTCCCCTATGTCCACCGTTATCACCCGCCGCCATCTCCGCTGGCCGACCCGCCAGCCAAACTCCCGTAAGGGCGATAACGGCCGGGTGTTGATCGTCGGCGGCTCTCCGGAGTATAGCGGCGCGCCCGCGCTTTCCGGCATCGCCGCCCTGCGCAGCGGGGCAGATTCGGTAGTGGTCGCCGCGCCCGAAAAAGTCGCCTGGGCCATCAACGGCTGCTCCCCTGACCTGGTCACCCGCAAACTGCCGGGGCAATTCCTGTCGGTACGGCATTTTTCGGAGCTGAAAAAAATGGCCTCGCGGGCCGACTGCTTGTTACTCGGCGGTGGCGTGCACCCGCGACCGCAGTCACTTTCCCTACTCAAACGCCTTGCCGCTCTCCCTAGATGTAAGGTACTGGACGCCGCGGCCCTAGACGCGTTCGATCCGCAAAGCCTACGAAACGCCGTCCTAACGCCCAATCGCGGCGAGTATCTGCGCCTGCAGCGCCGTTGCGACCTGCGTGCGCTGGTTGCCAAAGGTAACATCATCGTGGCAAAAAGCTGGCGAACCGTGATCTACTCAATGCGAGGCAGGCTTCAAAACCGCACGGGCAACCCGGGACTGACCAAAGCCGGAACCGGCGATGTGTTGGCGGGCTTCATCGCGGGTTTGATCGCGCAGTCGGGCGACCCGCTCCAGGCATCCATCAATGCCGTCTATCGGCTGGGCCGGGTCGGCGATGCGCTTCGAAAAAAGTACGGCGGGTACTACTTTCTGGCATCGGACCTGGCCGCGGCGCTGCGGGATATCCGGCGAGGAATGGTATACTAGACAACGTTTCCCCTATGCCGCTCAACCACATACCTGTCGCGCTCATCCTGGCGCTGGGCAATGCGGCCCTGCTGCCGCGTATCCCCGCGCTCGCCGACCGTGCCTTGCCAGTCACCCTGGGCTGCGCGGTCATTATCGCCGTCCTGGCAACCGTGCGGCGAGCGTGGGTTGACGCCGGCCTTGGCGCTGTTATTGCCTTGATCCTGGGACTTGCCCGCCTGCGGTGGCCCGCGACGGACGGCCTGCTGCTGGTCCTCATCACTACGGCCATCCTCGCGTTTGTCTTCCTCAATGCGACGCTGCTCATTGGCCCCTGGTCGCGCTTCTTCCGCCCGCGCTTTGTGCGCCTAATGAAACACCGTCGGCATGTCGGCGTCACGGGCCTGCTGCTGGCGCTCACCCACGTCAACATCGTACTTTCCAGCTACTACAATAACCAGGTTCCGCTGGCGCTGATGATCGGCTCCAACGTCTTTGGCGCCGCGTCGATCTACATCATCGAGCTGCTGGGGCTGACCTCCTGGGACTGGGCGCAAGGAAAGATCACTCTGCGCTCGTGGAGCATCATCCATACGCTCACCCTGCTCCCCTACCTTGGACTGCTGGGGCTGGGGTGGCGCGGCGGCGGATTGACGCCGCTGGAAAAAATCATCCTCGTCGGCATCGCCGTCTGGTGGCTCTGGCTTGCCCCGTGGCGCGTCCAGCATTTTGCCCACCGGACACCGAACGGCTGGCGCCAGCTGCACCTCCTGGTATACGCCGCCTACCTGTCGGTGGTCGTTCACATCTGGCGCGGCGTGGTCGGAAACCGGCCGCTGTCCACCCAGGTTGTGTTCTGGCTGCCGGTCGTGTTCGTGGTCGGTTCGCACGCCATCGGATTATTCCTCAAATACCGCCAGCAAGCAGTGCGACGCGCGGCGGCATCGGCGGTACCTCCGCGAACGATCACGACCGCCAGCCCTCCCCCGACACCCTCGTGATGTCATCACTGCGAATTTCACTCTTTGCCGCGGCGGCAACAGCGGGTGCCGTGTGCGCGTTCACACTGGGCGTCATCTTCCTGTCGCAGCCGCAGCAGTTGCTTGTTGCCCTTACTCCGGTTACCGGCTCGTCCGCCCGAGAACGGCTGGAGGCAACCGCGCAGCTGCAACGGTTTTTTTATACCCGCGATACTGCCCTGATTGCCCGCTACACCCCGGATGAACGCGCCCACCTCCAGGAGGTTGCGACTATCATCGGCACCGTGCCATGGCTCCTGCTCGCTTGCACTCTGGCTGCCATCGTTTTAGGTTTCCGCGGATACCGCGGGCACGGCATACCATGGCTGCGGCAGGCCCTGCGCTCGGCGTGCCAAGCCTCCCTGGCGGTAACGCTGGGATTCCTCGTGCTCGGAAGCCTGACATTCGCCGCGGCATTCCAATGGTTCCATCAGATGGTCTTTATCCAGGCGCCGTGGGCGTTCGACCCGGCGGAAAGCAAGCTGGTTGTCCTCTTCCCACCGCAATACTTCCAGACGGCCGCGACGTTCGTGCTGCTGGGGACTGCGGCGACGGCAACCATGGGTTGGCTATGGTCTATACACGACAGTAAATAACCACTCCGCAAACGGGGTGGTATCACCCCACCAACCCCAGCACCAATTTAGCTCCAGAGGATACGGCGAAGCGCTGCGCCCAGAACGGGGAGGCCTATTCGGCCTCGCGCTTCGCGGCCGTTCGCCACGGCGTGCCAAAACTATGGTGGAGCGGAGGGGTACGGCAAAATTGGTGCGGGGTTATTTCCTTTTTCTCCTCTATTCATCCCGTCTCGCCTTGGGGGAACGAGTATTTGGAGGTAGGGAAATAAAAAACCGCGCGGCTGACGCGCGGGCGACGCGAACCGACGCTACGCGGCAGCGCGTTTGGCGCGCGTGCGCTCGATCGACGACAGCAGCCGCTTGCGCAGACGGACGTTCTTGGGGGTTACCTCGACGAGCTCATCATCGCCGATGTATTCCAGCGCTTCTTCCAAGGTGAGCAGGCGCGGCTCGTCCAATTTTTCCGACACCCCCTCGCCCTTGGACCGCATGTTGGACAATCGCTTGATCTTGCAAATATTGACCTCGAGATCCTCGTCACGGGCGTTCTCGCCGACGATCAAACCGGCATAGATGGGGTCGCCAGGACGGATAAACAGCTGGCCGCGGCCTTGGGCATTCAACATCCCATAGGTATTGGCCGTCCCCGCTTCGGCGGCAATGAGGGAACCGTGCGGATTGGAGGCAATCGCTCCGGGATAGGGCTGGTAACCGGCAAACAAGGTGTTCATGATGCCGGTCCCCTTACTATCGGTCAGCAGCTCGTTGCGGTAGCCAAACAGCCCGTGCGTCGGGATGAGAAACTCTAGCCGGGCATGGCCGTTGTCCACGTGCATGTCCTTGAGCTCGCCCTTGCGGCGGGAAATCTTATCGATCACCGCGCCCACGTACGGCTCCGGCACTTCCAGGAACAGCTGCTCGAACGGCGCCATGGTCTGGCCCCCTTCCTCGCGCAGAATGACCTCGGGCCGCGACACGGCGAATTCAAAACCCTCGCGGCGCATTTTCTCGATCAGAATAGCCAGATGCAGCTCGCCGCGGCCGGCCACCTGGAAAGTATCCGCGGAACCGGTTTCCTCCACCCGCAACGCAACGTCCGTATCCAGTTCGCGCCACAGGCGCTCGCGCAGGTTACGCGACGTGCAGTACTGGCCCTCAGTCCCCGCGAACGGCGAGGTGTTGACCAAGAATTGCATTTTTACCGTCGGCTGCTCGATGGTCAGCGGCGGCGCCGGCTGGGGATGCTCGGGGTCGGTGATGGTGTCGCCGATCGTCACGTCCGGGAGGCCGGCCATCGCCACGATATCGCCCGCCGTACCATGCTGAGCCGGTACCCGTCGCAATCCCTCGAAGGTCATCAGCGCGGTCACCTTTGCCGCAATACTGGTACCGTCGCGGCGGCAGTGCAGAATAGTGTCGCCAAGGGCGATCTTCCCCTGCGTCAGGCGGCCGGTCGCGATCTTGCCCACATAGTTGTCATACGCCAGCGCAACGACCGGCAGCTGCAGCGGCTCTGTCTCGCGCACCTGTGGCGGCGGGATCTTCTCCACGATCGTTGTAAACAACGGGGTAACGTCGCTCATCGCTGCCAGGTCCGGCAGGAGCCCGGCTTTGCCCTGCAACGCCGAAGCGTAGACCACGGAAAAATCCAGTTGCTCGCTGGTCGCGCCCAATTCCAAAAACAGGTCGCCGACCCGCTCCAGCGCCCAGGACACGCGGGCCGCCGGCCGGTCGATCTTATTGATGACGACGATGATGCGCAGCCCTTGCGCCAGGGCTTTCTTGAGTACGAACAGCGTCTGCGGCATCGGGCCTTCCTGCGCATCAATGAGCAGCAAGGCGCCGTCGGCCATCTGCAACACGCGCTCCACTTCTCCCCCGAAGTCGGCATGGCCGGGGGTATCGATGATATTGATCTTAACGCCGCGCCACACGACGGCGGCGTTCTTGGAAAAAATGGTGATGCCGCGCTCGCGTTCAAGTTCATTGGAATCCAGAATGCGTTCGCGCGACGCCATATCGCCGGCGAGCTTCGTTTCCGACTGCCGGATCAAAGCATCCACCAGCGTGGTCTTGCCGTGGTCGACGTGGGCGATGATGGCGACGTTGCGGAGTTGGGTTGCGGCCATGGAACGTAAATAAAAAATCCCCGCGGGGTGTGCACCACCATACCATAGAAGACGAAAAAACGCAACGCAGGACGATTTTGACACCGTCGGCGTGGCACCCTACGATAAGGCCGACCCTATGCCCCGTAGTACAACGGGCTGGGGATGGAAAAGAAACGGCGGCACAGATACTTTTTACGTCGTAACACGAAGACCATACGTTTAACCGTTGTCCTACGGGGTATGCTGCCTGCCGATCTGCAATCGTACGACTTCCGGCTGCCGCCGTCATTGATCGCGCGGGAACCCCTCGCGCGCGGCACCGAACGGCTGCTGGTCATCGACCGGCGGACGCAATCGTGGCAGCACCGAACCTTTGCCGACCTGCCGGCCCTCCTGGCGCCCGCCGACTGCTTGGTTGTCAACGACACCAAGGTCATCTGGGCGCGGCTGCGGGCTATCCGCGCGTCGGGTGGCGCCGTGGAACTGCTGCTCCACCGGGAGTTGGCCCCGGGTTCGTGGGAGGCATTGCTCAAGCCCGCCAGCAAATGCCGCGTTGGGGAGACGCTGACGGTATCCAAGGAACTGCGTGTCACTATCACCGCCAAGCATCCGGAAGGACTGGCGACCGTCGCCCTGCAGACCGATGTCCCACTGGAAAAAATTTTGGACGAGGCCGGCCATGTGCCGCTGCCGCCCTACCTGGGACGCGAGGATTTTCCGGCCGACCGCGTCAACTACCAAACGATGTTCGCAAAAAATCCGGGGGCGGTGGCCGCACCGACCGCCGGACTGCATTTCACCCCGGCGCTGCTTGCTGCGCTGCGCCAGCGCGGCATCGCATCAACGGCGGTTACCCTCCACGTCGGGCTAGGCACGTTCCAGCCACTGCGCCCTCGGCAACTGCAGACCGGCCAATTGCACGCCGAACGCTACGCGATAACGCCCCCGGCGGCCGCGGCCATCAATGCTTGCCGCCGGCGCGGAGGCCGGGTCGTGGCGGTCGGCACCACGACAGTGCGCACGCTGGAACAATCCGCCCTTGACCACCGCGGCATGGTTTCCGCCGGCGGTGGGGAAACGACCCTCTTCATCACGCCCGGCTTCCGTTTCCAGGCCGTTGATGGGTTGGTCACCAATTTTCATCTCCCCCGCTCCAGCTTGCTGCTGCTGGTATGCGCATTTGGCGGACGCGACCTGGTGCTGGCGGCCTACCAGGAGGCAATCGCTGCGGGCTATCGCTTCTATTCCTACGGCGACGCGATGCTGATTGTATAAAAAAAGAAAGCGGCAGTGGGGGTACCACCGCCGCCGTGAGGCACGAGCAGGTACTGCTCATGTGTTACAAGGAACGAGATCGCCGCGGCCTTTAACGGCGTAGGCGGTCATGAGGGGGAAGGATTCTTGGCAGCTGAGCTGCTGCAACGCGCGGGAGACCTCACCCTTGAGCGCGTGCAGATTGGCCGCATAGGTATCGTTCTTATCGGAACGATGCGGGTGCCGCTGGATGACCACGGCCACGGGAATGGGCCGTGACTGGCGCTGGAGCAGCAGATTGGCCGCCACGCCCAGCGCGGGTTTCAGACGTTCGACGCGGTCGGAGACCATGAAGTATGACGGATCGCCCGCCAAGCCGGAACCGACGACGATCCCCTCCTCTTTGTGCTGCGAACAGCGGTAGGGTTGCCCCAGATAGGCGATGTTTCCCTGCAGGCACCGCGACAGGTCGTGCACGAGGTCGTACCCGGTGATCCCTGCACGTTGCAGGAGCTCCGACATCTGCGACAGGGATAGCCCGCGCGGGGAGAACTCGCGGCAGCGCGCCGCGTCGACGATGCCGTGAGCCGCATGGATGCGCACCGCGCCGTTCGCCACGTCGCGCGAGATCCACACCAATTCGGTGTTCGGCACCGAGCGGCACCAGCTGCAGAAGTTCTCCCACACTTCGAGTTCGCTCACGCCCAGCGCCGCGCGGTACGCGCAGTCGGTATGCGTTTCGCACACCACCAGCTGCCGCAAACCGCGTGCCTCGGCCCGCTGCGCATCGTGGCGCAGTCGCCGCATGATCGCGCGGGCGTTGCGTCGGTCGACGTAGGCGCCCAGGATCCGAGAGTGCTTGTACGGCAACGAACCGTACACTGGGGCGCCGCATCGCCCGTCGATACAGCCAATGACGTGGCCGAACATCCTGAATTCGGATGCTTTTGCCTGATGATCGGCGACCGCGCGAGCCTGCTCGCGCAGGCGGGAAAACCATTGCTCATGATTCAAGGTACACCTCCTCCAAACTCCTAAAAACCACGGAACGGAAAGAACAGCGAAACACGCAGTATACCAAAAAACCACGATTTGTCAAGGGCAAAAACCTCCCTAGTAGCAAAAAATGGCTAGGAAGCGTACAATGAGGGTATGCTCGGTAGGACAACGGGCCCATGCGGCCGAAGGATATTAGGCAGCGATTCAATATTTATTAAGTCGTAACGCAACTCTTGCCCGACCGTTGTACTACCGGGTATGCAACAACGTCATTTTCAGAACGTCTTTTTCTTCGGCCTCCTCGCCGTCGCATTTGCGCTGGTGGCGAGGCTGTTTCGGCCCTACCTGACCCCGCTGCTGTTTGCGGCGACGCTGGCCATCATCTTTTGGCCGCTGCATCGGCGGCTGCGGGTATGGCTTGGGCACGGGACCATCGCGGCGTTCGTCAGCATGCTCATTGTGCTGTCCGGGGTGCTGCTGCCGATTTTTGCGCTGACGGCGACCGCTGTCCTGGAAGCCCAGCAGTTCGTCATACGGCTGCAGCAAGGTGGGCTCTTCGACCGCGTCCTGCAGCAGCTGATCGACCTGCCTGAAAATTTCTTCGGCAAAATCAGCCCGTCGTTCGACCCGGCGGCGCTCAACGTCGATGAGTACATCGGGCAGGCGCTCCGTTTCTTCATCAGCCATGCCGCCGGCATCCTGTCGAGCGTCGCGGGCACCTTCATTCACATCGTGGTGTTCCTCTACGGCCTGTACTACTTCTTCAAAGAGGGAGATAAGCTGCCAAAACTTTTCGCCCAGCTGTCGCCGCTGCCCAACCACTATGATGCCAAGATCATCGCGCGCGTGCGATTGATGGTCACCTCGGTCATCCTCGGCGCGCTGCTCCTGGCCGTCATCCAAGGCGTGCTGACCGGCGTCGGATTTCTGATGTTCGGGGTCCCGGGCGCGGTGCTCTGGGGCATGGTGACCGTGCCTATTTCGTTCGTGCCGTGGCTCGGCACGGCGACCGTCATCGTTCCTGCGGTGATCTACCTTTTCGTTGGCGGTCATACGGGTACGGCCATCGGACTGACACTCTGGGGTGTGTTGGTCGTCGGCCTCATCGACAACTTGCTCAACCCCGAGTTCATCGGCTCGCGAGTTAGGATCAACCCCCTGCTCGTGCTGGTGTCGGTACTGGGCGGACTGCAGGTCTTTGGCGTGGTCGGATTTGTGGCCGGCCCGATCATTCTGAGCGTCTTCCTCGCTTTGCTGGAGATCTACCAGCAGGAATTCCGCGACAAAACCGCCGGCCAACGACCATCGAGCAGTGTTGGCTAACCGCGCTGGACTGTGCGGACATTTCGCATCCAGAAAGCCACACACTGGCACGAGCCGTTCCGCGAGGATAAGCTGGTTTCCTCCCTGCAGCGGGTCGGCGCCAACCCCGAGCACGTGAGGGCCGTGTTGCAGCGGCTGCGGGGTCGTCTGCACTCCGGCCTGACGACCGACGACCTGGCCCTCGGCGTCTCCAGCGAATTGGGCCGCCTCGACCAGCGGGTGGCGGCACGCTATCGGCTGCGACGCGCCATTATGGAGTTGGGACCCGAAGGCTACCCGTTCGAACGATACGTCGCCAAGATCTTTGACCACTACGGCTACGCGACCCTGGTCGGGCAGCATGTTGCCGGCCGCTGCATCAGCCATGAAGTGGATGTCATTGCCGAACGCGCCGGCCGCCGGCTGATGGTGGAATGCAAATACCACAACCGCCGGGGCGTGCAGTCGGACGCCAAGGTCGCGATGTACACTTGGGCGCGTTTTGAGGACATCCGCGACCGTGGCGCCGCCGGACACGGCGGCGGCCACGCCTTCGACGAAGGGTGGCTCGTCACCAACACCAAGGTCACCAGCGACGCACTGAACTTCGCCCGTTGCGTCGGCCTCAAAGTGTTGGGCTGGGGTTACCCGGCGGAAGCCGGCCTCCAACGCCTGATCGAGGCCGCCGCCCTCTACCCCATCACCTGCCTGCCGCGACTGTCGGGGATCCAGCGGCGGGTGCTACTGCAGCGCGATGTGCTGCTGTGCCGACAGTTGGCCGGCCAGCCCGAGGTTCTACGAAAACTTGGATTTTCCCCGGGAGCCGCCGCGCAACTGGCGCTCGACGCCCAACAGATCGTGCAACCGACCCTCGACGAGCCCGCACCGCCGACGCTGTAAACCGCGTATGGCGCCCCTAGGAGTCCTGCGCGGCCGATGGCTCATACCTTTCTTCGCCGGCTTGCTGCTGGGCGCGACATTAGTTTCCCGCTTGAACCGTCCGTCGCCTGCGGCCATACCGACCGCAGCCCCTTCTCCAACCCCCGTGGCGGCGGTGCTGAGCAGCTGGACCGATGAGGAGGAGTTGGCGCTGGATGCCTCCGCGAGCGTTGCGCGCGTCATTGACGGCGACACCATTGAACTGAAGGATGGCCGACGGGTGCGCTACCTGGGCATCGACGCGCCGGAGTTCAGCCGCAAGGATTGCTTCGCGAACGAATCCAAAATGGCCAATGAACGCCTGGTACTGGGGAAAACGGTCCGGCTGGAACGCGACCGCACCGACACCGACCGCTTCGGCCGCTTGCTGCGTTACGTATACATCAACGACACCATGGTGAACGAAACGCTGGTCGCCGACGGTTTCGCTTTTGCCTCGCGCTATCCACCCGACGTCCTCTACGCTCCTGCGCTGGATGACGCCATGGCCCAAGCGAAAGCCGCCAAACGCGGCCTGTGGGGCGCATGCGCGGCTGCCGCCGATGCCGCCGCCGTTGCCGCCACTCCGCCGCCGGGTGGCTGCAGCATTAAAGGGAATATCAATACGAAGGGAGAAAAAATCTACCACCTGCCCGGTTGCGGCTCCTATGAAAAGACGGTCATCGAGGAAACCAAGGATGAACAATGGTTCTGCGTCGAGAATGACGCTATTGCCGCGGGATTCCGCAAGGCGGGTAATTGCCCATGAACCTATGATAACGATGGCGCGCCGAAAACGTTTGCTCCAGGTCGCCGCTCACCGCCAGCGTGGGCTGACGGTCGTTCTGGAGAACATCTGGGATCCTCACAATATCGCCGCCATCCTGCGCACGTGCGATGCCGTCGGAATCCAGGACGTACATCTGGTCTATGACCGGGACACCTTCCCGGGCATCGGCGCAAAGGCTGCCGCCGGGGTCAAGAAATGGCTGCATATCGAACGGCACGCCACCATTGTCGCCTGCTACCGCGTCTTGCGCCGCGCGGGATACCGCATCCTGGCGAGCACCTTGGCCGGAAAACCGATCAGCCTCTATCGGCTGAAATTGCGACCGCCGACCGCCCTGGTATTTTGCAACGAGCACCACGGCGCCAGTGATGCGGCCGCACGCCTGGCTGATGGCACCTTCCGCATTCCCCAGGTCGGTTTCGCCCAGAGCCTCAACGTGTCGGTCGCGGCTGCCGTCACTCTCTACGAAGCGTTCCGTCAGCGCCAGCGCGCGCCAACGCGGCTGTCCAAGCCACGACGCGAGCGGCTGTTGCGGGCCTGGCACAAACTCGCCTAGCCCATGCGCGCCTGGCTTGGCATCGGATTGTCCGTGCTCGCCTTGGTCGGCTGGGGCCTGGGCGATTTTTTCATTCAACGAACGGCGCGCCTGGTCGGCGTGTGGGCGTCCCTGCTCCTGCTCTCGGGCATCGGCACGTTGGCGCTGTTGCCGGCCGCTGCACCGGCGCTGGTTGCCGCGCTCGGCGATCATTCCCAGTGGCCGCCGCTCGCGCTCTCCGCCCTGATTGCCTGCGTATCGGCGCCAGTGAATTTCCTGGCGCTGCGGCGCGGCAAAATCTCGGTGGTCTCCCCCATCATCGCCCTGGAGCTGCCGCTGACCGTCGCCCTGAGCATCGCCATCGGCCGCGAACAGCTGTCGCCCCTGCAGATCGGCCTGATCCTGGCGGTCTTTACCGGCATGATGCTGGCCAGCGCCAGCACCGCGACGCGGTTGGAACGAGGAGCCGCGCTGGCATTCTTCAGCGCCTTCGGCTTGGCGGCCAGCAATTTTCTGATCGGCAAGAACAGCCAGGACATTTCGCCGATGCTGGCGCTGCTGGTGACCTACGCGGCACTGACCATGGAAGCGCTGACGGCGCTTCTGTTCCAACGAAGGATCAAGCGCTTGCTCTTCCAGGTGCGCGCGCACTGGCGACTGATCATCGCCCTGGGAGCAGCCGATGTCACCGCCTGGGTCGGCTACGCGCTGGCAACGACATTCATCCCGATCGCCGTTGCCATCACCATCAGCGAAAGCTATGTGGCGCTCGCCGTACTGCTGGGATTGCTCGTCAACCGCGAACAATTACGCCTCCGCCAGCGAATCGGCATCACGCTGGCGGTGGGCGGTGTCATCATCCTTGCCGCAGTCACGGGCACGTAATACCACCCTCCACACTCCCGCCGTTGAGGGAGTGTGCTATAATGGTTGCCCACGTATGCGGAAAACCATTTTTTTGGTTGCAACATTTGCCCTACTGGGAACGGCCACATTGCTCTTACCCCGCAGCGGCCGTTCCACGCCGGACGCACCAACACCCGCCGCGACGGAAACGCCAACCCCAACGCCCGATCGGACGGTACCGTTCGTCATCGGGGAGGGCGATACTTTTGGCGTCCTCGCCGAGCGGGCAGAGGTCGGGGGTACCGACGCGCAGGCGGTGTTGACGGCTTCCGAAACGATCCATACCCTGGCCGAACTCCGATCCGGCCAGCCGCTCACGTTCACATTCTCGGCCGACGACGGCCGGCTCGTCGCGGTCAGCTATGAACCGAATCGCGAAGATATCGTGACGGTTCGCCGCACCGCCGACGGCTGGATAGCGGATGAGCAGCCCGTCCCCTACGAAGTACGGACCGCAATAGCGAGGGGCGAGATCACTTCGTCCCTGTGGGAAGCGATGCTTTCCCAAGGTGATGACGGCCAGCTGGCCATCGCCTTGGCCGAAGTCTTTGCCTGGCAAGTGGACTTTGCCGTTGACGTGCGGGTCGGCGATACGTTCGCCGTGGCGTACGAACAGCGCTTTCGCAACGGGAAATACGTCATGCCCGGCAATATCCTGACGGCACGATTTACCAATGACGGCACCGCCTACCATGCCTACCATTTTTCAACTGACGGCGTGAGCGGCTACTTTGACGAACAAGGCCATTCCCTGCAGCGCGTCTTTTTAAAATCGCCGCTGACCTATCGCTACATCAGTTCCGGATTCACCGGCAGGCGCTGGGATCCCATTTCAAAAAAGATCACCGCCCATTACGCCATTGACTACGCGGCGCCGATGGGAACGCCGACGGTTGCGGTTGGCGACGGCGTGGTGGTGCAAGCCGGTTGGAATAACGGCTACGGTATTTCCCTGACCGTGCGCCACAATGAAACATTCACCACCCGCTACGGCCACTTCTCCCGTTTAGCCAAAGGTATGCGGACGGGAACGAACGTATCCCAGGGCCAGGTCATCGGCTACGTAGGATCGACGGGCCACTCGACCGGGCCGCACCTACACTACGAAATGTACCAACGCGGCGCGAAGGTCAACCCGTTCACCGTCGAATTGCCCGCCGGCATACCTATCCCCGACGACCAACGGGATGCCTTTACCGCCGAGGTCCAACGCCTTGACCCGTTGCTTCCCTAACGTATGCCCGGTAGTACAACGGACGGGCGGGGAAAAGTCTGCGTCAGGGCAAGTACACTCTCAATTGTTACGAGGAAACCACCATATTTGACTGTTGTCCTACCGGGTATGCGCAAATTCTTTCTCCTCGGACTCTTCATCATCCCGCTGCCGTTGCTGGCCGCCGCGCCGCCGTTAACCCAACGCGCCGCGGGCCGGGTCTTGCTCCAGACTGACCAGCGCGGCCAAGCCTGGTACGTCAACCCGGGGGACGGAAAACGTTACTTTCTGCAGAACCCCGGCGGCTGCTGGGAGCTGGCCCCGCAACTTGCCCTGGGCATCCGCACCGCGGACCTGAACAAACTCCCCGCCGCCGGAAAGCGCGGCGGCGACCGCGGACTCGCCCGCCGGTTGTCGGGCCGCTTTCTGCTGGCGACCGAACAACGCGGCCGGCTGTACTTCGTCAGCCCGCTGGACAGCCGGGCAACTCCCTTGAACGACCCCGAATCCTGCTGGACGGCCGTGCTGCGCGCGCACCTGGGGGTGAAAACCGCCGACCTCGCCCAGGTGCCGATGAACACGCGGCAGATCAC
Organism: Parcubacteria group bacterium Gr01-1014_31; assembly: GCA_007376135.1. Lineage (GTDB taxonomy): Bacteria > Patescibacteriota > Patescibacteriia > Buchananbacterales > GWA2-38-13 > VMFR01. The sequence continues at coordinate 41,375 of VMFR01000003.1, read as the reverse complement.
CTTTGACCCCGCGTTCAACGGCGTGGCCGCCGCCCGGCTTGAGGATGGCCAGATCGCCGATGGCACCCGCGCCGATGAGATCCTGCCCATCGCGTCGCTGACCAAGCTGATGACAGCGATGGTACTGCTCGACCACGACCCCGATTGGGACCAGGTCGTCCCCATCACCGCCGACGCCCTCGCCTATCCGCAGCTGTACGTCGACCCCGGCGACGTCACCAGCGAGGTGCCGTTCACGTCCGGCGACCGCGTGACGGTGCGCGACCTGTGGCGAGCGATGCTGGTGGCCTCCTCCAACCAAGCGGCCGGAATGCTGGCAGGCGCCAGCAGCTTGACCGAACGCGAATTCGTGGCCGCGATGAACACCAAAGCCAACGCGCTCGGCCTGACCCGCACCCGCTTCACCGACCCCAGCGGTTTGGATCCCTACAATGTTTCCACGGCCGCCGAAATGGCGCGCCTGGCGGCGGCGGCTTTCAGCCAGCCCGAGATCGCTCGCACGTCGGTCATGGGACAATTCACCATCGCCGCCCGTCGGCCGGATGGCACCGCCCGCGACATCCCGGTCGTCAACCGCAACGCTACGTTGCTGCGTTTCGGCCCCGACGGCGCCAAATCCGGTTTTCTCATTGAGGCCCAGCGCACCGTCGCCGTCCGGCGCGGCGAAACCATCGCGGTGGTCCTCCACGCCCGCTCCATGAAGGAACGCAACCAGCTGCTGTCGCAGCTCCTGGCCGACCCGCGTTGACGTTGCCGCACCTCCCGCCGTATACTGGAGGTGCTCTTTGGGTAGGGAAGTACACTCTCCCTCCTCAACCCCGTTCCAGGGCCTCGCGATTTTCTTTGCACCACAAGCACATGTCTTTCCGTAAGGAATGAAGGTCATGACCTCTGGAACGGGGTCTTTTTGTTTCCAGCCGCCAGACCCCGAGGTCCGATGTCCATCGGACCGAAGGTGAATGGCGAGCTGGGAACAACCCCGCACCATCGGCGCCGAAATACAATCAATTGATGGTGTATTAGGAACTCCGGGCTGGCGCCTCGCGAACCGCGCGGGCCGAATAGGCCCTCACCGTTTCGGGCGCAGCGGTTCGCCATTGCCTTTGTACCGCCGAGGGTTGCGGGGTATGCTGAGTTGATAGTTTCCCCTTGTGTAAGGCTGCCGACTCCGCTAGTCTGAAGTCAATACTATGCGCGACCCGCTCAAAATCGCAGCGATCACGGTGGCTGGCCTGTGTGTGGTCGGCGCGCTACTGGTCGCACTGCTGATGGTCTGCGGCGGAGGACGGTGTGTCAGCACTCCGCAAGGAGCAGCCACCCCGACGCCGATAGCGGCGCAAAGTTTTTCCGACTGCGTGGCAGCCGGGAATCCGGTCCAAGAATCCTTTCCACGCCAATGCCGCACTCCGGATGGCCGCATGTTCGTCGAGGGACCCGCGCGCGCGGAACTTGAAGACCGCATCTATGTGGATAGCCCGCTGCCCGACAGCATTGTCAGGAACCCGCTCGTGGTGACGGGCGCCGCCCGGGGCACGTGGTATTTCGAGGCTTCGTTCCCGGTTAAACTACTGGACGGCGACAATAAAGAGATCGTAATACAGCCGGCGCAGGCGCAAGGCGAATGGATGACCGAGGACTACGTACCTTTCCTCGTGCGGTTGGAATTCACCGCCCCGCAGACCGACACCGGTACGCTGGTCCTGGAGAAGGACAATCCGTCCGGCCTGCCGGAGCATGCAGCGGAATTGCGCTTTCCCGTCCGCTTCCGCTAGCGAGGGTAGAACCAAAAAACCGCCCGGCGGGGCGGTTTTTTTAAATTCCATTCGGTTACGCCGGTGGCGGAGTGCCCTCGGTGCGCAGGCTGTCGCCTTCTTGGCCGGTATGCGGCGCGCGCCGTCGCCGTGCCACGCGCAATCGCGCCAGATGTTTGGCCAACTGTGCGGCACGGTCGGCAAACTGTCGGTCATCGGCAGCCTCCGTCTGCAGCTTAGCGGCGCGCTGTTTGGCCGCCTCCGCCCGGGCGACGTCGATCTCCTCCACGCGTTCGGCGGCATCCGCCAGCACAACGACCTCATCACCGCCCTGGACCTGGAGAAAACCGCCGGCGACGGCCAAATGCTGGACATCGCTGCCCTTGCGGATCGTCAACTCGCCCGGCTCCAACGCAGCCACCAACGGCACGTGGTTGGGTAGTACGGTGATCTCTCCCTGCACGGTCGGCACGGAAATGGAATCGGCTTCCGTCTCCAGCACCAGCCGCTCGGGCGTCGCGATTTTGAACTTGATGGTCGCCATTTACTTCTTGACCTCGTCAATGCCACCCTTCATGTAGAACTCCGCCTCCGGCACGTCGTCCAGGGCGCCATCCAAGATCGTCTTAAAGCCCTGGATGGTCTCTTTAATGGATACGTACTTACCGCCGCGGCCGGTGAAGGTCTCGGCCACGAAGAACGGCTGCGACAGGAAACGCTGGATCTTACGGGCGCGCGTCACCGTCAGTTTGTCCTCGTCGGACAATTCTTCAATGCCCAGAATGGCGATGATATCCTGTAGATCTTTGTAGCGCTGCAGCACCTTCTGCACGCCGCGCGCCACCTGGTAGTGCTCCTCACCGACGATGGAGGGCGACAGGATGGTGGAAGCCGAATCCAGGGGATCGACGGCGGGGTAGATGCCAAGTTCGGACAGCTGCCGCGAGAGCACAACCGTGGAGTCCAGGTGGGCGAAGGTCGTCGCCGGCGCCGGGTCGGTCAGGTCGTCGGCCGGCACGTACACGGCCTGCACCGACGTGATGGAACCTTTGCTGGTGGAGGTGATACGCTCCTGCAGCTCACCCATCTCGGTCGCCAGCGTCGGCTGGTAGCCAACGGCCGACGGGATGCGGCCCAACAGCGCCGAAACCTCGGAACCGGCCTGCGTGAAGCGGAAAATGTTGTCGATAAACATCAGCACGTCCTTGCCTTCCTCGTCGCGGAAGTACTCGGCCATCGCCAAACCCGCCAGCGCGACGCGGGCGCGCGCGCCCGGCGGTTCATTCATCTGGCCGAAAACCATGGCGGTCTTGCTGATGACCCCCGAGGCGGTCATTTCATGATACAGGTCGTTGCCCTCGCGGGTGCGTTCCCCCACCCCGGCAAAGATGGAATAGCCGCCGTGTTCGGCTGCGATGTTACGGATGAGCTCCTGAATGATGACGGTCTTGCCCACACCCGCGCCGCCGAACAGTCCGACCTTGCCGCCCTTGAGAATGGGGCAGATCAGGTCGATGACCTTGATGCCGGTTTCCAGGATCTCGCTTTTCGTCGCCTGGTCGGTGAATTTCGGGGCCGGCCGGTGGATGGGATAGCGAAGCTTGGCCTGCGCCGCCGTAAACGGTTTGCCGTCGACCGGTTCACCCAACAGGTTAAAAATCCGGCCTAGGGTGGCGGGACCGACGGGCACGGAAATAGGCGCGCCGGTGGCTTTGACGGGGAGACCGCGTCTCAGGCCGTCGGTGGGGCCCATGGCGATCGCGCGTACCGCCGCGCCGCCCAGATGTTGGACGACCTCCAGAACCAGCCGACCCTCGGGGCGCTCCACTTCAAGAGCGTGGTACAACGACGGCAGCGCGCCGGGAAAACGCACATCCACGACCGGACCAATGATCTGTGAAATTTTTCCTTGCATATGTTGGTGCTCAGTTCTCAGTGCTTCGTGCTCAGCTCCGAAAACGGGGTACTGAGAACGGTGCACCGAGCACGGAGTACTTACGTTACGGCCAACCTCCCGGCCGAGATCTCCGCGAGTTCCTTGGTAATGCCAGCCTGACGCAGCTGGTTGTACGCCAGCGTCAGATCGGCGATCAGGTCGGAGGCCGCATCCGTCGCGTTCTTCATCGCCACCATCCGCGCGGAATGTTCTGACGCCAGCGACTCCAGAGCCGCCTGGTATACCTGCATCTCAATGAACCGCGGCAGTAGCGTGGATAATACGTCCGCCGGCGACGGCTCGAACAAATACTCGGGTTCGCGGCCATCGTCATCCTCCAGCTCCCCCACCGTCCGTTCCAGCGCCGCTTTCAGCGCGTCCAGGCGCGTCGGCAGCAGCACCGCGGTCATCGGGGTCTGGCGCAGGGTCGAATAGAACTCCGTGTAGACCAGGGTTACCTGGTCGTAGGTATGCGCGAGAAAATCCTTCATCGCCAGCTGCGCGATGGGCAAGGTTTGCGCCAGATCCGAGTACGCGTCCAGGCGCTCGAACTCCGCAGTTACAGAAAATCCGTAGCGCGTGGCAATCGCCCGGCCGCGCTTACCCAGTAAAATGACGTCGACCGCCACACCAGCCGCGCGACGTTCCCGCAAATAGGCAGCGGCATGTTCCAATAATCCCGCCGTGAAACTCCCGGCCAACCCCCGGTTGGCGGCGATGAGGACGACCGCTTCGCGGCGGATGGGAGCGCGCACGGAAAGCAGCGGATGCAGGCTGGCGGGCAGTTGCGCGCCAAGCTGCTTGAGCATCGCCCACGACAGGCGGGCGTAGGTGCGGCTGGCGAGCGCCGCGCGCTGGCTGGAACGCATCTTGACGGCCGACACCAACTGCATCGCCTTGGTGATCTGGCGGGTCGAGCGAACCGACTTGATACGGCGGCGGATTTCCTTAGTGGAGGCCATACGCGAAGGCAAAAGTAACGCTACTTCGTAAAGGCGGCGGTGAATTCCTTGATCGCTGCCACCATCTGTTCTTCCAGCGCCGGAGCTAGTTCGCGCTGCTGCCGGAGCTGCTCGCCCAACGCCCGGTGGCGGGTTCCCAGCTGCACCAAAAACTGCGTCTTCCACTCCCCGATCCGCTCCAGTGCCACGCCATCCAAATGGCCATTGATGACGGCGTACAAAACCGCGACCTGCTGCGCGACGGGTAACGGTGCGTACTGGGGCTGTTTCAGGATCTCCGTAATGCGTGCCCCGCGCTCGATGGACTGGCGCGTCGCCGCATCCAGGTCGGAACCGAACTGCGCGAACGCCGCCAGCTCGCGGAACTGGGCCAGGTCAAGCCGCAACTTGCCAGCCACCTTTTTCATGGCCTTGATCTGGGCAGCGGAACCGACGCGCGACACCGACAGCCCGACATTCAGCGCCGGCCGGATGCCTTGGTAGAATAGGTCGGATTCCAGGTAAATCTGGCCGTCGGTGATGGAAATGACGTTGGTCGGGATATACGCGGAAATGTCACCAGCCTGCGTCTCGATGATCGGCAGGGCCGTCAGCGACCCGCCGCCGTGGTCGTTGTTCAACCGAGCAGCGCGCTCCAGTAACCGCGAATGCAGGTAGAACACATCACCCGGGAAAGCTTCGCGGCCGGGCGGACGCTTCAGGAGCAAGGAGATCTCCCGGTACGCCACGGCATGTTTGGACAGGTCATCGTAGACGACCAGCGCGTCCTTGCCTTGCTCCATGAAATATTCGCCGATGGCGCAGCCTGCGTAGGGCGCCAGGTACTGCAACGCCGCCGGCGCCGCCGCCGGCGCCGACACGACGACCGTGTACTCCATTGCTCCGGCCTCGCGCAATTTCTCGACGAGCTTGGCGACCTTGGATTCCTTCTGGCCGATGGCAACGTAGATGCACTGCACCCCTTGCCCGGCTTGATTGATAATGGCATCGATGGCGATCGCCGTCTTGCCGGTCTGACGGTCGCCGATGATGAGCTCACGCTGGCCGCGGCCGATCGGGATGATGGCGTCGATGGCGATGACGCCGGTCTGCAACGGCGTATCCACCGACTTGCGGGTGATCACGCCGGGGGCGATCTTTTCCACGGGGTAAAATTTTTCCGCCTTGAACGGCCCGCGCCCGTCCACCGGGCGGCCCAGCGCATCCACCACGCGACCCAGGACCCCGGCGCCGACCGGCACCGACAGCAAGCGCCCGCTGGCGCGCACGGTGTCGCCCACCTTGATACCATGAGCGTCATCCAGGACAACCACGCCGCACTTGGACTGCTCGAGGTTCAAGGCGACGCCGGCCACCTTGCCGCCGGTCGTGGCAATGTCCACCATTTCCATCGCCCCGACCTGGGACAAACCGGAAACCTGGGCAATGCCATCACCCACGACAATCACCGTACCCACCTCTTCGGCAGTTACGCTCGGCGTGTACGCCTTGAGGCGTTCTTTCAACTGTTCAATGACGGCGTGGGTATCGGCCATACGGAAAAAAATTCGAAAAGTTAGCGATTACCGGCCAGCGCGTCGCGCAGCCGCTGGAGCTGGCCAAGGATACTGGAATCCACCAGTCGATCTCCTGCCCGCAGCCGCGCCCCGGCGATCAGCTCCGGCTGCATGGTAACGTCTGCCCCCGGGCCCAGGGCGTCGGCAACGTCCGCGCTATCCTGCGCCCGCGCCACCGCACCGGTCCGAACGACTGCCAGTGCCGCGAGGGCCTGCTCGATCTCGGGCCAACGCCCAATCATCCGGTCATCGGCCAACAGCCGAGCGAACCCCTCGAGCAGGTGCGGTTCCTGAGCCGGCGTGGCATCGCGGAGCGCCGCCCAAAAGGCGGCGGCGTACTGGGCAGGCGTGGCGACGGCTTTGCTCATTGTTTAAGAGCGGTGACGGCCGCATCAACCAATTTCCGGTGCTGCTCGGCGCTGACGCCGCGAGCGGCGACCACTTTCCCGGCAGCCGCGGCCACCAGGTCGGCCAGTTCCCCGCGTAATTCCTGAAACATCTGCTCGCGTTCGGCAGTAATGGTGAGCTTGGCCTGCTGGACGATCTTTGCCGCCTGGTCGGCGGCACGCGCGGCCGATTCCTTTTTCGTCTGCTCGGCCAGACGCGTCGCTTCCGCCAGCATGGCATCGGCTTTTTTGCGGAACTCCTGCAGTTGTTCGCGCTGGAAGGCCTCGAAGGACGCCAGCTTTTGCCGGGCGGCAGCCGCATCGTTCAACCCGCGCTCGATCGTGGCGCGGCGCTCTTCCATCACCTTTAGCAGCGGCTTGTACACCGCCCACGTCAGCACCCCCAAAAGTATGCCGAAGTTGACCGCCTGGGCCAACAGGAGACGCCAGTCCAAACCAAGTTTACCGACGAGATCGCCCATGGAACTAAAGAAGAACTCGCGAAGGGCCCTCCGGTTAGACGAACTTAATCACCAACGCCACCACCAGCGCGTAGATCGCGATGGCTTCGGCGAAGGCCACGGCCAGGATCATCGGCGTCTGGAGTTTGCTGGCCGATTCCGGGTTGCGGCCGATGGACTCCATCGCCTTGGCCGCGATGCGACCGATCGCGAATGAGGGCATGATCGACCCGATTGAGATCGCCGCCGCCGTCGCGAAGTTCTTTGCGACTTCTGGATCTAACGCCATAGAAATGTCGTTAAGGTTAAATGCGTTAATTTTTAAAACACCACTAGTATAGGGAAAAATCGCCGATTGTCAATACTCCAGGTGCCGTCCACTTGACAAGATCCAGCCTTTCTGGCCTCGCCTGCTCCCCTAATGCGCCTCCTCGGTCGCCATTTTCAGAAACACCAAGGTCAGAGTGGCAAACACCAGCGCCTGGATGAAGCCGACGAACAGCTCCAGCCCGTAGAACGGCAACGGCGCAATGTACGCGACCAATGAGCTGACGACGATCAGCAGCACCTCGCCGGCGAAAATGTTGCCGAACAGCCGGAACGAGAACGAGATCATCTTGGCCACCTCGCCGAACAGCTCCAGGATGCCGACCGCGAACAGAATGGGATTATGGAAATTGAAGAATTTGCCGGCGTACTTGGCAAATCCGATGGTCGCAATGCCAAACACCTGCAGCGACACGACGGCAATAATGGCCAATGCCAGCGTCGTGTTGAGGTCGGCGTTCGCCGACCGCAACAGCGGGATGAGCGCGGGGTGCCCGTTATGCACACCCTGGACGCCGATCGGGCCGACCACCGGCAGCAGCCCGAACCAGTTGGCCGTTACGATGAACAAAAAAATGGTTGCGATGAGGGGAAAGAACCGCTCCGTTTGGCGGCGGTCGCCGGTCACCTGATCAGCCAGGTTCAACAGGAACTCCATGATTGCTTCCATCCCGTTCTGCAGGCCGCGCGGGACCAGGGCAACCCGCCGCCGCACCAGCATCCCGATAACGGCCAGCGTTACGACCACCAGCCAGCTGGCCAACAGCGAATTGGTGATGGGGAAACCGAACACGCTGCCGACCTTCTCGGCGGCCAGCGAGATGACGGGACCGGCTTTTTCTGCGGCCGCTTCGGTGGCCTGAACGCCGGCTTGTACCGCGGTTTCCTCGAGCGGGGTGCTCATAGACTCAAAAATGACTAGCGAGAAGGCGCGGCGGACGATGGCGGAGGGGATGTTTTTCCGCGGTCAGCGGCCTCCGCTTGCTTCATCACCCGTACCGCCTCGCGGAACATCAAGATATTGGTCATAACGAACGACAGCACCAGCCCCGTGATCAGCAGCCACGGCTCGGTGCCCAGCCGCCGGTCCAGATACCGTCCCAAAGCCAGCAGGATGACCAGCGGTACGGCGATGCTGTAGCCCAGGCGCCAGGCAAATCCCAGCGCCACCCACAGAGAACCTTGGCGGTCGTCGGGCATAGCCATGGAATTAAAAAATGCCGCCGACCGGCGGGCAACGCTTGCCGATGACGCCCAACCGGAGGAAAATCGGCACCTTGAGGGTACCATGGTTCCTTTGACCGTTCAAGGCACCCCAAAATCCGGGAGGATTGACAAAAACCGCGTTCTGGTGTATGCTGTCTTTATTATCGGCGTAGGTGGAGTTCAAAGGTCGTTCACCTAGTCAGCGATAACTTAACAATTCAACGAGACGGTGAACAACCACATGCAAGATTTTGGTTCTCGCCCACCCCGGCAGATGTACGACGTCTCCGCCATGAATATCAAGTGCGCGGAGTGCGGTACGGACGTCAAGGAATTGCCGTTCCAGCCTTCCACCAAGGAAGACGGGACCTACGGCAAGATCTACTGCCGAGACTGCAACCGCAAGCGCCGCGATTCGATGCGCGGCAGCTTCGGTGGCGGCGGTGGTCGCTTCTAATCTACGCCAACACGTAGGTAGAAAAAATCCCCCGGCATTCGCCGGGGGATTTTTATTTTCCAAAAAATTCTAGGGCTTCGTGGCGAGGGCCTCGCGCAACGCCTCAAAGCCCAGCAAGGCGCAGTGGTGACGCGCCGGTCCGATGGGAACACCCAAGAGCTTGAGCACCGCCGCCGGCTGCAACTGCCGTACGGCCGCAACGGTCTTGCCGACCAGTAACTCCAGCAGCAGCGAATTGGTCGCCGTGGAAATGGCACACCCGCGTCCGGAAAATCGCACGTCGACGATTGTGCCGCGCCGCACGCGCACCGTCAACGTGACCTCGTCACCGCACACGGGGTTTGCGCGCACCGCCCGGTGCGTCGCACCGGCGACCTTCCCGTACTGCCGCGGGTTCCGGTAGTGGTCAAGGATTTTTTCACGGTAGAGGTCCATAGCGAAGTACTAAGTACACAGCAGTAAGTACTAAGTCATGGCCAATCAATGAATTACACTTAGCACTTACTACTTACCACTAAATATCCTCTGTACCTCCTTTAACCCCTTGATAAGTCGATCTACGTCTTCCTTTATATTGTACGCTCCGAAACTCACCCGCACGGTGGACGGTACCTTCAACTGTTCCATCAGCGGCATCGCGCAGTGGTGGCCCGCCCGTACCGCGATGCCCCGAGCGTCCAGGATCTGGGCAACGTCGTGCGCGTGCACCCCGCGAAGGTTGAAACTGATGACCGGACCGCGGCCGACAACGCCGGCCGGCCCATACCGGACGACCCCGGGCAACGCTGACAGCCGGCGCAGCGCGTACACCATCAGCTGCCGTTCGTGGCGTGCGATGGCGCGAAAACCGAGCTGCTTGATCCACCTGATCGCCGCGCCGAGGCCGACGATGCCGCCGGCATTCTGCGTGCCGGCTTCGAACTTCGCCGGGGAGTCGGCAAACGTGGTCCCCCGCTGGCGCACTTGGCGGATCATCTCGCCCCCGTAGTGGAAGGGACGGGATTGCCGCAACAGTTCGGCCCTCCCCCACAGCACGCCCACGCCCATCGGACCATACATCTTATGCCCGGAGAATGCCAGAAAGTCACAATCTAGACGCTGGACATCGATAGACTGGTGGGCCACCGCCTGCGCTGCATCCACCAGCACCCGTGCGCCAACCCGATGCGCGGCGGAAACCACCGCTGGCAGCGGCGGCTGCGTGCCAAGCGCGTTGGACGTGTGCGTGATACAGACAAGTTTTACGCGGCGATGCAGGTGCGTGCGCAGCCAACGAGTATCCAGTTTCCCTCCTGCGCCGACAGGGATGAATTGCACCCGCCAGCGGTGCAACGTAGCCAGCTGCTGCCACGGCACGAAATTGGAGTGATGTTCCAACAACGAGACGAGCACCGTATCTCCTGCCCGCAGCGCCAGCGGCGCCCAGCCGTAGGCAACCAAATTAATGCCTGCGGTCGTACCGGAAGTGAATATCACTTCCTCCGGACGGCCGCCGATGAACGCGGCGACCTCCTGCCGGACGTCTTCCACCATGGCGGTCGCTTCCACGCCCAGCTGATGCAGTCCGCGGCGCGGATTGGCGCAATGGCGTCGGTAGAAATCGTCCATGGCGGAAAGGACGGCGAGGGGCTTCTGGGTCGTGGCGGCAGAATCCAGGTACGCCAGCGGATTGCCGTGGATGCGGCGCGTGAATATGGGGAATCGGCGGCGAACGGATATCGGCATATTACGGCAACGTTACCGTTACCGTACCACCGTCGACGGTGACGGGAAAGATTTTCAAACCGCGCTCGGCGGGCCCGGACAGCACCTTGCCGGTCCGGATATTGAACCGCGAATCATGGAACGGGCATTGGATGACGTTCTCCTTGATCTCTCCTCCTTCGAGCGGCATGTCCTCATGGCTGCACAACCCCTGTGTGGCGTAGAAGGTATCGGCCAGGTGGTAGACCATCACGGTCATACCGCCGGTCGCATATGCGCGGCACTGGCCCGAAGGTAGTTCACCGGCTTGGAACTGGAGTAGGGTGGACATAGAAGATTATGCAAGCGCCATCTTACGGTCCAATGCTTGCTGCAATTCTCCGCGAAGTTCGGGCTGCGCCACCGCCGCCAAAGCCTCGGCCAAGAACGCCCGCACGATCAGCCGGGCGGCGGTTGCGCGCGGCAATCCGCGCGATTGGCAGTAGAACAACTGGTTGGCATCCAGCTGGCCGACCGTGGCGGCGTGACTGGCCTTCAGATCATTGGCTTCGATCTGCAGCTTGGGCTGCAAATTGGCGTAGGCGGTATCCGACAGCAGCAGCGCCCGCTGTTCCAGGAACGATTCGGTCTGCTGTCCGCTGGATGGGATCTTGATCAGGCCGAAGATCTCGGCGCGAGCGGTGTCGGAAAAAACGCCCTTGACCAAAGTGAAGGCGGTACTGCCTCGGCCAACGTGTTCAATGATATAGTCGGCGGCGATCCGGTCGCTCGCGGCACCGCAGCAGACCGTGGTGCAGCGCAAACGAGCGCCGTCCTGCAGCACGAAATGCAGCCGTTTGGAAGATTGTCCCAGGCCGAGCACGCCCACGTACACGACATCCGACTGCGGCGTCAGCACGATGCGCAGGTCCGCGGCTTCATCCTGGTCGACGATGACGGTCGCGCCGCGGACGACCACTTCGTTTAGGGTCTGAAACATGGCGATGCTCCCCTATCCGACCGAACCCTCCATCTCCAGGGCGATCAAACGATTCATCTCCACGGCGTACTCCAACGGCAGTTCCTTGACCAACGGTTCGATGAAGCCGTTGACCACGAGGGCGGCTGCCTCCGCGGCCGGCAAACCGCGGCTCTGCAGGTAGAAAAGTTGCGCTTCGGAGATCTTGGTCACCGTCGCTTCATGTTCGATGCTGACCTGGCTGTTACCGATCTTCATCGTCGGATAGGTGTCCGACGCTGACTGCGGGTCCAGGATGAGCGCGTCGCAGGTGACCTTCGAACGGCAGCGCAGCGCGGCCGGGGCCACCTGCAGCAGCCCGCGGTAGGTCGTACGACCGCCGCCCTGGGCAACCGACTTGGAGGTGATGACCGATGTGGTATCCGGCGCCAAGTGGATGGCCTTACCGCCCGCGTCCTGGATCTGACCCGCTCCGGCGAAGGCCATGGACAGAATGTCTGCGCGCGCCCCGCGGCCGGCCAATACGACGCACGGATATTTCATCGTCACCTTGCTGCCGAAATTGAAGTCCACCCACTCGACGGTCGCCTCCTCTTCGGCCCGCGCGCGCTTGGTCACCAAATTGTAGACGTTCTTGGACCAGTTCTGTACGGTCGTGTAACGCACGCGCGCGCCGCGCTTCGCCACGATCTCGACCACCGCGCTGTGCAGAGAACTTTTCTGGTAGATGGGCGCCGAGCACCCTTCCACGTAGTGCACGAAACTGCCTTCATCGGCAATAATGAGGGTGCGCTCGAACTGCCCCATCTGCGACGCGTTGATGCGGAAATATGCCTGTAGCGGCAGTTCCACATGCACGTTCGGCGGCACGTAGATGAAACTCCCGCCCGACCACACGGCCGTGTTGAGGGCCGCGAACTTATTGTCATTGGACGGCACGATCGTGGAGAAATAGCGCCGCACCAGGTCTGGGTACTCGCGCGTGGCGGTCTCCACGTCAGTGAAGACCACTCCCTGCTTGCGCAGCTCGGGCAACACATGGTGGTAGATATTCTCGGAATCGTACTGCGCGCCCACCCCAGCCAGGAATTCCTGCTCGTACTTGGGCAGCTTCAGCCGATCGAACGTCCGCTTGATCTCGGGCGGCACGTCGTTCCAATCCTGCGCTTTGCGCTCGGTCGGCTTAATGTAATAGTAGATGTCGTTGAAATCAATACCCGAAAGGTCGGCGCCCCAGGCCGGCATCGGCCGCGCCGAAAAATGCTTCAGCCCTTCGTAGCGCAGCTGCCGCATCCAATCCGGCTCCTGCTTCTGCCCGGAAATCAGGTCGACGACCGCGCGTGATAACCCCTTGGGTGAACGCAACACGGACCGGTCCGGTTCCTGGAACCCGTACCGGTACTCTTGCTTTGATTTCACGAGTTCCGAGAGATGGTCGGACATAGCCGGTCTTATGCTGCCGGATTCGGACCCAGCAACGGCGCGTAGCCGGTCCGCTCGATCTCGGCCGCCATGGTACCGGGCCCGCTCTTCACCACCCGCCCGCTGGCCATTACGTGCACGGCATCCGGCCGCAGGAACTGGACGATCCGCTGGTAATGCGTGATGAGGAGCACGGCGGTTCCCTCGCGGTGGCGCCGGTCGATGGCCCGAGCGATCAGTTGCAGCGAATCAATATCCAATCCGGAGTCCGGTTCATCCAAAATAGCCAGCAGCGGGGGCAGCAACGTGAGCTGCGCGATCTCCGACTTTTTTTTCTCACCGCCCGATAATCCTTCGTTCACATCACGGCCGACCATCTCGGGGGCCAGTTGCAGCTCCTTGAGCAGCGCGGGCAGTGCCTGCTTTTCGACCGGACCCAACGCGCGGGCAGCGCGAGCCGCGGCGATCAGGCCGGTCAAGCTCAACCCGGGAATACTGACGGGATACTGAAAACCCAAAAATAGCCCGGCCCGCGCCCGCTCATCGGGACTCATGGCCAGCAGATCATGGCCGTCCAGTCGGGCTGCGCCGCTGGCCACGGTAACGTTGGGCGCGCCCGCCAACGCATTGGCGAGCGTCGATTTACCGGAACCATTGGGGCCCATGAGTACATGTAATTCGCCCCGCCCGACCGTCAGCGTGACGCCCTGGAGAATCGGCTTACCCTCGACCGAGGCATACAGATCCCGCACCTCGAGTACGGGAATGGCCGGCGCGTCGTTCTTGACCTTAATCATCGAATTTCGGCTCAAACAAAAAAGAAAGCGGAGGCAGTATACCACCGTAAAATCGTTGACGTCAACGTAAATTAAACGGCGACGCGGTCAGCGGGAACGCCGGCGGCAAGCAATTCGCGCCGCAACGCGACGACCATCGGCGGCGGGCCGCACAGCAGAAAACGCGGATGCTGCCAATCGGGGAACTGGCGGTGCAGCATGGCCGCATCGACGCGACCGTGTTCGCCCAACCAGCCGGCCGGCTGCTCCCGGGTCAGCGTGAACATCACGGTCAGGGCCGGATGCGCGCGCGACAGTTCTTCCAGCTCGGAACGGAAGATGATGTCGGCGGCCGTGCGATGCGCGCACAGCAGCCGTAATCTCGCAGGCAGATGGTGCAGCGCGGCGTCGCGGATGATGCTCATGAACGGCGTGACCCCCGTACCGCCGGCGACCATCGCCAGTTCGGTATCGTCGGGCCGCAGGGCGAGCCGGCTGGGGAGCGGACGGCTGATGTGTACAACGTTGCCCGCTTTGAGCGTGAATAAACGGTCGGTGAGCACACCCTCACGTTTGATGGCCAGCTCGAACTCCGGCCCCTGAAGCGGCGAAGTCGTGAACGAGAACGGCCTGGGACGTTGCAGCCCCGCGTCCACCAGACAGTGCTGCCCGGGCAGGAATGCGTAGTCATCCGCGTGCGGGCGCAGTGAAAAAACCCGCGTGTCGTGGGTCGTATCGCGCAGCGAGGTAACGGTGGCAACGATGTCGGCAGGAATTGCCATGGGGGTAAAAAAGACCGGCACAGAGGTCGTGCCGGGGATCGGGATCGGGGACAGGGGCCGGTCCCTTCACGGCAGGTGCAGTCGGGCGCAGGAAAGTTCCTCCGCCGAGATCGGACGGGCCGCGGTGAGGAACCGTACGACGGTTCTGATCTGGCGGTCGGTGATGTTCCGCAGGCCGTAGCAGTTCTTTGGAGTGATGTACTCCGGCGTGCGCGGCGTCTGCCAGGTCCACCACGGCAACCGCAGGTACGGCCGCGGCGGACGGTAGGAACCCCAGAAGAACAATCCGACGCGCAGGTCGGGATCCGGCTGACTCCAATCGTTCGTGGAGACTTCGCCGTACAGCTGGAGGCGCCGCGACCGCAGAAACACCCGCCGCCGGTCCAAATCATCGGTCGCCCCTTGTACGTACAGCAGGCGCATCCCGAGGGTGACCAGCCGCGCCAGCATCGGTACAGAAAAAGAGAAGCCTGGCCATTGCATGGAATCTCCTTGCGAAAGGGCAAATGTTCAGGGCGGCTGCACCGTGCAACCGCCCTGGTATCGTACGGCCTTACCTCGATGGCCGTCAATTAGCAGTCGTGGTAGAGCACGAATTCATAGGGATGCGGCCGCAGGTTGAGCTGCGAAATCTCTTCACGCTTGAGGGAAATCCACTGCTGGATGAATCCCTTGGGGAAGACATTGCCGGCGGTCAAAAACTCGTGGTCGGCCGCCAACGCCGACAGCGACTGGCCCAACGACCCGGGCACCGACTTGATCTGCCGCGCGCGCTCCGGCGGCAGGGCGTAGATGTTCTCGTTGATGGGAGCGCCGGGGTCGAGCTTGCGCCGGATGCCGTCCAACCCGGCCATCAGCATCGCGGCGAACGTCAGGTACGGATTGGATGACGGGTCCGGCGGACGGAACTCCAAACGCTTGGCCTTGGGCGACTGCGAGTACACGGGGATGCGGATGGCGGCCGACCGGTTACGCTGGGAATAGACCAGATTGACCGGCGCCTCGTAGCCGGGGACCAGCCGTTTATAGGAGTTGGTCGTCGGCGCGGCGAATGCGAGCACCGCCGCCGCGTGGTGCAGCAACCCGCCGGCGAAATGCAGCGCCAGGTCCGACAATCCCGCGTAGCCGTTACCGGCGAACAACGGTTTGCCGCCCTGCCAGAGCGACACGTGCGTATGCATGCCCGAACCGTTGTCGCCGAACATCGGTTTGGGCATAAAGGTTGCCACCTTGCCGTGCTGACGGGCGGTTGCTTTGACCACGTACTTGTAGATCATCATCTGATCAGCCATCGAAACCAACGGCCCGTAGCGCAGGTCGATCTCCGCCTGCCCGGCGGTCGCGACCTCATGGTGATGCTTTTCCACCGGCACGCCGCAGGCCGTCAAATGCTGGACCATCGCGGTGCGCACGTCCTGCTGCGTGTCGTGCGGCGGCACCGGGAAATACCCTTCTTTATGCGGAATGCGGTAGCCGAGGTTCGCTCCCCCGTCGCCGCTCCGCCACGGCGCTTCCGACGATTCAATTGCGTAGCTTCCTTCGCGGGCGTCCTGGTGGTAACGGATGGAATCAAAAATAAAGAACTCGGCTTCGGGGCCGAAGTACGCCACATCTGCCACGCCGCTTCCCCGCAAGAAACTTTCCGCCTGACGCGCGATGCGCCGCGGGTCGTAGGTGAACGGCGTCAGCTCATTACCCGGCTCATACACATCGCAGATAAGCACCAGGGTTTTGACGGCGAAGAACGGGTCAACGAACGCCGATACCGGATCGGGCACCAGCAGCATATCGCTTTCCTGGATCGGCTTGAAGCCGCGGATGGAAGAACCGTCGAATCCGACGCCCTCCACGAACACCTCCGGCGTCAACTCGGACACCGGCGAGGTGAAATGCTGCCAGCGCCCGAACACATCCACGAAACGGAAATCCACCATCGCGACCTGCTCGCGGTCGATCAGCGAGAATATTTCGTCTTTGGTCATAGGAATACCAAAAAATCTCCCGGGCATAAACCCAGAAGACCTCATTGTCTCCGGCGAACGGCACGCCATTGTGCCGCCAACTCCCCTATCCTACGCCCCGATGGAGCGGCGGACAAGTGGATAACCTCCAGAAATAAATTACAAATTTTTTATTGCGGATTACGAATTACGTATTCTCCGGACGGCTAAACAATGCGCAATACGCAATCCCATAGTCAAATCATTTCACGATATCTCACTTGCTAAAATCACGGCCTCGGCCACTTCGCGCAGCGACTTACGCTTGTCCATGCTTTTTTTCAGCAACAATTGGTGAACGGCCGCCTCGTCCAAATGGTGCTGCTTCATCAGCACGGCTTTGGCGCGGGCGATCAGCTTGCGCGTCTCCAACGCCTCCTTGAGCGCCTGGGTTTCCGATACGAGCCGTACGACTTCGAGCAGCCCGCCGATCTGCTTGCCGACGGTCTCCAACAGTCGCACGGTGGTTTTTGGATAGCGGCGGGGCCGGCGGTGCTGCACGTTGATCACACCGATGACCGTGCCGCGATGGATGATCGGCACCGACAGGAACGCCTCAAAACGGTCTTCGGGCAGGGCATTGAACAGCTTGAACCGCGGATCCTGGTAAGCGGCGCGGGCGATGGCCACCAGCTTTTTCTCCTCCGCGACCCAGCCGGTAATGCCCTCACCCACCTTCATGCGGATCTTGGACAAGTGCGGGTGCGTTTTCAGTGACGCCTGGAGTACGACCTCACGGCCCGAAATGAGATACAGCAGGCAGGAATCGGCACGGGTAACCCGCGCGACGATGTGCACGACCTGCTGCAGAATGTCTTTCAATTCTAACGTCCGCGAGATCGTCTCGAGGATCTCCTCCAGGATAGCGAGATGATTTCCGGCAACAGTGCGAGAAGTGGCCATATCACGGTGCTAAAGAGTGTAGTCTAATCCCGGCACGAGGAACCGTCAAACTGGATTCAACGGCGCTCCAGCCCGATGATGCCGATGCGATCTATCCGCACGGTTGCGAACGGTTGCAAAACCGTCGCCAGGGACTGAAGGGAGCGCGCCATCGCCTGGGGTCCATAGCCGATCATCCAGAGCCGCGCGGCCTCGCGGACATCGGCGGTCGGCGCAGGCTGCACCGCATAGGCTCCGCGCGCGTAGTGCGCCAGTACCGGAGTTGCCTCGGCGGCCGGGCCGATGAGCACGACCGCGTCTTCCCCACCGACGTTACGCCGGAGATAACCGTCCACCTCGCGCCACGGCGGCTTATGGTGCACGAGGTACGCGACCGCCAAACTCCCGGACTGTAGCGGGATGAACGCCGCAACGGCGATCGCCAGAACGATCGGCCTTTGGCGCCACGGCAGCATTTCCCATGTGCTGACCGCGCCGACGGCAACCACCGCATACAATGCCGGCGTCACCGGCAGCAGATAATGGATGCCGAAGATATTCGTACCTGCCTGCGACCAGAGCCACGGCAAAAGCACCGGGATGACTACCAAACCGTAGAGCAGGACGATCGGGGTCTTCTGATCCGTAACGCCCCGGCGAACCCACCGTACGACCGGAAGGATCGCCACACCCAACAGCAGAGCGGTTGGAAAGACCGCCAGATACGACGGTTCGGGCCAGTAGGTGGCCGCCCGCGTCCGGACCAAGAAATTGACGGCGGCGTCCCAGAGGGTCCACTGCTGCTGGGAAAGGAAGAAGACCGGATTGCCCGGCTGCGGGCGCAGCTGCTGCCAAGTGACGGCAGCGACCCACGGCAGCGCGGCCATGCCGACCGTGAGCGCGAGCGACCAGACCCGTCCCACGGCCGCCGTCCCCCGACTCGACCACAGCAGCCAGCCCACGATGACCAATGCAAAGAAGAGAAAATAGGAATGCGTGTAGATGCCGGCGATCAACCCAACGCACGCCAACCCCCAGCCTTGCCGACCCAACGAGGAATGCAACTTCACCGCCCCCAGGGCGGAGAGCAACACCAACAGCGTGAGCAGCGTATATGGCCGTGCCTCCTGCGCGTACTCGATGTTGATGGCCGAGACTGTTATCCCGCATGCCGCGAACAGACCGACCGTGCGGGAGACTGCCTGCCGGCCCAACAGATAGGTCAGCGGGATGGTCGCTGTTCCCAACAGCAACGACGGCAACCGCAGCGCCGTTTCCGACGCACCAAAGACAGCTATCCACGGCTTCATCAAGAGGAAATATAGCGGCGCGTGGCCGGCCGACAGGCGTTCCATGACCAGCTCCCCCCACGGCAGAAGAGCGGCGCGCAAAGTCTGCAGCTCGTCCATCCACAGCGACTCGCGTCCCAATCCCAGCCATCGCAGCGCCATGCCGAAAACCGTCAACCCAAACACTGCCCAAATCCACGGTGACCGCAAAAACATTTTGGCCCAATGAAATTTCATAGTGTCGGAGGGACCGTGCGGCGGTAGATCTGGATGTTATTCACGGTTTCCGCGTATCGGTAGTACTGGCGGATATAGTCAGTGACCGGGTTGCCCAGCAGGAATGTCGCAAACCCTTCGGGCGTCGTGTAGTAGTTCAGGAGAATGACGGGCGGTGGGTCGGCTTCCAGGCTGGCACGCGCTGCCGCAAAGAACGCCGAAGGATGGTGCCGATAGATCAGCACGTTGAACCGCGTCGGATTACGGCGCTGAGTTTCAAAATAAAGATTGGGCAGGAACGGAGCGGCGAAGATCGGCTGCTGGGGCGCGACGGTTTGCTGTATGCGGGAAACCAGCTGCTCCAGCTGGGGGTCGCGCAGCTGAAGGAACGGCCTGACGCCGACGCTGGCAATGCGGTGTGCCGTAAAGCCGATGGAGATTACCGCCAATACCGCCGTGCCGGAAGCGGCCATCAACGCCGGCCAGCGCGAACGCCGCTGGATGGCGACCGTTGCGATCAGCGCGCCGATGGGAAACATCGCCGGCAGCAGGTGAAAACGGTCGGCTTGGCTGAAGTTACTCGCCAACAGCAAAACCCCGCTGCCCCAGAGAAATACCCAGCGGCGGTCTCGCCAGCGTGATGGGGAAAGCAACACCACCCCGAGATATACGCCGACCAAAGCGCCCAACAGCGTCATCCCGGTCCGGTTGAACGGGAGATATTGGACGAAAGGAAAGGCAACCAATGATTGCAGCAGGAGCGGCAACGGCCATGCCAACAGCGGCAGGAGCGCAAGTGCCACTCCCCCGATGACGGCAAGAGCCGGGACAACCCCGAAGGTCAGCGCGAGCCACAGCACGGCCGCGACCACGGCTGCTCCCCGCGCCTGGTGCAGCATCACGGTCGCGCCGGCCAGCAACCCCGCGACCAGCCAGGACGGCCATCGCGCCGCGGTCTTGCCGGCTGCCGCCAACGCGCGCTCGATCGCCCAGACCGCCGCCACCAGCGCGTACGTGTTGTGATTGATCAGCACATAGTGATCGGACAGCAAGAGCCACAGCAGCGACGGCCACCACGACCATGGTCCGGAGGCGAACCGCACCGTGATCCGTCGCACGCCGTATAGGGAGAGCAGAAGGAGGAACAATGAAAAGACCTTCGCCACGACGTACGTCGAACCGAACATGCGAAAGACGCCCGCCAAAAGATAATGAGAGCCCGGCGTGATGAAATCGTAAAAATCACGATATGGCTGCAACCCAAGGCTAACCTGCCACGCACCGGCCAGCGTTAACCCCTCATCCTGGTTGACCAGGTGGCCCCATTTCAAAAAAATCGCGAGGAGCAACAATGCCGGCCAGTAGACGAACGGCCACCACCGCGAGGCAACGATACGGGGAAGGTCTTGCAGCCTACCCCGCAGGACAACGGTCAAATGTGTAATGCTCATGTGATGGCGTACATAATAGCTTCTCCCCCGTCTAATATCTATTTTCCCCGCCATTCCGTTGTCCTACGGGGCATAGACGACTACGGAACGCGTCGTTCCCACAGCTGGATCCGCCGCGGGGCAAACTGCGTCAGCTCCTCACTGAACCGATAGTGCATATCCAGGTAGGCGTCAACGCGGTTGCCCTCGTCGTACTGCCCCAATCGCGCGAGCCAGCTGGCATACTCGCGGATGACCACCCGCGGCTTGGTGCGCTCCAGATCGGTGATGATCTCATCCAAGACGTACGGCGGATGGAACGCGGTCTGCAGCGAGTTGTGCCGGGTGGCATTGGGCCGCTGGGCAAAAAAATATATCGCCGGCAAGTACGGCACGGCAAAGATCGGTTCATTCGTCCTCGTGCGGGCCTGCACCGCAGTTCCAAGGTCGTCCCAGAACGGCACGCGCAGACCGAACTCGTCATGGAGCGGCCAACGCACGGAAAAAAATCCGACCGAAACGACTGCCGCTGCGATGCCGCCGACCACGGCCACAAACCGAAGGCTTTGCCCGACGATGGCCGAGATCTGCTCCCGCATCGCTCCCCCACCCGGCGGTGTTACCACGAGCAGCAAAAGCAACGGCCAGGCAACACTCGCCAGGTAGCCGACCTGCGAGTGCGGCCACACGGTGAGCGGCAGGACCAGCGACATGAACCATAACGGCCAAAACCCGGATGGCACCCGCCGACTGAAGACAGCCGCAGCGCCGACCATGAGAACCACCGCGACCAGGACGAACAACCCTGCCGGACTGCCTTGGGAAAGGTTCGCGGGCGCGTAGTACGTCAGCGGGAATCGCACCAGATGCTGCCACAGCAGCGGCAAAGGCCAGGCCAGCAACGGCAGCAGCGCGATCGCGAGCGCGGCAACGTAAGCGAACGCCAGCCGCAGCTGCCGCGTCGCGAGCATGCTGCCAACGCCCACCGCCGCCAGGACCACGCCGTAGGGTTGCATATACCAGCCCGCAGCGGCCGTCGCGAGACCGCAGGCCAAAGCCCAGCCGGTACGCCGCTCAACGGACGCCAGAACCAAAAAGAGCGCAACCCAAATGCTGGCCAGGTGCGCCAAGGAATGGTAGCCGATCGCCGGAAATTGCCAGACCAACAGCAGCCACCCCGCCAGCACGGTGACCCGCGGTAGTCCGCGGGAGGTGAAGCGGCGAACTAGCACATCGAGGGCAAAACCGGTTGCCGCGGTCAGGAGTACGATCGCGATCTTCGCCGCCAGATACGACGGGCCGAACACCCGGAACAGCGCGCCAAAGAAATAGAACGTACCGGGCGGATGGAATTCAAAGACATCGCGGTAGAGCCCAAGCCCCTGGCTGACCTGCCAGGCGATGGTCAGCGTCAATGTTTCGTCGCTGGCGGGGTCCGGATACCAGCGCACCACCAGCAGCGCCAACACAAGCCCCGCAATCGCGGGAGGCGTCCAGCGGGAACGAGGGAGGGGGTACCACGTCATACGGATGCTATCGCCGCTCCAAGAGCTGCAACCGCCGCGGCAGAAACTTCGTCAGCTCGGCGGCCACGCGGTAGTGCTCATCCAGATACACATCCACCTGGGTGCCGTCACGGTGGTAACCCAGTTGCACCGCCAAGCTGTCCAGCTCGCGCACGACGTATCGAGGACGGCGCTGCTCCAGATCGACGACCGCTTGCAAGAAATACGGAGCGTCGTACTGACCGCTGAACAGGGAATTATACCGCGTGGCATTCGGACGCTGCGCGAAAAAATAAAGATTGGGTAGCGTGGGCGTGGCAAAGATGGGTTCGTTCTGCTGCGTCCGCATCCGCACCTCAACGGCCAGATCCTCCCAGAAGGGCGCCCGCGCGCCCCAGGGGTCGGCGGCGCGCGCGCCGGGGAACAGGGTAAAAAAAACGCCGACGGTCATCAAGGCCAGCGCGCCGGCAAAAGCTCCGGATGCCGCAGCTACCCCCTGCCAGAGCCGTCGCCACGCCATGGCCGACGGCGGCGGCACCGCGGCGGTGAACAACAGCGCCAAGGGCCACAGCACCATCGAGAGGTACACCCCGTTCGCGTGCGGCCAGATGCTGACCAAGAGCGCGAGGGCCGTCCACCACAACGGCCAAAATCCGCGCCACGAGGATCGCGCCCAGTATGCGACTATGCCCAGCGTCACGATGACGCCACCCCAGAGCACCAGCCACAATGGCTGGTCGGTGTTGATGGCCGGGTAGTGGGCAGCGGGATAGACGACCGTTTGCTGCCAAAATTCCCGCAGCGGAAGCGCGAGGCCGGGCAGCAGCGCCACCCCCGATCCTCCCAGGTACGCTGCGACCAGCTGCCAGCGGCGCGACGCCGCGGCAACACCCAGCCCGACCAGGAACAATGCCGCACCGCGCGTCTGCAAAAGCCACCCCACCCCCGCCGCGCTCGCTCCGAGGACGGCAAACCCGGCGAGCGCCTCCCACCCTTGAGCGCTGCGCTGATGGAGCCGCACCAAAAGCCACGCGACCCAGATGCTACCGACGTGCGCGTATGTACTATAGCTCACCAGTGGAAACTGCAGCGCCAGCAGCCCCCACACCGCCAAAGCGGCAACGCGATGCCACGGACGCAGCAACAGCCGCCGCGCGCAGCGATCCACTCCCACCGCGCCAAGGGCCAGAACGAGCATCGAGAACAGTTTGGCGACGACGTAGGTGGAGCCAAAGATCTGAAAAACGCCGGCCAGCGCATAAAATGCGCCGGGGGGATGGAATTCGAAAAAATCCCGGTACGGCACCAATCCCTGGCTCACCTGCCAGGCGGCCGTCATCGTCAATCCCGCATCCGGATCGATTCCGACGTACCACCGGATGAAGGCAACCGCTGCCAGCACCGCGACCACCGTGGCACGGGCGCCCAGCCCCCAGCGAGATGTCGGCAATTCCTCGTTCATAACCCAGGCCGACGCTCCAAAATTTCCACCACATACCCGGCCACCGAGTCTTGCGCCACGCGGTAATGGTCATCCAGGTACGCGTCCAGCGCGGTGCCGTCCTGATGAAAACCTCGCCGAACGGCGAAACTGTCGCGTGCCCGCACCACCACTTTCGGCTTGACCCGCTCCAGCCGCGAAATCGCGTCCGCGAGGATTTCGGGCGGGTGAAAATTGGACAGCAGCGTATTGTACGGCGTGGCGTTCGGCCGCTGGCTGAAAAAATATGCCCCCGGCAGATACGGCAGGGCAAAAATCTCCTCCCCCGGCAACGTCCGCGCCGTTACCGCTGCCCCGATCCCCTGCCACAGGTCGCCGCGCCCTGCGCGCCGGTCGGAAATGGCCATCGCGACGCGCGACGCGCCGTTGATCGCCGCCCAACCAAACACCTGCGCCGCGAGCAGCGCGCCGCCGTACCACATGACGGCACGCACCGTCTGCCGTGGACGGCCAGACAGCCGGGGCCAGGGGCACGACAGCAGCGAAAAAAACAGCACCGACAGCGGCCAGGCGATCGTTGACCAGTAGGCAATTTCGGCGCGCGACCAGATGCTTGCCGCCAGAACAAGCGCGACTGCCCAGAGCGGCCAAAATCCGGACGGCGCGGCATGCACGGCCAATGCCAGCAGCGCGAGAACAGTGAGGAATCCGACCGTAATGACCACCAGCTGCACGCCGACGAACTGGGACGGCAGGTACTGGGTCGTCGGCAGCGTGACCAGACTATGCCAGAGCAGCGCGGGCGGCCACAACAGGAATGGCAGCCAAACCACCCCGACCCCGGCAAGGTATGCCACCAACGGCCAAAGCCGACGGGCCGTGAGGGCAATTACCACGCCCGCCAACACCAGGGCGCCTCCGCGGGTCTGCAACAGCCACACGGCAAGCCCGGCAATCGCGCCCGCCAGAACAAACCAGCGCAGCCGCCGCTTCTGCCAGGCAAAGACCAGCGCCCACGCCGCCCAGATACCACCCAGCTGGGCCAGGTGGTTGGGGTTGATCCACGGGAACATAGTGAGCAGCAAAATCCACGTCGCCACCACCGCCGGCGGCTGCCAACCCCGCAATCCCAATAGTTGCGCCAGGCGCCACAGCGGCCAGGCCGTTGCCGCGGTCAACAGCGTCACCACGAGCCGCAACGGCCAAACGCTGGCGCCGAACATTTTGATGATCGCGGCGGCCAGGTAGAATGCGCCGGGCGTATGAAATTCATACAGATCGCGGAGCGGGTCCACGCCCTGGGTGATCTGCCAGCCGACCGTCAGCACCCAGGTTTCATCAACATCAATGGGAAGTACGGCGTGGTAGCCTGCCACTGTGGCAAACCCGGCTGCCAAGAGTCCCCAGACGACCCACCGCTGGCGCAGAATGGTGTGCGGCATAGCTCTACGGGCTGCCTGACGGCTGCTGCAATTCCAACAGCACCGTGTCGCCGAATTGCGCCGTCACGCGATAGCGCGACCAGAAGAACGCATCGACAGGATTGTTCATCTGGTGCTGGTATTTGGCGACCAGCGGGTAATTAAGCAACACCACCGCCGGCGTATCTTCCTCCAGGCTGGCGCGTGCCTCCTGAAAATACGCGGACGGGTACAGGCCGGTGATGAGATTGTTGAAACGGGTGGGATTTTCGCGTTGCGTTTCAAAGTACGCATTGGCCAAGAACGGCCCGGCGTAGATGGGCTTGCCGGGCGGTACGCGGGTCTGTACCGCGAACACGATTTGCTCGATCCCCCGGTTTCGCAGCGCGAGCCACTCCCAAAACGTCCGATCCTGGGCGGTCGGGAATCCGGACGGCAGCGCCACGACGACGAGCAACATGAGCGTCAACGGATACGCCGCGACCAAGGTTGTTAACAACCGATCCACCACTTGGGATAGGCCGTGCGTTCTCTCCCACCGCCGCTGCGACGCGATCCACAGGGAAACCAGCAGCAACGGGAACGAATTCATCACGACGTGATGCGCGTCGGTGCGCACCGCGGTGCTGGCAAGCAGGGCCGCTCCCAGCCACCACCATCCCCAGACCACGATCGGAGCGCGCTGCCGCAAGAGCTGCCAGCCGGCAACCAACTGCACCGCGGCCGCCAACACCAACAAGCCATACTCCAAACGGCCCGGCGGTACAGCGTAGGAATTGGCGGGAACGGCGACCAGCAACTCCCACAAAAGTGCCGGCGGCCAGATGGTAAATAACAGGAACAGCACGGTAACAAAACCTCCACCCAACCATAACAAGAGCCGCCAAACCTTACACTGATGGATGGCAACGACGAGTGCGGCTGCCACCAGCACCGCCAATCCTTTCGTCTGCAATGTGCCGCTGGCCGCTCCCGCCAACAGCCCGGCCAAGAACGAAAATCCGCGGGAGGATGAGCGCTGCGCCGTGCTCCAGCTCACCCAGGCCAGCGCCGCAAGCCACAAACTGAGGGGGTTGTGGTTGATGAGCGTGTAGAACGCGAAAAATACCAGCCACAGTGGCAGCACGGCGTACCGCCATGCGGGGGGTAAAAAGTCTCGCGTGGCGCGCTGCACCGCGAGTCCGCAAATGATCAGCAACCCCAGGAACAGCGCCTTGGCGGCCAGATAGCTGGGGCCAACAATTTTAAAAACGCCCGCCAGCAGCGTGAACGCCACGGGCGGGTAAAAATCCACGATATCGCGGTACAGCACTTTGCCCTGGCTCATCTGCCAGGCCGTCGTCAAGGTCGTCCCGGCATCCGAGGAACCGTCGTGCTGCCAGTACGTAAGCAGCGAAAGCAGCAGAGAGCCTGCCAACACCACTGCGGCCGCCCCGCGACCGCCCACCATTGCCCGCCGGGCCGTCAACGCCATGGCAGTACTGCGCCGCTCTTCACGCGCGTTTGATACCGACGAAAAACCGTTTGCCTTTCTGAATGACCGCGGCATCGGGAACCTCAAACCGTTCATCCTTGACCGTCACCCCGTTGACCTTGACGCCGCCCTGCTGAATCAACCGACGCGCGTCGGTCCGGGAAGCGGCGAGCTTGCAGGCGACCAGCACCTCGAGCAGCGCGCGTTCGACCGTCCGCACCTCGGGAATGTCGGTTGGCTTTTCGCCCCGCTCAAAGACCTGTTTGAAATGCTCTTCGGCGGAAATCGCCGCTGGCGTGCCGTGGTACAGCTCGGTGATCTTGTAGCTCAAAAGCATTTTTAAAATCTTTGGGTTCTTCCCGGCGGCCAGGTCATTCCTGACCTGCACCACTTCCGGCAAGGGCACGACGGTTGCCAGTTCGAATGCCAACGGTACGACCGAGTCCGGCCACGACATCACCTTGCCGTAGGTTTGCTGGGGGCTGTCGTCCATGGCGACAAAGTTGCCCTCGGTCTTCCCCATCTTCTTGCCCGTCGGGTCCACCAGCAGCTTGCACGTCAGGACAAACTTTTCCTTGCCACGGCGTTTGAGCATCTCGCGCCCCACCAGCATGTTGACGGTCTGGTCGTTGCCGCCGACCTCGGCGTCCACGTCCATGGCCACCGAATCGTACCCCTGCAGCAAAGGGTAGAGCAATTCGTGCAGGTGCACCTCTTTGCCCTGCTTGAGGCGCTCCTGGAACATGTCGCGTTCCCAGATGCGGGCGGCCGACAGCTCCGATGCCAATTCCAGGAATTTTGCGGCGGTGATCTTGTCCCACCAGGTCGCGTTATCTTTCCACACCGTGGCTTTCGGGTCCAAGATCTTTCCGATGAGTTTTTTGTAGTTTTTGGCGTTCGCCTTGATCTGCGCTGCGCTCAAGGGCTGCCTCGTTGCCAGTTTATCGGTGGGGTCGCCGATCTGCGCCGTGAACCCGCCAAATAACACGATGACGCGGTGGCCCAGTTGCTGCAGCTGCCGCAACTTCAAGAGCACCACGCCATGCCCGAGGTGCAACTGCCCCGTCGGGTCGATGCCGTTGTAGATGGTGAGCCGCCGGCCGGACGCGAGCGCCTGTCCGAACGCCTCTTTGCTAGGATAGATGTTCTGTACGCCGCGCTCTAACACTTCGGCGATCAGCTTCGGGTCGGTGGAAATTTTTGGCATACAAAATATATTATTAGGCCGCGAGCGCGTTCAACTGCTCG
The DNA here is from genome assembly GCA_007376135.1 of Parcubacteria group bacterium Gr01-1014_31. Taxonomy (GTDB): domain Bacteria; phylum Patescibacteriota; class Patescibacteriia; order Buchananbacterales; family GWA2-38-13; genus VMFR01. Next base: position 13,785 of record VMFR01000003.1, on the reverse strand, counting down.
CGCAGTTTGGCGACCTTGCTCTGCTGGACGGCCAGTTTCTCGCGTTCCGCCGCAACGACTGCCTGCGGGGCGCGTGCAGTGAATGCGTCATTTGCAAGTTTCTGTTCCAACATTTTGGCATACCGTTCGGCTTCGTCCAGTTCGCGCCGCAAACGCTCTTGCTCCTTGCCGACATCCAGTAACCCGGCGAGCGGCACATAGATGGTCACGCCAGAAACCACGGCCGAAGCCGCTTGCGATGGCTTAGGAACTTTGGCCTCGACGGTCAACTCGCTGCATCGGGCCAACGCCGCTATCACGGCGGACTGCGCCTTGAGCAGCTTGGCGTGTTTGCCGGCGGCGATTTGGACCGCCACGCGCTTTGCCGGTTCGACTTTGGCGGTTGAGCGAAGGTTGCGAATGGCGGTGACCACGGATTGCACCTGAACGAAATCCGTTACCGCCTTGGCGCGGCCGGCTTTCGGCCAGGCTTGGATCATCAATAGTTTTTTTGCCCCGCCTCGGCGGTGGCCCGCGCCGTATCGTTCCCACAAATGTTCGGTGACGAACGGGGTGAACGGATGCCACAACTTGAGCACTTGCTGCAATATATAGGAAAGCATTTTTTCTTTGCCCCCCTCGATCTTGGCAATTTCCAAATACCAATCCGCGAATTTGCTCCAGGTAAACTCATACACGGCTTCACCCACGGCCGAAAACTCATAGCGCTCCAACCCTGTCGTTGCGCGCCTGATGATGTCATCAAGCTCCGCCAAAATCCACCGGTCAGCCAGGGTCTTTGGGGTCGGCGCGGTCTTTACCAGCTTCAGTTCTCCGGCCGTCATTGAGACGAACCGCGCGATATTCCACAGTTTATTGACGAAGTTGCGGTACGATGCGATCTTTTCCTCCCACAGCTGCGTGTCGTTTCCCGCGGTTGTACCGATGACCAGGCTGAGCCGCATGGCATCAGCGCCGTACTTTTCGATCATATCTACCGGGTCGATCGCGGTCTCCGGCCGCGACTTGGACATCTTGCGGCCGAGCTTATCGCGCACCATGCCGTGAAAGTAGACCTGGCGGAATGGCAGTTCGCCGACCAAATACGTGCTCATTAAGATCATCCGCGCGACCCAAAAAAACAGCAGGTCGTAACCGGTCTCCATCAGATCGGTGGGGTGGAACGATTTTAGATCCTTGGTCTTTTGCGGCCAGCCCAGGGTCGAGAACGTCCACAGCCCCGACGAAAACCACGTATCCAAGGTATCGGGGTCCTGCTTCCACCCGTCCCCCACCGGCGGCTTCACCCCAACGTAGACCTCTTCATTATCAGCTTGTGGCTTGTGGCTTGTGGCTTGTAGATTTTGTCGCGAAGCGACACCTTCATTGGAAATTGAAAATTGAGAATTGGGAAATTTCCGTTTACGATAGTAAACGGGTATCCGGTGGCCAAACCAAATCTGCCGCGAGATGCACCAATCCCGCAAATTATCCATCCAATGGAAGTACGTTTTGGTGAAACGGTCGGGAATTATTTCGATCTGGCCGGATTTCACCACCCACGCCGCTAATTCCTTCAATGACGCTTCCTTTTTGGGATATTTAAGCTTAGCACTGAGCACTTTGCACTTAGCACTTACATCCACGAACCATTGCTTTGACGGCAAGGGTTCAACCGGCGTGCCGCAACGATAGCAGACCGAAAGATTGTGCACGTAATCCTCGTCGATGTGGTCCACGAGCCCCTTGGCCTGCAGCTTGGCAACGATCTCCTCCCGGCTTGCCCGCGCGTCTCTGCCGGCGAACGTGCCCGCCGCCGGCGTCAATTTCCCGTCTTCGTCGATGATGGACACGACCGGCAGCTGGTATTTTTTCGCCAGTTCGAAATCCTCGAAACTGTGCGCCGGGGTGATGGTCATGGCGCCGGTACCGAAATCCTTGTCCGCCACCGTATCGGCGATGATGTTGGCTTTGACCTTGCCCTCGATCCACTCGATCTCCATCTCGTTGCCGTGCAGGTGCCGGTAGCGCGCATCGTCAGGATGCACCATGATGGTCTTGTCCTGGAATTTCGTTTCCGGCCGCGCCGTGCCAATGATCACCGGACCGTACTTGAAATAATAGAATTTCGTTCTCTGCTCCTTGTACTCAACTTCGTCGTCCGAGAGCGTCGAGTGGCAGCGCGGGCACCAGTTCACGATGCGGTAGCCGCGGTAGATCAAACCGTCGCGGTACATCCGTACGAACGCTTCCGACACCGCGGCCGACAACCCGACATCTAGGGTGTAGCGTTCGCGCGACCAATCGCAGGATGAACCCATCTTTCTTGTCTGCCGACGGATGGTGCCCTGTGAATCGGCCACAAATTTTTTCACGCGTTCCAAAAACGCTTCACGGCCCAGCTGATTTTTGGTCGCTCCTTCTTTGGCGATCAGTTTTTCCACGACGGCTTGCGTCGCGATCGCCGCATGGTCGGTCCCAGGCAGCCACAAAACTTTGCGCCCGTGCATTCGCTGAAATCTGGCAACGATATCTTGGATCGCCAGCATCACCGCATGGCCGGCGTGCAGCACCCCCGTCGCATTTGGCGGCGGCATCGAGATGGTGAACGGCTTGCCGCGCTTGCCCGGCAACCGGTCGGGGTTCGCGAACGAAGATTTTTCCCAGGCGGCGGTAATGCCCGCCTCAACCTTCGCCGGCTGGTACACCGGGGGAATTTGGACCGATTTTTTCGCTGTGCGCGACATGGTCGGAAGGTAAAAAGTGGGTTCATTATGTCATAAAATCGCCCTCTTCGCAAGAAAAAATATTCCCCTGCCCCGACCATTCACCATGCTGTGGAAAGGTTCGGGATTGACATACCTCGAGTCGGCCGCTACGATAGTGAACTTCCTTCTAAACGTCGCGCGGAAAACGCGGCCCAACCCATGGCTTTGAATTTGAACGAACAAGTCAGCGCCGCGCTCCAACGCAGCCGCGTCATCCTCATCACCTTCCCCGCCCACTACCCGTTGGATGCGCTGGCCGCCGCGACCGCAACGGCGCTGGCACTGCGCCGTATCGGCAAGACCGTGGATATCGCATGCGACGGCTACGTCGCGCGCCCCCAGTACGGTTTCCTGCCGTCGGCTGACATCCGGCCCGGCATTCCCCCGCTCCAACAGCTGCTCATCAACGTCGCGCTGCACGGCATCGGCGTCGACCAGTTCAGCTACGACGTGAAAGACGATGTCCTGACGGTCTTTTTGACCCCGAAAGCCGGAGTCATCCCGTCAACGGCCGTCAGCGCCAAAGCCAGCGACTTCCGCTACGACCTCATTGTCACGGTCAATGCCGCCGACCTGGCATCGCTGGGAACCGTCTACTCCAGCCACCGGGAATTCTTTGAGCGCACCCCCATCCTGAACATCGATTACCATCCGTCGAACGAGCACTATGGCCAGGTGAACGTAGTCGACCTGACGGCCGCCGCCGCCGCGGAAGTCGTGTACGAGCTACTGCCAACATTAGGTGTGCCGCTTCCGCCGGACCGAGAGATCTCCACGGCACTGCTGGCCGGCCTCATCGACGCCACCAAAAGCTTCCGCTCCAATCGGGTGACAGCCAAAACCCTGCGCATCGCCTCCTCCCTAGTGGACGCCGGCGCCAACCGCGAGGGCATCATCCGCGCCCTTTACCAAAGCCACTCCATTGCCGCGCTCAAACTCTGGGGCCGCACGCTCGCGCGCCTGCACGCCAGCCCCGACGGCCGGTTGGTGTGGGCCTCCGTCACCCCCGCCGACTTCCTGGAAGCGGAAGCAACCCTGGCCGATCTCCCCGGGCTGACCGACGCGCTGCTCGGCTACCTGCCGAACGCCGAAGTCGCCGTGCTGCTGGCTCAACAGAACGGCCAGACCACCGTACGGCTCACCAGCCTGCGGCATCTCAATGCGCTGCAGTTGAGCCGGCAGTTCCCGGCAACCGGTGACCGCCGCAGCGTCAGCTGGACCGCCGCCGGACCGACGCTGCCCGACATCGAACGCGAGGTTATCGCCGCCGTGCAAACCAACCTCACGGAACTGATCCGCTAACAAAAAACCACCCGCCCCCGGCGGGTGGTTTTATAATGATCATGGGGTTAGCCGCGGTTCTCGGTCTTTTCAATATCCCATACCTCCTTGCCGATGTACTTCTCTACCCAGGCGAGGTCCTTTTGCAACTGTTTCTCCCGCACCCGCTCCTCGTCGGAAAGCTCTTTTGAGAGTTTGGCGCGATGGGTAAGCGCAAGCTCGGCTTCTAGGTCACGCCGCAGCACGGCAAAGCCGCGCTTGACCGACTCCTCAGCTTCATGGATCTCCTTTATCAGATGACGATGCTTGCGGCGGCCGTGGACGGCGTGCACAATGGTGTACGCGCTCAACCCCAGCAACCCCAACAGCAGCGCGATGCTGAACGTCAGGTAGAGCGTCGCGAAACTCACCCGGGACGCCCCGAACTGCAGGGCCGTTGGCTCCACGGTCAGCTGCTCCTGCGGGCTGGGCGGGCTCAATGTTTCGCCGGCGCGACCCTGCACCCACAGCAAGTAGCTGCCACTGCTCAAAAATCGTTCATGGCGGTAGAACCACTCGCCGTCGTCATTGGCCGCTGCCACGCGGCTGAAGGTCTCGCCGGTGGAAAGATTCTGCAAGTAGATGATGACCTCGGCGTTCGGCAGCTGCGTCCTGCCGCCTGCATAGAAGATCTCTTCGTTCGTGATGTGGCGGGACACCGTGGTCACCAATGGCGGCACCGTCGACAGCGTTTGGGCGAACCCCGCGTTCCCCCAGAGCAGCCCGGAAACCAGCGCCAGCAGCAGCACCATCTGGCCGTACTTGGTACGATACTTCTTCAGGTCTTCCAGCTGCTTCCGTACCGTTTCGGGCAGCTCTTTGCTGCCGCGCTGGCGGTCCACGTCGCGGTGGAAGCGCCGCGCGCGGTACGCGAGCAGCCCCAACAGCACCAGCAATACACCGCCGACCCCCCAGACCCAAGGCCACGGGATAATGAGATTACTTTTCAGTTCCAACCCTTCATCGCGCACGATGCGGAAAACGGTCGGGACGATCTCCAGACGCCGAGTCACTTCGCGGATGTTCTTGGCATGGTCATAGGCGCGGACGATCACGTCGTAACTCCCCATTTCCAGCTGCGGCGGAATGTAGGGGCTCTGCGCTTCCACAAAAAACTGCTGGCCGGCCTTTGCCCCGGGGTTCAAGGGCACCAATTTTAACTCATAGTGGCTCAACCCCGATCCCGAATCGGTCGTCGCAAATTGGATGACCGGCTGGCGACGCGTCGTGCGGGCCTGAGGAATAACTTCGATTGAAAATTCCGCGGGCGGGACGACATCCACGCCGAGCGACAAATGTGTGACGCCGCCCCAGGCGCCATGCCGCAACGCCTTGATATGGAAATAGTGCACGCCGTCGGCCAGATTCTGGTAGGCCACCGAAGTGGCGCGGCCTTCGGGGATGTCGTCAGGAATGGTGGTCGACTCCTTGTTCAGGACGTAGCTATAGGCGTCGATCCCTACATTGCTTGCCCACTGCAGCTGTGCGTTGTTCGTAGCAAAGTACTGTCCCTGAATGGGGTGGGTCGTTGCCACGACCGCGGGACCGGCCGGGGGCGGCAATTCGATCTGGTAGATGCCGTTGGAGGTGCTGCCCAGCACATCGGTGCCGCGACCGTCGTGGTTGAGGACCTTTGAATTATCCAAAAATTTCACCAATGCGGTGCCCACCGACCTGGCACGGAACGTCAGCTTGATCACCTGGCCCTGGCTGACCTTCAGCCCGCCAGGAATGCCGCCCTGCAGGTCGATGCGGCCCGTCAGGTTATTGAACCGCGGCGGCCCCGTCCACAGCTCAATGACCGATTTACCGGCGGTCGGCGAGACCAACTGCAGCTTGTCAGGTGGGAAGCTGACCGAAACCTCGAGCGCATTGACCGTATCCCCCTCCGTGTTGACGAACAGGGAAATATCGAACGTGCTGTCCACCGTCACCGTGCCCGTTGCCGGGCCAATGGATAGCGAGGCAGCGTGAACCACGCCCCCCCAGAAAAAGACGGCTGCCAGAACGCTACATCCAAAACCACGTCGCAGCCAATTAGCCATGTACAGAAGGCGGCGCACTACGCCGCGACCGACGCCATGCAATGAGTGCGATGGCAACGATACCTACTGCTAGTATAGCCCAGATGAGCCAAAATTTGTACTTCATTGCGGCGACCGGCGGCAGGACCGAGACCCACGTATTGCCGGCGCGGTCGGTAGCCCGTACCACCACGTAGCTGCGGCGTGCCTGGTCGGAGATGGGATACGGACTCTCCGCCAGCCGCCAGGTCAACTGCTTGGCTGGCGGGAGGCGCGACCCGCGCCACTCCGCGACCTCGTAACGGGCGATCCCTGAATCTTTATCCTGCGTGGCGAACACCACGAACCACCGGCCATCGAGCACACCGGGGGCCCGGCCCAGCTGAAGCGCGAAGGGTTCGGGCGGCGTGGCGTCGGGAACGACCGGTACCACGGCTGGCGCCACCGCCGGAACCGCGTGCGCGACGGTCACGGACGCTGGCCGCACCACCAGGGGTGCGACCGTTCCGCTGCCATCGTTGCGCAATACCTGTCCATCGTTCACGCCCAGGTCACCCCTGCCTTCTATCACCCCCTCGACCACCAGGGAAAATAATTCCGCGCGCTCACCTTGAAACCCGCCGGGAATGACGCCGGAGAACGCCGAGCCATCCGTGGTCAAGCGACGTATCCAGAAATTCATCACCGACCCCCCATCGCGTACCTCCCGCACCGCCAGAAATGGCGGAATGACGACCGTCCCGGCAACGGCGTTCACCTCTTCCTGCGTGCTCTCCAGCTGGAACGAAACGATGGCCTGGTCGCCGACGCGCAACGACGGCGGCGTTACCTCCACCGTAATGGTCGCCGCACTGACGACGGAAGCGGCAAACACGGCGCCGACAACTGCGCCCCATCGAGCAACCATGATCGTCTTGACCAAATTCATACTACCCGGTCCAATGATAGATAAGAATGCTAAAATCGGTCAGGTCGACCCTCCCGTCGCTGCTCAAGTCCACCGAACTCAAGGGATTCGGGCGGTAGAACCAGTACACCAGAATGGAAAAGTCGATGATATTGACGCGGCAATCGTGGTTGAAGTCGGCCGGGCCGTCACAGGAGCGCTGCGGCGGGGTGATGACCGTGCGCTCGCCGACCGTGAAACGCTCGCCGCGGTTCAAGGGGCTGTTGACCCCGTCCACTGTGGCGCGCGACCGCACGCGGTAACCGCCCAGCACCAGCTGCCCGGTGTCCACCTCGTAGCGGTAGCGGCCATCCGCGCCTGCCGCCTGGGTGGCAAAGAATTCGGCGTCCCCCGGGCCGTCGCCAAGGATTGCGACATTCGCGCCTGGGGCCGACTGGCCGGAAACGACCACTGCCTCTCCCCGCCGGACTTCCACCTTATCCGTGCCGATGGTCGGCGCGAGCAGAATGCCGACAATGGTCGTCGTGGTGTTTGCCGTCACGGTCGCCGCCACGGTCATGGGGTCGGAACGACGACCGTCGCTGTCGGTGGCGCTGATGATGAACCGGTAGGTTGCGGGCGTGAGATTGGCCAAGCGCAGCGTAAAGGTGCCATCCGTAGCCGCAATGGTGGTCACGGTGAACTGGCCGTCTTTCAGGAGCTGGACCAACGCGCCGGGGTACGCCGTCCCACTGGCGCTGATGGTTCCGGCGGCCGGCCGCGGCAGCGACGCGCCGCCGCCAGTGCCACCCCCGGGCGTGGGCGTCGGAGTCGGGGTCGGGGTGGCGGCCGGTGTTCCGGTCGCCTCGGTGGACGTGGCGATGGCGTTGCTGAACGCATCCAACCCGCGCACCACGAAGTAGTAGGCGGTACCGTTCGTCAACCCACTCTGCGTGGAGCTGGTGACGGCGCCCACGTTCGTATAACTGTAGGTCCCGCCGGAGGTCGTGGACTGTCCCACCTCATAGCCGGATACGGTCCATCCAAGCGATGCGCTGGCTGCGGTCCACGTCAGCGCGACTTGCGCGTTCCCGGCAGTGGCCGTCACCACCGGGCTGGTGACGACGGGAAAATACAGAAATCCGGCGCGCTGGATAAAGGTAGTGGACGTGCTCTCGCCGATGTCCGTCTGGCTGGTGCTGGAGAAATATTCAAAGCTGGTGGAGGTGGCTCGACCGCCCTCCACGACGATGACCGGGTCGCGCAGAATAAAACTGTTGCTGGTGTAGTCCGTCGCCAGCAGCGGCCGCACGACCAGCGCACTACCCAGCAGCAGCGCGACCGCCATAACCTCCCGCCATCGTCCGTTGCCTACCATACGACAAAGCCCTCCCGGCACGAGTATAAGTGGCCGAGAGGGCTGGACAATTTCCGCGAACTACTGTGCAGCACCTTCCTGGCCAAAGCTCACTGGCGCCACCTCAACGATCAGGTTGGCAACCGGGTCATACAGAATGGCCTTCTTGGCGTTGGTATAGATGAGCACTTTGTCGCCCTGCTTGGCCTTGGCGAAGAACGGCTGCGCTTTCAGCCGTTCGGGGTCATTGACCGTGGCCACGGTCGGCTCCTCGCCTTCCGGCAATACCATCAGTTTTCCTACGCGCTGCAGCAACGACACCGTTTCCTCGCGCGCCGCCTTGCCGGGGTTCTGCCGCACGTCGGCGAGCTCCGCCTGCAGGCGCTTGATCTGCGTTTTGGCCGCTCCCCACTGCGAGAAGAAGTATAGCGACGCGACCGCGAAAATAAGGATAAAGACGACCATGATCGGCCCCGAGGATTTGCCGAGGGGCTTGGGACGTCCACCATCCGGGCTCATCTTCATCACCGGCGCTTTTTTCATCAACTCGGGTACATTCATAAATACGCGTGGTTAATTTACCAAAGTTAGGGTGTGGCAACGGGTTCCGTCGCCACTGGTTCGCCGCTGGGCGATGGTTCCGTTATACCATTTTCCGCGGGAAGGCTCAAGGATTCCTCGCTGGGGATAGGTTCGGGGGATGGGAGCGGTTCTGCGGTCATACTTTCGGGGGGCGGTGGCAAGGACTCCATAACGGGCTCGGATGGCGGCGGAACGGCTTCACCCGTCGGCTCTTCGGATAACGCCGAGGTAGTCGTCGTCGCGAAATTCTGGACCGACCCCGATGCCTCGGACTGGGTGATGGGAACATCGGATGGCTGTTCTGACGTGGATGTGGACGTCTCCACAGGCTGGACAGAGGTATCCAATGAAGACGGCGTGGGGGTGGGCTCCGGAGACGGCGCGGCTGCCGTCGGCTGCGGCGTAAAGACTTTGACGCCCTTCACCGCCAGGGCGATCCAGCTGAACTGCAGCTCGCGCGGCGCGGATTTACTCAGCACGATGGTGAATCCGCGCACGCTCTTGCGGGTGACCAGATATTGCAGATTCTCCGCGAACACCTGCTCCAGGAGCGCGCGCTCATCGGCAGCGAGCTGTTCGGGCGTGGTGCTGGCGGTACTGGTGGGTTCCGCGAAGGTCATGCTGACGGTAACGACGGGGGGTTCCACATACTCCCGCGCAAAGGTAACCTCCACGCGGTCCGCACCGGCGGGGATGACGGCAAATCCCGCGGTATCGGTCGTGAAGTACGGGCGCCCGAAGAACACGGTATCCCACAGCATCGTGAGCACATTGCCCAGGTCCGTGCCATAGTCCAGACGCAGCGCCTCGGTGAGCGGCACCGGTTCATCCACCGTCAACTCGCTGCCGGCCTGCTGCACGGCAACCAGATCCAGCACCCGCGTTTCCAGATCAGAGATCTTTCCCTGCAATGCCGCCGTGGTCGTCGCCAGCTGCTCGGTAGTTGACGCCAGCGCATCGATGGTCGGGCTGATGATGCGGTCGGCAACGACTTCCGCGGCGGCCACGCGTCCGCCGAACGTCGCGTTGCCCTGCGCGTCAAAGGTCAGCACGCTAGTGCCGGTGGCATCGGCGAACAACACCGAGCCGGTAAATTGCACCGGACCGGTGAACTGCGTGTCGCCGCCAAAGGTCGCAGCCCCAGCGACGTCCAACGACCCCCGTACCGTTACACGGTTATCCAGGGTCACCGGCGCAAGGAACGCCGTGCTGCTGGCAAACGTAGCCGGCCCGTTGACCGCGAGCGTGCCGCTCACCGCCGTATCCTGGCTTTGCAATTGGACGACCGCGAAATTCTCCACCCACGCGGTCGTGGAGGCGTTCAAGGCGGCGACGTTCTCGGACAGCGATGACAGCTGCCCAGTGATGAACTCCAAACCCTCAATGGTATCTGCCCGCACCCGTCGGGCCGTCACGTCGCCGGCAAACGTCGCGTTGCCGAGGGAGTCAAAGGTGATGACCGGGGTGGAGGTCGCTACCCCATCGGGAGTTGTCGTCGGCCCGGAAACCACGAACCGGCCGTCAGCTCCCAGCAGCACGGTGAGGTCCTCGCCCAGTGCCGGGACAATGAGGTCGGTGGCCAGCTCTTGGGTAGTGACCCGCGGAGCCACGACTTCCAGTCCTGCCAGCAGCCGGTCGGTGAAGATGACCGATGCGGTGCTGGTTGCGACCGGGGTCGCGGCAAAATGCGCCAGTATCTCCGCCGCCGTTGCTGGCCGTTCCTGCATCTCATTAAACCACGCCTGCGCGTCGCCATTGAACTGGCCACTGCGGACAAACAGCGTCACCGTCCCGGTCTCAGCGCCATCGTAGCCGTCCAGTGCCACCCCGAGGATGTGGCCGGCGCGCGTCGCCTTCATCGCCACGCCCGGTTCGTCCGACGTCGTCAGGAAGTCGCCGGGCTTGATCTCACCGTTCTTGGTTGTCACCTTGACCGGCACGCGGCCGGACAGCGCCACGGGCACACCGTCCACGCCGATGCCGCCCGTGCCGCCGATGACCATGGCAGGCCGTGTAGAAACCACACCCAACGCGGTCTGGTCGTACGGGCTACCCGTGCGCCGTACCCCATTCGGCAACAGCGGATCCAGGGCGACCACCTCGCCGGGCTCCAACGTCATATCCATGGTCGGGTAAATTTCGGCTAAGTCGGCCGCATCATTGACCTCAAATAGGGTAAAGAATATCTGACCGATCGCTCCGGTTGTGCCAACGCCCGACAAATCCGAGCAGACCGAAAAGTTCACTTGCGAGATGGTTACCGGGGCGACCACGGTGATGAGTGATCCGGTACTGGTAACGCCGGTATCGGACGAAAACTGCGACAGCACAGAGCCCACCCTGGTATGGGAGCCGCACGTCACGCCGGCGGCAGTGTTGCGTTCCACGCGGGCCGAGACTTCCTGGTCGCCCGTGCCGTTGATGAAGAATTCCACACTGACCATAACCAAAACCTCGTTGTCGGCGTTCTTTGGCGTAATGTTCGGCTCCGTCCCGTTCCAGTACTCCACGTTATTTGCACTGTCAGAAATATTATTTTGCGTCGTATCCACGAAGTAGTTCATCTGCGGCGGTTCGCACACCACGGTGCCACCGGCGTTGGTTGCCAGCGTGCTGCAACTGGCGTAGTCGGTGATGGCCAGGCTGGTGGTGGTCGCATCCCCACCGACGAACAGGTCGCCGGCACCGACGTCGCCCGTGGGCTCGGTGGAGCCAACGATCAACCGCGAGGTGACGGTGGCATTGTTCTGGAAGGTGGTCCCAGTACCCCTCATATTGAGCTCTTGCGCGCCGCCGATGCTCAAGGTGAGCGTATCCACACCCTGGACCTGGGAAAATCCCGTATCCTCGTCGCCGCTCCAGGTCAAGCCGGGGCTGGTGGCTGTGCCGCCCGTGAGCTTCAGCCGGTCGGAGATATAAAAATTGGTAGTGGAAGCGCTACCTCCAATGAGGAGGTCGCCGGTGCCCGCGTCACCCGACATCTGCGTGGTGCCGATGACCATCCTGCCGGTGGTGGTGGCGTTGCCATCCACCCGCAACCCCCCCTGGATGGTGGAGCTGGCGTGCACAATGATACCCGCCGACGTGTTGGTGGGGGTCAGCACGTTGGCCGAGAACGCATTCCACGCGCCGGGCGCCAGCGTCGCGCCGCTCACGTCGTCGGAACCGCAGAGCACCGTACCCAAACCATTGGTCTCCAGGGCGGTGCAGCCCGTCAGCCCGGAAATGGCGAACGCCGACGTGACCGTGGCCTGACCGCCGACGAACAGGTCCCCGGCGTCAAATACCCCCGTCGGCTGGGTGGTACCAATAACCACCTTCCCCGTAGTGGTCGCGTTTCCGTCCACCCGCAAGGTACCGGCGATGGTCGTTGAGGCCGCGTTAATGATGGTCGGTCCGTCGGCATACAAGGCGTACGCGGCCAACCCGCTATCGTCGGCGTACACCCCCGCTTGCCAGGTCCCTGCGTTGTAGCCGAGGACACCAATGGCACTATTGGTCGTGCGGCCGTAGACGCCGTAGCCTGCATCATTCTGTCCAAATATCGCGTAGTCGCCAACCGCGGGAAGATTCGTTGGGCTCACGGAAAATTTGGTAGTAACGGTTGCAATGCCATTCACGAGCAGATCATCGGTCAATTGGAACTGGCCCGGGGAGTCGTCCCACCACAGGGCCTCAAAGCTGGTGCTGTCGAAGAACAGGTAATCGTCGTCATTGGCGGCGGAAGTTCCGATGGCCAGGTTCCCGGTGGTGGTCGCGTCCCCGCCGACGAACAGGTCCCCGGCCCCGAGTACTCCCGTGGGTTGCGTCGTACCAATCACCAGCTTTCCGGTGGTCGTGCTGTTCCCTTGGGTCTCCAGGTCGTCGCTCAGGATAAACTGCCCCGGGGAGTCGTCCCACGTCAGCGCCTCGGCATGGTTGTAGTCAAAGTAGATATTGTCATCGTTGTTGGCCCCGCTACCACCAACCAGCAGGTCGCCGGTGATGGTGGCCGAATCCCCAACGTAGAGTCCAGAATCCGGGAAATTACCGATCAAGGGGGGAACAGAGCTGCCCACCATCAGCCGGCCCGTCGTTGTCGCGTTGCCGTTGACCACCAAGTCATCGGTCAGCTGAAATTGCCCAGGAAGTTCGTCCCACCACAGGGCCTCGGCGCCCGCGCTATCGAACATGAGGTAGTCGTCGTCGCTGGCCGATCCTGCCCCAAGGGACAAGCTGCCCGTGGTGGTCGCGTCGCCCCCCACAAAGAGGTCCCCCGCCCCGACGTTGCCCGCGGGCTGGGTCGTGCCGATGACGAACCTTCCGGTCGAGGTGGTGTTGCCATCAATACGGAGACTGGTGCCGAAGGTGGACGAGGCGTTGACGATGATGCCCGCACTGGTGTTGGTGGGAGCAATGACGTTGGTGGCAATGGATTGCCAGCTCCCGGGGTCGCCGCCGGCTCCCCCGACCTCGTCGGTGCCGCAGATGAGAGTGCCCAGGCCGTTGGTCTCCAGGGCGGTGCAGCCGGTCAGGCCAGCGATGGCAAAGGCCGAGGTGACGGTCGCCTGGCCGCCGACGAACAGGTCGCCAGCATCAAACTCGCCGCTGGGCTGCGACGTCCCAATGACAAAGCGGCCGGTGGAGGTGACGCTGCCATCGATGCGGAGACTGGTGCCAAAGGTGGAGGAGGCATTCACGATGATGCCGGCTGAGGTGTTGGTCGGGGCCAGGACGTTGGTGGCGATCTGCTGCCACGCGCCGTTCTGGCCCAGGGTGTTGGCATCGGCACCGCACACCAGGGTGCCGTCGGTCAGGGTGTCGAGCGTATCACAGCCCGACAGGCCGGTCAGGGCCAGCCCGGTGGAGGTGGCACGGCCCGAGAGCCAC
>VMFR01000002.1 GCA_007376135.1 Parcubacteria group bacterium Gr01-1014_31 | reverse complement strand
TAGTGGCGCTCGATGACCGAGCGGCGGAGTTTCTGGGTGGGCGTGACTTCGTCGCGCTCGGCCAAAAATTCATCGGGCAAGAGCGCGAAGCGACGTACCTGCTCAAAATCGGGCCGGTCGGCAAGCGCTTTGGTGATGCGTTCTTGGTAGAGCGCGCGCACGCCCTTGTGGTTCAGCAGTTCTTTTCTATCTGCCGGCCAGCCTTGCGTCTGCGCTTCTTGCAGCAGCACCGGCCATACGGGCACCACCAACGCAGCCACATACGGCTTCCCGTGGGCAACCGCCATAGACTGCGCAATGAACGAGTCGTTGTTCATCGCGTTCTCCAACACTGCCGGCCAGATATTTTTTCCTCCCGCCGTTACTAGCATTTCTTTTCGGCGACCGATGATAAACAGGAACTCGTCCGGGTCAATAAATCCCAGGTCGCCGGTGTGCAGCCAACCGTCGGCGTCAATGAGCTCACGCGTTGCCCCTTCGTCTTGCCAATAGCCGGCGCAGATGTTTTCCCCGCGCGCCAAAACTTCCTTGTCGTGCGAGATTCTCACCTGCACGCCGGAAAGGGGAATGCCGACGCTGCCGAACTTCCGTTTCGCTGGGCTATTGACCGTGATGACCGGTGAAGTTTCGGTCAGACCATAGCCCTCATAAATTTGCACCCCCACACGATCAAAGAATTTCGCCAATGGGGGATGCAGCGCCGCCCCGCCGGAAATGGATAGCCGCAACCGCCCGCCCAGCGCGCGCATGACCTTCGCAAACACGAGACGGCTGGCGAGTTGGTGCTGCCAAGTGCCGTGGCGTTGGCGCAACGCCCAGGTGAACAGCCGCTTCCGCCAGGCAGGGCCGGCGTTCGCCTTGGCCCAGACGGCATCGTGGAATTTTTCAAACACGCGCGGCACCGCAATGAGAATAGTGGGATGCACCTCCAATAAATTTTCCTTCAGGGTGGAGGGATTTTCGGCAAAGGCGATCGTTGCGCCATGCGTCAACGGCATCAGGTACCCGGCCATGTGCTCCAATACGTGGGACAGTGGCAGGAACGACAGAAAAAGGTCTGTCGGGTAGACCGGGATAGCCAACATGGATGCTGTTACATTGGAAAGAAAATTTTTGTGGGTCAGGACCACTCCGTGCGGCAAGCCGGTGGTGCCCGACGTATAGACGATGCTGGCCGCGTCATCGGGCTGGAGGGGCGCCGGGGCCAGCAATGGTGCCGTAGCGATAACGTCGTCCCAGCGATGGCAGGCAACCACGGCCATTTCCGGTATGGCCGTATCCGCCACCACCAAGTGCCGCACGGCGGGTAACCCCCGCATCGCTTCCGCAGTTTTTTTCAGTAGCCCCTCCCCTACCGCCACCACGATGCTGGCGCCGGAATGCTCAAGCACGTAGCGGATAAGCGCCGAACTAAAGGTCGTGTGCACGGGCACCGTTACTCCACCGGCAAACATCGTCGCCAGGTCCGCGACCACCCACGCCGTACCATTCGGGGCGACGACGGCCACGCGGTCGCCCGGCTGCAAGCCGAGTTGGCGCAAACCCGCCGCACACCGCCGCACTTGGTCGACGAGCTGGGCGTAGGTGATGTCGTGATACTGGCCGCCTCGTTTTTCCCGTAACGCCGCATGATCGCCATAAAGTTTGGCGACCTCAAAAACCGCTGACGGGATAGTGTGTAACATAGGAATTTATTTCCACCCTGGGAGCAGGGCAGCATGGCTCAAGCAACCCCAGCACCAATTTTGCTCCGATGGATACGGCCCCGCCATTCGGCGGAGTAAACTCCGCGCTGTAGGAGACCTATTTGCCCCGCACCGAGCTTGCTCTGGTGCGGGGTTATTCCCCATCCACCTACTATCATGCCGCCCGCAAGCGGGCGGTTACCCGAAAGTTGGGGAATAAGATTGCCGCCCAACCCTGCTCGCCGTCGAAGCGGCGGCAAGCAAGGCTCGGCGGCATTCCCACCGCTACGCTGCCTCTTTCTCCAACTCCTGAATGAACTCGTCGACCTTGTGGAAAATTTCCTCGCGGCGGTCTGAGTCCGGCAAATTGTGGTAGCGGCCGTTCAACCAATACATCTTTTTGTGATTAGACCCGAGGTGCTGGTGGATGTACGGCGCGCTCTTGGGGTGCACCACCGGGTCCTGGTCGGCCTGGATCATCAGGGTCGGGGTCGTCACCGATTCCAAGGTCGGGATGGTGCGGGTGCGGATGAATCGAAAAAATTCTCGCAAACAGCGGATGGGAATGACCGGGTAGCTCACCTGATCGGACAGGTCAATGTAGTCCACCTTATACTCGCGGCCAGACTTCCGGTGGTACGTCATGAACAAACCGTAGGTATACGTTCTCATCAGAAGGAACAAGTGAGCGCGCAGCTTGATCGGGGTGCCGAGCGACACGATGCCTGACACGAGGTCCGGATACCGATGCGCCAGCCAAAACGCAAGATTACCGCCGAACGAATTCCCGACGATGACCACCCGCCGCACGTAGCGGCGCAGATGATGCAACGCCTCCTCGGCAGATTTCGCCCAGTCCTCACCGGTCGTTTTGGACATCTCTTTTGGCGATGTCCCATGGCCCGCGATGAGCGGCGAGTAGACCGTGAACCCGCGGTCCACCAAAAATTTGCTCAGTTCGCGGAACTGGTGCGGAGTGCTCGTGAACCCGTGGAGCAACAGTAAACCCACCTCGGACCCCTTATCTATAAAAAGAGGCTCGCCGCCTTTCATAAAAGGGAGAGAGCCCGAATCGCTAACCGACGCGACGGATACTGCGTCAGCTAGCGGAGAGCCGAATTTTGTGGGTATCGCATTCGCCATACCTTTTGCCCGCCCGTTTCGCAACGGTAATTTTGGATTGGTATTTGGTTTTTTTGCCGATCCCGGTGCTGACGACAAACGTATGAAATACTACGATATCATACTACGGCTGTCAACCCACAATTAGTGAATAAACTGTTCATAAGAAGTACAAATTTTGTGGACATCCGAACTTACCATTTGCTACGGTGCAAGTAAAGCCATAATATTGAAGCGCGCGGGAATTCACTGGTGGAAAAGTAAATATAGGAGGTATATGCACATATACATCCCTTTTTACTACGCATGGTCCGACCACCTTCCTCCTCCCTGTAGCTCAACGGACAGAGCAGCGCCGTCCTAAGGCGATGATGGGGGTTCAATTCCCTCCAGGGAGAATGAAGGCGATCGGCTCATCGGAGCCAAAGCCTGCAGCCGTGTACTTGATTGGCATATCTGCTAGGATGGATGCAGTAAACCATTCTATGGCTGCCGCAAAGACTTCGCAAAAACTACCGGTGCCCGATGCCACGGCTTCGGAGTTCATCACCGTGATGGCGCACCAGCTCCGCACGCCGCTCTCGGCGGTCAAGTGGGTCATGAATATGCTGCTTGCCGGCGATGTCGGTGAACTTACTCCGGAACAAAAAAGTTTGCTGCTCAAGGGCTATCAGAGCAACGAGCGCATGATCAGCTTGGTGAACGATATGCTGAACGTGGCGCTCATAGAAGCGGGGCGTTTACATTTTCACATCGCCCCCCGCTCGTTAGAGGACTTAGTGAACGAGGTGATGCTGGATTTTTTTGGCCCTATTCAGCGAAAAAAGATACGTTTTGCCCTGAACGTGGCGCCCCCCACTTTACCCAGGGTTTCCCTGGATGCGGACCGCATGAAAACGGTGCTGCACAACCTGCTGGAGAATGCGGTACAATACACGCCGGTGAATGGATCCATCACCTTGGCCTTAGAAAAGGACGGCGAGCAGGTATCGGTCACCATCCAGGATAGCGGCATCGGCATCCCCAAGCCGCAGCAGAAAAAAATATTTTCCCGGTTCTTTCGCGGCGATAACGCCGTACGCATGGAAACCGACGGCTCCGGTCTTGGCCTCTACGTGGTGCGACGCATCATTGAGCAGCACGGGGGTCGCGTCTGGTTTGAAAGCGAGGAGGGAAAAGGAAGCGCCTTTCACTTTACTCTACCCGTGGCGTAGCCTAACACCAGCGTATGCCCAAACAGCCGGCAACGGATAAAATTTCGGTCCTCATTATCGAAGATGACAAGGTGCTAGGCGAGATCCTTCTCCGTAAGCTGAAAACGGAAGGTTTTGAGGCATTTCTTGAGCGCGATGGGGAGGCCGGGTTAGCAGCAGTCCGTGCCAAATCGCCTGCGGTCGTGCTTTTGGACATAGGACTGCCAAAACTCGACGGCTACCAGGTACTCGAAGCCCTCGCCAAGGATGGACTGACCAAAAATGTTGCCGTCATCATCATTTCCAACTCGGGCCAGCCGGTGGAACTGGACCGTGCAATGTCCCTTGGGGCTCGTGATTACCTTGTAAAAACCGAATTTTCGCCTGACGAAGTGATGGCAAAAGTTCGGCGTCAATTGGCACCGGCTGCCGAGCGGACCGTAAAGAAGAAGAAAGGCAAAAAGGTTCTGATGGTGGAGGATGACAAATTCCTGCGCGACTTGGCAGTGAAAAAGATCACCCTTGCGGGATACCAAGTAGTTACGGCCTCAGACGGCAATGAAGCCATAGCCGTTGCCGCAAAGGAAACACCAGATATTATCCTGCTGGACATCATTTTGCCAGGCGTTGATGGCTTTGAAATTCTCCGCACGTTGAAGTCGGATGGCAAGCTCAAAAAAATACCGGTCGTTATGCTTTCTAACCTTGGGCAGGAAAGCGACATCGAACGAGGTCTGGGTTTGGGTGCTATCGACTACCTCGTAAAGGCCCACTTTACGTTGGAAGACATCATTGAAAAAATAGAGCGCTACATCGGCTAGCCGTGTGTAAGTGATAGAAAATGGCTTAAACTAGCCATTTTTTGATACCAAAAAATATTTTTTACACTACGCGTGTATGCTCAGGGATTCATTGCCATTAGATGCCTAGTATGTTAGACTCTCACTACGCTGAAAAGCCGTCTTGCTCTGTGGGCCTGTAGTACAGTGGTAATACGCCGCATTCGCATTGCGGAGGCGGGGGTTCGATTCCCCCCAGGTCCACCAAAAAAATCCCGACTACGGGATTTTTTGGTACATTAATGCCAGCTGCCGGCTCAGGAGCAGTTTGGCGCAGGGACCGATTTTTGTCTCCGTGCTAGGATAGTAAGGATATTAGTTCTGCTATGAACCATTCGGTTCGGGAAAAAAATTCCTCCCTCAATAAAAAATGGTTGCTATTCCGATTGTATTTGTATCCTCTGACGGCGATTTTTGCGCTGTTGCTATTGTTTTTTTCAAATCCTAACCGGCTTGCCCACGACCAAATCGACCACAAGTTGTTTTTCATGCTCTACGACGAACCAGGATTATTTGCAGATGATTATCTTTGGGGCAGCGAACGGAGAAAATTAGTAGATAACAGGTATTCGTTCGCGGTCATCAAGAGACTTGGTCAATGGTCTGGTAGCGATGAAATTGCACGGTGGCTGCTGGTGCCGATCGCTTTTTTTGTGTTCACGATTGGTATGTTTGAACTCGCCAAAATCGCAACAAATGAGTATTTCTTCAGTTATGGGGTCGCAGTACTTTCAAATATCCACATTCCTCATGTTTTGTCAGCGGAGTGGGGCCTACCCGGTCCGTCAGAAATCGACCCATGGGTTTTTTACCAATCTTTAACTCCTTTCATTTTGGTTCTTTTTTGCAAGGGTGTTGTTCAACGAAATGAGTGGATGGTCCTATTGGCATTTGCAATTTCTGGGTTTCTCGGAAACATTCATATAATTTCAGCATTTTACCTGGTCGGAATATTAACAATTTCCTATATAGTTTCACGTGGAACTAATATTATTAACATTCTCAAGTCATTAATTTACGCTCTAATAAGTGTAATTTTATCACTACCATACGTTTTGCGACATATAATTGATAAGATACCACATCCATTATCGTTTAACGCAAAGGACCCAGCGGCATGGGAGGCAATTAACACAATAGCGAACCACACCACCCTACGCGGCCGTCTTGCCAACATTAACGCCTGGGTAGTAGGCGAGTGGCACTTGTTTTGGCCTTTTCTACTGGCGCTGGTGGCGCTCCTGATCATTGAGCGCAAATGGAGAAGTAACAATGTCTCGACGTTCAGTAAATTCGCCGTGCGCTTTATCCTCGCGACCGTTTTTTTCAACGCCGCTTTTTCCGTGCTACAAATTTTCCGGCTGTATGTTCTCCACCAGCTCCCGTTTTGGAACGAACCGCGCGGAATGCAGCTGATCTATTTCGTTCTGTTCCCGGCCCTGGGGTTGCTGGGAGCCAGGCTGTGGCAACGAGCGCAAGCCTGGTGGAGTTTTGAACGGCAACTCATCGCGATTGCCATCGTCGTGCTGACGGTCGGTCTCGGAGTCCGCGTTAGTCTGCCGCTGCTAACCGAACGGTACCGAGTGCATATCACCCCGCGGTATAGTTTCGATACCTGCGACGCGCAGCTCTACCGCACGTTTAACCGAGAGTCTCTTCCTCGGGGGCCAGTGTTAATCGACCCCGGATATTGGAGTGCGTTTCGTATCTGCACTCGACGTGCCGCGGTCGTGCAAAACCGCGATAAGGCGTTCGCCTACTCCCAAGGTGCAGACACCATGATGGAATGGTATCGCCGTTTTAATGAAGCGAACGCGGCGTTCGCATCCGGAGGCGAGCAGCTTCTCCAAACGGCGAAGAAATACCAATCGCGAGTTATCGTGAGCCGTTACTGCGTTTCACTGCCTGCAATCGTCGGCGCGCGCCGCATAAAAGTCGCCGACGAAGGCTGTATCGACGTACTGACGGACTAGAAGAAATTCATCGCGAAAAAGTTGCGAAACAGAAGTGACAAAAAGTAACGGAAGTGCCGCTCCTGCTCCCTCACGTAGTAACACGAACAAGGGTGAACAACAGAGTGGTGCAATGATTTTTAGAGATTATTAGCACGTCCAGTGAACGATTCACTTCAGGAGAGAATAATTTATCCAGAAAATATTTGTTTGCGCAGCCAAATAAAAAACGGCTCAATAAAGCCGTCTTTTCGTGACCGAACGTTTCTATTTTTGCCCGTACAGCACCAAATTTCCCGCGAACATTTTTACTCTCACATCCAAACCCATTTTTTCGAGTACACGCAGAATCGCAAGTTTCACTTTATTCGGCATCGGGAACAGGCGTACCCAATGGGAAAGATTGTGGATGTTGAACGCGCTTTTCACTTCGCGCACCGTAAACCCGTGCTTTTCAAACATCGCGCGCATCGTCCGCGTATCGTACAAATACGTATGCTCGATATCGATGATCGGGCTGGCGCGACCTAAAAGTTTGGCCGACCACGCGCCGACATTATGATTGAAGAACAGTACAACGCCATTAGGCTTCAACAGCTTATGACACGACGCCACCACCGCGTTGGGGTCCGGTAAATGATCTAGGGTCTGGAAGCAGCAGATAACGTCGAAGTACCCGTCGGGGAATAACCCCGGACGGATGACGTCGACCAGGATGCGCGCGCGAATTTCTGCCGGCGCTTTTTCCACCGACTTTTCCCCAGGCTCGACCCCGTAGACTTCGACATAACCCTGGCGCCGCGCTTCGGCAAGGAAAAAACCGCTGCCGCAACCGATCTCCAACAGGCGGCCCTTCTCGGCATGGTAGCGCGCCACCTGTCGCAGGTAATGGCCGTAGGTGCGCACGAGGTTCTCGACGTGCGCGTCGTAACTGACGAAGCTTTTGCGATATAACGCATTGATCTTCTCCACCTCCAGGATCGGATTGGAGTAGATGAGGCCGCAGCGGTTGCAGCGCACGATGCGGTAATGGATACGGTCGGGCAGCCGGCGCGCCGAAAAGATCTTCTCGTCGAGAAGCTGCAGGTCGAAATTCTCTTGATAGACGACCGTGAAGTCGCTGCGCTCACACAGAGCGCAATTTTGCTGTACCATCAATCCTTGGGTGTGCTACTATTGACCCTGTATTCGGCGCGGCTATGGATCAAATCCAGCTCCACGAAAACCTGCGGCGCACCATGATCCGCATCGCGCACGCCAGCAAATCGGGCCATACCCACATCGGTTCGTGTTTGTCGTGCATCGACATCGTAGCACAAACGGTACTATTTGAAATGCGGCGGAACGACAAGTTCATCCTCTCGAAGGGGCATGCTTCGCTCGCCCTGTATGTCGTTTTGCATGAAAAGAAGCGGATCACCGACGAGATGCTGGCCAGCTATTTCCGCGACGGCGGGCATTTCGGCATCCACCCGCCGGCATCACTTCCCGACGATATCCCGTTGCCGACAGGCAGTCTCGGCCACGGGCTGTCGTTCGGCTGCGGTGTGGCCAAAGGATTTCTTTACGGTCGAAAAAGGCCGACCCCGCGCGTGTTCGTGTTGCTCTCCGACGGCGAATGCAATGAAGGCGCCGTCTGGGAAGCCGCGATGTTTGCCAGCCGCCACCAACTCAATAACTTGGTCGCCCTGATCGACCGCAACGGCTGGCAGGCCTTCGGTCGGACGAAAGAGGTGCTGGGCGACGCGGCGGCCCCGGACAAATGGCGGGCATTCGGATTCAACACTTACCGCGTGAACGGCCACCGAATCTCCGACCTGCGAGCCGTATTCAAAAAGATCCGCGCCACCCGCAACGGCAAGCCGCACGCGGTCATCTGTGATACCTTGCGGGGCAAGGGCATCAAAACGTTGCACGACCAACTGCACTCCAACTATACGACCGTGGATACCGCCATGCTGCTGCAGGCGACCGGCTCCCACTAGTATGCGGGTTGCATTCGCCAAATCTTTCTTGACGGTCGCCGCCCGGGATCCGCGCGTCATCTTTCTGACCGGCGACCTGGGTTTCAACGCGTTCGAGCCGCTGCAGCGCCGGCTCAAAGACCGCTTCATCAACGCCGGGGTCGCCGAACACAATATGGTGACCGCGGCGGCCGGCTTGGCCTACACGGGGCTGCAGCCGTGGGTGTATAGCATCGCGCCGTTCGTCACGATCAAGGTGGTGGAAGAGATCCGCAACGACATCTGCCTGCAGGGCGCCAACGTGAAGATCGTCGGACTGGGCGGCGGCTATGACTACGGCCTGGCCGGGCCGACGCACCACGCGTTGCAGGATGTAGCCGCGATCCTGTCGCTGCCTAACATCAAGGTCTACGCGCCAGGGTTCGCCCAGGATGTTGCCGTCATCGTGAAAAAAATGCACCGAGAGAAAACGCCGGCCTACCTGCGGCTGACCAAAGGCCAGCCCACGGACCTGCGGCTGCCGCCCTACGCGCCCAGCCGCCGCATCGCAAAAGGCGCCAAGATGACGGTCGTCGCCCTGGGCTCCATCGCGAAGCCGATTTGCGAACTGGTCGCGCAGAAAGCCGTACCGTCGGGAGCCATTGACTTGTGGGTGGTCTCCGAACTGCCGCAAGAACTTCCGCCGCAGCTGCTTGGCTCCATCCGGAAGACCAAAACGCTCGTGGTCGTGGAGGAACACGTGAAAACCGGCGGTTTGGGGCAGTGGGTGACCAACACGCTTGTTGAACGCCGCGTTCCGGTTTCCCGCTACATCCATCTGTACGCCAAAGGGTACACCACGAAACGCTACGGCAGCCATGAGTTCTATCTGCGGCAGACCGGACTGGACAAGGGGAGCATTGCGCGCACCCTCCGCCGCTCCCTCTAAGGTGACCATTTCTGATGACCCTGGCGCGCCACATCGTACGGCTGCGCGGCCCCATCGCCGTTTTCGGCGCCGGCGGTTTTATCGGCGTCAATTTGCTGCAAACGCTGCTGCAACATCGCTCGGATGTCGTCGGGTATTCCCAGGCGCCAGCCAGATCCTGGCGACTCCGCCAGGCCAAGGTCCCAACGACCCGCCTGGCAAAAGTTGACCTGCTGCGGCCCGCGCAGCTCGCCCGTACCCTGGCGCGCCATCGGCCCCAGACGGTCTTTAACCTTGCGGCCTACGGCGCCTACGCCAAACAAAAGGATATCGCCAAAATCCACGCCACGAATTTTCTCTCCACGGTCAGCTGCCTGGAGCTCCTGAAACGACGCGGATTTGCAGCCTACCTCCACGCCGGTTCCCAATCGGAGTATGGGCTCAATGCCGCCGGACCGCGCGAGGACGCCGAGCTGGTCCCCAACAGCCACTACGCCGTCTCCAAGACCGCCGCTTACTACCTGATGAAATACTACGGGAAGGTGGAACGATTGCCGGTCGCCCATGTCCGCCTCTACTCGGTGTACGGCCCCTGGGAAGAACCCGACCGGCTGATCCCCACCCTCATCCGCGCGGCACAACAAAGAAAACTGCCGCAGTTTGTCGCGGCCGACATTTCCCGCGACTTCGTGTACGTCGACGACGCCGTGGCGGCCCTCATCGTGGTGGCGGCCACCCTGCAGCGGAAGAACTACGGCGAGGCCTTCAACATTGCGACCGGTACGAAGACCACGATGCGCGAGCTGGCATCCCTGACCAAGGAGCTGTTTTCTATCCGACAGGAACCGGCGTTCGGCACCATGCGCAACCGCGGCTGGGATGTCCGTGATTGGTACGGGAATCCGGCCAAGCTACAGCGCGCCACCGGCTGGAAGGCGGCAACGACGCTCAGCCAGGGCCTCAGGCGCTGCTATGACCATGCAGGACGCGCCTGAATTTTCCATCGTCTTTCCGGTCCTCAACCAGGAAGACCACATTGAACGCGTCATCCGCGCCTACCATGCGGCGCTGCAAGACGCCAATTTTTCGTTTGAATTGATCCCCGTGGTCAACGGAACCACCGACCGCAGCTACGCCATTTGCCAGCAGCTGGAGCGAGCCTTCCCGGAAGTGCGCGCGTTCCGGCTGCAGGGAGCCGGGTACGGGCTGGGTATTCTCCATGGGCTGGCGCAGGCAAGAGGGAAGTACCTCGGCTACCTCAACTGCGCCCGTATCACGGCGGAAGACCTCGTGATGTGCTTGCGGCAATTCCAGACCAACCCGGCGGCTATCGTACATGGAGTGCGCGTCCAGCGGAGCGCGGTGCAGCGCACGATCCTGTCGGTCGGCTACAGCACGCTCTGCCGGCTCATTTTCCGGCTCAAGACCTCAGACGTGAATGGCAACCCCAACTTTTTCTCGCGCCTGTGGTACGAGAAGTTCCACCTGCGCAGCACCGACAGCATGATCGACGTGGAGCTGCAGGACAACGTCGGCAAGGCCGACGCGCCGCTCATCGAAGTCCCCATCCACAGCTACCGGCGGCACGGCGGCATCTCCACGACGACGTTCTGGACCACGTTCCGACTGCTGAAAGAGGGAATCCGCTACTGGTGGAGAACAAGGATCCTAAAAAACGACCAACGGTAAAAAAAAACCGCCCGCTCGGGCGGTTTTTTCGCAGCCGCTACGGCGGCCGTATCCTATTCAACGGAGGGTACGGGTACCAGCCGATAAATATCCAGCGTCTCCAGCTGTTCGGACAATACGTACGCCGACGGCAGCATCGTGCGGAAAAGATTCAATTCGTTGGCCCGCTGCCGCTGGAATTCATCAAAGGCGTCGCGGCCGTTGCCGACCAGCACGGCCTCAGGCTGCTGTCGGATGAGCACATCGGCCAGCACCCGCAGGTCGGCGGGCGTGTAGAGGTTGAAACTGTAATACACCGGCAGCGCGTTCACTTTACCCGCATAGTAAAGGAGTTTGCTGTCGTTGATGTGCACCAACGCCACCCGCGATCCCGCAAACTCGCGAGCGATGATTTCCGCATCGCGGGAAAGTACCTCTTCGTTGGCAGGGATGCGGCGGAAACTGGCGGCGGCCGCGGCGTAGTCGCGGTTGCCGAATTCCACCGGCAGCTTGACCAGGATGAGCCCGAGGAAGAACGCCGCGACCGCGTACGTGCCGGCGGCTGCCAGGCGGCGGGACGACCCCGCCAACTGGGGAAGGTAACGGTCGACCAGGACGGCAATGACCACCACCCACGGCCAGGCGACAAAGTACAGTTGTTGCCAGGTAGATTCGCCAATGTAGTACACCATTGAGAGCGCTCCGTAGACGGCAATAAAAAGCAGCGGCCCATCCAAGGGCATACCACTCAACAGTCTACGGGCCTGCGCGATCAGCACAGCAAGATAGGTGAACACGAGCACCTGGAAAAGTCCAAACATCGGCAGCGGGGACACGAAGTATCCCTGGGTCACCTGCCGGAGCTCGCGCAGGTAGTGCAACCAATCCGGCGGGGCACCTACGATGACGATGTTGGCCAGCGTGATCATCCCGAATACCGCCGCCGCGAACGCAAGGTAGGTACCCCCCAGCCGCCGGACCCGCGAAAGCAGCGGCGCGGAACTGGATGCCGCCAGGGAAATGAGCACGGCGCCGCCCACCGCCAGCCCGGTATCCAAATTCCAAAAAAGCGCCAGTGCCGCCCAGGCCAGTGCTGAACGCGCCGACGCCCAGCGGCTATGCCGGGCAAACGACTGCACACACCACCACGCCGGTACCACCAGCCAGAACCGGAACGGGGTCATGGCAGGGAAGAGGTACGCGCTGCGCGTCGGGCTGGTCTGGAACAACAGCAGCAGCGCGAACACCGCCAGCGTCGTTACCGCGGCCAGTGCGGACGACGTCAGCGACCGCCGCAGCATCGCGAACAGGCCAGCCAGAAATCCGAAAAAAACGATGGCCAGCAGCAGCGAGAACGCCGGATAGGTGAACGGCAACACCCAGCGGAATACGGCGGAAATCGCATAGTGGTTCAACACTCCGTACAGACTGGACGTCTCATACAGTAGCGCTTTGCCGTGCAGCTGATCGTTGACCGGCGACAAAAAGTAATTGTAATGGTGATAGTCAACGGGAAAATTCGGATGCCATACCAGCAGCGCCAGCAGGGGTAACAGCAGCCACCACCCGCGCGCAAAGGCCCGGTCCACGAATGGCGGCACACGTACGGGCAGCGGGCGGCGGGAAAACGCGTACGCGGCGGCAAAGACGAGCGCCGCTCCGCCGACCAAAGCCACGGACACAAATAACCGTTTGGTGGTCAGCAGCCACAGCGCGCGGCTAAACCCGCGCGCCTGCACGTAGCCCAGCGCCGTTGAAAAAAATCCTGCCAATTTTCCGACCGGCGCAACCCGGGCAAGTGTGAAAACGACGAGCACCGCGCCAGCCACAACGACCCACCGCCGCGCCGATCGGGGCACAGCGGCAACACAACGCTCCAACACCCATTTACCCACAAAGGCCAAGATGGGAATGGCCAAGTATCCCGCCAAGTAAAGCGGGATCTCATACGGCTCGGGATGCAAAAAACCCGGCCCGAAACTGGCAAACAGCGTCGGCGGCCGACGGAATCCCCGGTACAGGTAATCCTGCAGCAGCCGCGCACCCGCGAAGTAACCGACAACGGCCACCACCAGCCCCCCAAAAAAATATGCTCCGCGCGAGCGGTTGAACAGCGCGACGACCAGTTGGCGGGGACTCATATTGACATGGGAATACTTCCCCACTATACTAGGGATTCTGTTCTCTCAAAAGAGCGGCGAACTGCACCGGGCAATTTCGGAAAAGGGGACGCTTTCCCCTGCCATCGCCCACCAAGCGGCAAGGGTTCTTGCCTTGCGACCGCCCCAACGTCCGGCAAACGTGCCTGCGCCCGTCAATGTTTTGCACGGCGGGCCAAAGCGCATCGGAGTATGCAGAGGCAAACGCCGGTCTCCTTACCGGTGCTGACGAAGAGGTGCGCTGCAGTGACGCGCGCGGTACCTACCCGTATTCCGAGGGTCAGACTTGGCCGTTCAACGCTCTTTTTTTGCCGCGCCCGCTGGGTTCCTCCCGGCGGGCGTTTTTTCATGCCGCGTACTGGCGCTCCAGCTCCTCCAGCCAGCGGGGAGCGCTGAATTCCGCGACCGCGCGCGCATGGCCCGCAACGCCCAACCGCGCGGCCAGCGCGGGGTCGGAAAGCAGACGGACGATGCGGTCAGTCAGGGCGTTGGTATCGTAGGGGTTGATAATGAATCCGGTCTGGCCGTCCGCCACGGCCTCGCGGCTGCCGCCAAAACACGTCGCGACCACCGGCTTGCCGGCCGCCATGGCCTCCAAATTCACCGAGGGGAACGAATCAAAGCACACCGACGGCACGACGACCGCCGCGCACGCAAAATAGGCGGCGACCATTTCCTCGGGCGACAGCTGCCCGGCGAACCGGACGCGCTCGGCGACCCCGTACCCCTGCGGCAACTGTTGGTAGCTGCTGCCCCCGCCTTCGGCGCTGCCCGCAACAAGCAGCGCGGCATCAGGAACCGTTTGGGCGGCGGCCGCGAGCGCGGCCAGGATCTGGTTGATGCCCTTGGCGCCCGAGATCCGCCCCGGGAACAGCAGCACGCGGCGGCCGACAAGATCGAAACGGCGGAGCAACTCCTCGGTCACGGCCGGCGGCCGCGGCGTCCATGGGGTAAGGTCAATGCCGTTATGCACGACCGCGACGTTGGTAATGCCGTTATCGGCCAGCGCGTCGGCCAATGCTTGAGAGACGGCCAGTACCTTGGTGATGCCGTTGAGGCGTCGGCGGATGACGGCGTTGCGGAATGGATTGAAACGTTTTTTCGCCGTGCGCAAATTCACGAGCCACGACGTCCGATACTTCGGCCGGAACGGGCAGTCTCTGCGCGCGGGATCAATGAAATGGGTCAGTTTGGCGTAGGCAAAACTCTGCACGTCGTGGGTGGTCAGAAAAACTTTCGGCGCAGACCGACGCGCTGCCTCCAGACAGCGATAGGAAAGCGCCTGGTAGATATTGTGCGCATGGACAATGTCCGGCTTGAGCCGACGCAAAGCCGCGGCCACCTGCCGCACGGCGGAGGGATGATGCAACCCCAAGTATGCGCCCCAGCGAGGATGGAACGGCGCTGTAACCACATTGACTGCAACCCCGGCCGTGGGCTGTCCGTTGGCCGTCAACACGGTGACCTGATGGCCGCGGCGGGAAAGACCGACGGCATGCTGGTAGCACACGCCCAGGGCCCCGCCGAGCGCGGGGGCGAATTGGTCGGCCAAAATCACCACCCGCATACCCGGTAGTACCATGGGCGAATAAATCGTGCCCGCCTTATACCATAATAATTACAAGGCCCAGCTTCTGGCTTCCTCATAAATCCATTGTACTATCGGGCATACCCCGTTACGCGGTTTTTTCCACCACCAAATTACCCAGCACCAGCACATCCAGTTCGCTCTGCAGGTACGCGCTAATGGCCTCTTCGGGCGTGCACACGATCGGCTCCTCATGCATATTGAAGCTGGTGTTCACGAGACTCGGCAGTCCGGTCAGTTGCGCATAACGCTGCAGGACGTCGTAGTACACCGCGTTGCCTTCCCGGCTGACCAGCTGGGGCCGGCAGGTGCCATCCACGTGCACGGCCGCGGGCATTTTGTCGCGCATGAACTTCGTCGCCGGCAGCGCAATGGTCATGAAGGTGGCCGCAGCTCGGCAGCGATCGGTCAATTCATAGCAGTCGGCAGCCCTCTCCATCAGGGTAACCGGCGCGAACGGCATGAACTCGCTGCGCTTGAGCCGCTTGTTCAGCCAATCGTTCACCTCGGGATCGGTCGCCGGATACAGAATGGAACGGTTGCCCAGTGCGCGCGGCCCGTACTCCATCGCGCCCTGGAAAAAACCAACGACCTTGTTCTCGGCCAGGCGCGCGGCGGTCCAGGCAGCCACGTCGCCCTCGCGCCGGAAGGAAAGCCGAGCTGCCGTCAACGCGGCCGTGCAGCGCCGCTCATCGAACGCCGGGCCGAGGTACACGTGCGGAATTGCCTGCGGAGTCAACGGATGCTTTTGCGCCAGGGCTCCCAACGCCGCCCCTAAGGCCTGACCCACGTCGCCCATACCGGGATGCACGAACACTTCCTTGAGCGGCAGCTGCCGCAGGAACTCCAAATTCAGCTTGACGTTGGCAACCACGCCACCCGACAGCGCCAGGCGCTCAAAAGGCATCTGCTTTTGCCACGCGGAAAGCATGCTGACGCAGACGTCCTCCAGCCGGCGCTGGAACGCCGCCGCAATATCCTCGCGGGTGTGGCCAGAAAACACCGCCGGCAGTTTTTTCCCCCGTGCGAAGTACTCCTCATGGAGCACGAACAGCTCCGGGCTGACTTTCATCGTGGTGCCCTCGGCCCACAACAACCGGTTCACCACGGGAGCGAGTTTCGCGGGATCGCCGAATGCCGCCAGCCCCGTGATCTTGCCGCCGTGCTTCTTGGGATGGAACCCCAGTATCCGCGTCACCACCTCGTAGTAACGGCCCGGGCTGTGCGGTAAGGGTACCGCGCCGACTTTCTGCAGCCGACCGTTCGCACCGCGCCAGAACGAGCACGTATTGGTAAAGCTGGAACCTTCGATGATGGCGACAAAGCAATCGGCAAAGCCGGAGGTGAAATAGGCGGTGGCGGCGTGCGCTTCGTCGTGGTCGACGAACGTGACTTCGCCGGCAAACCCCTGCCGGCGCAGCTCGTCGATCAGCTGCTGCGTGGCTTTCCCCACGCGCCACGTCTCCAGTACGGCCGCGACGCCCGTCTGGCGCAACAGCCTTCCGCGGTCGCGGCTCTTCAACGTATAGAAGGAGCGCAGGTAGCGGCCGCGCGTAAAGGTGACCCGCTGCGCCTGCTGAATGAAGTTATACCAGTACTTGCGCGGCCCCGGCCGCAGGCCGGAGAACGCGACCACATCCAGCTCACGCGGCGCAACATTCGCGACCGCGAACACCGCAGCCATGGACTGGCGGGGCGGCGCACCATCCATCTTTGTACGGGAAAAACGCTCTTCGTTGGCCGCCGCCAACACGCGGCCGTCCTCCACAATAGCGGCACCGCTGTCGTGCGTATCCAAATGAATGCCAAGGATTTTCATATCGCAATGTTGGTTACGCCGGAACGGCGGGGAACGGCGGCGCTACCAGCCGCCTCCGCAGCCACCAAAAATAGGCAAAGCTCAAAAAGTTGGGGACGAACGTGAACAGCAGCGTCGCAATGACCAGCCCGCGGATGGCCGACGCGTTGATGAGATACCACGACAGCGGCAGGAGCGTCAGGAGCGTGAAGACCTGGATGGCGACGTTCACCCGCATCCGGTTGAGGGTGCGAAACATCGCCGCCAACCCGACCCCGCCGGCCACCAGGAGCGGATAGGGAGAGAGCGCCATGATGAACGGCAGCGCGGGCCCGTAGGCGGGGAACAGCGCGTTGATGAGCACGGGCGCCAGCACGATCGCCGGCAGCAGCACCACCAATTCCATCAGGAGGGTCAAACCGGTGATCTGGTAGAACCGCTTAAACAGCTTACTGTTCCCGGCCACCTCGGTCTTGGGGAACTGGTCGTTGAGCAGACGCGCAATGGGGTCGGCAACGACTAACGGCAGCCCGACGTAGGTGAACGCGACCTTGAAGAACCCCAGCCCGGAGGTCGTCGGCAACACCGCGCCCAGCATCAGCAGCGGCACGGTCTGATTGATCTTCAAAATATTCTTGCTGATGGCGATCAAAAAACCGAAACGGAAATAGTAGGAGATCTTTGGCCACGGCACCCGGGTGCGCCACAGATCGCCCAGGCCGACCGCGGTCCCGGCGCGCACGTAACGGCGGTAGATGAACGCCGCGGCGATACTGGCCCCCGCCATCAGGAGAAACTGGCCGCCGATGATCGCCATCACCCCACCGCCCAACAACACCCAGGCGACGGTCACTGCGGCGCCGATGATCTTGCTGCCCGTCTCCAAGACGGCGAGGGGGACCAGCTCGCGACGGATCTGCTGCAGGGTCGTCACCAGAGGAACAAAGAACGTCAGCGCAAACGTCAGTACCCCCAGCGCTGCGTACCAGCCCACCATCGGATCGTGGTACCAGCGCTCTCCCAGGAACGGCGCCACCAGCATCCCCGCCACGCCCGCCGTCGCGCCGATGGCCACCGTGGTTTTCAAAAAGTACGCCAGCACGTCCCGCGCTTCCGTACGGTCGCTCCTAGCCTCGGCGCGCGCCAGCAGGTTCACGATGGCATGACCCATACCGAATTCCTGAAAGACATTAAGGAACGCCGCCAAAGCCGTTGCCAGCGCGTAGAGGCCGTAATCTTCCGGCCCCAACAGGTTGGCAAACAGTATACCCGTCAGGATGCCAACGCCTTTGCTGATGATGCCGGCAGTCTGCAGAATGGCGGAATGCCGCGCGAACGGATGTTGCAACGCGAATCGCAGCCGTTGATGCGTGTGGGCAAACACAAAGCGAGGGATAGATGACCAAGCCCCCGCACCGCGAAGGAGGGGGGCGCTCTAGCTACTGTAGCGTGCCGCAATCGCCAGGGTCAATCCCGCCCGGGAGCGCGAACAGGCCGGTAGATCTGCAGCGTTGCCCACGATTCCGCCGGCGCATACTGGCCGTCGATCGCCGCCATGAAGTACGGCCGGTAGGGAAAATCCTCATTGCCGATGAGCAGGTACTCGGGGCGCTCGCGGTGCACCTGGTCGGTCAGCCGCTGCAGGTTCCAATCGAACACCACATCCAGCTGATCGTAGATGGGGAACCAGTTGGTGCGGCGGGAGATCAATAAAAGCTGGCCGTCGTTGGCGTGCACCAGCGGCGGCCGGCTGCCGGACGGGAACTCGGCGGCGATCCGCCGGGCATCCGCCAACAGTTCGGGGGTGTCGGCGCTCGCTTCTGGATGCAACCGCCGGGGAATGTCCTGGTAGTTGCGCGTGCTGAAAAGCACGGGCAGCTTCGCAGCGACGATCAGCGCGACGAAGGCAACGAGCGCGACGAACGCCCGCGCGGCAACGGGTTCATGCGGACCGCGGGTATAGGCGGCAAACAAATAAAGGTCGGAAACCAGGTACAGCAGCACGAACACCAACGGCGTGCTGATCGGGTACAAATAGCTCCAGGCTGAATTGCCGACATAGTAGGTGACCGATAGCGCGCCGTACACCAAAAGGAAAAGAAATGTTGCGTCCACCTTCCGCCCGGCGGCCCAGCGCCGCAGCGCCAGGACTCCGGCGGCCAGGTAGGTCAGCACATACCACTCGAACATCCCGATCGCCGGCATGGGCAATTTGCTGATGCCCGTCCGGTAGACGGCCATGGCATCGCGGTAGAGGGAGAAGTTCGGCCACGCCCCGTAGTACCAGAAGTTGCCGACCGCCACCGCGGAAAAACCTAGCGCCAGGTACGCCGCCTGCCGGAGGCCGACAACACAAAGATTTTTCAGCAGCGCCCTCAAACTCAGGCTGGAAAGTTGCACGGTGGCTGCAGCCGCCACAGCCGCCGCCGCGATGGCCAAACCGGAATCCAGGTTCCACACGGCCGCCACCGCCGCGAGCTGCAGCGGCAAGTCGCGACGCCACCAGGGAAGCTGCGGCCGGCGGCTCGCCCACAGCACCGCCGCGGCAACCAGCACATACCACCCCTGGCGGTACGGGGTCGTACCCGGGTAGTGGACCGAGGAAAGGAACGGTCCGGCTTGCAGGAGATAATAGGTGCCGATCGCGGTTACCGTACCGAGCAAGGCCAGCGAGCGTGAGCGTAGCCAGCGCTTCAGCAATACATAGCTGAAGGCGAAGAAAAAAAAGTAGGTGATGGACAGGACCAAGGAAAGTGTTTGGTAGCCGAGTGGTACGATTCGGAACAGCGCGACCAGCGCGTAAGTATTCAATATCCCGTACTGATTGGTGGTCTCATACAGGAACGGCTTGCCGGCAAGCACGTCGTTGACGGTGCCAATGACATGGTTGGCATGTCGCTGCTCATACGGGAATGACGGATCGAAAATAATGACGGCCAACAGGAGCAGCAGCAGCGGTTCCAGCCTGCCGATCCACCGCGGGTCGGCGTGCCGCTTCAGCCAATGAAAACTCGCCTGCCGCCAGCGCCAAGATAAGAAGAGGAACACCGCCACACTCACCCCCAGCGCCAGCCGCACGGCGTACAGCCGTTTCGTGGTCAAGAGCCACAAAGCATGCCACACGCCGACGCGCTCCAGGTAGCCGGCGACGAACGCCGCGCGCTCGGAGATCAGGGGCGAAAATCGCCACCCCAGAGCAACGGCCAGCACGGCAACTGCTGCGAGCATTCCCAGCCGGAGCCGGACGCTCGGCCGCGGCCAGCGCCGCACCCGCGTGAAGGCCGACGAGATCGGATAGTACAAGACCAAGGCGATCAACGGGATCGCCAGGTAACCCGCCAAAAATAGCGGCATCTCCCAAGGCTCGGGCAAAACCTCGAATGTGGAGAGCTTGTGCGCGACCGCCCACCGGTCCACGGGCAGCACGCGGTCCTGCAGGAAGCGGGAAGCGGCAAAATACCCCAAGGTCGTTGCAGCCAACGCCGCAAGCGCCGGCGGCCAGCGAAACGTTCCGAGAAATGCGCGGACATTGAACATACGCGGCTACTACTGGGTGAGGATATCGCGCCAGGCGCGATCCAGGGAATATGTGAATTCAAGCTGATGGTCGCCCTGCGGCACCCGAACCGCTTGCAGCAGGTAGTTGGCAGGATAGTGCGCCGCCGGAACGCCGTCCAGCGCCGCCGTCCAGCCCGGCAGGTTGGCATAACCGAAGATGAACCACGCCTCCGCAGCGGCGCGCACCGCGAACCGGTACCGCGCGGTTGACGCTTCCAGTACCTGCACCGTACCGGTCGCCGTGGACATCGGGCAGTCCGCGCACTCCAAGAGGACGGCGTTGGACAGCCGCGGCTGGTGGTCCAAAAATGCCTGCCAGGCATCCGTAGCATCAACCGCGGGCGTCGCCTGCACCGCGGGAGCAAAATAGAAACGCGGCTGCACGGTCGTTAACCGGTAGACGTAGAGCGGGAGCTGGCGAGTGGTTACGTCCAAAGTTGCGACGAGGGCCAGGTCGGGGTGCGACAGCGGATACAGGCTCACGACGGTGCCGACGTTCAACGCGGCAAGCATCGGCAACCGCTCCAGGAAGAGCGCACGCTTTTCTTCAAAGCTGACATCCAGCGTGGCCAATTGCTCACCCGTGGTGCCGCGGTTCGAACCCAAATAGGACAACACGCGGGCGCTGCGGCGGTCCATGATGTTGTCGTAGTAGTCCAGGCCGTCGCTGCCATCCAGCAGCTGGAGGTTGGCCGACCCCAATGCGCGATGGAGCGCGATGTTATCGTCCGGCGCGTAACCAAAAGGGACATCAAGCTGCTGATACACTGAGGAACCGGGGAGAAAAGAAAAAAAGCGTTCGCCGGGCGGCACTGACCAGCCCGGTGCAACACGCAGCACGCGCGCGTCGGCGGTCGGCAGCGCCGAGAACGCCAGCGGCGCGAGATTTCCAGCGGTCAGCGCCAGCGCCAGGGCGGCAAAAACGGCGCCACCGATCCTGCCGTCGGCCACACGGCGCAAAAGCCACGCGGCTGCCGCCAGAGAAACGATTCCCAACGCAGTGGGAAATGACCAAATGGTGACGCCGCTGGCAAACTGCGAAAGCATCCCATCAAGCACCTGGTGATAGTGAGAGACCGGCAGCCCCGTGGTGCGCGCGTACCAGTAACGGTCGAACAAGGCGAACGCCGCCGTACGCAACGGCGCCGCGGCTGCCAGCCAGACGGCGGACAGCCCTGCCAGCACCGCCACGGCGCGCATGGTCCACGAACTCACGCGCTGCGCCAACGGTCGCCAGGCCCCATTCGCATGGGCGATGATAAAATCCAACCCCGCGGCCGCCAAGAACGCCGTCGCGACGTTGCCAACGTACATCCAACGCGCCGACGCGCGGAATAAGGAGAATACGGGCAGCCGGTTCACGAACCACGCGAGGGGCGAACCCGACCAGGCCAGGAGCAGACTCCCCAACAACCCCCACCAGGCGACGCGTACCCGCCAGTCGCGCAACCGCAGACCGACCACCGCCAATAGGAACGGCAGCGCACCGGCGTACAAGAAGCCGGGAGTGGAGGTCAGCCGCGGCAGCACGACGCGCGGCAACAGCCAGCTGGAAAGATCCAGTAACCGCAGCCCGCCCTCGCCGCTCGCGCCCGAATGCAGCCGCGCCGAAAGCCGCGCGAACGCCAAGGTCGGCAACAGCAGCGGCAGCGCCAGGACGGCCGCGGCCGCAAACAGCGCCGTCGTTCCCGCGAGCGTCTGCCAACGCCGCTCCCGCCAGAAAAGTGCTACGGCGAACGCGAACGCCGCAGTGCCGTACACTAACGGCCACTGCAAGTGACCGACCTGCAGACTGTGCGCGAAGATCAGCGCGCCGCCGGCAACCGATACCCACCAGCGCGCCTGCCGCACCGACGAGCGATGTAGGTGCCACACGCACAGCAAGAGCGCGGGGAATGTCCAGTACGTGACGCTGACGGTGATGTTGCCGGCAAACCCGAGCAGCGCCGGAGACAGTGGAACGACCAGCGCCGGCAGTGCCGCCGCCGGACGGCCGAACCCAAGCGCCCGCGCCAAACCGTAGGTGCACAGCGCGGTCAGCAAAAAACTCGCTCCCGTCAGCCAGGCGTAGACGGTGATGACGTCGAACGTCCCAAACAGCCACTGCTGCAAAGGCGACCGCAGGCCGCCCAAGGTGCTGGCGGCGGTCGGAAACCCGGCCAGCACGTGCGGGTTGAAATCTACGGACTGACCCGCGCGCAGCGCGCGCTGCAGCCAGGTCAGAATAGGATAAAATTGCAGCACCGCGTCGCCGTCCGCGAACACCCGGCCGAAAAACAGCACCGGGGAAAAAACGGCGATGACCGTCACCAAGGGGAGTGCCAGCCACCCCAGGGAACGCGCTCGGGCAACAACACCCATGAGGCGAAGGTTAACGCTGGGAAGGGGGCGGCACCCGGCGGCGGAAACGGTAGTACAGCAGATTGCGCAAAAATTCCCAGATCGCCGACGGCGGCACGAACGACGCCCGCCGCTCGTTCTTATAAAAGATGGTGGAAACCTCCCCGACCTTCAGTTTCAACCGCAAAGCCTCCAGCATGATCTCCGCATCCGTGAACCAGTCATTCGATAACAACTGCATCGCCTGGTAAGCGCGGCGCGCCATCACCTTGGGTTTGGAATTGATGTCGCGGAAACTGGCCGACGCGGGGAACAGCACGCGGAAGAGCAGGTTGTAGAATCGGGAAATCGTGGCGCGGTACCACCCGTCGTGCCGCTGCGCGCGGAAAGTTTTTACCAGATCATAGCCACCCACCTGCAGCACTTGGTACACCTTGACGATATCGCTGGAGGGCATTTGGCCGTCGCCGTCGATGACCGCGAGATGCCGACCCGTCGCCGCCTCGAGGCCGGCGCGCATATCCCAGCCCATCATGCCTTCTTTGACGCGCGCGACCACCTTGATGCGAGGGTTGGCCGCCGCCAATTCGCGCACGATCCGGGGCGTGCGGTCATCGCTGCCGGCATGGAAATTCGCGACCAGCACCAATTCATAATCAAGGTGCGCCTCCCGAAGCTCGCGGGTCAGCTGCGCCACGAACTCGCGCGCCAATTCTTCGGCGCGGTAGCACAACACCACGACCGAAAGTTCCGGCCCCGTGGGCGGCTCAACGAGCGTCGTGTGGCGGGCAAGCTCCATAAGTACTAGCGGCGGAACGGCCGCGTGATGGCATCGAACGCGGGATCGGGCAGGAACGCGGTCACCCGCAGCGCCCAGGCGACGAGCCCCGGGTAGGTCACCACCGTACGGTTACCGGCCATGGTCCGCACGATGGCCGCGGCCGCCTGGCCGGCGGTGCGCAGATGCGGCGCGAATCGCACGCGGCGCCGCTCGACCCCGGCAAAACCCTCGGTCGCGATGGGGCCGAACTGGATGACCTTGAAGCGGACACTGCGGTTACGGTACCGCAACGCCAGCGAACGGAACGCCATGGTCAGCGCCGCCTTGCTGGCCGCGTAGCCGACGCCCAGGGGATCGGGCCGCCGGGCAAAGAGGGAAGAGACGGCGACGAACTGCCCGCCGCGCTGCAGCAGCTGCGGCAGAAGCGCGCCGACCAGCGCCAGCGCGCCGGTACTGTTGACCGCCAGGACCTGAGCTGCCACGGCGGCATCGAATTCTTTGTCGCTGTCATGCGGGTAAATGCCGGCGTTGAGCACCACCGCGTCCGGCGTAAATCCTGCGACGGCCAGGGCGCGCACCACGGTATCGGCCGCCTCCGGTGACGCCAGGTCCGCGGCAACGAACGAAAAATTCTTGCCCAGCTGGGCCTGCACATCCGCCAGCGCCTCGGCTTTGCGCGCAACGCCGAACACCCGGTCGCCCCGCACGGTCAGCAGCCCCGCCAAGGCCCGCCCGATGCCCGATGTTGCCCCGGTCACGAGGGTTTGCATACGATAATCACCGCCATCCTATCACGAAAAAACCGCAAAAACAAGGCGTAATTCGCGGATTTTTTCCCGGCGGGCGGCGCCAAAAAAAATATTTTTCCTTGAAAGTAGACAGGCGATACGGTCTTGAGTATACTGCACAGGTACGATTCGTAACTTTATTGCAACGCTATGGCACTTCGTGAAGTCGGCGACCAAAATTTCGAAGCTGAAGTTCTAAAAGCCCCCGGCGTGGTACTGGTGGACTTTTGGGCGCCATGGTGCGCGCCGTGCCGCGTGCAGCACCCCATCCTGGAAGAGCTCGCGGAGGAGATGAAAAACGTCACCTTCGTGTCAGTCAACGTCGACGAGCATCCCACCGTCGGCGGCCGCTACCAGATCATGAGCATCCCGACGCTGATCGCGTTCAAGGGCGGCGCGCCCGTCGCCCAGTTCATCGGTTTGCAAAGCAAAGAAGCCTTGCGCGCCAAGCTTGGCGGCCTCTAATCTCACCCCTCTGCCCGGTAGGACAACGGACGGGCGCGGGATGCCAAAAGTTGGGGGGAACCCATAGCGAGGAGCAGGAAAAAATTACCCATTTGACCATTGTCCTACCGGGTATGGCGGGGAAAACCTACGATGTCATCATCATCGGCGCGGGCGCCGCGGGGTTGACCGCGGCCATCTACAGCATGCGCAAGCAGCTGCAGAGCATCGTGGTCAGTCCGGAAACGGGCGGGGCAACGGCTCTCTCCAACTGGGTGGAGAACTACCCGGGCGCGAAGGCAATGCCCGGATTGGAGCTGATGGAACAGTTCAAAGCGCAGGTGACCGCGCTCGGCACCCCGATGGCGGCGACAAAAGTGAGGGTCATTACGCCGGGCGGAACCTTTCACGTCGCCCTGGAGAACGGCGAAACCATTTCCGGCCGCGCGCTCATCATCACCGCTGGCAAGGTCCCGCGGCGGCTCAACGTGCCCGGCGAGAATAAATTCTTCGGTCGCGGGGTATCCACCTGCGCCACCTGCGACGGTCCGCTGTTCAAGGGCAAGCCCATTGCCATCGTCGGCGGCGGGAACGCGGCCGTCGAAGCGGCATTGGAACTGGCCGAGATCGCCAAACCCGTCTACCTTATTCACCGGCGCGACACGTTCCGCGCCGACGAGATCACGGTCGCCAAACTCAAGGCCAGCGCGGTGCAGCTGGTGCCAAACAGCGAGGTGACGGCCGTGCACGGTGAGCGGTTCGTCAACGGCGTGACTGTTCGCGACCAGGCCGGCGCGACCCGCGAGCTGGCGGTCAACGGTTTGTTCCTGGAGATCGGCTCGGATACCGACCCGGCGCTGGTGGCGCCGTTCGCAACTAACGATGCCCATGAGATCCTGGTCGACGCCCGGCAGCGCACCAATATTCCGGGAGCATTCGCGGCCGGTGACGTGACGGATGTCGCCTATAAGCAGACAGTTATTTCCGCCGGCGATGGAGCGCTAGCGGCGCTGGAAGCCCATCGCTTCCTGACCGTACCGGGCTACCGTTGGCCGGAACGATAAACCAACAATACAAAACCCCCGACCTCGGGGGTTTTTCTTTTATCGCGTTGCCTACTGCAGCGAACGCAGAAGCATTTCCTGGGTTTCGGCCGGCAGCGGCAACTGATCCCATGCCCTGGCCGATAGCGACGCCAGGTCGCGGGTGGGGAAACGTTCCAATTGTTGCCGTACCTTGAGCGGGGATTGCGCGCCGGAGTTTGGTGACGGAGGAGAGATTAGCATAGCTCTGTGAGAACGGTAGCGGTACCTCGCCTCTCCGTCAATACAATTAATGGCTTAAATAAGCAAAAAATTATCTATCCACTGATATTTTTGCAGTACTCCGCGCTTACCGTACACGTTTCCCACAACCTTTCAAAGTGTTATACCAAGACTATCCCCACCTTATCCCAGCCAAATGATCCGCCCCAACTTCTCAAACGAAAAAGAAATGTTTGCCGCCGGCGTCAGGGTCGTCGCGGGGTTGGATGAGGTCGGCCGCGGCGCCTGGGCCGGCCCGTTGATCGCCGGCGCCGTCGCGATCTCCCCCGGGCTGCTGCAGTCATGCAAACGCATCGCATGGCTGGTGCGCGATTCCAAAACATTGAGCGAACGCCAGCGGGAACGCGCGTATGGGAAGCTGACCGCCATGCTGCCGTGGGCGGTCGGCGCGGTGTCCGCCGGCGAGATCGACGCCTTCGGGCTCAGCGCCGCCAACCAGCAGGCGCTCACGCGCGCCGCCGCCGCGCTCCCCACGCGCGCCGATTTTCTCCTGGTCGATGGCCGCGGATTTTCCTTCTCTACCCCGCATCGGCAAGTCGTGGACGGCGACGCGCGGATATTCTCCGTCGCGGCCGCGTCCATCATCGCCAAGGTGACCCGCGACCGGCTGATGACGGCCCTCCACCGCCGCTACGCCGGCTATGGATTTGACCGCCATCGCGGCTACGGCACTCCCGAGCATCGGGCGGCGCTGCAACGCCTGGGCAGCTGCCCCCTGCACCGCCGCTCTTATCGGCCGATCGCCGCGCTCGCCTCGGCGTGAGGGCGGCCTTTCGGCGCGGCCGCCAGAACTGCTACACTGTGAGTGGACAGACCTATGACCTATGTTGCCGCTAGTAATTCGATGATCGACGTCGCGGACGTCATGTCTCGGCTGAACCTGCGCGAAGGAATGCGCGTCGCGGATCTCGGCTGCGGCGGGCACGGGCTCTTCACGCTGCACGTGGCAAAACTGGTCGGCCCCCGCGGGCTGGTGTACGCGGTCGACATTCTCAAATCCACGCTCGCCGAGCTGGCCAAAAAAGCCCGTTTAGACGGCGCGAGCAACGTCAAACCGATCTGGTCTAATCTCGAAGTTGCCGGTGCTACGCCCATTCCGAATGAGAATGTGGATGCCGCACTGGTGGTCAACGTCCTGTTCCAATCCACCGACCGGGCCGCCCTGCTGCGCGAAGCCCGGCGCATCATGAAACCCGGCGCGCGGCTTGCCTTGGTGGACTGGCAGCCGGGTGTTTCACCATTCGGCCCGCCCGCGTCAGCGCGCCTGACGCCCAAAGCCGCCGCGACGCACGCCCAAGCCGCCGGGTTCAAACTGCTGGAAGCCTTCGTGGCGGGCAAGTACCATTACGGCCTGATATTGACGCGATAGCGCGGGCGCAGGTACGATAGGACCTCTATGAACCAGATCTCCTACTATCTTAACTTCGATTATCTTTTGAACCTGCGGCCCGAGCCGCTCGGACCGGCCGGTCGCCTGCTGCTGCCCATCGCCGTCGCAGCCTGTCTGGCGGCGGCCATCATCCTGCAGCGCCGCGCCGCGAAAACCGCCGACCCGCTCCTGCGCGCCGGACTGAAGCGCCTCGGCATCCCGCTGCTGACCATGGGCATCATCGGCGCCCTGTTCACGCTCGTCGCCTGGTTGGGCGTGCCCATCCTCTCTCTCCGCCTCGTGCTGCTCGTCTGGGTCCTGGTCACCGCCTGGTGGCTCATCGCGATCGCCCGCAAAGAATGGGGGAGCCTGCCGCAGCGCCGCGCCGCGCGCGAACAGCGCCTGCTAAAAGAAAGATACTTGCCCAAGTGAAAAACCACGGCCTTGAGGCCGTGGTTTTTCATCCTGAGCGGAGTTCCGCGGCCGCGGGACAGTGTCGAGGGATCCCCATTTTACGCTTTACGCTTTCATGAGATGGGCCGTATCGGAAATTTCCTGGGCCAGCGCGGTGAGCGACTGGCCGAAAAATTTTTACGCCGTAAAGGTTACCGGACAGTGGCTCGCAATTTTCGCACCCGCGAGGGGGAGCTGGACCTGGTCTGCCGCGACGGCGACTGCCTGGTGTTCGTCGAAGTGAAAACGCGCGCGCCCGGCGGCCTTGGCTTTCCCGAAGACGCCGTCACGGCGGACAAACAGCGCAAAATGCTGGCCGCAGTCAACGCCTACCTGGCGCGGCTGCTGCACGCCCCCGCCAGTTTCCGCATCGACGTGGTCAGTATCACCACCCCCACCCAGGGACCTCCGCAGATCATCCATTTAGAGAACATCACCGGCTAACAACGGCAGATCCCGGCCAGCACCGCCGTCGAGCGTCGGGGCAGCGCCAAAGATGAACACGTGCTTGACAGCTGCTACGGGATTCCCGTAGACTGTACTTAAGGTAGCCTTACGGCTACTTAAAATTTTGCCTTTTAATCTTGGCACCCATGCGTATGGATGTAGAACAGCGCTCCGCGATTTCCGCGGCGATCAAACAGATCTGCGAGGAGAAGAACATCTCCTACGACGCCGTCATTGAAACCATCGAGTCGGCGCTCGGCGCGGCCTACCGAAAGGACTACGGCAACCGGATGCAGAACATCAAGGTCAAATTCGACGTGGAAACCGGCAAAATGACGGTCCATGACATCAAAACGGTCGTCGAGGACCTGCCGCCGGAGCTGCAGGAGGCCGCCCAAGCGGCGGCGGCCGAAGGCGTACCGTTGCCCGCCACCCCGCCCGCGGCAACAGCTGATGGCACCCTGCCCGCCGGGGACGAAGCCGACAAGCCGCGCTTCAACCCGAAAACCGAGATCCAGCTTTCCGATGCCCGCAAGATCAAGGATGACATCAACGTCGGCGAAGAACTGGTACAGGAGCTGCCGACTCCCGGCGCGTTCGGCCGCATGGCCGCGCAAACCGCCAAGCAGGTCATCACCCAGAAGATCCGCGAAGCGGAACGGGAAATGGTCTACAACGAACTGAAGGGACGCGAGGGCTCCATCGTCGTCGGCACCGTGCAGCGCCGCGAAGGGCGCATGGTGCTGATCGACCTGGGCCGCGTGGCCGCGTTGCTGCCGCCCGAAGAGCAGATCGAACGCGAACCCTACATCCCCGGCGAACGCATCAAAGTCTACATCATCTCCGTGACCAAGGGGACCCGCGGACCGGAGATCGTCGTCTCGCGGTCCCACGCGCAGATCGTGGACACCCTCTTCCACACCGAGATCCCGGAGATTGCCAACGGCACGGTGCAGATCAAGGGCATCGCCCGCGAAGCCGGTTCGCGCACCAAGGTCGCCGTCTGGACCGAGGACGAGAATATCGACCCGATCGGCTCCTGCATCGGTCAGCGCGGCGCTCGGGTGCAGACCATCATCGCCGAACTGCGCGGCGAAAAAATCGACATCATCCAGTACAACGCCAACCCCAACGAATTTTTGGCCAACGCCCTGTCGCCCGCCAAGGTCACCAGCATCCAGGTGAACGAAGAAGCGCGCACGGCGGTGGTCACCGTGCCGGAGGACCAGCTGAGCCTGGCCATCGGCCGCGGGGGACAGAACGTTCGGCTGGCGGCCAAACTCACCGGCTACAAGATCGATATCATCTCGTCGGGCAAACTGGCGGAAGGCGGCACCGTCGCGCCCGAAGCGTCGGCCACCCCGGACGGTGCCGTCGACCAGGCCCCGGCCGAAGCCCCGGCGGCCGTTCCGGCGGAACCGGCAGCAAAGCCGGAAGAGCCGGCCGCTCCCACCGCGTAATTTTTGACGTTTGATTCTTTACCCTATGTTGACCCTCGTGTTCGTGGTTGGCCTCGCCGGCGTGGCCGTGGCCTACGTGCTCTCCCGTCAGGTCCTTAAGGCGGACACCGGTACCGCGGAAATGCAGTCGGTGGCGCTCGCCATCAAGCAAGGCGCGGGTGCGTACCTCAAGCGGCAGAACACCACGATTGCCATCATCATCGGCATCCTGGCGCTGGTCATCTACGTGCTGTACGGCGCGCGCGGTGAAATGGCAATCGGCCTGAAGACCGTCGGGGCGTTTGTCGCCGGCGCGGTCCTGTCGGCGCTCTCGGGGTACTTCGGCATGGCCATCGCGGTCCGGGCCAACCTCCGCACGGCCGCAGGCGCCAAGGTCGGCGTGAACCGCGCGCTGCAGCTGGCGCTGCGCGGCGGCGCGGTCGCCGGATTTTTGGTCGTTTCCCTGTCGC
Source organism: Parcubacteria group bacterium Gr01-1014_31 (assembly GCA_007376135.1). Lineage (GTDB taxonomy): Bacteria > Patescibacteriota > Patescibacteriia > Buchananbacterales > GWA2-38-13 > VMFR01. Next base: position 270,172 of record VMFR01000002.1, on the reverse strand, counting down.
TGCTGGGCGTCGCCGGCCTGTTCTACCTGTTCGGCGGCCTGCAAAACCCGACCGCTGTTCCGATGCAGCTGGTCGGCTTTGGCTTTGGCGCCAGCTTGGTCGCTCTATTCGCGCAACTGGGCGGCGGCATCTACACCAAGGCCGCCGACGTCGGCGCGGACCTGGTCGGCAAAGTGGAGGCCGGAATTCCGGAAGACGACCTGCGCAACCCGGCCGTGGTCGCGGACCTCGTCGGCGACAACGTCGGCGACTGCGCGGGCCGCGGCGCCGACCTCTTTGAAAGCAGCGTCGCCGAGAGCCTGGGCGCCATGATCATCGGCATTGCGATGTACGAGGTCTTCGGGCTGGGCGGCATCATCTTTGCGCTGGTGGCCCACGCGCTGGGCCTGGTGGCTTCGATGATCGGCGTGTTCACCGTCAAGGTCAAAGGCGACGAGGACCCGATGAAGTCGCTCAACCGCGGCTTTTTGGTCACTGCGGCGTTGGCGTTCGTCGGCTTTGCCGCCGCCGCGCGCCTGCTGCTCTACACGGACACCGCCCCGAAGGCGTGGCTGCTGTTTGCTGCCTGCGGGCTGCTGGGGCTGCTCACCTCGCTGGCGTTCCTGTTCATCACCCAGTACTACACCAGCCACCGCTACCGCCCGGTCAAATCCATCGTGGAAGCGTCGCGGACGGGTGCGGCCACCAACATCATCACCGGTTTTGCCGTCGCCCTGGAAAATACCTTCGCCCCGGTCGTCGTGGTCGGCATCGCGCTCCTGACCTCCCACTGGCTGGGTGGCCTCACCGGATTGGATGGCGGTGGACTGTTCGGCACCGCTCTCGCGACGATGGGAATGCTGTCCACGGTCGGCTATGTGCTGGCGATGGACACCTTTGGCCCCATCACGGACAACGCCGGCGGCATCGTGGAAATGTCCAACGCTTCCGAAGATGTGCGTAACACGACCGACAAGCTCGACGCCGTGGGAAACACCACCAAAGCGCTGACCAAAGGCTACGCGGTCGGGTCGGCGGCATTGGCGGCGTTCCTGTTGTTCTCGGCGTACCTGGAAGCCGCCGGGCTGGAGTCCATCGACCTGGCCAAACCCGTGGTGTTCGTCGGAGCGCTGATGGGCGGAATGCTGGTCTTCCTGTTCGCGTCGCTGGCCATCCGCGCGGTCGGCAAAGGTGCGTACTACATCATCAACGACGTGCGCGACCAGTTCAAAGAAAATCCCGGCATCATGGCCGGGACCAGCAAGCCCAACTACGCTCGCTGTGTGGACATTGCCACCAAAGGCGCCCTCAAACAAATGGTCCTGCCCGGCATCGTCGCCGTCGCAGTCCCCACGCTGGTGGGCGTGCTGCTGGGGCCGGAAGCCGTCGGTGGCACACTGATGGTCGGTACCATCGCCGGCGTCTTGCTGGCGCTGGTCTTGAATAACGGCGGCGGCGCGTGGGACAACGCCAAAAAGTATGTGGAAACCGGCGTCTACGGCGGCAAGGGTTCCGACGTCCACAAGGCAACCGTCGTTGGCGATACCGTCGGCGACCCGTTCAAAGATACCGCCGGACCCAGTTTGCACGTACTCATTAAACTGCTGTCCACCTTGACGCTGGTGCTGCTGCCCCTGTTCACGCTGTTCCGCTAATCCCATGGACGTCGCTGCAAAAAAACTGCCGCGCGGGCAGGCGGAGCTGACCGTCACGCTCACCGCGGACGAGTACGCACCGTTCCTCCATCGCGCCGCAGCCGTTGTTTCCGCGCACCTAACCATCCCCGGGTTCCGGGCGGGCAAAGCTCCATATGAAGTGATGGTAGAAAAGATCGGCGAGGCCAAGCTGTGGGAAGAGGCCTTAGAAGCGGCGGTCAAACGCACCTACCCGCAAGCGCTCGCGCAAGCCAAATTGGAATCCGTCGGCTCGCCGCAGATCGGAATCACCAAGCTCGCGCCCGGCAACCCGGTCGTCTACCGCGCCACCGTCAACCTACTGCCCGAGGTGCAGTTGAGCGACCTTTCGCGCATCAAGGTGGAGCGCCGTGCGCCAACGGTCGCGGATGCCGATGTGACAAAGACCCTGGAAGACCTGCGGACGATGCGCCGCACGGAAGTGCTAGTCACGCGCCCCGCGCGCGCCAAGGACAAGGTGGAGATTCGATTGGATACCTTCCACGAAAGCGTACCGGTGGAGCATGGCCAATCCGAACGGCTGCCGCTGGTCCTGGGCGAAAACCGCTTTTTGCCGGGATTTGAAGAGCAGGTCATCGGGCTCGCCGCCAATCAGGAAAAAGCCTTCCCACTCAAGCTGCCCGACGACTACCACAACCGCGCGGTCGCCGGCAAAACCGTGGAATTCCGCGTCAAAGTGCTGGGGGTTTACGAACTGACGCCGCCCGAACTGACCGACGAGTTCGCCAAAAGCCTGGGTAAATTTGCATCGCTTTCCGACCTGAAGGAAAAACTGCGCGCCAGCCTCCTGCAGGAAGCCGCCAAGCGCGAAGACGACCGGCTGGAAGGCGCCGTCATGGACGAACTCATCGCCAAGAGCAAATTCTCCGACATCCCCGACCTGCTGGTCACGACCGAAACCAAGACCATGGCTGCGGAGCTTGAACACAACGTCGGCAACCAAGGCATCGGCTTTGACGAGTATCTGGCCAGCATCAAAAAGGACCGCGCGCAGCTTCTCCTGGATCTCACGCCGCAGGCCATCAAGCGTGTCAAAGGCGCGCTCATCTCGCGCCTCATTGCCAAACAGCAGCAGGTAACGGCCTCCGACGCCGAGGTGGATGCGGCCGTGGCCCGCGAATTTTCCGCCTACGAGGGCAACCCGGAAATCCGCGAACGAACCAAGAGCCCGGAATTTCGCTCCTACGTCGAAAACGTCCTGGTGTCGCGCAAGGTCATGGAGTACCTCAAAATCACCATCACCAGCTTGTAGCTGGTAGCTTCTTAGGGAGTTATAATTTCATACCCTCTCCCTCAAGGGAGAGGGTGAGGGCCGAAAATTCTACAAAAAGAAAAACCCTCGATCTCCTTGTTCGGAAAATCGAGGGTTTATGTATTGACCGGATGCACGTACTGCGCTATGGCTTGGCGCAGGAACGTGGACGAAGCAGACGACAGTTCGAAATATAGATCCCTGAAAGATCTTGGAACGTGAGACGCCAACTCGGGCCATCTCGGAAGAGGCACGGAATCATGTAGCCCCTTCCGATGACGTACCAGATCGTTCCGGGGAAAATGAGTAGTTGGTCGGCCGCCAACCATCTCCTCCACCACGGCGGTCGCCTCCACGCCCGGGAGATCCTTTCAAGAATCCCTGGCTGGTGCAACAAGATGCGTTCAGCATGCCGCTGGCCGAAGTTCGCCCCATTCTCCTTGGCTCGCCGGAGTATCTCCTTGCCCGAGATACTTCGCCGTCCACTCTCGAAAAATGGAACGGATTCACAATCGACGGGAACCTCGAACTCGGGAACATCCTCCACAAGGATCCAACCTTCTTCAGCTTTGTCTTCGCGGAAAGGAATGTCCGTACTATGAAGAGCGCTGTAGAGCGCGTCCCGCAATACATCGAACTGGGACACAACTTTCTCCTTCCTTAGTCAAAGAACTTGCTCACTTGCGCCGGGCATTTGGCGCGGGAAAATCCATTTCCTCCCGCCGCTGCGCTGCATTTCCACCCTCACCCTACCCTCTCCCATCAAGGGGAGAGGGAAAATTGGGTATTGCAACGCAATGGTAGGAGGGGGCGATCAAGTATTTGCTGTCGCCCCCAAATGAACTATTCATCTCCCCTTTATTTCATACTGACTTTACGCACCAGCCGATCATACCCGCCCCAGCTGCTGCCGAGCCAGTACCAGTCCTGGCACCAGCGGAAGCCGTTCCAGCGGAGACACGCGACGCGCTGCGGGCGGGACGGATGATGCCAGGCCGCGAAGACCAGGTAGAATTCCCCCCGGAATTTCTGGGGAATTTCGTCCTGGTGCTCCAAAATTAAGGCGCCGTCCTCTTCGCCCAGGTTGGCGTCACGCTTCAAGGCACGCTCCACCATCGTGTCCCCATTGACCAAACCTTCGCCTTCCTCATGGAAGGACATGAGCCCGTAGGTGTGGCCGGCAATGGTGAACTGCTGACACACGGGTTGCTCCATGACACTTCTCCTTATTCAGAAAGGATTACGAGATGCAGTGCACCAGCCGATCGTACTTGCACCACTCGACGAGCTCTGGCAAATACCATGCCTGGTACCACTTATCGCCGACCCAGCCCATGTAGGCGAAGCTCTGCGGGTTAGACGGATGGCGCCAACCCGTGAAAACCAGTAAAGACCTCTGAACCTCCGCGGGAATTTCTGCCCGGTGTTCCATGAAGAATTGACCGTCTTCTTCGTCCAGGTTAGCGCCAAGCTCTTGGGCGCGCTCCACCATCGTGTTATCGCTGACGTAGGTCTCGGCCTCCTGGAAAATGGGTACCAGCCCATAGACGCGGTTACCGAGGGTGAATGTGACAATTTTTGAATCACCCATGCTTTTTCCTTTCTTTCTTGTCAACGTGCGTACCCTTTCACGCCGGGCTTTGGGCACGGGAGAATCCATTTCTCCCGCCGCTGACGACAAATACAGCTTGTCGCCATTGGTAGGAGGGGGACGGTGATCGCCACGCGTTCGTGTCGTCGGCCGTCCCCCGATGGTACATACCCGGTATTCCGGGTTTACTCGTGAAAGATCTTGTCCACGATGGCCACGATGAACGTGCGCCGTGAATTACCTCGAGCGTTGGAAGTACTCATGCGTCGGACAGACAACCTGGACCGCGTTTCCTTCCGGATCGTGGAAGTAGAATGAACGGGTGGTATCGCGGCTGACCTTGGGGCCGTAGATGGTGATTCCCGTGGCCTCGAGCCGTTCCATCAGTTCGGTGAAATGGTCAAGGGTTTCAACCACCGCCCCAAAGTGGGGGAAATTCGGCGTCACTCGCGGATCCTGGAGGATGCCCGCCAGATCGTAACGGCGCGGCCGGTAGCCGGGTTTGTGCAGTAGGGCGAAGATGTCGCGGTTGCCCGTCGTGAGGTAGGCTTTCTCGTTTGGCGCCTTCCACACCGTCCACATCCCGAAGACCGCCTGGTAGAAACGCTCCATCAAATCGAGATTGTTCACGAAAATGGCGACGTGGGAAACACACACCATGCGGTTTCTCCTTTCCCTTACTCCCAAATCCACTGCGCCCACGGCCTGGTCCGCCGTGACCGGAGCACCAGGACTGGCACATCGAGTCGCGACCGAAGGTAGGTGGCAAGCTGCAGCAACACTGCTGGCGACGCCTGCTCAATGACTGACACCGCGGGCGGCCGATCAATGCTGTAGAGGTACAGCCGCTGCGGGTTGATCCGCTGAACAACCCTAACGTAACCAAGGTTTCGGAGAGAATTGAGGTTGGCGAACCTCGCAGGTGCGGTGATGACGGCGGTGGAAATTTCCACCGGCATCTCCTTCGCCGCAGCCGCCAGGGAATGCACGATCGCGGCAAAGTTCTTGCTCCGATTGACGCGCCGCGCCGTTTGGGGATCACCGGCGTCCAACTTCAGGAACCGCCGATCCAATTTTGCGATCGCTGACCGAATTGCCGACGTACCGAGTGCTGATCCATTCGTGAAAATTGCGGTCGGTATTCCGGGCAGGAGTCGGTCGCGTAACCGCAGGACGTAGGCGACGATTTCGGGAAAATCAGGGTGGATGGTCGGCTCGCCGTTACCGGCAAACGTGAGGTGCTGGATCGGCGTTCCAAACCGAACCAATTTCCGGAAACTGGCGGATAGTCCCCGCTTGATACGGGCAAGCGACAGGATGCCCGTGGCCGTCGGCTGGGCGGCACCGCACTGGCAGTACGCGCAATCGAACGTACAGACTTTACTTGCCGGGGTAAATAGATTGATGCCCAGCGACCGTCCCAACCGCCGCGACGCCACAGGGCCGTACACCACCGGCGTGGACAGCACCGGAGGCGGTGTCTCTTGTTCCGTCTCTCCCATGTATTCTCCTTTTTGGTCAAAGGGCTACTTACATTTTCTCCCGCCGCTGACGATAAGCTCTACTTGTCGCCATTGGTAGGAGGGGGCGATCAAATATTGCCGTCGCCCCCAAATTAACTATTTGTTTCCCCCTTTTTTCATTCTGACCCGGCGCACCAGTCGATCGTGCCCGCCATAGTCGAAATAGTCGGATCTGAGCGGACGCCAAGCTTGGACCCAAGTACCGCTGTTCCCGCAAAAGAATTCGGCGAAGTACGCTTGCAACCGCGACGGGAACCCGGGGCGGCGGTAGCTTGGAAAAATCAGATCAAACTCCCAACGAAATTCAGCAGGAATTTCTTCCAGATGATCACGAATGAACCGGCAGCCTTTTGAGCCGCTGGCTCTAAGCTTTTTGGCGCGCTTTAGCAGCTCGTCATAGTCGATATGGATTTCCCCTTCCTTAAGGAAGGGGATTAGCGCGAAAACGAGACCGCCAACAGTAAACTCGGCTGCCTTAGGCTCTGCCATGAATTGTTCCTCCTTGTTAATGTGCCTACCCTCACCACGAGGGTAACGGTGAAGTAAACCATAATTAGGTAAATTAGTCTATAAAACCGTCAATATATAATGTTAATACTTGACAAAATTGCTAAAGTAAGCTATTATTAAGTTAGATAAATGTTGTCGGTTTTACCGACAGAATTGACTCAATTTGATGCAAAAGTATTATGTTCAATCGTCCCGAGCGGATTCAAGGCGCACATTGGCTTTTGTCCTGTCCCCTCTCCCTCGGTGGGAGAGGGTAGGGAGAGGGGGAAAAAGATGAGTAAAGATACTACACTCTTATGAACCTCGAACAAACGCTCAAAGACTTCGGGCTAACGGAAAAACAAGCCAAGGTGTACTTGGCTTGTTTGGAATTGGGTTCGGCGTCGGTACAAAAAATCAGCCGAAAATCCGGATTACCCCGCTCAACATGCTATGAACTATTGGAACGTCTGTGCCAGCAGGGTTTTGCTTCCACGTACAAAAAGAAAAATATCCAATACTACGGCGCCGAGGATCCCCAGAAAGTCATTGTCCTGGCCAAAGATAAGGTGGAGCTATTGGAGCAGGCTTTTCCGGAACTGCGCGCGCTCTACGGCGCCGCCAAGCACCGCCCGACCGTGCGGTTCTACCAAGGCACACTGGGGATGAAGCTGATTTTGGAGGAAATACTGGCAGAGGCGCGCGAGGTGCGCTCGTTTGGCGCCGCGGAGGATCTTTTTACGACCCTGGATAAAATTTTTCCCGAATTCGTAAAAAAACGTGTGCAAAAAAAAATTTCCGTACAAGTCATCTTACGGGAATCGCCAAAAGCTCGGGAGCGCCAGCAGCTTGGGCCCCAACACCTGCGGGTGGTGAAAATCATCCCGGAAAGTTACCGCTACCATGGCAACATTTTCATCTGGGGCAATAAAATCGCGATGTTTTCATTCCGCAAAGATTTAGTTGCTCTGGTCGTGGAGAGCGACGAACTGACCCAAGTGCAAACGGCCATGTTTGACGCCTTGTGGAACACGCTGCCCCAACGCTAAAGCTCGAGGAAATCCCCACCGTGGCAAGCCCCACCACCCATGCTACAATCGTTGTAACCAAAGCCTCACCTCCCGTAAGGTGACGGAGTACCTCAAGAAAACCGTCGTAAACAATTAACCGTTGACCATTGACATTTGACCGTCGGAAAAAGTCAACGGTCAATGGTCAAAAGTCAATTGTCTCATCTATGCGTTTCGGTCTCCACGTTTCCATCGCTGGCGGGGTGTTCAATGCACCGGCCAACGCGGCCGCGGTCGGCTGCGAAGTGTTTCAAATGTTCATCCGTTCGCCGCGCGGCGGCAAAGCGCCGGAGCTGACACCCGAAATACTCTCGCAATTCCACGCGGCAATGCGAAAGTATGCGCAGGCGGCCTGCTACGTGCACACTCCCTACTACGTCAACTTCGCGTCGGCGAACATTCGCATCCGCCACGGCACCATCGCGATCATCCGCGAAGAATTGGAACGCGCGTCAAAGCTTGGAGCCGCCGCGCTGATGACCCATCTGGGCAGCGCCAAGGACGTGGATGCCGCCGCTGCCCATCAGATGGTGGTGAAAGGGCTGATAAAAATGCTGGACGGGTATACGGGTACGACCCGTTTTTTAATTGAGCTCGCCGCCGGTTCGGGCGCAGTCTTGGGTGATTCCTTTGAAGAAATTGCCGCCTACATCAAGGACGTCGAAAAGATGAACGCAGCCTGGCGCGGGAAGATCGGCGTCTGCCTGGATACCTGCCACGCATTCACGGCGGGCTACGACCTGCGGACTGCTGGGGCAGTGAGCGCAACTTTGAAAAAATTTGACCGCACCATCGGTCTGGACCGGCTCGTGCTCATCCACGCTAATGACTCGCAGGCCGACTTCGGGGCGCATGTGGACCGCCACGCGCACCTGGGGGAGGGGAAGATCGGAAAGGCCGGCTTCGCAGCGCTCGTTGCGCATCCCGCACTCAACGGCCGAGTTAGCGAAATTAGCCGACGAGGAACGGCTCAATGCTCTAAATTTGGACACGGGGCGCGACTTTGGCGGTACCTTTCTTAGAAAGGTACCGAAAGACATCCTTAAAAGGGGCCGAAAGTACTTCCCTAGAGAGGTAAAAAATGATAATTGCAATTATTTCCGACACCCACGACAACGAGGCCAATTTGCAGTTGGCCTTGCGTTATTTTTCCGCGCTGCCCATTGACGCGCTCATCCACTGCGGCGACATTACCACGCCTGAAACCTTGGCGCTGCTGGCGCACGGATTTCCCAAACAAATCCACGCCGTTTACGGCAACTGCGACGTGGACCGCGACGGCTTTGCCGCCATGGGCCGGCAATTCCCGCATGTCACCCTGCACGGCGATGTTGGGGAAACCGTCATCGGCGGCGTGCAGCTGGCGTTCGTCCACTATCCGCAGGAAGCCAAGGAACTGGCCGCAACGGGCAAGTACCGCTATGTCTTTCACGGCCACACCCACAAGCCGTGGGAAGAAAAAATCAGCAGCTGCACCGTGCTCAATCCTGGCACCCTGGCTGGCATGTGGTACAAAGCGACCTTCGCGCTCGTCGATTTGACGACCGGCAAAGCCGCACTCAAACTGGTGGAACGGCTGGGGGAATAAAAAAGTCCATGGTACTATTCGCGCGAATAGTACCATGGAAAACTTAAAAAAAGCCCCCAAACCATCCTTGGACAGCTGGGGGCACCTGCAGACGCAGGAGTAGAGAGAACGAAGTTCAACGGAGACGCTTCAACAGTTCCACCTCACTGGTACAGCCCTCGAGAATCCGTTCGAGAAAATCCTCGAACCGACCGAAGGGCTGACTCAAGAAGCATTTTGCGATGCGAGGCATGTTGCGCCTGACGGTTTCCCATCCGATGGCCGCATAGGCACGCAAGCGCGGCCGCGACGGCTTCGGCTGGTCCTTAGCGCGAGATGTCCCGAGGTGGACGAGCACCGTATCGTCGTCCTCCCCGATTTCAGCAGTACCGGAAACCCGCGGCACGGTGACCCCGAAAGCCTCGGTGACCTTGCCCGGACCGTCAAACGTCGTACCACCAATCTCGGCAGCGCGTATGAGGACGCAGCCACCGATGTCGACCCCATCCTGCGTTACGATCAGCAGGAGGATCGAATTCCGGGTCCGCGGACAGTAGACATCTCCAGGCGCCATTTCCAGCATCGGCTTGTAAATGCCGGCGGCATTCTTCGCCCGAGGGTATCCTTCGGTGCGCAGCACCCAGCCTTCCGTCTCGCCGACCACGAGCAGCTTACCCAGCATGGCCTGTGCCACGGTCTGGGGTTGCTGCCTCCAAAACGGTTCATCCATGAGCGTACCTCCAGAAGGTTGTGTTGAGTGAGAAAGGCTGGACCGGCGATGATTTACCGGCCCAGCTCACGGAAAATCACAGGAACCCGCGCCGCCTGAGTTCTTCGGCAACCTCCGGACGCTTCACATAAGAGCGCCACAGATGTTCCCAGGCAAGGATTGGCTTGCGGTGAGGTTTCCACCCCCGCAAATCAGGGTTGCGCATCAAACGAACCACCTCACCCGAGACGGCCCGCTCGATCGCATCCGACTGCTGGACGATTTCGCCTGACCGATGTACGGCCTCGAATTTCTGGTACTTGACCATGCGTTGCACTTTTGGGCTTCGCAGCTGATCGTCGTCTCCATCGGCAGATCGCTTCTTCTTCGTGCGCGATTGTTCGAAAGTGAAACGAAGTGCTTGAGGATCGACCAAGGTAAGCTGTTTACCCTTGGGTGAAAAACAGATCGACCAGAATTCGAATGGTACCTGACCAGGTTCGTGGTCCTTTGATCGGAACAACGCCGTAAAATCACGTACGATCTCGAAACCCTGCTGTTCCAGGGCGGCAACCCAGCCTTGAAACAGCTCCGAGGTGAGCGACCGATGCGTCACGGTTATCCAGACGTGGCCAGCGACTGGATGTGTAACGCGAACTAACTCCCGCAGCACCGTCAAACGATCCGGTTCTCTCCCGACTTCGCTCTCGATCGAAGTCCAGTCGAGCACGAGCGAGGCAACCGTCAACTCGAATCGCCCGGTCCATTCTGCTGGCAGCTGGCTGAGGAAACCGACGTGGACATTGCAGCCGCCACACGGCGACTTTGGCTTGGCCAGTTCAATCATATGGCGATTCATGTCCACACCATAGACTGGCTGCGCCAAACGCCGCTCGAGGGTGAGTGGGCCACACCCAGCATCGAGTATGGTGACACCGGTGGAATCCACAAGCCCTCCTTGCTGTTGCATCGCCTCGATCGCTGGTTGCATGAACCGAGCGATATGCCCAGAAGTGGCGCAGTCATGGCAGGCAAGAAATGCGCTTGCATATGCCTCTGCGGTTGTAGTCGACGCATACTCAGCCTCGAACATGGCAATCGCATGAGCTTCTCCCTGACCACGGAAATTGTTACCGATGAAGATAACGCGTTGGTAGTCGGAACGCAGCTCATCCGCCAACCAGCGGAGATACTCGCCCTGATCAAGTCGAGCGAATTCCTCTTCAGTCAACGGTACCAAGGCACGGAACATCTGCTGCAACTCCCACTTCCTGCGGAGCATCCGTAGTAGACTGTGGTCGATTGTCCCGCGAAGCACCGGCACCCGGTACTCCATCTCCACGCCGAGCCCTGGCCTCCAGAAACGACCTTGGAATTGCTTCCACGGCTTCCAGGGATAAGACAGGGTGGTGACGAAAAGACGGGTAATCCCAGACAACTTGGGAACGCTGAGGTTCAGCGCATCGGGACAGGCCGGTATCGAAACGAGGAGAATCCTGGTTTCCGGATCGTTGCGCCATTGTTCGATGAGTCGTTCGCGCTTGACTAAACCGCTATGGCCGGCACTCTTCAGCACACTCCCGTCGAGGATGAGCACGCGATGCTCGCCAAACCACTGACGCAATTGATTGCCGACCCACTGCTCGTCACCGTTGTCGTTGGGACAGGTAATGCCGGCGACGTAAATGCCAGTGCCGACGACCACCTTGGCGCCTCGAGCAAGCTCAAGGGTGATTCGGTTTTTCAACCAGGCGAGCTTTGCCGAAAGCTCCGGATGATCGAAGTGCGATACCAGCGCAGCTGGCCACGCGTAAAGGGGCTTCAGCTTGTGCGGATGGATCGCCGCCCACAGCAGCCGTTTCATCTTTTCGGTCGCGGGGAGCTCGTCGTCCTCTTGCTCGCGTACAAAATCGTACACAGCGCGCTGCTCCGGCGTCGGTTCAATCAGTTCGGCGCCGAACAGATCCTCCCAAGGGCTCGGGGTGATCGATGGGAGACGAGTCAGCTCGCGCAGCTCCACTTGAAGCACTTGCGCGCGGAAAAGTTCACGAAGAAAACGAGGGTGCTCCGGCCGCGACTGACGAAAGACCTCTGGCGAAGCGAACGTGGTCGGCCGCAGCATGGTAGCGAGCGCTGCCATCTCTCGCGGATGGTTCTCCCAGGGAGTAGCGGACAGCGCTAAAAATCGCCGGAGCGGAAGCTCGTTGACGAGCTGACTGGCAGCTATCGCCCGATGCGAATCGTGATTGCAGTAGTGGCACTCATCCAAAACCAACCCATCAAAGGGGATGGCCTTCAGTTGGTCTACCACCCCGCGCGCGATCAGCGTACTGTACCCGATGATGGTGTACCACGGCGTGGCGACGGCCGCTTCCGCGATCATCCGCGGACTATCAACCAACAGCACGCGGTCGGCGGGCGTTCGCAGATAGCCCTGGATCTCGCGTTGCCATTGGAGACTCGCGCGGGTCGGACAGACGATCAGCGCCCGTTGGCAGCCATAGTGACGAAGCCCGACCGCGGCAAAGGCGGTCTTTTGGGTCCCGGTATCTCCCATATTGAGTACGCGGGGAACCTCGCTGATATGGTGGATCCACCAACGAACGTGGAAAGATGGAAACCGGGATGCATGGAATTCCTCGACAAAGTCGGGGAAAACTCCCTGGAACACCTGCTGACACTCATCATGAAGTCCGGACAACGCCTGGCGCGCCAAATCATTAGTGGCTTCCCCGCGAGCCAAATCGAGCAGGGCCAGCGCATCTTCGGGGCTGTCGGAGAAATCCTTGAGCCACTCATGAAAGTAGAATTCCTGGAGCAGTGCGACCAAGTCTTGTCGAACTTCCTTGGGAAGACGCTCAAGGTACACCGCAGCTCCCGAACCGCCGGAGCCACGGATCGGGTCAACTCCGATTGTGCCGAGGTCGGCGCGCAACTTGACTGAGTTTCGGTACGCAAAACCGTACGAGTAGAACACGTCCGGCGCCGCCTGAACCAACGCACGGGCCAAGTAGATCGGGTAGTCGCGGAAAACGTCCAGCAGTACCCGCAGGCCGGGATCGGTCTTAAAACGTTCCCGGAGCTCGGGGTACTGGCGTGCCGCTTCTTGGGCATCAACTACCGCGAGATCATCCTCGGTGATTTCACCGGCTTTGAGCATCCACCGCAGCGACTGGTTTCGCAACGCCACATCGGCGATGCTCATAATGAGGGCGATTTTCTCTTTCTTGCTCATCTTTCTCACGACTTTCCTCCATAAACTAAAGGGCCAATTATTCAGTTATCAAAGAAACAAGAAACCATCTCTACCATAAAAATCGCTGTATGTCAATAAAAAAAGTCGGCCCAATCTCTGGACCGACTTACCTCGGAAGGTGCTTGAGCCATCGCTGCAGCGCGCGCTCGGTTTGGCATTCCTGGAGCACCCGCTCGAGAAATGCACCAAACGTGGGGTATTGATCGCGCGCCAGCAGCCAACACTGTGCAAGCTCAACAGCGTGGCGTTGCAGGACAGCCTGACGGATACCGTGGTCAGGGGGTGTAGCGACGCCTCTTTCCGCTTCCTCGGCTTGATGGCAGGCGGCGTGGAAAAGCGACGGATGCGCGCGGGCGAGCTCGCGGTACTGAGAACGCACCTCGAAAACCCATGCAGGAAAACTCCTTTGCAGCCGGCTCGTCAATGTTGGCCGTTGTTCACGCCACTCCCGGTAGAGCTCGCGAAGATCGAAGTGGTCAAATTCCATTAGCCACCTCCATCTTCGTAGAGATCATCCTCAGTGTAGACCGCCCACGGCTCGATCGGCCAGTCGTAGACCAACTCGGACCCATCTTTACCCCCCTTGGGGTAAGCGGAAACGTACGTCTCCCCCGAATTGAGGATGATACCCTTCTCCGTGAACGCCAACGCCTTGGCTTCTTCACTCGCCTGAGAACCGGACGGTAGGCCTCGGGTATGGCTCGCAACTTCGAACCTCCGTACCTCCGTGGGGCGTGGCACCACTACACCGTTGACGACTCGGGATCGGAGTTCCACTCTCTGGACCATGATGCGGTGCATCATGTTGATGATCACAAACTCCAGGAAACGCCGCAGCTGGTCCAAATCATCGTACTGTAGGTTATACAGCATATGAACATCGACCAACTCCAAACGGAGATTCTCCAAGCAAGCCGGGAAGACGATGAGGTGAGGGGTTTCTTTGCGTATTGCGATCCGCAACGCTGGATCGTGAAACACGCGCCCCTCCGGATGAAAGGCGACGGATCGCACCCCGATGTGCCACAACGGCTGCACATCGACCTCGAAATGGTCAACACCGTTATCCCGGAGAAACCGGATGCCGGGGCGGCTTCCATGCTGCCGCTCGACGATCTCCCGCCGCTTCCACTCAAGTTCCCCCCGAAACTCATCGTGCGCGGAGAACCAACTCAGGGCGGCACGACCCTGCTCGAAATTCCGCTCGAATTCTGCCCGGCCGGATTGCCGTAGACGGGCAAAAATCGCCTCTTCTTCGGAGGTGAGGAAAATTGGGGTGTTGCACTGCAGAACTTCGCTGTCGTGGTACTCCGCGTCAACCAGCTTCTCAAGTTGCTCGGCCGAGTGTTGTTGTGTCATCTCTGGTTGACTGTGGGTCACCACCGTTTCTCCGTCAGGAGAACACGTTGCGAGGTTGTAGATCGAGTCGATAACTTCCTCAACCACAGGATTCCCTTCCACCGAATGGAGAAGCCGAGAGAACCACTCTCGCTGGGGAGCGCGCTGATCTGCCGGACTCCCCAGACTCCCGAGAAGAATCCGCCAGGGAATGGAAGCACGGGAGTGGGCATCCGGGGGAGAATTCACGCCGACGAGCTGACGAGAAAGCATCTCGAATTGTCCGAGCAAAAAGAGAGCAAGCCCCAACGATCGCTCCAGCGTGAGCCCGGTGTAGCGGTAGAACTCCAGGATAAACGTATGCCGGGCGGCTTTCCGAATTTCTTCCGCTGGAAACCCTCCCCTGAGATAGGTCAGCATTCGCTCGGAGTTTCCGAGCAATGCTTTGGCTTCGAAACTGGGCGACTCCATGTCGAGGTAGGTGGAACGGAGGAAAACCTCTAAACGCTTACGCGCATACAGGTCATCATAAATTCGGTGGAGAATCGGCTTCGCCATTCCGAAAATTCGCTCCCGCAACCGTCGCTCAGTCTCAACTGCTTCTGGCCGCGACAATGGCGGAGGAGAAAGTTCAATTACTTTCCCCCCATTTTGTGCAATGATGTGGGAAGTGTTTTCCAAGACCGAACGTGAAAAATCGTTCCAGTACGCCCGCTCAAAGGGTTCAACGACGCCTACCGCGCAACCCTCGAGGTCAGCCGTGCTCCGACTGTCCTGAACATACCGGAAGAGCCGATTGCACAACTTTTCCCGTCTGCGGTCGTCGACGCCGCTGAGCAAACGCTTCACGTCGACTGCAGGTTCGTATTCATGTTTTCCCAATTCATGTACTCCTTATGTTTTGACTTTTGCGACAACCAACCATTGATTGTCAAAGGGCACTGCGGTCCGAGAACGCGGAATCGCAGCAATTGTATATACCAAATATATTGAAAAATGTCAACCCTAAAACAAGCCCCCAACCGTGATGGCGGGGGCGGTGAACGAGGGGACGGAAAGAAGGGAGGGCTAGGACGGCGCGTCGGGGACGAGACCGCGGGTGAAGTCGCGGAAGGTGGCGAAAAAATTTTCCCGCACTTCCGGGGGCATCGGAAATCCGTGGGCCTGCTGCAGCTCGGCGGACAGGAAATCAAGGAGTTCCATGAGCGTGCCCGCAGTCTGGGACCGCAAGCCCTGACGGGTACCGTGACCGGTGAGCATGGTCAGCCGACGCGCTTGGTCATCAAAGACGATCCCGACGGCCACATACGGCTGCTGCCGACCCAAGCGGGTCACGTCATTCAACGGCGTGACGAAGAAAAGCAACTGTTCTTTCACGGAACACCTCGACGAAAGAAGGGGCGGCGGGGTTTCAAAAGGACATTGCCTGCGTAGCGCATTACCGCTACACTGTCAACCGATGCCTGACACTCTCCGACTGTCCGTCACGGTGACGCCCAACGCCAAACGTTCGGAGGTGGTCGCGCGCGACGGCACCAATTGGAAGATACGCGTCGCGGCAAAGCCGGTGGAAGGCGCCGCCAACACGGCGGTCATCGCGCTGGTTGCCGAGACTCTCGACGTCCCCAAGAGCATGGTGGTAATCGTTCGCGGCCTTCGCGGCAGGAAAAAACTGGTTTCCGTCTACCTGCCCTAGCCTTCACCGTAAAAAAATCGCTTACCCGAGCGGTTTTTTTGCATTTTTTAGCTCTCCTACTTGACAAGGTTTTCCGCCTGTGCTATTGTTGACAGTTACGTTCGACCTTTGCCAAAGGCAAATATTTTTTTACCCCGCAAACTCTGTAGACAACCCTCGGGCGCCTTGTGTGCCTAGGAGGAAATGCGGTGCCTGTAGAATCTTGGGCCGTAGGTGTGCAACGTGTCCTTTTCACGTTCGCTCCGACCTCGTCGGAGCCACCCCCTTTCCACCCACGGTCCAGTATTCTGCAGGCACGACAAGCGGGGAGTCATCCGTAAGGACATGTCTGGCGCCCGCTCGACTGCGCCTTTGGGTGACTTCCTTGTCTGCAGAGTTTGCCCGGTAAAAAACGGTTGTCGACGGTAGCTCAAGTGAGAGCGCAGGTACTTGAAATTCCTGGTGTGCTGGTGAAATTCCGCCCGTCCGACAACGTGATGTCCGAGCGTTAAAAAACGAGCAGCTTTCGCTGCTCGTTTTTGTTTGCCGCGATTTCATCAGGGCGTGCTGCCTCCCAGCACGGCCTCCGTACCCGTCGGTGTTCTACCCACCAGCCAGGTTTCCGCCCACGGACGATACGTACTTTTGAAATCCTGCTCCATCACGCGGCCGTCGGGGTAGGTCACTTTATAGTGGAAGGTGGCGGTGCCGCCGGGAGCGGGCTTCTCGACCAGTTTTTTTTCTCCCGGCTTAAGATCGTCGGTTTCAATGTAGCGTACCGGACCGGAAGGTATCGTACTGAGAATCACCGCTTTATCGGGCACCTCGGCCACGCGGCCATCCTTGGTGCCGTAGAAACTGAACACCAGCTCGTCGCCGTCGATCTCCGCCAGAAAAAGGATGTGGCGACCAGTGTCGTTTTTAAAACGGAAATCCGGCGCCGGGTCGTAGATGGTCGCGTCCATGCCCGGCGGGTCGTAGTACCGCACGCGAAAACTGTGGCTCTGCCGCTGCGTAATGGGGAGCCCTGAACGGATCGCCGCCCGGAAGGTCGTCGTACCGATCTGGCACAGCCCGCCCCCGAACTCCGGCGTGGTGCGGTCGCCCTTGATGACCAGTTCCGGCAGGTAGCCGTGTTCCGCATCCACCGGACCGAGCGCCTTGAGCAGCGAGAACTCCTCGTCGGGCGCGATGAGAATGCCGTTGAGCGACTTGACCCCCTGCGCGATGTTGATGCGCCGGTTCTTGGGACTGCCCCCGAAATTCGACCGCCCGACACCAAGCAGCTCCTGAATGCCCAGGTCATTGAGGTCGCCAGTCGCGAATTTCGCCGGTGCTACCACAACGGCCAGCCGCACCACCGAGGAACCCGCCTCCAAATAATCCTGCACCAGTCGCGCCGTCGTTGAAGGAACATCCACTTCCTTTCCGTCACGGTTGACCTGGAACTCTACAACCCGTCCGTTCTCCAGCCGGAATTTGGCATCCTGAGGCGTAACGTTGATGACCGCGGAAACCGGCGCGAGGAACTCGGCAACGGCCGCGGCATTGAAACCCAGACGCACGCGCCCGTCCTTTCCTGCTTCGAATTGCAGCCACTGCAGCAGCAGGCCGCGGCCGACTTCCCAACGCCGCGATCCGTACACCAAGGTCGGCGTGGTGGTCTGGGTCAGGGCTTGGGCCTTCGCAAAAGCATCAGCTGTCTGTGCCACCTTGAACGGCGCGGGCGCGCCAACCAGACGCATTGGCATCGGCGCTGAATCCATGCGGGCAAGGTGGTCTTTGACCTCCCGCGTCGCGGCGGCATAGTCGAACAGTACGCCATCTTGTTCAGGCAACACGCGCAGCACCCCGCCCTCAACGCTCAACCGCGCAGGACGCGGCGGCGTTTCCCGGCTGCTCAGCACCGACCGCAGCAGTTCCTGCGCGACGGCTTCGTCAAGATCGTAACGCATCTGCACGTCAAGACCGAACCACCGCACGCGCAAAGGTTCCACCAACTGCGACCACAGCGTCCCGCCGCGGCCCACGCCATACGCTTGGGCAACGGCATCGGCCAGGTCATACTGCACCGGCACGCGCGCCAAGTCCGGGTCCGATGAAGTGATCTCCAGCGGCAGATTCACCAGCTCCCCGCCCAGGTCAAGCCACAAACCGTGCGTCAAAAGGGAATCGCGCCGCGCGGCCAACGCCGCCGTCAGCTCCGCGGGCGGCAATCCGCCGGCAACCTGACCGGCGACCGACACCCCCGGATACACGCGCCCGCGGTACTGCCACTGGTACGCGCCCAGCACGCCGACCATTAAGCCGCTGGCGGAAAGCACGCAGGCAACCAAAAACCACCGCCATATGCGGCGCGGCCGACCCGCCGCGGCGCCACCCAGATAATACGGACTGGCCATGACAGAAAGATTCAACTCGACAGCAGCGTGTTGAGGAGCGTTTTCGCCAACTCTTCGCGGTCCGCGGCATCAGCGGCCAGCGCGCACAGCGTCACTCGGTCGCCCGCCCGCATGGTCTGGGGAAGGCAGGCGCGAGGCACCAGCCAAACACCGCCCTCCGCGCGGACCGAAACGCTCTCGGGTCCGACTTCGACAACCGTTCCACTAACGATACTTGCGGGCTTGGAAGACGTCATAGGGAAAACACCTATCCATTATACGGGGTCAGTTGCTACGAAACAAACATTTACCACGGATGCATTGACAAAAGTTTTAATAAATGGTATAGTGCTTTTTAAACAAAAATGCCCTTTTGCAGGAAGGAGTCCCATGCAAAAAAAGCTAGGAATGTTCACCTTCCTCGTTGACCAATTCAAACAGTTCTTTTCATCCCAATGCTGCGGACATGGCGTCCGCTACCCAGGACGGAGTCCGTGCCCGATCTGCAGGAAGTTCATCCCGAAAGAACTGCAGGGAAAGCCGGTCGTCCGCTAGGGAAGACTTGGGAACCCAAAGGAAGGTAACGCAAAAGGGCTGTATGCTCGCGGAGCAAACAGTCCTTTTTTCGTTTCTATTGACAAAACTTTTGACTTATGGTAATATGAAAAATCGTAAAAATAAGCTAAATTATGCCTTTTTTACGTCCTATAGTTCATGGTATGGAGCGAATCACCCCGAATTTCATTATCTCATTGAGCGCGGCAATCCTGTTTGCCGTAGCTCCTTTTGTTGTCCATGGGCAACTGGCGCTCATTGTTGCGAACATCCGGGTCAGCGCCCTGGACTCAACGGCGACTATCAGCTGGTCGACCAACATCCCCTCGACCGGACGCGTGGAGTACGGCCTGACGTCCGCGCACGGTTCCACCGTCGGCTACGAGGGCGAACAGCGTTCCAGCCACCAGGTCACCCTCAACGGCCTGAGGGGGGAGACCACCTACCACTTCCGGGTCATCTCCTCGAGCCCCGGCCAGGAAACGGCCAGTTTTGACCAGACCTTCAAAACGACCAAGGCCGTTGACCGCGACGCGCCCGGTTTGACCGACGTTGCCGTTCCCTACCAGGGCGGCACGGAGGTGCTTGTCCAGTGGCGCACCGATGAGGCCACCGACAGTCTGGTGGAGTACGGCCTGACCTCCAACTACGGCAGCAAAAAACAGGACGGCGCCCGCGTCACCGTGCATGAAATGCTCATCACGGGACTGAAGCCCCTGACGACGTACCACTTCCGCGTCAAATCCAAGGACAGCGGCGGCAACACTGCCGTATCCGAGGGGTTGAGCTTCCGCACGACCAGCGCGGCGAACCGTCCCGTGCTGGAGCTGACCGCCATCCGTCCGGTGTCCGGGAATGACCCGGGGCTGGCGGATACGTCCGCGGAAATTTCCTGGCGCTCGACCACCCTGGCCAATGGCGTGGTGCGCTGGGGCCCGACCGACAAGCTTGGCCGTACCATCACCATCAGCGGACCGCGCGACTACACGCACACCGCGCAGATCACCGGCCTGCAGCCCAACACCACCTACTATTTCTCAGTGGAATCCAAGGACCTGTTTTCCGCCAACGCGAAAACGACGGCGTTGAGCTTCGTGACGCGCGATCGCGCCGGCACGCCGGCCGCCTACGACAATAGCGGCCGCGTCCTGGGCGTGACGTCGCGCCATGACCTGATGTTCTACGCCAGCTACGACCAGGGGCTGCACGGGGACTTTTCGCTTGGCGACCCGCTGGGCATCGCCCTGGGGGTGCCGTCGGTGACGGAAAACTCTGGCGGCCGCCGCAGTGAAGGTGTGACCCTGACGGACGTAACGCGCGTGCAGTACGACGGGCGCGACAACGCCAACCCGTCCGCGGGCACCATTGCGTTCTGGTTCAAACCCAACTGGGACAACAGCGACGACATCCACCATCAACTGTTCACCAATAACGCCGCCTACCAACAGGTCAACGATAAATACCTGACCATCGGCAAAACCGGCGCCAAGGGCATCGCCAACGTCTACCTCAATGAGAAGAACAAGCTCTACTTCGGCCTGGAAGATGCCGACGACGTGGACTATCGCTACTTCGTACAAAATGCAGCGCCAGCCGCCGGCCAGTGGATGTTCATGACCGTCTCGTGGGATTTCGACGGGGGCGCCGGCAAAGTGTACGTCAATGGCGAGCCGGCCCAAACCCACGCTTACCGCGGATTGAAGCGCGAAGCAGCGACCCTGTCGGCCACGCCAGCCGGTTTGCTCGACGCGTTCCTGGTCGGCGGGACGCAGAATGCGTCGTTCGGCATCGTCAACGGCGACATCACGCTGGACGAGCTGACCATCTTTGGCCGCGCGCTGACCGACAGCGAGATCAAACTGCTGTACACCGAGGGCGTCGGGCGCTGGCTGCCGAAGTCTGGGCCAACGACCGTGACCATCGCGCCGTCGTACCCGTCCAGTGGCCAGGTGCTAGGCAGCTCCAACCTGCTGTACACCCAGGCTTCCGCGCTGCTGCGCGTGGCAGGCACCCCGGACGTCTACGCCATTTTGAACGGCCAAAAGCACCTCATCGCCGGCCCGGCCTCCTTTGCCGCCTACGGCTACCAATGGCCCGACGTCCGCGAGGTGTCGCAGGCGACGCTGGACCGCTACCCGGACGCGCGGCTGGTGCGAACTCCCGCGGACCCGCAGATCCACTACCTCTACAAGCGCCCGCAGGAACGCTGGCTAAAGTTGGGCCTCCCTTCGCCTACGGTGTTCGTTTCCTACCCGGGCAACTACTGGGGCAATGTCGTCGTCATCAACGAGATCGACATGGAAAGCTACCCCCAGGTCCGGCTGGTGAAGGTTGACGGCGAAACGGACGTCTATCTGCTGGACAATGGTGTGAAGCGCCGCATCGCCGATCCGGCGGCCTACGATGCACTGTCGCTGCCGCGGTCGCACGTCGTCAATGTCAGCCGCGTGCACCTGGACTACTATCCAATGGGCGACGAGGTCCGGTAACCAGCCCATAAACTTCCAGCCGGCGCGCCAAGCGCCGGCTGGTTTGTGCCTCAGGTTCCTCCTATAATGGCCATATGGATATTTGGACCGGCGGCAACGCCGCAAAACTCTACTGCCTCGACCGTATCGCCCAGCTCATTACCCAGCGCGGCGGGCGACTGAGCATCGCGGACCTGGGCTGCGGGGACGGCCTCCACTTCGCGCTTTTGCTGCGCGCGTTCCCGCAAGTGCGCTACGTCGGCCTGGACCCCGATGCGGCCGCCTGCGCGCGCGCGAAAACCGCTCTCAGGGGCTGCAACGCCGACATCCGCACCACGCCGGTCTACGATGTCGCGCCTACAGCTAACGAACGGTTCGATGTCGTGGTCTCGTTCAGCGTGCTGGAACACGTCTACCAGCGCCCGCGGTACCTGCGCACCTGCGCCCGCTGGCTGCAGCCCGGCACGGTGATGTACCTCAACTACGACGCCGGCCATTTCCTGGCACGGCTGCAGGGCAACTATCCGTGGCGCGAACGCTTCCGCGACTGGCGCAGGCGTTGGCGGGCGATGCGCGGCAACGAAGCCGACTACCAAGCATTCGTCCGCGAGAACGATTTCCGAACCTGGCTCAATGATGCCGGCCTCGCCATCCAGGAAGAAAAATTCTTCAATCTCTACGCGCTGAAAGAGTTGTCCAAGGCTGTGCCGAAAGAACGACAGGACGAATACCTGCGCCAGTGGGTCGCCTACGAACTTTCCCTCAATAGCGCCGGGGTTACCTACACCGACCGCATGGCGCAGTGGTTTGGCACCCGCAATTTCGTTCTCACGCGCCGGGATTGAGCGCGCAGCGTTGCATTGACGATTCACCCGTTCTCCCGTATCATAGGCCAGGTAGCGGGACTCCCCGCTACGCGTGTTATGGCAGAATCGTCCCTGCCCCGCCAGCGGCGGGGTAGTGGCTAGGACCCCGTCATCCCGCCATTCGACGGAACAGGTCCGACGGGGCAGACACCACATCCCGCAAGATAGCGGGATTTCGGCCCGCGGCCTCAACTTCCACAAACTGGCATTTCTCAAATTAATATTCTGACAAATTTTTTTGGCCCCATCGTCTAGTGGCTAGGACACCACGCTTTCAATGTGGGAACCCGGGTTCGATTCCCGGTGGGGCTAAAAAAATTTGTCAGAATCAATACGGACGAGCTTTTGCCATAATTGCCGAAATTTATGAACGAAGTGAAATAAATTTCGCAGCAATTATGAGCATCCCGCCGTGAGGCGGGACAATGTGGGAACCCGGTGGGGTGGCCAAAAGATTGATTGTATAGCAAATATTTATATGGAAGCCGCTAGCGATGATGAACGGCAGAAAATAACAAAACAAGAATTTATTGAAAAAACAGAAATCTATAAAACCTTAATGGAATATTCCAAAAGTTTCGATGATTATTTACTTAAAATAAAGCTTACCATCATATCTTTCGTCGGAGTCCTGCTAACAATTGTATTCGCAAAGAAAGATGAATTCTCCTCAGGGTTTATACAAATATTGGCACGCATAGTCGCATTATCTTTCTTGCTATTCACCATTGAGACATTCATCAAATACAGAGACATATCTCAAACTTTGAAAAATTATCACCAAAAAACTTTACTCGCAAAAATTAGGCATATAGCTGCAACCCGGAAATCATATTATGACTATGCAGCCAGAGCAGAACAATTGCTTATCGAAGGAGATGAAATTGAACAGGCAATACTCAATAAGGAATCAATACCCCAAATATTAAAATTTAAAGATTACAAAATACTAAAATTCATTTTCTTTCTCTGGCTACTAACATTAATGAGCATACCCACATTATTCTTGGCTGAAGTTTCTGGATTTTGGATAAAATAATAGTCTTATGAATTCACCCATCGTTCGATTCGGTATAATCATTACTGCTCTGTTGTTCCTCGCCGGCTGTACGCCGAAACCCGCCGTTATTGAGAACGGCAACATCAACACGGCACCCACACCGCTGCCATCGCCGACCGTGAGCGCAACGCCATCAAGTTCCCCGGCCAGCGGCGCGCCCGTCACCTATGCCGATTACGAGAACGGCGCGATGGGGTACCGCATCCGCCGGCCGGAAAAATGGTACTGGCAACACCTGATGAAAAACGACATCGCTGCGAGCAACCCGGCGGTGACCGACTACTTCATGGCCGACCGCAATCCCTTGCCGGGGCTGGGCAGCGAGTACCTTGGGATGCTGGTCATTGAAGTCTCCGGTAAAACGCCCGCCGACATCGCCGATGCCACCGTCGACCTGGAAAAAACCAGCACCACAGTTGGCGGCTCAACCGCGAACCGCTATGCGGGCGTGCGCAACGGCTACGTGGTCATTGAATACCAGTTCACCAAAGGCAGCCAGCTCTACCGCCTCATCTTTACTTCCGCCGACGGCGCCCCCGCGGACGCGGCCATCTTTGAGGAAATGGTAAAAAGTTTCACCTTTACCCGGTAGTTCCCCAGACTTCGGCAAAAACACCCCGCCTCGGGGGTGTTTTTGTTTTTCGGTTTGGAAACCGGAAGCATATGGTATACTCAATTTGCTGTATTTCCCCCTGAACTATGCATGCCAAACATCCCCAAGCCACAACTAATCTCCCAACCCCGACCAGTTTCGCGGGACTGGGTATCGCGGAAAATTTCCTCGCCGCCCTGACCCGCCAAGGATTCACCACACCCACGCCCATCCAGCACCAGGCAATCCCGGTCGCCATCAGCGGCAAGGACATCATTGGTATCGCCCAGACGGGCACCGGCAAAACCTTGGCGTTCGGCGTGCCGATGATCCAGCGCCTGGGTCAATCCAAGGGGCGCGGCCTGGTCCTGTTGCCGACCCGCGAGCTGGCGCTGCAGGTGGACGAAGTGCTGCGAAAGATCGGCAGCGCGTTGGGGTTGCGCACGTCGGTGCTCATCGGCGGCGCGCCGATGGGACCGCAGCTGCAGGCCCTGCGCAACAAGCCGCACGTCGTGGTGGCCACCCCTGGCCGGCTGCTGGACCACGTCCAGCAGAAGAGCATTGACCTTGGGCTCCACACGATCGTGGTGCTGGATGAGGCAGACCGGATGCTGGACATGGGCTTTGCACCCCAGATCAAGCGGGTGCTACAGGCCCTGCCGCGCGAACGCCAGACCATGTTGTTCTCCGCCACCATGCCCAAAGAGATCGTGCAGCTCGCGACGCAATTCATGCAACTCCCCCTGCAGATCGAGGTGGCGCGCGCGGGAACCTTGGTCAAGAATGTGGAGCAGGAATTCTTTATGGTCAAAAAAGAGGACAAGCTGCGGCTGCTGGACACCTTGGTTGCCCGCTACCACGGCACCATCCTGGTGTTCTCCCGCACCAAGCACGGCGCCAAGCGCATCTGCCGCGCGATCGGCGGCATGGGCCACCAGGTGACCGAGCTGCACTCCAACCGTTCGCTCAGCCAGCGCCGCGCGGCCATGGAGGGATTCAAATCCGGCAAGTACCGCATCTTGGTCGCCACCGACATTGCCGCCCGGGGCATTGACGTGCAGGACATCGAGCTGGTGGTCAACTTCGACATCCCCGACGACCCCGAGGACTACGTGCACCGCATCGGCCGTACGGCCCGCGCCGGGAAAACCGGCCGCGCCGTGACATTCGTCGCTCCCGACCAGCGCGGCCAGGTGCGCGATATCGAACGACTGACCAGAACCACCTTGACGCTGTCGTCCCCGCCGGAACTCGCGCCCGCGCGTCCGATGCCCGCGCGTCCCCGCTTCGCGCCGGCCCGGCGTGCGCCATTCGCCGATGCCGGCCATGGCAGCAGCCGCTATGGCTCCCCGCGCCACGCCCGACGGTCGGAAGAGCGCCCCGGGAACGGCGGAACCTACGGCCGTTCCACCCTGAGCCGTCCGCACGGCAACGCGCGCCGCGGCCGCCGGGTCTGGCAGACGGAAGGGTCCCGGGCCCGCCACCGCAGTCCTTCCCGCTAAGTTTCCTCATCGAACGGGATGCAGGAGCTGCATCCCGTTTTTTTGTTCCCTACAGCACCAGTACGGAAAAATGCTACTATACATAGGTATGGAACAAACCATTCCCGCGCCCGCGGCTCCGCCGGCGGCGCGCAACGAGGAAAAGCTAGAATACAGCCGGGCCTTTGCCTACGCCATGGTGTGGTTTACCCTTTTTTCCACCTACCTCCTGTACCGGCGCGGCTACTACAACCTCTACATCGCCAACAAGGCGCTGGCGGGCGTGGCCGCGGTGCTGTTTGGCATCGTGCTACTGCAAGGCCCGCTGGGGAAATACTTCACCGCCTTTGACCGCTTCCTGAAATACCGCAAAGAGCTGGGTATGATCGGCGCGTTCATCGCGCTGGCGCACGTGGCCGCGTCGTACTTGTTCCTCCGCGACCACTTTTCGGTCGCTCGGTTCTACACCACCGGCAAAGTGCCCTTCGCCTTCGGGCTGGCCGCGACGATGCTGCTGGTGGTCCTGGTCGCCATTTCCAACGCCTCGATGATGAAGGCGATGGGCGGCAAACTCTGGTGGTTCGCGCAGCACTGGGGCGTGCGCCTGATGTTCGTTTTCGTCGCGTTGCACGTGGGCATTATGAAATGGAACGGCTGGGTCAACTGGTACGTGAAGGGCGGCGGAGCGCCGTCGGCCGCGCTCCAGCGGCCGCATCTTCCCGGCGCGGGACTGCTGGTCGGCTGGTTTTTGGGATTTGTGCTGCTCGTTCGCCTCGCCGACCTGGTACATCCGCAGCTGGGAAAGCTTGCCTGGTATTTCACCTGCCTCGGATTCCCCTTGGCGGTCGTCGTCACTTTTTGGTGGGGGTTACGGTAGCCAAGGGAGCGTATGGCGCGGAGGCACCAACACCGCTGGCGGCTGCTTACGACCGTCGTTTTTTTATGCCTGCTGCTTGCCGGTAATTCCCGGGTGCGCGCCGCCGAAACGGTGCGCGACATCGTTTTTCCCGTCAGCGGCGCGTACACGTACTCGGATAATTTTGGCGACCCGCGCAGCAATGGCCGCACGCACGAGGGGGTGGACATCCTGACGGCCAAACACACGCCCGTGGTCGCGGCCACCGACGCGCGCGTGCGCTACCTCACCATCCCCGAAGCGTCCTGGGGCTATGCCGTGTACCTGCAAGACGCGGACGGCTACCAGTACCGCTACCTGCATTTGAACAATGACACGCCGGGCACCGACGACGGCAACGGCGGACCCGGATATGCCTTCGCGCCGGGCATCGTGGAAGACGCCGTTGTCGCCCGCGGCCAGGTGGTCGGATTTGCCGGGGACTCGGGCAACGCCGAACAGGTCGGCGCACACTTGCATTTTGAAATATGGTTGCCGGACGGCAACCCCATCAATCCCTACGAAAGCCTGCGGCAGTCGGAAATGGCGGCCCGTTACCGCCCCGATGAGCAAACCGCGGCAAGTCCGACCATCAACGACGACAAGCGGCTTTCCCCGCCGTCCGGCACCCCGGGCTGCGCGTCCGGCACGCTCATCAAAACGCCGGAATTTTCAGCCGTCTACTACTGCGGCGCGGACGGCAAGCGGTATGTCTTTCCCAATGACCGCGTCTACTTCAGCTGGTACAAGGATTTTTCCGGCGTCACGACGGTGGATGCCGGCGTTCTGGCGCAGCTGCCCATCGGTGGCAACGTTACCTATCGGCCAGGCGTGCGGCTGGTGAAAGTGCAGACTGACCCGCGCATCTACGCGGTCGCGCGGGGCGGGGAGCTGTGCTGGGTCACATCGCCCGAGGTGGCCGCTGCCCTCTATGGAACGAATTGGGCCAAGAGCGTGGACGACCTGCCGGACGTGTTCTTCGCCAATTACCGCCTCGGCGCCCCGGTCAGCCGGGTTGAGTGAATATTCAATATTGAGCGGCACTGGTTGTTGTGGTACGCTCCAAACGCTATGGCAAACCCTGCCCGTGATCTGGAATTCCTTTTTGAGTTGGGGTCGCTCGGCCCGATGCCGCGGGGCTGGCGGCAGCATCTGGGCATGGAATGCGCCTCGGTGCTGGAGCACACCATGCGCGTGGTTTTTCTGGCCCTGCTGATCGCCCGCCGCGAGGGCGGCTGCGATGAGGCCAAAGTGATGAAGATGGCCTTGTTGCACGACCTGGCGGAAAGCCGCACCTCGGATTTGAGCTACATGCAGAAAGTGTATGTGGCGGCCGACGAGCCCCGCGCCGCTACCGACCTGTTCACCGGCACGGCCTGGGAAGACTTCCGCGCGCTGCACGAGGAGTACGAGGGACGGAAATCACGCGAGGCAAAGATCGTCAAGGACGCCGACAATCTCGACATCGATCTCGAGCTCAAGGAACTGGCGGAACGCGGCTCGCAGCTGCCCGCCAAGTGGCAACACTTCCGCCAAAAGATCCGCGACGAAAAATTTTACATGCCAGCCGCCAAAGAACTGTGGGACCGCGTGCAAACCGCCGACCCTGCCGCATGGCACCTGACGGCCAACAAATGGATGAAACTGCCGAACGCCGGACGGTGAACGGCGACGCAAGTATGGCAACCGCTCCGCAAACCAAAATTCTCCACATCGGCGCCGGGGTGCGAACACAGACGCTCTACCTCCCCGTCTTCCGCGAACTGCAACAGCGCGGCGTGCTCCAGATCGTGGGCGTTGCGACGCGCAACGCGGAACGCCAAACGGCCGTGCGTGCGGCCGGTTTTCCCGTGGTGGAAGATTGGCGCGCGGCATTGCAAGCCGGTGGCGTGGACGCGGTCACTGTGGTGGTGCCGCCCGCGCAAATGGCCGACATTTTGACCGAACTGCTGGACTACCGCAGGCCGCTGCTGCACGAAACGCCATTAGGCCGCCCGGTAGGCAAGGCCACCGCCCTTATTAAAAAGATCCGCGCTGCGGGAATCCTGGTCGCCACGGCCGAACAGCAGGTCTTTTACCCCGAGGAACAATTGAAACGCCAAATCATCGCCAGCGGCCAGCTGGGCAAGGTCATTGCCGCCGACAACCACCACCACACGTTTGCCTACCATGGCGTCGCCAAGCTGCGCCGCTATTTCCCCAACAGCCGGTTGATCGCGCTGCGCGCCTGGACCATGCCCCAGCCCGACGGCACGCAGGCGACGCAGACGAACTTCAAATTCCAGAACGACCAGCACGCCACCATGCTGTTTGGCCCGTCGTCGAAAAACCTGCCGCGCCGCTCCCCGCTGCGGTCGCTCAACATTGAAGCCGAAGGCGGCGGCATCTTTGGTGACACGGTATTTCTGCGCGAAGGCGCGACCTTCGATGAATTCCATTTCCTGCGCCGCGGATTGCAGGGCGACCTGCAACGGCTGGAGTGCGAGAACGGCGCGCGCGTCTTGAGCGCCTGGGACAACCCCTACGCGGGCGCGAAATTCTCCGACGACGAGATCGGGCTGGCTGTTATTCTGGAACGCTTCTGCGCCGCAGCGCGCGGCGAAGGGCAGTCCGCCTACAGCGCGGAGGAACACTACCTGGACCTGCTCGCCACGCAGGCGATGGAACTGTCGCGACGCTGCTCCGGGCTGCGTTTACGGCTCAGCCCCGAACAGCCACGGCTCGCCACGGTAATCAGTATCCTTACCGACGCCAGCATACGGCAGCTGTGGCTGCTGGCGAAATGGGGGCTCAAAAAGATCGTCCGCCGCTAGTATGCCCCGCGCCTTTGCCTCCTACCAGGTCGCCTTTAAGATCCTCTTGCGCCGCGGGCGGAAAATTCTATTGCTGAAAACGCCCAACAGCAAAAAATGGGACCTGCCGGGCGGCCGCGTGGATGCCGTCGAGGACCGCGTCCCGCTGGAAAAGATCCTGGCGCGGGAAGTGCGTGAAGAGTTGGGCGGGAGCGTCCGCTACCGCCTCGGAGGCCCACTGCTGCAGTATCGCCGGCCGGTGGCGAAGTTCAACACCATGGTGCTCATCACCGTTTATGAAGCGCGCTATCGAAGCGGCCGCATCCGCCTCTCGTTCGAACACGGCGAATACCGCTGGCTTGACCCCAAAGAATGCAAAGGGCATCCGAACGATTTTTTCTCGCGCGAAGAATACCGCGCGTTCCGGCGACACTTTGGCTGGCGCTGAACGTACCAATCATGGACGCAGACCCACAGCTCTCGCCGCGGGCTAGCTGCAAAATTTTATGGTCCAATCCCTTGACATTACGTGGGATTGTGTTAGAATCAATTTTCGCTCCTTACAGTGTTCGTTGGGGATGTTCCACGGTGCATCGATAGCTTGCAACCTTCCCGTTGCCTCCTCAGGCTCGCCCGCTCGGGCGCTATTCGTAGTTGCCGGAAATCGGGCCGGTAACATTGTTGCATCCACCTAATCGTCGGAGCGACCGGATGCAGCCGTGCGATTTTCATCTCGGTGTGTCGCCGAGATGCGCGTCGTATCCGGCCTCCTCATAGATGGAGGCTTCGGTCATGACGTACCCCAACCACCTTCCCCCCATCCCCCGGGGGGCGGACACCGTCGTCGCGTGGACCCTCACGCCCAGCGGCGACCTGCGCGCCCACCTCGGAGTCGAAACGGAGAAACGCCCTCCCGCGCGCTGGATCTCCGGACCCGGCCCATGGAGACTCTCCCTTCACCCCAAGGATGGTCCCGAGATCGTCTTGGGATCCGAACGGCTCGTCGGATTCGCCGCCTTTCATCACGCTACGGGCGTGAATGATCGGGGCGACATCTCGACGGGCACGGACTGGGTCTTCACCTGGTTCCGGCCGGTCACCGGCGCGCTCAAGGGGCCAGAGATCATGTGGTTGCGCGAGAAGTGGCACAAGCTGCTGCCCGCCAACCTCTGGGCCTGCCTG
The DNA here is from genome assembly GCA_007376135.1 of Parcubacteria group bacterium Gr01-1014_31. Classification (GTDB taxonomy): domain Bacteria; phylum Patescibacteriota; class Patescibacteriia; order Buchananbacterales; family GWA2-38-13; genus VMFR01. The sequence continues at coordinate 239,757 of VMFR01000002.1, read as the reverse complement.
TCCGATCCCCAGGAGGACGACCTCCTGGACATCGACCTCACGCAGCTCCTCGAGGAGGAAGGCCTCGATCTCGAGTAGGGGGACCCTGAACCTCACCGGCAACTCGTCGGTGAGTTTTTTTAGAGTTACCTCTCAAAATAAACTGCCGGCCGTTCCGGCAGTACTTTGGCTGGCGCTAAACCGTACCGGGGCTAAAAAATCCGGCCAGCAGGACCGTCTTTTATGCCAGTGTTGCGTAAAACCGTTGCCAGGGTTATGATGAAATATCGATGAATATATGGGTATCTTTGGCGACCTCTTCGGCGGCGTGAAAACCGGCCGGCAGTACCGGGAGGGCGGGCACGTACCCGTGGACCGGGACCCGAGTTTTCGCGGCGCGCTGGAAAAGTTGCGCCGTTTTCGTATCGGCGGCGACGAAGGCCAGAACCTGTCCGCGGATGAAGCGGACACCATCGCCGATCTGATCGAGCCACATCTCAAACGCCTGCCGCCGGGAGCTCACCTATCGCTGGGCACGAAGTCCTCGATCCGGCAGCAGTTGTGGCAGAAAGTAAAAGGCGGCGAACTGTCACAAATGGACTTCGACGACGCCAAAAAGATACTGGACGAATTTTAACGCCTATGCGCGCCCCCAAACCTCCCCACGTGGGCATCATCGGCGCCGGCAACATCGGGGCCGAGCTCTATCGCAAAGTGCTCAACCTTGGCTGGGAAGTAACGTTCGTCGCCAAGAGCGATGGTATCTACAAGAACCTGACCAACAAGATCGACCGACTGGAAAACTACCTTAACTACGCCTCGGGACTGGATGTTACCTTCTTGGCCATCCCAACCTTGGATGACGGCACCGCCGCGTACGAATACCTGCTGTCGTTCCTCAAGCTCGATATCCCCGTCGTCACCTGCGAGAAGGGTTCACTGTCCAGCCACTTTGCCGAACTGGAACCCTACCGCCACCGCATCGGCTACAGCGCGACGGTCGGCGGGGGGACGCGGCTGCTGCGCTACATGGAAGGGCATGTCGGCCCCTGGACGCAGGAGATCCACGGCGTCATCAACGGTACGCTCAACTACCTGCTCTCGGAGGTCGCCGCCGGCAAACCGATGGGGGCGGCCATCGCCGACGTACAGCGGCTCGGCTACGCCGAACCGGGGGTCAACGGCGTGCTCGAGATCATTAACCAGGAGGCCAAGGAAGACGTGGTGATGAAGACTGCCATCCTCTTTAATTTGAGCAACTTCGAACGGGAGCGACGGCTGAAGGCCAGCGACATGAAAGTGCGCGAGATCACCGACGCGGAAGTTGATCTGCTCATCCGCGAAGCCGGCAAACGCCGCTTCATCGTGTCCATCACGCGCGGCGCGCCCCAGCGCGACGATACCATCGGCGGATTTCGCCACCAGGTGGGGGAATGGAATATCCGCGGCGGCTTCCAGGCGCTGGAAAGCAACCCGCTGTTCAGCCAACTGGTGCTCCCGGGTATCGTCAACGGCGTCATCGTCTACGAGGGTGGGGAAAACACCTACCGCGCCACCGGTCCCGGCGCGGGAGCGGTGCCCACCACGTCGGCCATGGTCAAAGACGCGCTGCGGCTCCTGGCGTCGGCGTCACCGGCCCATGCCCAACGTTCCTGACGCCGCCGCGGCCGTCACCGCGCGGTTGGATCAATTGGGCGTGCGGTACCAACGCTTCGACCATCCCGCGGTGTACACCTGCGCCGAGGCCGAAACGGTCATCGGCGATATCCCCGGCACTCCCAGCAAATGCCTATTGGTGAAAACCGCCGCAAAAAAATTCTTTTTACTGCTTTCGCCCTGCCGCAAACGTCTGGACCTCGGCGCGCTGGCAAAAACTCTTAACTGCGGACGGCTGTCATTCGCGACAGCGGACGAACTGCGGGAGCTACTGGGATTGACCCCCGGATCGGTCAGCCCGTTCGGCGTGCTGCATGACCGAAACAATGTGGTGCAGGTCATTCTGGATGCCGCGCTGGCCGCCGATGCCTACAACCAATTCCACCCCAATGACAATCGCGCCACTCTGGCGCTCCCGCACGACGACCTGATAAGATTTTTCGCCGCCGCAAATCACCTGCCGCGCGAGCTCCCGCTACCCGAGAAATTCTGACTATGCGCCGCTTCATTCCTCTGCTTTTCATTATTATCGTTGCGGCCTCGGTCGTCGCCGCCCTGACAATCCAGCGCGGACCTCTGCGCCCTCCGAATCTCCGAAAAAATCCGCTGCCGCCGAACGCACCCATCCTTTTCGTGCTGACCACCGGCGGCGAGCCGGGAGAAGCGGCAGGCACGCGCACCGCATGGCGGCCACTGGAGAAACAATTCGGCATTAGGATTATTGTCCCAGAAACCTGGAGTGAACAAAGCGTACCAATCGATGCCCAACGGCTCAAAAATGAGTACCCTGCCGCCAAAATTTTTATCACCGGATTTTCCAACGGTGGTTACAACGCCTGTGAATTCGCGATGCAAAATCCCGACCTCTTTGCTGGCGCCATTCCCCTCGGCGCATTTTGCGACCCGCTCGGTATATTTAGTCAGCCGCAAACGCTGGAACTGAAAATCCTCACCGTGGTCGGCGAACTCGATACTTGGGCTCGAGGCGACGATTTCCGGCAGATCGACGATGCTAACCGCCGCCTCGCCGACTATCGCATCACCCCAGACATCATCATTGTCCCTGGCCTGGGCCACCAGTTCCCATCGGCGGCACTGGATCACATCGGAAAATGGATCCAAGGCCAATAATAATTTTACTCTTTGCTTTCTGTTCCATGATTCGGCGACACAAATGGTAGATGCAGCTCGTTGAGCCCTAAGAGATAACGCGCCTTACTATGCACGTCACCAAATTCGGCCACTGCTGCCTGGTCATCGAGATCAACGGCGTGCGCATCCTGACCGACCCCGGCAACCATGAGTTCGCGGGTATGGGAGCCGACCCCGCGAAACTGCCGCCGCTGGACGCCGTGGTCATCACCCACGAACACCAGGACCACTTCCACCTGCCCGCGCTCTCAGCCGTATTGGAAAAGAACCCGGGCATTCCGGTCTTCACGACGGAGGCGGTTAAAAACCAGATGGCCGCGGCCGACCTGGCTGCCGACACCTTGCAGGACGGTCAGACCGTTACCGTCAAAAACGTTCCCATCATCGGGGTTGGGAAACTCCATGCCGAAATTTACGGGAACTGGAACCGGGTGGACAACATCGGCATTCTCGTCGCGGGGGAACTGTTCTACCCGGGCGACGCCTTTACCCCGCCGCCGACCGGCGTGCGCATCCTCGCGCTGCCCATCGCGGGACCGTGGATGAAAATAAAGGAAGCCGTCGCCTACGCCATGGCCGTCAAGCCGCGCCTAGCATTCCCCGTCCACGATGGCATGCTCAAAACCGCGCTGCCGCAGCACCGCTTGCTGACCGCATTCCTTCCTCAGGCCGGCATCCGCTTCCAGCCGCTGGAACTGGGCCAACCAATGGAATTCTAAACCAGTGCTAAGTTCAAAGTGCTACGTACTAAGTACCAGTCGTATACTACTGGTCTTATAAACCATCAACTTAGTGCTTAGCACTTAGTACCTAGCACATCCACTATGGGCAAAGTCTTTGTCTGCCAGGGCTCCTGCCACGGCATTGCGACGCTGGAACAGCACGAACAAGACGCGATTTCCTGCGCGGCGAAGAATTGCGAACTGCAGGGAAAGCCACTCCAGCCGATGGAGCAGTGCCCCGAGTGCTCACTAAAGTCCGTCGCCCAAGGAACGCCGTGCGTCTGCCCGGATTGTCGCATTATGTAGGTAGCAACCCCAGCACCCAATTTTGGAACTCACGTCCCGGCGAAGCGCTGCGCCCATAATGGAGAGTGCTATTCGCACGCGCGCTTCGCGACTGGGGGGACAATGCTACCATAGTTCAAAACACGAGGTGGATTGTACGGCAAAATTGGTGCGGGGTTATTTTCCCGCATATCTCGCCGGCGGTCGCAAACTCCCTTGCTGCGATGGCGGGAAAATAAAAAAATGCCCCACTGCCGTCTGGCAGGGGGGCGGTGGACTGGAGTTGGTCGGGGCATACCTATGGGTATGCCTTTTTGGTTAGGTGCCGTCGAACGATACCATCATGTCTTTCTCTGGGTCCCAAAGCTTGAGCCGGAAACACCGGCAGACGTCGCTCACGTTGAGCCGAATGGTAGAGGGCGTTTGCAGCTCGCGAATTGCCCGCATTGCCTCGGGTAGGCGGTAGAACGGGATGTGCGCATTCAGGTGGTGCACGTGGTGGTACCCGATGTTGCCCGTGAACCACTGCATGACCGGCCCCATGGCCGTGTAGCTCGAGGAATACAGCGCCGCGAACACGAAATCCCACGCCGGGCGATCTCGCAGCTGCACGCCGGGAAAATTGTGTTGCGAGTAGAACAGGTACGCTCCCAGAGCTGAAGCGATCCACATGGGGACCATGAACGTGAAGAGCAGGACGTACGGCGCCAGCACGGCAAGCAACGTGATGATGCCTAGATGCAAGGCGACCGCGATGCCACAGTCACGGCGGCTCGCTCGTTCCACGATCAGAGGCTTCAGCGACATTGAATAGAGAAAGACCGTCAGGTAGGCGCAGGCGATGGTCAGCGGGTGCCTGGCCAGGGCGTAGGCGAAGCGCTCCCACTTAGTCGCCCGCGCATAGCCGTGCGTCGTCAGGAGAGGAAATGATCCGATGTTAACGCCAAAATTTTTGGCGTTGTGCTTGTGGTGGTAGTCGTGCGAGGACTTCCAGGCGCTGGGCGGGTTGAGGGTGAGAACCCCGAACCCGTACATGATGACCTTGACCAGTCGGGAACCGCGCAGGATGGTACGGTGGCTATGGTCATGGTAGATGACGAACATCCGCACCAGGAGCAGGGCAGCAAGGACGCTGAACCCGGCGCGCACCAGCCACGGGAACGGCAGCGCGGTTGCCAAGAAGGCGCAGCTCATCACGCCGAGCGTCGACCACAGGTGAAACCAGCTCCGCCCGCGATGCTCGCGAGCGAACTGCTTCGTTACCCCGACCAGATCCCTGACCCTTTGCTTGGCTGCCGCAGCCAAAGTTGGCGCGCCGGGAGCACTGCCGGTGGCGGAGGAACTTTCCAACGGCCGAGAATCAGCTGAAGACATAGAACACCTCAAAAAAGAACTTATGGACCGGAACAAAATGTCAACGAACACAACGTGCTCAGTCATGCTACCCCAGCCGCCTGGGAGGGTCAATCAACGGCACGGTTGAAAATTGTTCAGCGGCGGCGAATGACGGGGCGGCGGGAAATAAAAAAGAACCCCGGGGTGGTTGCCCTGGGGGTTTTGTATGTGGGAAGGTGCGGTGTGGCACAGAACGCTTACGGTAGGTAGCCGTCCACGTCCTGCATGTAGATCTCGCTGGCGCCGCTTTCCTTCAGCAGCCGCAGCACCTCGCCGAATCTCTGGCGAGGGATGAGCACCTGGCCGGCGCGCCACTCGGGGTCCAGCGTCTGACTGATGGTGGGAGAGACGGCTGCGGGCAGCCGTTCTTTGAGCTCGGGGAGCCGGGGGGTGGGGATGTTGAAGACCACCATGATCTGGCCCTCGGCGCCGAGGATCGCCTGCAGCGCGTGACCGATGTTCTCGATCTGCTGGTGCAGCGAACTGCCGTCAGTGATCCCGGGGCAGTAGAGCAGCTCGGGCGTGGACACCAGGAGCTCGGGATAGATGATCTCCATGTTGTTGGCCTTGATGGAGCTGCCCGTCTCGGTCATCACGAGCACCGCGTCGCACAGGCCGTCGCGCACGGCCATCTCCTCGCAGCCGGGAAGTTGCACGATCACATCGTCAGGCCGCAGCCGGTCCCCGAGAATGTGGCGGGCCAGCGCCACCCGTTCGGCGCCCACACGGCGCTTCTCCATCCCCTCCCACTGGAGGCGCGTGATACCGGTCCTGCCGGCCAGCACGTACTCCACGGGACGGGTGGTTTGACGGCTGTACTGCAGCGTGCACAGCACCTTGACGTTGGCAGCCGCGGCGTTCTCGCCGAGCCGCAGGTCGGTGCCGGTGATGCCGCAGTCAAAGACCCCGGCGCAGACCAACGACGCGATGTTCTCGCGGTCGCGGACCTCGAACACGATGTCGTGGATGATGCCCAGCCGGTTGTCGCGGCCGACCGTGGTCGGCAAGGGATAGCCGATCTTGCGCAGCAGGGCGAGCGTCACTTCCTTGAGCGACCCGTTGGGTACGGCGAATCTCAGCCGCTTCAATTGCATGGATTCCTCCTTCGGAGTTTGGATTGTCTCATTCGCCGAGGTAGCGCTTCTCCTCCTCGCGGGAGGTGACCATCGTGCCGGCGCCGTCCTTGGTGAACAGCTCCAGCAGCAGCGCATGCGGCGTCTTGCCGTCCAGGATATGCGCGCGGGGAACGCCCCCGCGCACGGCGACCAGCAGGGTCTCGACCTTGGGCACCATGCCGCCGGTGATCTTGCCGTCGTGCAGGAGCTGCTCGCAGCCCGGCACCGTGATGTGCCGCACCAACGACGCAGGGTCGGGGAAGTTGGCCATCAGGCCGGGCGCGTCGGTCAGCATCACGAGCTTGTGGGCCTTGAGAGCGACGGCGACTTGCGCCGCCACGGTGTCGGCGTTGATGTTGAAGATGTGGCCGGCGTCGTCGCCGCCCAGCGACGAGACCACGGGCACATAACCGCCGCTGATCAGGTATTGCAACAGTCCGACATTGACCGCGGTGATGTCACCGACCAGACCGAAGTCCACCTCGCGCTTGCCGCCGCTCTCCGGGTCGTCCACCATCGTCGGCGGACGCTTGACCGCATGCACGATGCCGCCATCCACGCCGGACAGTCCGACGGCTTGCAGGCCGTGGCGGCGCAGCGCCGACAGAATGTCGATGTTGATGGAACCGCCGAACACCATCTTGGCGACCTCAAGCGTCTCATGGTCGGTGATGCGCCGTCCGGCGACCTTGACCGGTTCCATGCCGAGGCGTTCCGACAACTCGGACGCCTGCGGGCCGCCGCCGTGCACCAGCACGATGCGGATGCCCACGTGGATACACAGCGCCAGGTCGCGGCTGAGCCCGTCCAGGGACGTCGCATCGCGGGCGATCTCGCCGCCGCACTTGACCACGAAGGTCGCGCCATTGTGGTGGCGCATGTAGGGGAGCGCTTGCAAGAGCGTATTGACTTCATTGCCGTTCATTGGGGAATACTCTCCTTTCGAATTTTCAAAGGCCAGAACGTTGGGGAACGAAAAGAACCGCCGGCGGATCCTTTTTAAAAAATCCGCCTCCTCCGTGGGGAGGGGCGGCAGCTGGTGCAGTGAATGGTGTAGCTCTACGCGGGCACCAGACACCGCCGCTCCTCACGGAGGACGGAGTGAAAACCGGCGTGGTGGATGGCCTTCCCTTTCCCTGATGGACAACGCATAGGATGAAGAGCCAACGTAGCATGAAACGGCCGAATTGTCAACGCCAGCCGCCGCAGTGGTACAATGGTCTGGTATGGAAACTCCGCCGCCCAGCTTCAGCCGCAACCAACGACTCGTCTACCGCGCCTTGGTACTGGTACTGTTCCAGCTCCTCGGCTTTGTCGCGCACGCGGCGGTGGAAATCCCCATCGCGCTGATGTTGGCGCAAGACTTCGACCGCTTCGGCATCACCTACGAACAGTGGCTGCAATTCCATGCGATCTTCTCCTGGGCCCTGCAGGCAATCGCGTTGGTGGCCGGATGGCTTGTCGGCGCGCGCTGGTGGAAGTGGCTGACGCGCACCCGCGCCAATGTGCGGCCCTACCAGCCGCCCATCCAGTATGGCTAAGCTGCCGCTGCCGGCAGCCGTTGCCGCCAGGATCGATGCGCTCGCGCGGAAGGACCTGGCCAACCTTGCCGTGCTGCTGTTCCTCTCGAGCCAGATCGGGGCGTTCGTTTTTTTAGGACCGTTCGTGTTCAACTGGCGCGAGCCGTTGAGCACCGTCAACATCATCGGGACCGTAATTTTTTTATTGCTGAGCCACACGATGGCGGTGAGCCAGCAGCGAATAAGCGAACGGTTCATGAATACCGAAGAACGGCTCGCCTACTACCGCAGCCGAGCGCAGCGGGGCCTTTTGCCCGACCCCGTGAACCACGCCCGGGCATGGGGCGGGCTCTACCTGGTCGCTCTGCTTGCCTTTGGCCTGACGCTGCAGGGTATATGGGACCAGCCCTACGACCTGGCGACCTTGGGCGTACTGCTGGTGCTCAACTGGGGCGCGTGTAAAACGCGCCTCCTGGCCAGCCTCGAACAGCACATTGGCTGACGTGCGCGTTCCGTAACGCCGGCCGGCTCCGGTTCGTCTATATGGGTAGACCTGCGGCCGCGTGCCGGCGGCTGAGCGTTTTTTCGCCATGCAACCGGTTACTCGACAGACCTACCAGCTCTTCTGGCACCATGCCCGCCGCTACCGGGCGCTGGTCACCGTTATGGTGATCGCGCTGGTGATGGCCGTGGTGTTGGAAACCATCATCCCGCTGTCCTACAAGCGGTTCTTCGACATACTCTCAACCGGCGACCACCAGGGCGCAACCGCCGGCGTACTGGTCGGCATCCTCTTCAATATCCTCTGGCTCAACATCATCACCTGGGGGCTGTGGCGCGTCGCCGTATTCGGCAACAATTTCCTTCAACCGCGGGTGATGGCCGACCTCGCCAATTCGTGCTTTGCCTACCTGCACGGCCATTCGTACGGATTCTTCATCAGCCGCTTCGTCGGGTCGCTGGTACGCAAGGTCAACCGCCTGGTGGACTCGTTCGAAAACGTGTCCGACCGCGTCTACTGGGAGCTGGGACCGCTGGCCGTCCGCATCATTGCCATCCTCCTGGTGCTGGGCGCACGCAGCCCGGCGCTGGCCGGCATTCTACTGGGCTGGACGGTGTTGTACCTGGGGATCAACTACGTCTTCACACTGTACAAGCTCCGCTTTGAAGAACAGCGCGCCGCGGCCGACACGGCCGTCACCGCGCGGCTGGCCGACAGCATCACCAACAACGCCAACATCAAGCTGTTCACCGCGCATGGGCACGAACAGACGGAGTTCGGCAAGCTGACCGAACGCCAGCGCGCGATCACCCGCTTTACCTGGGACCTGGATGGCCTGATGTGGGCGCTGCAGTCGCTGTTGATGCTGGCGCTGGAGTTCTCCATGTTCTACATTGCGGTCCGCTGGTGGCGGCGCGGACAGCTGACCATCGGCGACTTCGTCCTCATCCAAACCTACCTGCTGCAGCTCTTGCACCGGCTCTGGGATTTCGGCCGCATCATCCGCGACCTCTACAAGGGACTGGCCAACGCCCAGGAAATGGTAGAGGTGCTCAATATGCCGCACGATGTACAGAACAAACCGGTGGCAACGCCGCTGCGCGTTTCCCGCGGCGCACTGGATTTCCGGCAGGTCCGTTTCGACTACTCGTCCACGCGCCAGATCATCAAAGGTTTTGACCTTTCCATCGCTCCGGGCGAAAAAGTCGGGCTGGTCGGCCCCTCGGGCGCGGGCAAAACCACGCTCGTGGCCCTGCTGTTCCGCTTCTACGATGTGACGGACGGTAGGATCCTCATCGACGGGCAGAACATCGCCGATGTGACCCAGGAATCGCTGCGGTCGCAGATCTCCTTCGTGCCCCAGGACCCCATCCTCTTCCACCGGACGCTGCTGGAAAACATCCGCTACGGCAACCGCGACGCCACCATCGAGCAGGTCAAGGCGGCGGCCAGTGCCGCGCACTGCGATGAATTCATCTCACAATTGCCTGCCGGGTATGACACGTACGTGGGCGAACGCGGGGTCAAACTATCGGGCGGGGAACGCCAACGCGTGGCCATTGCCCGCGCCATCCTGAAGAACGCCCCCATTCTGGTCCTGGATGAAGCTACCTCCAGCCTAGACTCGCACGCCGAGCAGCTCATCCAGCAGGCGCTCGCCAAACTGATGGAAGGCAAAACCACCATCGTCATCGCGCACCGGCTGTCCACCATCAATAAGATGAACCGGATCGTCGTCGTACGCGACGGCGCGATCCACGAAGTCGGCACCCACGCCGAGCTGGTTAAGACATCCGGCGGGCTCTACCGCCAGCTGTGGGAACTGCAGGCCGGCGGGTTCATCGTTTGACGACAGACCAACCTCTTGACACCGCCGGCGTTCCCGACCGGCGGTGTTGGTTATACAATGGAAACAGTCGATTGGCGTCTATTTTTCGCTTCATTGACAATCACACCCGAGGAGGTGATGCCCGATGTGGTGTATCAAATGCCGAGGGTGGATGATGTTCACCCATGACTGGGGGTTTGCCTATATATGAGAACGCTGTGGATACATCGTGGATGTATCACCCAATGCAAATGCTGCGGCCGGCCCTGGCCCGCCGCCCACCAACGGCACGTCCGTCGAAGGTATCCTCGTCATCGAGGAAACCATTACGGTTGCTGAAACCGTCCCCTGACGCGCTCCGTCCTTTCGGTTCACTCCTTTTCTCGTTTCGGGAGGATGGTCCTCACCCCCATCCTCCCCCTTTTTTTAAAAAAACACCGGCCAATCAGAGCCGGTTTTATTGACCGTAACCATTCTCTAATTCCCCGCCGATGGCGGGGCGAGCGCGCCTGCCCGTCGAATGACGGGGAATTAGAGAATGGTTTTGATTGCGCGTTAAGTTGATACCGCGGCGGGGCGGTAGTGCAGGGTAAACAGCACACCCGCCAGGAGCAGCACCAGGGCGCCGACCGCAATGGGCGCGGCCGGGGACAGCGCCGCGGCGATGACCCCAGACAGCAGCGGCGGGACGGTTTGCGCCACCGCCGCCAAACTGGACGTAATGCCCATTACCTCGCCTTGGACCTCGGGCCCCACCGAACGGCTGATGAGCGCGGAAAGATTGGCCTGGGTCAGTCCGTTGGCAACCGCCAGCACCGGGGCAACGAGCAGCAGCCCGGACCACCCGTTCGGCAAAAAGTGCAGCAGGACCGCCACGCCAAGCACCGGAATGCTGAACTTCAGAATGCTTGCCTCGGGGAAACGACCGGCGAGCTGCCGCACGATGATTCCCTGTGTAATGACGATCCACAGGCCGATGTACGAGAAAAAATCCCCGATCTCGCCCTGCTGGAACCCGAACCGCTTGATCATAAACACGCTGAAGAAGGTGATGAAGAACGTGAAACCGGCGTTGATGAGGAACGTCGTTGCAAACAGCAGTTGCACGCCCGGTATTTTGAACGCGGCAAAAATATTCTTCACCGACTTTCCCCAATCCAAGGCCGACCAGGGAGCGCGCGTCTGGTGGGTCTCGGGAAAGAACGCAAGAATGGAGATGATGTTGAGCAGGCTCAAACCGGCGGCAAACCAGAATGGCGTCGAGGCGGAAAACCAGACGAGAACATTCGGGTCGGACAGCTTGCCGCCCAAGTACGGCCCGAGGATGAACCCGAGGCCGAACGCCGCGCCGATGAGCCCGAAGTTCTTGGCGCGGTGCTCGGGTTTGCTGACATCGGCTATGGACGCCATCGCGACGGCGAAATTACCGCCCGTCAACCCGTCCAGCAGGCGCGACGCAAACAGCAAGGGTATGTTGTGCAAAACGACCCCGACCGCGAAGAGCACATAGCCCAGACACGTGCCGGCCAGCGACACGGCAAGGATTCTCTTGCGGCCGAACTGGTCGGACAATTGACCCAGGATGGGAGCGGCAAAAAATTGCCCCAACGGGTAGGTCGCGAGCAGCACGCCCAACAAAAAATAGCCCTGCCCGACCGACCAGCCGGCCGGCAACAGGTAGTACGGCGAGACCGGGTCGGTCAGCAGCAGCGGCACCACCGGAATAAGGATGCCGTACCCCAGTAGGTCAACAAAAACCGTCAAAAAGATGACGGCGAGCGGATTCTTGCGGACAAAAGTTTGCATGGATAATAACCGTCATCATAACAATCAACGGTAAAAAGGAAAGAGCGCCGGCGGGCGCTCTTGCGGATTACTAAAGTAACGTGCGGTGGCCGCTAGAAACTGAACTTCAGGCCGAAATTCAGGGCCACGGCGCTTTCACGGCCGTCGTGAGGATCGGTGAGCGCTATCAGCGCGGTAAAGCCGGGAAACATCAGGGTGATATCCGGTTTGAGCTCCCAGTGCAGTCCCGCGTTGTAGCGGAGGAAAAGTCCATCGGAACTATTGCCGGGACCGTCGAATCCATCATCCCACGCCAGCCAGGTTTTTTGGCTGAACATGAGCGTGTTGATACCGAACGGAGCTTGCCACTCGTGAGTGGCATTGGGCAGTAGGACCAACGCGCCATTGGAAAAATCGTCGGCCTTGGACAACCAGTCAACTTGGACCTCCAAACGAAGCGTGTGGTCCGCGGACAGGTCGAACTTTTTGGACACGGCCGAGGATTGAGCCCAGGTATCGCCGCGATACCAGTGTTCCACGGGGTGGAGGTTGAAGTAGATGGTTTCCAAGCGAAAGTCCAGACTGGCGATCGTTCCTTTCCAGCCCAGGTAGGGATCAAGCTCGTCACCGCCGTTGGAAGACAGGTCGTTGTCGTCCAAGCCCATGTAGTGCCACAAACCAAGGTAAAATCCCTGGGGCAGGTCGAACGACGCGTCGGTCCACAGTTGCCACGAATCGTGTAGCGACCGCGAAACCCTCAGCGCAAGGTAGCGCTGCTGGAGCGTGAAGGAGACGCGGCCGTGCGGCTGCCAGCGGGGGCCGTCGGAGAGCAACGGGTCGCGCCAATCCCACACGGGAGGCGCTGGTTCAGGCACCGCGGGCGATGGCGCGGAGGGTGCCGGTGGCGGATCCTGCCCGGCGGCAGACGACGTCATCGTTAGTAACACAAGGAGCGAAATGGCGTTTCGCATGGTATCTGATCCTTGGAACGGTTGGGGTTGTCAAAAAAACGACACGAATAGTCAACACTACAGGAAAAACCAGAAATTGTCAAGGGAAACACTTGCTGATTTTTTCGCCAAGAGCTGCAACGGTTGCTATCATTACTCTCGCATGACCCGCGTCAAGCCAAAAAGCTCGACCCTCATTTTGCTCTCCATCCTCCTGGTGGCCGGATTTTTGCGGTTCTGGCAGCTGGGCCATGCCGACGTGGTGACCGACGAAGCGTTCTACGGCATCCGGTCGCTGGGCTACCTGGACTTCCTGGGCACGCAGGCGCAAGGAACGCCCGCCGAGTGGTACGATGTGCAGCCCTGGTGGGCGTACCTCTCTTTCCACGATCACCCGCCGCTGACGTTCGTGCTGCAGCATTTCTCGCTGCGAATGTTTGGCGAGAACGCTTGGGGGTTGCGCATGCCCTCCGCCATCGCCGGCATTGCGGTCATCTACCTGCTCTATGTGCTTGGCCGCAAACTGAAGAGCAATGCTGCAGGACTTTGCGCGGCCGCGCTGGGCGCGACGGAACTCTATCTCGTATGGCCGTCGCGGCTCGGCCTGCAGGAAAGTGTGACGCTCGCGATGCTGCTGTGGGCAGTCTACCTGTTCCTGTGCGCGCTGGAACGGCCGCGGCTGTGGTACGCCGTCTGGACGGTGTACGGCCTGGCGCTCATGTCCAAGTACACGGTCGTTTTCTTTCTGCCGCTCGCCATTTCCTACCTGCTCCTGTTCGAACGCCGCGCGTTTTACGCCAAGCCGTTCTGGATCGGCCAAGGATTGCAGGGGTTGGTCACGCTGCCGCTGACCATCTACAACGTCGCGCTGTACCTGGACCGCAAGCACTTTGACCTGCAGCTGTCCACGCTACTGGGTATTGATGTGCCCGCGTGGCGGCATTTGCCGGGCAAGGAGATAGGAACCATGGCGGAACGCCTGGCGAATTTCGCGCCGACGCTCTGGCAGACGGCATCGCCCGTACTGATTGCCGCCGCCGCGCTCGCTATTTTCATTTTGCTCTTCGTCTGGAGACAAAAACCTGCGGCCTTTGTGCTCTTAGGAATCATTTGGACCGCGCTGCTCCTGTTGGTCATCGGTCCCAGCCCGCGTTTTTTGGTGCTGCTGGCGCCGTGGCTCCTGCTTGCCGTCGCCGTTGCCGGGACGGAAATTTTCCCGCGGCTGCCGGGATGGGGACGCCCGGCGCTGGTCGCTGGACTATTCCTGCTGGTCGGCTACGACGGCTATTACACCTGGGTCAATACATTTTCCGACAGCTACCTATCAGGTAACCGGTGGAGTTTTTCCATCCTGCGGCGCGACAGCGGCAGCTTCGGCTACCAACAGCTGGATGACATCCTGCGACAGCAAGTAGATGGATTCAAACCCCGGCAAGCTGCCAGCGTCCAGTACCCCGTACTGCAAAAAGCTATTGACCGCGGCTATGCGCGCGACCGCGACAAAACCATGAAGCCGCTGGTCATCGCCTACGACGCCGACCTGGCCTGGCCGACCCCGCTGTGGTACTTTCTGCGGCGCACGCTCTACCACGGCTGGACCGCGATTTCCACGGACGGGCTGAAAACCGCCCTGGAGGAAGGCCAATTTGCTGCGCTTGTGCCGCAGGCCACCGGCACCCAGGTGCTACTGGTCGTCGGCAACACGCTCTTGGAGCGGACGACCGAGAAGAGAACCGAAAGCGCGGAGTGGTTTGCCCAACAGCTCGGGCTTGCCTCCAGCACGCCCACCGCGGTCATCGGTACTGCCGCCGACCCGCAATTTACGCTTTGGACCATTCCGGCAACACGTTTCCCGCAACTCATAGCCCCTCCCCCCAAGTAAGATGAGTGGTTGAAAAATGAACACCACAACAAAATTTTATTCTTCGAGATTGTCGAGAAGCAAAAAAATTTGCTCACTTCTCGACTCCGCTTCGCTCCGCTAGAAGAATAGCCATGTTTTTTCACGGTCTCAAGATATGAAAAAAATAATACTTGCCGCCCTCATCGTTATCTTTACCGCCGGTTGCGTGCCGGCAAATCGGCAGACGGTCGTTTCGCCAACCGTCACCCCCGGACCGTCGGCAACCCCTGCATTGCAGCCGACCGCAACGCCACAACCCTCGCCCATCCCCAGCACCGCGGTCGTCCTGCCCATCGCCGGCTATCGCGAGCGGCGCACCTTCAAAGTCTACGGCCAGTATGTACAGGACCGCTTCCGCGGCTACCATACGGGCGACGATATTGAGTACGCGGACATTTCCAAAGACGTGCCGGTCTTTGCCATCGCCGACGGCGAGGTGGTTGCCGCGCGGCGGGTGAATGGCTACGGCGGCATGCTCATCATCCGCCACACGGTGGCGGGAAGAACGGTTTCCGCCCTCTATGGCCACCTGGACCTGAACTCCGCCAGAGCGACGGGCACCAAGGTAAAGGCGGGCGAGCAGATCGCAATACTCGGCGACCACAAATCTTCGGAAACCGACGGCGAGCGCAAGCACCTCCACTTTCATTTATGGGATGGCGACGGAGAAAAACTGGCTGGCTATGCCCAAACTGAAGCAGCGCTGGGCGACTATCTGAACCCGACGGATTTCTTCCTCGCGAAAGGATTGGATGTGCTACCACCCGCCCGCGAGATCCGCTACGGCGCCAATGGTACGCCCGCCCCGCACCCGACGTTCGACGGCATGAGTTTTCAGCTGCCCGCCGGCTGGGCCGTGGAGTACGTGCCGCAGATCCAATCGCTCAATCTTTTTACGCTCACCGGAAAGGGTATTGCCCGCGCGCGTTCCAACGTGTTTATCCGTACGTTCACCGCCGATACCTTCCTCACGCTCGATACGGTCACCATCCACCAAACCAAGGATGGCCAGATCAACGGCTACGACCTCATCCGCTACGACCTTGAGAAAAAACCGGAAGTGCCGGATTTTCCGTACCAGCCAGCGTGGAGAAACGCGCGGCATATCGTGACCGACCTGCGCGCCAATCCCGGCCGGTCGGTGTTCTACGTGGTGGCGCAAAATCCGACGCTGCCAACAGCCGTGTACAGCGACCTTCTCGGCACGTTACGCTTCAACCAATGACGATGCGCCGCCTGCCTGTCTACCGCCAAACCCCCGGCTACTGCGGCCCCACCGCGCTTCGGATGGTGCTGGCGTATTTTGACATCAAAAAAACGGAAACGGAATTGGCGCGACAGTCACGGTGCACGCGCGCTCGCGGCGTGACGGCCGAACGATTATTAGGCGCGGCACGCGGTCTCGGCCTAACGGGGAACATCAAAGACCACGCGACACTGGCCGACCTGCGGCGCTGGGTAGTGATACGCCGCATACCGGTCATCGTCGACTGGTTTTCCGGTGATGAAAGCCACTTTGCCGTGGTTGCGAATGTCGCGAAGGGAACCCTGACCCTCCATGACCCTGATGGCGGCCTTGTCCGGCGGATACCATGGACCACCTTCCGCCGCATCTGGTTCATCTTCCGCGGTACCGATGTTCCGTCGCGAACGGCATTGCGGGTACGGCGGATGCTGGTGGTCTACCCCGCACCACGATGAGCAGCTACGCGCAGGATTCCAAACGCTTTGGCTACGGTGTGGTTGCAACGCTCCCGCTCTTGGCGCTCTACGAGTACGGCATCTGGCAAGGCGCGCTGGGGAACGCCCTGAACGGCGCCGACGCGCTGTTGCGGATCGCCTTGGCCTCCATCGCCGGCTTCTTCGGGCTATCGTACGGCACGTGGCTGCTGAGTGGCGTGGTGGGCGGACTGGCCGTCAGTTTTCTCATCTACCTCAAACGGCAACGGGTACGCATCACGCCGCGGTATGTTCTGGGAATGTTCCTGGAAGCGGCGGTGTTGGGTATCGTGCTCGCGATTCTCGTGCATGTGATGCTGTCGCGCAGCTTGCCCCGCTTCTTCACGTTCACGCCCAACCCTGGAGTGGTCCAGCAGCTCGCCATCCAAGGCCTGGACTCCGCCTGGGCAAAGATCGTTGCCGCCGTCGGCGCGGGCATTTTTGAAGAACTGCTGTTCCGGGTGTTGCTGCTGGCGATGCTGTATCGCCTGTGGGCCAAGCCCGGCAGCGCGCTGGGGGACGACCCGGCGGCCACAACCCGCGCGGTGCTGGTGTCGTCGGTGCTGTTCATGCTGTTACACCTGGGTTCCGTTGGCATCGGCGGCCTCATCTCCATCTTCACGTCCAGTTTGCTGCTGTCGGGGCTGTACGTGGCGCGCGGGTACGGCGTGGTCGCGCTGTCCCACACCGCCTACGACCTGTACCTGATGTTCGGCGTCGTGGCGTGAGTAGTGGGGTAATCCCGATAAAATTAACCCCAGCACTAAGGTTGCAGGCAGGTTACGGCCCAGTGCTGCGCCCACAACGGAGTGGGGCTATCCGCCCCGCGCACTGGGTTGTTTTTTTGTTCCGCGCGATGTAAAAAAATGGCTCCACCGCTGAACACGGCAACCTTGATGCGGGGTTATTTCCACGCCTTTCTCGCTGCGGTCGTTAACTCTCTTGCTGCGGAGGAGTGGAAATAAAAAAACGTGGCCTTGCGGCCACGCTGCGGGGAGTGCAGAGGAATGGTTACTGTTCCTCATCGTGCTCCTCTTTGGATTCTTCCGGGGACTCGGCGTCCTCCGGTTCGGGTTCTCCGGCTTGCGGAGTGAACGTCGCGCCGAGCTTGGAAATCGCCTTGCGAAAATGCATCTGCTGCACGAGCGGCGGCATCCCTGCAAAGATAGCGAGCACCTCCTCGTCAGGATCCGCGGCCTGCAAGAGCCCGGCAAAAATGCTTTGGAGCTCGATATCAAGCTCCTGGGTCAGCCGGGCAAGAACCGCCCGGTCGTAGGGTGAACGTGACTTCGCCACGCGTACCTCCGTAATAAATGGTAAAAGGTGCAAAACCGCAGCGCGAACGTACCCTAGCAAAGCCATGGGCATCCGTCAAAAAAAGCGCGCGAGGGCATCGCGCGCCATGGGTTGCGCCGGGAGGAACAAAATTCCGGCTAGGAGTTGGACTCTTCCGGGAGAGCGGCCGCGAAACGCTCGCGCTCCAACCGCTCCGTCAGGTTGACGGCTTCCAGCGTGCGCTGGCGGAAGTGATCGGCAAAGGCCGCCTGCTGCTCGGGCGGAATGCCCAGCTCCTCCAGGTAGCCGGCTCGCTCAGCCAGGCCAAGGTCATGAGCGCGGCGAATGGTCTCCCGCAGCGCGTCCAGGTTAAGGGCGACGGGATCGCCGGGCTTGAGCCGCCGCAGGGCGGGCCTGATGTGGTCCTCCTGCACGTGATCACACAGGAGCAGCAAGAGCCAGGAGCGGTCCCACTCCGTCGGAACGTTGGTCGTCATGATAACCTCCAAAAGAACGGGGAGCGGAAAATAGCGGGATGTACCGCGCACCCTAGCAAAAACCGACAGGCGCGTCAACGCGGACAAAAAAATGCGCGAGGACCTCGGGGCCCCCGCGCGCGAATTGTCGGACGGAACAACAAGGAGCGTAACTACGCTACGGAAATGGCATATACCCTCCTCCATGGAAAGAACCGCTGTTTCAAGGTAAGGTTATAAGTATAATGATATTTTAGAATTTGTCAAGTCCAGACGACAAAAAATGGCTTAACCATGCTCATCCTTGGTATTGAATCCAGCTGTGATGAAACTGCCGCGGCCATAAATGATAAAGAAACCCCGCAGCAACTGCCGCGGGGCATTGGTCACCTGCCAAGGAAAACGAAATGGAGGCAGGCTTCGAGAGCGAACCGTTCCCTGACGGAAAGGGATGGATTGCTCCTCAGTTTTTCGGTCAGCACTTGAAAAAGCGGTCGGGCGGCATCGGCTCGACGGGCGAAATAGCGATTGAGGGCCGTGATCCTCTTTTTCTTTTCGTCGGCCTTCCGGAGGTGATGTTTGGCCCATCCGGCCGCCTTGCCGTACTGCCCCAACATCCTGGCCTGGGCGGACTTCTGGGAGTGGGAGAGCCGGTAGAGTTCCTGAGCAGCGGCGAAGGGCGACTCCGGCTGGATGCCGGATCCCTGCCAGGTGCGATCGATGGCGGTAAATGCTTCTTCGGTCTGCCGCATGAGTTCGGCGGAAACGAAGGGGGTGATCTTCGCCATGACTGCTGCCGTA
The DNA here is from genome assembly GCA_007376135.1 of Parcubacteria group bacterium Gr01-1014_31. Lineage (GTDB taxonomy): Bacteria > Patescibacteriota > Patescibacteriia > Buchananbacterales > GWA2-38-13 > VMFR01. The sequence goes on along the minus strand of VMFR01000002.1, from coordinate 220,694 downwards.
TCGCCCATCGGGATGCCGGCGGTCCGGTGCGCGAGGCCAGCCTTGGCTACCTCCACCCACCGTTGCAGGAAGATGTTCTCGCAGTCTTTCCCCGCCAAGGCCACTTTCGCTTTCTCCTCCCAAGCCTTGAAATCGTGGAATGGGAGCAGCTCACCGGTCTCCGGGTCAAACCGCGAGCCTCCGGAAAGTTCAACTTGAATCATCGCCTGAGCGATGCGCAGTTCGAGGAGACGGTTGAGAGCATCCAAGAGACCTGCGGGAAATGACCACCGCCGTTCGGCCGGGTACCACGCGAAATCCTGCGGTTCCGGTGCAAACGGTTCCAACCAGAACCCGCCGTCCCGCAGGCAGCAGAAACGGTCCATCCACTCACCCAAAAACACCCGCTCGGCCTGGCGCTGCGCCAGCGCTCCAGCCGCTTTTACGCGCCACAGGAAGTAGCGATCCTCGGCCAAGCGTTCGCCGGTGTCCGGATCGGTCCGATCCGGACAGGAGAGTTGCAGGGTGATGGTGGCGCAGGCATCCTCCGCTTCCCGGTGGGCTGCCTGGGCTTCCCGATATGTCTGGGGCCGGTGTATGTTTCGGTACGCCGGAAGCAGTTGATCCTCTTCCGTCGTCACCGCCGCTAAGTAACGGATGTACTCACCGGAGCGCAGCCCATCGCACCAATACCGCCACTGATTGAGGTAACGCACTTCGCTGGCCTTCGCCGTTTTGGCGTGGCGTGCGTGGTAGGCCCAGAGCGCATAGACGTGCTCATCGAGTGTCTCACCGGTAGCGGGATCTCGACGGTACCGGTCACCGAGATCGAGATCAATGATGCCGACGTCCTCATGGAGGACAAAGAGCCGATCTTCGGCCTCCGCCAATGACCGCGGTTTCTGCCACCGGCTGCTCGCCGGCAGTAGGCGATCGACATCTGGCGGCACCCCGACTTCCCAGTCTTGCCCACGCTTGATGCGTTCGATCCAGAGCGACAGGTAGGACCCAAGTGACCTCGTTTTTGTGAGTGCTTCTCGAATGCCCATGCGCTCCGCATTGAGCTCCTCGCACTTCTCCTTGGTCGCCTTGCTGAGCTTCAGCTGGTTGCCAGAGTGTCGCTTGACCACCTCCAATTTATCCTCAATATCCTTGCGGATGCGGATCGCTTTCTCGCGTCTCTCCTCGGCCTCTTCCGGGGAGGCCGGTGGGGTAAAACCCCACTTGGAATCGGGCATACGAACGGCAACATCGGGCATTGACCTCACGCTCCTTACGAATTGTGAAGGACCAAAATTCCTAAAGATGAACTGCTCTAGGAATTTTTTTCGGGCTAGGCTTATAAAACGTAACCACCACGATTGCATTTGCCAAGTTCAAGATGTATAGTACATTTTGGTCTATAAGTCAAGCGCTCATCGTACCACCTCCCCCTGCGAGGATGGGTAACAAGGGTAGGTTTGTTTTAAACTTCATTGCCCATGCTCATCCTCGGCATTGAATCCAGCTGCGATGAAACGGCGGCAGCGGTGGTTGAGAAGACCGCTGCTGGTTTTTCCGTCCGCTCCAGCGTGGTCGCGTCGCAAGCCACAATCCACGCCCGCTACGGCGGCGTAGTGCCGGAAATCGCGGCCAGGAACCACGTCGGCAAAATCATCCCCGTCGTGGACCGCGCGCTGCGGCAAGCCTTGGTCAAACCGAACGCGCTGGACCGCATCGCCGTGACGGCCGGACCCGGGCTCATCACGTCGCTCCTGGTCGGCGTGCAGACGGCCAAGGCGTTTGCCCTCGCTTGGAAAACGCCGCTGGTCCCCGTCAACCACCTGCGGGCGCACGTGTATGCGGCGTGGCTACCAACGGAAATTCAAAAGGCAAAAGGCAAAAGGCAAAAGTTAGGAAAGATAAAATTTCCCATGGTTGCCTTGGTGGTTTCCGGCGGGCACACCGAACTGGTGCTGATGAAAAATGCGCGCAGCTTCAAGCTCTTGGGGCAAACCCTGGACGACGCTGCCGGCGAGGCGTTCGATAAGACCGCAAAGATCCTCGACCTCCCGTACCCGGGTGGCCCGCAGGTGGCCAAGCTCGCCGAGCAGGGAGACCCCCTGGCCGTGGCATTCCCGCGGCCCATGCTTCGGAGCGGCGACCTAAATTTCAGTTTCTCGGGCCTCAAGACGGCGGTCCTTTACCATGTGAAAAATCGCCGCATCTCTTTGCAGGAGAAACGCGACCTGTGCGCGTCCATCCAGGCGGCAATCGTTGACTCGCTGGTGCCAAAAACCATCGTGGCCGCCGCGAAGTACCGCGCCAAAACTGTCGTGCTCGCCGGCGGCGTCGCGGCCAACCGTCGCTTGCGCGAACGACTCGGGAACGCGGTCAGCGACCATAAACTTGATTTCCGCGTGCCGGACTTTTCTTACTGCACCGACAACGCCGCCATGATCGCCACAGCCGGGTACTTCGGAAAACCGAAAGATTGGCGGAAAATCAAAGTGAACGCCAACTTACCGATTACCCAATAACCCCCTCTTGCCCCAAGGGGAGGAATTTAAATTATGCCTCGCGCATCTGCCACTATTGCCACTGCCTCGGCACGGGAAACACACACCCTAGGCAAATTGCTCGCCAAACGCCTACACGGGGGCGAGGTGTTCGCCATCAACGGCGAACTGGGGGCGGGGAAGACCGTACTGGTGCGCGGGCTTGCCGAGGGCTTGGGCGTGCGGCACCACATCAGCAGCCCGACGTTCCTCCTCATGCGCGTCTATCGCATAAAAGATCGCGGGAAAAAAATCCGCCGGTTTGTCCATGTGGACGCCTACCGCGTGCAGCATCCGTCGGAATTGACAGATATCGGCCTCAATGAATTTTTTGGGAAGCCCGACACCGTGGTGGCGATAGAATGGGCCGAGCGGGTCAAACCCCTGCTTCCGGCCCGGCGCTACGACCTTACCTTACGGCTCGGCAAAACCCTGAACGTCCGCCACCTCACGCTGCATCGGCGTTGACAGCGCCGGTCCTGACGCTAGTATTATCATCAGTTGCCATCCCTTTCTATTCCTCCTGTGGTGGCCCGCCCTTTCCATTGGACCTGCATGGTCCTCCTTGGAGCCCCGGACGCGATCTCTGTGTCCGGGGCTTTTTTATAAAAAAACGCGCCCGCGGCGCGTTTCCTTACTTTTGACTTTTCCCGCCGCGGGATCCCGCCGACGGCGGTGATGACTTTCTGCTATTCGTAACTCGCGCTCGTGTCCTTGGCAACGCGGAAGACCTCGTCCAAACTGGTCATCCCATCCACCGCTTTCAAGAGTCCGTCCTGTAGCATCGTCAGCATCCCGTGCTTGACGGCGACCCGCAGCATGTCGTACTCGGACACGTGGCCGGATAGGATGAGATCCTCGATCTCCTTGTTCATGCGCATGATCTCAAAAATACCAATGCGGCCATGGTACCCCAGCCCCTGGCACTCGTCGCAGCCCGGCGCTTTGTAAAAACTCATTTTACCCGTGTCCACCTTCACCCCCGAGGTTTCAGGAATTTTTTGCAGGATAGCGGCCACGCGCTCGTGCAGTTTCGGGTCGGTCTTTTCGGGCTTCTTGCAGTGGTCGCACAATTGCCGCACCAGGCGCTGGCCGACCATCGCATTGAGCGCGGGCGCCAGCAGGAACGGCTTGACGTTCATCGCCAAAAACCGCGGCACGGTGCCGGAGGCATCATTGGTGTGGAGAGTGGAGAACACCAGGTGGCCGGTCAGCGCCGCGTTGATGGCGATATCGGCCGTCTCCAGATCGCGAATTTCGCCAACCATGACGATGTCGGGGTCCTGACGCAGGATGGAGCGCAGGCCGGAGGCAAACGTGTAGCCGCGGCCGGCATCCACCTGGCTCTGGGTAATGCCCGAAAGCCGGTATTCGACCGGGTCCTCAATGGTGATGATCTTGGTGTCCGGCGTGTTGAGCCTGGTTAGCACGGCGTACAAGGTCGTCGTTTTCCCTGATCCCGTCGGCCCGGTAGTGATGATCATGCCATTGGGCTTGTCGATCTCCTGCAGCAGGTCTTCAAAGGCGCGGCCGCGCAGCCCGAGGCTCTCAAACGTCAGGGCGACGGCCGAACTCTGCAGCAAACGCATCACCACGCTTTCGCCGTAGGTGGTCGGCAGCGCCGACACGCGGACATCGATCTTCTCTTTGGTCAAAAAAATGGTGAAGCGCCCGTCCTGGGGCTTGCCGGTGACGTTGATCTTGAGGTGGGACAGCAGTTTGATGCGGGCAATGATACGGGTCCAGTTCTTCGGGTCGATGGACGCCACATCGTGCAGGATGCCATCTACGCGAAAGCGCACCTTGATGGCGCGCTCTTCGGCCTCGATGTGGATGTCGGACACCCGCGACGCGATGGCAGCGGAGATAATGAGCGTCACCAGGTCGGTCAGCGACACCTCCTCGATCTTTTTGTTCAGGTCGCGAAAACTTTTGATCTCCGACTGGTACTTCTTGAACTCCTCCTCGGTGATCTCCACGCCCGAGACGATGGAACGGAATTTCGGCAGCGCGGCGTAGAGTTTGCAGGCGGTATCCAGGCTGTGCTGGGAAACAAGGTACACGCCCACGCGAGCGTGATGATCTTTGGTCAACCGCTCCGCCAGCCGGTACACGTCCTGCTCCGTCGGATCCAACGCCGCCAAACGGATATCGCCCTCATGGTAGAGGAACGGAATGGCGCCGATCACCTTGGCCTCTTCTTCGGGCAGCAGCTGCAGGGCGTCCGGGGAAATGGCGAACCCGACCAGATTGATGTAGGGCACGCCCATCAGCCCCGCTTTTCCCTGCGCCTCGCGTTCCCGCTCGCGGATGCCAATCTCCTCCATCTTTTCCGTGAACTGTTCGCTCACGGCAGCAGTCGCTATCGCCGGCAGCTTGCGGCGCGCCATGACGTCAGCGGGGCGGGAGAGATCGGGCATGGCAGTGGATGTTGGACTAACGGCCGGATTCGCGCCGGCCGGCGGCCGCCTTGGCGTAGAGCGTGGTCCAGCACACCCAGTGCACGCCCCCGATCAGCAGCAAACCGAACGCGGCGATCGCCGCCATGACCAGCCACGAGAGAATGACGTAGACCCGCGCGCCGGCCGTGAACTGCAGTAATTGCGCCGCGCCCAGCACCAGCAGGAACGGCATCAGCGCCAGCACGACGACGATCATCAGCAGCGTGAAGAGCGCGAACGTCAGCACCCCCAGGGACGCCACCAGTGCAATGGCGTCGTGCCATTCGGCGATCAAGATATGAAATCCGCGCTGTGCGGCGCGCCGCAGCGACCGATGTTCCAGCACGGCCGCGGCAACCGCGAGCTTCAACCACGCCAGTACCGCGAACACCAGCACCGCCGCGATAACGAACGCGCCGGCAAACACCGCCAACGGCCCGGAGGAAATCGGGATGAGCGCCACCACCGCCCCCGCCACCACGGCTTTCGCCACCACGTTCAACCCGAGCACCGTCCAAAACCTCCGCCGCCCTTCCACCCACCCGGTCGCCAGCGGTATTGGACGGTTGGCCGCCGCGAACGCGGCGCCGTGGACCAGGGCGCCCTGGCCGACGATGGAGATCCACGTCAACACCGCGAGCACTGAAAGCACAACCCCCCACACCAACGCGACTTTGCCGACCGCGAGAGGATCGCTCCGCAGCTCATCCAGAAAACCCTGCATCCCGCGTCCGCTCAACAGGCCGGAGCCCAACACCGCCTGCACCAACCGCGTCGGCAACCCCGGCTCGCCGAAGTTCACGCTCTGGCGCAATAATTCAACCTCGGCCAAACTGCCCGACCAGGTCACGACCAACGCCGCCGGCCACAGCCGCCGCTCGCGCCACATCAGACGCAACGCGCGGGGAAGATAGGCAATTCCTTGCATAGTTCTTGCATTGTACCACGAGTTTTGGCCGCTTCCCAAGGGCAAAAAAACGCCCCACCTTGCCGGCGGGGCGGTGGATGCGGCTGACTAGGCGGCAGACGGCTTGGGAGGAGCCGGCGGTACGGGCGTTTTGAACAGCGCCTCGAACTCTTCGCGTTCGATGGTTTCTTTGACCAGCAACACCCGCACGATATCCTCCAGCTTGTCGCGCTTGCGGGTAATGATGTCGTGGGCGGATTTCCGCGCCTCGGCGATGAAGCGGGAAATCTCGCTGTCGATCATCTCGGCTACCTTCTCACTGAAGTCGCGCTGCTCATGGATCTCGCGGCCCAAAAAGATCATCTCCTCGCGCTCGCCGAACGTGCGCGGCCCCATTTTGTCGCTCATCCCAAATTCCATGATCAGGCGCCGCGCCATCCGGGTGGCCTCGCGCAGATCGTTGGATGCGCCAGTGGTCACCTCGCCAAACACGGCCGCCTCCGCTTCAAAACCGGCCAGCAAGACCGCCAGTTCCGCCGTGTATTCCGCGCGTGACTTCATGTACTTATCCTTTTCGGGCAGCTTCAGCGTGTACCCGGCCGCGCGGCCGCGCGAAACGATGGATATCTTGCGCACCGGGTCGGCTTTCGGCATCTCGTGGGCGACCAGTCCGTGGCCCGCTTCGTGGTACGCGGTGATCTTTTTCTCATGCTCGTCCATCAAGTGCGACCGGCGTTCCGGCCCCAGGAGCACGCGTTCGATACCCTCCAGGATCTCCGCCTGATCGATGACCTTCTTATTGCGACGCGCCGCGAGGATGGCCGCTTCGTTCAGGAGATTAGCGAGGTCCGCACCGGTGAATCCCGGCGTGCGCACGGCCACATCGCGCAGTTTCACGCTCTTGGCCATCGGCTTGTTCTTGGCATGGACCTTCATGATCTCTTCGCGGTCGTTGATGTCGGGCATATCCAGGGTGACGCGCCGGTCAAAACGGCCGGGGCGCAGCAGCGCCGCATCCAGCACGTCCGGCCGGTTGGTCGCCGCCAGGATGATGATATTAGTGGTGGCGTCAAAGCCGTCCATCTCCACCAGGATCTGGTTGAGGGTCTGCTCGCGTTCGTCGTTGGAACCGCCGAGTCCCGCCCCGCGCTGCCGGCCGACGGCATCCAGCTCATCGATGAACACAATGCAGGGAACAGCGCGCTTGGCCTTGCGGAACAAGTCGCGCACGCGCGAAGCCCCGACGCCGACGAACATTTCCACGAATTCGGAACCGGAGATGTTGAAGAAGGGGACATTGGCCTCGCCAGCGACCGCCCGCGCCAGCAAGGTCTTGCCAGTCCCCGGCGGCCCGATCAGCAGCACGCCTTTCGGAATACGCGCGCCCAGGCTTTGGAATTTTTTGGGCTGCCGCAGGAATTCCACCACCTCCTGCAGCTCCTCCTTGGCCTCTCGCACGCCAGCCACGTCCTTGAACGTGGCGCGGTCGCGCATGCTCTGCGGTGCGATCTGGCGCGCGCGGCTCTGCCCAAACATCATCGCCCGCGAATTTGCGCCCTGCACCTGCCGCATCATAAAGTAGAGGAACGTCGCGATGAGCAGGAACGGCACCAGGAACGGCAGCAGCGTCGCCAGCCAGAACCCGGCCCCCTCTTGGTCGCGTACATCCACCGTGACGCCCGCCAATTTTTCCGGCGCCACCTGGTAGTTGCGTAGCACCTCGCTGAACGATTCGGTGATCTCCTTGCGCACGGTCTCCCGGGTACCGTCCTTAAGCACCACTTCCAGGTCGGAACCGCGCACCGTCACTGCTTTGACCTGCCCGTCGTTGAGCTGGGCCACCAGCGTGCTGACGTCGGTCCGGCGCGGACTGTCGGCCGGCGCGGCGTACATGGAGAACAGCCCGGTGATGACCAGGAAGACCGCCAAGAAGATAAGAAAATTTTTCATCAAGCCACGCATACGGGGGAATTCTAAGGAATAGTACCATCCACCATACCATTCAATCGATGATTAGCCAAGTCTGCGGCCTTGGTGTACGGTGATAGGGAATCGCGAGGAGGAGTATGAAACTGGCCGAGCTGCTGCATTTGGCGCCCACCCTGCAGCCGCAGGATTACCTGCTACGGGCGACCATCCTACCGCTGATCCCGCGCTGGGTCAAGCCCAACCACCTGACGGTGGTGCGGTTCGTACTGACCCCGCCGGTCATCTGGTTGATGCTGACCCAACAGTATCGCGCCGGCACGGCGCTGTTCCTGCTGGCGGCGCTCACCGACGCGCTCGACGGGAGTCTGGCGCGGGTCCGCCACCAGATCACCCGCTGGGGCCAGACCTTCGACCCGCTGGCCGACAAGCTCCTGATGGGGTCGCTCTTCATCATCTTGGCGCTGCCGCAGTTCCCGACCACCGTATCATTGATCGTCCTCATCGACCTGTCGTTCATCATCGCCGGCTGGCACTGGAAACGGCAAGGCTACAACATCAAGGCCAACCTCTGGGGGAAGATGAAGATGAACTGCCAGGTGGTCGCCATCATCCTCCTCCTGATCGAAACCATGGCGGGCGGGCCGGCGTGGCTGGTCACATCCGCGCACCTGGCGCTGCTTTCCGCCATCCTGCTGGCTATCGCCTCGCTCATCACTCACGGCATTTGAACAGCGGACAACCGAAACCCCCGGCCGCTTAGGCCGGGGGTTTTTATTTACGGAACGGGAACGCGCGTTACGCGCCAGGTTCCTGAACCGGCGCGGAACCTTCCGTCGGGGCCGGTGCGGACGCTTCGGTTTTGGCGGCCTCGGGAGCGGACATCGGCTCGTGCAGCTTGCGCCGGCTCAACCCCAGCCGATGGTTCTTGGGTTCGATGGAAATGATCTTGAACTCCAGCTCGTCGCCGATCGTCGCAGCCTTGGTAATGTCGGCCAACGGCGCGTCCGACAGCTCGGAAACGTGGGCCAGCCCATGGATCTTTTCGTCCAGCTCGACGAACAGACCGAACGGGTTGATCTTGAGGACCTTGCCCTTGACCACCTGGCCGACCTGGTAGCGGTCGGTGATGGATTTCCACGGGTCATCCACCAACTGCTTGGCCGAGAGGAAGATCTTGGACCCCTGGATGTTGATGATCTTGGCGGACATCTCCTGCCCGAGCTGGAAGAGATCGGCCGGCTTATCGATGCGCTGCCACGCCAGCTCGGAAATGTGAACCAGCCCTTCCAGGTGCTCGCCGAATTCCAGGAAAACGCCGAAATCGGTCACCGCGGTTACCTTGCCGGTCACCGTGTCGCCGACGCGGTAACGCGCCAGCACGTCTTTCTGCTTTTCCTCCCACGCGGCCTTCTCGGAAACGATGAGTTTGCCCTCGGTCTCGTTGACGTCAATGACCTTCACCAGCAGCTTCGTGCCGGCCAGCAGCCGCAGACGTTCCAGGATCTTGGCTTTATCGCCGCCGGGCACGCGCGGGTAATGCTCGGGGGACAACTGCGACACCGGGAGGAACCCCAACACGCTGCCCACCCGCGTCATCAGTCCGCCTTTATTCGCCTCGGTCACCACGACCTCGATCGGGGTGCTTTCGCGCTGCATGACCGTCAGCTGGTCCCAGGCGCGCTGATGGCCGGCGAAGCGGAACGACAGCTCCATCTCGCCGTTCTCGTTCTCCAGCTCGATGACCGTCGCCTCCACCTCGTCGCCGACTTTGAGGTCGCGGTACTGGTCGGATTCGTCGAAAAACTCCCGGCCGCGCACCACGCCGGTGGTCAGGCCGTCAATGTCCAGTCGGACTTCGGCCTTGCTGACCGCGATCACCTTGCCCTTGATGAGCTCCCCGGGTTTTGGGATCTTGACCGCATCGCTCGCCAACAACTGCTTGAGTTCGCTGGTTTCCGCCGACTCGACGGCGGGTTTCTGTACTACTTCTTCCATAGAATTTCGCGCATTCGGTTCCCTTAGCCGTCCGCCGTTGGAGAGACAGCTCTGCCGGGTGGCGGTACGTGCGCGCGTCCCGACCGCAGCAGATGGAGAATAAAAAGGCCCCGTACCGGCAGCGTGGAACCGCGTGAAATTGCGGCTTCCCGCAGGCCGGACCGCAGGGTGATCCCGCGGCTGTTCCGGGCTTCAGAACAGGCCCCAGTATAACCGGAAACAAAATTTTTTGCAAGCCTCGCGCCTTGCCATTTCAACTGGACACCCAGCGAAAAATCAGGTACCATAGAGAAGGGAAATTGCCCCCTTTTTGTTCCTCCTCAGCCCCGCGTACCTATGCCCGCCTCGCGCGACCGCATCAGCCCGTCGGAGTTCAAATCGACCATCAAACGGCTGAGCAAAGAGACGTATAAAACCTCCTACGTCCCCAAGAAAGTGAGCGACGCGCTCAAGCAGGGCGGCATGGGCCGGTTTTCCTGGCAGACGGCGACCAAACGCCAATTTCAGCGCTCCATCGACCAGCTGAAAGAGGAGAATATTATAAAATCCAAGCGCACCACGAAGCAGCTCTACGAGAAGGTGATGTCCGACCGCGAGGTGTCCGAAAACGTCGGCTCGGACGTCCCGCTCTCGATCACCAAACTGCCGGGCACGCTGTCGGCGCGCAAGTTCGTCGAGTACTACGGCAAAGCCACTGGCCACCCCGAGCACGTCAGATCGGCGCTGCGGGAGCTAGGCATGCCGTTCGGCAGCGCGACGGCCCGCCCGGGTGCCGAACCCAACCTCAACCGTCGCCAGATGGGGCTGGTGCTCACCAAGCTGCGCGAGGCCGGGAAATTGACCCACGCCCACGTCGGCGAGGACATCATGCAGTCGCACAAACGCACCCAGGTGTACGTGCAGGAAGGCATTGCCCAGGAGCTGTCCGACCAGGAACAGAAGCGCTACAACGCCGCCGCCCGCGAAGACCTCCCGGAAGGCATCCGCCGCTCGATCGGGCGTCCCGTTTCCGAAAGCGCGCTGCGCACCGGCCATACCCAGGAACGCTCCTCCAGCATCGGACGCGCCGACCGCGAACAAGGGGTGGAGGAACTGGAAACGCACCCCACCACAGCTTCGACGCTGGCACGCCGCGAAACTCCCAACGACCCCAAAACCAGCATTGCCCGCAAAGGGCACCACCCCTCGCCGGAGACGAAACCCGACCTGCCCGATCTCTCATTTGACCTTGAGTAAACGTTTATGCAACTCACCTGGCACGGCCTCAGCTGCTTCCGCCTGCAGAGCGACGGCGCTTCCATCATTACCGACCCGCTGTTTAGCGGCAGCGGCCTGCGCGGCCCGCGACTGAACGCAAATCTCGTCGCGGTCACCGACCCGACGGCCGCCAAACACCTCGACCTGCCCGACGGTCCGGGTGCACCGCGGCTGGTTGCCGGACCCGGCGAGTACGAAGCCGGCGGCATCCTGGTGGAGGGGGTGGCGGCCAAACGCGGCGGCGCCCTGACCAGCTACCGGATCATCATTGACGGCCTCAACGTCGTCACCGTCGGCACGCTCGGCGAACTTCCGGACAGCGACGCGGTGGCGCAGCTCGCGGGAGCCGATATTCTCCTGGTGCCGGTAGGCGGCGGCGGCGTCCTTTCCGGCAAGCAAGCCGCGGAATTGGTCACGCTCCTGGAGCCGCGCATCGTCATTCCGTGCGGATTCAAGATCCCCGGACTGACGATGAAAGCCGACCCGCTGGATAAATTTTGCCAGGAGATCGGCATCTGTCCCAAGGATACGCTGCCGAAACTGAAACTGACGCGCAAGGATCTGCCAGCGGAAGAAATGAAGGTCATCGTGCTGGACAAGGCGTAGGCCCCGTAGTGAAATCCAGCCTATGCAGCAGCCGTTGCGAACGCCGCGCCGCGGGCACCCGCGCACGTGGCTGGTACTCGGGACGCTGATACTCATGGGAGTCGCGTTCTTCGCCCTCAAGATCTTTTCACCATTATCCGACACCGTTCCGTCCCTGCCCGCTCCCGACCTGCGCAACGATTGGCAGAAATTCGTCGTCTCGACCCAGCAGCGCTGGGAACAGCTGCGGGAAAAGGTCACGAGCCTGTGGGAGAACGGCGCCGTGGCAACGTCCAGCCCCCTCACCGTTGACGCACAAACCGCGGAAAAGATCCGCATCCAGCTGGAGGGACGGCTCGCGGCACGCCTGGGCATCAACCTGACAGGTCTCCACGACGTACTGCCGCCCGGATGGCGGGCGACCCTGGCGGCCGACAGCCGCACGGACACGCCGGCGGCCGTCTTGACGGTCAGCCAGACGGCCCCCTGCCGCGACTGCACCGACCGCTGCCTGACCCCGCCCGAACCCGTCCGGCTGCACTGGTACGCGCGTGACGCGACCACCACGCTGCCCGTCGGCGGCGATTGTCGGCCACAGACCGTCGCGACGACCACCGCCTTTCTCCTCATCGATCCCTGCGCCAACGCCCTAAATTGCGAAAACCGCACCGTCGCCAAAACCGCGACCATCGAATTTTTCCGAACTTCCACCACCACCCCGTAACCTATGGCCCCAACGAAAAAAACCACCCCGCCGCCCGCCGCGCCTGAACGGATCTCGGTCCAGGCGCGCCCGATCGAGCTGGAGATGCAGGAATCGTATCTCGACTACGCGATGTCCGTCATCATCGCGCGCGCGCTGCCGGATGTGCGCGACGGCCTGAAACCCGTGCACCGGCGCGTGCTTTACGCGATGTGGACGCTGGGTCTGCGTCCGGGGTCCAAATTCCGCAAATCAGCGACCATTGTCGGTGAATGTCTCGGCAAATACCACCCCCACGGCGATATCGCCGTCTATGATTCACTCGTCCGCATGGCGCAGGATTTCTCGCTGCGCTACCCGCTGGTGGCGGGACAGGGTAACTTCGGCTCGATGGATGGCGACTCGGCCGCGGCCATGCGGTACACCGAGGCCAAAATGGCCGGCATCGCCGAAGAGCTGCTGGTCGATATCGACAAGGAAACCGTCAGCTTCGTGGCCAACTACGACGGCACCCACCAGGAGCCGACCGTGCTGCCCGGAAGGCTGCCCAACCTCATCCTCAACGGCTCCACCGGCATTGCCGTCGGCATGGCGACCAACATTCCCCCGCATAACCTGAGCGAGGTCGTGGATGCCACCATCCACCTGGCCGACCACGCGGACGCGACCGTCGACGGCTTGATGCAGTACGTGCAGGGGCCGGACTTCCCGACGGGTGGGACCATCTTTGATAAACGCGAGATCAAACAAGCATACGCGACCGGCAAGGGGGCGATCGTCACCCGCGCCAAGGCCGAGATCATCGAACAAGGGAACGGCCACCACATCGTGGTGACGGAGATCCCCTACATGGTCAACAAAGCGATGCTGCTGGAAAAGATCGCCGAACTGGTCAAGGACAAAAAAATGGAGGGCATCCGCGACTTGCGCGATGAGTCGTCCGAACGTGGCGGCCTGCGCGTCGTCATCGAGCTCAAAAAGGACGCCTACCCGCGCAAGGTGCTCAACCAGCTCTACCAGCACACCCAGCTCCAGGAAACCTACCACGTCAACCTGCTGGCGCTGGTGGACGGCATCCAACCGAGGGTGCTCACGCTCAAGGCCATCCTGGAAGAATATCTTAAGCACCGTCGCGAGGTCATCAAGCGGCGCACCGCCTACGACCTGGCGCGTGCCGAGGAGCGCGCCCACATCTTGGAGGGTTTGAAGCTGGCCTTGGCCAAGATCGACGAGATCATCGCCACCATCAAGAAATCCCAGGACAAGGACGAAGCCCGGATCAACCTCATCAAACGCTTCAAGCTCTCGGAGCGGCAGGCGGTTGCCATCCTGGAGATGCGGTTGCAGCAACTGGCCAACCTCGAACGCCTGCAGATCGAACAGGAATTGAAAGCCAAACTGGCCCTCATTAAGGAGCTGCAAGCGATCCTGAAATCGGCGGCGCGCATCACCGGCATCATCAAGGACGAGCTCAAAGCGTTGAAAGAAAAATACGGCGACGCACGCCGCACCCAGGTGGTCGCGCACGGGGTCAAAGAATTCACCCAGGAAGATCTCATCCCCGATGAGGACGTCATCATCGCGCTTTCCCGCAACGGCTACATCAAGGCGCTGCCGCCAGACTCCTTCCGCACGCAGGAACGCGGCGGCAAGGGGGTCATCGGCCTGGCCACGAAGGACGAGGACTTTGTCGCCCATTTCTTCTCGACGACAACCCACACCAACATCCTCTTCTTCACCTCCAGCGGCCGCGTTTTCCAGCTCTTGGCCTACGAAATTCCCAAAGCCTCACGGCAATCGCGGGGAACCGCCATCGTCAATTTCCTACAATTGGGGCCCAACGAACGCATCTCGGCCGCCCTGCCCATGCCGGAAAAGGACGAAGCGAAATTCCTGGTCATGGTCACGACCAGGGGGCAGATCAAGAAAGTGTCGCTCGACGACTTCGTCAATGTCCGCCGCTCCGGGCTGATCGCCATCCGCCTGCACAAGGACGACATTTTGGACTGGGTCAAACCCTCCAGCGGGCAGGACAGCATCCTGTTGGTGACAGCCCAAGGGCAAAGCATCCGCTTCCCCGAACGGCAGCTGCGCCCGATGGGCCGGCCGGCGAGCGGCGTACGCGGCCTGCGACTCAAGGGGAACGACACCGTCGTCGGTATGGACGTCATCGACCCGGCGCTGGTCAATGTCGGCCAACTCCTGACGGTCATGGCGCACGGCTTTGGCAAGCGCTCCACGCTCAAGGCCTACAAAACGCAGGGGCGCGGCGGCTCCGGCATCAAGACGGCCAAGATCACCCCGAAAACCGGCCCCATCGTGTCCGCCATCGTGGTCAACAGCCAGTCCGTCGAAGCCGACCTCATCATCGTGTCCATCAAGGGACAGGTCATCCGGCTGCCGCTCAATTCGGTCTCGGTGCTGGGCCGCGCCACCCAAGGCGTGCGGCTGATGCGCTTCAAGGAAGAGGACGACCGGGTGGCTTCGGTCACGCTGCTGTAAGGCACGCCACCGGAAGGACGGGGCTTGCCCCGTAGGACAACGGACTTCCGGAGACAGGGAACCTCCGCGGTCCGCCCGGCACTACCAGAGGCCCATCCATAATGGCATCGACCGTTGTCCTACGGGGCTTGCCAAATCCAACAAAATCTGTCTATACTACGGTAATCTGCTCCCCTGATCTCGCGGGGCGACGGATGATTAAGGAGAATTTCCCATGCCCATTCCAGGCAAACGCCGTTCCCGTTCAAAAAAACGTCGCGGCTGGGCGCATCGCGCGATCCCCGCGCTGGTGCTCACCCGCTGCAGCAACTGCGGAAAACCCACGGTGCCGCACCAGGCGTGCCGCTTCTGCGGCAGCTACCGCGGCCGCCAGGTCATCGCGGCAAAAGTGAAAGCCGCCAAACCGCGAAAAGGCCAGTCGACCGAGGCCGCACCGGCCAAAGGCTAACCACTATCACCGAGTCGCCCTTTCCCGTCTATGTCCAACCGCCACCTCGCCCGCACGATCGCCCTGCAGACGCTGTTCCAGTGGGACTTCAACGGGAAGCCGGACGACCAGCTGTCCGACATGCTGACGCGCAACTTTCTCGAGTTCGCGCCGGATTTTGATGATGGTGGTTTTGCGGGACGGCTCGTTGCCGGCGTAGCCGCCAACCGGAGCGCCATCGACAAGGAGATCGTCGACCACGCGCCCGAGTGGCCGCTGGAGCAGATCACCAACGTCGACCGCAACGTCCTGCGCATCGGCATCTACGAACTGCAGCACGACGTCGAGATCCCGGCCAAGGTCGCCATCAATGAAGCGATCGAGTTGGCGAAAACGTTCGGGGGCGAAAGCTCCGGAAAATTCGTCAACGGGGTCCTTGGCACCATCTACAAGGAAATGGAGGCTGCCGGCGCCCCCAAGATCGTCAACGCCAAACCGTCGGCCGAAGGAGCACCCACGGCACCGCCGCCGCCTCCTGCCGCTTAACTTACCCGGCCTGCTTACCTCTTGCGGCAACTCCGGTTACCGCCACAGGTGATCAGGCGGAATAACGATTCCGCCCCATGCCGCTGACCGACTTTGGGCCGCTGCAGCAACGCCTCGGCGTCACTTTCCACACCCTCGACCTGCTCAAGCAGGCGATGGTCCACCGGTCCTACCTGAATGAGAACCCGGGTTTCCCGCTCGGCCAGAATGAACGGCTGGAATTTTTAGGCGACGCCGTCATCGAGCTCGTGGTGACCGAAAATCTCTATCAACGCTACCCCAATTCGGAGGGCGAACTGACCAACTGGCGCGCGGCGCTGGTGAACGCCAAAATGCTGGCCAAGGTCGCGCGCGACCTGGAGCTGGAGCCCTACCTGTACTTGAGCCGCGGCGAAGCGGCCGACGCCCAGGGCAAAGCGCGCCAGTATATCCTGGCCAACGCCTTTGAGGCGGTAGTCGGCGCCATCTACCTGGACGGCGGGTACGACGCCACCAAAGGGTTCCTCGAGCGCTGCCTGCTGCCGGAACTACCGCGCATTTTCGAAGAGCAGCTCTACCACGACCCCAAGAGCCGCTTTCAGGAATCCGCCCAGGAGCAGCTGGGGATCACCCCCACGTACCAGGTGCTGTCGGAACGCGGACCGGACCACGCAAAACACTTCACCGTCGGTCTCTACCTGGGCGAAGAGCTGGTCGCGGAAGGAGAAGGTTCCAGCAAACGCGAAGCCCAGGAGCGGGCG
This sequence comes from Parcubacteria group bacterium Gr01-1014_31, assembly GCA_007376135.1. GTDB lineage: Bacteria > Patescibacteriota > Patescibacteriia > Buchananbacterales > GWA2-38-13 > VMFR01. The sequence continues at coordinate 204,146 of VMFR01000002.1, read as the reverse complement.
GCGGAACGCGGATTAAAAACGAAGAGCTGGTCGTGAAGAAAGGAGCCAGTACAAAATGAGATACTATTGTGCCCCGCCTGCGGCGGGGCGTTTTTTTTCTGGTATCGAACATTTCCGAAGGCTGAGCGGTATGGTATAATCATCCGGTAACGTCGTAACGTCCGAATCTGCTATATGAGCATCGATGAGTTATTCAAGATCGCCGTCGAGCGCAAGGCCTCCGACCTTCATCTGGTGACCGCGATGCCGCCGATCATCCGCATTGACGGGGTATTGCACCAGATCCCCGGCAAGGCGAAGCTGACGGGCAATGACATCCGCGCGCTCATCAAACCGATGTTGACCGACAAACAGTACGGCCTGCTGGAAACGGAGCGCGAGTTGGACCTCTCCTACGACCTGAAGAGTATCGGACGCTTCCGTGTCAACTGCCACTGGGAAAAGGATAACCTGGGGATGGTCGCGCGCGTCATCAGCAAGGAGATCCCGACCCTCAAGGACATCAACGTGCCGCAGATCGTTTACGACCTGCTCAACCTGCAACAAGGGCTGCTGCTGGTGACCGGCCCCACCGGCTGCGGCAAGTCGACGACCTTGGCGGCGATGATCAACCACATCAACAACGAACGCTCCTCGCACATCATCACGCTGGAAGACCCCATTGAGTTCGTTTTCGAACCCATCAAATCCATCATCAAGCAGCGCCAGCTGAACACCGACATGCTCAGCTTTAACAACGCACTCATCCACGTCCTGCGCCAGGACCCCAACGTCATCATGGTCGGCGAAATGCGCGACCTGGAGACGATCGCCACCACCATCACCCTGGCGGAGACCGGCCACCTGGTACTGGCGACACTCCACACCCACAATGCCGCCCAGACGATGGACCGCATTATCGACATCTTCCCCCCGCACCAGCAGCCCCAGATCCGCCTGCAGCTGTCCATCACGCTGCGCGCCATCATTTCCCAGCGTCTCATCCCCAGGAAAACCGGCGGCCGCGTCGCCACCCGCGAGATCCTGATCAACACCCCGGCGGTCGCCAACCTCGTGCGCGAGAACAAGATCGCGCAGATCAAGACGGTGCTGCAGACCAGCGCGGAGGAAGGGATGATCACCATGGACCAGGACCTCATCAACCTGTTCCGCAATGAAGAGATCACGAAAGAGACGGCGCAATTTCACATGCTCAACCCCGAACTGCTGGACTAGCTTCTCCCCTGGCTGGAGGGAAAAACGCGGCTTACGCCGCGTTTTTTAATGATGGTCTAATTATATTGACAATTCAACAAATCTATGGTATAAAGCATTTTCCCTGACGGAATCGTTCCGCCAAGGTACTCCGCGGGATCGTTTTCCGTGGAGATGGTCTTTGAAACGCCAGGTAATTCCTGGAACCCTGACGGGTGGAGGATAACCCGCAAACATAGGAGAGTGTCGTGAACAACGAAACGACCCAGTTTCCCGACCTGAAGGCCGAGATCGCGGCAGCGATTGCCGCATCCTCCCAAGGTCAGCTGACCATCAAGCGAATCGCGGTGCACCCGCGGCCGCACCTGGAGGAGATCCTGGCACTGTGGCTGCTCCGCAACTTCGGCAAGGGGAGGTACCCCGGCATTCACTGTGCCAAGCTTGAGTTCTGGGGATCCGGTCAGAGCACGCCCGACGGCCGGCCGGTCGCCCAGCATGAAGCGGACGGCACCTTGGTGCTCGGCATCGCGCTGGCCAAGCTCGATGACCACCGCCTGCGCCTGCAGGACCCCGACGTCATCACGTGCTCGGCGCAGCTGGTCGCGAATTCGCTCGGCATCGCCGAAGACCCCGCCCTGGGGAAGATCCTGACCTACGTGTCGCGCCAGGATTCCCGCGGCGGAGCGCAGCCGTTCGATCTGGCGCACCTCGTGCGCATCCTGCACGACCGCTACCCGGACGACCCACGGGAGGTCATCTACTGGGCGTTCAAGGCCATCTCGGCCAAGTACGAGGAACAGGTGCGATTCCTCGGACCTTCGCGCCAGGCCTGGGCGCAACGAGCGAGCGTGCGAACGCTGCAGTTCCCCGATGGCACGGTGCTGCGGGTGGGCAGCATCGTCGGCGACGACCCGCTGTTCCACCGCATGGCCCGCTTCTACGGCAAGTGCGACCTCTTCGTCCAGCAAGGGACCCCGGCCGCGCCCAACTGCGGTAACACCCAGATCTACGTCTCGCAGCATCTCAAGGTGCCCGGCACCGTCATCGGGTCGCTGGGACGCCAGGTCGGCCGCAACCACCCCTCCCACCAGGTCGTCGAGTCCATCTCCCGGATGGTTTCGGCGCTCCACCCCGAACGACTCCAGGGGGTCGCCAGCAGCCAGGACATGCCGCCCGTGCTGCGGCAGTTCGCCGAAGTGCTGCTCCGCGACCGTAAGCGGAGCGACTGCTGGTGGGCCACCTGCGCCATCGCGCGTCGGCTGCGCATGGAGGAGTACCGTCGCGCCGGCGCCAAGCCGCCCGACGACACCCAGCGGCTGACCAGCACCACGGTCGCCGACCGTCCCGAGTGGCACCTCACCCCGCAGGCCGGCTGGATCTTCAACGGGTCCACGACCGCGCGCGGAGTGCCGGCCACCCGCATTCCGCTCCCCGACATCCACCGGGAGGTCCGGCGCGCACTCGTGCCGCTGGAATGGCGCGAGACCCTGCGCGTCGCCGACGCACCGGCGATCGTCCCGTCCGCCACCCCCGGCGGCGACGCTCCGTAGTTTCCGTTCCTTCGGTTCCACCCACATTCCACGCCCCGCGGTCCACAAGATCGCGGGGTTTTCATACCTTCAGGATTGACGAACCGGCATTTTTCCGCTACTATCCGGGAATGTAAGTACCGTCCGCGCTGGTCGCTCCCGCCTTTCGCTCCCGTGGTGAAATGGATATCACAGCAGGCTTCGGACCTGTTGTTGGGGGTTCGAATCCCTCCGGGAGCAATGTTGGAAAACCCAAGTACGCGCCCATAGCTCAATTGGCAGAGCAGTGGCCTCTTAAGCCAACGGTTGGGGGTTCGATTCCCTCTGGGCGCACCAGAAAGATGTTCACCGCCAGGTGAACGTTTTTCTTTATTAACAATGTTTATCCGCCAGGGAATCGAACGTGGGGGTGGCGGGGGAGGAAAAACTCCCCCGCATTGCCGGGGGTGACCGCGAGCGCAGCGAGCACCAGAGGGGCGGAAGCCCCTATGGGGAGGTCCGATGGGCATCGGACCGACTTCGATCCTCTCTAGGCGCACCAGAAAGATGTTCACCGCCAGGTGAACGTTTTTATTTTTCGCCATACCAAAACTCCCCTCGCGCATGCGCGAGGGGAGTTTGGAACTGTACAGGGAAGTGCCGGTTAGGTCTTACCCTTGAGTGCGTCCTTGAGAGCCTTGCCGGCCTTGAATTTCGGCACCGTCACGGCAGGAATCTCGATCTTTTCGGTGGGGTTGCGCGGGTTCACGCCGGTCCGGCCAGCGCGCTGCTTGGCGGAAAACGCGCCGAAACCGGTGATCGTCACTTCGCCGCCGCCCTTGATCGTATCGGTGATCGTCGAGGTCACACAATCGATAGCCTCCTCCGCCTGGCGCTTGGTGATGCTGACTTTCTGCGCGATCACGTCGATGAGTTCTGCTTTGTTCATTCGCCACCTCCTTTCAAAAAAATTATTCTTCCAATGGTAGCCTACGCTACCCGTACCCAGGTAAGTATACCCAACCCCCGAATTTTGCGCAAGTCAGCCACGGTTTCGCTACACGGGAACCTCACGGTCCAGGCGCTGTAACGCCTGGACACGGCCGGTCGCGGGGTCGACGCGGAGCAGAACGCCGTTCACCAGGCACGGCCCGTCTTCGGCGGGTTCGAACAGGCTTGGGGTTTGCTGCAAAAATGACTTGAGCGACCGCGCCGGCGTGACGCCAATGACCGAATCGCGGGGGCCGACCATGCCGACGTCGCAGACCAGCGCCGTACCGGCGGGCAGCGTGCGCAAGTCGGCGGTCGGCACATGCGTATGGGTGCCCAGCACCGCCGAGGCGCGACCATCCACGTGCCAAGCGAACGCCTGCTTTTCCGAGGTTGCCTCGGCGTGAAAATCAACGATGACGGCAGCTGGCCGACGGGCGGCATACTGCGCATACAAGGCGTCAAACGCGCGGAACGGACAGTCGTAATGCATCTTCATGAAGACGCGTCCCAACAAATTGATGACCAACACCTCACGGCTGCCCACCGGCACCAGACGGGCGCCCACACCCGGCAACTGCGGGGGATAGTTGGCCGGCCGCACGAGCCGGTCGTCGCTGCCCAGCAGCGTCCGAGCTTCCTCGCGGTCGAACGCGTGGTCGCCCAGCGTCACCACATCGGCACCGGCCGCGCGCAACTCCGCATAGGTCGAGGCGGTGATGCCGTTGCCGTGCGAAGAATTCTCGCCGTTGACGATCACCAAATCGGCGTTCGTTTCCCGGCGCAACCCCGGCAGCGCCGCAGCCAGCCCCTTGCGGCCGACCTTGCCGACAACGTCACCGAAGAAAAGGATATTCATCATGGAGCCGGTAGCTTATAACGGGTATCTCAAGATTGGATCGGTCCGCTACTCGAGTTCCAAGGTACAAAATTTGCATTACAAGATTACCTCGCGTACTCAATGACGCGGGTCTCGCGGATGACGTTGACGCGAATCTCACCCGGGTACTTCAGCTCCTGCTCGATGCGGCGCGCGATCTCCGAGGCCAGCTTGTACGCGCCCAGGTCATCCACTTCCTGCGGCACCACGAAGACGCGCACCTCGCGTCCGGCCTGGATGGCGTAGGTCTTCTCCACACCCGGGAAACTGGATGCCAATTGCTCCAGCTCTTCCAGCCGCTGCACATACTTCTCATACGTGTCCTTGCGGGCGCCGGGCCGGGCGCCCGAAATGGCGTCGGCCACCTTGACAATCACACACTCCAACAGGGGCGGCATGTCGTCGTGGTGGGTCTTGGCGATCTGCGCCACGTCCTCGCCGACGTTGAACTTCTTGAGAATATTGTAACCGATCTCCGGGTGGCTGCCCTGGACCTCGTGGTCCACGGCCTTGCCGATATCGTGGAACAGGCCGCCCTTCTTGGCCAACGCCACGTCAGCGCCCAGCTCCTCGGCGATCAACCCGGCCAGGTATGCCACCTCCACGGAGTGGTGCAGGATATTCTGGCCGTAGCTGGTGCGGTACTTCAAGCGGCCCAAAATGGAGACCAGTTTGGGGTGAATACCGGTAATGCCCACCTCATAGAGAGCGTCCTCGCCGGCCTTCTTCAGATCCGTGGCGAGTTCCTTTTTCGCCTGCTCAATGGCTTCCTCGATGCGGCCGGGGTGGATGCGGCCATCGGCGATGAGCTTGATGAGCGCGAGCTTGGCGACCTGCCGGCGGATGGCCGAAAATCCCGACAAGGTGATGGCCTGCGGCGTGTCATCCACGATGATCTCGACACCCGTCATCAGTTCAATGGCCTTAATGTTGCGGCCCTCGCGGCCGATAATGCGGCCCTTCATTTCATCGGACGGCAGATCGACCGTGGAGGTGGTGATCTCGGCGGCGTGCGAGCTGGCGCAGCGCTGGATGGCCATACTCAAGAGTTTCTTGGCCTGGCGGTCGATCTCCTCGGCTGACTGCTCATTCAGCTTGCGGATACGCGCGGCCAGGTCATCCTTGCTGCGGCGCTCGATATTTTCGAACAGCAGCCGCTTCGCTTCCTCCTGATTGAGCTGGGAGATCTGCTCCAAACGGGCGAGTTGCTCTTCCTTGATCTTGGCGATCTCCGCCTTGACCTGCTCGATCTTTGCAACCTTCTCGACGATCTCCTGTTTCTTCGATTCGATCTCTAGGATCTTCTGGTCGAAGAGCCCCTCGCGCTTTTCCAAGCGCTGCTGGGCCGCGCGCAGATCGGCCTGACGCTTACGCTCTTCGATCTTGGCCTCCTCGATCAGCTTGAGCGCCTTGTCATTGGCCTCCAGCAGGATCTCTTTCTCTTTGGCCTTGGCCTCATTGATGAGGCTCTCGATACGCGACTCGATGATGTCGCGTCGGCGGATGGCCCACAGCTTGCGCAGGTAGTACCCGAGCGCAATGCCAAAAGCGAACCCTGCAGTCAGGGCGATCGCCCATAAAAAGTTTTTCATAGTGTCCGTCCAACGGCGAGGGGGACGGCCGGAGCGAAGTCCGCGCCCGCAGGCGCGGCGGTTTGGGCCTGATTTACCTGGGCAAGAACGCCGCGGTGAACGTGAAACCGGCGGCAGGCCAAACGGCACTGTCGGCGATTCCAGAGTGTTCAAGCAGGCTATGCAACATGGAGAAAATCAGAACGCTCACGGGTCACCCTCAAACGTCGTAGTTAATTGCAATACGTGGCCCTAACGTACCACAAAATGATTCCCTTGACAAGCCCCGTAGGACAACGGTTGATGCCGTTTTGATAGCCTGTTCATGGAAATGCATGAGAACGTAAGCCTCCCAACCGTTCTCAAGATTCCATTGTCCTACGGGGCAAGCCAACGCCGTCTCCGAAAGGGGAGGCGGCGGGAAGTGGCGGATATACCGGGCGGGGAGCGCTTACTGGATGATCCTGTCCACCAAGCCGTAGGCGATAGCTTCCTGGGGAGTCAGGTAATAGTCGCGGTCGGTGTCCTTTTCGATCTTCTTCAGCGGCTGTCCCGTGTGCTTGGCCAGGATCAGATTGAGCCGGTCCTTGATCTTCAGGATATGCTCGGCGCGGATCTTGACATCAATGGCCTGGCCCTCAGCGCCGCCCATCACCTGGTGCAGCATGACCTCGGAGTTGGGCAGCACGATCCGCTTGCCCTTCGTGCCGGACGCCAGGAGCACCGCTCCCATAGATGCCGCCGTACCGACGCAAATGGTCATCACATCCGGTTTGACGTACTGCATTGTATCGTAGATCGCCAAGCCGGCCGACACCGAACCACCCGGGCTATTAATGTAGATTTTGATCTCCTTTTTCGAATCCTCCGACTCGAGGAACAGCAACTGCGCGATGATGGTGTTGGCCAGCGGGTCGGTGATCACGTCACCCAGGAAAATAATGCGCTCCTTGAGCAGGCGCGAATAGATATCATACGCGCGCTCGCCGAACGTCGACTTCTCGATGACGGTAGGGATCAGGTGCATAAGGCTAAAATTATTAATTCACAATTTCTAATTTACAATCAATGGTACAATTTTCAATTTCCAATGATTAGATCCGAGCGTCGACACGATGTTTAAAAATTAAGTCATTAATAATTCAATGAAAATTGAAAATTTGTAATTTAAAATTTACGATTTATCCGGCCACAACTTTCCACCCCTGCGGCGTTTCCTGCAGCCTCCCCTTGATGGCAAACCCTGCCGCAAGTTTATGGCCGCCGCCACCACACAGCGTAGCGAACTTCGCCACGTCCAGCAAGGGATCACGTGCGCGAAGGCTGCCGCGGATGGTGCCGTCCGCCTGTTCCACCAGCACGACCACCGCCCGCACGCCATCCAGCGTATTGAGAAAATTCGCCATCCCCGAGGCGGCCGCCGCCTCATCCGGCAAGCCGGAAAGATCGGCACGGGTGATGACCGCCAGCGCCACCTGGTAGCGCGGGTGTATGGTGATCCGCGACAGCACCGGACCCCAGCGCTGCAGCGCCGGCACGGTCTTGTCGCCAAAGGCGATGGAGAACAGCGCCGGCAACGACGCACCGGCGGCGACCAACTCGGCCGCGGCGTTCAGCACGGCAGGTGAGGTATTGGAGTGGTAAAAACCGCCGGTATCGCCGACGATGCCCGCCAGGAGCGAGGTGGCAACCTGCGGCGTGACCAAAAAATCCAAAGCGCGGAAATAGTGGTAGAGGATCTCAGTCGCAGAGGCAGCGGTCGGCTGCACCAGGTTGATGTCGCCGTACCGCGTGTTGGTCTGGTGGTGGTCGATATTGACCACCAGCCGCGGGGACCAATGCGCCAGCTGCGCGGGGGTCACGCAGGCGTGTTTCAGGTCGCCGCAGTCCAGCACCACCACCGCGTCGTAGGGTCCAGGCGCCGTGGTCCGCAACCGGCTTACCCCAGGCAGAAACTGGAGGCGGGCGGGCGCCGGGGTGGCGCAGTAGAGAGTAACGGCGCAACCGCGGCTCTCTAGATAGGGTGCAAACGCGGTCAGCGAACCCAGGCAATCGGCGTCCGGCTGAATGTGGCCGACCAGAACCGCCGTTCGGACGCGCGCGAACTGCGCGTCTAGCTGCTGCGGGGAAAATTCAAATTGCATACCCCGGAGGACAACGGTTTAACCCGAACGGGCACCAAAATCATGCCCGGAGGAAACCGCGCCAGGAAAAACCTGCGAACTGTTTTTGTCCGTTGTCCTACGGAGCATAGCCCGGCAGTCTAGCCTGCCGGGCCGCGTTCGTCAAGGGTGCTCAGCGGGATCTTGCTCCAGGCGATCCAGGAGCGCCTCGACATCGGCCGCCTTGGCCTCAGTAATATCATAACGGAAGTGCAGCGCCGGCACGGGCCGGAAGCGGACGGCGGAAAACAACGCGGCGTGCAGCACGCGAGCCTGCCGCTGTAATACGCGAACCACGTGGTCGTGGTCGCCGCCGGGCAGCACACTCACCCAGACGGTGGCATTCTGCAGGTCCGCGGCGACATCCACCGCCGTGACGGTCACGAGCACCCCGGGGGGCAGTTCAATGGCCTGCGCCAAAATCGGCCCGAGTTCGCGCCGCAGCTGTTCACTGATTTGGGCGACCCGATGGGACGACACAGGGGCAGTTATGCGGCCAAGGCAAGCTTCCGTTCGCGCACCTCTTCGCGATACACCTGTACGGTGTCGCCGACCTGCGCGACCGCCTTGCCTTCGAATCGAATACCACACTCCCGGCCCTGGGCAACCTCCTGGACCGCCACTTTATTCTGCTGGAGTTGGGAGATCTTGCCGTTGGCCAGCACCACGCCGTCCCGGGCAACGGATGCCTGCGCACCCAAGCCGATGCGACCGGCCGTCACCGCGCCGCCGATGATCTGGCCGCTCTTATCCTGGCGGAACACCGCCAGCACTTTCAGGGTACCCAACTCCGTGCGGATGATCTCCGGTTTGAGCATCGCTTCCAAGCGCTTGCGGATCTCACCCAGCAGATCATAGATGATCTTATACGTCTTCACCTCGATACCGCGGTCATGCGCCAGCGTCGCCGCGGCCGGGGTCGGATTGACGTTGAACCCGAGCACCGCCGCATGGCCGGCTTCCGCCGTCTGCAGGTCGCCTTCGGTGATGTTCCCTAAACCGCGGCCGACCACCTTCACGCCGACCTCCGGATTCTGAAACTGGTCGAGCGAGCCCATCAGCGCCTCCAGGGAACCCAGCACATCGGCTTTCAGCACGACGTTGAAGGTGAGCGCCGGGGCGGCACTGTCGGGAGTCGAAGACAGGGATGGGGTGTAGACATTGGTCGCGCGGCCCCGCAGCGCGTGGGTGTCGGCCTTGCTCTTGCGGTCCACGGTCGTCGTGACGGAAGCGACGTCCCCGACCGACGGCACCGCTTTTAACCCCAGCAGTCGCACGGGCGTTGACGGCGGGGCCTCCTCCAACGGCCGTCCGCGGTAGTCCTTGAGCGCCCGCACCTTGCCATAGTAGGTGCCGCCGATCTGCAGCAGGTCCCCGCGGCGCAACGTGCCGGTCTGCACCAGCATGGTCGCCACCGGCCCCTCGCCCTTATCGACGTGCGATTCGATCACCGTACCGATGGCCGGCAGCGCCGGGTCGGCAACGATCTTCTCTTTTTCCATATCCGCCACCAAGAGCAAAGTATCCAATAGTGCATCAATGCCGGTGCCGACTTTGGCGGAGATGGGAACACAGATGGTCGAGCCGCCCCAATCCTCCGGCAGCAACTCCAGTGCCGCCAGCTCCTGTTTGATGCGTTCCACGTTGGCATCGGGCTTGTCGACCTTGTTGATGGCGACCACCAGCGGGAGCCCGGCGGAATGGATGATCTTGATCGATTCCTTGGTTTGCGGCTGGACACCGTCGTCGGCGCCCACCACCAGGATGGCAATGTCGGCGACCTGCGCGCCGCGCGACCGCATGGTTGCAAAGGCCTCGTGGCCGGGGGTATCGATAAAGGTCAGGCGGCGGTCCTTGCGGGTTACCTGGTACGCGCCGATATGCTGGGTAATGCCGCCCGCCTCGCCCGATGCGACGTCAGTGCGGCGAATGGCGTCGAGCAGCTTGGTTTTTCCGTGGTCCACGTGACCGAGTACTACGATGACCGGCGCTCGCGGTGCGCCCTGCGTCGGTTTGGCAACGGTCTGCGCTGCCGCGGACTCACCCGCCGTCGCCGCTTCCGCAGTCACCTCCACGCCGAGGTCGGCGCCAACGATGGTCGCGGTTTCCGCGTCGATTCGCTCATTGATGGATGCCAGCACCCCGTTGCGCATCAGCACGGCCAGCACCTTGGTCACCGGCAAACCGGCGCGCTGGGCGAACTCGCGCACCGACAGCGTCGCGGGAACGGGCACTTGCCGTTTGGCAACCGCCGCATCCGGGCCGGCGGCAGCCGCGGCGGCGCTGTCCTCGGTCTGCGCCCGCAATTTTTTCATCAACACCGGCCACTGCTCGATGATCTTTTGCGCCACCCGGTCGTCCACCTTGATCGCGCGGCGGCCAATATCAAAACCGAGCTGCGGCAGCAGCACGAGCAGGTCTCGGGTATCCATCCGCAAACGACGCGACAGTTCCGTGACGTTCATAGGGGTCGTAAAGACTGCTTGAGAATATCAGAAAACGGCATTTTTCGCAAGCCTGACATAAAAATCGGCCCTCCAAGACTGAGGACCGACCAACCCCTACACGAACCGCGACCGCGATTGACCGCACCGAGGCCAGGACGGGAATCGCCACCGCCGTTGGCGGGGTCCCGCCTTCCTTTCTTAAAAAAATATTTCGGAGGCGGGAAACCCGTCCATCAATACGCAACAACGAAGTTGGCGGCAAGGAGGCCAGGACGGGAATCGAACCCGTGAATAACGGTTTTGCAGACCGTTGCCTTACCACTTGGCTACCTGGCCTCCCTGCCGCCAAAAGCGACTCTACGAAAAGAAATTTTTAACGCGTGACGCCGCGTTGCCTTACCACTTGGCTACCTGGCCTCAATGGGGTCAAAATGTTGCCCACCACCGCGACAAAGACATGATGTAAAAGGTTGAATGGACAGCTCCTCGACTGGCGGTCTTCCCTTGCGGGGCAAAACGCGCCCAAACACTTGGTACGCCCCAGCGTACCACCGTAAATACCGCTTTTCAAGCCACGGGGACCAAAAATGCCGCGGAAGACCGCGGCATTTTCTGGCACTAATGGAGATTACTCTAGCACTTCCACCGTCAGCGTCCGCAGACCGAATTTCCTGGCGGCGGAACGTTCGCGCATCCACAGGTCCATCCGGCGGTTAAACCGCGGGTGCATGCGGTCCTGCACGGTGTAGACCCGTTCCCCGGAATACTCAGGCAGGCGCACCTTGGTGCCGAACCGCAGGAAATTGGCGGCAACCACGTTCTCTTCATTGGCCCTGCACAGGTTGTAACCGCTGGCGGTGATGCACGGCGTGCTGTCGGTCTGCTCGGGCAGACTGTTGTAGGCCGTCACCATAACCTTCATCGTGCGCACGACCTTCGGCGCGGACGCGGCCATTTCCGCCTGACGCTGTACGGCGTCCGGATAGTCGTCGACCCCCTGAGGAGCGGCGGCAACGCCCGGATAGGTAGCCAAAAGCAGCGAGAGGGTGGAGACGAGAACGGCTACGCCAAAGGAGCGACGGAAGACTGAATTTTTGGCCATAGTCTAATAAAAAATCCCCTAATTGGGGAAGTGTGTATCCTAGCATAATTGACCTAAATTGTCAATAGTTTACCCCCTGATTCCGCAATAAAAAAATCGCCCCGTTTCCGGGACGATTTTTGAAAAACCTAATGGACGCATCCTTTACTACTTGTGCCTGCCTCGGAAGCGCAGTTCAATCCGCTGCTCAGGCCGCCGGTGTTTGCCTCCAGTCGAAAATGAATCTCGTAAGTGTTTCCCGACAACTGGTTGTAGGAATAGTTGCACGGCAACACACCTTCCGTTTTGCAAGGATTGTCATTCCCCGGGTTAGCGACGGTGGTACTCGGATCATGGGGCGTCAACCCCATGTAAATCGGTGACGCACACATATTATCCTGCTCCCAACCAAGATCACCAAGACAACCGAACCCGTTGGTCGGGTTGCCGATCTCACCGTCGCCGGATTCCGGCGGGTAGGCGCCTTTGTCGTTGAAGTAGATCTCCAACGCCGTTTGCAGCTGCTTCATGTCGGACACGCGCTGGCGGTCACGCATGGTCACCGATGTCGTACCTCCCGACAACGAGGTTTCCGGCTGGGTTTGCCCTGTCTGCAGCCGACCGTCACCCTTGGGGTTATAGCCACCGCGCACCTCCACGCCGTCCTTGAAGCCGTCGTTGTCGGTGTCGTCATCATACGGGCTTGTGCCATAGACATCCCGCTCCTGCCGGTCGCTCAAACCGTCATGATCGCTGTCCTCGGTCGTTTCCTGCTCCCGCGAGAGAGAACTCTGGTCGGCGGTATTCTCTCCTTCCACGTACTGCGCATACGACGACCACGGACTGCGCTCCGAGTTTTCATCCTTGACCAGCTGGACCTGGTATTTGACCGTGTATCCCTCGCCATCGCGCTGGTACGGATACGGCTGCTTGGTGTAGACATCATTCGGGATAACCTTGAGGAAGGGTGCGTCGTTCTTGGTGCTCGGCTCCTCCCAATCTTCTGTTCCGCCAAACCCCACGACCGTACCGTACTGGAGTCCAATATTCACGGTTTCCTGCAGCGAGCCGCGAGCCGGCTTAGGAGTCGGAGTCGCGCGTGGGACCTCGCTCGGCTTACGCTTCAAGTCGGTAAGCGTCTCGGGATAGGCACCGGCATGCTGGCGGTACTTCCGTAACGCCGTGCGAATGGCCTCCACGTTGCGAATCTGGCGCTGGAGCACGATCTGCGCCGGCGACTGCCCAGTAACTAGCCCCGTGGCCTCATCCACGCTGATGGTGGGGGACGGCGCTTCCACCGACACCGGCTGGTTGACCTTGTCCAGCGTCACCGACGTTTTGAGCTTGAACTGTTTGCCGGCGTGTTTGATGGCCGCATCCGGCGGCACCAGACGGACGCTGAATGCGAGTTGTCGCGGCAGATAGGTCTTTTCCTGCACCCAGACTTCCGCAGCGGTGTTCTTCGCCAGAGCATCGTAGGCGAGCGCGAAGTCCTCGTTCTGCAGATAATCCACGACCTCCTGGCTGAATTTCACGACCGCGTCGTTGCCGAACTCGGCCTTGGAACGCTCCGCCAGCGCCTGGTAATAACCGACGAACTTCGTGCGATCGAACTTCAACCGGTAGTGGTGGTAGCGAACGCCGTTCTCTTCGGTCATCGGCAGGACCTGCTCAATGCTCAGCACGCCCTGCTCGCGCGCCAAGGCGATCGCCAGCTGGTACTGCTTGACGGCCGTCGCGTTCTCTTTAGAAACCTCCTCTTTGACCTCGGCGAAATTGACGGCCAAGCCGCTGCCGATGAGATCTTCCTCGGTCATCGCGACCCACTTGCCTTTGATGGCATTGAGGTCGAAAAATCCAAGTGCCGGAAACTCGTTGACGCGGCCGTACATTACTTCACCAACCTTGCGGACCTCCCCGCTGCCAGCGAAGGTGAACGCGCCCATCGCGACCTTCGCGCCGAGCCCGGCGGATGCGTTGCTCGGTTTGCCGTCGGCCGACGGCGCCTGGAAATCGCTCCAAATGTTGAATGAAGTATCCAGATCGCTGGGCAGCCACTGGTACATATCCAGGCTGTCGCTATCGAACATCGCCAGCGGGTCCAGACCGTCGCTGCCCAGATACACGTATGGGGTCTCATGCGCCGCCGTCAGGGTGATGTCCTGATTTACAACGGCCCGCGGCGGGGCGGCGGTGGTACTGCCGTAGGTGCGCGTACCATCCAGTTGCTTGTTCCAGGAGGCCACCGCCGATGAAGTTTCCAGGCGGAAAGCGAGCGAGAAATCGCTGCCGCTGCTGCTGTAGCGATAGCTGCCGCCGCTGGGATCGGTACGCGTTTCCGGGTCAAGCACGAACTCATCCAAAGTCTGCGGGTAGCTGGGTTGCACCCCGGTGCTCGCGGAAGGACTCGTCGAACTTCGGCTACGAACGCGCAGCGAGGACATCAACCGCTGGATATCTTGCAGCCGTTCGCCATCACGATTTCTCGCCTTGCGCCGCTCTTCCAGGCCTGGAATCTCATCGGTAATGGGTTTTGCCCCCTCATCGCGCGGTTCGGACTTGAACCCGATGTCAAACCGAACCGAGCCGGACTTGATCTCTGGCAGCATCTGCAGCGCCCGTGAAAGGATCTCGTCATCCGAGAGCTGAGAAGTCTTTTTGGGGCCAAACCACCCCCCAAAATACCCGAGCGCAGCCACGGCGCCCGCCGCGACCAAAAACAACAACACCAACACGATAACCACCAAACCCCGATGCGAACGTCTTGGGGCGGGTGAGGACTGCGGTACGGGCGGAGCGGTCGGTATTCGCTGGACCGGTCGTGGCGGAACGGGCGGCATCGGCGTCGGCTGGGGCATTCCCTCCATACAATTAAATAAACGTGGTGATGTTGATAAGTATATTATGCCATAATTTTCAGGTTCACGCCAAGACGAACGACTGGTTCATATTGACATTCTATGATTTTTTTGGTAGCATCCTCCCTCAAGCACCGCGCTTGAATGTCCTTGAACAATCGCAAATTTCGCGCCAACCCGATGGAACACTACAAAGGAGGTTTCCCGTGTGGCTCATTACACTCGTTATGGTCATTTCGTTCGTCCTCATTTTCGTGTTCTCCCTGCTCGAAGTGGTCTGGCTGACCGTCTACGACCACGATGTGGTCGCCCATGAGGGCAAATCCGGCGGACGAACGTCCGCGACCAAAGCCATCCGCCAGTTGAACGACGAACGAATGATCGTGGTCGGTTTCATCCTGTTTGCCATCCACCTGCTGACGTACTTCACGCCGCTGGTGCTGGGCCGGCTCTCCATTGACATGGACGGCGGCATCAATGCGATCCTGGCCATCTACGCAGTGGCGCTGTTCTTCTTCGGGGAGATCGTCTCCAAGAACATCGGGTACAAGTACGCCATGCGGTCGGCGCTGCTGTCCGCCGTGCCCATCCGGCTATTGCTGTGGCTGTGCTTCCCCATCACGTGGGCGCTGCGGCTGACCAACCGCCTGACGGGCGGCACGGAACGCCGCATCTACCGCGAAGAAGACGTCATCGCCACCGCCCAAGCGGCCCGAGAGCACGGGACCCTGGACCCGGAGGAGGCCGGACTCATCCAGACGCTGATCCGCGTCGGCAACCGCAAGGTCCGGGAGCTCTACATACCGCTGGACAAATGTACCGCCATCACCCAGCGGCCAACCCGCCAGCAGTTGGTGGAGGCGGCCATCCGCCATAGCCACATCGTCGTCATCGCGGAGGGTGACCCCAAGACGGTGCTGGGCATCGTGCGACGGCGCGACCTCATCAACCATCTGGGAAAAAGCGACGCTCCCGACGCCACCATCGACCTGGCCAAAGCCGGGCTCATCCACGGTATGGTGGACGTGCCGCTGGATATGGTTATCAGCGAAGCGTTCCACCTGCTACGGCGCGAACCGCACGTGGGCGAGGTCACCGAGGGCGGACAAACCGTCGGTATCATTAGACTTCGCGCCATCCTCTTCCGGATGGCGGGCATCGAAGGCGAGTAGCCTCGTTGGCTCCGCACCGTTGGCCCCGCGCGGTTGCTACAACCGCCGGGGCTTTTTTTATTCACCAAAAACCGGCGCGTCAGCGCCGGTATTCATGTAGGCGGGTAGCGGGAATCGCCCCAGTACCAGAGTTCCGCTTTGCGGAACACGGTACAGGGCGTCCTATACTGTGCTTTGCTCTGGTATAGGACGAACCCGCGTCATCAGCTTGTCTCGCCGCGGGCGGGATCCCGCCTACCTTCCTTTCCTCGTGCGAGAGCGGGTAGCGGGAATCGAACCCGCGTCATCAGCTTGGAAAGCTGAGGTAATGCCATTATACAATACCCGCTCTCGCACGAGGAGATACCTATAAAATTAGTAGGCGGGAGAAAGCACGAGTCTTCGCACGTGGATGGTAGCGCCTATGGTACACCCCGAAACCGTCCGCGGCAAGGGGCGCTTGCCCGCGACGGGGGCAAATCCGTATAATGAGAAAACTATGCACAACCTCGTCTGCGCCAAATGCGACGGCAGTGCCGACGGCTTCAAATGCGATGCGTGCGGCGAGGAATTTGCCGAGCCCCAGCCAACGCACCGTTGCGGCGCCAATCATTGCCAGCCCAAATGCACGGGCTGCAACCAGCCGCAAGCAAAATGCACCTGCCTGTAGCAAACCCGTCCCGAGCACAACGATAAAACCCCGCGGCCGCGGGGTTTTATCGTTGTCATCCCCGGACTGGGAAACCAGCCTGGGGGTCCAAAAAAGAATCGGAAAGAACGGGTGCTGCAAATTTTCAACCAGCGACGCACGCGCGCCGCAGCCGAAATTCACAGGTAAAAGAAAAGGCCACTCTCGTGCGGCAGAACATCCCTGCGGCATCCTGAACATCCCCGAGAAGTGGATTTGATGAACCAAAGCATAGAACCGCCAGTCAAATAATCAAGGGTGGATATCCTATGGCATATGAACGGGCAAAAAAACGGCCCGGAAATATCCAGGCCGCGAGAAAAGAGCGGGAACGAAAGGTGGAAAGGAGAAGTGGATGGAGTATAAATATACCCCCGAGGCTATCGGGGGTATATTCGTTGCTGGGCTTTCAAACTAGCGAGAAGCTGGTTTTTCCACCTGGGTCTCGATGAATTGGTCGTCAGCAGTTTGGCGCTTGACCGTAAAGGTATTACAGACTTCGCCCTCGCCGTGCTCGTACCACGCCTGCTCGACGCCGCCGCTGCCCCCATAGGGCTTGGGTACGCGCGACGGCGGCACGCCCTTCGGTACCACCGGCTCGGGGGCGGATACCGCGAACGTCACACAGAGCTCATACCGGTCGTCGGCTGCCTTGCGGTAGACGAACGGCGCGCCATGCTCCGGATCCTCGGTGAACGCCGGGTCAAAATTGGAAAGTGTCGCGGGGAGTGCACCGGTGCGACGGTATTCATCGCCCAACTGGTAGTTCAACTGCACCGCGCGGTCCACGCGCATCCGGTCGTACTCGCGCATCCGCGCCAAGCGCGGAGAACCGATGAGCAAAAACCCGCCAATCAGCAGTCCCACGAACAGTACGCCCAAGCCGGCCACCAGCGGGAGGGCACCGGGATGGCGGGTCTGGTAGGTACCCCGCTTCAGCTCCCAAAAGTAGAAGCCGAAAATGCCGCCCGCGATCACGAGGATGGTTGCCGCTTTGAGCAGGAAATTCACCGTGTAGTTGCCGCCGAGGAATTGGTACACCAAGGCGATGACGCTGCCGACGATGTTGACCGCCGCGGCGAACAGGAGCAGGTACGTCAGCCAGCGCCGCACGCCGCTGTCGGTGACCAGCGCACCCTGCTTGAACAGGCGGTGCAGGTAGGCGGTCATGGAAAGCAACAACGGACCGGTCAAGAGCAGCGTGGCAATGTGGAACCGCAACGCGCCGGTGCTGACCGCGTCGGTCGCGTAGACGTACGCGCCTGGTTCCAGCGCCGGCACGAACCGATTGATGAATTGAAAAATGATGCCGCCCACGGAGACGGCCGACCACACCAGGGCGACGTACGCCACCAGGTGGACGAACGCGTCAAAAGCGTTGGGCTTGCGCACGGTAGTCTCGGGCATAGGCACGGAAATAAAGAGTTAGAGCACCCCTAACCCTACCATTGAACGAACCGCGGAACAAGAGGTAACAGAAAACCGCCCCACCGGGGCGGCCTTCCCTGTAAGCTACTTCACGCAGCACTTGCAACTGCTCCCGAACGCCTTGGTCAGACCGGCGGCGAGCAGCGCCAGCGGCCACAACACGTTCACGATGCCGCTCCCCAGCACGCCAATGTTCTGCAGGAAGAACAGCGCCCCGATCAAGGCTACCGCCAACGGCACCACCTTGTGGTGCGGGCAGGAACATGAATTGCTGTGCATTGGTTGATTTTCCATATAGATAGGGACAAAATTGAGACCCTCCGACCTTTCCCCTAGTATACCATTCCTGAACGACCCCGGATATCAAGGCTGCGGAGTACAGGGGAGCGCGTAGATGCGGCGTGGTCCGCGCGGCGTTTCCTGCTGCCAGCGCAGTTCCGTTACCCCCGCCAGCGCCGCGCTGTCGCCCCCGAACCGTTGAAAGAAATCGGCATCCGCGACGACGAACTGCACACCTTCGCGACAGGCCGGGGCGATCTCTCCGCGTGCGAGCGCGGAGATCGCCGCCACGCGCGGCGCAAGGTTGACCCCCTGGCTCCAGAGCCAGCCTTCATACCCAAGCGCCAACGGCCGGCCCGTCAGCAACGGCACAAAACTGTGGGCGCTGGGCGCGGCGGCAATGACCGCATTAGGAACGGAATGTTCTATGATCCAGTCGGCGGCCGTGCGGTCAGCCGCTTGCACGTACCCGGAGTGATACGTGGACCAATGCCCCAGGCGCGACGCAACGTCGGTAACCCCCGCCGGCAGCGCGACCGCCGCCAGGGCGACTGCCGTCCACCGCCGA
The DNA here is from genome assembly GCA_007376135.1 of Parcubacteria group bacterium Gr01-1014_31. GTDB lineage: Bacteria > Patescibacteriota > Patescibacteriia > Buchananbacterales > GWA2-38-13 > VMFR01. Next base: position 185,341 of record VMFR01000002.1, on the reverse strand, counting down.
AAGGACGGCCGCGGCAGCAGCATGAGGTACTGGCCGATGGCGCCGATGGCAAACAGCCACCACCAGAACAGCACCTTATTATTATCAAACTCCCAGGGCTGCAGCCTCGCCAGGTTGGGAACCGCGAACAGCAGCACGGAGGGCAGCAGTAATGGGACTGCCGATAGACTTGTTCGCTCCCGTTTCCGCCAACGCGAAACGGCAACAAGCAGCACGGCCGCCCAAGCGACCAGAACTCCGCCGAAATTCTTCAGCCAAAACCACAGCACCGAAGTGTCGGCGCCCGCCGGGACAGGCTGGTCGCACAGCAGCCAATGCCGCTCATGGGTACAGGTCATCCACCCCAACCACCAGCGCATCGCGGTTCCGCCGCCGCTGCCGGATAGACCGGCGCGCAGATACAAGAGCGCCGGCAGCGCGATGATAGCCGCCGGCAGCGCCGCGCGCAGCCAGAATCGCCGGTTCGGCCAGCCGACCAAAAACCACGCCGCGCCGACCAGCCCGAGCGCGAAAAAAGTGTGCCCGTGCGCCAGAGGCAGCAAACCCGCCAGCACTCCAACTACCCAGGGTGCCGTCGCGCGCATCGCCAGCGCGTAGAGCACAACCATCCCGAGAGCCAGGCCCAGGGCAAACCCGCGCTGATGGGTAAGGAATGACAGGACCGGCACCATCCACACGATATTCGCGTCGCTCTCCGTGCCTGCGCGCAGTCCGCTGGTACGCCGGTCCAGGTGGGTGTACTCATGCGGCAGATCACGCAATGTTTCCGAAATCCCAACGGTGCCTCCGGTTTGCCATGCTGCGGAAAAATCGCGACCCAACCACAGCCACCCCAGACCCGCACCGAACAACGCCACCGCCAGGAGCACCACGGCCAGACCATGGCGGATCCGCAGCGTGCGATACCAGGAGAAAAGCAACGCGACCCCGGCGACCGCCAGGGCAACGACGGGCAGGTGGTAGGAGAACAGCGCCGATGCCCCCAGCCGCCGGTACAACGCCGACAAAAAATCCACCAAGAACGGGTAGGTGAGGGTGTGCCCGGAAAACACGGGATGCTCCAGCGTGAACGGCTGCGCCACGGCGAACCGCTGGATGATGCTCAAGTGGTATGCCGCATCCCCCCAGCCGACGAAGATCGCCCGCACGAACACCTTATCCGGCAGCAACACCTGCAATCCCAGCAGGCTCACCAGCCCCGCAATACCGGCCACCGCCCATGCGGCCGGCGCGCGCGAGATCCCTGCGAACGCCCCGAAAACTTTTTCCTTCACCGGAGGATCACAGCGCCAGCGCCAAATGACCGCCACGGCGGCCAAAATGGAGAAGGCGAGGATCCCGAAAGACAATGAACGCGTCAGCAGGGCGGCCAACAAAACCGCATACCCGGAAACTACCAGCCCGACGACGCTACCGGCGACCGCCCGCACCGGCAGCGACCAGCGCCGCGTCGGGTCCAACAGCGGCAGACAGGCCCAGCCTGCACCCAGCTGCAGTAAAAAAAAGAAAAGCGCTGCAATCATAGCAACACTTCAGTAGCCAACGGAGAAGCTCGGTGAAAAACCACTCGGGACATGCGGGAGAAAAAATCGGGCTGGTGGGATTTGCCATCCCGCCGTTGGCGGGAGGTCCCGCCCTCGTAATAAATTACATTACGGTGGCGGGAAACCCACGAAACGAAAAATTTGAAATCGGGGATGCGGGATTCGAACCCGCGACCTCTTGGTCCCAAACCAAGCGCGCTACCAACTGCGCTAATCCCCGCCGGTCGCATGACTGTCTGCACCCTAGCGCACAATAATCGCGTACGTCAATCGTGCCGCAACGAACCGCGCCCCGCATTCGCGGGGCGCGGTGTTCATCGCAGTAGGGACGTCCGAACTAGTGCGTATCGCGACGCAATTTGTCCAGAAAATCTTTCGCAGCATCCCTGCCGCCCAGGCCGAACGCGAGACCTCCAGCCAGCGAGATCATCCCCACCAGCCCGGTGAACAGGATCTGCGTCAGCTCTTTGGCGATCTCCAGTTGCACCAGCGCCGCCATCACCGTGAACACGATGATCAGCCACTTGGTGAACGCCGACAGCACGCCGGCGTTGCCCAGCTTAGATGCCGTCACGCCTTGGCGCACGACCTGGCTGATGAAGTTCGCCAACACCGTGCCGGCCAACAGGATGAGCACGGCGACCAGTACCTTGGGCAAGTACATGGCGACGTTCGTCAAAAATTCGGTCAGCTGCGTCCAACCCAGCAGATCCGCGGCGGTCAGGAACACCACCACGACGAAGAACCACTTGACCACCCATCCGACCAGCCGGCTGACGGAAAAATCCTTGATGCCGGCTTTGCCCATCACGGCGTTCACCTTGAACTGGCTGGCAAGCTGATCCACGCGCAACGCGCGTACGAACCGCGACGCGATCAACCCCAGCGTCGCCGCCAGCAACGTGCCGAAGAATAAGACCGCCAACGCCCCCAGGATCTGCGGAGAGTTGGCAACCAGGTCCGCCCACACAGCCTGGGCAGTGATCTGGAACGCACGGAAAAACCCCTCCACCATACGTTATAGATAAAGTGTATAAGTTTTCGGTTCCTTCCTTAGTATACCACCGGCCGGATGGCGGCAGCAAAAAAACCCGCTGCCTTGGGAAAAGCAGCGGGCGAGGGTACACCGGACGCGCCTAGGAGGGGAGCTGGATGCGCCGGTGGCGGTTGGACTTCATGATGCTGCGGATGTGGACGTTGTCCGACGGCAGCAGTACGAGTGTGGAGCGGAAGAGCGAGGGGTTAGGGAACGCGCGGAGGCGGCGGCAGTTGATGAGGAACACGCCGTGAGCGACCTGCTGGAAGATACTATACTCCGGCGGCGGACTCATCAGGATGCCACCCTTGACCACCGGGCGCTCGGGCACCACTTCGTACAGCCGCAGCAGCGGCTCGTCCCCGCGCTTGGCGAAACGGATGAACGGCAGCCAGTGGATCCACTCCCCGATCTTTTCGCCGTTGGCGGCGACGAACTTGACGCGGGGCTGGCGATGCAGATCCGACAGATAGAGCGGCCGCGCGGGACCGGTGGTGGACTTGCCGACCAGCGAAGCGACCCGCTTCTCGTCATCGCCGAAGATGCGGCAGCCCTGGAAGTTACTGCGATACGTCTCGTCGTTCGGCAGGTAGGTGACGAACGGCCGGCTCCAATCCTTCTCCTGGGCTGGCGCCCAGTCGAACGACAGCGGCGTACCGTTGCCAAACAGCCACGCGGGAGTCAACGGCTCGGGCAAGCCGTCCTTGATGTGCGGCAGCGAGATCCGCACGATACCGTCGCGGCACGCCACAACCAGCTCCTGGCTGATGAAGTTGAGAATGGCCGAAAAGACCGGTACACCGTCGCGCACCATCGTAATGGCGCTACAGGCGCCGGTCACGCTGGCCGGCGCGCCATGCATCTTCTCCCAGTCGGCGACCGCCGACGAGGCATAGATGAGATCGGCCACGCGCGCCTGCGGGTCGAACTTCGACCGCATCAGGAACTGTTGCAGCTGCTTGCTGCCATCCACCGGATCGCTGAAGAATTGCGCCCCGTGCTGGTGGTTGCCGTCGCCGGACGCGAGTTTACCCGCCTCCTCGGTCACCAGCGTCGCGCTGTGGTCGAACCGCGTGAGCGATTCGGCGATCTCCTCCTCGGCGATGGCGTCCAACGCCAGTGTGTCTTCCTTACCGTAGGACACGGTCGTCACGGTACGCCGTACCGCCGTATTGAGGAGATTGGAATTGGCGCCCCACAACGCCCGCACGCACGCCATCAGGTAGGCGAGACTGATCCCTTGCATGGTGTCCTCCTTTTAGACAGAGGGATTACGGCCGTTGCGGGCCGCATGGTTGATGGAAAAGGGTCAAGGAACATTCTGTTATTTCTACCATATTTTTACATAACTGTCAACCCGATACAAAAACCACTCCCATAAAACAAAGCCGACCCCGGCAAGGGGTCGGACTCTGGTGGTGCCGAGGGTCAGAATCGAACTGACGACGCCAGGCTCTTCAGGCCTGCGCTCTACCACTGAGCTACCTCGGCAATAATTGTAGGACAAGGACGAACTCGAAAACTTGCATCCTTTGGTGGGCGCGCCTGGAGTCGCCCCGCCATTCGACGGGGTAAAAACCAGGGACCTCGTCATTACCTGCCCGCCGTACGGAGTCACCCCATCACGTGCTGCTGGTGGGCGCGCCTGGAGTCGAACCAGGGACCTCGTCATTATCAGTGACGCGCTCTAACCAACTGAGCTACGCGCCCAACAGCAACAAACGATGGAATGGGGAATAGATATTACATTATTAAAGACTCCGTACTCCGGCAGGCGGGTCAGTGACGCGCTCCCTGTCCCGCCGTGGGGCGGGATAACCAACTGAGCTACGCGCCCACCAAAGGATGCAAAAAAATAACAAAGAGGGAATCGTCCCGTCATTCGAAGAGGACACACCACCACAGCCACTGCCGGAAAAACGGGAACGCCTGCACTATAGCAGGGTCAGCGGAACAACTTCAAGCGGGAAAAATGTTCACTCATCATTCCATAAAATCCGCAGACTGTCAACGTCACCGCCGCATTGACCAGCTGCAACTCCCCTCCGTACAATTGCTATGTATGGATAGGAGCATGCACCCAAATGAAGAAGCAACACTGGTCGCGAAGGCCAAACGCGACCCCGAGGCTTTCGGCGTCCTGTACGACCGCTACGTTGACCGTATCTACCGCTACCTGCTGTCGCGCACCGGCAGCGTGCCCCTGGCGCAGGACCTGACCGCCGAAACATTCCTGGCGGCGCTCAAAGGATTGTGGCGCTACCGGTGGACGGGCAAACCGTTCTCGGCGTGGCTGTACCGTATCGCCATTGCGCAGCTGGGAAGCCACTACCGCCATGAACATTCTGTCGCGCTGGAGTTGGCCGAACAGCTGCCCGACCTGAAAGTTCCCGCCTTGCCGCTCTCCGCCGACTACCCCGCCGTGCAGGGTGCGCTGCGGCAGCTCTCGCTCATCCAGCAGCACATCATCACCCTCCGCTATTTTCAAGACCTCTCGCTGCGGGAGATCGCCGCCACCGTGAGCCTGCCGGTCAACACCGTTAAATCCCACCTCCACCGCGCCTTGCACAAACTCAAAACCCTGCTTGAGGACAACCCCTATGGAACTTCCCGACCAGCGATCGCTCGAACGCCGGCTGCGGCAAACAGTTCCGCCGCACAGCCCTGACCCCGCGTTCACCCAGCAACTGCGCCGCGCGCTATTGAATTCACCCTACTACACGCAACCGCGCGCGACCGCATGGCTGCGAACGTTGCGCCGACTGCTGCCGCTGGCCAGCGGCGCGCTGGCGGTCGGTTTTTTCGCTGCCCTTGGGGTAAGCCGTGAGGGTCCCGCGCCGACGGCATCTCGCGCGACCGTAGTGAACCCCGCGTCGCTGCAGCAGCTCACGAACAGCGGCCGCTTACGCTACTCCCACCAGCAACCCAACGGCGTGCGGGTCTACCGCGTGGACATGGCCGAAGGCCAGACGCTGGAGCTGTGGGACGCGGCGCCCTACGTTTTACGAACGAACCGCTAACCTTTTTATCGGTATGGTCGCCTCAGCCACAAAAAATTCCCTGCGCCTCCTGGTCGTCGCGCTGTTCCTTTTCCTGGGGTTCAGCCTCGGCCTGCGCGTCGCCAGCCAAGCCAAACCGGCCGATGGAGCGTTCGCCAGCACCTGGCAAACCTTGCGCAATCTCTGGCGCGCACCGGCCGCCGGCATCGTGCCGGCCGGGAGCGGCCAGGCCATCCAGGTCGTCAGTGAGGAATCGCAGGTCATTGACGTGGTCAAGCGCGCCAGTCCCGCGGTGGTCAGCATCGTCGCGGCGGCTGACGTTCCCAATATCGAGCTCTGCTACCGGCGCCCGTTTCAAGACGAATTCCTGCAAGATTTCGGCGTGGATTTCCGCATCCCCGGCTATTGCCAGCGCGGCACCCGCCGCGAACGGGTCGGGGCCGGGACCGGATTCTTGGTGTCCGCCGACGGGTACCTCGTGACCAACCGCCACGTCGTGGAGGATGAGGACGCCGAGTACACCGTCATCCTCAATGACGATGCCCACCGCGGAGAAAAGGTCATCGCCAAGGTACTGGCCAAAGATACGGCCAACGACATCGCCATCCTGAAGATCGAAAAGACCGGTCTGCCATATCTGACGTTCGGCGACTCCGACCAGCTGCAGGTCGGGCAAACCGCTATTGCCATCGGCTACGCACTGGGCGAATTCGATAACACCGTCAGCAAGGGGGTCGTCTCCGGCCTGAAACGCTCCATCCGCGCCGGAGGCGGCGGCACGCGCAGCGAACAGCTCGACGACATCATCCAGTCGGATGCGGCCATCAATCCCGGCAACTCCGGCGGACCGCTGCTCAACATCGCCGGCCAGGTCATCGGCGTCAACGTCGCCATGGCCGACGCCCAGAGCATCGGCTTCGCGCTGCCCGCCAACGCTGTGCGCGAAGTGTACGACCAGGTCAAAACCACGGGCAAGATCCAGCGGCCGTTCCTGGGGGTGCGCTATCTGCCCATCACCGCGGCGGTGAAGGAAAAAAGCCAGCTGCCCGTGGACTATGGCGCGCTGGTGCTGCGGGGGGAGGCGGCCGAGGACCTGGCCGTGGTCCCTGGCTCCCCGGCGGACGTCGCCGGCATCAAAGAGAACGATATCATCCTGGAAGTAGATGGCGTAAAAATTGAGGAACCGTCGGCAACACTCTCCGGGCTCATCGCCAAACACAAGGTCGGCGACGCGGTGAAAGTAACAATCCTGCGCCAAGGTAAGGAACAAACATTGACCGTTACCCTCGGCAGCCGCTAAGGTTAAAACGTAAAATGCAAAACGTAAAACGAAAAACTTAGGAAAAGATCTTTTGTCCCGCCTCTGGCGGGACTCCATAATTTTGCATTTTCCACTTTACGCTTTACACTTCCGTTGTGGATATTGAGGTCAAAAACCTACGCAAGAATTTCGGCTCAACCGCGGTGCTGAACGGTCTGAATTTCCGCGTCGCAAAAGGCGAAATTTTGGGGTTCCTAGGACCCAACGGCGCCGGGAAAACCACGACCATGCGCGTTATCACCGGATTTCTGTCCCCAACCAGCGGCCAGGTGCTCGTGGACGGACGCGACCTGCTCGACCAATCGGTGGACGTGCGGAAAAAGATCGGCTACCTGCCGGAGAACAATCCGCTGTACCCCGAGCTGCGGGTCTTTGAATACCTGCGCTTCGCCGCCGTCGCCAAACAGGTGGCACAACCCGACCAAGAGATCCGCAAAGTGGTTGCGGGCTGCGGGCTGCGCGAACGCGTTGGCCAGGGCATCGGTACGCTGTCAAAAGGTTTGCGCCAGCGCGTCGGCTTGGCGGCCGCGCTGCTGGGCAATCCCGAACTCATCGTGCTGGACGAGCCGACCTCGGGACTGGACCCCAACCAGATCGTGGAGATCCGCCACCTCATCCGCGACATCGGCAAAACCAGGACCGTTATCCTGTCCACCCACATCCTCCAGGAGGTGCAAGCCAGCTGCACGCGCGTGCTCATCATCAACCGCGGGCAGATCGTCGGGCAGGGGACCACGGCCGAATTGACCACCCAGGCCGCCGGCCGCCAGCGCGTGGAGGCAGTCATCGCCGGCCCCGAGGACGCGGTCGGCGCGGCCCTGCGGCAGCTGCCGGGGGTAGCGAGCCTGGAACTGCGGGTCGCCCCGGCCGCCGGGGAAACCGCCCTTACCCTGGAAGCGGAAAAAACCCGCGACGTGCGGCGCGACCTCTTTGACCTCTGCGTCCAGCATCATTGGCCGCTCCTGGAACTAAAGGTTTCCGCCGTCAGCCTAGAAGACGTGTTCCACCGCCTGACGACCGAGCAGCCGCAGTCAGTAACGGCAACAACGGCAACCTCGGTGACGGTTCCGGTGATACCACATTCCTAATTCTTTCTTCCTAATTCCTGCTTCACCCGGTATGTCTCCCGCCGTTTCCGTCTACATCAAAGAGCTGCGCGGCCAATTTTTTTCGCTGACGGCCTACGTCTTCACGGTCGTTTTTCTGGTCACCAGCAACTGGCTCTTTTTCCAAAGTTTTTTCCTCTTCAACCAGGCCAGCTTGCGCACCTACTTTGACCTGCTGCCGTGGTATCTGCTGCTGCTGGTGCCGGCCGTTTCCATGCGCACCTGGGCGGAGGAAAAGCGCCAGGGCACCGCGGAACTGCTGCTGACCCTGCCGATACCGGAGTGGCAGGTGGTGGTCGCGAAATTCGCGGCCAACGCGACCTTCCTAGCTGCAGCGCTGGCGTTCTCCCTGACGCTGCCGCTCACCGTTGCGCGGTTGGGCGACCTGGACTGGGGGCCGGTCATCGGCGGGTACCTGGGCGCGTGGCTGTTTGGCTGCGCGTACCTGGCGATGGGGCAGTGGATCTCGGGCCTGACGAGCAACCAGATCGTCGCGTTCCTCGCGACCATCGCCGCATCGTTCGCGCTGCTCGTGTCGGGCATCTCCATCACGCTGGCATCCGCCGGGCCGCTGTCCGACCTCCTCTACCGCATTTCCACCTACACCCACTTCCAAAGCATCGCCAAAGGGGTGCTGGACCTGCGCGATATCGTCTACTTCCTGTCGCTCATCGGGCTGTTCCTCTACCTGAACGTCTACACGTTGGTTCGGCGGCATTGGCGGTAACACTATGGCCACGAAAAAAACCCTCTACCATTTCCATTCACTCGCGCGGGTGCTGCTGGTACCCGTCATCCTCGTGGCGGCGAATGTACTACTTACACCCATCACCCTGCGGTGGGACCTGACGGCCAATAAGCAGTACACGCTGGGGGAGGCGTCGCGGCGGGTGCTTTCAGAACTCACGCAGCCGGTGACCGTAAAAATATTTTTTTCGCGCGAGCTGCCGGAAGAACTCATCGGCATCCGGCAGGACGTCCACGACCTGGTCTCCGAATACCAGCGATTCGGGCGCGGCAAACTCCTGGTGGAAACGTTCGACCCTAAGGACGACCAGGCGACCAAAGACGAGGCCGAGCGGCTGGGCGTGCCGGAGGTGCAGTTCAACTCGTTTGGTACTAAAAAACTGGAGATCAGCTCCGGCTACGCCGGGCTGGTGGTCGGCTACCTAGAAAAAAATGAAGTGCTGCCGGTCATCAATGCCACCACGAACCTGGAGTACGACCTGACGCTGGCCATCCGCCGCCTGACGCGCGAAAAACTGCCGGCTCTGGGCATCGCGACCGGCCACGGCGAAACGCTCGACCCGGCGGTGCGGCAGGCGCTTACCCGCGAGTACCAGGTGACCGACGTACAGTTCGCCAACGGCGCGCTGAGCCCGGGCAACGTGGACGGCCTGCTGATGGTCGGACCAACGACCGTCTTCACCTCCGCCGAACTGTTCGCGCTCGACCAATTCGTCATGAAGGGCGGCAAGCTGCTGGTCTTTGCCGACGGCGTGTCCGTGGACGAGCAGCAAGCGATGCTCGCTGAACCCAACCAAACCAATCTCAACGCGCTGCTGACGGCGTGGGGGGTCACTATCAATGCGGATGTCGTTGCGGACCCCCAATCGCCGGAAATTCTGGCCTTCGACGCCGGCGGCCGCCGGGTGCTGGCAGCCTACCCGGTCTGGCCCAAGATCGTACAGGCGCGCGGGGCATGGCAGGGCCTGAACGGAAACCACCCCATCACCGGCAAGATCAGCAGCATCACCTTCCCCTGGCCCAGCTCCCTGACGGTCATGCCGAACGACGAGCGCGTCATCGTGTTGGGGCAGACCAGCCCGCAGGGCGGGGCCTTTGCCACCGGCAACGGGCCGCTGTTCCTCACCCCCGATGCGGTACAGCAGATCCCGCCAGGGGGACCGGGGGCAAAAGTGGTTGCCGCGCTCATCCAAGGCAAATTGGCGTCGGCGTTCGCAGGCAAACCCGTACCCGACGGGGTCACCGTAAAAACTGACGATGTTGCCGGCTCCACCGAGAACGGCGCGGTGCTGGTGGTGGGCAACAGCCGGTTTTTGACCGTCAACATGCTGCAGCAGGCGCCGGAAAACATGGTGCTGCTCGGCAACGGGCTGGACGCCATGCTGCAGGACGCGTCGCTGATTGAGATCCGCTCGCGCAGTTCCGTACGGCGGCCGCTCAAAGCGGTCACCGAGCAGCAAGCCGCCGGGATCCGCTACGGCAACATCTTTGGCGGCAGCGCGCTGGTCGCCGGCGGCGGACTGCTGGCGATGCTCATCCGCCGCCGCGCCACCGCCAAAGCCATCGCGCGCTACACCCAAACCGGATAAACTACTACCAGCTAACTCCTACCAGCTACCAGCTCGCCTATGCGCTTCCGCTCCACCTATATCCTCGTGGCGGTCTTACTCCTGATCGTCGCCGGCATCGTCGGACAACGCTTCCGCGAGTACCGCCGCCTGCAGGCCTTGGAACAGCGCAAAACCCAGGTCGCAATTTCCGACCCGTCGGCGGTGGACGGTATTGAGATGAAGCAGAAGGACTACAGCGTGCGCTTGAAAAAAACCGGCGGTGAGTGGTACGTCGCGTCATCAAACAATTTCCCCGCGGACGCCGCCATCATCGACCGGATGCTGGACGACCTTTCCCAGGTGCAAGTACGGTCGGTCGCCGGCAATGCCAAGGATCTGGCGGCATTGAAGCTGGACCCTAAGCAGCGCATTGAGCTGACGCTGTCGGGCGGCGGAAAGATCATCCGGGCCTGGTGGATATCTCGCGGAGACGACCAGGATGGGACCAGCCTCTTGATGGACGCCGACAGTGACGCGGTCTTCGTGGTGGAACCCATCCCCAATGACGTGTTCACCCGCACCGACTGGCGCGACAAGGCGATCGTACGCGTACCGGAGCAGGACATCCAAGAGATGAAATACCGCCGCGGGCGCGAGCAATTCACGCTCGCCCGCAAGGACGGCGCGTGGCTCCTGGATGGGAAGCCCGCCAACCAGCAGCAAGCAAGTCTCCTCGCGTCCAACATTGCCAACCTCAACGCGGTGGAATTCCTGCCCGATGACACCGCGTTCACGCCGCTCAATATCATCATCGGCCTGACGCTGAACGACCGGCAGATGGAGCTCAGCTTGGGCAAAGCGCCAAACGACGACGAGGCCTACCTGAAAACCGGCGACGGCAAAATGTATCTCCTGGCCAACACCAACCGCGCGCGACTGGACAAAACGCGGAAGGATTTCACTCCTTGAAACCTGTAACTTAGAGCTTGTAACCCAAACCCCCGCCATTGGGCGGGGGTTTATCGTTTAATGTTTGCGCAGTGCTACAACCCGAACCGATACGCCTTGAACACCGGCAGGCCGACGCTGTTGGTGATGGGAGTGGGGGAGAACCCTTGGCCGACGAGTTTCTTTTCCAGTTTCATCGCCGCCGCGCTGACCGTACCGCGCTGCCGCCACAGGCTGTACTCGGTGCCCGTAACATAATAAATGGTATAGCCCTTGAATTTTTCGGCGCCTTCCTTTTCAACCGTGTCGGAAAATTCGTCTGCATAGTACGCCGGAAATCCCTGGTAGATGAAACGGCGGTCAAATACCCACAACGTAATAGTCTCGTGCAAGTGAGTATCATAGACCAGCAGTACTTTGGCTTGCTGCTTGCCGCGGCCGTACCGCTCGGCATTACGCTGGATAGCCGCGTCCAGCGGCACAGTACCCGTCTGCGGTACGCCCGCGGAAGTTTTCCCTGCCAATTCCTTATCTATCCAGCGGTCCAGGGCGTTAATGCCAAAGTCCGAGGTGTAGGGCCGCACCAGCGACCAAGCGAGATTGGGTGCGCCATAGGAAAACGGCACCAGATTGGTATTCACGGAAAAGCCCAGTTCGTAGATTGCGGCCAACGCCACAAGCCCAAGCAGCGCATACTGCTCCAGCCCGCGCTTAGCTTGCCATGCTGCGGTGAGCGCCGCACCACTTGCCAGCGGGAACACCAGTAGGTAGTAGGAGAGGAACCGCGGCAGGGGCTTGATAAGAACCAAGAGCAGCGTGTAGGCGACCAAAAATAGTAATAACAAAATGTGGTTGGCACTTTCGTCATTCCCGCGAAGGCGGGAATCCAGAAAGCCGATTTTTTCGCTCAAAGAAACCGGTGGGGTTACTGGATTCCGGCTCCGGGGCCGGAATGACAAAAACGAATAGGCAAGACCGATCGCCGCCAACCCCAATGCCAGGGGCGAGTACGCGTCCACCAGCCCGCGGAAGATGCCGATGAAATTATCCCAGTAACTGGTCGGTATCTTTTCTGCCAATAGCTGCCACTCCGGCACCTGTTGTTTCAAGAGGGCCGCAAACTGCAAATCAAAATGTCCCGTGGTGCGGTACAGCATCACGTTGTAGATGATGACGGGAGAGAAAACCGCGAGGACTGCAAACAGTCCGACGTGAAATTTCCGCAATCTAAAAATGTCGCGCCGAAACAACGCCAGGTAGGCAACACAAACCGCTAACACCGGGAACGCCGTGTACTTGGCAAGAAAACTCAAACCCAAAACAGCGCCCCACCACGGAAACCACTTTGGATTTTCCAGTGCCAGTAAAAAAACGAACCACGTCAGCAGGATAAGCACGATGGCCATCGGTTCCATCAGCGCGGTGCGCGAAGCAAACACCGCGTGGCTAGACACGGCCATCACGGCAGCGGCGACAAGCCCCGCCCGTTCGGAAAACATCTTACGGCCAATGAGATAGACCAACAACACCGACCCAAGGCCGGCCAGCGCAAACGGCAGCCGCGCCACCAGCACCGACACGCCAAAGAGATTGAAAAAGAGATTGGCGACCAAAAACACCAGCGGCGGGTGGTCGTGCATAGACAGCATCGTCCACGCCGGCAGGGGATTGAACCAGTACAAGGGGGTGGACTGCAGGTCGGAACCGATGTAATCCAAATATCCAATACCCCGCAGCGCGTAGTACACCTCGTCGGTCACCATATCCGGCCCGCCGAGGTTCCAGAACCGCAATACTGCGGCAACAGCCAAAATTACCAGCAGGGTGTTTCGCGATTGTTGACTGGAAAACCAGCTAATACGCATGGCCTGATTTTACCGTACAAAAAAGAATTTAGCACTCGCAATAAAACAAAACCCCCCGCCGGCGAGGGCGGGGGTTGATAATGTACTATTTTACCTTATTCCTCAACAATTTTAAGTGGACCGGTATATGGCACCCCACCGAATGGTCCTTCAACCATCAACCCAGCTGTTCCAAGAATTTTTCCAGGGACTGCGGTGCAGGTTCGACTCACATTATTCCATTCACTATTAACAATAACCTGCACAACGATATCGGTAGCATGCATTTTGGTCCACCCTTCCTGGCTTGGAGGATTCGCTACATCATAGTCGGCGCGGAGAATCGCCCCCTCGCCCCACACCGGGTTTCCCGTACAATCATTAGACTCGTAACTAAGTACAACACCAAATGAATGTAAGACCGTTGTTTCTTCAAGAACCGGGTTAAGCTCAATCACTCTTTGGATACTCGGTTTCCAAATGAGAAGTTGATTATTTTCAATTTGGACGAGAGGACCAATAACGACGTCGTTGACATCTTTCACAACAAGTCCAGCACCCGCGGGTCCCTGCGGCCCTGGTGATCCGGCGGGACCCGGTTCGCCTTGCGGGCCGGCGGGAATGTTGTCGACGCGGACGGTGAGCGCGTCGAGTCTCTCGCGCAAATCGCAAACAAAGGCGTTAATACCCTTTATATCTAATCGGGTACAGGTTTTTTGAAAAAACTTCTCCGCTTCAACGGAGAGGTGCGACGCGAGGGCGAAAGTACCAACTGATAGCCCTGCTACTAGCGAGATAACCACGGCTCGCCGTTTTGTTGTGGGACGCATAAGACGAAAATTAGGTATTAACCCCTCACGGTTGCAACGTACTACTGGACAGTTGGGGGAGTCAAACGGCTGGAACTATTTCAATGATTTACTACTGTGTGGTCTTTAATTCTTTATATTTTTCCATAATTTTATCTCGTTCACTCTCAAGTAAATAAAATAACACGTTGTCCCCCACAGTTCCTGCCTGATACCTAAACCACAACTGCGATTTTCTTCTGGAAAACATCGTATCATTGAATTCAAAATCAAAAATCAGCGCCATGCTCTTCCCAAGGTTATCTGGGCTGAAGTCCAAGGTATCTACACCAAAAGGGAAATCTGCCCCGGGGACAACGATGCTGACTATACTATCTGACCATATCATTTTTTTAAAGCTATCATCATTAATAGTCATTGCGTATATTTTAAATGACACATCGCTGGCCGATACTTTCCCATAATTTGATAATTTATAAGTTATCTGGTACCTGGTTTTCCCCTCATCATCCATTCTAATTACTTTATAATCTTTTAAACCTATTTGTGCACGCTCAAGAAAAAAATAGTTATAAAAAACAAAAACTAGGGTTCCAAAAGAAACCAATAAAGATAATATTGATACAATGGGAGTCTTCTTCCCATCCTTTTTATTGAATAAATTATCACTAGGAGATTTTGGAATCGAATAGGAAATCATAAATCCTTTATTTTCTCAACCATCTGAACAGAGTTACTATCAATTCTTCCAAAATCTTCAATTTCAATCGAACCATCAGAGACCTAAAATATAATATTTCATGCTCCGAATAAAATCCCACATAAAATAAAATTATTACGTTCTAATTAGATAGTCTGCCAACCGGATGGCCAACGCAACAATCGTCGCATTCGGGTTGGCGTAGCCGCTGGTCGGGAAGACCGAGCTGCCGGCGATAAAGACGTTGTCCACGCCGTGGAGTTTGCAGTCCGCATCCACGACGGCAGTGTGCGGGTCGGTCCCCATGCGGGTTGTACCCATGTGGTGCGATGCGTCCGTGAAGACCGGAAAATCCTTGCCGCCATCAAGCAGGGGACTGCGGAACTTGCCGATACCGCGGGCGGCAAACTCTTCTTTAAGGATGCGGTGAAAAACAACCATTGTTCTTTTATCCAACTCCGACAGCGACCAGGTGATCTTTGCAATCGGGTTGCCAAATTGGTCAACCTTGCCGCTCAGCGTCACGCGATTGCCGGAAACGGGCGCTTGCTCCAGATAATTGCGAACGCGGATGATTCGGACCGCCGGCGTATGTCCGAGGTACTTTTTCCCGAATTTGCCGAGTTTGCCGAATTCCGGCTCCAGCGTAATGAAGCTGTTGAGTACCTGCTCGCGCTGCTGCACGGAATCCGGCAGCCGCAGCCCGGCCTTCATCCACCACACACCGGAATTTTTCCCCCAGTAGGCCGGCCAGCGGACCGGTTTGCTGGCCGTCAGTACGCCGCAAACGCCCTTCGGGTGATCCTGGTAATATGCGCCGACGTTTCCGTTGCCGACATGGGAGTGGAGCAACAGCCGCGCATTTTCAATCCCGCCGCAAGCGAGAACGAATTGTTTTGCCGCAACGGTAAACGCGTTGCCGCCTAAAGTCCTGACTTCAACGTGCGCGGCGTGCACACCGTTGCCATCAGTTTGCAGCCGCACGACGTTTGCCCCCACGTACACCGTGATATTCTTCGACTGTTCCAGCTCCGGCCCGTACTTGGCCGCCAGGTCCAAATCCGCGTCCTGCAGCCGGAACAGCGGAGCTGTGGCCAGCCGCGGAGAATCCAGGAGGCCGCCGGCGGGAAAGTCGGCCGCCGCCGGCGCATGGAACAATTTTGCCGCGCGCGCGTAGTACGGCGCCACGGTTTCCCGCGAAAACGGCCACCCGCTCTGGGGCACCCACGGCCGCGCCGAAAAATCTATTGCATCATGCGGTTTCCACAGCCCGCGCCACGCTTTGCCCGTGCCGCCCAGTACGCGCAGCCGCGATTTGAGGGAAACCGGCTGGGCGTCCACTTCCAAATCGTTCAGCGCTTGCGCGTCGGCATTCGGCTCCCGCTCGCCGCCTTCCAGGACGCAGACCTTCTCGCCCCGGCCCCTGTACTCCAGCGCCAGCGACAACCCCGCCGGACCGGAACCGATGATGCACAGATCGGCAGAAAGCGCCGAATTTTTCGGAATATCGCTGGCAGAGGTGACCATAGACGAACGTCCATACTGTACCGTTATTCCTTTCCCTTTAAAAGAGCGGCCTTACTGCCACTCGTAATTCGGGCTACAATGAGCAACATGGCCAACGCTTTGCTCAACGATTGGACTACTCGCGACGGCATCTACTTCCCCCGCGACGGCGCGCCCGTGTCCGCCTACCGGCAGCAGTGGGAACAGGAAGCAGCTTTCGACCACGTGCGGTCGGCTATCGCCACAACCGGCGACGGCCGAGAGGACTTTGCCACGCTGGCGGGAAAAATAGGGGAGGTGTGGCAGCGCTTTCCGTCCGACCAGCACATCGGCACCGTGCTGGAGATCGGCTGCGGCTACGGGCGCATCCCGCTCTACCTTTCCCGCGAAAAGAAGCTGACCTGCGACCGCTACTTCGGGGTGGATATCGCCGAAACTATGCTGCGGCATTTTTTGCGCTACCGCGCGGCCTTCGCCATCTTCCCCAGCGCCCAGTATTCCCTCATCTGCGGTTCGGCAGACGCGCTGCCCCTGCCGAACGACAGCGTTGACCTGTGCCTGTCCTCCGCGGTCTTTCTCCATATGGGCAAGCAGTTTGTCCAGCGGACACTGCACGAAATTGCCCGCGTGCTGAAACCGGGCGGTGCGTTCATCTTTGACGCATCGTTCCCCAACCGGTACTGCCCGGCGTTCTGGCCCACGCGCGCGCTCAATGCGCTCAGCGGCAGGCGTCCGCCCAACGTGCTGAAGTACTACACCCGCGCGGAAATTGCCCGGCGACTAGAAACGTCAGGGTTGACCCGCAAGGCTTCCGGCTATCGTATCAGCGCGGCGTCCTGGATGCTGCTGCCAAAAAACGTCTGGCGCCTGTCCGTCCCCGGGGCGCGGCAAATCTTGCGCATAGCGATTTTACGACGAGCGAGCCTGATTTTTTCTACTTTCCGAACACGGGGCGCGACTTTGGGGGTACCTTTCTTAGAAAGGTACCAAAAAGACATTCTAAAAGACGCCAAAAACATATAACAAAAACCCCGCCACCTGGCGGGGTTTTTCAGATTGACGACTGAAACGTGGTAGGAATACCGAGTCAATTCCTGATTTCCGTTCCGAAGAACAGAAACCGACCGAATTGTTGCTTCCACCGTGAAGTTGGAAGAAACACCGTACTCCTTAGAAAGGAGGTGATCCACCGACAGCTTCCGCTACCGGTGCCTTGTTACGACTTCGTCCCTGTCATCAGTCTCACCTTGGACCCACGAACGTGGGGCTTCAGGTGCTACCGACTCCCTTGACGTGACGGGCGGTGTGTACAAAACCCGAGAACGTATTCACCGCGCCGAGGCTGATACGCGGTTACTAGCGATTCCGACTTCATGAGGTCGGGTTGCAGACCTCAATCTGAACTGAGACCGGTTTTGATGGGATTGGCTCCGCGTTACCGCTTAGCGACCCATTGTACCGGCCATTGTAGCACGTGTGTAGCCCAAGGCGTAAGGGCCATGCTGATTTGACGTCATCCTCACCTTCCTCCTCCTGTACGGAGGCAGTTTCCCGTGAACAATGTAACACGGGATAAGGGTTGCGCTCGTTACCCGACTTAACGGTACACCTCACGGCACGAGCTGACGACAACCATGCAGCACCTGTGTTCTGGTTCCCTTGCGGGCACGGCCCCGTTTCCGGGGCGTTCCAGACATGTCAAGCCTTGGTAAGGTTCCTCGCTTACCATCGAATTGAACCACATGCTCCACCGCTTGTGCGGGTTCCCGTCAATTCCTTTGAGTTTTAGCCTTGCGGCCGTACTCCCCAGGCGGATCACTTAACGCGTTAGCTTAGGTAGACGGCACTGGCAGGGTCGATACTGCCAATGCCCAGTGATCATCGTTTACAGCGTGGACTACTGGGGTATCTAATCCCATTCGCTCCCCACGCTTTCGTCTCTCAGCGTCAGGTCCGTTCCAGCAGAATGCCTTCGCATTTGGTGTTCTTGCCGATATTAACACATTTTACCGTTACACCGGCAATTCCATCTGCCTCTCCCGGCCTCGAGTTCCGCGGTTTCGCCTGCGCATCCGGAGTTGAGCTCTGGAGTTTCACAAACGACCTACGGAACCGCCTACAGACGCTTTACGCCCAATGAATCCGGATAACGCTCGGGGTCTCTGTATTACCGCTGCTGCTGGCACAGAGTTAGCAACCCCTTATTCCTCAGGTACCGTCATAAATTCGTCCCTGAGAAAAGCCATTTACACCCCGAAGGGCTTCATCTGGCACGCGGCGTCGCTCCATCAGACTTTCGTCCATTGTGGAAGATTCTCGACTGCAGCCTCCCGTAGGAGTCGGGGCAGTGTCTCAGTCCCCGTGAGGCGGGTCGCGCTCTCACGCCCGCTACTCGTCATAGCCTTGGTGAGCCATTACCTCACCAACAAGCTGATAAGCCATAGGCCCCTCCTGAAGCGGCTTGCGCCTTTCCTCCGCCGACTCATGCCAGCGGATCACATCCGGGATTAGCCAAGCTTTCGCCTGGTTGTTCCGAACTTCAGGGCAGGTTACCAATGTGTTACTCACCCGTTCGCCACTTGTCCGCCTTGCGGCGGACTCGTTCGACTTGCATGCCTTAGACACGCCGCCAGCGTTCATCCTGAGCCAGGATCAAACTCTCAAGTGAAAGCTCTTTTATTGATAGCTTCGCCGAGTGGCGAAGCAGGCTGAAAGATAGCTTCAGAAACCAGCCTCTGCCGGCCCCCGATGGGAGCCGACAAAAAAGGAATTGACTGTAGGCTGTTGCCCCGCCGAAGCGGGACAACAGTGGTTGTTCCTACCACGTTTCAGTTGTCAACGTCCGTTTTCCTTCACCATTTTGGGTGAAGAAAAAACAGAGGAACCTGATAGGGCGGCGGAGGGTTTGGCAGTTACGCCACGGTCTCCGCTATCAGATGCCACTGTTTTTCCTGCACCGCAATCCGTCGCGGTCGGGAGCTGTGGAAACAGTTAGGCGCCGGTTGTGAACGTTAGCGATTTTAAACGCTCCCTAATGATACCGTCGGATGACCCACTTGTCAAGTATGGCACCATCCGCGGCGGACCCATGAAAATTAGCCAAAAAAAGCCCCCAAGCGAGTGCTCGGGGGTCTGGGGAACGGGAATGGACGGGAGACCGCGAAATTCAGTGCGGC
Organism: Parcubacteria group bacterium Gr01-1014_31; assembly: GCA_007376135.1. Lineage (GTDB taxonomy): Bacteria > Patescibacteriota > Patescibacteriia > Buchananbacterales > GWA2-38-13 > VMFR01. Next base: position 166,055 of record VMFR01000002.1, on the reverse strand, counting down.
CGGATGATGAGCTGTCGGCGAAGGGGTCCGGTACCGATCCACCCTATCGGACAGTTGGCGATCTCCTCCACCAGTTCGACGTAGGCGCGGGCCTCGGCGGGCAGGGCGTCAAACCGGGTGACGTCGCTGATGTCTTCGCTCCAGCCTGGCAGCGTCTGGTAGACGGGGCGCACGCGCGCGTAGTCCGACGCCAGCGCCGGCACGGTGCCCGGCGGCAGATGGCGGCCGTCCAGCTCGTAGGCGACCACGATCTTGACCTCGCGCAGACCGCCCAGACAGTCGAGCTTGGTCAACGCCAGCGCGGTGGGATCGTTGACGGCTGCGAAGTACTCCAGCCATGCGCCATCCAGCCACCCGGTGCGGCGGTGGCGGCCGGTCGTGGCGCCGTACTCGTCGGCGCGCACGCGCAGGTAGAAGCCCAGCTCCTGGTCGGAGGCATGGCCGGCGTTGATCTTGGTGAGCATCTCGCGGGCGAACGCATCCAGGTCGGCGTCCACGACCTTGGGCTCGGCAGCGAGCTTTGCCGGGTCGCCCAGCTCGGACGGGAAAGGCCCGTTGCCCACGCGGGTGGCGATCGCCTTGCAAACGCCGATGCGGTCGGTCAGCGCGGAGACCGGCAGCCCGCAGCCCTGCAGCAGGCCGGCGAAGGTGCACATGCCCTGCGTGGTGTAGGGGTACGTGCCCCAGTACGGGTCCAGGATCATACCCTGGGCGCCTTCCAGCACGACGGGGTCGCCGCCGCGCCAGACCTGTTCGACACGCGCGCGCACGTCGCCGACGTAGGGGGCAAGCTGCGCCCCATGACCCGCCAGCAGCTCGGCGAGCGCCGCAGGCGTGACGGTGTTGCCGGCTTCAGCCAGCAGAGGATGGAACGCCTCGAAGAAGTCGTCCAACCACTGTCGCAGTTCCTCGGGCCGCGTCAGGAGGCCGACCCGCGGGTTGAGCCGCAACGCCGCGGTGGCGGCGATGGGCCCCATGCCGCGTCGTGTGCTGCCAGTTCCGCGCACGCGCTTTTCCTTGACGCGCTCGAAGTACTCTTCGAGCTTGACGTGCCACGGCAGCGACAACGCCGCCCCTTCGTCCACGAGGAGCGCGAGCGTTCGGCACTTCCCGCCAGCACCCGGCGCGGTATAACTGCCGACTTCCTGCAGCAGCTGCATCGGGTCCACGCGCACGCCGCGGGCGATCGCGCACAGCGTGCCGGCCGCAGCGCCGCTCGGCAACAGATGCCCGATGAACAACAGGTCCTCCAGCCGAATGGTATGGCCGGCGTTGGCGCCGCCCTCGCAACGCACGACGCAGCCGGCGTTCTGCGCCAGCACATCCACCACTTTGCCCTTGCCCTCGTCGCCGCCGAAGGCGCCGACGATCCCGATGCACGGTGCATCGCTCATGCGGATATCCTCCCTTCAAAGAGGTTGTTGTGAAATTCAAGGAACACGAAGAAACGACAAACGGCCCTACCTTAGCAGGGCCGCCGTGCCGCGTCAATAAGAACGCCCCCGGGCTTCCCGGGGCGATATTGACAACCATTACTTGGTCCTTGCCTGCCGCCAGGCGGCAATCTTTTTGTGGTCGCCGGAGAGCAGAATTTTTGGCACGCGCCATGCCGCCCCACGCTTGCTCCTCGAGTCTGAGCCTCGGAGTCGAAGACCCGCCGGAACAAATTTTTCCGGGCGCGTGTACTGCGGATACTCGACGTAGTCCATACCCTGGGAAAAAGTTTCCTCCTTCAGCGCCTCGGGGTGCCCGACCACGCCCGGCACATGCCGCGCCACGGCTTCCAGCACCACCATCGCGGGCAATTCACCGCCGGCGAGCACGTACGGGCCGATGGAAAGCTTCTCATCCACAAGTTTAACCGTGCGCGCATCAAACCCCTCGTAACGTCCGCAGAGGAGAACAAGACGGTCGTACTTGCTCAACCGTTCGGCCTCCCGCTGGGTGAATGGCTTGCCATCAGGAGAGAGCATCACAACGCGGGCCTTCGATCGCCCCCTCACCCCGCGGCGGGCCTCTCCCACAAGGGGAGAGGCGGTGGGCCAATCCGATCCCTTGATTCTTGATTCTTGATTCTTGATTCGTAAAGCCCGAAGGGCTTTAGCGATGGGTTCCACCATGAGTATCATTCCCGGTCCGCCGCCGTACGGACGGCCGTCCACGCTGCGGTGGGCGTCGCCAGCTTTCGCAAAACGGCGCAGGTCCACCAGATTCACGCGCAGCGATTTTTTGCGGATGGCGCGCGCAATGATAGTTTCCTCCAGATAGGAAGCAAAGAGATTCGGAAAAATGGTGATGATGTCGAAGCGCATTTCGGTGTGGTAAGTACTAAGTGCTAAGAAGTAAGTACTCGAACGGCCGCCGCATTACTTACGACGTTCTCCATCGCCGATAAGCTGGCCAATCGCGTCGGTCACCTGTTGCACGGTAACCGCACCCGCCATTTTAGCGTAGCGCTCTTCATGCTCGGAACCGGAATGGAAGGCGACGGCCATCTCGCCGTACTGCTCTTTCCCCTGCGGGTGCAGGATCTTGTACCGGTAGATAGGATGCTGCGTGACGCAGTCGGCGGGCCCGGCGATATCCACCACCGGTACCTTCATGGTGTCGGCGACGTGCAGTGGACCGGTATCCGCGGCAATGAACAGCTTGCACGGCTGCACGACCGCGGCGAGCTCCAGCAACTTGAACTGCCCGGTCGCATCCACCACCGCTTCGCGATGAATGACTGCTGCCGCCATTGCCGCCGACCGTTCCTTATCCCCGCCGCTCCCAACCAGCAATATTTTTGCGCGATAGTGCTCGATCAGATGGTCGGCGACTTCCGCGAAACGTTCGACCGGCCATAGTTTATAGGCCTTACCGGCGCCCAGGCATATGGCCACGACCGTCTGCCCGTCAAGCGCGTGCTGCTGCCAGAATGACGCTGCGTTGCGCCGGTCGGCGTCGGACGGGAACAATTCGCGCCGCTCCGGTTCCGGCTGGACGCCCAAGGTGGCAAACAGCCGCTGGCTGAACTCGGGTACCTGCTGTTGGTCGTACCCATAGACGTACCGCTCCCGCAGAAACCGTTCAAAGATCCTGGTCCAAAAATTCTCCCGCGGGGTGCTGATGCCGATGCGATGGGGGATACCCGCACGCACGGCCAGAGCAACCAGCTCGGGATTCGGGTTGAGCATGACGGCATGGCTGTACTGCCGCGCCGCCAGCGCCGATGGTGATGTCGTATTGAGCACCCAGACGGTACCGATGGAGGGGTTGCCGGTGAACAGCTCCGGGCCGAAGCGATTGGCAACGACATCGACCGTGGTGCGCAGCTGGCGGCCAACCGCGCCAAACACGGACGTCAGGCACACCAGGTCGCCCAGCTTGCCTGTGGTCAGCACCAGGATATTTTTTGCGGCCGCGGGAGGTCGGTGACGGAATGACGCCGCCAAAGTCTGCAGCAGCAGCCACGCGCGTTGCAAATGGAACATGAGAGAAGAATTCAAGGGACAAAGGTCAAAAAATCAAAAAATTATTACTTTTGACTTGAACTTTTTGCCTTTTGCATTTTAACTTTTTACTTTTCGGGGCGCCGTGGCCAGGATCTTTTCCACCAGGTCGCTCACCGACCGGCCGGGGGTCAACGGGAGTACGACGACCTTGCCGCCGCCGCCTTCAATGGTCGCGCGTTCGCCCGGCTGGATCTGGGCGGGCGTGTAGTCGCCGCCTTTCACGTGCACCTGCGGCGCGAGTTTTCCCAGCGCCGCGTCCGGCCGCAGGTCGTCAAAAATCGCGACGTAATCCACACACCCGAGCGCGGCCACCATTTCCGCCCGTTCGTCCTCGGGAACAATGGGGCGCTTTTCGCCCTTCAGCTCGCGCGTGGAGCGGTCGGAGTTTAGCAGCACCACCAGCGCGTCGCCCAGATTTTTTGCCTGCTCCAGTAGCCGGACGTGACCCACATGCAGCACGTCATATACGCCGTTGGTCGTCACGACGGTCTTGCCCGCGCGTTTGAGGTCGGCAACGACCTTCGCCAGTTGGTCGATGGTCTGCCGTTTTTCTGCTACCATAGTGCGGTTGCATCCAAGGAATAAGTACCGTACTCTACCATCATAACCCCGTTGTACAAAATACGTGCGCCGGGACAACAAGAATGGAACGATAACACAGTATTCATAGTATCGCAACGAGAAGGCGGCTACCAGAGTAGCTATTAAATTTGTTCAACGGGGCGAGTATGACCAAGGCAAGCGGTACAGTCCAAGCGCTGGTATTCGACATCGACGGGGTGCTGGTCGACACCGAACAACTGCATTTTTCCGCCTGGCAGAAACTACTGGCCGAGCACGGCGCGACGCTGGCCCTGGAAGAATACTTGCCCTTCATTGGGCGCGGGAGCACCGAGAACATGGCCGACATCTGCACCCGCAAACAAATGAGCGGCGACCATGCAGCGCTCAACCTGCGGCGGCGCGAAATCTACCGCCAGCTGCGGTCAAGCGGCATTTCGGTCCTGGCGGAGAACGTCGCGCTGGCACGGAATTTTGCCCGCGCCTATCCGAAGATGCCGCGTATTGCGGCGACCAACTCCATCCAGCAGGACACGGATGAAAATCTCGCCGCGGCAGGACTGACAGGTTTTTTCCAATTTGTCGTCGCGTTCCAAAATTATCCCGGGCTGAAGCGTAAACCCGCGCCCGACCTCTACCTAGAGGCTGTCCGGCAACTGGGTATTCCCGCGGCCGAGTGCCTGGCGTTCGAGGATACCGAGCACGGCGTCACGGCAGCGCATGCCGCCGGCCTGCGGGTCGTCGCCCTGCCCAGCGTGCTGACCGAAGGGCAAAATTTTTCCGCCGCCGACTTGGTGATACCGTCCGGCGCGCCACGGGAACCAATGATGATAGTAAAAAAAATAGCCGCCCGTTAGGCGGCGACCGGGGTGCCGTGCGCTCGCATGGCACCTTATGTATTTACCGTTCAACCTCCTGTCCGTAGTAGCGGCCCGCGCCGTGCTTGCGGTCGTAGTGCTTGCGCAGAATGTGGGCGGGCAGCGGCCGGGCGGGAGGATTGACCGTCGCCATCATCGCAACCTTCTCCAGGATCTCGGCGTAGCGCACCGCCTCCAGCCCATTCTCGCCGAACGCGAAGGGCCCATGGCCGGCGACCAGCACCGCACGCGCGGTCGGCGGCAAAACCTCGGAAATCACGCGTCCGATGGCGCGCTCGTAACCCTCGACCACTTCAGCGGGCGTCAGCAATCGCGTGACGGGCACGGCGCCGCCGAACGCGTCCGCATGCGTCGTCCCAAAGCAGGGGAGCGGCGTGCCCATCTGCGCCCAGGCGGACGCGTACGGTGAATGGGTGTGGCAGATGGCGCCGATGTCCGGCCGGCGGCGGTAGATCTCAAGATGCGTCGGGGTGTCGGTGGATGGCTTGAGCTTGCCTTCCCGAACGCGGCCCTCCAGGTCCACCACCACGAAATGGTCGGGCTGCAGCTCGGCGTATGGCACGCCCGAGGGTTTGATGACGAAAAACCGCCCATCCGGCGTGCGCTCGGACACGTTCCCTTCGGTTTGGATGACCAGGTTGACGACCACCAGCCGTTGGCAGGCCCGCCAGACCCGGTCTTTGATAGCTTCCAGCATGGGAGGTTACTTGATCCAGGCCGCGAAATCCTGCAAAAACTTCTCGTTCCACTCCACCGACTTGGCGTGATGCGCCATTTCCTCCCACAGCTTTAGCGGAGCCGTCACGATGTCGCTCCCGGCCAGTGAACACTCCAGGATATCGTCGACGTTGCGGATGCTGCCGCAAATGATCTGCGTGCCGCTCCCGGCGATCAAAGTTTTGGTGTCCCGCACGGTCTGCGCCGCGTCCGTGCCGAGATCCTTGATGCGGTGGAAGAACAAGGAGTAGAACGTCGCGCCCGCAGCGGCGGCCAACGCCCCCTGGCCGGACGTCACCCCGCACGTTACGTTGACGCGCACGCCCTCGCCCGCCAGGGCGGCGATGACCCCCATGGTTTCCGGCGCGACGGGGATCTTGATGGCGAGGCTCGGGTAGCGGACCTCTTTGACGAACTCGCGCGCCTGCTGCAGCATGCCGGCCGCATCGCGCGCGAACACTTCTATGCTCAACGACACGGGTTGATTGGCTTCCTGGCACAGGTCGGCGATCTTTTGGATATGCCCGGCGTAGTTGGTCTTTGGCTCGCGGGCCATGATGGTCGGGTTGGTGGTAATGCCGCGCAGCCAGCCCTTGCTGAGGGCGATCTTCACCTCCTCCAAATTGGCGGAATCAAGGAAAGCTTGCATAGGCCTGTACTAAATACTAAGTGCTAGATACTAAGTTCTTTGATAAGTTCATTGAATCCTTTCATCGGCGAAACGGCGCCATCTTCCACCAGGAACGAATCGCTGTCCTCGTCGCGGGTGGAAATCTCGAGCAACACGGTATCCAGGATCGCTCCGCGCTGGTGCATCAGGCCCGGCGGCATCGCCACGGCTTTGCCCGCAGGAACGCGGAAGAGGCGGTTCTCGGCCCGGCCGGCGCGCAGCAGCAGCGCCAGTTCCCCCGAATGCACGTAGTAGCTTTCGTGCTTGCGGACGTGGAACTCCATCGAACCATGGCTGCCGGCTTTCAGGAACAGGCGCTTGCCGGCGACCTCCTCGCTGGCGATGGTGCAGATATCGCCCCAATACTTTTCCCGCCGGTCAGCCGGTTCCTGGGTCGTCAGCGGTGCGGACTTCCCGCCGCGCTCTTTCAGTATACGTTCGCCGGAATGATTTGGATAGGCAAAACTATAGACCACCGACGGTGCCTTAGCTTCCACAGCGTAGGTATTTCCTGCGGGGATTTCAATCAGCTTCCCGGCCGGTACGGAAACCTCGCCGGTGCCGGAAATCACCGAGACTACGCCCGTTTCCACGTACAAGGTCACTGGCCGCTCATGCTGGCGGGGCGGCAGAACGCCGCCGGCCTTGAGAGCAAACTGCCGCATCGAGTAGTGGGGCGTGGCGACGATGTCGCGCTGTACGCCGAAATCGGCCGGCTGCTCCCGCGGCGCGGTGATGAACTGTTCCAGTTTACTGGCGTCGTAACCGTACATAAACGGGGAATGAGGAATTTGGAATACGGAATTAGGGAACCGGATCAATCGGCAAGCGATTGACGAAATGCTTCCAATGTTGGGGGATTTGGCCCGCGCACGGTCGTGGACAGCGCGGCCCAGCGGTTGGCGAACGCCAGCGCTGTTACCCAAGAAGTGCCGTGCGCTGCTGCCAGTGCCGCGATGAACGCATCCCCGGCGCCAACCGCATCCATGGCGGAAACGCGGAAGGCGGGAGTTCTGATGAATTCCCCGTTCGCCAGAGCAACGGAACCCTGTTCGCCGAGTTTGACGACGACCGTGGTGGCTCCCAAGTTCTCGGCGATCTCCCACAAATCCTGCTCGGCGCGCTCTGGCTGGAACGCCGGAGACACCGCCTGGGCTTCTTTCAGGTTGAGGCAGATGACGTCCGCGCCCCGGTAGCTTTGATGGTTGCTTGGCCGCGACGCGGTCACCTGCGAATCCACGTACACCGGGACCTTGGCGCGCTTGGCCGCGGCGAGCAACTGTGGAATGACCGCGCCGGCCAGCACGCCGTGGCGGTTGTCGGCGATGACCAGCGCCACTGCGCCGCGCAGCCGTTGGCGTACCGCGGAAAGCATTTTGCGCTGCGCTCCTGCGCCGATGTCGCGGTCATCGCGGAAATCCCATTTGAACACCAGCGTGCTGCCGGCCCAGAACCGTTCTTTCACGGTATTCACCCGGCCCGATTCAATCACCTTGGTGTTGAAACGCAGCCGCGGGTAGGAGAACGCGCGGCACTTCTCCAAATTCGCATCATCGCCCAGCACGGTCACGTAGTCCGCCGCCGCGCCCAGCGCCAGCAGATTGCGCGCCACCAGGCTGGCGCCGCCGTAGGAGTAGGCAATGCGTTCGTTCGCGTAGGTGGTGACCGCGGGATTTTCCACCGACGGACCCAGCGCGCGGCCATGATAGGCGACATCCAAAATCGCGTCCCCAACCACGAGGACGCGCCGACGGGCAAGTAATTCCGGCAACGTGTGGGAATGCACCCTTGCCATAGCGTTTAGGTCTTGGGCCGCCCGCTGATCTTTTCGAAAAATCCGTGCGTGGAATAGCCGGGCACCAGCGGGTAGATCTTGATCTCGATCTCCGGCGGGATATGGTCGCGCTCGCGCACTTGGTCGGCGGTGAACTCGCCGCCCTTGACCACGATATCGGGACGCACCTGGTCGATGACCCCCCGAATCTTGACGTCGTCGAACACAATGACCTCATCCACCACGTCCAACGATTCCAACACCGCCTTGCGGTCCTGCTCAGAGTTGACCGGATACCCTTCACCCTTCAACTCACTGGTGGCGCGGTCGGAGTTGATGCCGACCACCAATTTCCCGCCCAGCGATTTGGCGAATTTCAGCAGCTTGACGTGGCCGGCGTGGACCGCATCGAAAATGCCGGGCGCAAAGACCACCTTGGCGCGGTCGGCCTGTTTCGTTTTCTCCACTCGCGGCACGTGGCGGAATTCGCCGAACTTTTCCGCAAACCAGCGACGTGCGATCTCCAGATTCACTTCCTCGGGCTGCACCCAGGCGCCCAGACACAGGACGTTGGCGTCGTTGTGCTCGCGCGATTTGCCCGCGGTTGCCAGATCGTGGACCAGCGCGGCGCGCACGTTGCTGAAACGGTTGGCGCCGATGCTCATCCCTACGCCCGTCCCGCAGATGAGCACGCCCCACCGCGCATCGCCGTTGTGCACGATCTGACCGACGGTCCTGGCAAAATCGGTGTAGTCCACTTTGGCCTCGTCGTACGGGCCGATATCCACGCACGAAAAACCAGCATCGGTCAGCAGCCGCTTGACCGCCGCTTTCAGGGCAACGCCGTTGTGGTCGGCGCCCAGCACGACGATGGGTTGTCCGGGATTTTCCTTCGTCACAAAACACCTCCACGATAGCAGTAGTGAGCCAAAAATTCAAGCCACGGAGATAAAGAGTAAACCCGCCTCCAGCCCGCGAGCACGTCGGCGGTAAGCAACGAAATCATGGCGCGAACACTGCCTACGGCTGAAGAATAAACTGCCGCGCCTCCTGGGTTGGCTTACGGCGGGTTATTCTCCTGCCTTCCTCACTGGCGGTCACGAGTTCCCTTGTTGCGGAGGCAGGCGAACAAAAAGAGCGGCCGTCGGATAATGACTGGCCGCCGCGGATGATTGCGGAGATGGAGATAGATTAAAGAGCGGGGATACGGTTACCCCCTGGAATGACGCCGCGCGCGTTCAGCGGCCTGCGATTTGCATGAAGGCTGCTTGCAGCAGTAGACGGTCGCCAAACCGCAAATGGCCTCAAGCTTGGCGGGCTGCGGACAAAACGTGCACCCGCTGGCTCGACGGGCCGAGCGGAACGTCACTTGCTTCTGCACACAGACGGTCTTCATCGGGAACCCCCAGGGGGAAAGAGCTACCGCCAACCCGGCGGCGAGGTGTGGCGAACAGCGCGCCAACAATCAACAACGCTACCAAAGCGTGAACGGCATGTCAACGCAAAAAAAATCCAGCTCCGATGGACATCGGAGCTGGAGTCGGGAAACGGGATCTTAACCTAGATCTTGAGGTCGTCGAGCACCGACGTGTCCGGCTCGGCGGACGTCTCTGTGCTGCGGCTGCGACCTTCCTCGCTGTGCGCGCGGCGCGAACCCTCGGGTTCGTAGATCTTCAGGTTGACGCGAGCGTTGCTCTTGGCGCCGACGATCTTGAGCAGCGTACGGATGGACCGCGCCGTCTGCCCTTGGCGGCCGATGACGTACCCCATATCCTCGGGGTTAACGTGCAGGGTTAGCAACACCCCCATCTCATCCACGGTCCGCTCGACCTTGACGTCCTCGGGGTGGTTGACGATCCCCCTGACAATGTACTCGACAAACTCTTGGTCCTTGTGTTCTTCAGCCATAGGACTGGCTCAGGAAACTCCGCGCAAGTGCGGAGCGTTAATCATTAGCTACCAGCACGGTTTCGACGATCCGAAAACCTTAGTAGTTCTCCGGAATTTGCCGCTCTGGTGAATGTAAGCCTACGCTAGCATAGCCCCCTACCACCGTCAACAGCAGGGAAATCAAACATTCACCGACATCAAAACGAACCGGCGGCGGCGGTTCGTTGCGGATATCGGAGGGGTGAATTCTACGCGGCGGCCGGTTTGGCCTTGGCAGGAGCGGGAGCAGCGGGCGCGGCGGCGGCCGGTGTTTCGGCGGCTTTCTTTTTGCCGCGCGTCACCTTGATCTTGGGACCCTCAATGACGTGCTGGTCCACCAAAAGGTTGTGGACGGTGGGGGAAGCAGCGGCACCGACCGACAGCCAATACTTGATGCGCTCCGCGTTGACGTCACACACCTTGGAACGGGGGTTGTAGTGGCCCAGGATCTCCAGGCTGCGACCGAACAGATCACGGCCCTTTTCGGACACCGTGATACGGTAGGTGGGCTGCTTGGTCTTGCCGACGCGGGCGAAACGAATGGCGAGCATTTTCGGACAGTGCTAAGTACTAAGTTCTAAGTGCTATGCAGATTATCGGAAAGGGGAAGAAAAGTCAAGAACCAAAAGTTTCTTAGAACTTACTACTTAGTATTCCGCTACCGATTCACCAATTTCTCCCCCTCCTCCAGCTGCAGCGAAAGGATACGCGACACGCCGTCGTCGCCCATGGTCACGCCATAGAGAACCGCCGCGCGGTGCATGGTGGCGCGGTTGTGGGTGATGACGATGAACTGGGTCTTGCCGGACAGCTCCTCCAGGATGGCGCCAAACCGTTCGGAATTGGCCTCGTCCAGAGCGGCATCCACCTCATCGAGCACCACGAAGGGCGAGGGGTTGTTGGCAATGATGGCGGAAATGAGCGCGATGGACGTGAGCGCCCGCTCGCCGCCCGACAGCATGGTCACCGACACCAGCTTCTTGCCCGGGGGCGTGGCGCGGATCTCCACGCCAACAACCACTTTGCCGGTGCGACCGCGCAAGAGCCGCCTAATCTCCTCTTCCTCCTGGTCGGCTTCATCGGCAACCTCCACGCCTTCGGCGGCAGCCTCCACCTGCTTTTCCTCCTCGGCCTCCGCCACCTCCTGGGTGATGGCGTCCAGTTCCGCTTTTCCGCCGTTGAACAATACCTTGAAGTAGCGCCCGAATTCGTGGTTGATCTGGCGGAACGAGTCGTGGAACTGCCGGTGAATGGTTCCATCCAACTCCTCAATGACCGTGCGCAGCTGCTCCAGCGCCGTGCGCAGATCGGCAACCTGGGTGCTCAAAAAATCGTAACGCTCTTTGGTCTGGTGGTACTCACTGACGGTCTGGGGCTCAATGCCGCCGATGAACTCCAGCTGGCGCTTCAACTGGTGGACGCTTGAGCTCAGCTGCGGGTCCTCGCCCGCGCCGGCGGGCTGGTAGTCGTGCAGCCACGCGGTGGACTGCAGCTCGGTCTTCACCTCTTCTTCCAATGCTTCGCGCCGCGTGTCCAATTTGGCCATCGCCACTCGCAACTCGGACAGCTGGGCGGCGGTCGCATTCAATTCCTGCTGCCGGGCTTGGAACTGGCGCTGGAGGTCGAAAAATTTCCCGCGCTTGGCCTCCTCGGTGGTGTTGAACTCGGTGATCTCCCGCTGCGCGGAAACAACCTCCGCTTCGAGCGCTTCCAGTTTGCCGCTCGCGCGCTCCAGGTCGGCGACCATCTGCGGGTCCACGGCAGCCGTCTGTTGCTTCTTCCCGTGCTGCAGCTCGGCCAAGAGCTCGCGCAACGTTCCGCTCACGGTCTTGGCGCGCTCCTGCAGCCGCGCGAGGTCCTCGGGCTTCCGGGCGGCGGACAGCTGCTGTAAAAAATCATCGTAGGTCGCGGCCACGCGCTCCAGGCGGGTAACGATCTCGGGCAGCGGCACGGGAATGGCGGAAAGCGCGGCCTTGGTCTTGGCCAATTCTATCTTGTTGCGCAGCAAAAGTTGGGTTTCCCGCAGCTGGGACTTGGCCTCCACGGCTTTCTGGTAGCGCTGTTGCAGCCGGTTGAATACCTCGGTCCGACGGTCCTCCTGCTCCAACCGGTCAAGCTGCTGTTGGACCGCTTGCAGCTGGCGGGTCTGCTCCTGCAGCTGTCCCGTGAGCTCCTGCACGCGCGGTTTGACCACACACTCCTCCTCCTGCATGGCACGCCACGCGCGGCCATAGTACTCGCGCTGCTTGCCGGACAATTCTTGGATGAGCTGCTCGCGCTGTTCGAGCTTTTTCACCTGCCGCTGCAGGGAACGCAGCCGCGGCTCGATCTCTTCGATGACCGCTTCCGCCTGCCTGATGTTCTCCCAAGTGTGCTGCAGTTTCCGCACCGACTGCTCGCGCTTGAGCTGGTATTGCTTGACGCCGGCGGCCTCCTCGAAGAATTCCTTGCGCTCTTGGGGAGTGGCGTTGAGGATGGCATCCACCATGCCCTGGCCGATGACGGAGTAGCTCTTCTGGCCGAAATTGGCTTTGGCCATCAGCAGCACCGCGTCGGTCAGCCGAATGGGCTGCTTGTTCAAAAGATATTCTCCCTCGCCGTTGCGGTACAGCCGCCGGGTGATGACGACTTCGGGGAAATCCACGGGCATCGCGCGGTCCTCGTTGTTGAGCACCAGCGATACTTCGGCCAACCCCAGCCGCGCCTTCTTGTCCGAGCCGGAAAAGATGACATCCTCGGCCTTCTTGCCGCGCAGGGTTTTCAGCGACTGCTCGCCCAGCGCCCAGCGGATGCCGTCGGTGATGTTGGACTTGCCCGAACCGTTGGGCCCGACGATGGCGGTAATGCCGCCACGAGTACCAGCAGCCGCAGCCGGGAATTTCAGCGCGGTGGTAGTGGCGAATGACTTGAAACCGGTGATCTCCAGGGATTCTAAATGCATACCCGGTAGTACAACGGCCGAATGGAGTAATTGCGTTTAGGACCAAAAAATAATTAATCCGTGTATCGTATGCCTTGCTCCGTGAGATCCGTTGTCCTACCGAGCATACCAGATAGGGAACGCGGGGCGTGCGCAGCAACTGCCACCCCCCGCGGTAACGCTGTCAAAATAGCAAATCGTCGGCTTAAAAACAACGGGAAACGCCGGGTTTGCGGCCGCACCCAGGGTGCTATACTACCGTTATGGCTGAAAAAAAGGACAAGCTGGTCATCATCGACCCCGCACGAAAGCTCGCGGGCTTGGGTTTACAGAAAGGCTACAGTCTTTCCGGCGCGGTCAACCGCCTGCGGCTCGCTCCAGGAGAGACAAATTTCTGCCCTCAGCTTCGTACGGGGCAGGCGGTAACGCTGCAATAGTATGAGCGACCGAAAAGACAAGCTGGTGATCATCGATGGAAATGCAATTATTCATCGCGCCTGGCATGCGCTGCCCCAGACCATGCGAAACAGCAAGGGTGAATTGGTCAACGCGGTCTTCGGGTTCGCCAGCATCCTCCTCAAGGTCATCAAGGACCTGAAACCGCGGTATCTGGCCGTCACCATGGACGCGCCGGGCAAAAATTTCCGCCACCACGAATTCCCCGAGTACAAAGCGCAACGGGTCAAAAAACCCCAGGAATTCTACGACCAGTTCGACCGTATCCGGCAAGTGGTTGCCGCCTTCGGACTGCCGCTGTTTGAACAGCCGGGCCTGGAAGCCGACGACTTGATCGGCAGCCTGGTTGCGAACCCCGCCGCCCGCGGCCTGGAGCGGATCGTGGTCACCGGCGACCAGGATGCACTTCAACTGGTTGCGCCGGGCGTGTCCGTGTACGCCCTGCGGCAGGGCATCGCCGACACCGTTACCTACGATGCGGCCGCGGTGCGGGAAAAATTCGGCCTCAACCCCGAACAGCTGGTGGACTACAAGGCGTTGCGAGGCGACCCGTCCGACAACATCCCGGGCGTACCCGGCATCGGGGAAAAAACGGCCACCGCGCTGCTGCAACAATTCGGCAGCCTGGAAAACCTCTACCAACACGTGGAGGACCCCGCAATTCCCGTCCGCACGCGCGCGCTGCTGCAGGAGCATCGGGAAAAAGCCCTCCTGGCCAAACGGCTGTGCAAGATCACGACCGATGCCCCGGTCAAATTCCATCTGAACGAGTGCGAGGTCGGGGCCTACGACCCGGCAGCCGTGATACGGCTATTCTCCGAGCTGGAGTTCAAGTCGCTCATCAACCGGCTACCCGCCAGCAAGCACGTCGCCGACGCCCAGGGGGCGCTCGCGTTGGGCAACGCCCAGAACGACGCGCCCACGAAACTGCTGCCCGGCTACCGGCTGGTGGATGATGCGAACAAACTGGATGATGTGCTGTCGCACATCCGCCGCGCACCCCTGATCGCCGTGGACACGGAGACCTCGAGCCTGGATCCCCTGACGGCTGACCTGGTCGGCATCAGCCTGGCCTGGGCGGAAGGGGAGGCGGCGTTCGTCCTGCCCAAACCCGAACTGCTGGCCAAACTCAAACCGATGCTGTCCGACGCTGGCATTCCGAAAACAGGGCATAATTTGAAATTCGACCTCCACAGCCTCGAAACCGCGGGGCTGCCGCTCTCCGGCATCGCTTTTGACTCCATGATCGCGTCGTACCTGCTGAACCCCGGTTCCCGGCAGCACGGTCTTGATGGGTTGAGCTTCTCGGAGTTCGGTTTCCAAATGACGCAAATCACCGACCTCATCGGCAGCGGGGCCAAGCAGCGCTCGATGACCGAGGTGCCGCTGGACCAGGTGGTGCCCTACGCCTGCGCCGATGCCGACTACTCGCTGCGGCTGTTTTCTCGCCTGCACCGCGAACTGGAGAATAAAAACCAGCTCGGCTTGCTGGAAAAGATCGAACTGCCGCTCATCCAGGTGCTGGCGCGAATGGAGCGGCACGGCATCAAACTTGATACGGCGTTCCTGAAAAAAATGTCGACGACTGTCGGCAAACAGCTGGCCAAACTGGAATCCAAGATCCACGACCTGGCGGGCGTACCGTTCAACATCGCCTCCCCCTTGCAGATGAAAGAGGTCCTGTTCGGCAAGCTCAAAATCTCCACCGTCGGGCTGGGCCGCACCAAAACCGGCATCTCTACGGCGGCGGGCGAACTGGAAAAATTGGCCGACCAGCACCAGATCATCCCGCTCATCATGGAATATCGTGAGCTGTCGAAACTGCAGTCCACCTATTTGGAAGCGCTGCCCCAGCTGGTGTCTCCCCGCGATCAACGGCTCCACACCAGTTTCAATCAGACCATCGCCGCCACCGGCCGGCTGTCATCCTCCGACCCCAACCTCCAGAACATCCCCATCCGCACCCCGTTAGGCAGCCAAATTCGGAAAGCGTTCATCGCCGAGCGCGGCAACGTCCTGCTGTCGGCCGACTACAATCAGATCGAGTTGCGCATCATCGCCTCGCTGGCGCAAGACCCGACGATGATATCCGCGTTCACCCGCGGCGAGGATGTGCACACGAGAACCGCCGCCGAGATCCACGATGTGCCCGTGGCGCAGGTCACCAAAGAATTGCGACGAACGGCGAAAGAAGTGAACTTCGGCATCATCTACGGCATGGGCGTGGTCGGGCTGTCCCAGCGCCAGGGCATCACCCGCGACAAAGCCAAAACCTTCATTGATACCTACTTCCGGCTGCATCCGAAGATCGCCGCTTACCTGGAGGACACCAAGCGGCTGGCGCTGGAGCACGGATTCGTGGAGACCATCTTCGGCCGGCGTCGCTACCTGCCCGAAATTGCGAGCTCCGCACCGCAGATCCGCTCAGGCGCCGAACGCGCGGCCATCAACCACCCCGTGCAGGGCACGGCCGCCGATCTGATGAAGCTGGCGATGATCGCCGTCCACGACCGGCTGCCGGCCGTTTGTCCGGCCGCCCGGATGCTACTGCAAGTGCACGACGAACTGGTCTTCGAAGTACCGGCAAGCGACGCCGCTGCATTGGCGCGGTTCGTCAAGAAAACCATGGAGGGCGTCTACCAGCTCCGTGTCCCGATCCTCGTGCATGTCGAAGTCGGCAAAAACTGGGGCGACCTCAAGCCGGTTGACGAAATAAAAGGCAAACAGTAAGGAGTACGAGTCCGACCGATGCAACCATACCCTTGATTCCTGATTCTCGATTCTTGCTTCGCCGTTCTATGGTCATCTTTCTCCACGGCGCGGACACCTTCCGCAGCCGCGGCAAACTCCGCCAGATCAAGGAACGTTTCCGGCGCGAAGTCGACAAGACCGGCTATAACACCGCGGCCTTGGACGGCAAGCGGCTGAAGGTCGAGGATTTGGAACAGGCGCTGTTGGCCGCTCCGTTCCTCGCCCCCAAACGCCTGGTCATGGTCGAAGAATTTTTCGGCGGCAAACCCACGGCAGCGGTAGAAAAACAGGTGCTGGAACTGGTGCAGCGCCCGGCGGCAGCGACGGCCGTCGCCGTCTTCTGGGAAGGGGAGCTGCCCGCCACGCGCAAAGGAGGGGCATTGCTGTCATTCCTGCGAGAAAGCCCGTACGCGGAACAGTTCGAACCCCTCCAAGGGATGCCGCTTGCCGCCTGGTACCGAACGCGCGCCAAGCATCATGGCGCGCAATTCGCGCCGGGGGCGATGGAGCGGCTCATGGACTGCGCCAACAACGACCTGTGGCGGGCGGATGGGGAATTGGCCAAACTTTCCGCCTACTGCCACGGCCGCGCGGCAACAATTCCCGATGTGCAGGAGCTGGCATCGAGCGACGTGGAGGAAAACGTCTTTGCGCTGACGGATGCCATCGGCCAACGGCGCACGACGGAAGCGCTGCGGCTGCTACAGGAGCAGCAGCGTGCCGGCGTCAGCACCCCGGAACTGGTCGCCAAGATCACCTGGCACTGCCGCAACCTGCTGCTGGCCAAGGCGTGGATTTCCGACCACCCCAACCAGGGGACTTCCTGGGCGATGGCCGACGCCCTGCGGCTGCATCCGTTCGTCGCCAAAAAAACGCTCGGCCAGGTCACCAACTTCACGCTGGCGGAACTGGAAACCCGCTACCGAGCGCTGCTCACGCTGGACCGCGCATCCAAAAGCAGCCGGGCGAACGGCTCGGCGCTCCTAACGCTCTGGCTCACGACGGCGGCGCGATGAACCAGGAATACTAAAACACCCCCGGGAAACGGGGGTGAGGCAGGTCGCGGGTGAAACGGCCGCTAGCGTCCGAGCCGGTTGAGCCGCAACATCAGACGCGATTTGTGCCGCGCGGCGTGGCCAGCCTTGACGATACCGGCACGGGCAGCGCGGTCAAAGGCCGACACCGCGGCGGCCACGGCGGCCGTTGCCTTGGCGGCATCCTTGGCGACGAACTGCTGACGGCACCGGCGCAGCAAAAAGCGCAGGTTCTCGCGAACCTTTAGGTTGGCGCTGGCACGCTTGCGGCTGACCCGCAAATCACGGACGGCGGAATGTTTGATCGGCATACCCGGTAGGACAACGGTCAAATGTGTAATCTTCGCGGTACGACGCTATAATTCTCAGTCGGGTTTATACCTCTACCTCGCCAGCCCGTTGTCCTACCGGGCAGAGGCGGTAAGAATAGTCGACAGCATACGCGAAAACGTTTTTGCTGTCAATGGCATTCCCCTTGCTGGCCCTCGGGAGGGCATGGTACATTCATCGTGCGTTCATAATTTTCACCATTTTTATGTTCAAACGCGACGATGCCGGACACGAGATCGAAACCATCATCGGCCCAACGGTCAAAGTTGAGGGTGATTTTGCGGCCGCCGGTGACGTCGTGGTAGAGGGTGCGGTCAGCGGACAGCTGCGCACCGAGCAGTCGCTGCGCATCGGCGAGCAAGCCAAGATCACGGCCAACGTCAGCGCCGGAGCGGCGCTCGTCGCCGGCGAGATCGTTGGTAACGTAACGGTGCGCGAAACCCTGGAGATCACCAGCACCGGTAAGATCTTCGGCGACATCCGCACCAAGGTCCTGGCGGTGGCTGCCGGAGCGCAGATCAACGGCAAAGTCGAGGTCGGCGAACACCGCGCGCGCACTGAACCCAAGCCCCGCGAACACGTCCCCGACCCGAACCGTCCGCCCCTCCCAAAAGCCAAGCTGGCCGCGTAGGCCTTAACGCTCCGCCGGGGTGGCGGTATGTACCTATATCTTTACGATGCCCAGTTGTCGGGCAAACCATTCCAGCACGCGCTGGTGCGGGTGGAAACCCGTTTGACCGACCTCGGGATCGGCGGCAAAATCAGCCGGCTCTCGCCGCTGAAAAACCTCCGCGAGCTCATCCACGATGAGGTTGCGAGCGGCGTACGGACCGTGGTGGCCGTCGGCGACGATGCCACGTTCTTGAGCGTCGTCAACGAGATCATCCCGTACGACAACGTCACGGCCGGTTTTATCCCGTTGGGCGGCACCAGCGTCATCGCCGCCGCGCTGGGCATCCCGAACGGCGAGGCGGCCTGCGACGTCATCGCCGCCCGGCGGCTCAGCCGTTTGGACATCGGCCGCGCAAACACCACCTATTTCCTGTCCGGACTACGGGTGCCATCCAACCAGGCATCCTTCGAACTGGATAGCCGGTATCACGTCAAGCCCAACGCCGGCAGCTTTACCGTCCTCATCCGCAATTTGCCGCCGGAAGGTTGGAGCGCAGATGCGGTCGGCCGCCGCTTCGACCCCGCCGACGGGCTGCTCGAAGTGGTGATCGAACCGCCCGAGAACGGCGGCGGGCTGTTCCGCCGGCGCCGGCAATCAACGCCCAGTATCCTGCCCTGTCGGCAAATAAAGATCAGCGGCGGGAAATCCACGACGGTGCTGACGGATGGCGAGCGCGTGCTAAAAACGCCGGTCACCGTCGACGTGCTGCCCGGTAAACTGCGGGTCATCGTCGGGAAAACCAGGGTGTTTTAGAACCATAAAGAAAACACCCGCGGCCGCGGGTGTTTTCTTTATGGCCAATACTAAACCTGAGAAGCCGGGGTCGCGGGCGGCAAGGCAGACTTGGGACGCAACATCAGGTGCTGCTGGGCGACGCTCAACAAGGTCGTCGCGAGCCAGTACAGCGCAAGGCCAGCCGGCAGGCTGGCGCTAATGAACACGGTCATCACCGGCATCATATACACCATCTGCTTGCTCATGGCGGCGGCCATATCTTCATCCTTGGTGCCCGCCCCGTGCACCGGCGGTTTTTTCGTCTGCAGCATCTTGGCTTGCCAGTATTGCGCGCCGCCGGCGAGGATCGCCAGCACCCAGTTCCGGGCGTCGGCCAGATCCAAAAAGCCGAACGCCACGGGATTCAACGGGCCAGGGTTAGTAACGAACGAATACAATCCTTCCACGGGGCCGGGTTTCAGACCGTCGATGAACACGCGGTACACGGCGATGAGGAACGGGAGCTGGATGAGCAATGGTAGGCACGACGAGAACGGGTTCACCTTTTCTTTCTTATACAACTCCATCAGCTCGCGCGACAGCTGCTCCTTCTGCCCTTTGAATTTCTGCTGCAGGGCAGAGATCTGGGGCTGCAGCCGCTGCATCTGGTGCTGGATGCGGATGGACCGCGCCGCGATCGGGTAGAGCAGCACTTTCAGCAGGACGGTCAACAGGAGGATGCTAACGCCCAGGTCGTGGCCGGGGACGAGGTTATACAAAATAACCAGCAAATTGAAGATCGGCTGGTAGAGCACGGTGTGGAAGAGTTGGCCCATGATGCGTGGAGGTAAGGCTTGTAGCTTTTAGCTGGTAGCTTGTAGGGCGGGCCGGCAACGATTGCCTACCAGCCACAAGCTAACTCCTACAAACTAGGGAAGTGGATCAACGCCGCCGGCGCTGAAGGGATTACATCGCCCGATGCGCCACAATGTGAGCAACAGCCCGCGACGCAGGCCGTAACGCCGGAACGCCTGGCGTCCGTACTCCGAACAGCTCGGCCAGTACCGACAGCGTCCGCCGGGAATGATGCGGCTCAGTAATCCGTGGTCCATGGAAAACGTCCGCTGGTAGAGCCGGATACCCGCAGCCATGGCTGAGGCCAAACGCCGGGAAAATCGGTTCATAGGGAAAGGAGACGAACGCGGCGCAGGGCAATGGCCAGTGAATCCTTGAGCGCAACGGTAGTACGCACCGGACGTCCCGGCTGCACCGTGACCACCACATCGTAACCGCCCGCCACCTCCGGCAGCATGGCACGCACCAGCTCTCGCAACTGCCGACGCAAACGGTTGCGCTGCACGGCGTGCTTGGAGACTTTATTGGAAACAACGAAAGCAAAACGGCTGCCCTGGCGGCCGGTCGGCAGGACGCGTACCGTCAAACCGCCGCCCCGCACCATAGCGCCGTGCCGGAGCACGGCCATCAACTCTCCACGCTTCGTCAGGCGGTAGTGTTGGGACAACATAGCGACGGCACCAGCGGGGCGAATGCCCCGTCAGAACTATACCGTCAAGCGATGGCGCCCCCGGGTCCGTCGGCGCTTGAGCACGTTGCGGCCATTGCTGCTCCGCATGCGGCGGCGGAATCCGTGCACGCGCTGGCGGCGGCGGCGTTTCGGTTGGTACGTCCGTTTCGGCATAAGCAAAAAGGAGGATTGAATTCGTTTGCGCGCGGGGCGGAGGTCCGCCGAGCGCTCAAGGTACACCTATCCTAGCAGGGGAATGGCAAACCGTCAATCATCGCGGCTTCAAATGTCGGGCGGATTTACAATATGCACATGCACTCCACAGCTTGTACACAAATGCACAGTTGGCATGTCAGCTTTGACACGCCAACCCTCGTGGTATACTATGGGGGAGCTCAAAAAAGAAATCACTGTTCCGGGTGTCCAAGTTGAAAAAACAGGAGCTGAAAAAAAAATTTTATCGCGACGGGCTGTCGTCAGCCGGCACTCGTCGCTGATACCCCAGCCATCATCTCACCGGCCTGCCGCCATTCCTTGGTGGCAGCCGCCGCGTCCCACATTTGAGTATGATCGATCATCAGCAACTCTGGCAGGCCACGCTGGGGGAATTGGAGTTGACCTTGAGCCGGGCCAATTTCATGACCTGGTTCAAAAACACCTTCATCGCCTCCGCCGAAGGCGAGCGGGTCATTGTCGGCGTTCCCAATACGTTCACCAAAGCGTGGTTTGAAAAGAAATATCACGCGTTCATTTTGCGCGCCCTGCAAAAAGTCTCGGAAAACCGCGTGCGCGAGGTTATTTACAAGGTTGAAACCGGACCCCGCGCCGCCGCACCGGTCGTTGAGATCACGGCGGCGGTAACGGTTGCAACACCGACTGCGGCCGACGACGGGGGCGAGGCAACCCCGAACGAACTCGGGCTCAACCAGCGCTACACCTTTGAAAATTTCGTCATCGGCAAGGCCAATGAGCTGGCACATGCCGCCTGTTTGGCCGTCTGCAACAAACCCGGTCGCGTGTATAACCCATTGTTCATCTACGGCGGCGTCGGTTTGGGCAAAACGCACCTGCTGCAGGCCGTCGGCAACCATCTGGCGCGCCGGCAGGGGGGCGCCAAAGTATTGTACGTCAGCTCTGAAAAATTCATCAACGATTTCATCCGCTCTATTTCCTCCAACGTCACGTCGCGCTTCAAGAACGTTTACCGCTCGGTCGACGTCCTCCTGGTCGA
This sequence comes from Parcubacteria group bacterium Gr01-1014_31, assembly GCA_007376135.1. Classification (GTDB taxonomy): domain Bacteria; phylum Patescibacteriota; class Patescibacteriia; order Buchananbacterales; family GWA2-38-13; genus VMFR01. The sequence continues at coordinate 144,395 of VMFR01000002.1, read as the reverse complement.
CGATATCCAGTTCCTCGCCGGGAAAGAAGGCACGCAAGAAGAGTTCTTCCATACCTTCAACGCGCTGCACCAGAATAATAAACAGATCGTCATCAGCTCGGACCGACCGCCAAAGGCCATCCCGGCGCTCGAACACCGGCTGGTATCGCGCTTTGAATGGGGGATGATCGCCGACGTCGGCACCCCGGACCTGGAAACACGGCTGGCGATCCTTGAGACCAAGTGCCGGGAACGCGCCTTCGCCATGGAGCGGGAAATTCTGCACTATGTAGCGACGTCGGTCGCCAACAACGTCCGCGAGTTGGAAGGAGCGCTGAACCGGATCGTCGCGTTCCACCAGCTGGACCGCAGCCCCATCACCTTGGAAGGGGTGAAAAAGATGCTGGGAACGCTCAGCGGCGACGGCCCCCGAAAATCCCTCACGCCGCGGCAGATCATTTCCGCCGTGATCGAATATTTTGACCTAAAAACCGAGGATATCATGGGCAGCTGCCGGAAAAAGAACCTGGCGCTGCCGCGGCAGATCATCATGTATCTGATGCGGGAGGAGACCAAGTGCTCCTACCCCGCGATCGGCTCCGAAATCGGCAATCGCGACCACACCACCGCCATGCACGCGTATCTCAAGATCAGCCGGGAACTGCAGGTGGACGAGAAACTCCAGCAAGACGTCGGTGTCATCCGCCAGCGGCTCTTCAACATGACCAACATCACCAGTTAACGAGCCGTTGCCGTGCCAACGGCATGGGCCCGGAAACTGGGGAAGATGCGGGGACAGCGTGGGGAAGAGGTGGGGTAAAAGCCCCGCCTCTCAGTTGGATAACCTGGGAACTGTCCACTGACCTATGCACTGCCGACGCGGCGTCAGCCGCCGCCGCGACATTCATACCCAATCCATCCACGGCCAACCCACGCCGTGTATCCCGGACTTATCCCATCGTAACTCGCCGTAAACGAACTCACACAGTCGAATCTCCCACTTGTCCACTTATCCCTGCCGCCTACTACTATTACTACCTAGTATCAATATAATTATCACCGTTATCAAACCCCTGTTATCCCTCGTATGAAATTCGTTGTTACTCAAGAAAATTTAAGCCAGGGTTTAATGACCGTCGCCCACGTCGCGGCCAAGAATACGAACCTACCGGTGTTGAATAACGTGCTGATCGAAGCGGGAGAGAACGGCATTAAGCTATCCGCGACCAATTTAGAGATCGGCGTCAGTTGCCAGGTGCGAGGGAAGATCGAGCGCCCGGGGTCGTTCACGGTGCAATCCAAGCTTTTCGCCGATTACGTCAGTCTCTTGCCGAAAGATAGCGTGGAAATCGCGCTGGAGAATGCGAGTGGCGAGAACGGGGGGTCAATGGTTGTGAAGGGTGGGAGCTCAGAGATGAAGATGAAGGGAATCGCAGCGGCCGATTTTCCCCTCATTCCCACCGTGGAGCGCACCAACACCCTGTCTTGCTCGGTTATCGACCTCCGTGCCGCCATTGCCCAGGTGATATTCGCCGTTTCCATGAGCGAGACTCGGCCGGAGATCAATGGCGTGCTCCTGACCACCAGCGGCAACCAATTGACGTTGACGGCGACCGACAGCTATCGCCTGGCGGAGAGAAAGGTGCGGCTGCTGACCGCGCCGACCAAGCCGCAGAAGGTCATCGTTCCCGCTCGTGCGCTTCAGGAGCTCCTCCGCATTCTCACGAGTTTCAAAGATCCCGCCGCATTGGCGACCGTCGATCGGGTTGAGCTGTTCGTGGCGGAAAACCAGGTGCTCTTCACGCTTGGGACGGTGGAGATCGTCTCGCGGGTGATCGAGGGCCAGTACCCTGACTATGAGCAGATCATTCCCAAGCAGTACGCCACTACGGCGCGCGCCGCGACCGTGGATCTGACAAAGGCCACAAAAACCACCAGCCTCTTTTCACGGAGTGGCATTTATGACGTGGCGCTGGCCGTTATGCCTACCCAGCGCTCGCTCAGCTTGTCGGCCGCCAACGCCCAACTGGGGGAGAACACTTCCCGCATTGCCGCCGAGGTGACCGGCCAAGAGAACCGCACGGTCCTGAACTACCGGTTCCTGCTCGACGGCCTGCAGAATATCGAAACCGAGGAGGTGGAGCTGCACCTGATCGACAACGCCAGCCCGTGCGTGCTCAAACCCCGCGGACGGACCGATTACCTCTATTTGGTGATGCCGATCAAACAGTAGGGCGCGACGTTCTCCTCCCACGCCCCCGCCGCAGCGGGGGTTTTGCTTGCCACCACCAGGACTGGCCCCTACAATGGTGCAGTATATGCAGCTGCCACTTCAACTTCATGGGCGCGTCGTTCCCGGGCGCGGCCGGGGGAAGGGTCTTGGGATGCCGACGGCAAATCTCGGGCAACCCGAGGCTCTCGCCGACATGCCGTGGGGCGTCTATTGCGGCTGGGCGCGCGTGTCCAGCCAGCCTTGGCGGTTAATGCTCGCGCATTGGGGGCCGGCGGCGACGTTCGGCGAGACCGTGCCGGTCTTCGAGGTGCATCTCTTGGGATATGACGGTGCGTTGCAGGGGAAAGAGCTGAGCGTACGAGTGGAGCGGCGGCTGCGGGCTACGCGTTCATTCCCCAGCTCGGCGGCGTTGCGGGAGCAGTTGGCGCAGGACGAACGGCAGGCGCGAGAGTTTGCTGTAACGGTAGCCCCGCCCCGCGAGGATCCCACTTACGCGGCTGCCCATCTGGCCGAGAACATCGCGATCTGGCGGCGTAAACCGGCGCTCCGGGCGGTGTACGCCGGCTGGTACCGTCGGATCTCCCGGCAACTCATTGCCGGCCGGACGCTGGAGGTTGGTTGCGGGATCGGCAATTTCAAGGCGTTCAAGCCGGACGTGGTCGCCACCGACGTGCACCCCAACCCTTGGGTGGATGTGGTGGCCGATGCGGAAGCGTTGCCGTTCGACGACGGCGCATTTGACAACATTGTGGGCATCGATATGCTGCACCACCTGCGGCGGCCGTTGCGTTTTCTACGCGAAGCCCAACGGGTGCTTTCCCCCGGCGGCCGTTTGGTGCTGCTGGAACCATGGATCACCCCTTGGTCATTTCTTGTGTATCGTTTGACCCACGCGGAACCCGTGGAGATGGGAGCCACGCCCCCGCTCACGCCGGCCGAAGAGGCGGCCCTCCCTGTCCTGCCCGGCGAGTACGCCAACCAAGCGCTGCCCACGCTGCTGTTCACCAAGTACCGCGCGGCGGTATTGGCGCAGCTGCCGCAGCTCCACCTGGTCCACGGCCAGTACCTCGCGTGTTTGCTCTACCCGCTGACCGGCGGGTTTTCCTATCCCGCGTTGGTGCCGTCGGTCTTGGTGCCCGCATTGTCAGCGGCTGATGACGCGTGCGCGAGCGTGGTGGGCCGGTGGTGCGCTTTGCGGCGGCTGGTGGTGCTGGAAAAAGATCGCCCGCAGTAAGCTTATGCTCTGGGCGCGTCTCTGGGGAGCAAGTTACGCGGTCAATCTCGTGTGGGAGGTTTTGCACGCCCCGTTGTATCTGCACTTCCGCGGCGGGCCCATAACGTGGCCGGTGCTGCTGTATGCCGCCGCCGTTGACGCGACCGTCATTACTGTCCTGGGGTGGCTGGTGAGGCGTTTCCCGCGGCGCGAACTGCGCCTGCCGCTGCTGTTTCTCGGCGGCGTGACCGCGGCGCTCGCCATTGAGTGGCGGGCGCTGGCAACCGCCCGTTGGGCGTACGGCCCGTTCATGCCCGTCGTGCCGCTACTGAACACGGGTTGGTCGCCCACCCTGCAGCTCGGGTTGACGGGCGTTGCCGCTTATCTGATCGCCGGTGCGTGGACAGCGCGGCGCCACGACCGCGTTGATGGCGCGCCTGTACCGCCTCGGTAAGCAAAGCGCCGCCATTTGGCGGCGCCGTTCAAGTCTCGCCCTCGGGTTTTTTTATTTTACTTCTACGGTCAGTTCATCGCTCGTGTACTGGTAGCCGTCCTGATTGGTGACCGTTGCGGTGAGGCGGAAGATGCCGGTTTCCGGCGGGCGGATCCAGGGTGTGCCGACGGTCGAGCGGATCTGGCGGATGGAATTGATGAAGTAGGTGGTCCCGTCCGGCCCGCGGGCGGCCACATCCACTTGTTTGACCTGCTCCGGGCGGATGAGGTTCAGCTGCAGCGTGACCGGGAACTGCTTAGTCTCCAGGATGACGCCGTCGCGCGGGGCCGACCAGATGATGCCGCGTTCCAGGAGCGGCAGGTCGAGGAGCACATTGGCCGAGGCGCTCGCCGCGTTGTCCACGTCGTCGTAGGCCGTGGCCGTGAGCGTCGCGTAGCCGTTGGCCACATTGGCGTTATCGAGGAAAAAGTCCAGGGCGAACGGTTCCTGCCAGGCGGTCCCCATCAGCACGCCGCCGAGCCGATATTCCACGCGGCGCACGCCGCGCGGGGCGGCCGCCCACGACTGGAGATGCAGCTGTCGGCTGGTCCAACGCTCGCCGCCTGACGGGCTGACCAAGCGGATCGTGGGAGTGTTGGCCGGCACATGCAGGTCGTCCTCCTCGGTCGGCGGTTCGCTGATGGTCAGTTCCTGCTCGCTGGCCCAGCGCTGCACTGCCGCCTCCCACACGCCGTACTGCGGGTCGCGTTGGCCCTCAGCGGGCTCGGGTCCGCGCGGGTCGTCCGGGTTGAGGTAGTGGAGAATGCTATGGGGTACCAGGAATGCGCGCTCCTCGCGGAAATTCAGCGGTGTCCGTTCGGTCGCGAGTTTCCCGGAGGCGCGGTCGACAACGATCTTGAGACCGTCCTTGATGGTGCCATCCAGGACCGGTTTTCCGGTGGTGACCGGTTCCGGCGGACGGAATTCTTCCACCGGGAGGCCGCTCAACGCTTCGCGCATAAAGCGCTGCCAGATGGGGGCGGCGACCACTGATCCGTCCGCCCCCCGTTTCATTTCCTCGCCGCGACTATTGCCGACCCACACGCCGGTGACCAACTGCGGGGTGAACCCGATGGTCCAGGCATCTTTGTAGTCGTTGGTTGTACCAGTTTTGGCGGCGACTGGCCGGTCCGGCAGGATCAGAGAATTCTGGGCCCCGAAGATGAACGTCCGCGCGGCATTGTCCGAGAGGATGGAGTTAAGCTGGCGCGCCACTTGGGTTTCGAGCACTTTGACGGGTTGGTCGCGGTACTCTTCCAGTACTTCGCCATTGCGGTTGGTGACCTTGAGGATCGGGGTGATCGGGCGGCGTTCCCCGTCGCGCGCGAACGCGGCGAAGGCCCCAACATGCTCCAGGAGCGTCACCTCACCGCCGCCCAGCACCAGGCTGAGGCCGAACCGCGAGCGCGGTTTCAGCGTCGTGTAGCCCAGTTCCTCGGCCAGCTGCAGGACGTTGCCGATGCCGGTGAGGTAGATGGTTTGCACCGCGGGGATGTTGAGCGATCCCGCCAGCGCCTGGCGCATGGCGACCGCGCCGTACTCCTTGAGCGTGTAGTTTTTCGGTTCGTACACGTTCCCGTCGTAGTTGATGAACGGCGTGACCACGTCGTAGAGCACCGTTTCCGGCGTGAACCCTTTGCGGAATGCGGCCGCGTAGACGACCGGTTTGAACGAGGACCCCGGCTGCCGCGGCCGCGTCACGACGTTGACCTGGCCGTCGATATCCTCGTCGAAGAAGTCTCGCGACCCTACCATGGCGACGATCTGGCCGGTCGCCGGGTCAACCGCCAGCAGCGCGGCATTGCCGGCGTCGAATTTTTCATTCTTCTCCGCTCCTTCGGCGATCGCGGCTTCCGCCAGCTTCTGTTTTTCCAGATCCAGGGTGGTGATGACCTGCAGGCCGTCGGTTTCCACGGCGCTCTCGCCGTAACGGGACGAGAGCAGCTCCTTGATGTAGAGCGAGAAGTGCGGCGCTAAGATGTTATCCGTCAGCTGCCGGAACGTTAGTTTCTCTTCTTTGGCCGCGGTCGCTTGTGCTGCGGTCAGGTAGCCCTCTTCGACCATGGAATCCAAGATCCAGCGTTGCCGTACGACCAGCTCATCGCGGTGGCTGCCGTACGGGGAAAAGTAGCTGGGCCGCTGGGTCATGGCCGCGATCACCGCCGCTTCCGCCACGGTCAGGTCTTTGACGCCCTTGCCGAAGTAGGTTTCGGCGGCCGCCTGCGCGCCGTAGGCGTTCTTGCCGTAGGGTATCTCGTTGAAGTAGAGCTGCAGGATCTGATCCTTGGTAAAGTGCCGTTCCATCTGATAGGCGAGCAGCACCTCCTTGATCTTGCGGGTGTAGGTTTTCTCCGTCGTGAGAATGGCGTTCTTGACGAACTGTTGGGTGAGCGTGGAACCGCCGACGCGGCTGCCCGTGCGGACGTTGCGGAGCACGGAACGAATGATGCCGGTGATACTGAAGCCTTTATGATGATAGAAATCCCGATCCTCGGCGGTCAGCGTCGCCTGGACCAAGTATTTTGGGATGTCGGCGAGCGGGACCAGCGTCCGGCGTTCCGGGCCATGGATCTCATAGAGCACGGTTTTTCCGGTGCGGTCGAAGAGTTTTGTGGTCAGGGCGACTGCCCGTTGGCTCAAGCGGTTGGGGTCCGGCAGGTCTTTGGCCAGCCACGCGGCCAGGCCAATAACAAAAATAGCGCCGCCGACGGTCAGGAGGGCGATCGCTGCCAGCAAGAGTCGCAACCAACGTCGTCGCAGCGGCGGCCGTCGTCGGGTGGCGGGTCCGTAGCGCCATGACGAGGGGCGATTGGGAACGGGTGTGAGCCCGGGGATAGGCATGATGGATTGGTGCTAGGTGTTGGCCACCAGCGCTGCGCCGATCAAGCCGGCTTGGGAGCCAAACTTTGCCTTGACGATCGGGGTGGGGAGGAACTGGCGGTAGGGAACCAGTTGTGACGCGCGCCGTGCGGCGGGGCGCCAGTAGATCGGTACCCGGCTCAGGCCGCCTCCGAGCACGATGATATCAGGGTTGAAGGTGGTCATGGCGTTGGCCAGGCCGATGGCCAGGATCTCGGCGCCGTACGCGACCACTCGTCGCGCCGCCGCCTCGTGGTCTTTGGCGCGCCGTTCCAGCTCGAATGAGTTGACCGTTTTGCCGGTCAGCCGCCGGTAGAGGCGCGTCATGCTCCGTCCCGAGGCGTAGCTTTCCAGGTGGCCGCGCTGCCCGCAGCTGCAGGGCAGGCCATCTTCCACGACGGTGGTGTGGCCCAATTCTCCGGCAATACCGCCGCGGCCGTGCAAAATTTTCCCGTCCATGACGATGCCAAAGCCGATGCCGGATCCCAGCGTGAAGCCGGCAACAATGCGCTTGCCGCGCCCGGCACCCAGCGTCGCTTCCGCCAATGCGAAACATTTGGCGTCATTCTCGATCCTGGTCGGACGTCGCACGGCGCGCGCTACCAATCGTGCCAGCGGTACGTTCTTGAAATCCGGCGGCAGGTTCGGACTGGAGTACACGATCCCTTTTGCCGCGTTCACCGCGCCGGCAATGCCGATACCCACGCGGGTTGAGCGCGGGCCATCCAGGGTTTTGACCAGCTGGACGATCGCGGCGACTACCTCCCGCCGGCCGGTTTTTGGCGTGGGGATGGTCGTGACGCGAACCGCGTGGCTGCCGCGCACGATGCCGGCCGCAATCTTGGTGCCGCCGACGTCAACGCCGATGTGAGAGTTGGGCATATGATGATTGCCGGATAGTACCCCGGGGGTACCACCGCAGACAAGGGGGTGCGGTGGAGTGCTCCTATTATACAATAAAAAACGCGTCCGGCATGAGCCGGACGCGTCGTGGTCCGCCGGAACTATTTTCGATAGTACGCGGCCGCCTCCTCGGGCGGGACCGGGTTGATGATGACCCCCGAACCAATTTCAACGCCGGCCCACACCGAGCCGCGCGGGGTGATCTTGAAGTAGAGGTGCTGGTCCTCATCGTGGACCACCTGGTGGAAGTAGTAGTTGTATGGCAGCCCCAGCTGCGTGATCTTTCTGAGCGCGCGTTTGAAGACGTGGGCGAAGGACCGCCGCTCCTCGGCGTTCATCTGGGTGATGTTGTCGATGTGCCGCGCTGGCATGACCCACAGTTCGTAGTTGTAGAGCGACGCATAGGGCGTGAACGCCACGGCGATGCCGTCATCGTAGACCATGCGCGGGGACTTCCGTTCGCGGCGGATGACGTCGCAGTAGACGCAGCGGCCGGTCTTGAGCTTGTAGGCTTGGACCACCTGCGACTTATCCAGCAGATGCGGCGGCAAAAAGTCGGTGGCAAAGATCTGCGAGTGGGCGTGCAGGATGGACGCGCCGGCCGTCCCCCCTTGGTTCTTGAAAATAATGATGTACTCGATGCGCGGGTTCTCGGAGATTTGCTTGGTGCGCTCGGCGTAGACGGCAAACAGCGTTGCGATGTGGTCCGTCGGCAGCTCTTCCAGTTCCGGCCGGTGGTCGGGTGTTTCTACCACGACCTCCTGCATGCCGTAGGCCCGGGGGTTATCCAGAGTGACCGCGGGGAATTTATTGGTGATGACCTTGATCATCCAGCCGCGCTTGGCCTCCACGGTCATGATCTGCCGCTGTTGCTCCACTAATCCCGGGCAGAACGCGCAGGTTTTGCGGACCGCCGACCGCGCGCGGACGACGCGCTCAAGTTCATGCGGCCGGTTGCCGCGGCGCGGCGCGATGATGACGTACTTGTCCTGGATGTAGTCCTTGCGCAATTCGGCGTCGCGGATCTTGCCGCGGCGCGCTCGCGGGTGGTCGTACGTGTAGTGGTGGCGGTTCATAGTTTGGGCCAGGTCACAGCCGTCTTTATTGTACGGTAATTCGGATCGGTTTGCAGCTCCAGATACTTGCGGATGATGCGCCGCACGCCCACCGCCGACCAAAGCTGAACTTTGCTGGACGAGATGGGGAAGAATTTCGGCTGGCCTCCATCCACCCAATGGAGTTCGGGGATGGCGTTGAGCTGTACGCAGGCGGAAATGACCCCGATGCTGACCTGCAGCATTGCCTCCTTGATCAAGCGTTGCACATCGGCGGGCCATCGTTCCACCACGGCGATCTTGAGGTGCTTGCTCAAGCCCAAGATGGCGTAGGCGGCCTGTTTCATCCAGATGACCTGACCATGGTACTCGCGGTTGGTGTAGCCGTGGTCGTTGACGTTCGCCACCAGGAGCGGACCGTACTTGGTGAAGAAGTAGGCCGGGTCGGTCAGGCGCTTACAGAAGCTGACGACCTGGTCACGCGTGGCGGTGGCGTAGGTGTAGCGGTAGGCCTCGTCCAGATGGTTGACTTTCAGCTGGTTGCAGCGTACCGCCGCCCCGCGGCCGTGGATGCCATAGACGGCCAGCGCATACGCGCTCGTGCCGTCTTTGTTGGTGAAACGGAAATACTGCTCCTTGGCGTGCCAGCGGGAGATCAGCTCGTCCAGGTCAGCGGTTTTCACGCCCAGCGGCCGCTGGAATTCCTTCAGGACGGCGAGCGCCTTGGGGTAAAAGACCGCGTTGACATCGAAGGGCGCGATGTCTTGGCCGATCTTTTTGAACGCCCACTCGCTGTCGCGCCAGTTGCCGCTCACATAGTACTGGTTGCCGGTTTTACGGTCGCGCGGGGGCAATTTTTTAAAGGTGATGAATTCCTTTGACCGCGCCTGGGCCACGACATAGCGGGCGACCCGCTGCAAGGCCGTACGCACCTGGGGGTCAAGGAGGATCTCCTGCGGCAGTTGTTGCAATCCGATCAGGTAGTGGGGTTCGATGTCGATCATGTGCCGGTCGTAGATGTCGCGGCCCGAGAGCTGGTACTCGTAGCGGTACTCGCCCACGACATCCTCGTGCCATCCCTCGCCTTTGGTGTTGACGTGGCGGAGGCTGACCGTATACATGTGGGCGCGCGCTTCCGGCGTCAGGTCATGCACGCCCAGGTCGGCCGATTCCATCCAGTCGCGGGGAAAGATCGTGCCGAAGCGGTCGCCGGACGTTTTTCCCCAGGCGATGAGGTGAGCGATCTCCACCGCCGTGCGTTCCCAGAACGCGCGCAGAATGTGCTGGCGCTTGCCGAACAATTCGAACGGCAGGTCGCCGGCATCCTGGAGGAAGTAGCGCTTCAACGGGTGGTGGGCGGCCAGATCGTTAGTTTGCGCCGTCAGGGTGAACGGGATGGCGGCGCGGGCCGTAGCGCTGCTGACGCGGAATCCCGCGAACGGCCGGGTGATCTTTTTGACCGCGACGGCCGAGGGAAAGGAAAAACTGCACCGGTAGGACAGCCGTTCATGGTAGTGGCGGGAGAATTCCAGCACGGTCTGGCCGTTCCGCCGCGTGCGGTGCATGTGGTGGGGTACCAGGCGGTCGAAGGATTTCTGACGCGCCGCCAGGAATGAGTCGCTGCCGGCGAACGTCCGCATGGTGCGGATGTCGTCCATCGCCGGGTAGTAGAGGTTGACGGCGGGTCCGACGAAACTGCCGCTGACCACGACGGTCCCGGGCTGCGGCGAGCGCACGCTGCGGACCCGCAGACGGTGGCGCGGAATGTCCACCAGCCCACAGTAGAGGTGGTTATTGGGGCCGATGATGCGGAACTGGCCCTGCTCGTCGAAGTCGACGTAAAATCCGTCGTCGATCCACAGGCCGTCTTCAAGCTGCATAGAAAGTCAGCGAAAAATGCAAAGCGAAAAGCGTAAAAGAAATCTTTTATTTTTTGCGTTGTTGTTTTGCGTTTTGCATTTTGCGTTTTGCACTCCGTCGTTCTTGCGTGAGAATGTCGTAGAAGGCATTTTCGTATCCATCGACCATTTTTTCCGTGCTGAATTTTTTCTCCACCCAGGCGCGGCAGGCGGCGCGGTCGATGGCGCCCACCTTTTTGATGGCCCGTACCATTTCCGGGATGGTGTGCACCACAAACCCGGTCACGCCGTCTTTGACCAGCTCCCGCACCGAGCCGTGCGGGAACGCGATGACCGGCGTGCCGCAGGCCATAGCCTCCACCATCACCAGGCCGAACGGTTCCTCCCAGCGCAGCGGGTAGAGAAGTGCTCGACCGGAGCCGTAGAATTTGCCCATCTCCCGGGACTTCAGCATCCCCACGTAGCGGGTTCGGCCGCGCGGCCGCACGTAGGGTTTGATGTAAGCGTCCCAGTAGTGCCCCTCGGCCTGTCCGCCCGCCAGCCGCAGCGGAGTTTTGGCGAGCGCCGCCACCTGGACGGCCACGTCGATGCCTTTTTCCGGTACGAAGCGTCCAGCCGCGACGAGGTGGTTGCCCGGCGCGGGGTTGAAGGGGTAGTCGGCGAGGCGTACGCCGTTGTAGACCGTGGCCGCGAAGTTGAGCCGCGGAGCGGGTTTCCGCTGGGCGTTGCTGATGGAGATGAGGTGCGTGTTCCGTTGCGTCACCGTCTGCTGCAGCATGTAGCGGCGGAAGTCCTCGATCGGATCGTGCAGGGTAATGACCGTGGGCGTTTGCGTGAGGGGCGCGAACTGGATGGCCCGCCGGTAGGGGTGGATGTGGATGAGGTCGAAATCGCCGCGGTTGGCACGCCGGTAGATCTCGGCGATCATCAACTGTTCGTAGAAGTTCACCACCGTTTCATTCTGCCGAGCGAGGAACGGTTTGAGTTGACGGTTGGTTTTGATGGCGGGCATGTTCAGGTGCGCCAGCGGGGCGCGCAGCGTGGAGCCGCGGGCGCCGAAGTACGTTATGCGGTGGCCGCGGCGATGCAATCCTTCGGCGATGGCCTGGGCGATCCACAACGGCGCGTAGAACGTGTTCTGGGGCGGCGGCGTTTGCCACTCGTTGGTGCAGAACATCGCGATGCGCAATCGTTTCGACATAGGCGTTGGCGTTAGGCGTTCCGCAGGGCGGAAAAGCCGTGCAGGCATTGCTGCAGCAACCGAACATGGTAGCGCCGCCGCCGTTCCTGTTCGGCGTGGCGTTCATGCGCGCTCCTCCGGTAGGGGATGCCGCCGATCGCCAGGTACGCGACCACCACCGGCAGGAGCTGGCGGAAGAGGGCGCGCTGCGGCGACGGCAACTGCCGGACAAATGATTGCAGCAGGAGCTGGCGGAAGCGTTTGGGAGCTTCCCAGAGATGAACCCACAAATACCCCAGGTCGTAGGCCAAGTTGTTGAGCTGAGCCAGTTCCCAATCCACGATGCGCACGATCCCGCCGTCCACCAGGATGTTGCCTAAATTCAGGTCGCCGTGCGCGACCACCCGGTTGCAGCGATGCAGTAGCTGGCGATTGTTCGAAACCAGGCGGCCGACGCCGCGGCAGGTGGTCGCCGGTACCGCTGCCGCTTGGGCCAGCCCGTAGCACTGGCGGTCGATGCGGTAGTTATCGGGATTGAACCGCTGCAGTTTGACCCGCAGCTCCTTGGGCGGCAGTTGGCCGATGGAAACGATGGAGGAGGCCAGCTGCGCCACCGTGGAGGCAGCCAGCCGTCCGGATAAGTGGCGGCTGTGGCCCAGCGGGTTGCCGTTGATGTGCTCGCGGGTGAACCATTCGAATGAGGATTCCCGTCCGGCCGACAGCAGCCGCGGCGCCGAGCGGGCGAACGGCTGCGGCATCCGGTTGAGCCGTCGCAGGACGCTGACTTCGGTCAGGAATTTCCGTTGCGCGTCGGGGTTGGCGTGGAGCCGCGCATAGAATGCCACCGTCGTTCCCTCGGGCGTTCGGGCCGGAGTGAAGTAGCGGTGCTTGCTGGTTTTGACGCGCGCCAAGAATTTTTTCGGACTGACCTCGGGGCGCAGTTTGTGCCGCCGCAGCACGGCGGCGATCTTTTCGCCGATGCGCGGGATAAGGATGTTGCCGGGGGGTACCATACTCATTCAAGAATTCCGCCCTTTACCTTTCGTACGTTGACTTAAGATCCGTTCGTATACTCGTTCATAGCCGTCCACCATCGTTTGCACCGTGAATTTTTTCTCCACCCAGGCGCGGCAGGCGGCGCGGTCGATGGCGCCCACCTTTTTGATGGCCCGTACCATTTCCGGGATGGTGTTCACCACAAACCCGGTCACGCCGTCTTTGACCAGCTCCCGCACCGAGCCGCGGTCGTAGGCGATGACCGGCGTGCCGCAGGCCATGGCTTCCACCATGACCAGGCCGAACGGTTCGTGCCACTCGATCGGGTAGAGCAGCGCCTGAGCCGAGCCGAAGAACGCGTTCTTCTGGCTGCCGCCGATCTCGCCTTCCCAACGGATACCGTGCCTGAGGTGCGGGCGGATGCGCTGGCGAAAGTACTGCCGCCGCGTCGCATCCAGCCGGCCAGCCAGGGTCAACTTGACGTGAGCCCGTTCGCAGGCCGTGATTGCGTTCTCAATACCTTTGTAGGGGTCAACGCGCGCGATCCAGATGAAGTGGTCGCCGCCTTTTTTGATATATCGGAACTTCGAAATATCGATGCCGTTGTACACGGTGCCCGCGCGGTTGAGGTGAGCCGAGCCGAGCCGATACTGCGAATTGGAGATGGTCACATAATGCGACCACCGGCTGTTCGTGAGGATCTGCAGCCGCAGGTCGTCTTTGCGCGACGAATACAGCGGGTTGTGGATGGTGTGCACCACTGGCGCGCGGGAGAAGCGCGCGAAGAACGTCTCATACAGGTCGACGTGCGAGTGCACCAGGTCGAATTCGCCGCTGCGCGCGTAGGCTTGCGCGAGATGGCGCAGCGTTTCCAGCTGGCTGGTCCATGGGATGCCGGCGGCCAATAAATTGGTGCGGAACCCCGGCACCAATTTCGCCGAAGTTTTCGAATTGCCCGAGGCAAAGAGCGTCACCTTGTGGCCGCGGGCAACCAATTCTTCGCACAGGTGGTAGACGATGAGCTCCGTGCCGCCGTACTTTTCGGGCGGCACTCGGATCCAGAGGGGCGCGATCTGCGCGATCTTCAATCTCTTCATATTCAAATGAGATGATGGATGACCTTTTCGTAGCCGTCGAGCATGCGGTCGAGCGAAAAACGTCGTACCGCGTCGTGCCGGCACGCGGCGCGGTCGATCTCGGGAAGGCGGCGGATGGCTTGGGCCAACGCAGCCGGAGTTTTCGGCGTGATGAAACCCGTGATGCCGTGACGGATAACCTCCGGCACGGCGCCGCTCCGGTAGCCTACAACCGGCGTGCCGCAGGAGAGTGATTCGATCATCACCAAGCCGAATGGTTCTTCCCAGACCACCGGGAACAGGAGTGCACTGGCGTTGCGGTAGAGCCGGATCTTTTCCTTGAGCCCGACCTCGCCGAGGTAGCGCACCGTTCGGCCGTCCAGGCGCGGTTTGATCTTGGCGGCAAAGTAGGCATGGTCGCGGATCTTGCCGGCGATGATCAGCTTTCGGCGCGCGCGTTTTGCCGCCACGATCCCATCGAGCGTATTTTTATGTTCGCCGATGGTGGTCATCATCAGCAGGTAATCGCGGGGTTTGGCGTTGAAGGAGAACGTTTTGGTGTTCACACCATTGTACACGGTCGCGACATAATTGAGTCGCGGAAAGGCCCGCCGTTCATGGTTGCTGATAGAGACCAGCGGCGCTCGTTGTCCGGCCAGGAATTTTGCGTTTTCACTGAACACCGGCAGGTGCAGCACGGTGACCATGGGCACCCCCATCTGCCGCAACAGCGGGTAGAGCAGCTCGCCGCCGCGGGCATGGTTGAAGACCAGGTCGAAGCGGTTCTGGCGCAGGTGCTCGGCGGCCAATCCAAGCGCCGTCATTTCCAGCCGTAATTTCCGTGACGCCTCCATGGAGTCCAGCCGCAGTGGGTAGTCGCTCACGCCGCGCGTAATGACGGGAATGAGCCGGGCGCGCGTGGTGGATCCCGCGACCGCCAGGAGGGTGACGGGATAGCCGCGGTCCACCAAGCCGTCGGCCTGATGGGCAACGATCCATTCCGTACCGCCTTGCCGCCGCGGCGGAATGGGCAGGAAGAATGGAGCGATAATTGCGATGCGGGGCCGTCGCGTGCGGGACATAGGACGGCTTCAGTATACCATTATTTACCGGTCGAAGGCGCGAAAAAGACGGCCTTGACGGCCGTCGTTTCTCCCCAATGTTGTCCGGGCTAGGTGCGATCGGTTTTGCCGTTCTTTCCGTTGCCTCCCGCGGCCCGCGCCCGGTAGATCTGTAGGAACTTCTCGGCGATCTTGTCCCAGGTGAATTTCTCCTCCACCACCTGCCGGGCCTGTTCGCCCAGTTGCCGCCGCCGCGCGGGGTCGGCCAAGAGCGCATTGACCTTGTCGGCGATGTCGTGGCTGTTGCGCGGCTTGATGAAGCGGCCGTTGACGCCGTCTTTCACCGCCAGCGGGATGCCGCCCTTGCGGGTGACCACCACCGGCGTGCCGTAGGCCATGGCTTCCAGGATGACCATGCCCAGCGGCTCATCCCAGACCGACGGCGCCACGAACACGTCTGCCCGCTGATAGAATTTGTGCAGCCAGAGGTCATCCTTTTTTCCGAAGTGACCCAAGAACCGCACGTTCGAGACCTTCAGGTCGCGCGCGAGGTCCGTGAGCGTGTGGAGTTCCGGCCCATCGCCGATGATGACCACCTCGCCGTTGATCCAGCGCGCTGCTTTGACCAGGTAGCGCACTCCCTTGTAGGGCGTCAGCTTGCCGGCGAACATGACCACCGGACGTCCGGTCAGTTTGTACTTGGCGTCCAGGTCGTCGGTGCTCAGGGTCCGGTCGTAATCGGCCAAGTTGATGCCCGCGGGGATGGTGCGGATCTTGGCGCGAAGCTTGTCCTCGCCCCCGAAGATGCGGTAGAACCATGCCCGCGTATCGCCGGACACGCACGTGATCTGCCGCGCGGCTTTGACGGCGTCGCGCGACAGGTGCCAGTAGCGGCGGTCGAGGTCGATGTTGTGCAGATCGGTGCCGTGGATGGTGACCAGGTACGGGATGCCGTAGATGGCGTAGAGGTAGCGCGCCGCCCACGTCAGCACGCCGGCGTGGTTGGCGTGGATGATGTGGGGCCGGAAATTCTCCACCGCGTCCACCGCGTAGTGCAGGAACGCCCGGTACAGCTGCGTGATCTCCCCGGGCGATAGCTCCGCATAGAGTTTGCTGTTCGGGTGTTCCGGATGGCCGGTGAACGAGGCGAAGAACGGCAGCTTGATGGGGTAGAGTTTGACGCCCTCGACCGTGCGGGTTTCCGGGCAGGCGATGGCGATCTCTTGTTTGCCGGACAATCGGATAGCGAGGTTGCGCACGAACGTGCCGCTGCCGCAGCCCCACAACGGGAAGTGGTGCAAAAATAGTATTCTCAGCGGCTGGGGCATATCGCGGTGAAAGATAGGAATTAGGCGGAGGGGAACAGGGTGTTGAGTTATCGGCCTTTTTCCCGTCGCAGTACTCGCGCGTAGATCTTCTCGTAGCCGTCAGTCATCGCTTCCCGGCTGAAGTATCGCGCTGCGCGGGCACGGCAGGCGCTACGCCGGATATGGTGGATGCGTTTGACCGCGGCCACCATGCGGTCCACCGTGGTGGGCAGGTAGCCCGTCACTCCATCGGCAACGATCTCGGGAGCCGCGCCGCGGGGGAAGGCGATAACCGGCGTGCCGCAGGCCATCGCCTCCGCCATGACCAGGCCGAATGGTTCCTCCCAGGTGATGGGGTTCAAGAGCGCGAGCGCCCTTTTCAGCAGCCGGGTTTTTCCGCGGTGGTCCAGCTCTCCCAGGTATTGGATATGTTTGCCGTCGATGCGGCGCTCCACGCGGTGTTTGAAGAACGCGCGGTCGACCGGGTCGATCTTGGCGCCGATCTTCAGCGGCAGGCGCAGCCGACGGGCGACCGTGATGGCTTCAAGGATCCCTTTTTTTTCGGTGATGCGTCCTAGCCAGCACAGGTAGTTGCCGGGCCGCGGCGAAAAAGGGAACTGTTCAATGGCGATGCCGTTGTGAACGGTACCGACGAAATTGAGGCGGGTTTTTGCCAGGGCGCGTTGGCGCCAGCTGATGGCAACGAACGGAGCGCGACGGAACGCCTCCAGCAGGTGCCGTTTTTCCGGGATCTTTTCCGCGGTCACAAAGTCGCCATGGTAGGTGGTGACCACCGGGGTTGGCACCAGGTTCGCGAACAGCAGGCCGAAGTAGTTGGCATGGTTGTGGATGAGGTCGAACTCGCGGGCGCGGGTGAAACAGGCAGCGACGTGTTGCAGCGGGCGCAGCGTGTCGTTCCAGGGGACGCCGTCGCGGTAGAGCGCGCGGGGGAACACCGCCGCCAGGCGGCCAGCGGGACGCGAGTCGCCGGTGGCAAACACCGTGACGGTATGGCCGCGGCGGGTGAGTTCATCCGCGAGGTTGGCGACGATCAGTTCCGTGCCGCCGTACTTCGGGGGCGGTACCGCTTCCCAAGGCGTGGCGAGCAAGGCGATGCGGTACGACATAGATTCAGCGGTTCTCTCCCCAAACTTTGGTCTGCGCGCCGCAGATGGCCACGGCCAGCGCGTCGGCCGCATCATCCGGGCGCGGGATTTCCTTGAGTTTCAGCAGCAGCGCGACCATCCGCTGCATCTGGCCTTTGTCGGCGCGGCCGTAGCCGGTCACCGCCTGCTTGACCTCGAGCGGCGTGCACTCCCGGAGGGGCAGGTGCGCCGCACCGCAGACCGCCAGTACCGCCCCGCGCGCCTGCGAGACGGCCATCGCGGTGGTGGTGTTGGTGTTGAAGAAAAGTTTTTCGACGGCCACGAGGTCGGGTCGGTAGCGAGAAATCAGCGCTTCGAGTTCGCGCTGGATAGAAACGAGGCGCTCGGTATCCGGGCGGTGCGCCGGGGTTCGGATGACGCCGAAGGCTTGGGCTGAGATGGTGCCGGGGGCAACCGTCAGCACGCCGAAGCCGGTCGTTGCCAGCCCCGGGTCGATCCCCAGCACGGTGCGTTCACCCCGTACCACAGGAAACTACGCGCGTATGTCTCGCGCAAAATACCATGAGCATAACTGAGGGACGATGAGGTAAATCTCCGAGGATAAGCCTGTGGTACGGGGTTCACGGGCTTTCGGCATTATGATGGCATTCTTGGACGTCGGGGTGGTCGTCGAGCTGGTCGAGCAGCGTCTGCAGGTCGGCGACTTCTTTTTCGCTGGCGAGCGGCTTGGTCTCCTTCGGTAGTAGGCCCAGCTTGGCTTCCGCGGCCACGCCCCGGGAGTTGAAGAATTTCCGTACGGCCTCCAGTTGGGCGGGCGGGCAGAGGACCGTTACCTCGCGGTCGTCGCGCCGGATGTCCGATGCGCCCAAGTCAATGAGGGCAAGCTCGTCATCGGGGGAAACGGTTGCCGTCGTGACGATGCCCGTCCGTTCGAATTGCCAGCCCACGCTGCCGGGCGTGCCGATGTGGCCGCCCCGTCCTTCGAACAGGTGGCGGATCTCGTGGCTGGTGCGGTTCCGGTTGTCCGTCAAGCACTCGACGATGACAGCCACGCCGTGCGGGCCGAAGCCCTCGTAGGTGACCGCCTCCAGCTGCACGTCGCCGCCCTGGCCGGTCGCCTTGGCGATGGCGCGTTCTATATTATCCTTGGGCATGTTGGCCGCCCGCGCCTGGTCCATGGCCAACCGCAGTTTGAAATTGGATTCCGGATTGCCGCCGCCGCTCCGCGCCGCCGAAGAGATCGCCCGCGTCAGTTTGGTGAAGACGGCTCCTCGCTTGGAATCCACGGCGCTCTTGGCGCGGTGGGTGGTCGCCCATTTGCTGTGTCCTGACATAAAAAATCAACCTGAATGAACGGTGATGTGCAGCGGTCAGTATGCCATATTTTTCCATTCCGCGCAATCCATTCGGCGGTAAAAACGCTGTTGCGTTGACAGCAACCGACCGCTAGGATAAAGGCAGCGCTTCCCCTTTTCATAGTGGCGCACTGGCGGTGCTGATGTTGCTCCGCGCGTCTCGGTTATGCCATTTGCCTGGGTTGCCCGCCATCCGTTGGTTGCCGCCATCGCCGCGCTGCGGCACGCATTCGCCCGTCACTTGGCGCGACGGCCGATGTTGGCGTACCTGACGGTTTTTACCGTTGCCGGACTCTTGTCCGTCTGGGTGCAGGCCACGCCGACCTTCGCCGACCCGGATTCTTTCTACCACGCCAAGATGGCGCTCCTCATCTCGGAGCGCGGCATCTTCACCCAGTTCCCGTGGCTGCAGTTCACGGTACTACGTGACAGCTTTGCGGATCATCAATTCCTCTACCACGTGCTGCTCATTCCGTGGGTGCGGCTCTTGCCGCCGCTGCTGGGTCTGAAATTGGCGACCGTCACGTTCTTCGCCACGGCGGTGACCGCGTTCTACGCGCTGCTGCGGACCTGGGGCGTGCCCCGGGCCGGCTATGCAACGGCGCTACTACTGGCCACCAGTCCGTTCGTGTTCCGCGCCAACCTCGCGAAAGCGCAGCCGCTCGCGTTCGCGGTGCTGTTTGTCTGGCTCATACTGCTGACGCGCGCGCGCCTGCGGTGGCTGGCCGCAACCAGTTTTTTCTACGTCTGGCTCTACGGTGGCTGGCCGCTCATGGTGGTGCTGGCCGGGTTGTACGCCTTCGCGCTGGTTGGGCTCGCGCCCGCGGGGGAGCGGCGGGCTGCGCTCCGGCGGCAGATCAGGAGCTTGGGCGCGGTCATGGGCGGCATCTTGCTGGCGCTGCTGCTGCACCCGTATTTTCCCTACCACCTCCAGTTCTATTGGAATCAGATCGTGCAGATCGCCGTCATCAACTATCAGGAAACCATCGGCGTAGGCGGGGAGTGGTATCCCTACCCCGCGCTGGAGTTGCTGGCGGCCACCAGCTTAGCCTCGTTCGTTGCGATCGTGGGGTTGACGCTCTATGTCCTGACGTGGCGGCGGCAAGCCCCGCGAACGGGATTCCTGCTGCTGGCGACGGCGCTGCTCTACGCCTTGACGTTGCGGTCGCGCCGCAATGTGGAGTACCTCGTGCCGATCTCCATCCTCTTTTCCGCCGATGCGCTGCGTGGCTGCGTCGCAGGCCAGCCGCTGCAGCCGTTTTGGAACGAATTGAAAGCGTTCCTGCGTGAGCAAAAATTGTTCCTGGCGGCCGTGGTGCTGCCGCTGCTGATGGTGCCCTACCTGGTGGTGCGCGACGTTTCCAGCGTGCGCGGCGCATTTCGCGACGGCATCCCGCTGACCCGGTTTGCCGCGGCCTCGGCGTGGCTGCGGGCCAACACGCCGCCCGATGCGCTGGTCTTCCACAGCGACTGGGACGATTTCCCGATGTTGTGGTACTACAATAGCCAGAGCCGCTACCTGGTCGGCCTGGACCCGACATTCATGTACCGGTTCGACCGTGTCCGCTATGGTGAATGGGAACGAGTGACCACCGCCCGTGAGCGCGTTCGGCTGTACGAGATCGTGGCTCAACGCTTCGGCGCTCAGTTCGTGTTCGTCGGCAAAGAGCAGGAGTCCATGCGCAAGCTGGTCGCCGGCAATCCGGGCTTCCGCGAAGTCTACCGCGACCCCGAGGCTACTATTTTTGAAGTGTCGCCCGTACCCGCCCTATGAAGCAAAAATTGGCCATCGTCATCCCGGCCCTGGATGAGGGGACAATCATCATCGCCAACAGCCGCGCCGTGTTGACGGCAGCCGCCGCATCGCTGCCCGATTGGGACACGGTGCTGGTGGTGGCCGACAACGGGTCCGCCGACGATACGGCAGCGCAGGTGAAAGGCCTGGCGGCGACCGACGCGCGGGTGCGGTATGAGGCCGTGCCCCAACGAGGGAAGGGTAATGCCATCGCGGCGGGGTGGCGCGCAGTGGATGCGGATGTGTATCTGTTCATGGATTCCGACCTGGCGACGGACCTCTCGGCGCTCCCGGCGGTGGTCGGGGCGGTTGCCCATGAGGGGTACGACGTGGCGGTCGGGTCGCGCTACGCGCCGGGCGCCGTGGTCGCGCGCGATTGGTTGCGCCGGACGGCGTCGCGCGGCTACCGTTGGGTGCTGGCGAGCCTGGTACCCATCACCGTGCAGGATGCTCCGTGCGGCTTCAAGGCCATCAGCCGCCGCGTGCGCGACACCTTGCTGCCCCAGATACGGCACGGCGGCTGGTTCTTTGATACCGAGCTGGTCGTTCGGGCAGGGGTGGCGGGGTACCGCATCAAAGAGATCCCGGTGCGCTGGCACGAGCCGCCTGGCCGCGTGAGCAAGGTCAATATTTTTTCTCTCAGCATCACCTACTTGAAGGACGTGCTGCGCTTGCGCCGCCAGCTGCGGCAAGATCCGCCCGCCGCCAAAGGATAAGTATGCCCGCCATTACCAGCACCCGCATCATCGCGCCGGAAACCGCGGCTTTGCTGTTGCTGGGCGCGCTGGACATCGTTGGCCTGCGCGCAGAATTGCCGTTGCCGGTGTGGACCGCGATCGCCAACCTCTTTTGGCTGTGCGCGCTCGTCGCGTTGGTTGCCGATCTGGCGGCGCGGTCATGGTCTTCGCGGGTGCGCGGTATCGCCGTCGGTGCGGCGCTCGTGCTGCTGCTGGGGGTGACGACGGTCGCATTCGTCGCGCTGCGCCGCGCCTCCGGCCCGGTCGCGTTCGTGCACGACAACGCCATATTGATCGAGGAGGGCGTGCGGGAACTGCGCGCCGGTAGTAATTTCTACGCGGTGGACTACCTCGGCACGCCGCTCCAGCAGTGGCAGGGCGGGCAATTCTACGATGCATCCAGCAATACTTGGTTTGCCAACCCCGCGCTCTTCCACTACATCACGCTGCCGTTCTATACGGTCGCATCCGCGGGCGTGGCGATGGTAAGCGAGCCGATCCTGGGGTTCTACGACCAGCGCATCACCCACTTGGCGGCGCTGGCGTTGCTTGCCGCCGCTGCCTGGACGCTGCCGCGCCGCAAGCAGGACCGTCTGGCGTACCTCGTCGTGCTGTTGGCCAATCCTTTCGCGGTTGCCGCCGTGACCATGGGAACCAGCGATACGTTCGTGCTGGCATTCTTGGTGGCCGCGGCCGCGGCGTTCGCCGCCGGGCGCGGCAGTGCCGGCGCCGTTGCGCTGGCGCTGGCGGCCACCTCCAAGCAGACGGCGTGGCTCGTCATTCCGTTCCTGGCGGCATATTGGTGGTGGGAACATCCGCGACAGCGGCGGCAATTGTGGCTGCTGCCCGCGGTCGCCGCCATCATTACGGCCCCCTTTGCGCTCTGGAACTGGTCCGCGTTCTGGGATGACGTCTATCGCTACCCGGCCGGCTTGCTGCCGACCAGCTATCCGATCTACGGGCTTGGGCTGTCGGTGCTGCTGCAGCTGCTGGGCTGGCCATCGTCGCCGCGGGCATATTTCCCTTACGGGATGCTTCAATTGATGGTCGTCATTCCCTTGCTTTCCTTGTTGTTGTGGTGGCAGCGGCGCGACAACGACCTTTCCCGCGCGTTGGCCGGTAGCGCTGCGCTGCTGCTGGCGTTCTGGTGGCTGTCGCGGTTCTTCAACGAGAATTACGTCTGGGTGATTATTGCGCTGCTCGCTACCGCCTGGGTGCGGCGGCCGGCTCCGGCGCAAACTTCCTGAGCTATGCCCGCGCACCCAAAGGTCATTGCCGTACTGCCGGCCTACAACGCGGAAAAGACGCTGCGGCAGACGCTCCATGACATCCCGCGCGACACGGTGGATGACATCGTGCTGGTGGATGACGCGTCCACCGACGGGACCGCGGCGCTGGCCCGTTCCTCGGGACTACGCACCGTGGTGCATCCGAACAACCGCGGCTACGGCGGCAACCAAAAGACCTGCTACGCGGAAGCGCTCAAACTCGGCGCCGACGTGGTGGTGATGGTGCATCCCGACCACCAGTACGACCCGCACGCCATTCCGCAGTTGGTCGCTCCCATCATCAACGGCCAGTGCGACGCGGTGTTCGGCTCGCGGATGATTTACCGCGGCGCGGCCCTCAGTGGCGGCATGCCGCGCTGGAAGTACTATCCCAACATTGCGTTGACGGTATTTGAGAATTGGTGTCTGGGGCTGCGGCTGACCGAGTACCACTCGGGATTCCGCGCCTATAGCGCGCGCGTGCTGAACACCGTGCCTCTGCACCTGAACTCGGACGGTTTCGTTTTTGACACGGAGATTATTGTGCAACTCGTGGTGCACGGGTTCCACATCCAGGAGATCCCCATTCCGACGCGGTATTTCAAGGATGCGTCCTCGGTCGGATTTTCCGGTAGCGTCCGCTATGGGCTGGACATCATCCGCACGATGGGGCGGTACGGGTTGACGTGCCTGGGTATTTCCCGTTCGCCGCAATTCCGACGCGCGAGCGTCCGACCGGCGTGAATCGTATGGTCGCCGCGTCTTATTTCGCGCCTGCGCCGACGGCAACGACGGCGCGTTGGCTGGTGGCGACACTGGTGGCCGCCGCGCTGCTGCTGCGGTTGGCGCTGGCGCTGGTCTTGCCCTATGATGGCGGTCCCGACGAACGGCGTCGGTATCCGGTCACCGCGCAGATCTATGCGACGGGCCGTACGCCCAGGTACGGCACGGAGACCTGGCACCACTACGTCGTGAAACCGATGCTGGCCTACCGGCTGAATGCGCTGGCCGCACACTTCGTCCCTCTGGCGCTGCCGCTCTATATCAAATTGCGCCTCGGGTCGGTGCTGGCAGGCGTTGCCGCCGTCGTGGCCGGGTATGCTGCAGCGCGGGCGCTGTGGCCTGCCTCCGCGGGGCGCGCCCTGGCGATCGCTGCGGTGCTGGCGTTCTACCCGCAGCTGGTTTTCCTTTCTTCGTATTTGAACGCCGACGCGTATACTATCGCCGCGAATGCGCTGTTATTCTGGCTGCTGGCGCTGGCGATCCGCGACGGTCGCCTAAGGCTGCCGCTGGCCGTGGGCATCGGCGGGGCGCTGGGGCTGGTGTTCCTCGGGCGTGAGAACGGGTACGCTGGATTCCTGCTGGCCGCCGCTGCACTCCTGCCGTTCATTGCGCAGAGGCGTCGTTACCGCTGCGAACTGCTCGCGGCCGCCGTGGTGGCGCTGGCGTTCCCCGTGCTGTTCTACGCGCAGCAGCAGTCGGTCTACGGCCATGCCTTCTTGCCGTTGTTGGGGGGGAGTGGCGTTGCCTGGGTGCCGCCGGGCTGGTCGGTGGCCGATGCCTTTGCCCGCCTGCCAGTAGGAGGGTTCGATTACCCGGTGTTCCACTTGATCTGGTCCAACCCAAAGCATTGGGCCATCTTTGGAGCATGGCTGGTGCCCAGCGCCTTCGGGCTCTTCGGCTATATGGATATCTGGCTGCCGTTCCATTGGTATGCACTTTTCGTACTGATGGTGGGTGCGAGTGTTGCCGGCTGGCGCCGGCTGTCTTCGCTACCCGCGTCTCTATCCGTCGGCGGCGTTGACCATCGACGTTGGTTGCTCGCTGGTTCCATTGTCGCCATCCTTACGCTCGCGGCCGCGGTCCTGCGGCATAATTTTTCTGTCATCTTTCAACCTCAGGGCCGATACCTTCTGCCGTTGGCGGTCCCGGGTGCCGTGTGGGGAGTCATGGGTTGGTATTCGGCGATATTGGGAAAGTCGCGAGGATTTTGGGTGGCGTTCGGTGTGAGCTTTGTTATTATGAGTGGTGGGTATAGCTTTTGGAAATTATTGACGTTCTATGGCTAGTATTTCCAAATTGCTGCCGTTTCCGCCGCTGGTGCTCGCGCGGTGGTGGCTGGCGGCTGTAGTGGTTACGTCGTTAGCATTGCGGTTTTCTCTCGCCCTAGCGTTACCATTCGATGCCGGTCCGGACGAGCGGTACCGTTATCAGGTGATGACCGAGTTGTACCAGAAGAATCATGCTCCGCGATATGGGCAGGAGGGTTGGGTGCCGCATTTCGTGGTGAAACCGATTTTTGGCTATCGTCTGAACGCCTGGGTTGCGCATGCCTTTCCCGGTGGCTTGCCGTTGTTCGTCAAGATCCGTTTCGGATCGGCGTTCCTTGGTGCCATGACCATCGTGGTTGCGTACTTCATAGTACGTAATCTTTGGCCCGATAAACCGCTGCACGCCGCCACGCTCGCGACGCTGGTGGCGCTCCACCCCAAAGTGCTTGGACTGGGGACTTATTTGAACTCCGACGCCTTCACGATATTCGCGGTGACCGTGGTACTGTACGTCCTAAGTCTCGCGCATCGCCGCGGGACATTGCATTGGGGCACATCCGTTGCGCTTGGCGCGGCGCTGGGACTCGTGTTCCTCGGCCGTGAGAACGGTTATAGTGGCTATATTCTGGCGGCCGGGTATTGCCTCTGGTTGCTGATGACGCGCGGCCGTTCCGTGGCCGGGCCGATCGCCGCTGCGGTTGCCGTTTGGCTCCTGGTGCCGACGGCGTTTTACGTGCATCAGTACCTCACCTATGGCCGCGCATTCATTCCGATATTGGTCGGCAGTGGCATCGCTTGGGTGCCGCCCGACTATTCCTTCATCGAGGCTGTCCAGTCGGGGTTGCGCGTCGGGTCAACATACCCGATCGTTCATTTGGACTGGCGGCAGCCGTTGCACTGGATGGGTTTTTTCGGGCAGATATTCTTCAGCAGCTTTAACGCCTATAGTTATGATATCGTTTTTCCCTCGCCGTTCCTTTCTTGGTATCTTTTATTCGTCGTGGGCGGGTGTGCTGGGTTTGTGCGTTTTCTCTTTCGTCGCACTCCCGGCGTCGATTCTCCGGAGGGACGGTCGCGGCGTTGGTTACTGGGTTCGGCACTGGCGGCGTGCCTTGCCCTCTTTGCCGCCGTGGTGCGTCATAACTTTGCGGTGTTGCACCAGCCGGACGGCCGCTACCTGATGCCGCTCATTGTCGCGGCACTCATCCTGCTGATGTCTGGTTGGCAGCTTGCTTTCCGCCGTGCGGATTGGGGCCGCTGGCTGCTCGTGGGCGGTACGGGTTTTTTCACTATTAGCGGATTTTATGGTATGTGGATGATTATGCGGTTATATGCCTACTAATTTTATTTCCGTTGGAGGACCCCGCGAGAGAGACATCGCTCATAGTCCGTCTGTCCACCCGCTCGTGTGCGTGGTCATCCCGACCTACAACGAGCGCGGCAATCTGGAGCCGCTCCTGCGCCAGATTTTTGGGCTGGGAATTTCCAACCTTCGGGTATTGGTCGTGGACGATCATTCGCCGGATGGCACCGGCAGGCTCGCCGATGAGCTTGCCGCGCGGCAGTCCGAACTCCACGTGCTGCATCGTGCCGGCAAGGGGGGATTAGGGACCGCGTACGTGGACGGTTTCCGCTGGGCGCTCCTGCAGCATGTATCCGTGGTCGTGCAGATGGATGCGGATTTTTCCCACGACCCGGCGGTCATTCCCGTGCTGATCTCCGCGCTGCAGCAGGGAGCCGACGTCGCGCTGGGCTCGCGCTACGTGCGCGGCGGCAGCATCGTCAACTGGGGGTTTTTACGCCGCAGCATCAGTCGGTTCGGCAATTGGTATGCCCGAACGGTCCTGGGGCTGAGAATTCGCGACCTGACCGGCGGGTTCAAGGCCTACCGGCGCCAGGCGCTGGAGGCAATCACTCACGGCCATTTGAGTTCCGTGGGATATAATTTTCAGATCGAGACGACCGCCCGCGCGGTCTGGCACGGTTACCGCGTGACGGAGGTACCCATCACCTTCACCGAGCGCCGACACGGCAAATCCAAGTTCAACCTTGCCATCATGGTGGAGGCGTTTTGGAAAGTGTGGCACTTGCGGTCGGAGCGGCCCCAGAGCGTGGAACCTGGAACCTGAAACGTGGAACGCGTACGGTGTATTTGCGTTGCAGGTTTCACGCTTTACGTTTTACACCCCACCATTTTCTATGCTCTCGGAGAGATGGTCTGATCGCCGTTTCCTGCTTGGCGTCGCCGTTACGCTGGCAGTACTTTCCAGCCTGCCGTACGTGCTGGGCTGGCTGCGCGCAACGCCCCAACTTGGTTACCTTGGGTTGCATGGGTTCGCCTCCGGGGATACCTACGTGTACTGGTCGTATCTGTGGCAAGCGCGCGATGGCAATCTTGCGTTGACGGACCTCTATACGACGGAACTCGCCGCGGTCCCCATGCTCAATACATTCTGGAGCGGCGCCGGTCTGCTGGGAGCCTCGCTGCAATTACCCGTTTCCCTGACGTTCCACCTCGTGCGGCTCGCGATGATCCCACTCACGCTGGCAGCGCTGTGGTGGTTGATCCGGCAATTCCCGTTGACGCCGGACCAGCGGCGCTGGACACTGCTGCTGGCGGTATTCGCCGGCGGCTGGTCGGGTTACCTGTTGCCGTTCTTGCACCCCGGTCCTTATCAGTGGGGGTACTACCATTGGCCTCCGGACCTGTGGGTCGCGGAATCCAACGTCTTTCTGTCGGCGATGCATTCCGGTCACATGCTGGCCGCGGTAACGCTCATGGCAGTTATTTTTTCGGCCACGCTGGTTGGCGCGCGGGATTCCCGTTGGCGCTGGGTAGCGGTCGCCGCCGCCTCGGCGTTGGGGCTGTTCAGTTTCCACCCGTTCCACGTGCCGACCGTGGCCGTGATATTGTCAGCGTGGGCCGTAGCCGTCTCGCTGGTCAGCCGTCGCTGGCGCGGTGATGTGGTGCGGCAGGTGGTGTTGGTCGGTATGGCGGCCGCGCCGGTGCTCGCCTACTATACGTACGCGTTGCGAGTAGACCCGGTCACTGCTGGCCGAGCGGCGCAGAACGTCGCGTACACGCCAGCCTGGTATTTGATGATTATCGGTTACGGCTGGCTCGTACCCGGTGCGGCAGCCGGGCTTTGGCGGCTCCGTCGGACTGGCGAGTGGCGCCAACTGCCGTGGTTGTTGTGCGGTATCTGGCTCTTTGCCCAGCTGACCTTGGTATTTTTTCCAAACCTTGATTTTCAGCGCCGGCTCCTGACCGGTTTGCAGTTGCCACTGGTGCTGCTGTCGGTCTACGGTTTTCCTCCGGTCTGGGCGTGGATGAGCAAGCGGTGGCCGGGCGTCCCCGCAGCCCTCCGGATATTGCCGATGCTGCCCGCCGTCGCGTTCGTGCTGCTCTTTGGCTTCACCCCTATGACGAATCTTGCCAACGAGCTCGGGTTAATGTGGGAACGCCACGAGCTGATGTTCTGGCCACGCGACCAGTTGGCAGCGATCACTGCGTTGCGCCCGATGACGGGCGCAACGTCGGTCATTGCCGCCCACCCGTTGACGAGTTATCTGATCCCAGGACGCATCGGCCGACGCGTCGTTGCGGGCCACGGCATTGAAACGCTGGATGATGAGGCCAAGCGCGTCGCTCTTCTGTGGTTTTTCCAGGCACGTAATCCGGAACAGCAGCTCTCCTGGCTGCGCCGGTACGGAGTGACGCACGTGTTCGCCGGCCCGCGCGAGGTCGGCAATGATTGGTCCGGTCTGGAGGCGCTGCCGCAGTTGACCCGCGTGTACGATAACGGCTCGGTGCGTCTTTACCGCGTGGCGCAGCAATAGTATTTCTATGTCTGCTGTTGCCACCCCGCATCGTTTTGCTTGGGCCGCCGTAGCCATCGGCGCGCTGGCGCTGATCGTTGCCAACGGGTCGCTGCTCTACGGATTTTTGCAAACACCTGCGGGCACGCGTTTCATCGGGGTACGGACGCTCATGCCCGCCGACCCGCCGGTTTATTACAGCTACCTGCGCCAAATAGAGGATGGCAACTTGACGCTGCGCGACATTTTTACCGCCGAGCCTCAGCCGGTCGGCACATTGAACGTGCTGTGGCTGGCGCTGGGCGCCGCGGGGCGGTTGTTTCGCCTCACGCCTGCGGCGACTTTCCACGCCAGCCGCGTGCTGCTGGGTGTGGTGCTGCTGGCGGTGCTGTATCGCGGCATCGCGTGGTTCCTCACCGACCGGTGGGAACGCGTGGCCGCGTTCGCACTCACGCTATCGGGCGGTGTGGGCATCTGGGCCACGCCGTTCCTGCCCACTGCCGAGTACCTTGAGCGCGGGGCGGGTTACCGCTGGCCCCTGGACCTGTGGCTGCCGTGGAGTTCGCCCATACTCAGTTTAGGATCGTCGCCGCACCTGGTGGCTTCGTGGGCGCTTTTGGTCGGTACCCTGCTGCTTGCCGCTCGCGCCGCGGAGCAGTGGTCGTGGCGCGCCGGCTGGAGCGCGGGTATTGCCGCGGCGGTGCTGTTGAATTTTCATCCCTACCATTGGCCGACGCTGTTGGCAGTCCCCGTCGGCTGGCTGCTGCTGCGCTGGCGCAACGAGCGTCGCGCGCCGCTGGCCGCAACACCCTATTTGCTGCCGTTGTTCCTGGCGGTCGCCGGCTCGCTTGTATATCACGCGTGGCTGCTGGCCGTTGACCCGGTATCGGCCGCGCGGGCGCTGCAGAACATTTCGCGCTTGCCGCCGTTGCCCTATGTCCTGGTAGGGCTCGGCGCAGTGGCGGTGCTGGCCGTGTTCGGCGCGCGAACGTATTTTTCGCGGACCACCACGCATCGCTGGTGGGCCGGCGCGTGGCTCGCCGCCGCCACGGTACTGGCCCTCTTACCCAGCCAATTCCAGGCGCGCTACCTGCAGGGGCTGTTGTTCCCGTTGAGTATCATTGCCGCTCCGGCCGCCGTTACCGTATTCCGCTGGGTCATGCGGCGCGGCGGGTGGCTGGGCGTGAGCGTCGCCGCAGTTCTGGCCGCCGCCGTGCTGCTGGGTTCGCCGCTGGGCATTGCCGCCCGCGACCTGCAGTACTACCGGAAGTTTCCCGCCTCCTACTATTTCCCGGATGATTTTTTTGCCGCCGCCGACTGGGTGCACGGACACATCCGACCGGGGGAGATTATCTTGGCTGCCCACGACAGCGGGATGTGGCTGGGAGCGTACACCGCGAGGACCCAGTACTATGGCCACGGCGACGAGACCATCAACAGCGCGGCCAAGCGTCCGGTGGTGGAGCAATTCTACACTTCCTCCGACCCAGCCTTTCGGGCCGCGCTGCTCAAGCGTACGGGCGCACGGTACGTCTGGTACGGATTTCTGGACCGCGCCGCCGCGGCCGTTCCGCCCGATACCGTTCCCGGGTTGATCCCCGTGTTCGCAAATTCCGCCGGAACGATGTTCCGGGTCGCCGAGTGAACTCCGACACGAAAAAAACCGGCTGGCGCCGGTTTTTTTATTGCGTCACCGCCGTGCTCACAGGTCATCCAAAGGTATCGGTTCGCCCACGGGCGTCATTTTGGTGACCCGCAGTTCGGAGGCAAGGTCAAGGGCGAGGAACAGCCCGCCGGAATTCACGGCGACCACCTGCAGCGCCAGCGTCGAAGCGGTCGGCCGCCATAGCCAGGTGCTGGTTTCCACGACCGCGGACTGGGGCCAGTCCGTGACCGGCAGCACGCCGTTCCCGAGGGGCTGCAGTGCGCCCCAGGGTTTGCCGTCTGCCAGCATCTGCCAGTAGAGCGGTGTTGGCTGGACGCTGTTCACGGACCAGTACAGGACCAGCGGCAGCTGGCGTTCGGGCGGCATCGGCCCGGGCGCCGGCGGGCCTGCGCGGTAGCCCAAGAACCGCACGCCGCCATCGAGTTCCTGCGGAGTTCCGTGCACGTCCGCCGGGGTTCCCGGCAGGACGGTTGCCAGCGTCAGGGTGCTGGAGGCGTTCCGTTCCAGCAGCACGGTGGAACCGGCTATCTGGGTGATGCCGAAATTGCCGGTTGCGAGCGCGGCGCGAAGGTTGGCCGCGGCCGTCGGATAGTCGCCGTGGTATAGCACGTGCGTCCGGTATTGCAGGTGGTAGGTGAGGAATTCTTCCACGTCCAACAGCACGAAGTCGATGTCGGCGGGCAGCGCGTAGGAGAGCGTGGAGAGCTGCTGGCGGCCGATGAACGCGTAGTTCAAACTGGCGACGGTTGCGGTGCGGCCGGCGACCTGCGGCAACAAAGGGTAGGCGGCGGCAACCCCGCCGGTCTGGGGCATTGCGGCTGCCAGCGCGCGTCGCGCCAGTGCCGACTCATGCTGCCAGCCTTGGCGGACCATCAGCCGCAGGGTGCCGGGCAGCGGCCCCAGCGTCAGCCCGCCGTAGACCACGGCGGCCGTTACCACCGCGATCGCCAGTCCGCCCTGGCGACCAACGATCGCCGCCAGTTTGCTGCGGGGCAGCCGGGGAATCGCCAAAATTGCCGCCAGCCACAGCCCGGGCAAAAACAGCGCGCTGTACTGGGTGCGCAGCACCAGGTCGCCGCCGCCGGGCGCGCCCAGGAACATTTGGAGCGCCGGAAGCGCGGCCAGCGCCAATGCGGCAGGGGAAAACAGCGGCAGGAACGCGAATGGCAACAGCAGTCCCGCCGCGGTGATGACGTTTGGCGGCCGCAGCAGCATGGCAAGCCAGCGCCAGGGCCGCAGGAAGATGGTTTGCAGCATGGCTGCCGGCGTGTCGCCCAGCCACGCGTAGTAGGCAAAAAATTTATAGCTGCCGCTTACTCCGGCCGCGCGGATAATAACTAGCGCCGCGGGCAGCCAGGCGGCGGCGGCCACGCCGGGCACGAGCACCCAGCGCCAAGGCCGCCGTTGGAGCAACGCCAGCACCGCGAACCCGAGCACCACCAGCGCGACGTCCTCGCGGATGAGGAGGGCCGCCAAACACCAGCCGGAGAACGCCGGCAGTTTTTTTCTGGCAAAAGTGTTGGCCGCCGCGAGCAGGACCGGCACGGAGAACGCGATGAAGTGGAATTCAAACAGCGCCAGGTTCTGGGTGAACGGGGAAAGCAGGTAGGCGAGGCCAACGGCGAGCGCGCCCAGCGGCGGCAGGGCGGTGCGCGCCAAACGATAGAGCGGCCAGGCGCCCAACGCCAAAGAAAGCTGCAGCGCGAACACCAAGGTCAGCG
Source organism: Parcubacteria group bacterium Gr01-1014_31 (assembly GCA_007376135.1). Taxonomy (GTDB): domain Bacteria; phylum Patescibacteriota; class Patescibacteriia; order Buchananbacterales; family GWA2-38-13; genus VMFR01. Next base: position 112,663 of record VMFR01000002.1, on the reverse strand, counting down.
GCGACGGTACCAGGCGGTAGGGGAGCGTGAGCACGGCTAGCGCCGGGCTGAAGTGGTCGCCCAGGTACGTCGGCGGGTGGATGGTGCTGCCAAACCAATCGCCGTCCGCGCTGCGGGCAACGACCTGTGTGAAGATGCCCAAGTCCATCGCGGTGTAGCGGAGGTTGGCGTACTTCCACTGCGCGGCGACAAAAACCACGGCCAGCCAGAGCGCGGCGGCAGCGGCGAGCAGGAGCCCGGCATGGGAGTCGCGGCAGTTTCGCAGCAGCGGGGGAGTCGCCATAAGGATGCGGGTTCAGCTTACCGTGGATGAAGACAAAAAAATACCCCCGGAGCGTTCCGGGGGCGCAATGCGGGGCAGCGCTACCACGTCAGGTTGTTGAAGAAAAGGCACCACTCGCCGTAGGTGGCGGTCGCGCAGCCGAACGCCGTGGTGATGAACTGGGCGATGGAGTACGCCGCCAGGATGACCAGCACCCCGAATGCGCCGGTGGTGATGGTGGATTTCGCCTTGCGGATCCTTTCCTCGTCGCCGTTGGCCGTCATCCACATGAACCCCGCGTACACCACGTAGAGCAAAAACAAGATGCCCAGCAGCGACATGAACCCCTTGATGACCAGCGCCGCCACGACGCGCGGGTCGGAGGGCGGGCCGAAGAACAGGTTGAACGGGGTGTACTGGTTCTTTATCGCGCGCCACAGCGGCCCTTGCGACTCCCGAATATCGGGGGAGAGCTGGGCGAGTTTGACGGCGACGCGCTCTGCGATGGGCATACCCGGCAGGACAATGGTTGTTTACTGGTGTTCGCGTTCCAGCGTAATTAATTACTGCCGCACCGCTCTTCTGCCCAGTATATCCATTGTACTACCGGGCATACCACGTTCATTATACAGGATTCCCGGGTTGGCTGAAACAAGGGGAATTAGCATTGGCGGGCGTAATATAGTATTGATTATAATCATCTAAAATAAGCCAAATATTGCTAATTATATTGACAATAGTTTCAATTTGTGGTATCATTACATCTTAAGTCAAAAGCCAATGTTTGGCTTTTCTCCACTGCTGTGGAGCCTTCACCGGGGCTTAATACGGTTGAACCTTGGACAATGCGTCCCACAACGCCAGTTTCTGGCAGGAGTCTTTACATGTCGTACCGGATGATGTTGGTTGTCCTCCCGCTCGCCGCTGCGTTCGGCTGCCGTTCCTCCGATGTGTTGTTGGAGGACAAGCGCGATCCCAAGATCGTGGTTCACGCGTGGTTTGGCGAAACGGACCCGATCACGGCGATGCGTGCGGCGGAGTTGATGGAGTACAATTCCCAACTGACGGCCGCGCGAACTGCGGTCATCAACGCCAAGGAGGGCGACGTCGATTTGGCCGAGCGCAAGCTCGAGCAGATCAAGGCCACCAAGCCTGAGGAGCCCACCATGATTTTGGTGGATGGGGGCATCAGTAATTTCACCGGTCTTGCCCTGGTCTGCCAGGTTTTCCAGGTCGATCACCGAGGTCGGATCAACTTGAACGGTCCAACCGTGGAAGTGGTCAACCTCGCTCCTGCGCCGAATCCCAAGGTGGAGCCGACCACGGTCGCCTGTTCGTTACCGGAGGGGTATAAATATCTTTTCCGGTTCATCGAGACTGCCAGCGGGAACGTGGTTTTCGAGACGGTCAACGAAACCACCGTGGTGCGCACCGTGAAGTGGGCGGCGTGCGTAAAGCCCAAGTAGTGGGCAAGCGGATCGTTCTTCGATTCGAAAACGGCGCAAAGGCAATGCTTTTGCGCCGTTCTTCTTTTTGCCGGGTTGTATTATGTTGCGCCGCCAGTCAGCGGGGGCGGCGGGGCGGTGCCGAATTCGCCCAGCAGGTACGCCAGGATGAAGTACGAAATGGAGTAGGCGGCCAGCACAATGATGAGCCCCCAGGTCGCCTGCCGCAGGGTATCCTGGGCTTTGCGCACCTTTTCCTCGTTGCCGCGCGCGGTCAGCCAGTGGTAGCCCGCGTAGGTGATGAGGCCGACGAAAATGATGCCGAGGATGGCCAGGAACATGAAGATGACCCGCGCGACGACGAACGACAGCGGCGTTTCCTGCAGCCCGACGTTGCGGGCAAACACCCCCGCGATGCCGCGCATCCGGTCGCTCAGGCCGCCACCCAGCAAGCGCCCGGTTTGCGCCTGCGCCGCCGTGGCGAACAATACGACCAGCGGGGCCAAGATTTGAAGCACGCGGGAGGTCAAGCGGCGCATCGTGGTTAGATAAAGTAGGAGATGGCGATCCACACCGAGTAGGACGCCAGGGTGACGACCAGCCCGATGATGGCCGAACGGATGATGGACTTGGCTTTGTCGATCTCGGACTCGTTGCCGCGCGCCAGCATCCAGTGATACCCGCCGTACAGGATGAGCGCGGTGAATACCAGGCCGGTGAACGACAGCAGCGCGAACACGACGGAGCCCAGCGCCTCGGCAAAGAACGTCTCGTCGCGCTCGCTGCAGTTGAACCCGGCGCCTTCGCAGGTTTCGTTCACCAGGCTGCCCGGCCCGAACAGCGGCGGGGCCTGCGCCAGCACGCGGTAGGGCAAGAGCGCCAGAGCGGCCGCCAGCCCTTTCGTCCACGAAGCAAAGCGATGCGACATAGGGAGAAAAACTATCCGCGTAGCAGGCCGGTGTCTACCACCATCCGGCTGATGAGGGTCACAAAGGCGTAGGAGAGCACGACCACCAGCAGCCCGATGGCGGCGCTCTTGATGGTTTCTTTGGCTTTTTCAATTTCCGTCTCATTGCCGCGCGCCGTCATCCAACGGATGCCCGACGTTATCATGAGGAGCATGAACACGATGCCCAAGAATGCGAGCAAGCTGCCGATGATAAGGCCGATGATACGCGCCGCCTGCCGCAGTCCTGCGCCCGGCTCATTGTCGATGGTTTGGAACGGGCCAAACATGGACGCCGTGTTGATGAGGCGGCCCATAATAGTGTTGCGCGTCTGCGCCAGCACCGGCATGGGCAAGCCCGCTGCGATTCCCGCCGCCGTCCACGCCCAGGTAGAGAAATTACGGCGCATAGGTCTACAGCGACGTTAGCGTCTGGCTGATGAGCAGCTGCACCACGATGAACGTGATGAGGTAGGCGCCCAGCACGACCGCCAGCCCGATGCTGGAGGATTTGATGATGTCCTTGGCTTTTTCTATCTGCTGCTCATTGCCGCGCGCCGTCATCCACAGGTACCCGCCGTAGAGAATGAGGATGAAGAAAATGACGCCCAGCAGCCCGATGACGCCGGTGATGATGCCACCGATGACCTGCTGTGCGTCGGTGGCCGTGCCCGGCATGATACCCGATGTTTCAATGTTGGAGCGGATGTTAGCGAACAGCCCGCCCGCGCTGCGGGTCGTTTGTGCCAGCGCCGCGCTTGGCGCCAGCGCCACGGCGGCAGCCAGCCAGCGGGGAAGCGAGGGGATTTTTGCGTGCATAGGCTATGGCGTGACGGCGGGCTGGATGATCTCCAGCAGCAGGTAGGTGATCATCCGCGCCACCAGGATGATGGTCAGCCCGATGGCGGCATTCTTGATGTAGCCGCGCGCCTTGGTGACCTGGTCTTCATTGCCGGCGGCCGTCATCCACTTGAAGCCGGCCCAGATGATGAGCACCAGGAAAATGAGGCCGAGAAAAGTGATGATGCCGTTGGTGTAGGCGCCCATGATCTGCATGAAGTTGCGCGGCTGGCCGCTCTCGGGGATGAACCCCGCGAACAGCGCCGTGTCGCGCATCGCTTTGTTGATGACCTTGCCGATGCCGCGATATTCGTTCTGGGCCAAGGCGGCGCCGGGGAACACCAGCAAGCCGGCGGCGGTGTGGGCAATGAGTTGCCGGGGAGGGCGCATAGGGAGAGCTAGCCGGTATTGGACGCCGCCGACAGCGCGGCAACGATAGCGTCGGCCAGCGCGTAGGAAATGAAGACCACGACCATACCGGCGATGGCAGCGTTGATCATCGTTTTCGCTTTCGTCACCTTCTCCTCGTTGCCGCCGGCCGTCATCCAGCCGATGCCGGCCCAGATCATGAGCATCAGGAAAACAAAGCCCAGCAGCCCGAGCGTCCAGTTGATGATGAGCCCAAGGGTTTGAGGCAGGGGGTCGGGGTTCGCGGGCGGTTGCTCCCCGGTGGCGGCGGTATAGGTTTCGTTCAGGCCGTAGTCGTCACCCTGGGCCAACGCCGCAGAAATCGGCGTCGCCAGCGCAACACCCAGCAGGAGGGTCAGAACAATGGCGGCAGATCGGCGGCGCATGGGGAAAAAGTGATGAACCCATTATATCGCAGCAGCGGCCCGAACGCCACCGGCCGGGCGTAACAAAAGACCCCGCCGAGCGGGGCCCTTTGCCTCTGTGGAGTCTTGCGAACTAGGTCGTGGCGTTCACCAGCGAACTGATGACGAACGACGCGATCGCGTAGGCGCCAAAGATAATTGCCAAACCAACGATACCAGCGATGATCAGCTTCTTGGACTCCGCTACCTTCTCCTCGTTGCCGCCGGCGGTCATCCACTTGAATCCACCGGTGAGAATGATGATAACGGCGATAATTCCCAGGAAGCCCATGATGATGTTGATCACGAGCATGATGGTCGTACGAAGGTCCTGGGTACCCCAGCCGACGATCGTCGAGTAGGCTAACCCCTGGTTAACCGTCGCCGGGAGCTGGGCGAAGACCGGCAGTGCTGCGATCAGCCCCGCGGCCGTAGCAATCCCTGTAGTAATTTTTTTCATTGTTTCACCCCCTTCCGAGTGCTGCCGGCGCCAAGCGGTCACCCGCCCGGTTCCAGCCGCATTATTCTGCTATGTTTCAAGCAAAATGCAAAGGAAAACACAGTAATTATACAAGGTTTTTCACTACCTGTCAACAAATTTTAAACCGGTTATCCACACCTTATGGACCGCGGTTCCATTGATTGCCAAAGATGTTGGCCATTTGGCCAAATCCGCCCCGGCCTTGGCTGAGGGCGACCACTACGAAGTTGACCGCCGTCCAGGATACCAGCACCACCAGAATGCCCAATACGGCATTGGTGAGGATGCGCCGGCCCGTAGTGACCCGCTCCTGGTTGCCCTGGGAGGTCAGAAAGACCACCCCGCCGTAGACGAACATCGCGAACGCCGCGCTGCCCAGCAACGCCAGCATCGCCCGCGCGACGTTGGCAAGGACCTGCAGCAGGTGGGACAGCGTGCAGCCCTTCGCATCGCCGGTGCGACAGGCATCGGGGATGAGTTCGGTGCCGATGACCAGCTTCAGCCAGCTGCGTTCGCGCGCCTCCTGCTCGGCGGCGGTACGGAATTCAGCGGCGTTCGGGTTGACCCAGGCTGAGCACGTCTGGTACGCCGGGTCGTTGGAGGCGCGCCAGAGGGTCAGCGTTTCGTCGCCGACTGGCGGACACGGGTATCCGGCAACGCCCGGCTGTCCCTGCATGATGGGGGAAGGGGCGCAGCGTTCGAACTCCACGTCGCAGCAGCAGTGCATCTGGGCATTGGCGGCGTCCGGCGCGGCGAAGAACGCCGCAGCCATGAGCGCGGCAGCCAGGATGAGGGAACGGGATGAACGCATGGGGTTGCGTTAGCGTGAGGTTTCTTCCAGCCGGCGCGCCGCCTGGGTCATCAGCCGCGCGGGCGTCTCGGCGCTGACCGGGAGGGCCTCGATGAGTTCGCGCAGGACGTTCTCGCCCGTGTCCATGTCATAGCCGAAGTACCAGGTGCGGGCCGTCAGGAGCTGCGAGGCGAACGGGCCCAGCTGGTCGGAGGCCTTCTGGTCGTTGACCAGCGCGCGCAGGGCCGTGGGCTTGCCCGTTTTGGCCAGATAGGTTTTGACCACCTCGGCCTTGGCGGCGTGGAGGAGGAAATCCCAGGCTTCGCTGGGGTTGTTGGTGCGGCTGGACACCGTTTCCACCCAATAGCTGGCGACGTTGGCGTTCACGCCCGGGAGCTGGGGCACGGGCACCACGCCCATGTTCAGCCGGCCGCGGCTGGCGGCCTTGATCTCGGCCAGGTCAAAGCTGTAGCCAAAGGTCATGGCCACGCGGCTGGCGGCGAACGCCGAGATGGAATCGGGCTGCTGCGCGTTCCAGCTGTAGACTTCCTTGGTCGGGTTGGCAAAATCGGTGTAGAAGCGCAGCGCTTCCAGGCCCGGGTGGTAGGCGTCGCGGCCGCTGGGGCCGATGTGAAATTGCGCCGCGCCGCTCTCGGTCATGACGTAGGTGCCGTTCTGCAGCAGCAGGAGGGACAGCACGTCCGCGCCGCGGCGGACGTTGGCGCCCGTGCCCAGCGCCGCGCCGGCCTGCTGGATATTGCCGTCGGCATCCCGCAGGGTGAGCTTGGCCGCCATTTCCTGGAATTCGTTCCAACTGGCGGGCGGCAGGGGAATACCGGCGGCGTTGAACAGCGCGCGGTTGTAGAACAGCGCCAGCGTGTCCACCGACAGCGGGAACCCGTAGACCTTGCCGCTGATCATGATGTCCCGCACCACCGTATCCAGGTACTGCGCCTGCAGCTGGCCCAGGGACGGCATCGTGGTGGTGCGCTGTTCGATCAATACCTCTTCTTTCACGCCCAAAGTTTTTTGGGTCTTTTGGTACGCCATCGTGACGCTGGCGGGCATCGGTTGGATGAACCCCTGGCGCAGGTAATAGCGCAGCCACCCCACGTGCATGGAGATGATGTCAGGCTCCTGCCGCTTGGCGTAGGCTTCCAGCAGCTTGTCGCGGAACTCCTCGTAGCGCAGCGTGCGGACGTTGATGGTGATGTTGGGGTGGATGGCGCGGTAGCTGTTGATGATGTCGGAAAGGTCGCTGGGAGAATCGTAGACGCGCCACCAGTCCAGGGTCACGGGCTTGAGCAGCTCGCGGACTTTCTGGGGCACCAGCGTGCAGCGGAATCCGGCGGTCAGCACGAGGGTGCCGAGCAGCAACAGCGGCAGCAGGCGGCGGTTTACTTGGTATCGCATATGCGGCGTTTCAGATGGGCTTCAAATGCCGGGCCGACGTGGGCATCGCGCAACGCGAACTCGACGTTGGCCTTCAGCCAGCCGATCTTGTTGCCGGTGTCGTAGAATTCGCCTTCGATGACCTTGCCGTAGATGGTGCGGCGCTTCAGGAGGTTGGCGATGGCGTCCACCAGCCACAGCTCGCCGTCGCGGCCCAGCGCGGTCTCGGCCAGCGCGTCAAAGATGTCGGGGGTGAAAACGTACCCGCCGTGCGACGCCAGGCGGCTGCGCGTTTTGTCCGGCCCGGGCTTTTCCATGATCTGGTTAAGCTGGTACACGCCCGGCTGCACCTCGGGGCCTTCCACGATGCCGTAGCGGCGCGCGCCCTCGTCGTCGGTTTCCTTCAGCGTGATGACCGGGTCGTGGTAGCGCTCGTAGACGGACACCAGCTGCGCCACGTGCGGGTCCGTCGGGCAGCGCCAAATGTCGTCGCCCCAGACCACCGCGAACGGCTCGTCGCCGATGATGTGCCGCGCGTTGAGCACGGGCGTGCCGTTGCCGTACGGCCCCTTCTGGCGCACGAAGATGAAATTGGCCATCTCGGATATCTTTCTGATATTCTCGGACGCCTCGGCCTTGTTGTGGGTCTTGAGGTAGTTGACCAGTTCCTCGTCGCGGTCGAAGTGGTCCTCAATGGCGCGCTTGGTCTTGCCGGTCACCAGGATGATGTCGGTGATGCCGGAGCGCACTGCCTCTTCCACGATGTACTGGATGATGGGCTTGTCCAGGAGCGGCAGCATTTCCTTGGGTTGCGCTTTGGTGGCCGGGAGAAAGCGGGTGCCGAGACCCGCCACGGGGATGACGAGCTTGCGGACAGAGGGCATAAGAAATAAGGAGGTTCAGCCTTTTTTCGTTGACTTTTAGCTTTTTTCAGTATAGCATAATTTTACTTTCCGTCCTCCAGAACGCCCGCACGTGTGCGGGTGGGACAATAAAGAAAGGTACGGAAATAATCCAGCTCATTCGCGGAATGGGCTGGACGAATAGGCCCTCCCCGTTTAGGGCGCAGCGCGGAGTTTACCCCGCCGAATGGCGGGGCCGTCTCCCTGGTGCAAAATTGGTGCGGGGTCCGCGGGTAATGCCATTCGCGCATACTTGTGCTGGTATATCCGGTCGTCCAAATGTTTTTTAACCCCCAGAGCGGAGAGGTCGCATAGTGGACTAGTGCGCCGCACTCGAAATGCGGTAACCCGCAAGGGTTCGAGGGTTCGAATCCCTCCCTCTCCGCCCTGGGGGTTACTCCTATATGATTTTTTGAGCCTCCCTCTCCGCTCGCGAGGGAGATCTAAATTATCCAAGTAACTATCATCAGTATGGCCCGAGTCAGCACGTATCTGAATTTTCCTCGCACGACCGAGGAAGCGTTCAATTTTTATAAATCGGTGTTCGGCGGCGAGTTTACCAATGGCATCCATCGGTTCTCCGAGGTCCCCCCGCAACCAGGGACGCCCCCGATGGCGGCGGCGGACAAAAATCTGGTCATGCATGTGGAGATCAAAATCCTTGGCGGGCATGTCCTAATGGGCACCGACGCGCCCGAGTCCATGGGCTTCACGGTTACCCCGGGGAACAATATGCACATCAACCTGGAGCCCGACACACGGGGCGAAACGGATCGCTTGTTTGTGGCGCTCTCCAAGGGCGGCAAGGTAGGCATGCAGCTGCAGGAGATGTTCTGGGGCGATTACTTCGGTTCGTGCACCGACAAGTATGGCATCCAGTGGATGTTCAACTGCACCAGCAAGAAATAAGCGCCCCCTCCGCTTGGGAGGGAAATAGTGTTATAGTAAAGACCATTAAACAACTAACCAATAAAAACCGTATGCCAAAGGCCAATTCCGCGTTCATGAAGCCAATGCAGGTCAGCGCCGAGCTGGCAGCCGTTATCGGCCCGGGGCCGATGCCCCGGTCGGAAGTTGCTAAACAGCTGTGGGTTTACATCAAGAAAAACAACCTGCAGGATGCCCAGAACAAGCGCAACATCAACGCGGATGAGAAGCTCAAGGCAGTCTTTGGCGGCCAGGCAACCGTCAGCATGTTCGAAATGACCAAGCTTGTCTCCAAGCACCTGTCGTAGCGGCGTTCAACCAGGAAACGAGATTTCGAACTTTCGAGAGAAGGGATGAAAAACGAGAGGAATTTTCCTCTCGTTTTTTTTTAACGGCGCGCGGGAGGATGGGATCACCTGCAAATTTGCATCAGGAAATCGGGCGGGTAGAGAAACATTCTGTGCCATTGGCATCCGATTGTGTTGTGGTTGGGTGAATTACGGCGAGAACTGGTGCGCGGCCTTGGCATCAAGATTTCGTGTGGATAACTTTGCTTGACTCCTTGTAAGAATTACTACAGATTGTAGTAAACACTAACTACAATCTGTAGTAATTCTTTGTGAGACGAATTCCGCGCCAACTCCTGGGTGAACTCGAACATCGAGTGATGGCTATTTTTTGGTCGTACCAAAAACCATTGCCGGTCGGCGAGGTCGTGCGGCTCCTGCAGCGCAACCGTGATCTGGCCTATACGACGGTCCTGACCGTTATCAATCGGCTGGCCGTCAAAGGATTGCTCGTACGCGCGGCTGGGCAGGTGCACCACTATCAAGCCGTTTTTACGCCAGAGCAGTTTTTTCGGTCGGCGGCAGAAACGTTTTTTGGGCAGATGAGACGCCAGTTCGGTCCGGTGGCCGTCGCGTGTTTTGCCGAAGAGCTGCAGCGCACCGACCGCAAAGCGCTTAAGCGGTTGCTGCATCAGCTCCGTTCTGCAAAGCACGCGAAAGGGGAATAATCTTGTGGTATGACGCGATTCCGCCAGTGGTACGATGGAACATTTTTAGCCGCGCTCGCCATAGGGACTGGCGTCTTTGTCGTGCTGGGGCAAGTACTCCTGCGCGCCCTGCGATCGTTCGAGGTTCAGCAGGTGGTCATGGCGGTGCGTGCCCGTTGCACCGAGGTACTCGGTTCGCTGTTTGTCGGTATGCCGATCCAATTATTGCTGGCGTTGAGTATCCCAACCATGCTCGCGGTAGTATGTATTGGGTCGCTGCTCTGGCAGGTTCTGGCGACGAACCGTTTGCGGCGCTCGCTGACCGACCTGATCACTGACATCGAGCCGACGCCGATACATCAGCTGCGAAGGCGGTTGCGGTTGAACGCCGACTCGCTGGTGGTGGTGGATTCACCTCGGCCGCTGTGCTTTTGTACCGGTTTTTTCCATCCAAGAATATATCTTTCGACCACTACGGTAGCGCGGTTACAAGAGCCGGAACTTAGTGCAGTGCTTGCCCACGAAGATCACCATCGTCGGCGCCGGGATCCGATGCGCATGGCGCTTCTGACGGCCCTGCAGCAGGCGTTATTCTTTCTGCCCTTGGTGGGCGTGTTGCGGCAGCGGTATACCGTTGCGCAGGAAATAGCTGCGGATAACGCTGCGCTGCATCAACCCGGTGGCCGAGCTGCGCTGGCACGAGCGCTTTATCAGCTTTCCGCCGCCGCTGTTCCCCGCGGGGTGGCAGTTGCATTCGCCCAACGTGGGTTGATCTCCGTCCGCGTGGCCACGCTTGCCGGTCAACGCTTTTCTTCTGCCCCCGTGCCGTTCGTGCACATCATCGCAACCGCAGTCGCGATGATGCTCTTCGTATTTTTATTGACGCCGCCCGCATCGGCCCGTGTGGGCTCGCCAGTCCATTGCCCTACGGGTCCTGGCCTGGCCTTAGCTCTGCCCGACCATCAAACGCCTGCTTTGTTGCTGCAGTCGCCAAAACCCCAGATTCATATTCCGGGCGGCAGTAACCAGCGCGTCTGCCACCAGCTTAGTTGTTGATGTTTGGGTGATCTCGCGCGTCGGTGATCTGCCTTTTCCGCATACAGCGAATCTCGTTCGCTCGTCAATCGTTATTCATAATCATTAACGCACACCGTTTATGCAGGTGATCAATAATCTGCCTCCGAAGTCGGCGTTCTGGTCCGGCTTTGTCGGTGGCATCCTGGCCGTGATGGCCATCGGGTTTGTCATCACGCTGCCCTTGGTGCTGAAGGGCCAAGGGTTGGGCGGCGGCGATGACGACGTGGTCGCGGCCAAGCCGTCGACGGGCGGCCAGGTCGCCGGGGCGCAGTTGCCGTCGGCCAACGACCCGACCGAGCCCACGGCCGGCCAGGTCAAGCCGGTTTCCAAGACCGACCACATCAAGGGTGATTTCTCTAAGGCCGAGATCTTCCTCATCGAGTACTCCGACATCGAGTGCCCATTCTGCAAACGGTTCCATCCGACGATGGAGCAGGTCGTGCAGACCTACGGCACCAAGGTCGCCTGGGTATACCGCCATTTCCCGCTCTCGTTCCACGCCAACGCGCAGAAGGAAGCGGAAGCCTCCGAGTGCGCGGGTGAGCTGGGCGGCAATGTCGCGTTCTGGAAATACCTTGATACCATGTTCGAGCGCACGACTTCGAATGGTACGGGGTTTCCGTTAGCTGACTTGGTGCCGTTAGCCAAGGAGATCGGTTTGAACGAGGCCAAGTTCAAGTCGTGCCTGGACAGCGGCAAGTACGCCCAGAAGGTCCAGCAGGATATGACCGAAGGCCAGCAGGCCGGCGTGACCGGCACCCCGGGTACGGTACTCCTCACCCGCAGCGGCGAAACCCGCATTATCTCCGGTGCGCAGCCGTTCGAGCAGGTTAAAACGACCATCGACCAGTACGTGAAATAGAACGGTTCCGCTTTAATAACCCTGCGGTTTCTGCCGCAGGGTTATTGATTCACGTTTTGACCGGGGGAGAATCGGGCGGGGGATTGACAAATAGGATATAGGGGTATACCCTATAGGCAGGTTGTCGCGTCTTATCCATATCCCCACAAGCTTTATGCTGGATCAAAAGCTCAAAACACGGGCCATCCACCGGGCGAAGATCATCCGGGGGCAGCTCGACGGCCTGGTGAAGGCGATCGAAAGCGAAGAGTATTGCCCCATCCTCTTGGAGCAGTCCCTCGCGATCCAGCGGTCGCTCAAGAGTCTTGACCGTTTTCTCCTGGAGAACCATCTCCGTTCGCACGTGAAGCAGCAGATGCAGAAAGCCGGTGGCGACGAGAAGGCCATCAAGGAGTTGATCCGGGTGTACACGCTGTCGAATAAATAATTGAACCACCTATGAAAAAATCCACCATGATGCACGGAGTATCCATCGTTGCGGGTATCTGGGGCGTATCGGCGCTCGTCGGGGCCTGGCTGGCGGGGGATGGCGGGACCGCGTTCGGTTTTTCGCAGTTCCATCTCTTCGCCGACGCCGCCATCCTTCAGCTGATCGCGATTTCGGCCGGCATTTGCGCGCTGTACCGCCGGCAGTTGGAGCGTGAAGGCCGCTAGTGTCCAATATCTGCTACCATGCGTGTTCGCATTCCGATATGTCCCGTATTGTAAAGATCATTTACTTCGTTCTGTTCGCGGTGCTCATCGTTCAGCCGCACATTATTCGCGGGCACCTGTTCTCATTGTCATCGCCCTTCATCCAAAATATTGTTACGGTGCTGGTTATGGGCGTGGCGTGGCTCACGTATGAGATGCATGTTAATGAAATTAAAAAACGTGAGCGGGAAAAGATCCGGTTGCAAGAACATTTACAGCAGCTGGACGGCCGGCTCCTTGACGCAGCGAAGTACATTGGTCTGGTCAACGTCCGCCTCCCGCTGCTCAAGACGCTGACCAGTACCTTGTTGCGCCGGGAAAAGATAACGCACCGGCAAAAGAACGCCATATTTGAACAGCTCCTCGGCATTGCGGCCACATCGATCGCGAAAACCAAGTGGGGGCTTTTCCGTTTCATCAACCCGCGGAACGCCCGGACCACCCATGAGTTTTTTCATTCCGAGGAAGCGTGGCCCGGGCAAACGAATGGCCTGAGCAACAAAGCGATCCTGCAGGCCCTTGCCGCCGGGAATACTCTTGCACCCGCAAACATCGATATTATCGGGAGTTCAGATGCGCAAGCGCCGGAACGCGGCGTGCTCCTGTTGCCGACCGGCGGAGCCGTATCCGGTGAGGAAAAAATAGTGCTCCAGGTGATCGTCGACCAGGCACAATTATTCCATCAATACCTCTTTCATTAACTTCCCGTATGCACCACTCCGACCCGCACGAACATCACCAGGCAGCTCCTGCGAGCGCCACGCCCGCTCCCGACGTCCGCCACCTGAGCCATGCCGATCATGACGCGGCCATGACCAATCCGCAGATGGCGAAAGCGATGGAAGCGGACATGCGCCGGCGGTTTTGGATCTCCTTTATCCTGTCGGTGCCGATCTTTCTTTACTCTCCGGTGGGACTCAACTACTTCAAACTCGATCTCCCAACCCCTCTCCCGGTCAGCTGGCTCCTGTTCCTCCTCACCACGCCGGTAGTATTCTGGACCGGTTCGATCTTCATCACCGGCACCTACCACGCGCTCAAAGCCCGGAAGCTGAACATGTCGGTCCTGATCGCGACCGGCGTGCTGGCCGCCTACCTCTTCAGCGTACTGCTCACCGTCATCCGGCCGGAGAGCGAGACCTTCTATGAGGCAGCGGCGCTGTTGGTCACGTTCGTGCTCTTCGGCCATTGGATGGAAATGAAATCGAGGCGCGGTACTTCGGACGCCTTGCGCGCGCTCTTTGACCTCGTGCCGCCCCAGGCAAAGGTTATCCGTCATGGCCAGGAAGTCACCATACCGAGTTCCGAGATCCTGCGGGGCGATGTGGTCGTGCTCCGGCCCGGCGACAAAGTGCCCGTGGATGGTGAAATTATTGAGGGGGAAACGTCCATTGATGAGTCGCTGGTCACGGGGGAGTCCATTCCCGTCGCGAAAAAGACCGGCGCCAAGGTCATCGGCGGGTCGGTCAATCTGACGGGGGCGGCGAAGTTCAGGGCGACGAAGGTCGGGTCGGAAACCGTGCTGGCGCAGATCATTAAAATGGTCGAGACCGCCCAGAATTCCAAAGCTCCCGGCCAGCGCATCGCCGATAAGGCCGCCGCGGTGCTGGTAGTGGTCGCGCTCGGCGCCGGCGCTGCGGCGTTCGTAGGCTGGTACTTCGTCGCGGGGGCGGGCCTGCTGACGGCCCTGACGTTCGCCGTTTCGGCGATCGTCATTGCGTGCCCCGACGCCCTCGGCCTGGCCACCCCGACGGCCGTGGCGGTCGGCACCGGCTTGGGCGCCAAGCATAATATCCTGATCAAAGACGCGGCCACGCTGGAGAACACCTCGCGGCTCAATGCCATCGTGCTGGATAAAACCGGCACGCTGACCGAAGGCAAACCCAGGGTTACCGAAGTGGTGGCGGCTTCCTCCTTCACTGTGGAGGACGTGCTCGCGTACACGGCCGCCGTGGAGCGCAACTCCAACCATCCCATCAGCCTCGCTATCATCGAGGAGGCCAAAACGCGCAACATCTCCATCGAAAAAAGCGTCGCACAGTTCGAGTCCATTGGCGGCCACGGCGTCCGCGCGGTGGCAGACGGAAAAACGGTCATTGCGGGGACTGAACGCCTGATGCGGCAGCACCACATTGACCTTTCGCCGTTGCAGCAGGAACTCGGCCGACTCCTCGGCACGGGGAACACCATCAGCATCGTCGCCATTGACGGGCAGGTCGCCGGCGTGATCGGCGTGGCGGATACCGTGCGGCCGACCGCCAAAAAGACCATCCAAAAACTCAAGGAGCTCGGCATGGAGGTTGCCATGATCACGGGCGACCATGAGCAAGTGGCCAAAGCGATCTCCGCGGACCTGGGGATTGATCGCTACTTTGCCGAGGTGCTGCCCGAAGACAAGGCCAAGTACGTCAAAAAACTCCAGGATGAGGGCAAGCGGGTCGCGATGGTCGGCGATGGCATCAACGACGCCCCTGCGTTGGCCCAGTCGGATATTGGCATCGCCATCGGCGCCGGTACGGACGTCGCCATTGAGACGGGTAACATCGTACTGATGAAGTCCGACCCTTACGACCTGGTGGCTGCGATCCGGCTTTCCAAGGCCACGGTCACGAAGATGAAGCAGAACCTGTTCTGGGCCGCCGTGTACAACCTGCTGGCCATTCCCGTGGCCGCCGGGGTATTCTATAGTTCCCTGGGTTGGTCGTTGCGGCCAGAGGTCTCGGCGCTCCTGATGTCCGCCTCCTCCATCATTGTGGCCACCAACGCGGTGCTCCTGAAGCGCGTTGAATCGCGGTTGCACCTGTAGCTCGTATGTCCCAAGCCAAACGACATTACGAAGCCAGTATCTCCGTCGCCGCGCTCCCGGCGCAGGTGTTTGCGTACACCGACGACCACGCCAGTTTTTCCTCGCACATGAACAAGTCCTCCTGGATGATGGGTGGCGGTCGCATGGAGGTGGTGCTGGACGAAGGACGGGGCCAGAAGGTAGGCTCGCATATCCGGATGCACGGCCGTGTGCTCGGGCTGTCATTGTCCCTGCACGAAGTGGTCATGCGCCGCGATCCGCCCCGCGCAAAAACCTGGGAGACGGTCGGCACGCCGCGGCTGTTGGTGGTCGGCGATTACCGGATGGGTTTTGAGATCCGGCCGCAGGGAACTAGTGCAACACTGCGCGTGTTCATTGACTACGACCTGCCCGCGAAGAACGCGTGGCTCGGACGGTTGTTTGGCAAGATGTACGCGCAATGGTGCGTGCGGCAAATGATTGGCGGTGTTCACACTCACTTCGGTGCCGGGGTAGGGCAATAACCCTTTTTCCCATGGGTAGCAGCGAACGCATCGGGTTGTTCTCCCGGCCGGTCTGGATCGGCATTGCCGCCATTGGTGTCATTGGCCTCGTATTTCTGCTGCAGGATCATACGACGCACCTCGTTTCCGTCATTCCCTATGTCGTCCTTCTATTGTGTCCGCTCCTGCATATCTTTATGCACCGGCAGCACGGCGGCGGACAGGGCCATCATGGCCGGGACGAATCGCCACATAATCCTCATTTTTAATCTTTTTAATTATTATGTTCCGCAACCTGTTCAAGAAGTTCCAAGCCGCGCCGATGCAGGGAGCCGGCAACGACCCGGTCTGCGGCATGTCCGCAAACGGCGCCATCACGCTCTCACACGAAGGCAAAATCTATGCGTTCTGCTCCGAGGATTGTAAGCAGGAGTTTACGCTGCATCCTGAAAAATACGCGTCTAAGTAATCCGGTTATGAAAAAATCGCTCATCGCCATCATCATTACCGTCGCCGTCGTGGGCGCTGGTTTTGCTTTGTACTCCCGCCGCGCGCTTGCCCCTGGCGGCGCGCCAGCTGGCGATACCTTCGCGACGACCGCCGCCGACCTGCCGGAGGCCCAGCCGACGGAGACCGTGGAACTGAAGAACGGCGACACGTACCGGCTGACCGCCTCCTTCGTCAAGAAAACCATCAATGGCCGCGAGCATCGGATGCTGGCATACAACGGCTCCATCCCCGGGCCGCTCATCAAAGTGGCGCAGGGTGCGGAGGTCACCATCAGGTTCACCAACAACAGCGACATCCCATCCACCATCCACTCCCACGGGGTGCGGCTGAAAAATAAATTTGACGGCACGCCGAACGTCACCCAGCCGGTGGTTCCGCCGGGCGAGTCGTTTACCTATGAGATCAAATTCCCGGACGCGGGCGTGTACTGGTACCATCCGCACTTCCGGGAGGACTATGCCCAAGAGCTGGGCCTGTACGGCAATTTTTTGGTGACTCCAACACAAGCGGGCTACTGGTCGCCAGTGAACCGCGAAGTCGTGCTGGCGCTGGATGACCTGCTGGTCGGGCCCAACGGCATTGAGCCGTTCAACCAGAAATTTTCCAACCGGACGCTGATGGGCCGCTACGGCAACGTGCTGCTGGTCAACGGCGAAACGTCCTACCGCCAAGAAGTGCAAACCGGCGAGGTGGTCCGTTTCTACCTGACGAATGTCGCCAATGCGCGGCCGTTGCAGGTGGGTATCAGTGGTCTGCGCCTGAAACTGGTCGGCGGCGACAACGGGCGCTACGTTCGCGAGCAGATGGTTTCCGAGGTGCTCATCAATCCCTCCGAACGGGCGGTGGTAGAAGCGCAGTTTGCGACCCCGGGCACCTACCGCCTGGAGCACCGCACGCCGGGTAAAACATATTCCTTGGGCGAGATTGTGGTTGCCGGCGAGGCAATCTCTCCATCCTATGCCCAGCAGTTTGCCGCCCTGCGGACCGACGCGGTGCTGCAGGAGGAGCTTTCACGCCTGCGGGCAGAAATGGACGGCCCGGTGGACAAGCGGCTGCGGTTGGGGCTCAAGATGGAGGGCATGGGCATGATGCAGCAGCAGGCCGGCGGCCACGACATGCACATGATGGCCGGCGGCCAGATGATGCGCAACGACCAGATGGGCGCGGGCCAGGTACAAAAGATAGAGTGGGAGGATGACATGGGCATGATGAACGTGATGTCCAACTCCGAAATGGTCAAGTGGCAGCTCATTGACGAGGATACCGGCAAGACGAATATGGATATTGACTGGCAATTTGAAACCGGCGACCTGGTCACAATCAGCGTGTTCAATGACCCCAACTCGGAGCACCCGATGCAGCATCCTATCCATTTCCACGGCAACCGTTTCCTGGTGGTCAGCACCAACGGCGTCAAAAGCGACAACCTGGTGTGGAAAGATACCACGACCATTCAAACGGGCGACCGCGTGGAGCTGCTGCTGGAAGTCACCAATCCCGGCGAATGGATGGCGCACTGCCACATCGCCGAGCACCTGGAGGCCGGCATGATGCTGCTGTTCACCGTCGGCAGCCCGTAGGCGCGCGGCAGCAGCCATGCGCGTTCCCATCCGCAAACCCGGCAAGTACACCAATTTGCCAAGCGACCCCAACCTGACGGCCGCGAAGCTTGACGAGCTCAAACAGGAGCTTGCCCGGTTGAAGTCGGTGACGCAGCCCCGCGCCATTTTGGAAGTAAAACGGCTGGCGGAGATGGGGGATTTTTCCGAAAACGCGGCCTACTCCATTGCCAAGGGCCGGTTGCGCCACCTCAACGACCGCATCACCGAGCTGACGGAATACCTGAAGCACATCGTCATCATCCAGCCGGTAAAATCCGGGGTCGTGCAACTGGGCAGCACGGTGACCGTTGAAATAAACGGCAAGCAAAAAACCTACACCATTCTGGGGTCATCGGAAACCGACCCTACCTCTGGCGTCATCTCGCACAAATCTCCCGTCGGCGCCGCGCTGATGGGCTGTCAAGTCGGCGACACCGTGGAAATCCAGTTGGCAGGCAAGCGGGTGGGGTGTAGGGTGGTGAGCCTAAATTATTAAGGGGGCCAGTTGTAGCTAGCCCCCGTTGTCATTCAACGTATTTTATGTTGGTTTCACTTCATTTCCCTTGAACGTTGTATTTGGGTTTTAGACGCGCAATTTCGACTGCCTCGAAATTATTGGCATCTTCCTTGGTATCGCAGACGCAGTAACCGAAATGGGTAACATCCGGCCAGTATTCATTCCGTAGGTGTTCAAGAAGGCGATTACGAATACCTCCCTCGCCCGCTCCCTTACCAACGTAGAGAGTAATCAGCACCTCGCGACTGTTTAGATAGCCGCAGTAATAGACGCCGATTGCGTTCGAATTCCAAGAGCTAATTACCTCATCGTTGTATAGGAATGGGCCTTGGTATTTGTGTACCATAGGACTTGACTGGATTAGTTTTTGCTTGCACAAAGTATTCATCAGTCGACCTTTATTGCAGATTTCCACTTTGGCATTTTTATATTATCAAATTGAAATAAACCTGTCAAATCGTTTTGGCAGCCATGCCTTGCCAGAATGATTGAGGAGGGGCATACTGTTGATATGAAAAATCATGACGACAAAAATAAATTTATAGGCTCAAAAATAAAGGAGGCGCGTGAATCTGCCGGAAAATCGCAGAAAGACCTGGCAGAAGTGATTGGATTTGAGTCGGCCACAGCAATTTCATTAATTGAAGCCGGTGAAAGAAAGGTACGCGCTGAGGATTTGGAAGAGATTTCCAATTTTTTACACCGTGATATTAAATTTTTCTTGGGCTTGGAGGAGAAACAAGATATTAATTTCGCCTTACGTGCAGATAAGAATCTTTCTAAGCAGGATCAGGAGGAGATTCTTCGGTTTATCGACTTTGTGAAGAAAAAGAAGCATGAGCGAAGTTGATGGTAACCCTAGGGTTGGTAGTGCAAGGAAAGTTGCTAGGCGACTTTTAGCCAACGCTGGAGTTACAAGACCACCGATTAGGATAAGGGATATTGTTGAATATTTAAAAAAGACATCCGATTTATCCATTTGCCCGTGGGATTTTGGTAAAGACACCGATGGTATGCAACTAACCCAAGGAGAGAATATTACGATTGGATATAATCAAAATCAGCATCGGCACCGTCAACGTTTCACAGTAGCCCATGAGATTGGGCATTTTATGATGGGGCATACTACCGGTGATTCACCTTTTGATTTAACTAGTCAAAAACCAGAAGAAATTGAGGCAAATCAATTCGCCGCCGAGCTGTTAATGCCTTTAGGGTTATTGAAAGGAGAAATTCGGGATGGGTTAAAGAACGTGAAGAGTTTGGCCGATGTTTTTGATGTAAGTGACGAGGCGATGTGGTGGCGTATCCGTGGTTGTAATTTATTAAAAGAATTATAACAATGACGCCTAGATAACAGTATTTCTTATGCCCAAGCCCACGAAAAAGGAGTTGCTCGCCAAGCCCGTTGAGCACATTGATATCACCAAAATCGACGGCAAGTCGTTGGTGGATGCGTACGGCAAGATGAGTTTTTCCGCGCGGGATTTGGCGCGCGCCGCGAAAATCTACGACCAGATGCTCTCTGACCCCAACTGCTCCGTGTGGCTGACCTTAGCCGGCTCCACGTCGGCGGGTGGCTGCATGCAGGCGTACGTGGACATGGTGAAGAACAACATGATTGACGCCATTGTTGCCACGGGTGCCTCCGTCGTGGATATGGATTTCTTTGAGGCACTGGGGTTCAAACACTACCAGGGCACGCCCTTCATTGACGACGGGATGCTGCGCTCGTTGTACATCGACCGCATTTACGATACTTTCATTGATGAAGAAGAGTTGCAGGCGTGCGACCAGACCATCAAAAAAATCGCCGACGGACTGCAGCCGCGGCCATACTCGTCGCGCGAGTTCATCGCCAAGATGGGCGAGTGGTGCGTCAAGCACGCCAAAAAGAAAAATTCGCTGGTGCAGACGGCTTTTGAGCACAACGTGCCGATCTTCTGCCCAGCGTTCTCCGACTCGTCGGCGGGGTTCGGATTGGTACTGCACCAAAGCAAGCACCCGGACGTGCACGTCAGCATTGATTCGGTGGCCGATTTCCGCGAGCTGACGGAAATCAAAATGAACAGCCAGGACTCGGGGCTTTTGATGATCGGCGGCGGGGTGCCCAAGAACTTCGCCCAGGATACGGTCGTGTGCGCCGAGGTGCTTGGGAAAGAGGTACCGGTGCACAAATACGCCGTGCAGGTAACGGTTGCCGACGTTCGCGACGGCGCGTGCTCGTCGTCCACGCTGAAAGAGGCCTCGTCCTGGGGCAAGGTGTCTACCGTGCACGAGCAGATGGTCTATGCGGAAGCGACGTTGGCGCTGCCGGTGATTGCCGCCTACGGCTACCAGATGGGGAATTGGAAGAAGCGTGAGAAGCGGAATTTCAGTAAGCTATTTGGGAAATAACGTGCTCAGTGCACAGTACTCAGTCCTCCGTATCGGTTTGGCCGCGACGTACTGAGAACGGAGCACGGAGAACTGGGCACACGACTTCCAAGTACCGCCGTAGCATTTTCGTATAACGTTTTCGCATGAATGGGATAGTGAAAATTGGTTTGGTGCAGATGAAAAGTGCTGCGTCCATCGCCGCCAATTTGGCGCGCGCGGAATCACGCGTGCGGTCGCTTGCCAAGCGCGGCGCGCAGATTATTGCGCTGCCGGAGCTGTTCTTGACGCCGTACTTCTGCCAGACCAAGGACAAAAAGTTCTTCGGGTTGGCCGAACCGGTGCCCGGGCCGTCGGTGCGCGCGTTGCAGGACATTGCCCGCCGCAACAAAGTGGTGCTGACCACCTCGGTGTTTGAGAAAGGGGAGCGCGGCAAGTGCTACAACACCGCCGTGGTGATAGATACCGACGGCAAGTTGCGCGGCACCTACCGCAAGATGCACATCCCCGACGACCCGGAAAATTTCTACGGGGAAGCGTACTACTTCACGCCGGGAAATCTCGGCGTGCGCGTGTTCAAGACCCGTTTTGCAAAGATTGCCACGCTCATCTGCTGGGACCAGTGGTTTCCTGAAGGCGCGCGCGTTGCCGCCGCAAAAGGCGCGCAGATAATTTTTTACCCCACGGCCATCGGGTACCAGCTGAAGGCGAAATCCGGCATCAACGAGGCCGAGCACGAGGCCTGGCAGGTCATCCAGCGGGCGCACGCGATTGCCAACACCGTGTTTGTGGCGGCGTGCAACCGCGTGGGCCTAGAGCACCGGCTGCGGTTCTGGGGTACGTCCTTTGTCGCCGACCCCTACGGGCGGGTGCTGGCCCAGGCCTGCACCGAGAAGGAGGAAGATGTGCTCGTACCGTGCGACCTCGGGGTGATTGACCAGATGCGGAAGGATTGGCCGTTCCTGGCAGCCCGGAAGATAGGGGTTGGGCAGGCAAAGTCAAAAGGCAAAAGTTAAAAGTCAAAATTACAGGTTAAAATTCAAAGGTGGCCGGAACGCGATTTTTGACTTTTGGATTGGACTTTTGCATTTTGCCTTTTGAATTTTGAATTTGCGTTTATGTATCGGATGCCCGCCGAATGGGAACCCCACGAGGGAACGTGGCTGGCCGCATGATAAAATGTAAAGAGATGAGTATGAAAAGAAAAATAGTTCTGCCGTCCGTTGGTGCGGTGTTGATAATTTTATCGGTCATCTGGGCTGGCCGGCTTATCTACCAAGATTATAAAATTTGTAAATGGCAAGGAGATACTCCTGAAGATCACGGATTATATTCCTGCCGAGTGTATGGGTTCGCAGCGAATTATCGAGGCGAAATTGTTAATTGTTCCAGCGTTGATACTGATGTAACCGACAATCTTACCCCGATGTGTGAGCTCGCTACGCGACCGCTGTCTTCTGGTGCTGCACTGAGCCCGGTCATCCTTTTTGTCCTCGGTGTTGGTACGTTGATTCTCGGATTAAAGAAACCTCGCAGCAATACCCGTCTGAAATCAACAGTGCAATAAATACCAAGCAGTTTGAAAATTGATTCATTGAAAATTCATTGGAAATTGTGAATTGAAAATTGGAAATTTCTATCCATGTTGTATCGCCTACCCGCTGAATGGGAGCCGCACGACGGCACGTGGCTGGCCTGGCCGCACAACCGCAAGCACTGGCCGGGAAAGTTTGGCCCCATTCCCAACACCTACGTGCAAATCATCAAGGCGCTCACACAAAGCGAGCGCGTCTTTTTGTGTATTAATGATGCCGAGATGGAGCGCGAGGCGCGGGAGCTTTTGCAAGACGGCAACGTGCCGCTGCGGCAGGTGGATTTTTTCCAGATCGAAACCAACGCGTCGTGGTCGCGCGACCACGGCCCGATGTTCGTCCATGGCCCCGAGGGCTTGACCATCCTGGACTGGGGGTACAACGGCAACGGCAAAAAGTGGGGGCCAACAAACCTGGATGACGCCGTACCGGAAAAGATTTCCGAGCTGCTGTCGTTGCCATTGGTTACACCGCAAATGATATTGGAGGGTGGCTCCATTGAAGTGAACGGCAAAGGCACGCTGCTCACCACCGAGTCCTGCCTGCTGAACGAGAACAGAAACCCGCAGTTCAACCGCGACCAGATAGAAGGGTACTTGCGCGAACACCTGGGTGTTACCAACATTCTGTGGCTGAAGGAGGGGATTGCCGGGGACGACACCGACGGCCACATTGATGACCTGGCGCGGTTCGTGAATCCGTCCACCGTTGTCTGCCCGCTGATTGATGACCCGGCTGATGAGGATTACGCGATTTTGCAGCAGAATTACCGTGACTTGCAAAGAATGCGCGACCAGGACGGAAAGCCCCTAGCAATAGTCCCTCTGCCCGTGCCGGCTCCGGTCATTTATGACAACACGCGCCTGCCGGCCAGCTACGCGAATTTCTACATCGGCAATACCGTGGTGCTCATGCCGACGTTCCACTGCCCGCAGGATGCCGACGCAATGGCAATCCTGCAGCGTTATTTTCCGACTCGGCGCGTGGTGGGCGTGGACTGTGTGGACCTGGTGTGGGGCTTTGGCACTATTCACTGCAGCACGCAGCAGCAACCGCGGCCGGAGAAGCTAGAATAAAGAAGCAAGAATCAAAGGGGTTATGTCTGAACATTCCGCAGTATCCAGTGCGATACAGGAGCTGTTTCAGATTGTAAGACGTCTCGAAAGTAGGTTTATTGGGCGACGTTTTTCGCCCGATGGGCTTCTAGTGGGGAGTATCGGAGAGGTTGTCGCCCATTATATGTACGAGCTTGAGCTTTTGCCGGTCGGTACTCCCGTACATGATGCGGAAATGGTCAATGGCGAAAAAATCCAAATTAAAGCCACATTTGGTCGCTCAGTAGGTCTGCGGAGTGAGCCCAACCTACTCTTGGTTCTTGATTTGAACGAGTTAAAGGATGGTAAAGAGGCCATTGAAATTTATAACGGTTCAGGTAGGCTTGCTTGGGAAAATGCGGGAAAAATGCAGAAGAATGGGCAGCGTTCAATTTCAATCTCCAAACTTTCTAGGTTGAATCAGCACGGTAAGATACCGCGCAGGAATATCGGAGGATAAAAAAAAGACCCCAGGTGGGGTCGAGAGAGCGGAGCGGGAGTGGTATGGCGGAGTTACTCCACCATATCTTCCCACGACGGTTCGCGGGGCGGAGGCGGGACGGCCGCAAGCTTTTTGCGGCGGTTCTCGGCGCGGCGAATGCTGAAGTGGTGGCATTCCACCATGGATTCGCACAGCCGGCAGCTCTTGGCGTGGGTATCCCACGCCTGGACCTGCTCGCGGGAGAGCGGCGGGTCGGGACAGTTCCCATCCCGCAACCGAAGGTTGGCGACCTGGGGGTCGCGGCGGAAGTTGGCGACAAACCATTGCTGGGTGTCGTCCAGGTGGAGTGGGGGCACGATGTCCCTTTCTGTAAGGAGCCGATGGATGAAAGCGCGAAACCGCTTCGCGCGCTCATAACGGTTCCTGTCGTGCCATTACGAGTGCAAGGGATAATTACTGCGGCGGCTGATCCCTTACTTTTTAATTCTTGCTTCGTGCTTCTTCGTGTTTGGCGGGCTGTGCCTCATTACCCCTTACCCTTTTGCCAAGGAATTTCAGGTGTTTGCTCACAGTGATTGGCCCAGCGCGCCATCGTGAACAGCAGGTCCGATAGGCGGTTGAGGTATTGCAGCACCAGCGGGTCCAGCGGAATGTCGGCGGCGCGGGCCGCGGCCACCGACCGTTCGGCGCGACGACACACGGTGCGCGCGACGTGCAGCATGGATGCAGCGAGGCTCCCGCCCGGCAGGATGAACTGGGTCAACTCCGGCAGGTCCACGGTGAGCCGGTCAATGGCGGCTTCCAGCCACGTGATGTCGGCAGCTACCACTTTAGGGATATTGGCGTAGGCGGCCGACTGCTGGGGCGTCGTGATCTGCGCCCCGACGGAAAACAGCGTGTTTTGGATGCGGGCTAGCAGCGCGGCGAGCGGCGCCGCAGCGGAGTTCTGCACGCGCGCCCGGCACAGTCCCAGCCAGGCGTTGAGCTCATCCACGTCGCCGTTGGCGGCCACGCGGGGGTGGTGTTTGGGAATGCGGCCGGCGCCGAACATCCCCGTGGTGCCATCATCGCCGGTTTTCGTGTAGATACGCATATGTTGTGCTCAGTGCACCGTGCTCCGTGCCCAGGACGCGCGGACGCCGCTGGTATTGCAGCATGCCGGCAACCATCCGTCAATTGATGATTTGACTTAATGTGCGCGATTATCTACCATCATCGTTGCGCCATGACCGTGTGCCGGAGAACGGTACGGTCATTGCGCGGATGCCAAGGGGAAATGGGTAATTCCTCCCCTCTGCGCCGGGCCTGCTTCCTTTCCAGGGGCAGGCCTATTTTTTAACCTCACGCCGCCACAGCAAGGGAGTTTACGACCGCAGCGAGGCGAGTGTGAGGTTAACCCGCCGAAAGTCGGACGGAGAATTTGGTTATTGTTTGAACGAGCCGCAGGCGGTAGACCCCGTTAGACAATGGACGAATATAGTTCGTTGTGGTTTGCGCAGTCCACCACATTGGGATGAAGAAGAAAGAAAAAAGGGGTTTGACCATTGTCTAACGGGGTAGACCGCGCCGTACCAACATGCAAATACTCATTACCCAGTTCGTGGGCTGGAGGCGGGTTTGTATCCATTACTAAGTGCAATGCAGGCAACAAGAAAAGACCCAAGGAATGTGAAACTCCTACTGACGTAGAAAGGCATTCCCTGGGTCAAAAGTCGTGAAGGAGCGGGGTGGAGAAAGAGCGGAGCAATAGTTTATGTTAAGGAATAAATACTAGTGTATTTATAGATTCTTGTCAAGAAAAGATGTGAGTACTTGTTTTGTGGTGCTCGTTGACATTCTCCCGGAAATTTTGTATGGTACGTTTTCGCTCTTTCGTCTTTTTCCCTCGTTTTCTAAGGCCCTTTGACAAGGAGGTATTTGTCATGCGACAGAGAGGCCGTGAGGTTCGGCTGGCGGCATTCCTGGATGAGTGTACGCAGCCCCAGGACGGCGCGCAGGTGATCGCGTCCGTCGAGTACCAGTTGGCCGTCGGGTCGGCCCTGGGTTTGTCGTGGTGGGTGCCGCGGTGGTTCAACTTCGGCACGCAGGACAAGCCCGACATCGTGAACGTCGGCAAACTCACCGATGCGCAGCTCGCCACCGTCCTTGACGCCCAGCGCGCCTACGGCCTTGCCGCCCACTGTCTGGGTTCGGGCATCGGCAAGGTCAAGCTGCGGGATGTCCCTGACGGCACCAGCGTGCCGTACTTCGAACCCGCGCGTTACCTCGACGAGGTCGTCCACCCGGCTGCCGCGGTCGCCGAGAAGCTCAACGTGAAGGCCGTTCGCCTGTTCTCATTCTACCCGCCGCCAGACAGTGGCCAGGTCGGGTACATCGAGCAGGCCGTGGAGCGGCTGGCGCCGATCGTCGACATCTTCATCAATAAGCGTATTCTCCCGCTCTTGGAGGTGGAGGCCAACTTGGTCGGGAACCGCGGCGCGGCGTGCATGGCGATCGCGGGGAGGTTGTGGGATATCCACCGGCGGCGGACGCTCTGCTGCATCTGGGACTGGGGCAACGTCTACTCGCAGGGCCTGGACCCGTGGGCGGAGTGGCGTCTAATGGAGGGCAGCGTGGCCGAGTTCCACGCCAAGTTCTACGATGGTCCGCGGCCCGAGGGCTTCGGACCAGTAGACGAGGACGCGCTGTCCCACTACGTGCCGCCTGACGGCACCCGGGGTCTGGCGCGGCCCGAGCCCATCCTGTCGGACGTGGCCGGGCAGTTCGCGGCGTTCTACGAACGGGCGCTGGGCGAGCCGGCGGTCGTGCTGGAGCCCCACCTGCTGGGCGGGGGGCGGTTCGGCGGCGTCAGCGGGGCTTTGGGTATGGGTGTCGCGTTGCGCGGACTGTGCCGCGTTCTGGACCATGTCGGGCTGGACTACCAGCTGCGCGACCAGCGGGATGTCGAGGCGCTGCGACTATAGCCGGCAGCGCCAACACTACCATCAACCACAACCGTTAGGAGGTTTTGCTATGTTCATTACCTCGAAGGTTGACCTGCCCGTGCTGCAGGTCGTCGAGCAGGGCGAGGGCGACGCCAAGAAGGCCGCCTCACTGCCCGGCGGGGTGTTCCCCGCCGGCTGCCACGAGGTGGAAACCATTCCCAACCCCGTGTGCCGCGGCGGCCCGTGCTGGATGGTGCTCAAGGGCACCAAGATCGGCCACGCCAAGGAGATTTGGCAGCGTTGGCGCGACAAGAAGCGCGGGGACAAAGCGGTGCTCATCACCGAGATGCCGCCGATCCCGCCGTCCGTCGAACCCGCGCCGCCGACCCCCGAGCCGGCCTAGGCATTCGGAGCCGTCCCCGTTCATTCCGCAGGACCCCGTGCATTTCCATGCCGGGGTTCTTTTTATTTCCAGCCTCCGCAACACCTCCGGCCATTCTATGTTTCAGAGGAACTAACCCGCCGACAGTCCGCGAACTCGGAAGTACCTATACACGTTTCTTCGGCGCGGTCTACCCCGTTAGACAATGGTCAAATCCCTTTTTTCTTGCGGCTTCATCTCAATGTGGCGGCCATGCAAACCACAACAAACTACACTCATCCATTGTCTAACGGGGTCTACCGCCTTCGGCTCACTTTAATCTAAAAGCAACATCATCTCCATGACTTTTGGCGGGTTAATCTCCTACCTTCCTCGCTGGCGGTCCACAGCCCTTTCCGCGAAAGAGCTGTGTCCCTTGCTGCGGAGGTAGGAGATTAAAAAGAAGCCACCCTTGGGGAAGGGTGGCGTCAGCAAAAGTGCCGGAACGGGCATCGGCGGTCAGTAGGACCGCAGCTTGTTGCGGCGCTCCTTGAGTTCGGAATGGACGAAGGCTGCGACCAGCACGACGAACATGACCAGATGGGTGATGCCGCCGGCCAAGCCGGTCTTGCCCGCCTCCTGGGTGACCCCCAGCACCGCCAGCACGACGCCGGAGATGACGTAGACGACCAGGCAGGCCTTGATGATGGTGTCCGAGTTCATCGCGGACAACGTCCTTTCTGAAAGGGCTGTCCCGAAGCGTCGGGATGCGGGCGAAAGCAACGTGCCGCCGCCAATGGGCTACGGTAGCACAGGGACGAAACCCGCTGCAAGCGCGACGTTTTGTGGTTAAACACCCCGCACTAATGTCGCGAGAGTATTCGCGGTGGAGCGCTGCGTCCAGCACAGGGAGGGCTATTCGCCCACGCGCTCCACAAGCGCCTGTTTCGATCATCTCAAATTCGAGTGAGGTGTATGGTGAGCGGCAAAATTAGTGCGGGGTTGTTTCCCGCTCACCTCGCTGGCGGTCGGGCCGATGTACATCGGCCCTCACTTGTTGCGGCGGCGGGGGAACAAAAAGAGGGGCGGAAACCATCCCGCCCCTCGGCGCCCGCTCGTCAATGGAAGAAATCCCTCGACGTCGTCCGCCTCCGGCGGACTTCGCTCGGGATGACCCCGCCCTTCGGGCGAGGTCAACTACATCCGCTCGTGCTGCCGCAGTTAAGGCACTTGTAGCAGGAGGCGTTGCGGATCATGACGTGGCCGCAGGTGTCGCACAGCGGCGCGTCGCCCATCATCTGGCCCAGGAACGAATTGATCTGGCTGGTGTCGGTCTTCACGTCCATGCTGGCGGCCGACCCCGGGTCGCTGCTCACGGCCGCTTCCGCAACGGTGGCCGTCGGCGTGGACGGTAATTCCAGTGCCTGCTGGTGGACGGCGAGCGCCGCCAGCTGTGCGGCGCGGTTCTTCTGCACGCCCGTCGGCGGCACCTGCACCAGGTCGGTGCGGCCGAGGTACTCCATGGCTAGTATGCGGAAGATGAAGTCCAGCACCGACGTGCAGAATTTGACGTTGGGGTGTGAGGTCGGGCCGGACGGCTCAAAGCGCGTGAAGGTGAATTTGGTGATGAGTTTTTCCAGCGGTACGCCATACTTCAGTGCGGTGGAAACCGCCACGGCGAAGCTGTTCATGATGCTGCGGTAGGCGGCACCCTCCTTGTACATGTCAATGAATATCTCGCCCAGGCTGCCGTCGGGGTATTCGCCGGTGCGCAGGAAAACTTTGTGGCCGGTGATCTCGGCTTCCACCGTGATGCCGCTGCGCTTGTAGGGCAGTTCGCGCTTTTCCCCATGCAGGAACACCCGGCGGCCAGACGATTTGGGCAGTTCCGCGACCGTTGCGACCGGAGCGGCGAGGGGAGCGGCAACGGGGGTGTTCACCGCCGGTGCGACTGGCGCGGGGGCAGCCGCCGTCTCGGCCTCGGACTTCTTGCCCGTGCCCTTGGCGGAGGTGGCCAGCGGCTGGGACAGCTTGCAGCCGTCGCGGTAGATGGACAGGCATTTCAGGCACAGCCGCCAGGACTCCATGTAGACCTGCTCCACTTCGGCGACGGTCGCATCATTCGGCATGTTGATGGTTTTGGAGATGGAGCCCGACAGGAACGGCTGTACCGCCGCCAGCATCCGCACGTGGCCCATGAAGTGGATGTAGCGCTTGCCCTTCGCGCCGCACTTGTTGGCGCAGTCAAAGACGGGTTCGTGCTCGGCCTTCAGGTGCGGGGCGCCTTCGATAGTCATCGTGCCGCAGACGTACTCGTTGGCTTCCTGGAGCTGCTCGGAAGTGAAGCCCAGGCGGGACAGCAGGTTGAAGCCCGGCGCTGCGTACTCGGCCGGGGTGAAGCCCAGGCGTTGGAGCGTCGCGTCCGACAGCGTGGTGGCCGTGAAGACGAATTCCAGCGCGAACGCGGCCTTCAGCGCCGTTTCCACTTTCGCGATCTCGGCGTCCGTCAGCCCCTTGGCTTTGAGCGCTAGCGGGTTGACGTGCGGCGCGCCGACGAGCGTGCCGCGGCCGCGCAGGTAGGCGGTGATGTCCGTGATCTGGCTCTCTGTGTAACCCAGCGCGGAAATCGCCACCGGCACCGCTTCGTTGACGATCTTAAAGTAGCCGCCACCGGCCAGTTTCTTGAATTTGACCAGCGCGAAGTCCGGCTCGACGCCGGTCGTGGCGCAGTCCATCAGGAGGCCGATGGTGCCCGTCGGCGCCAGCAGCGTGGTCTGGGCGTTGCGGTAGCCGTGCTGTTCGCCCCAGGAGATGGCTTCGTCCCACGATTTGCGGGCGGCCGTGAGGAGGTAGGTGGGCGCGTAGGCCGGCTCAATGCCCATCGGGCTGACCGTCAGGCCTTCATATTCCTCCGCTTTGGCGTTGTAGGCGGCGCGGCGGTGGTTGCGCATGACCCGCAGCATGTCGCCGCGGTTCTTCGTGAATTCGGGGAAGGTGCCGAGGAACTTCGCCATTTCCGCCGACGTCCGGTAGGAGACGCCCGTCATCAGCGCGGTGACCGCGCCGGCGAAGCCCAGCGCCTCCGGACTGTCGTAGGGGATGCCCGACGTCATCAGGACGGCGCCGAGGTTGGCGTAGCCCAGGCCCAGCGTCCGGAAGTTGTAGGTGCCGTCGGCGATCTCGCGGCTGGGGGAGGCGGACATCAGGACCGAAATTTCCAGAATGGTGGTCCACAGCCGTGCGGCGTAGGTGAAGCCGGGCACGTCGAAGGTCTTGGTCTGGGTGTCAAAGAAGAGCGCCAGGTTGATGGAGGCCAGGTTGCAGGCGGTGTTGTCCAGGAATACGTATTCTGAGCAGGGGTTGGTGGCGCGGATCTTGCCCGATTGCGGGCAGGTGCCCCATTCGTTGATGGTGGTGTCAAATTGCACGCCCGGGTCGGCGCACGCCCAGGCGGCGTTGGCGACCTGGTCCCACAGCTCGCGGGCCTTGATGGTGCGGTTGGCCGAGGCGTCGATGCGGCCTTTGAGCTCCCAGGGTTGGTCATTGAGGACCGCCTTGATGAAGTTGTTGGGCAGCCGGACGGAGTTGTTGGAGTTCTGACCCGAGACGGTCTGGTAGGCTTCACCCTCGTAGGCCGAGTCGTAGCCGGCGGCGACCATCGCGGCCACCTTCTTTTCCTCCCGCGCTTTCCAATTGATGAACCACTCCACGTCGGGGTGGTCGATGTCCAGGATCACCATCTTGGCCGCGCGGCGCGTCGTGCCGCCCGACTTGATGCCGGCCGCCGCGGCGTCGCCGATCTTGAGCCACGACTTCAGCCCTGACGACTTGCCGCCGCCCGACAGCCGCTCGCCGCTGCCGCGCAGGGAAGAGAAGTTGGTGCCGGTGCCCGAGCCGTACTTGAACAGCCGCGCTTCGCGGACCCACAGGTCCATGATGCCGCCCTCGTTGACCAGGTCGTCGTTGACGGCCTGAATGAAGCAGGCGTGCGGCTGCGGGTGTTCGTAGGCCGAGACGGCGCGCGTCATTTTCCCAGTGTCGGGGTCGATGTACCAGTGGCCCTGCGCCTTGCTATTGATCTGGTAGGCCCAGTGCAGGCCGGTGTTGAACCACTGCGGGGAATTCGGGGCCGCCCGCTGGGTCAGCAGCATGAAGACCACTTCATCGTAGAAGGCCTGGGCGTCCTCGGCGGTCGCAAAGTACCCGTAGCGCTCGCCCCAGTACCGCCAGCAGCCGGCAAGTCGGTGGACCACCTGCTTGACCGACCGTTCCGGTCCTAACACGGCGGAACCGTCAGGATTTCGCACCACTGCGCCATTTTCGTCCAGTTGGGGTACCCCGGTCTTGCGGAAGTACTTTTGCGCCAAAATGTCGGTTGCCACCTGGCTCCAGGAGCTGGGCACCTCCACGTCATCCATGCGGAAGACCTCGCGCCCGTCGGTTTCGCGGATGACGCTGGACCGGCGGTCGTAGTGCACCACGGCGTACGGATCCACGCCCGCTTTGGTGAAGTAGCGGGGGAATTTCATCCCCTCGGGGTGATAACGGAACGGCGACGGTTCCGTCACGGCGGCTACCCCCGTCATGGACGGGGTACTCGTGTCCACGGCGTCGGACACGGATCGCTTCGGGGTCATACGGAGAGTGTTAAGAAAACAGAGAGTCTCCTTTCAGCATCCGGGGCTGCAGGGAAACTCCCTGTCTTTTAAAGTGTCCAAGAACCTGGCGGGCCTCCTTCGACCAGGCTGCTCTGAGGGGGTCCAGGTTGGTGTTTATTTTGGGTGCGTTGGTGAGTATAGCACGCCTGCAAAATTGGCGACAAGAAAAAAAGAAAGACGCGTTTTGCGCGTCGGAAACCGCGGTTTCATTGTGTTTCACGAAAGCGTGAAAACGTTTATCCACAACGGATTTTTTGCACCGGCAGTCGCGGCTATCCGGCCCATTTTTCTGTCAAGCGTGGTTCAGCCGCCGGACATCGGCCAGTGCAAGAGCGCAGGCGCCGTCAGGAAGGCGTTGGTCATCGCGCCGACGATGATGAGCGCGCGTCCAAAGCCGCCAAGCTGCGGGCGCGACGCGACCAGCGCATACATCAGCAGCGGTAAATAATCAAAACCGAAACGGTAGCCGAACTGGTGGTCGCCGCCCGCGAACGTCATGAGCAGTGGCAGGGCGATTGCCGCAGCCGCCGTCAGGCTCGCGCCCGCGTCGGGGGTGCGCCAGCGCGTCCGGAAGAAGAGGAACAGCAGGGGGAAGGTCAGTAGGAGGGACATTCCAGATCCGTCAAAGGTAATATAGGGGAAAACTGGAATATTTTGGCTTCCCTCAGCGAAAATAAGCTTTGGTCCGGCAAGGAACGCCCGGGTGAAATTTCGCTGAACATGGCGCCAGGAAATGAGCCCCAGCTGGCGCGCCTGCACGGTTGCCGGATCGATGAGTTGATACGTGTAGCCGGCTTCCCAAGGGTTGTCAAAGCGCGCGAAATTGTACGCGGCAATGAGCGAGAGTGTACACACCAGCGGCAGCGTGAACGCAAATATTTTTTTTGCGCGCAACAATGGTTCGCGCGTCACCGCGAGCCAAAAAAAGACCGCCGCACCCGCGGTCAGCGGCCGGCTCATCGCGGACAGGCCCACCAGCATGCCCATGAGCCACCATCGGCGGCGTCCGTTGTATTCTACCAGCGCCGACAGCAGGCAGGCGAGGGAGACCAGATGTGCCAAGTACGCGTCAAAGACAGTGGCCCGCAGGATGAGGTAGGCGAGCGGACTGGAAAACAGGAACCCGGCGGCAAGCCACAGCGCGTCGCGTTCCGACCACGAACGCCGCCGCGCCAGTTGGTAGGCGAGGGACGCGATGGCGGCGGCCAGCGCGAGCACCATCACTGCCTGCGGAAAATCCACGCCCATTCCCGCCACCGCGGGCACCAAGATCGCCGCAGGCAGCACGCCCATCGGATAGTAGAGAGTGTCGCCGTACTGGCTGAAGTCGCGCAGATTTCCGGCCGGAACGGTTCCGACCGGCAGCCCAAGCTTTCCGCCCAGCATCGCCTGGGCGATTCGGCGGTAGTAGCCGTAGCCGTTGCCCGCGAACGCCAGGTAGATTGCCGCGAGCACGCCGACAAGCCCAATACCGACGGTCGCGGCTTTGTGCCGTCCTGCCCATCCCCAAACTGATGCCCCCATACGCTTGGCACTATAGCAAAAACCACGCCATCGGGCGGGGGAATTTACGTTACGATGCTACGGATTTCAGCTAACCTGTGCAGGTTGTGCACTCGCATCGCAGTAGACCAACGCTGGCAGAAGAATCCAGGGCCAATGGGGGGTTTCGCCACACCGCGGACCTCCTCCCTCGACTTCGAGCGGCTAAGCGGCTTCGTACAAGAACACGTCGCCCGGGTAATTACGGTACTGCGGGCCATCGACGGCGATAAGCACTGCCATGACGATCATAATCAGGGTAAATACGCTCACCGCCACAATGGCCGCAATCAGCCAGCGTGGCGATTTCCCTAATTCCTGCTTCATACTCCCTGCTTCCCCGGTTATTTATCTACCCGCACCTTCATCACCCACTCCTCGCCGCCGTTAATAAGGATGTCTTTGTTGGTGTCGCGCAGTTCCAGTTGGAAGTGCAGCTCATAGACCCCGGGTTTGACCCCGCGCGGGCGCAGAGTAAAGCGGAATTCGCCGGTTTCCCCCGGTTTGATGGTCTTGCGGTTGGTGGGGACTGCCGGCACGTCGGTTTTCACCCAGTCGGCCGGGTCATAGAACGGGCTGCTCTGGTCGCTCGGGCCCTTCAGGACGAGCGCCGCTTTTCTGGCCGTCCAGGTCAGGTCCGGGGTGGTGTTCTTCATGGTGATGGCGACGGGTATTGGCTTCCAGCTGGCTTTGATGGCGACGGGCAGCGTGTGCTTGGTTACCTCCGCGCCGGCGGCCGGCTTCAGTACGGCAAACTTGGCGAAGCGGGCAATGGCGGCGCCATCCGGGCCCAGCACCGTGAACGTCTGCGGCTGCAGGCCGGGGGTGGCGCTGTAGGTCAGCGGCCCGCTGAAGCTGGCCATGTCGCCCGGCGCCACGCTGCTTTCCAGGAAATTAAGTTCCATGCCGCCGTTGAGCTGCAGTTTGACCTCGCCCGTTTGCCAGGTTTTGGTGCCGGCGTTGCGGATGGTCGCCTGCACGGTAACGACCTGCCCGGTCAGGCCGACGAGGCTGGCCGGAGTGACCGTCAGGCTGTCGGCAGAGATCAGCGGGCCGGCGGGCGTCGGGGGCGGCGTGGGGGTCGGGGCGGCGTCCTGGATAGTATCGTTGATGTAGTCCATGTTCAGGCCCGCGCCGTGCAGTTCCAGCAGGTCGCTGGGCGCGGTCAGCGCCGCCGTCACGCGGTCGTTGCCCAGGAGGCGCACGGCCAGCTCAAGGCTGGTGATCTTGCGCCGTTCGCCGTTGGTGATGAGGTAGAAGGAATCCTCGCTGTTCTTCACCAGCGTGCCGTCGCGCAGCAGCACCGGGCTGCCGATGGGGTAGCGTTCCAGGGCGGCCGCCGTCGTTGCCTCCGGGGTTTGCTGGTAAAAATTGATCTGTGCCGTCACATCGTGTACGGGGTGGCGGACGCTGTCCTGCATCCACGCCAGCGTGCCGCTCTCATCCTTGAACAGCTTGCCCTGTGGGTAGGCGAGGTTGGCGGTCACCGGCAGGCCGACGGGGTAGGGCTCCAGCAATTCGGCGGCAACCGCCGGGATGTCGGACAGACTGAGGGCGGCGAGGTGGAAGTCGGCCAGCTGGGCCAGCGCCTGCTCGTCCACGATGGGGCGCTGTTTGCCATTCTGCAGCAAGATCGCCTGGCCGGAGGCCGCCGAGCGCACCACCGTGTGGTTGGCAAAGCGGATGTCGGGTCCGTCCGGGTAGGCGGCAAGCACTTTCGGCGTCACGGTGATGGCGTCCTCGGGCCGGTGGTCGGCCGAGAACAGCTCGCGCGTCGCGAATTTCCGTTTTTTGCCCGCCTCGACGCGCCACAGCGATACGCCGTCGGTCAGGACCAAGCCCTCGGGGTATTTCGCGTCGGTGAAGAACTGCTGCCAGATGTTGTGGAACAGCCGGTTGCCGCCCAGGCCGTTGACAATGCCCAACTCCGGCGAGTGTCCGACGAACGGCGTATAGATATAGAGGTTGGCCGTCGCTTGGTTCTCCGGGGTGACCAGGTAGCCGTCGTGGGTCTGCGCCGGCGCGCCGATGCGGTAGGTGAAACTGCCGGCGCGTTCCTGGTAGATGTTCTGGGTGATGGCCGCCGAATCGATCTGGTTGAAAAAGCCCCGGTATTTTTCGTTGCAGCGGCCGGAGAAACACGAGTAGCCCGCCGCCCAGTCCAGGTCGGACTGTTTGGTGCTCGCGGCGTTTTTGCGGAGCAATCCTTTTTCGCGTTCCACCACGGCCAGCAGGAATTTCGGTGAAATGCCCGTCTGATTTCCGACGCGCGAAAAGATCTGGGCGGCCGTGAGCGTTTGCCCCTCGACGGTTTCCCGGAACGTTGCCAGCACGCTGCCCTTCTGTTCCAGAAATTGTTGGATGGCGGCGGTGGACAGGCTGGAACTGTCGTGCAGCTCCGCGTCCGTCATCAGGCGGTGCGGGGAAAAGACCAGCGCGGCGGCCGGCTGCAGTGGCGAGAGCGCGGCGGCGAGCGTCAGCCATCCTGCGACCGCGGTGCGGCGGCGCGTTGCTCGGTTGCGCAGGGTGGGTGATGGCATAGGCAAGGGAGCGGAAGGTGAAGCGCGGGGCGCCCCGCAGGAAAGCGGGGCGCAACCGTCGGAATTCAGTCTAGTATCATTATTATTATACCATGTTGACAATTAGTTGTAAATTCATCGCACTCACGGTATACTGGTTCCTGTTGGATTGGAGTCAGGCAACGGGGCGAAAATTTCCCGCTTGCCCCCTCCCTACAGAAAGGAGGTGACACAATGCGCAAAATTACTACAGGATTGGCCACTGCCGCCGGTTTGCTGGCCGCGTTGCCGGTGTTCGCCCAGCTGGGCACGACCGTCAACCAAGGATTGGGCTACGCAACTATCGTCGGCTGGGGCACCCAGGATCTTCGGACGACCATCATGCTCATCGTCAACATTTTGATGGGCTTCCTGGGCATTATCGCCGTCCTCATCGTTCTCTACGGTGGTTTCAAGTGGATGACGGCACAGGGCAATGAAGACCAGGTTGGTGAAGCCAAGAAGATGATCATCGCGGGTATCGTGGGGTTGGCGGTTATTTTCGCCGCCTACGCGATCGCTTCGTTCGTCATTCAACAGTTGGTATCGGCGACGAGCTAACGCGATACGAATATCTAAGGTTTTCACTGGCATTGATTGCCTTTGGAACGGGAGTCCGCGTGTGCGGACTCCCGTTGCCTATATGGGAATGTTGTCACGGAAGCAACTATTTTTGAAACAACGCGGTTGGCTGACGCTGGTTGCGGGGCTGCTGGCGGCCGCGGCGCTGTTCCCCGCGCCCGCTCGGCCGAGCCGTCCGGCAACCGTCATCGCCCGCCGCGGGTACTGGGCCCGCTATCCAGAAGGCAGTTGGCTGGGGTTCCAGCAGGCCCGCGACGCGGGCGCACGGCTCTCGGCGGATGCGGTGTTGACCGGCGACAATGTCTGGGCGCTGCTGCATGACACCACTCTGGAACGGTTGTACTGCCGGCCATGGTCGGTCGACGCGGTTACCTACGATCAGATCAAGGACCTGGCGTACTGCGGTCCGCTGGCCGACCGTTACCCGCAGCGCGGCATTCCGCGTGTGCGGGATTTTTTGCAAGAGTTCGGGCCCGCCGTGGCGGAAGTGGAATTGAAAAATACGCCCGCGCTGCCTCCCGAGCGCCGCGCCGCCGCACTGGATGAGGTCGCCAATCTCATTACTCCGCTGCGTAGCACGTTGATGGTCACCAGTTTCCATCCGGCCGACCTGCGCGAGCTCAAGCAGCGCGATGAGAATTTGCGCACGGGGCTGGTGGTGTACTACGCGCGGGAGATCTCCCGCGTGCGCGCCGGTGATTGGGAGAGTATTGACGCGGTGTCGGTGCGCGCGCAGTCGGTCAGCGCGCGCTTGCTGTCCCGTCTGCGCGCCCGCGGCAAAACAATTTGGGTCTACGATACCGGAACGCCATGGTCGCGCCGCCGCGTGCGGCAACTGGCCCACCTTGCGCCGGACGGCTACGTCGTGAGCGATCCGGTTGCATTCCGCAAGGACTTGGCGTTCGTCCAGCGTCCGCCCGTGCGGTGGTGGGGGCGGTGATGCGTTCGCGGAATTGCGTTCCTTGCTCCATGGCAGCGGAGTATTTTTTTGCCGCCGCCAGCGGGATCACATTGCAGATTTTGGTGCCGGCGGGATATAGTAGGGAGGGAAAAATCATCTGACGTTCTGGCATTACCGCAATGTTCTCCATTCGTAACCGCCAGCTGGTCGTCACGGTACCGCTGCCGCGCCTGCCGAGATCCGGCGGCATTCGGCGCTGGGTGCCGTGGATTGCCGCGGCCGTTCTCGCGTATGTGCTGCTCGGGGTGGCGGTTTTCGTGTTTGTGGCGTGGCCGCTGCTCACGCTCCGGGGCGCGCTCTCGACTTCCCGCCGCCAGGTCGTGATGGCCGCGGCGATCCGAGGTGATGTTGCTCCGGCCCGCCGCACGTTGATGGATGCCGTCAGCGCTTTGCAGCAATTTCGCGGCCGGTTGGTCTGGCTGTCGCCGTGGCAGGCGATCCCCGGCGTGTCCGCCCATCTGCGGTATGTTCGCCAGGTTTCCGGCCTCGGGAGCGAGGGTCTCGGCTTTGCCCGCTCTTTGCTGGATGACGCCGAACCGATCCTGGCCCCGCTTTCCCCGTCGGGGTTCACCATGGCTGAACCGCAACGGCGTGAGATCCTTGCCGCCGTGGAAACCCAGCTGCCGGCCCTGCAGCGCCGTTGGGATGAATTGGGGCAGTTCCGCCGCCGCGTTTCAGCCGTGTCCATTGCTGGCATCAGCACGCGCCTCCAGCGCCTGCACGGCGAAATACTTTCCCGCCTGGAACGGGCGGACACCGGCGTCCGCCAAGGTTTGAATTTCCTCGAGCTGGGGTTGCCGCTGCTGGGGTATCCGACCCCGCATCGGTTCTTGATCCTACTGCAGAACAACGCCGAGCTGCGTCCCACCGGCGGGTTCATCGGCTCCTATGCGCTGCTGACCGTCGACGCCGGCGCGGTGACCGAGTTCACCGTCGATGACGTGTACCGCCTGGATAGCGCGGCCAAAGGCAAGCTTTCCGTGGCTCCACCCCAGCCGCTGCGCGATTTCAATCAGACCAGTGAGTGGTTCCTGCGCGATTCGAATTGGTCGCCGCATTTTCCCGATGCCGCGCGCCAGGCGATCTGGTTCTTCCACCGCGAAGGCGGGCGCGGCAATGTGGACAGCGTGGTGGCGTTGACCCCGACCGTGGCCGCCGATCTGCTGGCCGTCGTTGGCCCCCTGACCATCGATGGCCTGGAGGTTACGGCCGAGACACTCACCGATATCCTTGAATCGCAGGTGGGACGGGAATTCGCCGTCCAAGGCCTGCCGCTCGCCGACCGCAAAGCCGTCATGGGACGGCTCGCGGCGGAACTGCTGGCGGCCATGGGGCGCGTTCCCGACCGGATGCAATTGGCGACGGCGCTGGCGCGAGTGCTCCAGGAAAATCTTGAGGAACGGCAGCTGCTTATTTTTTCCAATCTTCCCGATGTGCAGCGCGGCTTGAGCCTGCGCCGCTGGGCCGGCGAGGTGCAATCCACGGCTGGCGATTACCTGATGGTGGTGGATGCCAATCTCGGCAGCCTGAAAACCGACCCGTGGATCGACCGTTCGCTTGAGTACCGTTTGCGCAGTCAGGACCACGCCGGCAAACCGTGCGCCTTGGCGGCAACCGACTGCCGATTGGTCGCCCAAACCGCAGTGACGTACCGCAACAAGGCGACGTTGAACTGGAAGACCACGCGGTACCGCACCTATCAGCGTCTGTATGTGCCATCCGGCGCGACCCTTGTGCAGGTGACTGGCAACCAGTACCACGTTACGACGAACAACGAGTTGGGGAAAACGGTATTTGAAACGTTCCTGGTCATTGAGCCGGGCGGGTCGGCGACGATCACCTACGCGTACCAGCTGCCGGAATCCGTCCGTGCGTATGTACAGCGGGTACGCTATGAGCTCCTGGTGCAGAAGCAGCCGGGAACACCGGGAACGTCATTCCGCGGAGATTTTGTCATTGGCGATCATCAGTTCCAGCGGGAAGTCGATCTGCGCATCGATCGGTCCATCACCGAGGTGCTGCCCTGACCGATGGCGGGGATGGTTCGCGTCCGAGCATGCTCCCGATCAGGTCAGCGGGTATCCCGCCCAGCAGTCGGAGCAGGAGCAGGTAGATGCTCCCGCCGAGTGCAACGAGCAGCGCGACCGGCCACGAGGGCAAAAGCATGAGCACCGACGCCATGACGGCGGCGGCCAGCATTGCTTTGCCGGCGATCATCAGCCGCGGCACAAAGCCGGTGACCCGGTACATGACCAGCAGGTTGGCTCCCAGGATCACCAGTTCGCTTCCGACCGTCAGCCAGGCCGCGGCAAGCGTCCCATAGCGCGGGATAAAGATAAGGTAGGCGACCAGCACCACGGCCGCATTGCCGGCATAGTAGGGGAGCATCATCCGTTGTTTGCCGAGCGCGACAATGCCGTAGCCAAAGACGGCCGCCAGGAGGATGATGCCCGTCGCGACCAGCAGGATGGACAGCAAGGGGCCGGAGGCAGAAAACTCCGGGCCGGCGACCAGCACCATCAGCGGGGTCGCCAGGAGCGCGCCGCCCACCACCAGGGGGAGCGTGACGGCAACGATGCCATCAAAACTCCGCTGCAGCAGGTGGCCAAACCGCGTGCGGTCACTGCCCGCGGTCGCCTGGGTCAAGAGCGGCAGCACCAGGCCGAGGAACAGGTAGCCGAGGTTAATGCACAATTCCAGGATGCGGTACGGCGCGCCATACCGCCCGACATCGGCAGCCGGCCAGGACCATGACAGGATGACCGTGTCCATCTTGAAGTAGACGAGGTTGAACGCGATGGTCAGCGCCAGTGGCCAGGTGGTCCTGGCGATGTCGCGCCAGACGGCCAAGTCGTAGCGCACCCGGAACGGCAGCAGCCCGCGCGCCAGCACCCACAGCAGTACGGCGTGCAGCGCTGCGGCTGCGCTGGTCGCCATCACCATCTCCCGCAGTCCGCCGCCTAGACCCGCGGCCGCCGCGACGCCGATGAGCAGCGCCAGTTTGCCCGCGATCTCGGCCATGGCGGCGCGCGCCATCGCCAGGCGGTACTGGAAGACGCCGGTCAGCACGGCGATGAGGTCGGCCGCCACGAACAACGCCGCCAGTCCCATGACGCTCTGCCGGACGTCGGGCGCATAATTCAGCAGCCACGCGCCGCCTACGGCCAGCCCGGCCATGGCGACGGCGGTTGTCAGGCGCAATCCCATGATATTGGAAAAGACCGTGGCCGGGTCCCGCCGCGCGTCCGAGATCAGGGTCACCGTGGTCATCTGCAGCCCGAGATCCACCAGGATGAACGCGACTTGCAGGAACGCGAACGCGGCCGTGTAGGCGCCATACCCGGCGGCGCCCAGCGCGCGCGTCATGATGGCCACCGTCATGACGGTGGCCATCAGTCCGACGGCCTTGCCGCCCAGCTGGACCACGGTGTTCCGTGCGATTTTCGCGGTCAGGCTCATAGGGAAGTGCTCTCCTGCATGGTACCGGCTACGGTAAAAATTGACAAAAAGGCTCGGATGCGCTATAATAACAATATTCTGGTGATGGTTCGGGCAAAAAACAAAAATAAAACAAAAAAATATGGCGAAAATCTCATCCGGCGCATCTTCGTTTGGCTTCCTGCCGTTCTTTGGACAAGCGCCGGCATCCCGAGTACCGTTGGCACTCCCTCCGCGGCCGATCGCGGGAACTATTGTGAGTGCTTTTTTTATGGTCGGCATCGCCGCGTGGGCGCTGGCACTGGCCAACCAAGCCGTCGCCCAGCGCGCTTCGGCTCCGGAGAATGAGCGCGCCGCATTCCAGCCCAGCCAGTATGTGCGCGCTGAATTTTCGGCGGGATATGTTGGCAATACCTTGCTGCGGTAACCTTCTATTTTGACTATGCAACAAATCTGCAATACGTCATGAGGAGGTAGCGCGTTTCGGCGCTGCCCGGTACCCCTCGACGCTCGGCGCAATGTCCGCAGCACGAACGAGGATGGTAATCATACCGTACTGGGAAGAACATCTGACGCCCTTTCTACAATCCACCGCACCAGCGTAAAAACAAAAAGAAAAATATGACCGCCGCGCGTGGTCATATTTTTTTTATTTCCCGCCCCATCTTGCTACTATGACCGCTATGGACCGTGCCGGCATCGCCATTTTCGCTCATCGTTATCTCGCCGTGAAGCTGGTGATCCTCGCCGCGGCGTTGGTGGCGTTCTTTTTGCCGTTCGGGGAGGGATTGGGTGAGGACAATTTTATCTACCGTCAGCCCGATCCGGCAAGTTTGGCGGACCGGTTCTCGCCCTTCGACGGCCAGTGGTACCGCCAGATCGCCGAGCAGGGCTACCGCGCGCAACCATTGTACGTGCAGCAGCGCAACATCAATTTTTTCCCGCTCTACCCGATGCTGCTGCATGCGTTTGCCCCGGCGTTCGGCTCCGCGGCAGTTGCCGGCATTGCCGTCAGCCTGGTTGCCGGTGCCGTCGCGGCGTTTTTCCTCGCTGCGCTGGTGGCTGCGGATTACCCGTTGGCCGTGGCGCAGCGCACGGTGTGGTACCTGCTGGTGTTCCCGTCCGCCGTGGTCCTGTCCGCGGTGTATTCGGAGGCGCTGTTTTTGGCGCTGGGTATCGGCGCGCTGTACGCGGGTCGCCGTCGGCGGTGGGGATGGGCGGCGCTGCTGGGGGTGTTTGCGGCATTGACTCGGAGCGTGGGCGGCCTCATCATCCTGCCGCTCGTGGTGCAGTACGCGCGTGCGAGCGGTTTCCGTTGGCGTGCCTGGCTGCGCGGTGTGGTGGTGTACGCGGTCATCCCGATCTCGGTGGCCGGCTATCTGGCGTTTTCCGGGTGGCTCGCGGGGGACTGGCTGATCTACCCTAAGGCGCTGCGCGCCGGATGGGAACATCAGTTCGGCTTTCCTTGGGCGGCGTTCGCCGGACTGGGTTCGCGTGAATTGTTCGGCTACCGCGACGGGGCGCTGGATGCCGTGGTCGGCGGGGCGTTCGCGCTGCTGCTGCTCCCGATTGCCCGTCGGCTGCAACCAGAGTACACTGCGTTTGCAGCCGCGTTCACGCTGGTGCCGTTGTATACCGGCAGCACGATGTCGTGGACGCGCTACATGATGGTGTCGTTCCCGCACTTCCTCTATCTGGCGCAGCAGCCGTGGCTGCAGCGGCGCTGGCCCGCGCTCATACTGTCGTCGCTGTTGTTGGGCGGGCTCATCGCGTTCACCCTGCGTTTTACTTCCTGGCAATGGATCGGATGACCGATACGTTGGCAAAATTCACCGCGGACATCACCCGGCAGGCGAGCCGTTTGGTTTCCCGCCGCTTCGGCCGGTCCGGCGTGAAGTACACCAAGGAAAATCGTGCCGACGTGGTGACCGAGGCCGATCTCGCCGCCAACCGGCTGCTTGTCCAGGCCATCAAGAAGAAATTTCCCTCGCACGGAATCGTTTCCGAGGAGCAGCCGGACTGGCAGAAGGATGCCGAGTACCTGTGGTTGGTGGACCCGCTGGACGGCACCCGCAATTTTTCTACGGGCACGCCGTTGTTCGGCGTGATGGTGGCCGTGGCCAAGAACGGGGTGCTGCAGCACGCGGCCATTGCCGACCCGCCGAACGGCAAGCTGTACCTGGCGCAACGCGGCCGCGGGGCGACCTGCAACGGCAAACCCGTGCATTGTGCGGCCACCAAGGACTGGGTGTACAGCTACGGCTGCACCGGAGCCGGCCTGCGGGCCAACAAACTGGCGTCGCTCCAGCGACTGATCGCCTCCGCCGCGAG
Organism: Parcubacteria group bacterium Gr01-1014_31; assembly: GCA_007376135.1. Lineage (GTDB taxonomy): Bacteria > Patescibacteriota > Patescibacteriia > Buchananbacterales > GWA2-38-13 > VMFR01. Next base: position 69,465 of record VMFR01000002.1, on the reverse strand, counting down.
GGAGCCGTTGTGGCTGAGTATGTTTGGTTCCGCTGCGGTGGCGGCGATGTATGTCGCCGACGGACGGCGCGACTGGGCGTTTTCCCGCAGCTCGGGCGGCGTGTGGGACTATGCGGCCGGGGTGCTGCTGATGGGGGAGGCGGGCTGCACCGTGACGGATATGGACGGAAAGCCATGGACACTTGCCTCGACCAGTCTCGTTGCCGCAGTGCCCGCGCTGCACGCGAAATTGTTGTCGTTGGTGCAGCCGCAAGGCTAGCTCCATGGCTATTGATGTATGACGGTTGGACGCATTGTATCTCTCGTGGTTGCTATTATTTATTTTATTACAGCGGCAGCAGCTGGCGGAGGAGAATTGTTTTGGGGGATGGTTGGGTTTCTACTGATACCGATGGGGTGTATTTGGTTCGCTGAAGATTTTGGAAACTATGTTGGCCCCACCGGTCGTAATTTTGTTGGTGAGACCAGCCCTCCAGTTCTTGTGGCGTTCATGGGGTGGGTATTATTAATGCTTCCTGTAGTGAGTGCGCTAATCGTTGTTTACCGAACGGCAACGTAGCGGTCGTAGGTTATGGGCAACGGAAATACGCCCTTGGTTTCCGTGCTGTTGCCGACCTACCGGCGGCCACAGTTGTTGCCGCGCGCCATCCGGTCGGTGCTGGCACAAACATTCCAGGATTGGGAGCTGTTGGTTGTGGATGACGCGAGCGGCGACCGCACTTGGCAGGTCATGCGGGCCTGGGCAAAGAAAGACTCACGCATCCGTATCTTCCGCCAGGCGCACGGCGGCGGGTTTCGGGCGTATGCGACGGCCTTTCGGCGCGCTCGGGGCAGGTATATTGCGCTCCTGAACGATGATGACGCGTACCTGCCGCGTCACGTCGAGCGGCGGGTGGAGTATTTCCACGAGCATCCGGGAGTGGATTTTGTGTTCGGGTTCGTTCATCTGGTCGGGCCCCGTTCCGCGCGATACTTGCCCGATGCGACCAAGCCGGGCAAACTCATTCATGTCAACCGTTGTCATCACGGCATTACGTTTTTCATGAACCGGCGAGCCGCTAAGGTCGCGTTCGGCACGGCGCGCCACCACCGCGTGGGTGATCTTTCCATTGTCCAGGACTGCCGGCGTGCCGGATTGACCGTGCGCCGCCTCACCCGCGACTACCATCGGACCGTGATGTATTACCGCAACCACGTATCCAGCGTGACGCACCGCTGGCGTCGGCAATTGGGGGTCTAGTTGCCTTGACGACGGCGCGGCGGCGGGGTATTATCGCCGGTACTGGCACTTCGAAAACAATCTGCTCGCGGGCCCATAGTAAAGTGGTATTACGCTTTTGGTTTGGAAAAGTTCGCATTGAAAATTCAGTTTGCACGGCAATCCCCTCAGTGGTGGACCCGGGCCCATAGTAAAATGGTATTATATCTCCATGGCATGGAGAAGGTAGGAGTTCGATTCTCCTTGGGTCCACCACTGAGGGGATTTGTGTATCATTTTGAGGGGTTTCCCGCCATCGATAATTAATGAGTATGGTAGGCGGGACCCCGCCGAATGGCGGTGGCGATTCCCCCTGGGTCCACCAAAAAATCCCGCCGTGGCGGGATTTTTTGGTGGGAATTTCGTTGACGTTCCGTCACCATCAACGTACCATAAGGCCATGGCAAAACAAAAAAAACCATCGGTGCGTTCTACGATGCGGCGCGGCCTGCCGAGGGATGACCGTTGGTACTTACTGCAGGACCTCGCTATCATCGCGTTCAGCGTCGCGGTCGCAGTCGCGTTGGTGAAAACCGATCTTTTGGTGCGGCTGCTGACGCAAACGCGCGAGTTGGAGTTTGTGGGGAGCTTCATCGCCGGCCTTTTCTTCACCTCGGTCTTCACTACGGCGCCGGCGATGGTGACGCTGGGCGAGATCGCGCAGGTCAACACGCTGTTTGGCACCGCGCTCTTGGGCGCCGCCGGGGCGGTGATTGGGGACCTCATTATTTTCCGATTCTTTCGTGACCATTTTGCCGAGCACCTGATGTCCGTGCTGCGAGAGCGGGGGAGCAGCCGGCGGGTGAGAATGCTGTTTCGGGTGCGGTCGTTCCGCTGGCTGACATTCTTGGCCGGCGGACTCATCATTGCCTCGCCGCTCCCCGACGAATTGGGTATCACGCTCCTGGGATTTTCCAAAATGCGGACGTCGTGGTTCATCCCGCTGTCGTTCACGTTCAATTTTCTCGGCATCGTCGTGATCGGGATGGTGGCGCGGTCGTTGGCGTAGCGCCGCTCGTCGCTGCTCAGGTTGGTTTTTTGTGGCGCTGATTGCGCCTGCGACGGCCGCGGAGTACGATACAGGTATGGCGAAGCACAAGATCGTTTCCCCTCGGTCGCAAAAGGCAGGGTTGCCCCCGGGCAGTTTGGTGTACATCGGCGATAAGCCGGTGCAGCGCGTTCGCATTACGGTGCTGGACTACGATGAGCAGAAATTGGAGGAGCGCGAGGTCAAGACCGTGGAGGAGTGTTTCCGCTACAAACAAACGCCGACCGTGTCGTGGATCAACGTCGTCGGGCTGCACCCGAAGGTCATTCAAACGCTGGGCGAGCACTACGGCATCCACCCGCTCATCCAGGAGGATATTCTGAACACCGACCAGCGGCCCAAACTGGAGGAATTTGAATCCTATCTCTACATCGTCTTCAAGCGGCTGGCCATCAATGGCAGTGCCGGCCAGATCACCAGTGAGCAGATCAGTCTGATCGTCGGCGACACGTTCCTGCTGTCATTCCAGGAATCACTGGGGACGGTGTTTAATTCGGTGCGCGAGCGGCTGCGCGGCGGTGCGGGCCGCATGCGCAAGATGGATACCGATTATCTGGCCTATAGTCTGTTAGATGCGACGGTCGACCACTATTTTACGGCGATGGAGGAAGTCGGTGAAGAGATCGGCATTTTGGAGGAGCAGCTGCTCAAACATCCGACGCCAAAAACGTCGTCGGCCATCCACCGCTTGAAACGCGAAATGATCTTCCTGCGCAAGGCCATTTGGCCGCTGCGCGAGGTCATCGGCGGGCTCATCCGTTCGGAGTCCAGACTCGTCAAGGCGCAAACGCGCACCTACCTGCGGGACGTGTACGATCACATCGTGCAGCTCATTGATACGGTGGAGACCTTCCGCGACCTGCTGTCGGGGATGCTGGACGTGTACCTGTCGGCGATGAGCAACCGCCTCAACGAGGTCATCAAGGTACTCACCATCATCACCACGATCTTCATCCCCCTGACGTTCATCGCCGGCATCTACGGGATGAACTTTGAATACATGCCCGAGCTGGGCCACCCGTTCGGCTATCCCGGCGTGCTCATCGTGATGGCCGCCGTCGGGTTAGGGATGGTCGCGTTCTTCAAAAAGAAAAAGTGGATGTAAACCATGGAATTTGGGACAGGTTACCCTGCGGGTGATCCCCCGTAGGGGGGAAATTTGGAACGTTTTCGGTTTCGCGCGGTACGATGGTCTATGGCTACAATCATCCTTCTCTACGCGCCTTGTCCGAGTCGTGGTGTTGCCATGCGGCTAACCAAGCAGCTGCTCTCCGCCCGCCTGATCGGGTGCGCCAATATCGTTGCCAGCGCGAGCTGCTACCGTTGGCGTGGCAAGCTTGTGCAGCGGCGCGAATATATCATGCTAGCCAAAACCACGGCGGGGAAGGCCGCCGCGGCGCGCGCATTTTCCGCCAAGCATCATCCGTACGAGGTACCCCTGATCGGGCAGCTCGGCCTGCACGTGAATGCGGCGTACGCCCGCTGGCTGATGCAGCAGGTCCGCAGTGTGTGATTTTTTTGGGCCCGCAAGAGTAACCGCGGCGTACGCCGCGGTTTTCAGTTGGTATGAAACGATTTGTCCGGCGGGGAGTTCAGCAGACGGAACGCAAGGTAGGCGCTGCCCGCGAGCAGCACCAGGACGTTGACGTTGACGGCATTAGGGGAAACGAGTAGCTGCTTTTCGACCAGCGGCCAGCCGAGGAATGCCCCCAATCCGGCGGCGGCCACCAGGGATGGCCACCAGCGCTGGACGCGCAGCTGCGATGTGAGCAGCAACCCGGGGATGAGCAGGAGCGCGTGGTCGTAGATGAGCAGGTACGGCGCCAGCCAGAACGTCAGCAGCACCGCAATGGAAAAACGGACTGAGGGGATAGCGGCGTACCGGCGCCAGAGGGCGACTGCCCCCAGAAGCCCGAGGGCTTTGGTCAGCAGGGACAGCGCCACGGCAATTTCGGCCCGAGGCCGCAGCAGGAGGTAGAAGAATCCATCGACGGTCTGCAGCCGGCTGAGCGGGAAGTTTGGTTGGTACATCATGGTCCCGAAGGTCGGCAGCCGCTGCAGGTAGGCCCAGGTGGCTTCCGGGAGCACAATGACGCTGAGCAATCCCAGCGCCGCCGCGCCGCCGAGCGTGCCGGCCAGCGCCCGCCAGTCGCGCCGCCATGACCACAGCCACAGTACCAGCACGCCGAGCACCACCTGCGGCTTGTCGAGCGCCAAACTCAACGTCAGGCCGGCAAGTCCGGGGCGCCGTTTATTCCATAGCCAGTAGGTGAGACCGATGATCCCCAGCGTTGGCAGGGTGGTCTGTCCGAAGCTGACCGCGCACCAGACCGGGAACCACCCGAACGCCGCCGCGAGTGCCAGCCCGCGGCGTTTGATCCCGAGGAGCCGGATGCACCACCATAAGGCCACGATGCCGATGCCCACCCAGAGGAAGAAGGCCCCGACGCGAGGCAGGGGGGCGAGGGGCGCGAACAGCAGTGCGTAGTACGGCGGCCGGTTGTAGCCGAAGTCGCGGTAGTGGGGGTGATCACTGAACAGTTCGTACATGCCCGCCGTTCGGCCGTCGGCGACCGCCCGGCCAACGGTGTGGAAGAGGTAGAAGTCATTACCGACCTCGCGTCCGAAGTAGACGGCTCGTGCTCCCGTCAGCGCCGCCACGAGGTCGAAAGCCCAAAGGATCCAGACCAAGTAGGTCAGGAGGAAAGAGATGGCGAGTATGAGTCTCGCGGGATGGATGCGGAGCACGGCTGCCCGTAGTCCAGGGAGGATGGCCATATGCAAAAACTATAGCATGTTGCCGGCGTCGGAAAGGGGATGTTCGGTGTGCGGGGTTCCCGGCGGCGGCAAAATAAAAAACCGCCGAGAGCGGCGGCCGCGCGATCACCGCTAGCGCTGGGTGCGGTGGAGCTCTTCCTTGACGTGCTCAAAGCGGCGGCGGAATTCGGCGAGACTCGCGATCTTGCGCGCGACCGCGGTTGGGTCGGGGATCTGGCGGAAGACGAACCGCGCCTGCTCGCCAGCGGTCTGTACGTGCACGTCCCCGAAGTGCAGGAAGGTCGCGAAGATCCCGTGGGTTTCCGCGGTCACGTCCTGGATGCGCGACAGCCGTTGCTCGGCGGCAACGCGCGAGAACAGTTGGTGTTGCTCGATATTCAGGATGCGCTCATTGGTGACGATCCACACATCCAGGTAGTAGTCCACGAAGGCGTTGAACGCGAACAGCCAGAGGAATAGGTAGTAGGCGCTGCCGCCCACGACCGCCAATGGGTAGCCCACCGTATTTTCCGCCAGCCCCTGCAGGTCGCCCGGCAGCAGCCACGCCAGCCCAACGGGCAGCAGCGCGGCGATCACCCAGACCAATTCGCGGCCGAAGAGCACCAGCCAGTGGCGACGCAGCAGCAGGATGATCTTTTCGTTCAGCAGCGCGTGCGGCAAGTAGAAGCGGTGGGTCATGGACGCTATTGAAAAAAGGTGGTGGGGGGCGCGAGCAGGTCGATGGTTGTTGACCAGTCAATGCCGCCGATGAAAACCCACGAGGTCGAGAGCAGGGTGACGGCGCCTAGCAGGTACAGCAGGGACACGGAAATCGTTACGATGAAGGGTGAACCGAAGCGCAGCAGATGATAGATATTGAAAAAGGAGTAGAGAACGAACACTCCCACCAGGAGCAGGTAGATGACGTAGAGCAGGGTGAGGGGCAACGTCATAATTGTATGATTATCCAATTGCGAATTACGGATTGCGAATTATTGGCGTTGTTATGAATCCGTAATTCGTGATCCGCTATTGTATAATGATGAATTTTAGAGGAGCGGTTGTTGAGGTAGGGTAAGGTTGAGATGTTGATAGGCGCGTTTGGTGGCGATTCTTCCCTGCGCGGTGCGCTGCAGCAGCCCGCATTGCAGCAGGAACGGTTCGTACACGTCTTCGATGGTTGCCATCTCCTCGCCGGTCGCGGCGGCAATGGTATTCAGCCCGACCGGGCCGCCGTTGAATTTTTCAATGATGGTGGAAAGTATCCTCCGGTCGATGTCGTCCAGGCCGAAGCCGTCCACGCCCAGCAGGGTCAGCGCCTGTTGGGCGATCTCGGACGTGACGCGGCCGTCCGCTCGCACCTGCGCGAAATCGCGGACGCGTTTCAGCAGGCGGTTGGCAATGCGCGGGGTGCGCCGCGCGCGGGTGGCAAGCGACGAGAGCGCGGACGGTTCCACGGCAACGTCCAGCAGTCGCGCCGACCGCTTCAGGATCTGTTCGATCTCATCGTCGTGGTAAAAATTGAGGTGGAAGATATTGCCGAAGCGGTCGCGCAGCGGGCCCGACAGCATGCTCACCCGCGTGGTGGCGCCGATGATGGTGAACTTCGGCAGGTCCAGCCGCAGGGTCCGGGCCGACGGGCCTTTACCGATGACCAGGTCCAGCGCGTACTCCTCCATCGCGGGGTAGAGGATCTCTTCGATCGTTTTGTTGAGGCGGTGGATCTCGTCGATGAAGAGGATGTCGTGCTCGCCGAGATTGGTGAGAATGGCCGCCAGGTCGCCGCCGCGTTCCAGCGCCGGGCCCGACGTGATGCGGATGTTGACGTCCATCTCGCGGGCGATGATGTGGGCTAACGTCGTTTTGCCCAGTCCCGGCGGGCCATAGAGCAGCACGTGCTCGATGGGTTCTTTCCGCTGCCGCGCCGCCGTGATGGAAATTTCCAGATTGTCTTTCACCAATCGTTGGCCGATGAATTCCGTCAGCGTTCCGGGCCGCAATGTTAAGTCCAGCCGCTGTTCGGCGGCCTGTTCCTGCGGGTCAATGATGCGGGGTTGCGGGGTATCGGGCATAGCGTGGCACCTCTATTGTAGACTCCGCGTGGGCCCGTCGCAAGGTACTTAATCCAGTGTTGGGATGCGGTGCCCGAGCTTTGCCACCTTGGCCTTGAGGTAGCGGCGGTTTTCGGGCGTGATGGCGGTGAGCGATTGGCTGGTGACCGCGATGCCGCGGGCGGAAAGCGGTCGCAGTTTTGCGGGGTTGTTGGTCAGGACGGTGGCCGCGCGTACGCCCAGTTCGACCAGAAGTTCGGCGGCGACGGAAAAATCACGGGCGTCAGCGGCCAACCCGAGCGCGAGGTTGGCCTCCACCGTGTCCATCCCCGTCTCTTGCAATGCATAGGCGCGGATCTTGTTGGCCAATCCTATGCCGCGGCCTTCCTGGTTCAGGTAGAGGAGGACGCCCGCGCCGGCGGCGGCAATTTCCCGCAGCGCAGCGTGCAGCTGCTGGCGGCAATCGCATTTCAGGGAATGGAAGGTGTCGCCCGTCAGGCATTGGGAATGCAGGCGTACCGGGATCGGAGTGTCGCGCTGCACGTCGCCGCACGTCAGCGCGACGTGTTCCTTGCCGTCCGCGGCAGAAAACACATGGATGGAAAAATTACCGAACGCGGTGGGAAGTTGCGCCGAGGCCAGGCGGCGGACCTGCGTGGTTGGTAGCGTCGGCAACGTTGCCGCGGCCGCTGCGAGTTCGGCGATCTCAATGATGGGCAGGCGATGGCGGTCGGCAAAGGCAGAGACCTGGTGGCCGCGCGCCATGGTGCCGTCCGCGTTGATGAGTTCGCAGATGACCCCGACGGGCGGCAGTTCCGCTAAGCGGCAGGTGGCGATGGCCGCTTCGGTGTGGCCGTCGCGTTCGGCAATCCCGCCGCCGGCGGAAATCAGCGGGAAGACGTGGCCGGGCCGGACGAAATCGTTCGCTGCGGCGGATACTTCGGTTAGGCGGCGCAGGGTCAGGGCGCGGTCTGCTGCGGAAATGCCCGACCCGATGTCGCGGGCGGCATCCACCGACACCGTAAATTGGCAGCGGTGGGCTTCCCGATTGGAATCTTGCGGCACCATCAGGGGCAGTTCCAGCGCCAGCGCGCGTTCCGTCGTGAGCGGGGCGCACAGCAATCCGCGTCCTTCCGTGATGAGGAAGTTGACCAGTTCCGGGCTTGCCTTTGCCGCCGGAAAAAACAGGTCGGCTTCGCCCTCCCGGTCGGCGTGGTCGAGGATGAGGGCCGGTTTGCCGCTGCGGGCGGCCTGCAGGATTTCCGCTAGGGAAGAGGCCATAGTTACCCGGGCAGCCGGGCAAGCAGGTTGAGCATCGCCACGGCAGCCGCGGCTGCCTCGCGGCCCTTGTTACTGTCGTTATCGCCGCAGCGGGCCTCGGCCTGCGCGGCCGTGTAACAGGCAAGCACTTCATTGATGACCGGAATGCCGGTCTGCACCGCGACTTGCTGCAGCCCCGCCGCGCATTGGTCGGCGACGATCTCAAAGTGGTAGGTTTCACCTTTCAGCACGACACCGAAGGCAACCATGACGGAGAATTCTTTCTGCTCGGCCAGGCGTTTGGCGACCACCGGGATTTCCAGCGCGCCAGGTACCGCGAAGGTCGCGATGCGGTCGCGCGCGAGTCCTGCCTGTTGCAGCGCGGCGACACAGTGGCGTTCCAGGCTGGCCGAGTATTTGGCGTTGAACTGGGCGGTGATGATAGCGACGCGCGAACGTTGAGCTAAGCTCGGTTGGAGTTTCGGCGTTGCGGGGATAGGGGAAAGCATAGAGGGAAAATTCCAATTTTCAATTCTCAATTTTCAATGAATGAAACAACGTGGCCATATTCAAGTGTCGGGTCATTGTGGCATTGAAAATTCACTGGAAATTGAGCATTGGTAATTGAAAATTTATTTTTTGAGAGTATCGAGGTACCGCGCGACCATGTCGATCTCAAGATTGACGCGACTGCCGGCTCGCAGGATTCCAAGGGTGGAACGTTGCATGGTTTCCGGTATGAGCCCGACGGTAAACGTCGTACCGCGGGATGATTGGATGGTGAGTGACACCCCGTCTATGGCCACTGAACCTTTCGGTGCTAGGTAGCGGGCAAGCGCGCGCGGTGCGGCAATCGTTACCAGGCGGCTGTTGCCGCGCCGTTGGATATCTTTTACCGTGCCGACGCCGTCCACATGGCCGCTGACGAGGTGTCCGTCCAGCGGGTCGCCGATGCGCAGCGGCAGTTCCAAATTTACGCGGCTACCGTCGGGTAGGGAGCCGAGCGTGGTTGATCTCGCGGTTGTCGGCATGACCGATACGCGTACTCCTTGCTTCTTACTCCTTGCTTCTACCGTGAGGCAGACGCCGTTGACCGCAACGCTGCCGCCCGGTTTCAGGCGGGCGGAAACGACATGCGGCTCGGCAATAGTCAGCTCGTTGCCGACGTGCTTGGTGAGTTTCCCTTGGTAGCGGATGATGCCGGTGAACATACATCTGTTTTCTCCCCCTTGCGAAGGGGGAGCTAGAGGGGGTGAAGAAGTGTATCCGTTGACCCCTCCTCACCTCCCCTTCGTAAGGGGAGGAAATTATAAAACCCCGAGGTCTTCGGGGCATTCGTCGGTTTCCTGAAACTACGAAAAATCAGGAAAGATTCCTTCTTTCATCCGGACTGTACCGTCGGCTCCGGAGTTTCACCGGATCATGGTCCGATGTACATCGGACCTCGTGGGCTGTACCACCGATTGGGAATTGGTCCGACGTTCGTCGGACCGCACCCTGCCCCGAAGGAAATGTTAGTTTGTGTGGGTATGGTAGCGCCGGTTTTGGTTGGCGTCAATGTAATTATTGGCTGATTTTTACCGTGTCTAAAATCTTTCTAAGGATCATCTCATTGAGTGGCGTTTGTTTTTCAGTCTCAGTAAATTCAATTGTAAACATTCGTTGAGGGACATTTGGCGATATATTCAGCACAAAGACGGGACCCCTACGTCTTTTTTCAATAATTTCCCCTCCCACTTCTTGTATCTCGTTAAGGTACATTTCATATCCATCAATATTGTACCTATTCTTGAACGGAGTTTTCAGGAGAATGTCGTCGCAGTATTTTGAGCCGCCTGGCCCGTCAGCAGCACAGAACAATTTAACCGCATCAGCAGCCTCGCTGAAAGAGGGGTTCACCGTGGCAAATCCTACAGGTGGTTCAATCTGAATGCTCAGCAACCAGTCATATTCCGTCGCGTCCGGTGGCCGTATGAGTATGTATCCATCTGAAACTTGTTTTAGAATATACTCGTTCGGGTATTGGAATTCAACGTTGTACTTTAGATTCCGGTATATTTGCCAGCCGGTGGTGTCCAGCGGGCTTGGCGCGAGTGATGGCGTCACAGTCGGTGTGGAAACTAAGCCGATGAACATGCGCTGTCCGGGAATCTTGAGGGCAAGGACCATTATTGCCACCAGTGCAACAAAACCGGCCATCGCAAAGCCGGTGAAGAGGAACCATTCCAGCGATTTGTACGCGCGCCAGGGGCGCATGGGATCTTATTGTAGTTGGTTTTCTGTCAAGACGCACCGGCGGTTGACGCAGCGCGGTTTGGTCGCGGTGCAGTTATAGTCGCACACCGCGCCGCGGTAGTCTGCGCAGAGCGTTTTCAGCTGGTCCTCATAGCGTTGGGCCGTCGCCACATTGACCGTGTCACCGCAGCTGCAGCTGTCGCAGCGGGTGCCGATCCACGCGCAGTCGTTGTCGTCCAGGCAGATCTGATCGATGGTGGACACCTGGAGGGCGCCGTTTACCGTCGGGACCGCGGGTTGCGCGGCTACTTGGCGCACGACGATCACCTCCCACGGCGTCATGCCGACCGCCAGCGATGCGATGGCGATCAGGCCGCCGAACGTGGCGACCGATAAGCTCAGAACGATGGCCCAGGTCAGCGTGGTGTGGGCACGCCAGGGTTTTTGCGAGTAGGTCATACCGAATATTGTACCACCGGCCCATGGAGGATGCCAGCGACCAGCGCGGTCGAGGGTTGACAGTGACGGTTGCCGTTCCGCCATACTCTTGGTAGAGTGGAAAAATCAGAATTAATCATCGTTGTGATGTCTATGCGCATGACGTTGTCCGTGATCAAGGCCGATGTCGGTTCCATCGGCGGCCACACGCAGCCGTCCGCCGCGATGATCGCTACGGTGCGGGAAGAGGTGAAGGCGGCGATGGCCAAGGGGTTGCTCATCGACGGGTTCGTGTCGCACACCGGCGACGACATCTGTATCACCATGTCGCACGAGCAGGGCGAGAATGATCCCGACGTGCACCAGTTCGCCTGGCAGAGTTTTTTGAAGGCGACCGCGGTGGCGGCGGAAGCCGGGCTGTATGGCGCCGGCCAGGACCTGCTGGTGGATGCCCCGTCGGGCAACCTGCGCGGCGCCGGTCCGGCGGTGGCCGAGTTGACGTTCGACCACAATCCCGTCAAGACCAATAAGGTTCGCGCCTCGGAGAGTTTTTGCGTCTTTGCCGCCGACAAGTGCGGCCCAGGAGCGTACAACCTGCCGATGTTCTTGGCGTTCGCCGACCCGATGTACTGCGCCGGCCTGATGCTGCCCAAGCTGACCAAGGGGTTCCGCTTCACCATTGTGGATATGGATAACACCGACGGCGATTCGGTCATCGAGCTCAATGCGCCGGAGGACTACTACCAGCTGGCGGCACTGCTGCGCGACAACGAGCGGTTCGGCATTTCGGCCATCCATGCCCGCACCTACGACGGCCAGCCGGCAGCGTCCATTTCCACCCAGCGGCTGCATAATATCGCGGGCACGTACACCGGCAAGGACGATCCCATTGCGCTGGTCCGCAACCAGGGCATTTTCCCCGCGCCTGAGGAGATGCTGTCGCCGTTCGCCAAGGCGCACTTCGTGGGCGGCGATGCGCGCGGGTCGCACGTCATGCCGCTGATGCCCGTTGCCTTGAACACGGCGGTGACCGGGATGTACTGCCTGCCGCTGGTGTCGTGTGTTGGGTTCTCGCTCAACGGGGTCGGACGCTTCTCCGAAATGCACGTGGATTTCTTCGATAACCCCGCGTGGGACGCCGTTCGGCTGCGCGCCCAGGAGAAGGGGATGGAGATGCGGTCGCAAGGCTGGTCGGGCGCGGCGATGCTGCCCTACACGGAACTGGAGTACGGTGGTTTCCGCGATACCGTGGAAGGCCTGCTGAAGCGGTTCCGCTTCACGCCGGGCAAACCCAAGGTGGAAGCGAAGGACGGCCAGTAGAATTCAATTCATAAAACCGCGGCCCCAAAGCGGGGCCGCGGTTTTTGCTATCTAGCAAAGCCATCAAGCGCCCGGCGGCAGGGCATGGCGCTGGAAGAAAGCCCACATCTTTTCGTTGGCGTCCAAGTCGTTGCTGACGGGGCCGACGGTTTGCCCGTAGAGCTGGCAGACCGAACCGGCCGGGTCGGTCGCGCAGGCGGGCAGTTGGTACTGCTGGCCGGGGTAGGTGTGCCCCATACCGGCCATGGCGCAGAGCGTCACTTCGGAGTTGCCACGGCATTTCTGTGAGGTCACGCAGGTGGCCCCGCCTTGCTGGGTCGTGACTTGCGGCAGGTCGTTGCAGTCGTTGCGCTCCCGCCATTTGGCCATGAACGACGGTACCGATTCGCAGCTCCAGGTGCGCGGTTCGTTGGGAATCCCCAGTTCTTCCAGGAATTTGGAGAAACAGCCGCCGCAGGTGCCGCCGTCGTAGAGGGCGCAGGGATCGGCCGTGCCGTGGAAGTGCAACACCGACACCGCGCGGCTGGGCGCGCAGTCGGGCATTACCCCCTGGGCGGCGATCGGCGCGATGGCCGCGATGCGGTCGGAGAGGTCGCACGCCAGGCGGTAGGCCATTTGCGCGCCGTTGGAAATGCCGCTGACGTAGATGCGCCGTTGGTCAACGGTGAAATTTTTTGCCACGTCGTCAAGCACCGCGGCGATGAATCCGACGTCGTCCACTTGCTGTTCGTTGGCGGGCGGGCAGCAGCCGCCGGCATTCCAGCTCCCCACCGTTGTTCCTTTTAATTTCGGGCCAGTGCCTTCCGGGTAGACTACAAGGAAGCCGCGACGATCCGCGACCAGGTTGAGGCCGCTAATGGCAACTTGGGCGTCGGCGTTGCCCGAGCCGCCGTGCAGGCTCAACACCACCGCCAGCGGGGTGCCGGTCTTTGCGTTGAGCGGTTCGTGGACCAGGTAACGGCGCGTGCGGCCGCCATGCTCCAGCGTGAATTCCGTTATCTTCCCCTGGTCCAGGGGCGTTGGCTGGGGCGTGGCGGCCACCGCCGCCGTTGGAGCCACCGCAGGCGCCGCCGCCCGACGGTTCGTCCGCTGGCGGGCGCAGCCGGCAGCTAACACCAGCGCGGCCAAGACTATGAAATAACGGAACGCTCGCTTCCCTCCATGTATTTTCATAAGTTTTATACTATGCCCGGGGTGGGAGTCGCCACCGCCGTCGCCGGGGTCCCGCAGGATGCGGTGAGGTTCCGCCTACCTTATATTTACTATATTAATCGATGGCGGGAAACCTACACTGATGTCGAGATGCCCGGGGTGGGGATCGAACCCACATGGGATTTCTCCCGGCTGATCTTAAGTCAGCTGCGGCTACCAGATTACGCCACCCGGGCGAACACACAGTATAAAAGATACGGAAGCCGGAAGCAAGGGTAGGGTCAATGGTATAACCATATGATACCATGCCATCATGCCGAAGCAATCAGTACCCGCTATTTTTCTCGTGGCCGATAACATCCGCAGCCTCTATAACGTCGGGGCGTTGTTTCGCAATTCTGATGCGTTTGGCGTAGCAAAGCTGTACCTGTGCGGGTACACCGGCACGCCGCCCAGCAAGGAGATTGCCAAGACCGCGCTGGGGGCGGAAACAACGGTCCCGTGGGAACATTGCCGGCAAGTGCTGCCGCTGCTGCGGCGGCTCCGCAAGGTCGGCGTCCGTATTATCGCGCTGGAACGCGCGCGCGGCAGCATAGCGTTGCCGGACTTTCATCCGCGCTACCCGCTGGCGCTGGTCGTGGGCAATGAAGTTTTCGGCGTCAGTCCGGCGGTGCGTCGGTTCAGTGATGCGGTGGTAAGTATTCCGATGGCTGGGGCGAAGGAGTCGCTCAACGTCGCCGTCGCCGCCGGCGTCGCGCTTTACGCGTTGACGGCCGCCACGTCCCGTCCGGCGGCTTGAATTTCCGCTGGGTTTTGCTACGATACAGCCACTGGATTTTCCCCATATGCCGTCAACCCGTATCCCTCTTGGCCTCACGTTTGATGATGTCCTGCTTATCCCGCAGGAAAGCAGCGTCAGCCCTTCCCAGGCTGACGTTCGTACAATGGCTGCGCGGGGGTTGCCGTTGGATATTCCCGTGCTATCGGCCGCGATGGATACCGTTTCCGGCGCCACCATGGTCGCGGCGATGGCCAATGCCGGCGGACTCGGGGTACTGCACCGCAATTGCACCATCGAAGAACAGGTGGCCATGGTGAAAACCGCTATTGCCAATGCCGGCGGCAAGCACGTTGCCGCCGCCGTGGGCCCGCGCGACGTTACCCGTGCGCTGGCGCTGGACCGTGCCGGGGTCACCGTCCTTGTGTTCGATTCTGCCCATGTCCATAAACCGGAATTGATCGCGACCATCGCGAAGGTGCGCGCGCAGGTGAAAGCGAAGATCATTGTCGGCAATATTGTGACGGCCGCGGCCGCCCGCGCGCTCCTGCCCCTTGCCGACGGCATCAAGGTCGGCGTCGGGCCCGGTTCCATCTGCACCACGCGCGTGGTGGCGGGCGTCGGGGTGCCGCAGCTCACCGCCATCATGGACGTCGTAAAAGTCGCGCGTGCCAAGGGCATCCCCGTTATCGCCGACGGCGGCATCCGCTACAGTGGGGATGTGGTCAAGGCGTTGGCTGCCGGCGCGAGCGCCGTGATGCTGGGCGGGATGCTTTCCGGTACCGACGAAGCGCCCGGCGACGTGGTGACGATCGACGGCAAGCAGTTCAAGGCGTACCGCGGCATGGGGAGCCTCGGCGCGATGGAGGGCGGCAACAGCTCGGACCGGTACTTCCAGAGCGGGGCGAAAAAGTATGTGCCGGAGGGCGTGGAGGCCGCCACCCCGTACAAGGGGAAACTTGCCGACACGCTGTATCAGATCGTCGGCGGCCTGAAGAGCGGCATGGGGTACCTGGGTGCAGCGACCTTGCCGGAACTGCAGCGCCGTGCGCATTTCGTGCAGATCACGCCGGCCGGCCGCGCGGAATCCCACCCGCACTCGCTCGCCATTATCCACGCCGCGCCCAACTATCACGAGTAAACGACGTATGGAAGCAACCTCATTTTCTTCCGGCACCCAGCGGCCTCGTCTGGCCGAGCTGCACACGCACTTGGGCGGGTCGGTGGCGCCGTCCATCCTGTGGTCTATCGCTCACGACCAGGGGATGAAGCTGCCCACCAAGGACTATTGGGAGTTTGAGAACATGGTGGTCATTAAGGAGCCGTTCCGGGACGGCGGCGGTATGCGCCGGCTCGATGAGAAATACTACAAATTGTGCGAGCTCATCCAGTCGTCGCCCTCGGCGCTGTCGCCGGCGGTGCGCAACGTCATCGGCGGCGCCTATCGCGCCAACAACGTGGTGCTGCATGAACTGCGTTTTAACCCCGCCAAGCGCAACCGCGCCGGCGAGCGCGACCTTGACTACATTATCTTGTCGGTCATCAACGGCGTGGAACGCGCGCTGTTGGAATACCCGATGGTGCAGGCCGGCATCATCTTTGAATTGGATCGCAGCTTTGACTACAAGCTCAACACGACGCTGTACGAGAAGGCCTGCAAGTATCAGAATCGCGGCGTCATCGGCGTGGACGTGGCCGGCCCGCAGGATGACCACTTCAAGATGGAAGAATACGTGGACCTGTTCGTGGATGCCAAGCGGCGCGGGTTTGGCGTGACCATCCATACCGGCGAGGAAGGGGACCCGGCCGAGATGCGCCTGGTGGTGGATAAGATCCAGCCGCACCGTATCGGGCACGGCATCCGGGCCGCGACCGACCCCAAGCTGATGGACAAGCTGACCGAGCAAAAGATCGCGCTCGAGCTGTGCCCGACCAGCAACCTCAACATCGGCATCTTCAAGACCTGGGCCCAGCTGCGCCACGCCTACCGCACGCTGCTGGAAGCCGGCGTTACCCTGACCATCAACACCGATGGCCCCGAGATGCATGGCACCAACCTCACCCACGAGCTGCAGCTGCTCGAAGAGCAGGAGGTCTTTTCCCGCGCCGAACTGGAGCGCGTCAAGGAGAATGCGTTTCGCGTTACCTTCGTCAAGCCGAACGGCAGTGCGGACAGCAAACTGCAGTTGTAGCGCGCCCGTCCCGCAAGCAACAAAAAACCAGCGCGGAAGCGCTGATTTTTTGATGGAGCGGGTGAGCGGAGTCGAACCGCCGTCTCCACCTTGGCAAGGTGGCATAATAGCCGTTATACGACACCCGCGGAAGACAACGTAGTGGGCAGTATACGGCAGGGAGGGAGTTTTTTCAAGCCCTCGGTCAGCGGGTGGGGAGCTGGATTGTGGGCGATTGCCCGCCGCCGGCCAGGGGAATCCGGCGCACCAGCGGCGAGGTGCTCTCGTAGTCGGCGACCAGCTGTTGGCGGCGAACTTCGGAGACTAGGTCGAACGGTTCCTGGTACGCGCGGTCCACGTAGTACCATGCCGGCAGCGCGGCGGCCATGACGATTCCGACCTTGACCCAATCGGACCAGCGGAGCGACGCGCGGCGTGCTTTGCGCATAGATGGAATCATTCGGCTGGTGCCAATGGCGGCTGCTTGGAATACTCGTACTGCTGGTGGAGACGCTGTAATTCAATATCGTTGGCCAATTCCAGCGGCTGGGAGTAGATGGTGAACACGTAGTACCAGGCGATAATGGCGATGCCCAGCAGGATGCCGATCTTCACCCAGTCGCCGGTGGTGACGATTTGGTTAAAGCGGATATTCATAGGCACCAGTATAGCAAAGTTCACGCCGGCGGTGGAGGTGTCGCGGCGCGGCGGCGGGCGGCAATGCCGGCAACTGCGACCACCACCGCCACGCCCGCGGCAAGGGCATAGCGGGGAAATGTTTGTCTGGTAGTCCCGGCGGTTGGCGCTGTCGCGGGTACCGTCAGGATGTCCAGGTCGTCGGGTTGCCGCAGCCTTAACCGATTGGCGTCGTCGGTCATTTGCCAGATGCCGGTGACGGCGACCTGCGCCCCCAGCATCGGCCAGGCCTCGCTGGCGGCATCCCGCCACATGGTCACAGTGGTTTCGTCCGTGCCGTCGTCCAGCACGAAGGATGAGTCGTCGCGGCCGGTAACCTCGCCTTGCAGAGTAACCAGCATTCCCGGCGGCAGTTCGGACAAGGCGGCCGCGGTTGTTGTCGCCGCCGCCGTTACTTCGCCGTTTCCCAGGGTTCGTACGGCATCGGCGTTCGCCAGCTTCAACCGGGCCTCGCCGTTCACCACCGACCTGATGCCACTGACCTCGACCGTGTCGCCAAGGCGCAGCGGCGGGAATTGTTTGTGGTACTGGTAGAGTTGCAGGCCGCCGGTGTCGTCGGCCAGGTACGCGATCTGGCTGCCCAGCATGCCCGGCAGCGCGGTGACGGTGCCAACGACCGTGAGCGCTGTGTCGGCTGCTGCCGCGCGCGCCGCCGCTGTCGTTTGCACGCGTTGGCTGCCGCGAATCTCGGGCGTTCGTGCCGGAGCCGGGGTTGCCGAGGATGTGTTCGGCTTTGGTGCTGTTGGCAATGGTTGGGGAGTTGCGGTCGCTGCAGGGATAACACCCGCGGTCGGTGTTGGGGTTGGTGTTCGCGTGGCCAGAGGGGTTGGCGCTGGCGGCATTGCTGATGCGCGCGGGCTTGGCGAAACCGCGGGCGTCGGTTGTGCGACTGAAGTGAAGCGGTTGGCTTGACCCTGGGTCGGAGTTCCGCTCACGACAAAAATGTTTTCCTCGTTCCGTGCCAGCACCGCGCCGGATGGCGGCGCGGGTGGGTTGTTGCTCACACTGCCGTCGTCCCAATCCCCATAGGCGATCTCATCAACGACGACGCGGGAGTTATCTAGGAGGAGGATGTGCTCGCCGCCGTTGTTGAGGCTGCCACTCGGCGTGACCGCGAGAAACCCGCCGGCAGCAAGGGTGCCGTGCAACGTGCGCCGCGCGCCGGAGCCTTCCTGCAGCGTCCACCCCTCCAGGTCGGCGGTTGTTGCGCCGCGATTGGAGAGTTCCACCCACTCGGTCTGGCCGCCGGTTGGCGCCGTCATCAGTTCGTTAATGACGACCGCTCGGCTGGGAGTCGGCGTTGGCAGAGGGGTCGGAGATGGTGTCGGTGTTGCCGTCGGCGTAGGCGTCGGGAGCGGGGTGGGCGTAGGAGTCGGGCTTGGCGTGGGAGTTGGTGTTGGTTCGGGTGAAGGCGTCGGTGTGGGTGCGGCGGCGGCAATATTGGCTTGTCCCGGCGTACCTAGTCCCGGTTGCATGTGCCAGTTGGCGTCCGTGTAGTCGTCGAGCGTGAGGTTGATCTTGCCGAGGGTTGCCTCCGGCGCTGGGAGGTAGGAGAAGAGTTCGACCACTGTTCCGGCGCTATCCTTCAGTCCGATCTCTTCCCCTGCTTCTTTCAAACTGCTCCAGGAGCTGTCAAAAACCAGCCCCGCCACTTCCGGGTGGTCGGCAAAAAATACGTCGGCTTTCTGCGCGATGATGGCAAAATTTCCCGGGGCCAGCGTTCCGTCCCCTTGGAATGCCGTCAGGCCGTGGTTGGTGCTATTTTCCCAGAATTTCCAGCCGGTGAGATCGACCAATGCGGGACCGGCGTTGTAGATTTCCACCCATTCGTGGTCGGTTGGCGCAAATGCCGCGATCTCCGTGATGACGACCTGCGCCGCGACCGGTAGGGGCAGGCTCGCCAAAATGATGAGGAGCCAACCGCGATGAAACATTGTTAGCACACGATTATATTCTACCACGACCTTGCAGCCGATTTATTGACAACCGCAGTCGCCCCAGCCAATATGGGAATGCCGTGCCGGAGTGGCGAAATTGGTAGATTCACCCTCTCACCTTTGCCCCCGTGGCGGAACTGGTATACGCGCCAGGCTTAGGACCTGGTGGGAGCAATCCCTTAGAGGTTCGAGTCCTCTCGGGGGCAAAGGTGAGAGAGCAAGTTAGCTTTAGGAGCTAGCGGTCGCAAGACCATGGGAGTTTGACTCTCCCCCTCGGCAAATGTTGGTGGATGCAGTGAATATTTATTTAGCCAAGGTGTAGAGGTTTCCCGCCATCCTATTATTTATTAAGTAAAGTAGGCGGGACCCCGCCAAAGGCGGTGGCGAGTCCTCTCTCCGGCATACCCAATCATGGGAGTTTCCGCCCAAGGCGGATCAGCCATGGGTTGGCGACTCTCCCCCTCGGAAAATTTTAGCGGGTGAGCGTCGCGTTCGGAGGTTGTTGGATACCCAACATCCGGCAGTACCATAGCACAATAGGATACTCAACTCGTTCCTTCGCACGTTCAAAATAAATAGAGAAGGAGGTGGTCAGTCATGGCGGCATGGATTTGGTCTTTTCGTTTACCGGTCTGTACACTAGCTGGCTTGCAGGCAGTTGCCAGTTTTTGGGTGGCCGGCATGGATCCTTCCTGGCTGGTGGCAGTCGCCGTGTTCTTTATCGCTTGCGCAACCATGTTGCAGAACGACTGGCGTGACCGGTACCACGACCGTCGCAAGGGTAAAGTCGTAGCGCTTGAACACCCGGGCACATTCCTCGCGCTGCTCCTCGCCTGCTGGAGCATCTGCGGCCTGTTCCTGCTGCTGGTGGTGATTGAGGACAATCGCACTGGCATCGTGTTGTCCCTCATGGCGTTCGCCGGCATGGTGTACTCGGAGACGCGGTTGATGCCGATGGTGCCGGTCACGCTGGTCGCCGTTACCGCTGCCAGCCCGTCGCTGTTGCCCGCCGTGGCGGGTGCGTCCGTGGACACCGTGTGGCCGCTCTTTCTGTCGTTCGTTCTCGTCGTGTTCGGCCGGGAGGTGACGAAGGATCTGGACGACGAGAACATCGATCGCGGCTATAAGTGGACGATTCCGTTAGCGTGGGGGAATCGCTGGGCAAAGATCACCGCGGCCATCGCTCTGACCGTCGGTCTCGTGGTTTTGTTCTTCGTTTCCTCGGCGGTGTTGCCGGGAATACTCTTCGCCATGATCGGGGTCATCCTGCTGATTTGTGGTGCCAGTCCGCGGGGCAGTCGAGCGTACCTTGACCTGGGAATGGCGCTCGCCATTTTGACCTTAGTTGTTGATTGAAATTTATGGGGTCTTGCGGCTAGGCCAGGCAAGATCCCATTTTTTGATTAGTTCCACTGCCGCTGCCGCTTGCGTGGTATCATGATTGTGGATATCTGCATCCATGGCCCATTCGGCAGTCATTGCGTATTTGCGTGCCAATAAGGACCGTTTTCCTGAAGCGGTCCTGCGGGAGCAGCTTGCCGCCCAGGGGTATCCGCCCGCGGTGATTGCTGCCGGCATGGCGGAAGTGTACGGCCCGGCAACTGCCAAAACTCCCGCTACTCATCCCCAGCGTTTTTTTGGTTGGCGCGTGCCGTTCACTTATCGTTCGTCCGGCCAGCGGGTGAGGCATTTTCTGCTCGGGCTACTCTTGGGCGGTGTACTGTCGTTGGTATTTTCTCTCCTCAATATTTTTTTAAATCGTGCCGAAACGCTGTTCGTAGGCGGTGGATTATTTGCACTCCGGATTGGCCTGCTGGCCTTTTTCTTTTGGCGTTGGCCGTGGCTCGGCTGGGGACTGTTGGCAGCAACGGTGCTGTGGCACGACGCAGAGCTTCGTTTTATCAATCGGTTTATTTTTGGTTACGGCTACTGGTAACTTAAAATATTTTATGGCCAATGATGCCAGTGATCTGTCCAGAAACATCCTGCGGTTGTTCAACGAACTGACGGAAGTAAAAAAGTCTGTCGAGCGTTTGAACCAGCGGGTGGCAGCGTTGGAGGGCGGACATATCCCGGTTACCGAGGCCGCACCGTTGCCGCCGCCGTACCAGCCCGAACCGGGTGAAATTACGGCAGCGAAAAAGCCGCGTCCGGCGGGCGACCTGGAAGCCAGGATCGGGGGACAGTGGCTGGCCAAGATCGGCGTGCTGGCGCTGCTCTTGGGCGTCAGTTTCTTTCTCAAGTATGCCTTTGACAATAACTGGATAGGACCGGCCGGCCGCGTGATGATCGGGGTGTTGTTCGGTGTCGGGCTGCTCGGGCTGGGGGAGTACTTCCGGCCGCGCTATGGCGCCTACGGGCAAGCGCTATCGGGCGGCGGCATCGCGGTCTTGTATTTGAGCGCCTACGCGTCGTACGGGTTCTACCACTTGGTGCCCAGCTCTTTGGCGTTCGTTTTCATGGCCGTGGTGACAGTGACGGCCGGGGTGTTGAGCGTGTTGACCAACCAAGTGACGCTGGTGGGAATTGGCATTGTCGGCGGGTTCCTGACGCCGCTCCTGGTGGCTGCCGGGCAACCCTCGCTGCCGGCGTACTTCGGGTACTTGGCGCTGCTGGATGTTGGTATTCTGGGGGTGTCGTTCTACCGTAACTGGCGGGTACTTAACCTCCTTGGGCTGGCGGGCACCGCGCTTTTGTATACGCTCTGGTATGAGCAGCACTACGTCGCGGTGCAACAGTGGACGCTAGCAGCGTTCTTGAGCGCGTTTTTCACCATATTCCTGGCGTCCACCGTCAGCCACAACCTGGTCAACCGTAAAAAGTCCGAACCTTACGACCTAGTGCTCTTGGCGGTCAACGGGTTTGGGTTCTTCCTGCTCCTGTATGAACTGTTCGATGGGCACCGCACGGGAATGAGTTTCGCGGCCATGGGGCTGGCGGTGCTGTACTTCGGGCTGGCGGTGCTCTCCCATGAGTTCAACCCGGAGGACAAACGATTGGCTTTGTCGCTGCCCGGACTGTCGGTGACGTTCCTCACCGTTGCTTTAGGATTGATATTGGAGCAACGCTGGCTGACGTTGGGCTGGGCGGTGGAAGCCGTGGTGTTGGTGTGGCTGTCGTTCACGTTGAAAGATAAATTCTATCGCGCGTTTGCCGCCGTTATCAGCGTGCTGGTGCTGGGGCGCCTGCTCGCGATGGAATTGTCGTTGCCGGCCGCTGAGTATCGGTTAATTGCCAACCCGCGAGTGTTGGTCTTTGCGTTCAGCGTCGCGTGCTTGAGTGGCGTTGGTGCTCTGTACCACCAGTTTAAGGCAGCCGTGTCAGACAAGGAGTATAAGTTTATCAAAGCCATCGTGGTGACTGCGAACATGCTAGCGCTAGTTGCCTTGAGCGCCGAGGTTGTGGATTTCTACGCGGCAAAGGTTCGCGCGCTTGTTCCGTCTGCCGCCTTACCGACGTTTGGGCGCGGACTGCCTAAGCCAGATTCGCAGTATTACGCCGCCGTCCGCAGTCTCCGCCAATGGGAGAGCATCACCTTGTCCATACTCTGGGCGCTGTACGCCGTCGGGGTTATTGCGGTCGGGTTTGTTCGGAAATCGCGCCTGTTGCGCGTCGGCGGCATCCTGCTCATCGGCTTCACCATGCTGAAATTTTTCCTCTACGATCTGTGGGGGCTGGGGACGCTGTATCGCATTATTATCTCCATCGCGCTGGGTGTGCTCCTCCTTGTGGCATCGTTCGGGTACAATAAGTATAAGGATAGGATTAAAGGGCTCATTCAAGAGAAAAGTTAAAAGGCAAAATGAAAAAGTCAAAATGACAATTAAAAATTCAAAACTTTTAATTTTTTGACTTGAATTTTTATTGTAAAGTAAATTGTAAAACATATGACCGCCAATTCAGTGCCTCAGTCCGTTGGAACTACTCAAGTCAAACTTCCTTCTCCAACGAAACTCTTGGCTTGGACGCTATCTTTTTACGGTGCGCATTGGACCACGATTGTTGGTATCGCGGTCGCCCCAATGCTCTTCGCACTCTTGACCGTCGTTCTTTGGGAATCGACACCGCTTGGTTTGCTCGTTCTTATCAACATGCTAACCTCGATCGCAGCTTCGTTCGCTTATATTGGCCTGATGGTGATGGTAGCGGAAGGGGGTGCACTTGACGCTGGCATTGGTGGTGCGTATATGAAGGGGATGCGTCAGTGGCCGTCATTCGCGTTGATTGGGTTACTGACCGGCTTAGCCGTGTTAGGCGGAACATTTTTGTTTATTTTTCCGGGTGTGGTAGCCGCACTCTCGCTCCTTTTCGCAGGATTTGTTTTACTGACCGAGCATCATCGTGGGATGGCCGCACTTACGAGAAGCTGGCACTACGTTCGAGGATACGCGGGGAGCGTGTTCTGGCGGCTTTTAGTTTGGTCGCTGCTCTCGCTGTTAGCTGGTCTAGTGGTTACTTTCGCTACCAGTTGGATGGATATAGCAGCATTTGTACGAGCCAAAGATGCTGTTAAACCAACAATCTCTGCGCCTGCCCAAGTCGTTCAATTACTTTGGCAGTATCTCGTCATGACTCCGCTCACTATTATTTATTTCTACAGTATTTTTTCGGCACTCAAACAAGTTAAGACTTCAGAACCCACGCCCGCAGAAAACCAAAAAATTCGAAGGACCATACTTGTTTTCATCACCGTTGGTGTTATTGGCTTGGTGCTGCTTTTGTTGGTCGCTCTGCCGCCAGTTTTGCGCAATTTTCAGAACAATTTACAGAATTAACGAATGCTTGAAAATTTTTTCATTCGAATTTGATTCGAAATTAGAGTTTCGAAATTGAAAATTATTACTCCAGTAATGCGTATCATTCGAATCGCGACGTTGGTCGCATCCACCATCGTATTTGCCACGGGTGCTTTTGCTGCGTTCACGCCATCCGCGTGGCAGTACCGCAAGGCGATCACCGTCCAGCAGAGCGGCTACGTGCGGCTGAACCTGGATGCCGAGGCGTTCGCGGGTTTACAGGCCGACCTGCGCGACCTGCGCGTCGCCGACAGCACCGGGCTGGAAACACCCTACAAAGTGGTGGTGGAGCGCCAAGCGCCCGAGGTTCGGCGGCGCCAGCTGGCCGTTTTTGACAACGCCTACACGCCCGGCCAGTTCCAATCCCTGGTAGTGGACCTTGGCGAGAGCGGCGCGGCGCACAACTGGCTTTCCATCGTCACCCCGGAACGTGAGTTCCAAAAGCAGGTGGAGATTGCCGGCAGCAACGACCGGATGTCCTGGCAGGTATTGAGGTCCGACGGCTACATCTTTGCTCATGGGGAGCCGCGGCGGAATTTTTTCGCCCAAGAGACGGCGTTAACCTACCCGCAGGCGACGTTCCGCTACCTGCGGCTCAAGGTATTTTCCGATACGCCGTTCAGAGTCAGCGGTGTGGAGGTAACCGAGCGCGTTGCCGCGAGCGCCAAGGACGTTATCTTTACGCCGACGCTTATCCAGGTGGAGGAGGGGTTGACTCAGTCGTCGCTTCTGACCCTGGATCTCGGGCAGAGCGGGTTGCCGATCCAGGAACTGACGCTGCAGACGGCGGCGACCAACTTCAATCGGCCGGTGGAGCTGTTTGCTTCCAACGACGCCACTGCCTGGCGGTCGCTGGGCAGCGACTATGTGTTTCGTGTTGCCACCGAGAAGTTTCGCGGCGAGCACCTGACGCTCCGTTACTCCGAGCTGGCGGCGCGCTACCTGCGCGTCGCGGTGTACAATGGCGATGATCAGCCGATCGCATTCACTGGCGCCACCGCGAGGGGAGTCCTGCGCAGCGTCGTGTTCTCCGCGATTCCCGGTCAGCAGTACTTCCTCTACTACGGAAATCCGCTGGCGCAGCGTCCGGCCTACGATTTGGAGCGGCTCTTCCCCTACTTGGAGGTGCCCGCCGCTCCGGGCGCGACGCTCTCGCCGCAGCAGGCAAACCCCGCGTACGTCGCACCGGCAGCTCCGGTGATACCGTTCACCGAGCGGTATCCGTGGCTGCTGCCCGCGCTCTTGTCTCTCGTCGCGCTGGGTTTGCTTGCGCTGATGTTCCAGTTCGTCAGACGCGTAAAGCCGCCGGCGTGAAACTTTATATCAACTCATTGCCAAAACTACATGACCGACATGGGCAAGCGAACACTTTTAAAAATCGTTATCACCCTCATTATTTTCTTGATTGGGGGAATTGCCGTTTACCAGTTCTGGTGGGTACCCAAGAGAAAAGCCGAGCTAAACTTATTGAAGACCTCGCTGGAAAATCTGCAAAAAATTACCTCTCTTAAATACCAAGCATGGTCTTCGGTGAATGGGGTGGTTACTAAAACGAATATCTGGCGCAAGACAATCAGTGGTGAAGAAAGGGGACGGACCGAATTACTTGCCCCTAACACTGATGAGCTCCAGATGATCGTCATCGGAGATACATTAAATAATGAAATTTTTTATTATCGTCCCACCACCAATATTGCCAGAAGGAAAACAATAGGCGATGACGAGTTACGCGATAGTGAGGGAGGCACCGCTTCATTCGCAAGGGAGTGGACATTGATCATGGAGAGTAATCCGAGCATTCTTGGTAAGGAAATTATAGGTGACCGAGAATACATTGTGGTTAAGACCAAAAACGGGGAAAAAGAAATTAAACAATGGAAGAGCTGGATTTGGACCGCATACGGAATACCTGTCAGAGAGATGGCGCTGGATCGAGATTACCGTGGTATAGAAACCGGGCGCGACAACGTTGAGGTGAATGTAGACATTCCCGACGATGTGTTTACGTTACCTGCCGGAGCCCAAGTAGTCCCATTTAGTCAGGAGGAAGCCGTGAAGTAATTTTTTCCCCTTATGCCCAACGGTGGCAAAACCCCCGAGGAGCGTAAATCCCTTAAGGTTGAGATTCTGGAAAAAATGGGTCAGCTGGTGACCACCGGCTTTGGCATTGTGGCGGCGTTGGCTTGGAACGACGTGATAAAAAAATTTTTTGAAACCATATTCCCTCGGCCTGAAGATAACCTGTGGGCAATGTTTGGATACGCCATGGTCATTACTGCGCTGATTGTCGCACTTACCTACCAGCTCGGGAGGCTCCTCGAGCGGGCAAAGATGCAGCTTAACCAGGCCAAAAAAGAACAAGGTGAAGGGCCGTTACCGCCCCTGTCTTGACATCCTGAATATGGGTCGTTATAATAGGAGGCAGCATAAATTACTCAAAACTAAGCGTTCGCCTATGGGTAGCCGGGGATTAACCAGTAACTCGTCACGCGACTGAGGCAGTTCTACTGTCCCTGACCCCCAGCCGCACGACCTGCGGCTTTTTTAGTCCCTCCGAGCGTTGTTTCTCTTCACAGGCCGAGTCCGTTGACGCGGATTCTCCTGCGGATGGAAATCCCGGTCGTTGACAACTGCATACAGTGAGGTAACAAAAGCATCTTCGAGAGAAAGTGGTACCACGAGGATGCCCGCGGCTCCGCCGAGGAGCGAGCGGCGCAATTCTTGTGGTCAAGGTGCGAATAAGGGTAGATGGTGGATGCCTCGACACGGCAAGACGATGAAGGACGTAGCAGCCTGCGATAAGCTTCGGGGAGGTGGCAAGCAACCTTTGATCCGGAGATCTCCGAATGGGGTAACCCGGTCCTGTGTAGCAGGATCATTCCGGCATGAATTCATAGTGTCGGAAAGACAACCTGGCGAAGTGAAACATCTCAGTAGCCAGAGGAAAAGAGAACAACATTATCGCAATTTTTCGCGGTCAGCTTTCGGCGTTCCAGCCTTCGGGTTGAACGCCTGGGGGCTGATTGCGTGGATTGCGCGATTCCCCTAGTAGTGGCGAGCGAACGGGGATCAGTCTAAACCGTCGCAACTTTACCGTTGGCGTGTCCCGCAAGGGGCGCGTTAGCGGCATAACGGATGTCAGTCCACATGTTGCGATGGCGTAGCAAGATATTGGCGGTTGAGCGCTGACATGCTCTGGTAGGGTGACCCGATCCGTCGGTATAACTTCCCTAGGTGAACTCCCCTGGAACGGGGGGCCATAGACGGTGAGAGCCCGGTAAGCGAAAGGGGTTATAACTCTACGGCTAGTATTCTTAAGTACCACGGGACTCGAGAAATCTTGTGGGAATCCGGCGTGACTATGCGCTAAGACTAAATACTCTGCCGCGATCGATAGTGAACCAGTACCGTGAGGGAACGGTGAAAAGCAGCCCGGTGAGGGCGATGAAACAGTATCTGAAACCATCTACTTACAAGGAGTCGGAGTCCGCCGCAAGGTGGATGACGGCGTTCCTATTGAAGAATGAGCCAACGAGTTTGTCGTCGTTGCAAGTCTAACCCCGACAGGGGGCAGGCGCAGTGAAAGCAAGGCTTAATAGGCCGTTCCAGCAGCGATGACAAGACCCGAAACCAGGCGAGCTAGCCATGGCCAGGGTGAACCCCGAGTAACATCGGGGGGAGGCCCGAACCGGTGCGCTGTGCAAAACGTTCGGATGAGTTGTGGCTAGGGATGAAATTTCAATCGAGCTTGGTGATAGCTGGTTCTCCTCGAAATAGCTTAAGGGCTAGCCTCGGATGGTACGCACGGGGGTAGAGCTACTGGATGGGAGAAGGTGGCGAAAGCCTACTACTTCCAATCAAACTCCGAATACCGTGCCGAAAACGTCCGGGAGTAAGACTGTGGGGGCTAAGCTCCATTTAGTCTAAAGGGAAACAGCCCAGACCGTAATCTAAGGTCCCCAAATTCCTGCTCAGTGTGAAAGGCGGTGATCCGACTCCGACAGCCAGGAGGTTGGCTTAGAAGCAGCCATCCTTTAAAGAAAGCGTAACAGCTCACTGGTCAAGTTGGGTTGCGCCGAAAATGTAACGGGGCTAAGCAGGGTACCGAAGATACGGACCGACGTTTTCTCCGGAAGACGTCGGTGGTAGAGGAGCGTTCCGAGGGCGGTGAAGTCGGACCCGTGAGGGCCGGCGGAGCGCTCGGAAGTGAGAATGTTGGCACAAGTAGCATAACGGCAGGTGAAAACCCTGCCCACCGAAAACCCAAGGGTTCCTGGGCACCGCAAATCGACCCAGGGTTAGTCGGCCCTAAGGCGAGGCCGAAAGGCGTAGCCGATGGATGAGCTGGTTAATATTCCAGCACTGCATTACGTTTTCGATGGGGTGACACGGTTCGAACGGTTTGGCGTCTATTGGTATGGACGTCGCTGGCTGCTGGATGGCGCGGAGGCAAATCCCCGCGCGGAATTCCGGCGGATGGCGGAAGGGAAAGCTTCGGCCGACCCAACTGAATTCGACGCGCCGTCAAGAAAAACCTCTAGAGTTAAGCGTGGTGCAACCGTACCGTAAACCGACACAGGTAGGTTGGTAGAGTATACCAAGGTGTACGAGAGAACCTTCGTTAAGGAACTCGGCAATGTAGCGTTCGTAAGTTCGCAATAAGGACTGGTCCGATTCGTCGGACCCGCAGCGAACGATCTCAAGCGACTGTTTACCAAAAACACAGGTCCCTGCGAAAGCGCAAGCTGAAGTATAGGGGCTGATGCCTGGCCAGTGTCAGAACGTTAAGGGGAGAGGTCATGCTGCCGCAAGGCAGCGGCAGCCTTGAACCGAAGCGCTGATGAACGCCGGCGGTAACTATAACCGTCCTAAGGTGGAAAAAACGCTGCCTTAGTGGGGAGCAAGACCCCCTCCGAACTTCACCGATGCCGTGAAGAGGTAGGAGAAAATTTGGCTGTATCGGTGAACATCCCGCCAGCGGCGGGACAACACCGAGGCAACCCCAGTTCGATATTTCGAAGTTTCGATATGTCGAGTGGGAAAGTCCGTAGAGACTATACGCCAGACTCCACGAAACGTGGAGAAGATATAGTCCGATCTGCATGGCGACATGCAGTGCGTGGCAGAAATGACCACGCCCTCTCGCGAGAGAGAGTAACAGATGAGCGAAATCCCTTGTCGGGTGAGTTCCGACCCGCACGAATGGCATAACGACTTGAGAACTGTCTTAACGAGGGACTCGGCGAAACTGCAAGACCCGTGAAGATGCGGGTTACCCACGGTAGGACGAAAAGACCCCGTGAAGCTTTACTATAGCTTGCTACTGGTGTCACGTCGTTCCTGTTCAGCATAGGTGGGAGTGTGTGCTTCGCACACAGATATCGAAATTTCGAAATATCGATATTTGCGCGCGGAGCGCGCACGCCAATGAGATACCACCCTGGGACGATGCGATTCCTAACCTACGACCGTGAATCCGGTCGGGGGACCGTAGCTGGTGGGTAGTTTAACTGGGGCGGTTGCCTCCCAAACAGTAACGGAGGCGTTTACAAAGGTAGGCTAGGTGCGGATGGAAATCGCGCCGATAGGGCAAACCCAAAAGCCTGCTTTACTGCAAGACTGACTAGTCGAGCAGTCGCGAAAGCGGAAGTTAGTGATCCGACCGTACGATATAGGACGGCGGAAGCTCATCGGATAAAAGCTACTCCGGGGATAACAGGCTAGTCTGGTCCAAGAGTCCACATCGACGACCAGGTTCGGCACCTCGATGTCGGCCCGTCGCATCCTGGGGGTGGAGAAGCTCCCAAGGGTTTGGCTGTTCGCCAATTAAAGCGGCACGCGCGCTGGGTTCAGAACGTCGTGAGACAGTTCGGTCTCCTGTCCTTCGTGGGCGTAGAAATTTGAGGAGTCCCATCTCTAGTACGAGAGGACCGAGATGGACGAACCGCTCGTGTACCAGTTGTCCCACCCGGGGCATCGCTGGGTAGCGACGTTCGGTTTCGATAAGCGCTGAAAGCATCTAAGCGCGAAGCGGTCTCCAAGATTAGATTTCATTACAGGCCCCCGCGAGATGAGCGGGTTGATAGGCCCATGGTGGAAGCTCCGTGAGGAGTGAAGCCTACGGGTACTAATAGGCCAATGCATCTTGACCACAAGAATCGTGCTGACGTCTACCTCACTGTATATCAACGTTTGAGGGTAGTATTCCCGGTGTCTTCGGCGGCAGGGTCACACCCGTTCCCATCCCGAACACGGCAGTTAAGCCTGTCAGCGCCGATGATAGTCCTTCGGGGCGACAGTAGGTCGATGCCGGGAATAGTGCCCTCAAGCGTTCCTCCCCCGCGTTCCGCGGGGGTTTTTATTTTCCTTCCTCCAGAATACCCGTCCCGCAGCCGCGGGACGGGATGAATCGAGGAGAGGTACGGAAAATAACCCCGCGCCAATGGTGCCGTTCTCCTTCCTCCAAACCTTGCTGATCGCTCGTCGTTGTCCAGCCGTGGTGGAGCGCGCGGGGCGAATAGCCCCTCCCCCTGGACGGCGCAGCGCTCCACCGTACAGCTTGGGCGCACCATTGGTGCTGGGGTTGGTGGGGGTGCTACCACCCCGACCTGCCCACGACTGCGGGGTTGCGGGGCGGTAATTCATTTATCCCCCTTGTCCGTTCGGGGGGCCTGGGGTAGAATACGGATACTCATTTTTTCCCCTATGTCGCGTCTCCGCCTCACCATCACGATGAAAAACGAGCTGGTCAAGCAGCTGGACAAATTCATTGACGGCTCGCGCATCCGCAACCGTTCGCACGCCATCGAGTACCTGCTGACCAAGAGTCTTGGCCCGGGGATCTCTCGTGCGCTCATCCTGGCGGGCGGACGCGGCCAGGCCTTGCGGCCGTTCACGTACGAGCTGCCCAAGGGGCTCTTGCCCGTGGCCGGCAAGCCGCTGCTCGAGCACAGCGTGGCGCTGCTGCGGCAGTACGGCATTCGTGACCTGGTCATTTCCATCGGCAGCCTGGGCGCCAAGATCAAAGAGCACTTCGGCGACGGCAGCAAGTTCGGGGTGGCTATCCGCTACCTCGACCAGGGTGACGCCGAGAGCGGCACCGCGCAACCGGTGCGTCAGGCGCGCAAGTTTTTCGGCAATGAGCCGTTCCTCTGCTACTATGGCGACGTGCTGGCCGAGATCGACCTCGGCGACCTGGCGGAATTTCACTTGTCGCACAAGGGCATCGCGACGGTCGCTTTGACCTCGGTGGCCAAGTCCTCCGACTGGGGGGTGGTCGCCCTGCACGGGTCAAAGATCCTGCGCTTCCAGGAAAAGCCCGCCATGGGACAGACCTTGTCTCACGTTATTAATGCCGGCGTCTGCGTGTTCGACCCTGCCATTTTCGAGGTCATCACGCCCAAGGATAAATCGCTGGAATCCGACGTGTTCCCGAAGCTGGCGGCGACTGGCCGGTTCTTTGGCTTTCCGTTCGAGGGCAAGTGGTTCGATGTTGGCACTCCGGAGATTTACGAGCAGGCCGTCAAAGAGTGGGGGAAGGGGTCGCCGTCCGTTTAGATCCGGTGTGGATAGTACAGCTTGACAATACTGTATGATGAAGTATGATGATTTTACAGTATGTCGGCAATGGCAAAAAATCGTTTCATCAAAGCGAAAATCCAGGCGTTGTCGATAGTTCGCGGAGCAGGATTTTTCAATTTCTCCTCGGCCGGTAAAGGTTCTTCAAGAGGTTTGTAACTTTGCGCAGGGAGCGCAAAGTTTTTTTGGAGTAGGGCGCAGGCCATCGGGTCATGCCGGCGGCTTGCGCTGTGCTCCTTCAGTACGGCCTTTGACAAATCAACCCATGTTCTGACGTGGCAATCCGCGGGATGTCCTGCGGGGTTTTCTGAAGAAATTTGGATGCAAGCGCACGTGCGGTGTACCAAGAAAAGGAGGCAACATCTGTTGCACAAGTTTTGTTCGTGGTATTTCCAAGGTTGGCCTTCCTGCGAGAGGAGAGAGTACGTGATGAAGGTTTACGTTAAACCGAAAGCCGGGCCGACCCCGCCCGTTATCAAGGGGGTCATCTTCGACATCGACAACACCGTCTACTCCAACCCCGGCTACTTCAGCGCCAGCAGCTGTGGCGAGATCGCCGCAATTGCCCAGCTGAAAGGCCAGGCACCAGAGACGGTCGCAGCCCAGCTGCACACCATTCGCCAAAAACTGGGTCGCACCGCCGGACGGCCGGTTACGCTGACCGAAGCGGTCTACGCCCTGGGGGTCACCGCCGACGAATGGCATCAGCTGCGCTGCCGCGTGTGGCAGCCGGAGGGATCGCTCACCGCCGACGATGTGGTGTGTGTGTTCTTCCAGCGGCTGGCGGAGCGTTTCTCGGTCATCGCGTTCGGCACCAACTCGCCCGCGGTGGTGGGGGAGCGCGTGCTCAAGAGTGTCGGGTTGCGCTCCGCGCTTCCCGTTGCGCCCATCTACGGCGCTGAGACGCTCGCGGTGTCCAAGCCGGATCCGCAGTTCTTCGCCCGTCTGGCGCAGCGTCTCCACCTTCCCCCGGAGGCCTGCCTGTCGGTCGGTGACCGTGATTTCTCGGACGGACCCCCGGCCATCTCTGCCGGCTATGCTGGTGCCATCATCTTTCCCGACGGTCGGGATGAGCTGCTGGCGAACGGGTCCTGCCTGCTGGACGACAGCTGGCGAAGGGAGGTGGCGCATGTCTAGCCACAATCCATTCCGTGAGATCATCGACGGTCTCGGCCAGGCGCGGCAGGTCGCCATTCTTGGCATCACCGGTCAGGCCGGCGCGGGCAAGACCACCCACATCGGTCCCTGTGCCGTGGCCACTGCCCACGACCTCGGTTTCGATAGCTTCGAGCTTCCCCTCGATGCGTTCTTCATCCTCTCGAGCCGCCAGCGAAAACTCTGGCTGGCCGAGGGCGATCGGGTTTCGCCAGAAGAGGGGGCGCTACGTCGCGACCAGCTCCGTTGGTGGGACTTCGATCGTGCCGGGCACGTGCTGCGCACGCTGCGTAACGGCGACGGCGTTCACCTGAAGAACGTCTACAATCGTGCCGATGGCGGCGAACTCACTGGCGAGATCATCATCCCGCCCGCGAGCCCGTCGCGCCGACGGCTGATCGTGTTCGATGGCGTCGCCATCCCCGAGCTACGTGAGTTCATCGACGGTCTGCTGTTCGTCCACGCTCCTGCGCCGGTGCGCCTCGTGCGCCTGCGCGAACGTGACCGGCACCGCAAGGGCGCCGAAGTGCTCGAGCGGTTCAAGCTCACCCAGGAGTTCGAAATTTCGTACTTCCGAAAGCGGTGGGCAGCTATCGATCACTTCGTGGACAACAGCGAGATCAGCCCGCAGATGCTGGCACTCATGAGCGTCGACATGGCGCTCGCGGATGACGGTATCCCGTCGGAACTCGAGTAGCCTCGCACATTCCCACAACCCGATAGCACGGGTCGGACAACCTCCGGCCCGTTTCTTTTTATCGTGAGAGTGTTCCAGCGATCAGCGTCGGGGTCAGTTCCGTGAAACGCTCGACGATGCGGTCGGCCCGGTCGAGGTGTCCAAACGGTGTGTAGGGGTGGCGAATGGCAATACAATACATCCCGGCGTTCTTCGCCGCTCCGACGCCGTCCCGTGAGTCTTCGATGACGACACAGTCAGTCGGCTGTACGTTCAACCGGTCCGCGGCCAGGAGGTAAATTTCGGGGTCAGGTTTCAATCGTTTGATATCGGCGATCGTGAGAATAACGGAAAAGTAATCCCGAATCCCCAGCCAGTCGACCGCTGCGTTGATCATGAAAGGTTCATTTTGTGAGGCGAGCGCTAGCGGAACCCCAGTTTGCCGCAGCACTGCCAGGAGTTCTGGACCGCCCTGCACTCGGCTGATGTAGCGCGATGGCGTGGCGCCGAAATGTTCGCGTTTATACCTGGTGAGCGCGGTGGTGTCCACTGTCCGGCGCTGTTCGTCATTTAGTGCGTCACACCAGAAATCGGCCGATTTTCGCCCAGCTTTAAAACGGAACGCGTCATTGGACAGCGTGATGCCGTACCGCCGCTTGAGTTCGTCCTGGTAGAAGTGGAATGTTTGAAGCTCCGTTTCCATCAGCACGCCATCCAGATCGAAAAGCACTGCGCGCACCATAGTGGGGGCAGATTACCGTCGTGCGGCCAGTGTTCGTTTGAAAAAATCGACCCAGGGAATGGCTTGCGGGTTGACGCCGTTCAACGCCGCTAGGTACCAGCTGGTGTAGACGCCCAGTTGGAGCGCTTCGCCTGCTTGGGCGATCCAGGGGCCCCGAGCCGTGCGGTAGCGGAGCACCGGAATACGGTGGCGTGCAAAGACCTGGGCGGTGACGGCGATGCGGCGGCGGATGGCCGGCAGGTCGTTGGGCGATTCAATGAGCACGGCCGCCAGTGTGCGGGCAGCCGCCGGGTGCTTCAGCCCTTCCAGTAGGTGGTGGTTGAGCTCCGGCAGCGTGAAGTGCGCCGTCAGGTGTTTGGCGCTCTCGTGGCATTGGTTAGCGAACGTGTGGGCCGCACCCGACAGCGGGTTGCCGCTGATGATGAGCGGCAACCGGCCGTGCAGGCCCAACGCCGTCCGTTTGGCGGGGTTGCGCTGGGTGCGCACGGTGGGAGAAAACCGCCGCGACGCCGATTCCGTGGCGGCGAGGAACTGGCCGACCAGTCTTTCGGTGCAGGGGAGCACGCCAGCCTTGCCCAGCAGCGCCCAGACGCCGAGCATCGAGTAGCCCAGGCCCAGCCGCGGCTGGCCCGAAGGGTTGTGCGGCGTGGCGTAGATGTACGCCGGCAGCTTGAGTCGGCGCGCCGTTTGCGCCAAGCGTCCGCCCGCCGACATCGCCGCGATCTTGGCGCGACGGCCAAACGCATCCCAGAGTGCCACCAACACCTCTTCGGTGTTGCCGGAGTAGCTGCAGGCCAGGTACAGGGTGCGGGGACCGACGAAATTGGGCACGATGTAATCGTGCGTCAGGACGACGGGACAGCGCAAGTGTGCCGCGAACGCCGAGAGCAGTACGTCGGTGCCCAGGCCCGAGCCGCCCATGCCGTTGATAACGACGTTATCGACCTGCCGATACGCGGACGGCAGTTTCAGCCGCTTCGTGTCGGCAACCACTTGCCGGCACTGGTTGGCGAATTGTACGACCGATTCGGCGAATGCGCCGAACGCGCCCGTCGTGAGCCGTCGGGAGTCGTCCAAGAGCCGTTGCGGTGCGGTGGTTCGCGACGCAGATGTTTTGGTCTTCGCAGTTTTCACGGTACCTCCAAATGAGTGGATAAAAGAACGGGAAACTTCGAGCGATATTTTCTGTTTTACCTCCTTTGATGAGTCGTGGTTAGTTCCAGTGAGCGAAATCTTTATACCGTACTGTGTGGCTTGCGTCAATCGCAGTTCAGAGAGAAGGGGTTACAGGAATTTGGTGGGGCCGACGCATTGGGACGAGCAGATATGATAGATATTTATTGACAGATTATATACCCAAATTTTGTCTATTTTTAGATAAAATAATCGTTTATCCACAAATTGTGTAGAAAAATAGTTGACAAGTAAACGAGGGTGGAATACAGTGCTCCGTATCCCTAATATGCCCGGCAGTACAATGGACGGGTGAGGAATAATCTAAGTCAGTATAAGAGTATTCTCCGTTGTTACGTGAGAATCGCACATATTCGACCATTGTCCTACCGGGTATGGTGGAAAATGTATTAAAACAGCTTGGGTTTTCCGATAAGGTCGTCACCGTCTATCTGGCATGTCTTCGGCTGGGGCCGTCACCCGTACGGCGCATCGCGGAAGCGGCGCAGATCAACCGCGGTACCACCTATGATATCCTGCGTGAGCTCATCGCCCAGGGGCTGGTCAGCTACTACCACCAGGAGAAAAAGCAGTACTTTATCGCCGAGGACCCGGGAAAGCTTTCTGACGTCGTGCGCCACCGCGAGGAGGAGCTGGCGGCCACGCGCACGGCGCTCTCCGACATCGTGCCGCAGTTGCGTTCTATGCACGACACCGCGGGCGGCAAGCCGGTCGCCCGGTTCGCGGAGGGGCATGCGGGCGTCAAGGGCATCTTGGCGGACGTCATTGCGACCTGCCAGGCGGCCGACGTTAAAGAGTACGCCGTCTACTCGTCGGCGCAGATCCGCGAACATCTCTACAAGCTCTACCAGAATTTCACCAAGGACCGCATCAAGGCCGGTATCCAGGTCAAGGTCATCGCCCTTGGTCCGGGCGGGGAGACCCGCGGTCTGGACGAGCGCAAGTGGCTGAAGACCGAGCAACCGGCGCCGACCTACCAGATCATCTATCCCGGGAAACTCGCGCTCATCACCGTGGACAGCAGCGGCACGCCGATCGGCGTTACCATTGAGGATGAGAACCTTTCTCAAACCCAGCGTATACTTTTTAATGCGCTGTGGGAGAAATTGTAATCGAATAAGGAATTATGGATCAGGAATTATGGGTTGGCCAGAAGCGGGAAGTTCCCCTTCCCGTATTCCTAATTCTGCAACGTTATGTGCGGAATTGTAGGTTCAATGGTACGCCCGGCACGATACTGCACGTCGGCATCGCGCATACGCGGTGGGCGACCCACGGCGGGCCGACGGAAGCCAACGCGCACCCGCACAGCGGATGCCGGCGGCAATTGCAGGTGGTGC
Source organism: Parcubacteria group bacterium Gr01-1014_31 (assembly GCA_007376135.1). Taxonomy (GTDB): domain Bacteria; phylum Patescibacteriota; class Patescibacteriia; order Buchananbacterales; family GWA2-38-13; genus VMFR01. Next base: position 32,883 of record VMFR01000002.1, on the reverse strand, counting down.
ATAATGGCATTATCGAGAATTATGCGACGCTCAAGGAGAAACTGCAGAAGGCCGGCCACGTGTTCAAGTCAGAGACCGACACGGAAGTTTTGGCTCACCTGTTCGAAGAAATTTTAGCTGACGGCACCAGTCTGCCGCAGGCGGTGCGCAAAGGTTTGCAGCAGGTGCGCGGCACCTACGGCGTGCTGGTGATGGACCCGGCCGCCCCGCAGCAGCTCATTGCCGCGCGGCACGGTTCCCCCCTGGTGGTCGGGGTCGGCGACGGTGAATTCATCATCGCGTCCGACATTTCGCCCATCATTGAGCACACCAGCAAGGTAGTGTACCTGGAGGACGGCGAGATGGCGACCATTACTCCGGCGGGCATGCAGATCGTTACTATCGCATCGCACCAACCGGTGCAGCGCGAGCACGAGTCTGTGGAGTGGACTGTGGACGACGTGGAGCGCGGCGGGTACGCGCACTACATGCTCAAAGAGATCTTCGAGCAGCCGGCCGCGGTCGCGGCTGCCCAGCAGGGCAGGAGCATCCCGGAGCGCGGGCTGGCCAAGCTCGGCGGGCTGGAGCTGGTCGCCGAGCGGTTGGCCAAGGTCCAACGCGTCACCATCATCGCGTGCGGCACGGCGTACCACGCGGGGCTGGTCGGCGAATACATGCTGGAAGAGTACGCCGGCATTCCCACGGAAGTGATGGTGGCGTCGGAGTTTCGCTACCGCAAGCCGGTGCTAGATGAGGGGACCGCGGTCATTGCCATTTCGCAGTCCGGGGAAACAGCCGACACCATCGCCTCCATCCAGGAAGCCAAACAGAAAGGGTGTCTGGTGCTGGGCATCGTCAATGTGGTTGGCTCCACCATCGCGCGGATGACCGATGCGGGCGTGTACCTGCACGTCGGGCCGGAGATCGGCGTGGCGTCCACCAAGGCGTACACCGGTATGCTGACGGTGCTCGCGCTGATGACCGTGACGCTCGGGCGCCAGCGGCAGATGTCGCTGGTGACCGGGAATCGCATCATTAACGAGCTCAAGGCGCTGCCCGCCAAGATCGAGCAGATCCTGACCCAGCGCGCCGCCATCGCCAAGCTGGCCGAACGCTACCAGGCCTATCCTAATTTCCTCTACCTGGGCCGCAAGTACAATTTCCCGTCCGCCCTGGAGGGTGCGCTCAAGTTGAAGGAAATTTCCTACGTGCACGCGGAAGGATACCCGTCGGGCGAGCTTAAGCATGGGCCGCTGGCGATGATCGATGCCAATTTCCCCAGCGTGTTTTTCGCCCCGCAAGACAGCGTGTATGAGAAGAGCCTTTCGAACCTGCAGGAATTGCGGGCGCGCGGCGGGCCGGTCATCGCGGTCGCGACCGCCGGCGACGAGCACATCGGCAAGGTTGCCAACGACGTCATTTGGATCCCCAAGACCCTGGAGATGCTGACCCCGATCCTGGCCGCCGTGCCGCTGCAGCTGTTTGCCTATGAAGTCGCCCTGCTGCGTAATTGCGAAGTGGACAAGCCGAGAAATTTAGCCAAGAGCGTGACCGTTGAATAGCGCCCCCTATGCCCACCCTCGTGACCGTCCGTCCCGCTACGCCCAACGACCTCCCCGGCATTGTTGCCGTGGCGCAGGTGTGCTTTCCGCAGGATAACGGTACGGCCGCGTTGACCGAGGCGTGGCATCGCGGCGGCATGACCGCCTATCCAAAAACCCAGTACTTCGTGGCGCTGCGCGACGGCCGCATCATCGGCTACAGCTCATGGAGCTTCATCGGCGGGTTCCAGGCGGGCGTGGTGGAGCTGGAGCAGCTGGGGGTGCACCCCGACCACCGCAACCAGGGGGTGGCAACGGCCATGATGGAGCAGGGACTTTCCGCGGTGCAGACGTTCGTGCGCGAGCAGGTCGGGAGGGAACTCCATGCCATCAAAGTGGATACCGCGAGCGACAACGTCGCCCAGCGGGCCTACCGCAAGGTCCTGGGCGCCGAAGTGGAAGCCACGCTCAAGGATTTTCTTTTCGGCAACGCCGAGGTCATTATGATCAAACGATTCGAATCGTCGAATCAAGAATCACGAATCAAGAATCAGGGAAGCTAACATTATGCGTGCCATTGTCAAACCGATTCCCAAGCCCGGGAGCGAGTGGCCGAAAGGTTTTCAGTTGTTAGACGTTCCCGAACCGAAGGTCGGGTCCGCCGACCAGGTGAAGATCAAAGTCTACGCCAGCGGAGTGTGCGGCACGGACGTATCCATCTACCGGGCCAGCCAGGCCTTGGCGGAAAGCATGACTGGAGTGCCGGGTGAGCGCGTGACCATCGGCCACGAGTTCTGCGGGGAGTTGTCCGACTGGGGAATACAGGCACTTCAGCATCTCGCCAACCTCGTCACCCAGCGGCCGTTCGGCAATGAACACATCAAGCGGTTCGTCGGCAGCCGCTCCGCGCAGGAACTGGCCGCCGACCCCAAATTTCCCAACCTGCTGCGTTCGGAGTTCTACGCCACGGCCGAGATGCACGTGACCTGCGGGCAATGTCTGCAGTGTTCCATTGGGCAGCGGCACCTGTGCCAAAAGACCAAGGTCCAGGGCATCCACATGGACGGCAGCTACGCCGAGTACGTGCTGGTGCCGGCCGAGGACGTGGTGCTGTTCGCCAAGGGTGAGATCCCGCCGGATGTTATTGCCTTTATGGACGCCATCGGCAATAGCGTGCATATGGTGCAGTCCACCGACATTGTCGGCCGCAGTTTGATGATCACCGGGTGCGGGGTGCAGGGGTTAGTATCGGTTGCCATTGCGAAAAAATTGGGGGCGGGGCCCATTATTTGCACCGACGCCTTGCCCGAGGGCGCGTTGGATAAACTGGAAATCGCCAAGCAACTGGGTGCGGACGCCTGTTTTAATATGCTTGCTCCGGGCGCGCGGGAAGCATTGCGTGCCAAGGTTAATGAACTGACCGGCGGCAATGGTGTGGATGTGGTGTTTGAGCTGTCGGGCAACTACCGCGCCTACGACGATGCGTTCTCAAACCTCCGGCTGGGCGGGAAACTGACGCTGCTGGGGCTGCCCGGCGGCACGTATCCGCTGAATTTTTCCCAGCAGGTCATCTTCCGCGGGCTGACCATCCACGGAGTATTCGGCCGCCGCGTCTTTGATTCCTGGCACCTGATGCAGGAGCTGTTCTCGCAGGGGCTGGGAGAGACCATTCTTCAACATGGCATCATCACGCACCGCCTGCCGCTCTCCAAGTACGACGAAGGGTTCGCGGCGCTGCAGAACGGCAAGGCAATTAAGGTACTCCTGTATCCGGGCAGCGTGCCGGGAAAGTAATTAAATCTGAAACTGTAGAATAATATTTTTTATACTTCGAGCGAGCCGCGCGAGTCGAGAAGATTGCCAAAAGGTAGCTTCTCGACAAGCTCGAAGGCTAATTTCTTTCCACTTTTCAGCTATTTCTTTACAGTCTCAATCTATGTATTCAAAAAACTTCCTTGAACGGCTTTCCGGCAGCGTGGAACAACTGCGCGCCGAGCACCGGGAAAAAATAGAGGTGCCGTATAGCACTCCGCAGGGCCCGGAGGTGGAGGTTATCGGCAAAAAAGTTTTGCAGTTTGCCGCCAACAACTATCTCGGTTTAGCGAACCACCCTGCCGTGGTTGCGGCTGCAAAGAAGGCACTTGACCGGTACGGGTATGGCACGGCATCGGTGCGTTTCATCTGTGGCACGCAGGAGATCCACTGCGAGTTGGAGCAGCGGTTGGCCAAATTCTTGGGCACCGAAGATGCCATTCTTTTTTCTTCCTGCTTTGCGGCCAACGAAGCGTTCTTCGCCACCATCGTGAACGACCCGCTGGGTGACCCAGCAGCCGCGCCGGATTTTATCTACTCGGATGAACTGAACCACGCTTCCATTATTGACGGCCTGCGTCTGTGCAAGGGGGAGCGTGTAGCCAAGCGCATCTATCCGCACAAGGACTTGGCCAAATTGGAAGCGATGCTCAAGGAAGATGCCGGTAAATCCCGACGTTTCCGCATCATCGCCACGGACGGGGTCTTTTCCATGGAAGGAACGATTGCCCCATTGCCCGAGTTAGTCGCACTGGCGGAAAAGTATGAGGCCCTGCTGTTTGTGGACGATTCCCACGGCGTGGGGGCGCTCGGCAAGCGCGGGGCGGGCGCGCCGGAGCAGCTTGGGGTGCACGGGAGAATTGACGTGCTGTCGGGGACTTTCGGCAAGGCCTTGGGCGGCGCGATGGGTGGCTACCTGGCCGGAAAAAAAGAGTTGGTTGACTTTCTACGTCAGAAAGCGCGGCCCTATATTTTTTCCAATTCGCTGCCGCCGGTAGTGGCCGCAACAACGATTGCCGTCCTGGATTTGCTGGAGAAAGAACCGCAGATAGTGCAGCAACTTCACGACAACACGGTGTACTTCCGCCGGGAGATCCAGCGGCTCGGGTTCACCATCATTCCGGGCGAACACGCCATTGTGCCGGTGATGCTGGGGGAGGCAAAGACCGCCCAGGCCTTCTCCCGCGCGCTGCTGGCAGACGGCGTCTACGTCGTGGGGCTGTGGTTCCCGGTGGTGCCGGAAGGGGAAGCGCGGCTGCGGGTGCAAATCTCTGCCGGACACACGCGCCAGCATCTTGACGCCGCGCTCGCCGCATTTGCCAAGGTAGGCAAGGAGTTGGGGATTATCCAGAAATAATTTTCCTATGGTGCCATCTGCAGAGTTCAAGCGCTTCATCCTTACGTTGTCCGCCGACGCGGGAGATTTCCTGCGCAGCTACTTCCATAGTTTCCGCAATGTCTACCGCAAGGACTTTCACGACCTGGCGACCAACGTTGACTTTGAGGTGGAAAAGTTGATCCTGAATCGCATTCAAAAAACATTCCCTAACCACGGGGTTCACTCGGAGGAAGCCGGGCTCATCCGGCCGGAGGCCGAGTACCGCTGGGTGGTGGATCCCATCGACGGCAGCGCGCACTTCGTCCGCAACATTCCCATCTACGCCATCAATATTGCGTTGCAGCATCGCGGAAAAACCATTGTCGCGGCCATCAACCATCCGACCACCGGGCAGTTGTTTTTCGCGGAAGCCGGGGGTGGCGCTACGCTCAACGGCCTTCCCATTCGCGTCTCCCAAACCGAGGAATTGTCCGACGCCTTCGTCTTCGTCGAACTGCCGGAGCAGAAGTTCACCACGCAACCCAGCATCAAGAAGGATTTTGCCGCCCGCATGAAGGTCGTGGAGCAATTGGTCGCCGCGTGCGCGCAGGTGGAAACGTACCGTATCGGGGCATTCGGCCAGTGTCTGCTGGCGGCGGGCGCTTTTGACGCCTACGTTGACCTGTCGGGTTCTACCCGCAAGTGGGACCAGGCCGGGTCGCTGCTGGTGGCGAAGGAGGCCGGCGCCGAGGTGGTTGACCTGGACCCGCCAGCGGGCGACGCGCTGCGGGTGATGGTGACCAATGGGAAATTGACCAAGGAGTTAGTGAATATCGTAAGGTAAAATTCAAAAATCAAAAGGCAAAATTACAAGGCAGAATCCAAAAGTAACCGGTAACTTTTCGCTTTTTATTTGAATTTTTGACTTTTGCATTTTGGTTTTTGACTTTCTGCCTATGAAGATTTTTGCCTCCGCGCCGACGCGCATTGACCTGGCCGGAGGAACTTTGGATCTGGAGCCGTTGTATCTGTTCCATCCGGGAGCAAGTTCGGTGAACCTGGCGATCACTTTACCGGCAACGGTTGCGCTCACGCCGCGTTCTGGCCGCAGTGTGGTGGTTGCCGCGCATGACCGCGGGCAGACGTTGCGCGCGGCGTCAGCCAAGGCGCTGCCGGCGGGGAAACTTCCCTTGTTGACGGCCGCAATCGCGCATTTTGCGCCGACTTCCGGCTTTACGTTGGAAACCGACTGCGCGGCGCCGGCCGGTTCGGGTTTGGGGGGTTCATCGTCATTGATTGTGGCGCTCGTTGCCGCTTTCCAAAAATGGCAAAAACTCTCCCCCCCTTTTCCCTCTCCCCTTGGGGGAGAGGGAAGGGTGAGGGGTAATTTAGATAAGGAAAAAATTTTGAAAATTGCCAAGGGCATTGAGACTGCCGTTATCAAGGTGCCGACCGGGTTTCAGGATTACCTGCCCGCGTTGTATGGCGGGCTAAACGTCTGGCATTTCGGGACGGATGGTATGCGACGAGAGGCCCTTCGACTACGCTCAGGGTTTTTGAAAACTTTGGAGCGGCAGCTGGTGCTGGCGTTCACCGGCGTGCCGCATTTTTCCGGCACCAACAACTGGGAGATCTTCAAGCGGCACGTGGATGGCAACGCCCGGGTGCGGCGGCTGTTTGACCGCCTGCGGGACAACGCCGCGGCGATGGCCGCGGCCCTGCGCGCGCAAAATCTGGCGCAGGTGGCGCGGGTGCTCAACCGCGACTGGCAGGTGCGTCGGCAGTTGGCTCCCGGCGTCAGTACGCCAACGATCGACCGCCTGGTGCGCGAGGGAAAACGCATCGGCGTGCTGGGTTCTCGCGTCTGCGGTGCCGGCGGCGGGGGGTGCGTGGCGTTTTTAGCCCGCCCAGGGCGGATTGCGGCGGTGCGAGCGTGGTTACTGGATCAGCAGGTAGTGGTGTTGCGGTACAAAATTGATCATCGTGGTCTACGCGTTAAAGTTACCCCCTGATTCGTCTGAATCTATGCCTCGGCACCTGTCATGGAAAAAAATTTTGACCAGGGAGTACTCCTTCCTCTACGCTAGCTATGCCGCTGATTGTTTCAAAATCATGCGTGCGGTTGTGGGTACGACTTTGGAATATGATTTTTTCTACGGTGAGGGTGGATTGCTCACCATCTATCGAATCGAGGCGGATATTCAGCGGTCATACCGCATGCTGGAAAAGATTGCGAAAAAAAATCCCGAAGAGATTGTCAGGAAAATGGATACTTTTGACCAGCTGATTCAACAGAACTATGTGCTCTTTGCCGCGATAAAAAAATCGAGTGTTCGGGTGGAAACAAAAAAGCTTTTGTTGGAGTTGGACAAGACCTTTCTCCATACGTTGTGCTACTACCTTTTCTTCGTTTTCCTGGGCTACGCGGGAGACCAACCGGCGATTGCAAGATTTTTACGACGACACGGCCGGCGTTTTAAGCAGATTCGAACGTATACGATTGACACCGATATGCACCGGGAATATCCGAAGCTTTTTGGTGCTTATGACCACCGACTGAAGCCCCTGGTACCTTATATGACCCGACGAGAGCTCATCGCGGCGATTCAAGGCAAATTGCTCACAGTCGCAAAGATACGCCGCCGACAACGCCGGTACCTCGTCATCATGCGTAAACACAGGGTTGTTGAGTACCCCTTCGAAAAAATTGATCATATATTGTCAAAAGAATTGGCACATCTTGCAGGCCGTCGTACGCAGGATTTCGTTGTAGGTCAGGTGGCTTGTTGGGGCAATGTGCGCGGAGTTGTACGGGTGATTTTTTCGAAAAAAGATTACCGGAAAATACAACGGGGTGATATTATTGTGACGCCCATGACCAAGCCTACGATCGTACCGTATCTATCCAAGGTGAAGGGCATTGTAACGAATGATGGCGGCGCACTTTCGCATGCCTCGATTATTTCCCGCGAGATGAAAATTCCGTGCATTGTGGGGACGATTCATGCCACAGATGTTTTTAAAAATGGGGATGTGGTACGGTTGGATACCGGTAAGGGCGTAGCGATGAAAGTTTTATAAATATTATATTACTGTCACATTCGCGCGAATGTGACAATGTAGTTCCTGTGCGGTGTTGATTAAGACAACAGAACGGACGATTTGGGATGATGGTAGCATCGCTATGCGCGTAAAAGTGATCATTTTAGCGGCCGGGCAGGGGAAGCGGTTCAAGGCCCCCTACCCGAAGGTGCTTGCAGTTTTTCGGGGCAAGCCGATGGTTGCCTGGGTGGTTGACGCAGTGGAAAAATCGAGAGTAACTGACCGTCCCGTCGTGGTGGTCGGGGCTGGCGCCGAACAGGTGCGTCAAGCTCTCGGTGAGCGGTGCGAGTATGTCCTTCAAGAGCAACAGTTGGGTACCGGCCACGCGGTTGCGCAATGCCGCGCCGCTCTCGAAGGGAAGGCGGACGCGGTGCTGGTACTCTACGGCGACCATCCGTTGGTGGCTGTCACGACGGTCCAGACCATCACGGCATCCCACGAACGCGAGCGGCCCGCCATCACCATGGCGACGGCGACCATTCCGGATTTTCGTGAGTGGCGCGTGCCCTTCGGCCAGTTCGGGCGCATCATTCGCGGCAGTACCGGCGACGTGGCGCGGACCGTGGAAGTGAAGGATGCGACCCCCCAAGAACTCGAGGTCAGAGAAGTCAATCCGTGCTACTTTTGTTTTGATGCCGCCTGGCTTTGGGCGGAGTTGCCCAAACTTTCTAATCGCAACCGACAAGGGGAATACTATTTGACCGATCTGGTGGGGCAGGCAATCAGCGAGGGACGGCGCGTGGTGGCCGTACCAATCCACCCGGAAGAGGCCCTGGGTGCCAATGACCCCGACCAGCTGCAACTGTTGGCCGAGGTGGTAGGGGAATAGGTATGGAACAGATCGTCGAACTGCACCCGCACTCCAAGTACGCGCGCGCTTGCTCGCCGCAGTTGACGCTGGATAATATCGACCGCACGTGCGCGGAGAAGGGGGTGACCGTGATGGGCACGGGCGATTTCACCCACCCGGCGTGGTTTTCGGCGATGCAAAAAACGCTTGAGCCGGCGGAATCCGGGCTCTACCGCGTCCGGGGTTCCACAACCGGCACGCGGTTTTTATGCACCAGCGAAATTGCCTGCATCTGGAGCCAGGGTGGCAAGGTTCGACGATTGCATATTGTGGTAACCGCGCCCAGTCTGGAAGCGGTGGCAAAAATTAATGCCAACCTAGCGAAGATTGGTAATCTCGCCGCCGACGGCCGTCCTATCTTGGGAATGTCCGCCAAGCACCTAGCGCAGCTCGTCTGGGAGGCGGATCCGTCATGTCTCGTTATTCCCGCCCATGCGTGGACCCCCTGGTTTTCCATCTTTGGTTCGTTTTCCGGTTTTGATTCCATCCCCGAGTGCTTTGAGGAACTCGCGAAAAACATTTACGCTATTGAGACGGGGCTGTCGTCGGACCCGCCGATGAATTGGCGCGTGTCGGCACTGGATTCCGTATTGCTCCTTTCCAATTCTGACGCCCATAGCCTGCCCAACATTGCGCGCGAGGCCAACCGTTTTTTCATCCCTGTGGACAAGTTAAGTTATATCGAGCTCCACCGAATTATTAAAGAAAAGGACCGTGCGGGTTTCCGCGGCACCATTGAATTCTACCCGGAGGAGGGGATGTACCACTACGACGGCCACCGCGCGTGCGGGGTTGCCATGCCGCCGGAGGAAACCAAGCGGCGCGGGGGCAAGTGTCCGAAGTGTGGGAAACCCGTAACGGTCGGGGTGCTCAATCGCGTCGAGCAGTTGGCCGACCGGCACGAAGGGACGCGGCCTCCCGGCGCGTTCGATTTCGTAAAATTGGTGGAGTTGGATAAGATCATTGCCGAAGCGATGGGCGTCAAATCGCGGCAGTCCAAGCGCGTGCAGCAGGCATTTTCGGAGCTGCTTTCCAAGGGCGGCACGGAGTTGAATATTTTGCTGAAATTAGACAAAAAAGAGCTTGCTGCCATCGCCGCCCCGGAGGTGGTGGAAGGAATTCTGCGGGTCCGGGAAGGACGCCTCAAGATCACCCCCGGCTACGACGGACAATACGGTACGGTCCATATTTTCTCTCCTGACGAGATCAAGGTACGGCAGCCGTCGCTGTTCTGAAAGAATAAAAAAATCACCCCGATGAACATCGGAGCGATTTTTATTCGCCGTTAACGGCGGCGTTTCTTCGCCTTGCGCGTTTTTTTGCGCTTCGCGACTTTGCGTTTTTTCTTCGCCATGCGGGTCACCTCCCTTCCGCACCGGAGTCGGTCCGGTCACCGCGTGATGCGTGGCGGACCGCTCCGAATCATGAATGAAATGCCTGCGGCATTTTTGCTAGTGCTTACAGTATACGCCAAATGCAAGTCCACCACAAGGCAAGCGGTTGCCGCCCGTTGGCCTGCGTGTTAGGGTGACGGCGCAGCACTGTGGTCAGCCAACGCAGTGGCGTGCCCATGGGCGCTCGTCACGTCGTGCGCGCGCTTGCCGATTTGCACCGGCATTTCCTGGATCGTCCGTTGTCGACCTTCGGCGATGGTGGCTGACGATTCGGGTTGTAGGCAACCGCGCACGGCGTCTTTTTCTAAAAAACCGACCGTACGATACGGCCGGGTCAGGCCTCGGCAGGTTCAATTTTTCCGCGTTCCATTCTTTCCCACGGCGAGCCGTTGCTCGCGGGCTTTTAAAAAGTCGCGCAGGGTGTGGTCGTAGCTCTGGCCAAGGTCCATTTCCAGGGCTTTTTTTGGCTCTACCCAGCGGACCGAAGCAATCTCTCGGCCATCCGGGGAAACTTCGGTCTTTGTGGCGTGGCACCACACGTCAAAATAAATGAAGTGTGCGGGCCGGTGGAAGTCGGGTGAATTGATGAGTTCGCCGAAACTGACGATCTGCAGCGGTGTCAGGGCCAGTCCGACCTCCTCTTGGGCTTCTCGCACGGTCGCCGCCAGAATGGATTCGCCCGGTTCGATGTGACCGCCCGGCAACACCCACTTGCCACCCCATTTCGGCGACTGCACCAGGAGTATCTGGCCGGCAGGATTTTCGATGACCGCTGAGCCAACCACCTCAATACCCCGGGGGAAAGCCGGGGCAGAAGTTGGATGATGGTTTGTCGCCATAGTTCAGGCGGCCTTACTTTGTGGACGACAGCGCCACCTTTATGCCGAGCGCCATCAGCACAACGCCAAATGCACGCTCCAGCCGGTGCTGCACGGTAGAAAAGTTTTTCTTCACCAGCCGGTGGGAGAGGATGGCAGCTACCACGGAAAACCAGATGAAGGTCATGAGGGACATCTCCAACCCGTAAAATACTTGGATCATCTTTGGAGTTTTGGGGTTGATAACTTGGGTGAAGAGCGCAAAAAAGAAGAGCGTCGCTTTCGGGTTCAGAACGTTGGTGAGGAAGCCGGTGCGTATCGCCGTGCGGGGAGGAGGGTCGCGTTGAACCGCAGGGGCCAGGGCATCCGCTTTCGGGGCAGCTGCGCGGAATGAACGGTACCCGATGTATACCAGGTACCCAGCCCCCAACAATTTCAGGGCAGAAAAGAGGAGGACAGATCGCGAAATAATGAATCCGATCCCAACCAGCGAGTAGGTGACGTGCACCAGGATTCCCAGCGCCAACCCGAGCGCTGTGGATATGGCTGTTCTTTTGGAGTAGATCAAGCTATTGCGGCTGATAAGAACAAAATCAGGCCCCGGGCTCATAACGGCGAGGAGGTGGACGACGAGGACAACGAAAAATTCAGACAAATATGGCATAGAAATTGGTGGACCTGAGGGGAATCGAACCCCTATCTCCCGGATGCAAACCGGGTGCTCTACCACTAAGCTACAGGCCCGCAAGCCGTAGGGTAACTTAGGCCGGGGGGATCATCTCCCGGAACTGGGGGAAGACGCCGCTCAGCAGGCTGATAATGAGGTTGGTCAGCAAGTTGGTCGCGACCATAAAGCCCAACACCGCCAGGCCGATGCCGATGAGCTTATACATCAACCGGGTGCCGCCCTCCGAGCCAAGGTGCTCCTCCGCCCACGCCATCGGTCCCATCGCTTCGTAGATCCGGTTTGCGAAGATGGTGATGACGGCGCCGACGCCAACCATCACGAGGCCCAGCAGGATGCGTCCGATCATAGATGATGATTTTATTTTTCGATGGTGGTGGGCAGTGAGGGATTCGTCACCGCCTTTGGCGGGATCCCGCTTACTTTATATATCAATAATTTTTGTGGCGGGAAACCCCCGGCTTGTCCGACTTGCCCCGCGACTGCGGTGGTGGTCATCGGACCGCTCTAACTTCACCCTCCCACCTTTGGGCAAAATGGGCAACGTAGGATTCGAACCTACGACCTCCTCGGTGTAAACGAGGCGCTCTAACCAGCTGAGCTAGTTGCCCAAAGGTGGGAGGGTAGGCTGAGCCCTGTCCGGTCCACTGCGGGATAACTGCCCTATGAATATTGGACAGTGTAGCGAAATTTTACCGGATTTACAAGGCAGCGCGGCGGCGGTGTAGGTCGGCGGCCAGGTCTCGGACGGCCTGATGGAGCTGTTGGTCGGCGGCAACCTCGGCAATATTCCGCCAGGCGGTAGCGCGGTATTCGTCGTTGGGGGAGAGTCGGGCGCGTTCGGCGTCCGTAAGCTTTGCGGCCATCGTTACCGCCACGGTGTGGCAGCCGTTTTCCTGCGGCGGTTGCGCCCGCCGGCCAAAGACCTGGGATGCCACGGCCAGGAAAGTAAAACGTTCCGGGGGAATTTCCAACGCCAGCTCGCGTCGGCAGTGGCGCGCGGCTGCGGTCTCAAAATTCTCACCCGGCAGCATGCGGCCGCCAATGACCCACCAGTCCGGCTGTGGTTCGCGGCTGCGCTGCCCCAGCAATATCTGGCCGTTGTTCGTCAGCACGCAATCCACGCAGGCAACGACGATATTGTTCAGGACCGCGGCGTAGGTGTCGTCATCCAGGCGGTGGGCGTGGGACGAAAACGCTCCGGTAGTGTAGTGTCGGGAGGACATAGGAAAGCGTTTTGATAGTAGCAGGAACGGCTTCCGCAGACAAAAAATAGAACTTTACGTTCTATTTTTTGTGGTGCCCTTACGGGGATTGGATTGGAACCAAATACTCCAGGAATTAAAGTTTTGGCAGGGAGTGCTCTAACCAGCCGTTAATCTACTCTAATCTATTCTAACGCTTTCTTAATTTTCATTCTAATTTTCTCCACCACTTCAGGTGAGGCAGAAAAGTTATGGTCGGTTTTGTAGTTATGACCCCACAACTTATCTTCAAAAGCAATTCCCTCAAATTCAGTTGGCTTCGCATATCGTGGAATGAAATGCCCGTGCAAATGTCTTGTCTCATTACCCAGGAAAGCATAATTCAACCAATCGGGTTGAAATGTTTTTTTGATTGCATTTCCAAGCTCACTCAGAACAGTAAACAACTCTCTTTGTTCTTCTGGCGTTGCCTCGGCAAAATCCAGGGCTTCTTTACGATTACACCAAACAACGCAACGCCCAAGATAGCCCTGATTTTGATGAAGGAAAATTGACCAGTATTTGTAATCTTTAATTTTGTATTTTGAGAAATCTTCCATAGATTAACGTAGACACACGTAGTTTATTGTGGATTGGTGCCCAGGACAGGACTCGAACCTGCAAGGTCTTGCGACCACTAGCACCTCAAGCTAGCGCGTATACCAATTCCGCCACCTGGGCCCATATGTTGAAAGCCGGGGAGTTCCCGGCTTCCGCTTTGTTTGCTCCCTTCGGATGCGTCGTTATTTCAGCTTTTTCTCCCGAAGTTTCTTGCCGTAGTTGCGGAGGTAGTAGAGCTTGGCGCGGCGCACTTCGGCCTGCTTGACGGGTTCGATCTTGACGATGGTCGGGGCATGGATGGGGAAGATCTTTTCCACGCCGATGCCCGCGGAGATCTTGCGCACGATGATGGTCGGGCTGGGCTTGCGGCTGCGCTGATAGGCCAAGATGATGCCCTCGAAGATCTGGACACGCTCTTTTATTTTGTCGCCGGAGATCTCTTTGATCTTTTGGTGGACGCGAACCGTCATGCCCGGCTTCAATTCGAGCGTTGCGGGAGCGGCCGTTGCCGGTGGAGTAGCCATAGAAGTCATGATGGAGATGGTAGGGGTAAGACTACGGGAATTGGGCAAAATTGTCAAGCCGTTTTCCCGGCCGCGGGGGCGCGGCTCGCGCGGGTGTTAGCCAGCCGGGTAATCAGGGTCGTCACGCGATGGATAGTTTCGCGTACGCGCCCGTGCTGGTTGAGGATGACGTAGTCGTAGTGACGGGCCAGCCGCAGTTCGCGCCGGGCGCTGGCGAGCCGATTTTCAAGCTCCTGCGGATTCATCTGCTGGCGTTTCTGGATGCGGGCAACCAACTCGTCGGCCGATTCAGCTTTGAGAAAAATGAGCACCGTCCGCTCGGGCATCTTGCACTTGATCTGCAGCGCGCCCTGCGGGTCGATATTGAGCAGCAGGTGGCGGGTTTTCAGCCGTTCGCGCACGGTCGGGCCGTCGGTCCCGTACAGCATCCCGTGGACTACCGCCCATTCCAAAAATTCGCCGCGGTTGACCTTGTCACGGAAAGTTTCCTCATCGACATGGATCATCGTTTTGTCCTCTTTTTTTCCAAGGCGTTCGGTCCTCGTGGTATAGCTGACCGTCGTTGCCAGCCAGGGGCATCGACGCAGGACCGCCTTGGCAATGGTGGTTTTTCCCACGCCCGAGGGGCCGGAGACGATGAACAGTCTGCAGGGGCCGCGCGGGGAGGGGCGGTCATTCGTGGGCTGGGGCATAGGCGGAGAAGATCTCGGGCAGGGGACTGGAGAACGCGTGCGGGGTACCGTCGGGACCGGTGAACCGCAGCTTCGTGACATGCAGCAGCAGGCGGTCAAGCGTGACGGTTTTGATGCGCCGTGTGCCGGTGTGGTGGAATGGTTTGCGCGGGCCGTACTCGGTGTCGCCGACGATGGGCAATCCGATGGCCGCCAGGTGCGCGCGGATCTGGTGCGGCCGGCCGGTGGCGATCTCCACCTCAAGCAGGCTATAAGGGCCGGTGGTGCGGACGAGCCGGTAGTCGGTGGTCGCGGGCCGGTCATCGGGTTTGGCGTCAGGGGCAGGTCGCGCGACATAGCTGCCGTCCGTGGCGCGGCCGATGGGCAACGTGATCTCGCCGTTCACCTTCGTTGGCGCGCCGTACACCACGGCAGCGTAGGTTTTTCCGACCCGCTGATCCGTGAATTGTCCGACCAGGTGCGCGTAGGCCGCGGGAGTTTTTGCGACCATCATTAATCCGGAAACGTCGCGGTCCAGGCGGTGGACGATGCCGGGCCGCAGCGGGTCGGCACCTACGGTGCGGATCGGAGGATAGTGCTCAACCAGCCAGTCGGTCAGCGTGCCGTCGCGTTCATGGGGCGTGGGGTGCACGAGCAGCCCGGCGGGTTTGTCCAGCACGAGCACATTGTCATCCTCGTAGACGATTTTCGGAGCGGCGGGAGTTGGGGAAGCCGGTTGGGTTGATCCCTTGCTCCTTGTTTCCTGAGCCATCATCACGATGTCGCCGGTTTTCAGGAACTGGTGCACGCTGGCTGGTTTGGTGTTGACCTCCACCGCGCCGTTCTTGATGAGCTTCTGGATGCGGCTGCGGGTGGTGCCGGGAAGCTTTCCCGTTAGAAAAACATCCAGCCGGGTGCCGGCGGCGTCGGGCGGTACGGTAAAGGATTGTCCTGGGGTCATGGTCACCTTGATCAGCGGATTGGCCCGAAGCGTTTGCGCAATACCTGTTGTGCCTGGTTTGTGGTGCGCACTCTACCAGCCAATTGCTCCTCGCGCAAGTAATCTTTGGCCTGCTGGATCTGCGGGCCGGGCGGGATTTTCAGCAACGCCATGATGGCATGGCCGTCGAGCAACGCTTTGGGCAGCCGGCGTTTGGCCGACAGTCTTTCCCGGAGCGCATTGATGCGGCGTTTGAGGATGCGGTAGGTCTCAAAATCCGGCCGTCCCGACGGCGGCACCGTGGCCGCGATGTCCACGTAGGTGAGCTGCAGCAGCTGTTCGCCGGGGAACTGGTCGTTGAAGAAGTATTTTTCGATGGTCGTTTCTTTCATTTCGTTGCGCTTGGCATGGGTGGAGAGTAGGTGCTTTGCAACCAACTGCTCAACGGCGTCCACCTGCAGGCCGGTGCTGGATAACTTGAGTCGCTCGGCGACCTGGCGGAAAATCGTGGCGCCGGCCACGTCGTGGCCGTTGGTGCGGATGCGATCGCTCACGGTCAAGGTCGGGGGCTTGCCGACGTCGTGAAAAAGCACCGCCCAAACCAATTCGGGGGTGATTTGCGCGCGTGGAAATTCCCGCCGGAAACCCGCCGAATCAAGTTTTCCGAACGCGAGCACCGTGTGGGTCCAGACGTCACCCTCGCTGTGGAATTGCGGTGGCTGCGGGCAGCCCTTCATGTTCAGCAGTTCCGGCATCAGGTGCTGCAGGACGCCGCTTTCGTCCAGCAGCTCCAGCGCCCATGCCGGCTGCGCCACCACGGCCTTCACCAATTCTTTGGCGATGACCTCGTGCGGCACGATCCGTTCACCGTGGGCCATGCGATTGAGCTGCGGCACGCCCGCGCGCACGGCCGTCCAGGTTTTCGTTTCAATTTCAAAATCCAGCTGGCAGGAAAAACGGATGGCGCGCAGGATGCGGGAGTAGTCTTCCTGAAATCGAACGGCCGGGTCGCCGACCGCGCGGATGTGTTCGCGCGTCAAGTCGTCCATGCCGCCGTGCGGGTCGATGAGACTAGCAGGTAGCTTGTAGTTGGTAGCTGGTAGGGATTTTTTATCCCCTACTTTTTTACTTTTGGGAGAGGGAGTAATGAGCGGGGTGAGTTCGAGCGCCATCGCGTTGACCGTGAAGTCGCGGCGGGCCAAGTCATTCTCGATGGGCAGGGTGTGGTCGGACTGCACCTGTACGTCGCGGTAGCCGCCGGTGCCGAACGCATGTTCCGTGCGCGGCAACGCAACGTCGATGGCGCGGCTGCGATCGCCGTCCCGTGGCACGAATTTGAATACGCCAAACGTTTTCCCGACGAGGTCGACGGTTCCGAGCTTCCCCAGCGTGCGTTCCAGGTCGGCGCTGGGTATGCCGGAAACAACTAGGTCATAGTCGGTGGTCGGCCGGCCGATGGCCAGATCGCGTACCATACCGCCGACCAGGTACGCCCGCGCGGCCGGAAACTGGCGGTGCAGCGCGGTCACGAACTGCAACGGTTTGAGTTTGGACCAGGTTTTATGCCAGCGCGTGAGGCGATTTTGCGGGGTTATCTTTGGCATAGTGATAGTCGCATTGTACCGTACTTTTTCCCGTCTCGCATTAGGGTAGGAATTAGGTACCCTTGATCCTCACTGGCGGTCGCTCTACCGTTGGCGGGATTAAGGAACCAACCCGCCTACCATCCGCGAATACGTAACAGGTAGGGTGATGTTCATCTGGCGCGGGAGCCGTCTGCGGCTGGCTGTAGGTCACGCAGCATTTTTTGATGGACGTTCGGCGGATCAATTTCCCGCACGCAATTTCCCGCCGTTGGCGGGACCCCGCTGCGGCGGTGGCACCATCCCCAGTCCTTTCCCTAGAAGGACTGGCCTCGGGATTTTGCGGCGGGAAATTAAAAAAGAGAGGCGGCACGGGGTGGTGTCGCCTCCTGGGGGAGGATACGGGGATGAAGGTTCAGGGCAGGGTGGAGAAGCGCTCCACGGCGTTGGCGACCCAGGCGTACTTGTCGCGGATGGGCTTGAGCGCTTCGTCGGTCACCACCGGCAGATCGCGGAAGACCTGCTTGGAAACGTCCAGGGTTTTTTGGCCCTTGGGCCAGATGCGCCAGGAGTCGTTGTCGACCACGTCGCCGATGCGCAGTACGCCATCGGTATCGAAGCCACACTCGATCTTGAAGTCCACGAGCGTCACGTCCTGGGCGGCCCAGGCGGCCTCCAGAGCGATGAAAGCCGCTTCGGTCTGGCCGATGAGCACCGTGGTGAGCTCCAGGTCGATGCGCCGGTTACCGGCCCGAAGGTCGTCGAACCTACGGCGGTCGATGGGGCCGGCGGTCGTCGGTCGCTTGGGGTCGTAGAGCTCCCAGACTTCCTCACGCTCTGCGGGCAGGACCATCGGGTCGTGCCGCGCGTCGTCCTTGAGGAACATCTCCAGTACCGGGTCCTCGAAGCGCGTACCTTCGGCCACCTCGGGGTGGCGTTTGAGGTAAGAACCGGTGGCGATGCGGCGCGCGACCAGCTCCAGCGGGATCATGGTCATGCGACGGGCGCGAAAGATGGTCGGCGACAGCTGGCCAAGGTAGTGGGTGAGCATGCCCCGGCGGTCGAGGAGCTCGAAGACGCGGCAGGTGGTGGCCGTGGCCAGCTGCCCTTTGCCGGGCAGCAGGTGGCGGCGCGCGCCATCGCCGGCGGTGATGTCGTTCTTGCTCTCGATGAGCACGTCGTCGGCGCGGCCGGGACATTGCCAGACGATCTTGGTTTTGCCCTCGGCGAGCTTTTCGCCTTTGCGCGGTTCGGTCATGTGGTCTCCTTTCGGGAGATGGGGATGGTGTGGCGGAAGAGATGGTGGACGCCGCGGGCCACGTACGCTGCGGCATCGAAGAAAGTATCGAGTCGGGATCCGAGGAGGTCGCGCGCGGTGCGCGGGTCAGCGTCCGAGAACGGCCGCTGGGCGAAGAGGTCCAGGACCGAAGTTTCAGACTGCACGGCTTCGAATGAGACGCGCTGTACGTACTCGTAGGCGGCATCGTAGGGAATGCCGTGCTCCAGCAGCGCGGTGCGGACGCGGTTGCCGGCCCACACGCCGCAGGTTGCCGCGAGGTTGCGGGCCATGCGGTCGGGGAAGACCACCAGTCCGCGCACGACCGCCGCCATCTTGACGGCCAGGTAGTGGGTGAGCCCGGTGGCGTCGGGCAGGATGTGCCGTTCGACCGACGACTGCGAGATGTCGCGGAAGTCGGGCGTGGCAATGTTCTCCACGGCGGTGTGCGCCAATCCGCGCAACAGCCGCGCGAGGCCCTGGAATTGCTCCAGCTTGATGGGGTTGATCTTCCAGGGCATGGCTGACGAACCCCGCTGTTTGGGTTTCCTTGGTTCCTGCAGTTCGCGGCAGCGCGAGCGGCACATCTCCCAAAACGTGCGTGCCATCTGCTCGATGGTGGCGCCGGCGACGGCCAGCGTATTGAGCAGGGTCGCGTGGCGGTCACGCTGCAGGATCTGGGTCTCGGCATTGGCCGGCCGCAGCCCCAGCAGTTCGAGCGCTTGAGTCTCGATCTCGGGAGAGAGGTCGGCGTAGTTGCCGACCGCGCCGGAGATCTTGCCGGCGGCAATCTCTTGGCCGATGACCTGCTCCAGCCGTTTGGCGCTGCGGCGCACCGCTTCGGCGAAAACCAGCAGGAGGTGGCCGAAGGTGGTTGGCTCGGCATCCTGGCCGTGGGTGGTCGCGATCATCAGCGTCCACTGGTGTTCCTGGGCGCGCTCGCGCAGCGCTTGTTCCAGGTCGCTGAGCGCGGCGTGGATGAGGCCGGCAGCCTTACCTAGCTGTAGGATGAGCGCGGGATCTTCGACGTCATAGGACGTCAGGCGTTTGTGGTATTCGGCGATGGTCGCCTCCGGCACGCCGGCTTGGCGCAGCGATTCCTGCACGGTGCCAATGAACGCCAGCAGGTCGTGCTCGTAGATGGCATCGAGTTCCTCAATGCGCGCGACGTTGATGCGGGCGTTCTCGCAGATCTGCGCGTGCGTGCCCCGCGCAGCGTCGCCGACGGATTCGCGGGCGGCGAGCACCGCCAGTTCAACTTGGTGCCAGTGTTCGTACTTGGCTTCCTCGCGGAGCCACAGCTCGCGCATCGGCGGCAGCGTATACCGTTTGAGCATGGCCACCCTCCTTTCTTTTTGGTGGCGGGTTGTCAAAGATGGTGGGTGCCTTACCACATTGGTTGGACACTCCGACCCCGTATAGTAGAGCAGGGGAGGGGAAATGGCAAGCGCAAATAAAAAAACCCGCCGCAGCGGGAAAACAGTGGTGGGTGGTGAGGGACTCGTCACCGCCATTCGGCGGGATCCCGTCAGCCTTTTGAGAAAAATATTTCGGTGGCGGGAAACCCCCGATGCTTTGGTTTGATGGATGAATTTTTTTACTCCGTCGCACTTTGGGCAGTGAGGGACTCGAACCCCCGGCCTTCTCGACGTCAACGAGACGCTCTAACCAGCTGAGCTAACTGCCCAAAGTACGACGGAGTTACTGCGTATTGTCTTCCGGTCTGTCCGATGGCCATCGGACCGCTCTCACCAGCAAAGCTTTCCACCCGTGCCGGGAAGTATAGAAATTTTCAATCTTTTTTTCAAGGGCAATCGTCGGCACCGCATTTCCGGGTGCTGGGATCAAGATTCGGCGTCGATGTGGCTGTTAGCGGCGGCTGATGTTGACGATGTCGAGGTAGTAGCTGTCGAGCGCCGTACCGCTGTTGAGCTGCTTTTGGCGCAGTGTTGCGATCACTTGATACGTGGCCCCCGTGCGCCAGCCGTTGCATTCGTCGGGTCGGCCTTGGCACTGCACTTGTTTGCCGTCCTGGTAGACCGGGAAAGGATGGTTACCGGTGCCGCCCTCACCCAGCCTGACCACGGTAGTACACTGTTCCTCCCTGACCCCAACAACATCGGGGCAGAGCGATTCGTGGGACACAATATCAGCGACAGTCAACGTTTGATTTACCAGCGCGCTGCGGTTCTCCCACAACTGTTGTGTCGTCCACACCTTGGCGCTCGGTTGGGGCGTTGGTTGCGGGGTCGGTGTGGGGACTGGGGTGGGTGATATCGTAGCACGTTGAGCCGGAGTCGACCCTGGAGATACCATTGGGAGCGGGGTTGGATCCTGTTGTTGTGGCGACCGGACCGTCGTGCAGCCGGTCAGCATGATCGCGGTGAGCAGGCCGACGCCAACGCGGGGGATAGTATAGGACATAGAAAATGAGTGCTGAGTTTAACCTGAGGAGCGCAGCCCCGGCCTTCTTGACCTCAACGAGCCATCCTAACCGGCAAGTGTTTCGCCTGTGCCACCAATGCTACCAATGCTACAAAAAATATTTCCCCTCAGCAAGCGTGTTATTGGGCGGGTGGCGGCACGGCGTAGAGGCGGTATGCCCCTTTGGGTGAAGTGAATCCGGAGAGGAGTCGGTACCGCGCGTCGCGTTCATAGAGGTCCGTCGTCAACGATTCATCCAGGGCAAAGTAGAGCGGTTCTGGTGACACGTAGACGTGGGTGATGCCGAGGGCGTGCAGACCTTCGAGCGTGGGGGCGCGCAGCAGCGCGCGGTAGCGCGGGTCATCCTGGTTCCATGCAAAACGGTGGAGATTAATAAGAGAAATGAAGGGTGCCGATTTTCCCCACAGGCTGGCAACGACGATGGGGTTGCGGGTCAGCACCTTGGCCGACCGGGGCAGCAGCTGCCGGGCGATGTCGGCCATACGTCGCTCTTCGGGCGTGACCCAGGCAGGTGCGAGGGTCGGGCCGGGGCGGGGGATGAGCGAGAGCCGCGGCAGCAGGAACATGAGCGTTCCGAGGCAGGCGAGCCCGGCAACGCCGGTCGTGAGCGCGGCCAGCAACCGTTGACCGGGGCCGTGCCGGAGCCACAGCGCGCCCAGCGCTGCTCCACCGAACAGCGCGGCAAACGTCCGTAGCGGCGTGAGGGCGCGCACCAGATTGAAGTCTTGCGTAGGGTGCAGCAGTATGAACGGGATGAGCGCAACGATCGTTGCTCCAGCGAGGGCGGGTCCGCCGCCAAGGGGAGGTGAGCGGCGAACGAGTGAAATCAACAGGGGCGCAATGAGCAGCAGCCAGCCGAAGTCTTCCAGGAGTATCCGCCACGCAGACGGGTCGCTCAGCGGTCGGGTCCGCTGCGGCGCGGTGCGTTCCCACGATGGCAGCCCCGGCGGCCAGCGGAAACGCAGTTCGGTCACGGTCGCGCCGCTTTCTTGGGACGGGGCCAGTACCATTGTCAGACGGTCTCCCTGCGCGAGCGCCAATGTCGCGGCGATAACACCGCTGAGCAGCAGGTGTCGCCACCATTGCGGCATTGCGCGCCGTTGTCGCCACAAGAATACCGCAGCCATAAGCGCGAACGTCAGCGCATACTCCTCACCAAAGAACGCCAGTTGCCCCAGGCACAGGCCGGCAATGATGGCCCACCGCCGCGGGCGTTCTTTGCTGAGCGGGTGGTTGAGCAGGTACCAGGAAAACAGCAGGGCCGGCACCGCGAGCGCGGTGCGCGGTTTCAACACATCAAGCCCGAAACTGGGAACGGTCTGGGCTAGGAACGTAAAGGCATCGGTCGGCGCGGTTTCAAAGATCCGTCGCACGTAGGCAAGGCTGTTGCCCAGCAGTAGGAGGAGCGCACCGCCCCATCCCGCAGCAATGCTGCCGGTTCCCGCCACGATGAGCGCGAAGCTCAGCAGCAAGGTGGTTCCTAGTGCCAACAGAGCGATCGCGTGCATCGCCCACCAGGGAGGAGTGTGGGCCAGGGACACCATGCTGGCGGCCGCGATATCCGCGCCGCCGTGGTAGGTCATCGGTAGCGACTGGTTGAGCGGGTAGCGCACGGGGTAATTACCGTCGGCAATGGAACTGACGAGCGGCAGGTGCCAGTAGATATCCCAGTGCAGCTCATGCTGCAGCGCGAACAGTGTGCCGTAGAGGAGGATGATAAGCCCGGTGAAAGCGGCGAACATCCCCCAGCGGCGCGGGGAGAGGAGTACGGACAGCGGTGGTTTTGCTTGGTTGCGCAGCGCTGTCGTCGCAATGACGATTCCCGTTAACGCAATGGCAACCGCCCATCGCCAGGGGAGCAGTAGCCCGAGCAGCGACGTGCCGAGCAGATGCACTTGCATGCCGAGGAACGGGGAGAGCGGGATGAGCAGCGCGGGGCGGGATTCGCGCAGGACGACGCGGCACAGGTGCCAGCCGATCCAGCTCCACACCAACAGCAGTAGGAGCGTCAGTGCGGCAGACATAGGATGGCTAGACGGGTGGGGACGCGGAGATCGCCAATACGGCGTCGAGCGCTGCGGGCAATTCAGTGACTCCCTCGCTGCCGCTAAAGTGGCGGTAGCCGGTCAACACGTGCAGTTGTGCACCCAGCTGCTGGCGGAACTCTTCGCCTTTCGCCAGGGGCACGTACGGGTCATGGTCCGAGTGGATGGCAATGATTTTTCCTGCGCGTGCCTTAATGACGGTCCAATCCAGCGGCGGCGCGTAGAATGCATTGAGCACTGGGATGTTGAGCGCGCGGAAACCGGCGACGAGCACGGCGCCGCCCGCAACCTGTTCGCTCGGTAGATTTTCCAAAAATTTAAGAATAGCGTAGCAGCCAAGGCTATGGCCGACAAAAATTGTTTTTTCATCGACGCGCCCGACCGTTTCCCAGAGCGTCCGCAGCCAGTCGGAAAGCTTCGGGGTGTGCGGGGCCGGCATCACGGGCACCGTAACGACAAAGCCACGCTGCTCTAATTCTTTTTTGAGCCAAGGAAACCACCCTTCCTCCGGGTAGCCACTCCAACCGTGTATGATGAACGCGCGTTGCTGCATGTGAAACTATGGACCCGGAGGGATAAGATGGAAGTCACTTTCTTTGGGCCCGGAGGGACTCGCCCCAGTACCAGAGCCCCGATGTCCATCGGGGCACGGTACGGGGCGCCCTGCACCGTGCTCTGCTCTGGTGCAGGGCGAACCTCCCCGTGTCAGTCACTTTCTTTGGGTCCGGAGGGAGTCGAACCCCCAACCGTCCGGATATAAGCCGGATGCTCTAACCATTGAGCTACGGACCCAAAGAAAGTGACTGCTTGAGCAGTAATCGCAGTGTTCTTTTTCCCTTCGTGGTTTTGGAATATTGCTCGCGTCGTTTTGCATCCTCTTTGGTAGCAAATGCTTCGTAGAATATTAGTTTGAGTGGACGCATTCCCTTAGTTGATTCTACCTTACCTTGCTGATGCTCGCGATATCTTCGCCTCAGATCATCGGTACTGCCAGCGTAAAGTTGCGCACGGAGTATACTTCGAAGGACGTAAACGTAATGCATATTAATATTGGGACTCGCCCCAGTACCAGAGCCCCGATGTCCATCGGGGCACGGTACGGGGCGCCCTGCACCGTGCTCTGCTCTGGTGCAGGGCGAACCCGGAACCGTCCGGATATAAGCCGGATGCTCTAACCATTGAGCTACACACGCGTAGGCAGTCGGGCAGGTAAGCCGGATGCTCCTTGCCCCGTCGGATGACGGGGTGACCATTGTCACCCTACGGGTGATCCCCCGCAGGGGGAAGCTACGGACCCCCCAAAAGTTACGCTTCCTCATAGTAACACTTCGGCTTGGGAAAAAATCCAGTGCGAACGGCCGGAAGAGGAGCGGAAAGGAAGCGATTTGTACTTTGCTCTTCTCTTGACAAAATGTCAATAAAATATCGTACCAAATACTATTGGGGTGTGGATGGATTTTGTGATATAATCAATGCGCAAAATCCATATTTTTTGTACTTTTTTGTCAATAAGGATTATTTATTCATTTCCAACGATTCTTTGATCATTTTTTATCTTCGTTGAGCAGAAAAATCATTTCCATACTTAAAAGAAAAACAAAAACATGGATCCACGACTTCTAAATACATATCAACGCCGCTTGGAACGATGACTACGCTTGTCCGTCACGTGGCCAATCGACGCCGCTTTTCTATTGCGGGGGTGCGCTTTTTTGTCCCCGTTTTTTTGCTAGTCATTGGCGCGTTGACCTGGGTGCTATCGGCGTCAGTACTACCGGTACGGGCGGTCGCGGGCGTACCAAAAATTTTGCACCACCAAGGGCGGCTGCTGAATGCCAGTGGTAGTCTCCTTGGAGGCACCTCCGGCACCGACTACTGTTTCCGATTCTCGATCTTCGATGATACGACGGTCGGCGGCGCAGAAAATCAGCTTTGGCCGGCGAGTACCCCGAAGACGATGACCGTGAGCGTCAAGGAGGGCGTGTTCAATGTTGGCATTGGCGACACGTCGGCGAACGGCGATACCTTGTCGCTGAATTTTCAGGACTACAACGAAGTCTATTTGAACGTGGAGGTCGCGGCACAGGTGAGCAGTTCGTGCAGCGGCGTGTCGTTCCAAAATCTGGAGCCGCGGCAGCGTATTACTTCGTCCGGCTACGCCATCAATTCCGACACTGTTGACGGGTTGCATGCGACGTCCACGGCGACTGCGGGGCAGCTGCTGGCGTTGGATAGCACGCTGTCGCTGAACCTGGCGACCGGCGGAGTTTCCACCACCCGGGCGACCACGACCAGCTTGATTCTGTCGGCCGACGGGGCGGACCTCACCGGCCTGAACGATGTGTACGTCAGCGGCGGTAGTTTGTATTTCAATAGTTTGAATTTGAGTTCGGCTATTTTTTCTCCCGGTTCGTGGCAGGCGTTCT
Source organism: Parcubacteria group bacterium Gr01-1014_31 (assembly GCA_007376135.1). Lineage (GTDB taxonomy): Bacteria > Patescibacteriota > Patescibacteriia > Buchananbacterales > GWA2-38-13 > VMFR01. The sequence goes on along the minus strand of VMFR01000002.1, from coordinate 7,669 downwards.
CGGCCAACGTGCTGACCCCCACCAACACCGCCGCCGGGTTGATCGTGAACGCGTCGTCCACCTTCCGTTCGCTCACCATCGATGGCAATGCCACTACCACCGGCCGCCTGGTCATCGGGACGACCCAGCCCAGTGGCCTCTTTGGTACGGGCGATTTATTCATCGGAAACTCTGCGACCATTACTGCGTCACTCGGGTTGCCGGCATTCGTGAACTGCTCCGCGCTGGAAACCAATGCTGCCGGAGCGTTGAGTTGCGGTACGGATGACGTTGGCGGTGTTGGCTCAGGATTAGGCCAGAACGGCGCCTGGCAAGTTACCTTCGGTAACACCGCGCTCGCCCCCACCAACACGGCCTTGGGCTTCTTTGTGAACGCCTCCTCGACCGTCGCCGGCAGCTTCCGGGTGGATGGCAACGCCACCACCACCGGCCGTCTCTACCTGGGCACGTCCCAACCGACGGGCAACTTTGGGAACGGCGACCTGTTCGTCCAGAACGGGGTCACCTCCACGGCGTTCGCCCTCACCACCCTGACGGGCTGCACCGCCGTGGAAACCAACGGCCTGGGCACCCTCATCTGCGGCACCGATGCCCGATGCCAACACCCTGGGCCAGAACGGGGCGTGGCAGCAGATCGCCACCAACGTCCTGGCCCCGACCAACACCTCGGCCGGCATCATCGTGAATGCCTCCTCCACCTTTGGCACCTCGCTGCGCATCGATGGCAGCGTCACCTCCACCGGCCGCTTTGTCCTCGGCACTACCCAACCCCAGGGCCCTGGCGGGGCCGGGGACCTGTGGCTCTCGGGCCGCGCCACCTCCACCGGGCTGGCGGTAACCGGCCTGTCCGGCTGTGATACGCTCGACACCCTGACCGACGGCACCCTCATCTGCGGCACCGATGCCAACACCCTGGGCCAGAACGGGGCGTGGCAGGCCGTCGCCACCAACGTGCTTTCCCCCACCAACACCTCCGCGGGCATCATCGTCAACGCCAGTTCCACCTTTGGCACCAGTCTGCGCATCGATGGCAGCGTCACCTCCACCGGCCGCTTTGTCATCGGGACGTCCCAGCCCACGGGCCCCAACTTCGGGAACGGCGACCTGTTCGTTGGGGGTTCGGCCACCGTCACCGCCTCCCTCGACCTGCCGTCGTTCACCGGCTGCACCGCCCTGGAAACCAACGCCGCCGGTGCCCTGACCTGCGGCACGGATGAGGTGGGCGCCCCGCTGGGCGTGAACGGCAGCTGGCAGTCCGTCTTTGTCAACACCGCCTTGAGCCCCACCAACACCGCCCTGGGCTTCTATGTGAACGCCAGTTCCACCGTGGCCGGCGGCTTCCGCGTGGACGGGAATGCGACCACCACCGGCCGCCTCTACCTGGGCACGTCGCAGCCGACGGGCAACTTCGGCAACGGGGACCTCTTCATCCAGAACGGGGCGACGTCCACCGCGCTGGCCGTCACTGGTCTTTCCACCTGCACCGCCGTGGAAACCAACGGCCTGGGCACCCTCATCTGTGGCACCGACCAAAACACCCTGGGCCAGAACGGTGCCTGGCAGTCCGTCTTTGCCAACACCGCGCTTTCTCCCACCAACACGGCGCTGGGTTTCTATGTGAACGCCTCCTCCACCGTGGCGGGTAACTTCCGCGTGGACGGCAACAGCACCACCACCCTCAACCTTACCGCCGTTAACGGCCTGGCGGTGGGTACCGCGCAGCCCCGCTCCACCTCCACCGTCGTGCTCCAGGACACCTGGGGCTTCGGCGACTCCACCACCTCCGGTCTCTTCATCGCCGCCCCCACGTCCACTCTCTACGCCTCGGGCCTGGGTCCTAATTCCGCCTACTACGGCGTCTACGTCCAGGATAATCCCCAGATCGCCTCTACCACCTACGCCCTCTACTCTACCGGCGGCCACATCACGCAGACGGCGGGGCAAGTGAAACATAAGGCAAAGATAAGTGACGATGCGGTGACGGCGTTGGGCGGCGTCGGCTATGGTATTGCCATCCAGGGTCGTTTTGCTTATGTTACTGCGTACTCTGAAGGTGGCGTAGAGGTTCTGGATATTTCCAGTCCCACCGGCACGCCCGTCCACGTGGGGAGCATCACGGATAGCGGAAGCAGCGAACTTAGCGGCGCTGTCGGCATTGCCGTCCAAGGGAATTACGCCTATATAGCCGCCGATACTGACGATGGCGTGGAGATCCTGGATATTTCCGACCCTACCCGTCCCCGGCACGTGGGTTCCATTACCGACGATGCAACGACCGAACTTGATGGAGCGTGGAATATCGTCGTGCAAGGCCGATATGCGTATGTGACGGCCCGGGTTGACGATGGCGTGGAGATCCTGGATATTTCCGACCCCGCGAACCCTCGGCACGTCGGGGCAATCACCGATGCCGGGGCGACGGAGTTGAATGGTGCCCGCGGTATTGTCGTGCAAGGCCGATATGCGTATGTGACTGGGTTCGATGATAACGGCGTGGAGGTCATTGATGTTGCCGACCCGGCGAATCCAAAACACGTCGGTGCTATCGGTACTGGTATTCCTTTGTTGACTGGGGCAGCCAGTATCGCGATCCAGGGTAAGTACGCCTACGTTGCGGGCTTTAACAGTAGCGGGATCGAGATCCTGGATATCTCCGATCCCACCAATCCTCGCCATGCGGGAAAAATTTCTGATACCGCTGATACCTGGTTGAGTGATCCCACGGCCATCGTCGTGCAGGGTAATTACGCGTATATATCGTCGAGTGCGTCGAACGGGACCGATGATGGCATTGAAATTTTGGATATTTCGGTGCCCACCAATCCTCAGCATGTTGCCGCTGTTGTTGATGACGGCGTCAACCTGTTGCGTGGCGCTAATTCGCTCGCCATCCAGGGACACACGATGTACGTTCCGGCATTCACTGAATCCGGCCTCGAGGTCCTAGACATCTCCGGCATCGAAGCGCCGGCCGCCACCATCGGGGCGTTGGCCGTTTCCACCCTGGACGTCTGGCAGGCCGCGCAGATCGCCGGCGGGCTGAGCGTGGGTTCCGGCCTGAACGTCTCGGGCGCTACCCTGCTGTCGGGCGCGTTCAGCGTGGGCAGCAGCACCGCCGGCCTCCTCCACGTGGACCCCATCAACGACGGCGTCTTCATCGCCACCTCTACGGCCCAGCAGACCCTGACCACCTGGGCGAGCCAAGCTCTGGTGGTGGGTGGGAACACCTACCTGGACGGCAACGCCACCACCACCGGGTCGCTGGTGCTGGGCGCCGCGCTTGCCAACGACGACGACTACCTGTTCTTCGACGACGGCTGGTCGGAAGCCCTGTGGTGGGACGATTCCCCCGGCCAGTTCCAACTCACTGATAATCTGATCATGAACGGCCGCGCCACCGTCACCAGCTACTTCGTGGTCGGTACAACCAACCCGGCCGGCGTCATGGGCACCGGCGACGTGTTCATCGGCGACTCGGCCACCGTTACCGCCTCCCTGGGCCTGCCCGCCTTTACTGGCTGCACGGCCCTGGAAACCAACGCCGCAGGGGCGCTGACCTGCGGTACGGACGAGGTAGGTGCCCCCCTCGGCGTCAATGGCGCCTGGCAGTCCGTCTTTGCCAACACCGCGCTTGCCCCCACCAACACGTCACTGGGTTTCTTCGTCAACGCCTCCTCGACCGTGGCGGGCGGCTTCCGGGTGGATGGCAACGCCACCACCACCGGCCGTCTCTACCTGGGCACGTCCCAGCCGACGGGCAACTTCGGGAACGGCGACCTGTTCGTCCAGAACGGGGTCACCTCCACGGCGTTCGCCCTCACCACCCTGACGGGCTGCACCGCCGTGGAGACCAACGGCCTGGGCACCCTCATCTGCGGCACCGATGCCAACACCCTGGGCCAGAACGGGGCGTGGCAGGCAATCGCCACCAACGTCCTAGCCCCCACCAACACCAGTGCCGGCATCATCGTCAACGCCAGTTCCACCTTTGGCACCAGTCTGCGCGTGGACGGTGCCGTCACCACCACCGGGAGGTTCGTCATCGGTACCACCCAGCCCACCGGTAACGTCGGCGCCGGCGACCTGTTCGTCGGCGGGGACGCGACCACCACCGGGAACCTGGCCATCGGTACTTCCGCCGCCAACGACGACGACTACCTCTTCTTCGACGGCACCAGCTTTGAGGCCCTGTGGTGGGACGACTCTCCGGGCCAGTTCCAATTGACCGACAATTTCCTCATCAACGGCCGGGCAACGACCACCGGGAACCTCGACATTGGCACGGGCTCCTCCTACGCCTCCACCACCAACCTAGTGCTGGGTGGCGATGGCGGGAACCTCGGCACCTACAACGACCTGTACGTCAACTCCGGCTCCCTCTTCTTCAACGCCGTCAACCTCTCCCAGGGGGCCGTTGACCCCGGGGCGTGGCAGGCAATCGCCACCAACGTGCTTGCCCCCACCAACACCTCGGCGGGCATCATTGTGAACGCCAGTTCGACGTTCGGCACCTCGCTGCGCATCGATGGCAGCGTGACTACCACCGGCCGCTTTGTCATTGGCACGACCCAGCCGAGTGGAGAATTTAGCGCCGGCGACCTGTTCGTCGGGGGCGACGCGAGCACCACCGGCTCGTTGAGCCTCGGCACCAGCGCCGCCAATGACGACGACTATCTGTACTTCGACAGCACCAGCTTTGAGGCCCTGTGGTGGGACGACAGTCCGGGCCAGTTCCAGCTGACGGATAACTTCCTGGTCAACGGCAACGCCACTACCACGCTCAACCTGACGGTCCAGGGCTTCTCAGCCTTTGGCACCGCGCAGCCGCGTTCCACCTCGACCATCACGCTGCAGAACACCTGGGCCTTCGGCGACTCCACCACCTCCGGTCTCTTCATCGCCGCCCCCACCTCTACCGTCTACGCCTCGGGCCTCGGCCCCAAATCCACCTACTACGGTGTCTACGTCCAGGATAACCCCCAGATTGCCTCCACCACCTACGCTCTGTACGCTGCAGGAGGCCATATCGCGCAGACTGCGGGGCAGCTCAGGTACAAAGGAAGCCTGACGGACGACGGGGTGACCCAAATGGCTGGTGCGATTGGCGTTGCAGTACAAGGGCACTACGCGTACGTGACTGCTTCTACCGGTGGCGGTGTTGAAGTGCTTGATATTTCGAGTGCCACCGGCACCCCGGTGCATGTCGGCCAGATTACTGATAGCGCCAGTACATTGCTCGATAATCCACAAAGCATTGTCGTCCAAGGGAGATACGCTTACGTCGTCGGTGCACTCAATGGCCAGGCGGAAAGTGGTCTTCAAATTTTGGATATCTCTGATCCCACTCAACCACGTGCTGTTGGTTCCCTTGCCGATGATTCAACGACCGTACTAAATGGCGCCTATGGCATAACCGTCTCCGGGCGTTACGCGTACATTAGCTCATTCTCCGATGGCGGGATACAAATTGTAGATATTTCCGATCCGGCCAATCCGAGAGCCGTTGGTTCGTCAACGGCTTCCGGAGCTGGCACACAATCGCCGGTACTGGTGCAAGGTAGGTATCTCTATGTAACGGTATATAGTGGCAACAAAGTAGTAGTTTTTGACGTGATTGACCCGGGAAATCCGAAACAGGTTGGTTCCATCACTGACGGCGCCAGCACTCTGTTGGTTGGTGCGCAAGAGATCGTGGTTGAAGGCAAGTACGCCTATGTTACGGCCTATACTGACGACGCGCTTGAGATTCTGGACATTTCCAACCCGACCAATCCGCGCCACGCCGGTTCAATCGGCGATACCGCAGACCGAGCTTTGGATGGAGCTTCTGGTATTGTGGTCCGCGGTAAGTACGCCTATGTTACGGCGTACAGCGAAAACGGCGTGGAAATCCTGGACATCTCCGACCCGACCAACCCGCGCCACGTCGCCGCCTTCTTCGACGACAACGTCTCTCCCCTGACGGTGCCCTACGGCATCGCGGTCCAGGGCAAGTCCGCCTACGCGGCCTCAGTCACCAGCGGTTCGCTGACTGCCTTTGACATCTCCGGCATCGAGGCGCCGGCCGCTACCATCGGGGCGCTGGCGGTAAGCGGGCTTGAGGTGTGGCAGGATGCAAACATCGCCGGCCACTTGTTGGTGGCCGACGGCCTCAACATCAACGGCCCGACGCTGCTGTCGGGCGCTTTCTCGGTCGGCTCCTCGACGGCCAGTCTGTTCCACGTGGACCCCATCAACGACGGCGTGTTTATCGCCACCTCCACCGCGCAGCAGACCCTCACCACCTGGGCCAGCCGCGCCCTGGTGGTCGGTGGGGACACCCAGATCTGGGGCAACGCCACCACCACCGGCTCCCTGGTGCTGGGCAGCGCACTTTCCACCGACGACGACTACCTCTTCTTCGATAACGGCTGGACGGAAGCCCTGTGGTGGGACGACTCCCCGGGCCAGTTCCAATTGACCGATAACCTCCTCATCAACGGCCGCGCGACCACCACTGGGAATCTCGAAATTGGCACGGGCTCCTCCTACGCCTCCACCACCAACCTGGTCCTGGGCAACGATGGGGCAGACCTGGGCACCTACAACGACCTGCGGGTCAACGGCGGCTCGCTGTTCTTCAACGGCCTCAACCTGTCCCAGGGGGCGTTCCAGCCCGGCGCCTGGCAGTCCGCCTTCGCCAACACCGCGCTTGCCCCCACCAACACGGCGCTGGGCTTCTTCGTCAACGCGTCCTCCACCGTGGCCGGCGGCTTCCGGGTCGACGGCAACGCCACGACCTCGGGCCGCCTCTACCTGGGCACGTCGCAGCCCAGCGGCAACTTCGGCAATGGCGACCTGTTCGTCCAGAACGGGGTGACCACCACCGCGCTGGCAATTAGCGGCTACTCCGGGTCCCAGCGCTGCCTGGAGGTTAACGCCAACGGCACGGTGATCGTCTCGACGGCGGCCTGCGGCACCGGGGCCCCGGGCCAGAACGGCGCCTGGCAGGCAATCGCCACCAACGTGCTGGCCCCGACCAACACCTCGGCCGGCATCATCGTCAATGCCTCCTCCACCTTCCGCTCGCTCACCATGGACGGCAACGCGACCACTACGGGTAAGTTCCTGATCGGGATTACTCAGCCGAGCGAAGAATTCGGGGTCGGCGACCTGTTCGTCGGCGGCCAGGCGACCGTCACCTCCGCGTTTGCCGTCGCCGGGCTGAACGGTTGCACGGCGATCGAAACTAACGGTCTGGGCACCCTTATTTGCGGGACCGATGACGTCAGCGCCGGATCGTTGACCCCCGGATCGTGGCACGCATTCTCAGCCGATGTGCTTACCCCGACCAACACCTCGGCGGGCATCATCGTGAATGCCTCCTCCACCTTTGGCACCTCGCTGCGCATCGATGGCAGCGTCACCTCCACCGGCCGCTTCGTCATCGGGACCACTCAGCCCACGGGCCCTGGCGGGGCCGGGGACCTGTGGCTCTCGGGCCGCGCCACCTCCACCGGCTTGGCCCTGACCGGGCTGTCGGGCTGTGATACGCTCGATACCCTGACCGACGGCACCCTGGTGTGCGGTGCCGATGCCAACACCCTGGGCCAGAACGGGGCGTGGCAGCAGATCGCCACCAACGTCCTGGCCCCGACCAACACCTCGGCCGGCATCATCGTGAATGCCT
>VMFR01000007.1 GCA_007376135.1 Parcubacteria group bacterium Gr01-1014_31 | reverse complement strand
GGTGCTGCTGGGGCGGGAGCGGGGTGGGTGGACCGGCCGCGCCGCCGCCGGGCGTCGGGGTGGGGGTGGGCGTTGCGGCCGGAGCCGGGGTTGGCGTCGAAGTTTGCGTGGTCAATGACGGACACACGTCATACCCGTCCAACATTGCCGCGTTACCGCCGGAAACAACAGCCATTCGGAAATAATAAGCCGTACCTTCCGCGGCTTGGGTGGTTGCTTGTAAAGAATATTCAAATTCGGTGAAGTTGACGGTATCCAGGGATACGTGGGTGGTCGTGGCCGCATCGTCCTGTTGCGCGCCGGCAACAAATGAAGAATTCTCATCGGTCAGGCCCGAGGCAACGTTGGTGGTTGCCGCGCCATCGGATAATGCCGTCGCCGCCAAGCAGAACGGGCCGCTGCACCCGGACGCATCCTCCACTTTCGTCCACGTCCCGGATGAGCAATCGCTGCCGGTGCTGTACTGCAGGAGGTACTCGTCGGAAGTGGACGACGAACCTTCATTGGAAATCTCTATGCGCAGCCGCTTGGTATCGCCAAGGGTTACGGTCGTGGTCGCAAAATCCTGGGCAGCCCCGAAGCTTGCGGATGCTTCCGTGCCGTCGTCATTGCGCCAGCGGTAGTGGATCTGCGTGCGGTCAACACCCACCGCCAGGATCTGCAGCTGCACCTGGATGTCTTCGGCGCGCACGACCGACACCGTTTTGCCGACCAGCAGGGACCCGGCCAACGTTACGACCTGCAGCAGCGCGATAGCGACCGCCAAGACCCGCAATCGGTGAAAATGACGCGACCATCGCGCCCGCTGACGAAGGGCCGATTTCTTTTGTGCCCGGTGGATCGGTCGAATCATGAAGGCGAAAAATCACGACAATACAAAAACCTCACGGGAACTTTTTGTTTTTCCGTGTTGGTTTTGTGTTTTGTTTTTTCCGGCACGCACGGCGCACCGGTACCCTTACTCTACACTACCCTGCCCGCACGCTCCAGAGGAAAAACGTGGAAAACAAAAATGCCTATAGGGAGTATAGGCAGCAGGAAAATCCAAAATACGAAGCAGGTAATCCTAAAAATTTTCAATTACCAGTTTTCAATTTTCAAATAATTTTCAAATTTTAATTAATCAATCCAATTTTTTCGAACTTGAGGTAATCTTATTAAAAATCAGGGTCAACTCTTGCGCTTCCCGCCAAAGCTTTCTAGCTTTATCCCGTATTTCAGGAACGGCTTTAACCACCATTCTTAGCCAGTGTTTTTTTCTTGAGCTTCCTTTTTGCAAATAAATATCTTGTTTCTAAAATCTTTTCTGGAACTCGCTCCCGTTGCTTCACAATAGTTCGCCCCGATACTTATGCCTGCACTAACGAGCTGGCTAATGAGAGGAATCGTAATGATATTTCTCGGAATGACTTTTGCAAATTCAATGATATCTTCACCGAACTTTTGAGTCCTCTCCTCTAAATCATACTTCATACTTCAACGAACAACTGAAAATTGGTAATTGATTGAAAATTGAAAATTTTGAAATTGAAAATTCTAAACTCCATCGACAGGTGAACTTTGACATTTGAACTTCCTTACTGCAGGTCCCACGTGATGACTGTGGTGTAGACCCCCGTCGAAGTTCCGCCGGGTATCCCCTGCGCCCAGTCCGCTTCCTTCAGCCAGTAGTTCGAGCTGGCGCCAGAACCGGTCGCGACGGTCTTCGTACTGGAACCGCCGATGCAACCGGCACCGACCAGGGTGACCCCGGTGCACGAACCGCCGCCCTGCACATTACAGGTGAACGGATCGGTGATGCAGAAGATACCGGTCGTGGAGGGAACATCCGCCGGCACCAGCCCGCCGCGCAGCCGGAAACTATTCTTCTTGCAATGGACCGTGAGGCGAGGGCGCAAGGCCGCCGTCGCATTCTCCTGCGTTTGCCAGATAAAGGCATTCGTATCGCCGACATCGTTGTCCTGAACAATGATGCCGTTATTGACCACGGTGCCATCGATCCACTGTTGCACTTGCGCCACGCCGTCGCTGTCAAAATCAAAGGTCAGGGTGCCCTGGACAGCGCGGCCCCAGCCGCCGTCGCTGTTGCCGTCCATCAGATCGGTACTGTAGCGATCGTTGGAAGTATCTCCGGCGCCCGCCGTTGACCAGTTGTTGCTGCCGTCATAGGTATTCCAGGTGACCGTACCCTCGCCCCAGTTGCGCCGCAAGGCGTAGACGCCGAAACGGTGTATAGAATCGCCGTTGGTGATCTCGTTATTGACCGTAACGCTGGCGCCGGAAACCGTGCAATCCGTGCTGATCGAGCTGATATCCCACTGCATCAGCACGCGATGGATGCCCGTGGCCGGCGTCTGGCAGCCGTCGCCGTTGTAGTCCACGCAGTTGACCGTATCGCCGTTGTAGTTCGTGCTGGCGCCGTCAGCCTTGATATTGACGTCCTCAGTACCCGCGTAGCCCGCAGTTGGCGACACGCCGTCCTGGAATGAGTAGCTGCGCGTCCCGGGCCCGTACCAGTAGCAGCCCTGGCCGCTGGCGTTGCAGTTCAGGTTCAGCGTCCACGTACCGCTGCCGCCGGTGATGTAGGCCGACCCCTGCGCGGCGTTCGTCGCGGTCGTGGTTTGGGACGAAAAATTGTACGAAGTTACCGGGAACGCCAGCACCGTGGTGGAGGCCGTCACCGCCAGCGATGCCCCGCCGGTAATGGTAATGGTTTTGTCGTCGTAGTCCTGGATATTGGCGTCGTTGGTTACCTCCAATTCCAGGTTGTCCGCGGCAGAGGATGCGGTGAAACTCTTGAACGACACGAAGCCGATGGTCCGGGTCTCGCTCGCAGTGAAGTCGCTGGTAACATCCAAAACCAGGGTCTTGCTGGAGTCCTCGAACGTGGCGGTGTTGTTGATCTTGCTGGCGCGCGTCAACCGCTGGTAGTCGTCGGGCTCGCCGACGATGAACATCGAGTCGTAGTTCGAGGAAAATTCCAGCCCCTCCGGCTGGGTAAAGATACCGGTATCCACGGCGCGCGTGCCCCGGATGGTCCCGGTGGTGGTCGCCTGGATGATGATGCTGTTCTCCTGCGACAGCAGGAACAGGTCCTTGGTCACCTCGTCGTAGGCCAGCGACGCCAAGTCCGTGTAGCCCGCATTGCTGAGCGCCGTTCCCAGGTCCGTGAACTCGGTGTACGTCGCGTCGTTGTTGATCCGAAAGACACGGCCGCCGTTGCCGCCGCCGGCCTGCTTTTCCGTAACAGCGTAGAACCAGTCGTTCGCCACGTCATAGCGGATGCCCTCCAGGCACAGGTTCGTGGTACAGGTGAAGCCGACGTCGATCACGGTCCCCTCACTCTTGGCCAAGGTGGTCGTCGAGCTATCCAGCGTAACGACGATGACATCGTAGGGGGAACGCTCCTCGGTCAGCACGTACTGGTTGCCGTACATCCAGTCAATACCTTCGGTATCAATGAACCCGTTCATGTTGATGGTCCGGCTAAGGCTGCCGCCTAACGTGTACTCATAAATGGTCGGCGTGCCATTGATAACAATAAAAAGGGTATCGGTCGTGGTGTTATAGGTAACGTCGGAAACGTCAATGGTCACGGTTGGCAGGTCGTTGGTGCTGTAGAAGCTGGTGTAGTCGGCCAGGGTTGGGGCCACCTTGATGATGGTATCAGCGGTGTCCCACACCATATTGAACCCCGTCGGGATCCTAATGCGGATGTTGCTGGTGTTGGTGATGGTGGCCGAGGAGGCGTCAGTGATGGTCATCGGCGAGCTGGTGGTCATCGCCTGGCTGACGGTGAACGTCTGGCTGGCGTACGACGAGAGTGTGGGCGCGACGATCTCGATGGTCTTGTCATCGGTATCGGCGATGGTGCCTCCGTTATCCACTTCCAGCTCCAAATTGTCGGAGCCGGACACCGCCGTGAAGCTGGTGAACGACAAGCCATAGACGGTAATATCGTCCTGCGCGGAAAAATTGGACGTGACCGGCACCACGACGGTTTTATTGCTGTCCTCATAGGCCACCGCCACCTCACCTCCTTGCGATATCGCTCCGGTTTTCGCCCAATCGCTGCCGCCGATATTAGCGGCCGTGTCGGATGTATAGAACACCATGTTGAAGGTGGAAGGGATGCGGATGCGGATGTTGTTGGCGTCGGTGATTGAGGGGGACGTCCCCTCGGTGATGCTGATGGTGGAAATGGCCGTGGTCGACTGGTTTACCACGAACGTTTGGTTGGCCGCCGACGAAATGGAAACCGACGCAGTGGTTGTCGCTTCGGTGCCCCACTCGACCATGCCATTGTCGGCCGTGTACCACTCAGCGCGCAGCCATTCCGATTCGTTGGACGCCGTTGAGGTCGCGACCGCCACCTTGTACACCCGCAGTTCATCCAAGTACCCGTTCCATTTTCCGTCCGAGGTGCCGCCGGTGTTGTAGGCCGTCCCGATGCCCAGCTTCATCGTGCCACCGGTGCTGGCGCCCTGGTTAATGGGGTAGGTCGTGGTGTTATTGGCAAAGCCGTCCAGGTATAGGTTGAAGATCGCCTTATCCTTCAGGCGCGTCGCGAAATGCCGCCAGACGCTGTTGGCAATGGTGGTACCGCCAAGGGTGGACCAGTCGTTGCCTGCCGCATGGCGGTCGTCTTCCCAGTTTCCGGCAAGCGTCGACTGGCCGGAGCGGTTGAACCCGGCCGAATACTGGATGTCGGCGGCCTGCGTGTCGGCCTCGGCGTAGCCCTTAGCAATGATCGGTTCCATGGTTTGGCTCAAGGACATGGTGACTGGGTCGCCGGTGCCGTCCCGACGGAACCACCCCGTCAGGGTGTAGCTGGTGATGTCAAAGCCGTTGGAATCGGGGATGCCGAGCACCGAAGTGGAGCCGTCGAATTTCGGCGAGTAGCCGAACTTGCTCTGCGCCTTTTCCCGGCGGGAAGCGATGCTGCTGTTCGTCTCATCGTGGTTGTTGGAGGTGGAGTCCAGGTAGACGGGCTCGGTCCCGCCGCCGCAGACCACCGTCAGCTTGGGGCGGTTGGTGGCCGTCGCGTTACCCTCGTAGGCCCACGCGTAGCCGTCATCGTCGGTCGAATCGTGGTCCATGATGACAAAACCGTTGTTGGTGGTCACTCCGTCAATGAGATCGTTGAGGAAGGAAACGCCGTCGGAGTCAAAAGCGTGGGTAATGGAACCGGTGCTGCCGCTCCCCCAGCCGCCATCAGCATTGCTATTCATTAAGTCAGTGGCGAAACGGTCGTTGGTGGTATCAATGGCGCCAGCGGTCGTCCAATTGTTGCTGCCGTCGTAGGTGTTCCACGTTGCGGTGGTTTCCCCCCAGTTGCGCCGTACGCCATAGATGCCGTAGCGGTCGGCCGATAGGTTGGACACGTTGATGTTGATGCTGCCGCTGGACACCGTGCAGGATGCTGGGATGCTGCTGATATCCCACTGCAGCAGCGCGTGGCAGTCCCCGGCCCCGCCGGCGCAGGACAGCACATCCACCTGGATGGTCGTGTCGGCATTCTGGTTGGTGGTCGGCGTGCCCGATTCCAGGTTCAGGTCTTCGGTGGCGTTGTAGCTGGCATCCGGCAAAACTCCGTCCTGAAAACTGTAGGTGGTTGCACTGGTCGTCGCATACTCCCCGAAGTGCCAGACGGCTTCATAGTAGTCCTGCCGCCAGGTGGCGGTGGTGCTGGCGGCATCCGTTGCACCTGCCTTGTCGTAGTACATGAAGACGTAATCGCAGTCCGTGGAGGTCGCGATCTTTGGCACCTGCACCCAGAAGTAAGCTTCCTTGGTCGTGGTCGCATCGTAGTACTCACGCTCGAAGTTCAGCAAGGTACTGGCATCCTCGTCGGTGAACCGCACGTCTTCCGCCGAGGAGTCGGGGTCGTCAAACCCGAAATTCGTGGAGGTCGCTTTCACCAGCACCGGAAAATTGACGAGCGCTTCGCTGAAGGTGGAGGAGCGGAAGGAAATCAGCGTCCTGTTCTCCCAGCTGGAATCCCACCAGCTGCCCTCGCCGGTCGGCTGGTCGCAGAACTGGAAACTGGGCGTGCCGGTAGACGAGATGGTGCCGGCGCCGTCGTACCACTTGACGTAGACCTTGTAGACGCCGTTCTCCTCGGGAAAACTGGTGGTGCTGCAGGTCCACGTATCGGTCTTGGGGCTGGACCCATCGGCAATGGTGAAATTGGCAGTCTGGTGGGTGTAGTTGTTCGTGCTCCAGGCGGCAGAACCGGCGCAGTTGTTGGTCACGTACGTCTCGTTGGTATCCGGCGCGTTGTCGCCGTCCAGGTCCATGAAAATGACGTACTCGATGGTGGTGTTGCCGGCCGTCTCGCCGACAAAGATGGTGGAAACATCGATGTTCTCGGTGCTGGTAGCAAACACCTCGCGGCCGTCGTCGTTCTTCCGCGACACCGAAGTGATGGTCGCGGCCGTGGTGTCCACCTCCAAAACCGGGTCCTGGCTCGTGCCGGTCTCTTCCGAGGTGCTAAAGGTCACGCTGTTGGTACTGCCGGGAATGTCATCAGCCAGATCATGCCCCTCGCGCGCGCCCAGCTGCGTCGTACCGGTCTTGCTGATCCAGCCCTGACCCGTGGAGTTGAGCGTCAGCGTATTATAGGCGGTAGTCGTGATATTGCCGATATCCACCGATGTAGCGCCGGTCGTCGGGCTGTGGATCGAACCGCAGGTGTCAAAATCGGCGGCGACCAATGAAGCGGTGTCCGCCTGGGTCGTTTGCACGACGTTGATGTAGTCGTTGCCGTCGTTATCGCTGTTCGTTTTGGCGGTGGCGTACAACTTCAGCCGGACGGCGGTGATCTCGTCCGAGTTGGCTATACCGGAGGTGTCAATGGGAAAAAAGGCGCGCATCGGCTTATACCCGCCCGAATCGGCCTGTGAAGCAATCTGGCCGGTGGTGCCGGTGTAGTTGGCCGTCGCGTTCGTACCGATATCGTGGTGCGCCGTATCCCAGTTGCTCTCGAACTCCAGCGAATAGTAGACGTAGCCATCGCCCGCGCCCGCGTAGTAGCTGGTGGTCACGTCGGTCATCACCGGGTACTGGAGCGGGAATTCCGGCGACGCCGCGAAGAACGATGCGGGCAGCACCTTGGTCATTTTGCCGCCGGACAGCTCCACGGTGATGGGCAGCTGTTTACCCGCGCTGTCCCAGATGGTCGGCTGGCGGAAGAAGGTTGCGCCGAACTTGGTGTTGCGGCCGCGAATGGTGCCGCTGTCGCCAAGCGACGTTGCAAATTCCACCCGCAGGTCGAAATCCTGCACCGGCGGCGTACGGAACACCACCAATTTTCTCAGCTCGTCAGATTCAGCCTGGATGACGTAGTCAATACCCACCCCGAACGCGTCGGGGTAAATGACGCGATTTTCCTGCGGGATGCCCTGCACGTGGGGCACGGTCGCGGGCGTGCTGGTGCCAAGACCCAGCGCCCGGAACGTCACTGTGGCGCCATCCACGGTGAATTCCAGCACGCCGTCGGCAAACTGCGGTGCTAAAACCTGATAGCCGGCCTTGGTCATAGCGTAGGCGCCGTCCGGCCGAACAATGAACGTCGGATCGGCCTCGACCACCGTTCCTTGCTCATCAACGTAGTTGATGTGTCCGGGGAAAAAGAGATACCGCTTCTGGGCGGCGCCCAGGTCGAACTTTTTCACGTTCAACAATCCGCGCGCCTCCGCGTCATTGCGATTGGCGACCCGAAACACCGCCTCCTGCGCCCGAGGATGCTCGCGCATAACGTTCTGCGCGGCAACGAGTTTGCCGCGGTAGGCCCGGTAGCTGGTCGCCACTTCACGCTCCTCCGCGCCTTGGGTGGCGTGCGGGCGAGAATCGGAAAACCGCGCCGCCGCGCTCAAGGCGAGGATGCCCAGAACTCCAAGCAGCAAAGTTCGATAGCGCCGATGCATGGGGTCAAAAAGGGAACCGCAACGGGAAACAGCCGGCAAAGTTAGAGGCGGTAACGGCAGCCGGCGAGTCGCGGTGCGCCGATCGTCATGCCAACCCCGTGCGCCATGGGCGGCTGGCGAATTACGGTGTGACCGGTTTTCCGAGAATGATGACTACATCCGTGGTCGTCGTCATGGCCTTCTCCTCCAGCGTGAATTTCTCGTACCGCACCCGCAGCACGGTCTGGACGTCCTCGGCTGCCCCCCGTAATCCCGGACGGTAGCGGATGGTCGCCCCCTCATAGCTGAACGCGTCGGCATTACCCGCGGACAACTCGCGGTAGCCGGCCGCACGCAGCTCATCAACGACGGCACCAGCCAGCCCCGCGATGCCGCTGCCATTGAGCACGGAAACGATCATCGCATCCTTGGCCAGTGCCCCGACCGCGGGGGTGGTGGTCGCCGCCGCGGGTACGGACGGCGTGCTGGTCGCAGGCTGCGCCGGGGGCAGATTTTCCTTCGGTGATTCTTGCGGAGTCGGCGTCAGCGGAGGGTTCCCTTCCGGCGGCTGCACCATCGAGCGGAACAGCAGGAACCCGGCAAGCGCAACCAGGAACGCGCTCACGACCCCGATGGCCGTCAGCGTTACCCAGCGGGGAACCCGTGGACGCTTCACCGCCGGTATTTTTTCTGCCATCGCCGGGCTATCCTCTTTGCCGGCCGGCTTCTCGCCCGGCTTTTCCGTTGCGAGCTTTGTCCCCGGCGGCACCAGAATACTGTCCCCGGCGGAAATGACGTACGGTTTCTTCAACTTATTCACCTTGGCCAGATGCTTCCAGGACAAGCGGCAGCGCGCGGCCACGACCGTCAGCGTATCGCCGGCTTTGACCGTGTACTTCTGCCATCCACGGCCGGAGAACTTAATGCGGCGCCAGACGATCCAAACGGTAATGAGCGCGAGAAGGAGCGCCATCGCCCCGAGGAAATACCCAGTTGCCGGCCATGGCAGCACCATGAATTTGAACGTTTCGCTGCGGATAACCTCCGGTTCTCCAGTCTTGCGCTCGTACTCCAACGTCAAGTAGGCGGAAAACCTGCCTAACCACGGCTTGCGCCAACGGAAATACGTCTCCACGGTCGCTCCCCGCGCCAGCTGCCAGTTATTGGACAGCTCCTTCGGCAGAAAACGCTGGAATCCGAACAGCGCAAACCCGGGAAAATCCGCGAGCTCTGCATCGCCCACGGGCGGCACCTTGACCAGCCCCCAACCGTTCAAATGCAGCCGCAGTCGGGGCGATACCGACACATTCCCTTCATTCTTCCCCTGGACCACGAATTCGTAGTGCTGCGTCTTTTTATCCTCATGCATCAGAAACCCCAGCAGCTTGATCTTGCGCACCAGCTCACCGGGCACCGTGTTGTAGATGCGCGCTCCGACGCGCGTGGTGATGTACGCGCCCGATACCTGGGACGACCGCGCGACGGCCGTCGGCTGCACCACGATTGCCCCCGCGTGCTCGCCGACATCCGCATCAAGCGGGATGGTCAGCGTAAAATCCACCTCGCGGACCTTCCCTGGCGGCAAACTGAACGTCGTCGTGGACAACTGCACCCATTTACCGATGTCCGTTTGCGGATCCGTCGAACCCTTCAGGCCGAACGCGCCGATGTCGGTCGGCTCATAGTCCACCGCGGCCAATTGCAGCATCTGCTCAACAGCCGTTTCGTTGGAAACGAGCACCGCGTCCGTCGTGCTTTCACCGGGCTTGAGCTGATAGATAAACCACCCGACATCCGGCGGCTTTGGCCGCGCCGGCCGGATGCCGACCCCGCCGAGACTGAGCGCCAGGGCCGGGACCACCGCCGCCAGCGTCCATGCCGTCAAGGCAAAAAATAAAACCCCACCAACAGTGCGGCGAGCGCTTCGGCCGGCGGATGAAAGCATAGCCAAAAAAACTAAAAAACTACGCCTTCAGTATACCAAAAAAAACCATCCGGCGGGAAACAAAAACGGTGGGGATAGTTTTCCCTCACAAAAAAAGAACACCGCCGTTCGGCGGTGTTCTTTTTTGCCTCAATCAGGCTAATTATTGCAAGTCGTAGGTGATGATGGTCGTGTACACGGATGCTGACGCTCGGCCAGGGATACCCTGGTCCCAGTCCCATTCTGCCAAATAGTAGTCGCCATTCGCGCTCGCACCCGTCGCTGCGGTAATGTCCGTGCTCGCACTGTAGCAGCGGTAGGCGGTCGTCAAGGTCACTTCCGTGCAGGCGTCGCCGCCGTTGGACAGGCACCGGTACCCGCCGCCAGCCGTCATATTGATGCACAGTTTGCCCGAGGTGGACGCCGGATCGAACGACGTCATGTCGGAATCCAGCTGGAACCGGTCCTTTTCCGTCGACCCGGACCAGTAACACCCCGCAGCGTTGTCGGCGCAGCTGACGTTAAAGGTCCAGTTCCCGGCGCCGCCGCGGGCATCCTGCACCCGCACCGATTCCACGTTGGCGGAAGTCGTCGTCTGACTGGAGAAACTGTAGGTGACCGTGCCGAACGTTTCCACCGTGGTGGATGCCGTCACACTGAGCGTCCCGGCGGCGATGTTCAAGTTCATGTTTAGGTCGGCGTTGCCGTACGCGTAGCGCGTGAACTTCAGCAGGCCCACAGTCATGAAACTGGACGCGACCAGCGCCAAAATCGGCAGCACCGCGCCGCGGCGGAAAAAATTGGATTCCCTTACCCGCTGTACGATGCTGGTAAAATCATCCGCCGTGTAGTAACGCCAGCCGCGGCTGTCGCGTTTGGCGGCCGGGATCAGGCCTAACTTTTCCCACCGCAGCAGGGTGGTTTTGTCGCGGTCAACCGCTTTGGTCAGGTCGCGAACCCGGAACTGCTGCTTATCCATATTTTTTGTTTTTATTTTTTTGATAATGATAGTTACTTCGTGGAAAGGGAGCGCCAGGCACAATAAAACGGCTTTCACCAAATGAAGCCGTAATACCGTACGAAACTTCGCCGAATCTTTCTGGGCGCAAACCTGCGCAACAGACGCGGCTCATTTGGTTTTTATTTTTGCCTATTCCCCTGTCAAAGATGCGAATATATTGCCTATAGGTATTATATCGCAATTATGGAAAACAGTCAATGGAAAAAGGCCAGTATTTGCCATTTTCACACCACAATTTTAGCCTCAACTGAAACAAAAAAACCAGTTATTCACAGGAAATAATTTTACCCTAAAAAAGCTCTTGACATCTTATGGAAGCTTCAGTAGTATTGGTTTCACACCTTAAAAACTGCAACACCGATGCGCTGGTCCTCCGACGTACGTCGGAGGGTTGGGCCAGACGCAGCCTCGCCCTTTCGCGGAAAGAGCGGGACACGGTGGCTCCTGCTTGCACCGCCAAGATGGCGGCACAGGTGGGAGTCCGGCAAGCCTCCGTAACCATAGGCAAACTGGTATCGCGCCGATCTCTCTGTACGAGGGTGAGTGTCGGCGGACAGCGCCAGTAAGACCCCTTCGGGGGTGCAATGGGGTGGTACCGCGGTAAGCCTAGCTTCCCGTCCCCTTCCGGCATTTTTTGTCGGCAGAGGACGGGAAGTTTTTTGTTGCCTTACTACTGCTCTTTGGGAGCTCTTTTTGGAGGTTACGCTGATGCCTGGATGGGCTGGTTCCACCTTCCCGTCCGTCCGCCTCAATGGCGGCGACACTTGCCCGACGTGCGGCAAAAGCACGCTGTGCATGAATGGCGCAGTCGCGCTCTTTGGCCACAAGATCGTCACCTGCCACGGGTGCCCCGCGGTGAAGTGCGCCCTTTGCGGTCGGCCGGCGGCCAAAACGGATACCCCCCAAGGGGACCGCTACGCCTGCACCCACTGCAAGCCCTAGGGTTGAGTGGCTGCGCACACCGGGGGAGGACCTACCAGCCTCCCCCGCTTTTTATAGACAACCATCCGGAAAACGCCGTACAATACCTTATACCTATGCCCGCGACCACCATTCTCTCCGGCATCCGGCCAACCGGCAACCTGCATGTCGGCAACTATTTGGGCGCGCTACAAAATTTCGTGCAGCTGCAGGACCGGCATGAGTGCTTTTTCTTCATCGCCGACCTGCATGCGCTGAACGAACAGTTCGACGCGAAAGAAAAGTACGCTCAGGTGCTGGATACGGCGGCTACCTTTATCGCCGCCGGACTGGACCCCTCGCGCAGCACTATCTTTGTACAGTCGCGGCTGCCGGCCCACGCGCAGCTGGCCGTTACTTTGGCAAACTTCATCCCCGTCGGTTACCTGTTCCGCATGACCCAGTATAAGGAGAAGGCGGGCAAGCAGGCGCAGGGAAACGCCAACGCCGGCCTGCTCTACTATCCCGTGCTGATGGCCGCCGACATTTTGCTCTACCAGCCGACGTTCGTGCCGGTCGGCGATGACCAGGACCAGCACGTGGAACTGAGCCGCGACATTGCCGGCTTTTTCAACAAACGGTTCGGCCCGACCTTCGGCCTCCCCAAAACGCTGCACACGGAAACACCGCGGGTGATGAGCCTGCTGGACCCGACGAAGAAGATGTCCAAGACCCTGGGCGGCAACCACTGCCTGAATCTTGACGACCCGCCCGCCGTTATTACCAAAAAACTTTCCCGCGCGGTCACCGATACCGGCGACGGGACCGGGGCGGGCGCCAAAAACCTGCTGCTCCTGTTGGAACACTTCGCCGATCACGACACGGCACAGCGTTTCCAGCGGGCGGCCAAAGAAAAAACCATCCGCTACGCCGACCTTAAGCAGACCTTGGCGAGAGCCATCTCCGACTACCTCAAGCCGATACAGGAAAAAAAGACGGCGCTGCTTGCGAACCCCGATCACCTCGAGGAATTGCTGGCGGCGGGCGCCGTACGGGCCGACAGCGTTGCCCAAAAAACGCTGTCCGCGGTATTCCAAAAGATCGGACTGCGGCCTGGAGACTGACCCAGGGTTGGCCCGACTATTGCAACACCAACATTATGGAGGATGCTTTTGCCAATGCGCTCACGCACTTGGATGCGGCCGTCGCAAAGCTCAAGCTGAAGCCCGAAACGGTCGCGCTGCTGCAGCAACCCAACCGTATCATTCAGGCGGTTTTGTCGTTCACCCGCGACGACGGCCGCCGTACGATCGTTCCCGCCTACCGCGTGCAGTACTCCAACGCGCGCGGCCCCTACAAGGGGGGTATCCGCTTCCATCCGAACGTCGAATTGGGCGAGATCATGGCACTGGCGTTCTGGATGGCGCTCAAATGCGCCCTGGTAGAGCTGCCGTTCGGCGGGGGCAAGGGGGGCGTCGCCATTGACCCCAAGCTTCTGTCCGAAAAGGAAAAAGAACGCTTGAGCCGCGCGTATCTGCGCGCCTTTGCCGACGTGCTGGGACCAGAGCGCGACGTGCCGGCGCCCGACGTCGGCACCGACGAACAGGTCATGGATTGGATGGCCGACGAGTACGCCAAAGTGACGGGCCGCCGCGAAGCCGCGGTCATCACCGGCAAATCGCTGCACCAGGGCGGTTCCCGCGGGCGGGAAACGGCGACCGGGCGCGGAGGTTTCTACGTGCTGCAGAAGATGCTGGAAAAGCTGAAACGCAAACCGGAATCGCTGTCCTTCATCGTTCAGGGGTTCGGCAATGCGGGATCCCACTTCACCCGATTGGCCAGCCGTATCGGCTGCAAGCTGGTCGGGGTTGCGGATTCGAAACTCGCCGTCCTGGCGAGCAAGGGCAAAACGTTGGACTTCTCGGCCATCAGCAACGCCAAGCTGGAACGCGGCACCGTGGACCCTTGCCGCTGCGCCGAGGGCAAATGCCGCTGCGCCGACCATCGGCACGCCACCCCCCAGGAACTGCTGACTGCGGATGGCGACCTGCTCGTGCTGGCGGCATTGGAGAACCAGATCACGGCCGCCAATGCCATGTCCGTGAAGGCCAAGCTCATCTTGGAGCTCGCCAACGCCCCCACCGCTCCGGAGGCCGACCCGCTGCTGGCGCAACAAGGCATCATGGTCATTCCCGACATTTTGGCCAACGCCGGCGGCGTTATCGTATCCACCTTTGAATGGCAGCAAAACCGGGCCAACGAGAGCTGGACCGAAGCCGACGTGAAACAGAAACTGCAAACGACACTGGAACGCGCATTCGCAACGGTGTGGGAGCTGGCGAAAGTGCAGCGGGTTACCTTGCGGACGGCAGCTATCACCTTGGCGATCAAACGGCTGGCGGACGCCACGACCAAACGGAGCTAAACATCAAATATACCCGGCCTGCAGGCCGGGTATATTTGATATTCAAAAAAAAATATTACGGCTGCAGGTCAACTCCCTCGAGCGTCAACGGGTGGCCCAGCCATTCGCCGGCCAACTGCGCGAAACGGTCGGTGTGCTCGGTCACCAAATACCGGTGGTTGGCACCGCGGGAGATCTGCAATTCCCGCTCCGGGTGGCGGGCGAGGTAATCGGCCAGTTTTTCGGCGACGACGGCGGCCGGATCCGGAATAAAACAATGTTCCCCCATGGCGGCGGCAAACTCGGCCCGCAGCATCGGGTAGTGGGTGCAGCCCAGCACCAGGGTATCAACCTGCGCCTCTTGCAACGGCCGGACGTAATCGCGTACCAGTTTGGCCGTTTCCGGCCGGCGGCCCCAGCCCTCCTCGATGAACGGCACCAGCAGCGGGCAGGCCTGCTGCACGACTGAAATGCGCGGGTTGCGGCCGGAAATCTCCCGCACGAACGCGCCGGAGCCGACCGTGCTGGCGGTGCCGACCACGCCGACGCGGCCGCCACGCGAAGCGTCCGCGACGTACTCGGAAATCGGGCGAATGACCCCCAGCACCCGGCGATCCGGAAAATGGACGGGCAGCCACTCGCGCTGCAGCCGCCGCAGCGCCAGCGCCGACGCCGTGTTGCAGGCAACCACCACCAGCGGGCAGCCTTGCGACAACAGGTACCCGACGGCTTCGGTCGTGAAGCGATACACCAGGTCAGCCGACCGGTTGCCATAGGGAAGCCGCGCGGTATCGCCGAGGTACGCCAGCTGGTACTCCGGCAAGCGCTGACGGATGGCCTTGGCAATGGTCAAACCGCCCAATCCTGAATCAAACACTCCAAGCATGCCGGGAAGAAATTCGCTCATGGAAGAAAGCTTGCCATCCGCCTGTGTGCTAGGCTGCGCGGCGGATGAATTCGGCGACCTCGGCCAGCGCGCCGGGCAAACGCTCGGCGGACGTTGCCTCAAGATTCAATCGCAGCAGCGGTTCAGTGTTACTCTTGCGGACATTGAACCAGAAATCGTCCCGCTCGATGGTCAACCCGTCCAGATGGTCGACCCGCCGCGCGCCTCTACCGTAATGGGCCTCAAGCTTAGCCAGGATTTCATCGGGATCAGCCACGGTGTAGTTGTGTTCGCCGCTGATATGGTAACGCGCCGCCAGTTCGGAAAACATCTCGCTCAATGGCTTGCCCCGGCGTGAGCGCAGGGTAATCATCTGCAGCGCCGGGATCCACCCGTTATCCAGGTACGCGCCGCTGAAACGGTAGTAGTAGTGCCCCGTGATCTCGCCGCCGAAAACCCCGTCCAACTCGCGCATCTTAGCCTTAATGAACGAATGGCCGACGCGGCACACGACGGGCGTGCCGCCGTGCGCGCGCACCGTATCGGGCACGCAGCGTGACGCCCGCAGGTCATAGACGACATGTCCGCCGCCGGTAGCATCCAGTGTTTCACCGGCCAACAGTGCCGTCACGAAATCCCCGGGGATGAAACGCGCCTGCTCATCCAGAAAAAAAACGCGGTCGGTGTCCGCGTCCCAAGCAATGCCGAGGTCGGCGTGCTGCTCACGGACCGCCGCCTCCCAATGCACGCGATTCTCCGGCAGCAAAGGATTGGCCTGGTGGTTGGGAAAACGCCCATCAGGCGCAAAACACAGGGGGGTGATGCGCAGCGGGAGGCCGTCGAACACCGACGGCGCGATCAAACCGCCCGAACCGTTGCCGGTATCCATCACCACCTTGAGCGGCGTAATATCGGCAACCTTCACCATCGCCCGCACCGCGGCCGCGAAGCCGGGGATGACGCCGGGCTGCTCCCGCACGGTACCGCGCTGACGGACCGCGGGGAAATGGTTGGCGGCGACCAATTGCTTGAGCTCGGGAATCCCGCTATCCCCGGAGAGCGCTGCGGCGCGAGCCCCGACGATCTTGAACCCGTTGTACTGGGCGGGATTATGGGATGCGGACACCATCACGCCGGCCGCAAACCCATAGCGCGTGACGGCAAAATAGAACGAGTCCGTGCTGCAGACGCCCAAGAGGATGGCATCGGCGCCCTGTGCGGTGATACCCGACACCAGCGCATCGCGGAGCTTGGGGCCGCTCTCCCGCACATCCCAGCCGACGGCGACGGTGGGCACGCGCAAGTGGGTGACAAGAGCGCGGCCAAGCCGTTGCGCCAGATCCTCATCCAACTCGGTGGGGTACACCCCGCGAATATCGTACGCCTTGAAGATCGCCGGGTTATACGACATACCTCTCACCGCCACTGCGCCAGCTGCTGGGTTTTAAAACGCCACAGCGCACCCACCCCCCACAGCACGGCAGAGATCTTGACCAGGATGCCGAACGGCCCGAGAAACACAGTCAGGAAAAACAGCAGCGTCATCCCCAGCACCATCGGTAGCACGAGCGACCCACGTGAGCGGTTGGCGGACAATCGGGAAAAGACGAATATTCCCAACGCGATACCGGCGACGATCTGCGCCAGATAGAGCACCATCAGGTACCCGCCGAAGATCAAAAGCGCCAAGGGCAGCCCAATGATGGTGAATGCCAGCACCAGCGCCGCCACGGGCGTTACCAGAGTAACGACCAAACCCCAGGCGAGCGCTGGCAACGGCTGCCGCGTCCATGACTGCTGGGTGATCCCGACCATGGCTTTGGGAGCGAACGTCACGAGCACCAGCCCGACGACAAACATCCCGAACAGCCCGATAATGCGGAAAAAAAGGAAGTGCGGCCAGCCGCTCCCCGACTCCGGCTCCGCCCACGGCAGGTGGCGCACCTCGCCGCCGACCTTGGCGCTTTCGTCCCGGGTGAGCTGCGTGGCAGCCGTTGCTTCGTAAGTAAAGGAACTCTTGATATCCGTGCCGGACTGCAGCGCGATCGTGCCGCGGTCGCCGACATGAACCTGCGCGGCACCGCCGATGCTGCCGCGGATGGCGACATTCAACGCTCGTACCGCCAAATTCCTTCCGACCGTCCCCTGCAGCGTGAGCTGCTCCCCGACGGCGTACAAATTCCGTCCCACGCTCGCCGTATCGGTCATGGTGACCTGCTGCCCCCAAAGGTTGGCGTTCCTGCCGATAGTACCGCTGATATCCACCTGCATCGCCGCCACACGCACATCCCCTTCCACGTCCCCGCTGATCTCAATGCTGGATGCTGCCGCGATAACGTCGCCGCTGACCGCGCCGCTGACCACCAATCGTTGCGCCGCCACGATCACGTCGCCATCCACGTTGCCGGAAATCTCAATGACGTCGCCCACAGCGATGTAGTCGCCCTGAAAAATTTGGTCGCGGTTCAACTGCGCCGGCACGCCGGGACGATCCGCGGCCAGGAACGCTCCCGCGGCCAGCGGAACTGCCAGGACTACCGCCGCCAGTACCGCCAACCCCCACCGACGCCCAAAAAAATTCTTCATAGGGAAATATAATGCCAAGTCCATCCCAGCCTACCAAATTCGCTTGGTTTTGCCAAGAAACGAATGGCGTTGCCAGTAAACTTACTGCCTGCTACGCTGCCGTTATGCCCCGTAGGACTGGCGACTTCATCAAATTCCTGGCGGAAATCTACATGCTCAAGCGCAACACGCGCGAGGGCTGGCACGTGGCGGGCGTCCTGCCTGATTCGTTGGCCGACCACGTCGCCATCACCGCGCAGCTGGCATTCCTGCTGGGCGAACTGGAAGGGTTATCGGGCGAACGGTGCGCGGCCATTGCCCTGTTCCACGATAACGGCGAAGCGAGAATTGGCGACCACCACAAGATCGCTAAACGTTACCTGGACAAAACCGACGGGGAACTGGCTGCGCTCACCGACCAGCTGCGTACATTGCCAAAAAACCTGGCGGAAAAGATCGGCGAACTCGTGCAACAGCACGAACATGCGGACACCCCGGAAGGCCGCATAGCCAAAGACGCTGACACTCTGGAGTTCGCGCTGCAGGCAAAGATCCATGCCGAAGCCGGCAACGTCCAGGCTGCGCGAATGTTCGCGCGCCAAGCCAAATATTTCAAAACCAAAGCCGCCAAGGACATCTACGACCGCGTCGCGGCCATGGATGACTTCGCTAACTGCTGGAATTGGAAATTATTTGAAAAGTAATGTTTACTCTTTAAACATTTAAAATTGTGAGGTCGAGTCATTTTGCAAAAATAGCAAGCCTCCTGATGTGGCCATTAATTGCAAGGGCGCAAATTAATAATTACGTAATTAATGACAACAACGGCCGTGCATACGCCACCGTAGTTAGCTTGGCGAAGCCGGATGCAAAAACATATTTGATGTTGGGTATTAATATTATTACGATACTCATATTCTTTCTGGGATTATTTTTGACGATTTATGGAATTAGTAAATATCTTTCTGCCCGAGGGAAGAAAGACAAAATTTTGATGGGCCCCACGACCAAAACCATAGCAATAGGCATCTTACTGATGGTGATTATTTTTGGCCTTTACGCATTGGCTTCTATTACTGGGCAGGAAGATACAGCCGATTTCTGGAGCGAGGCTGCTCAAAGGCGGTGAAAAGTGGAAAGGTACGAGTTTCAATCAAAGTAACATGATCTTCTCCTGCCTCGAACTGCGCGAGTAAAGGAATTAGTGGAACCGACGAACCGATTCCCTAATTCTTGATTCTTGCTTCCTGATTCTCCCGCTATGGACTACTCCAACCTCAAACGCTCGGACGCCGATGTCGCGAGCATCGTTGCCAAAGAAATTGCCCGCCAGCAAAACAGCCTGGCCATGATCCCGTCGGAAAACTACGCGTCGCTTTCCGTGCTGGAGGCCATGGGCACGGTGCTGTCCAACAAGTACGCCGAGGGCTACCCGCACAAGCGCTACTACACCGGCAACCAGTTCATCGATGAGATCGAAGACCTCGCCATCAAACGTGGCAAAAAGCTGTTTGGCTGCGACCACATCAACGTCCAGCCGAACGCCGGCAGCGGCGCCAACCTCGCCGTGTACCTGGGGCTGCTAAAACCCGGTGACACGGTGCTGGGGATGAAACTCGACCAGGGCGGCCACCTCACACACGGGCACCCGGTCAACGTCTCGGGGCAGCTGTACCATTTCGTCCAGTACGGCGTGCGCAAGGACACCGAGCGCATTGATTACGATGAAGTGCTCGCGCTGGCAAAGAAGGAAAAGCCGAAAATGATCGTCACGGGAGCGACGGCCTACCCACGCGCGTTGGATTTCGCTAAATTCCGCGCTATCTGTGACGAGATCGGCGCGCTGCTGCTGTGCGACGTTTCCCACATCGTTGGCCTGTGCCTGTCGGGCGACCACCAGAACCCATGGCCGTGCGCGGATGTCGTGATGACCACGACCCACAAGACCCTCCGCGGCCCGCGCAGTGCCGTCATCTACTGCAGGCAACGCCACGCCAAAGCCATTGACCGCGCGGTATTTCCCGGCACGCAGGGCGGCCCGATGGAACATATCATCGCCGCCAAGGCGGTCTGCTTTGCCGAGGCGCTCCAGCCCGAATTCAAAACCTACGGCCACCAGATCGCGGTGAACGCGAAAACGCTCTCCGATACTCTGCAGGCCGAAGGGTTGCGGCTGGTATCCGGAGGAACGGACAACCACCTGCTGCTGGTCGACTGCGGCCCGCTGCATATCACTGGCCGCCAGGGCTCCGACGCTCTCGCGGACTGCGGCATCTACGGCAACCGCAACACGATTCCGTACGACCCGGGCTCGGCATTCGAACCGACCGGCATCCGGCTGGGTACCCCGGCGCTGACCACCCGCGGGATGAAAGAGCGAGAAATGAAACTCGTCGGAAAAACCATCGCCAGTGTGCTGAAAGCGCCGACCGACGCGGCGGTCCTCGCGAACGCGAAAACGACCGTCGCCGAGCTCACCGCGCACTTCCCGATCTACCCTGAACTGACGGCATAAGCCGTCATTGCGAGGAACGAAGTGACGAAGCAACCTTCTGACGAGATTGCTTCGCGTGGCACTCGCAATGACCAAAGACGATATGACAACTGCTCAACGCCTCGACGGTAAAGCCCTGGCCGAAAAAATTTTGGCCGACGTGGCGGTGCGCGTGCGCAAGCTCACCCACGCGCCGGGGCTGGCCGTCATCCTCATCGGAAACGACCCGGCGTCCATACTGTACGTCCGAAATAAGGAAAGAGCCTGCCACAAGGTCGGCATCGCCTTTCACAAATACCTCAGCAACGACCAGTTTCTGCCGAACGCCGATGAAACACAGCTGTTGGAGGCGATCGGCTTTCTCAATCTCGACCCCGAGGTTTCCGGTATCATTGTGCAGCTGCCGCCCCCGAAAGGATTCCATGCTGACGTTCTCGTTGCCGCCGTGGACCCGGCCAAAGACGTGGACGGTTTTCATCCACGCAACATTGAGGCGTTCCTTGCCGGCCGCGCGACGCTCACCCCGCCGTTGATCGCCGCCGTGCTGCGGCTGCTGCGGGAATCCGACGCGCCGCTCGCTGGCGCCGTCATCGCAATCGTCGCCAAGGACGGGGTGCTGCGGAAAACCTTGGGCAAGGTGTTGGTGGATAACGGAGCGCACGTCACGGCGACCACCAACGATGCCAAAGATTTTATCCCGACCTTGCGTTCCGCCGACATTGTCATCACTGCGGTCGGCAAGCCCGGGGTCATCACCGGCGCACTGCTGAAACCCGGCGCGGTCGTGGTGGACATCGGCATCACGCGGCAGCCGGACGGCACGTTCGCCGGAGATGTGGATGCAGCATCGGTGGAAAAGGTCGCCGCCGCTTTCACCCCGACCCCCGGCGGCGTCGGCCCGCTGACCGTCGCCATGCTGCTGGAAAACGTGACGCGACTGGAGGAATTGAGCGCTCAACAGCTACGGTAAATCGTGCTACAATATCAGTGGATAACTATTAACCGTAGGAGGGGTATGCCAAAAGCAAGGCGGAAGAGCTGGGCCGGCTCTTTTATTTTTTGGATGACGGCCGTCGGTATCGGCATGGCGGCGTTCTTCGCCCTGCTGGCGGTGACGACCCTGAGCATCAGTCTGAACGCGCGGAAAGTCGTCATCTCGTGGCAAACGCCCTCGTTGCCGACATGGCAAGGCAGCAGCGTCGCGGCAACGGTCCCGCCGCAACCATTCACCAATTTCCAATTCAGTGGTTTTACATTCGACAACCCCGGCAACTGGCGGGTGACGGATGAACCCCAAACCAAAAAAGTGGATTTCATCGTGGAAAAGGGCGGCGGAACGGTGACCGGACTCGGCAGTGAAAACGTGACCTTCGTGGATACCGCGGGAACCCCGCGGGCGGTCATGCTGTGTCCGGTACTGGAGACCGGCTACGAAGCCTGGAATTTCACGACCGAGAAACGAACCTTTGAACGCGACGGCGAGACCTACACGGCGACGTTCCATTTCGGCGAACCTACGGAAGAATTCCCGACCGCTGGCCAGTTCGCGCTGATCCTCGCCCACCCCGGTACCGACCTGTGGGAGAATAACGACAGCGCCAATTGGTACCGATCGTGCCAGGTGCATTCTGCGGCATCCGGGGCCGTTGACCGTGAAAGTTTCCAACGGGTGTTCGAATCGTTGCGATAGCGAACGGCGATAAAAAAACCGGGCGGACAGCCCGGTTTTTTATTTATTTTTATGTTGCCGCTAAGTAACCGGCTGCAAGATGGTCGCCACCGCAGCCGCGACCGCCGCCACCGCCGTCACGATCGTCACTGCCAAGAAAACGGTGGTCATGGTGGTGCGCACTCGAGCCTTGGTGTCGACGGCAACCAGCTTATGCTGGTCCAGGGGAGAAACGTAGGGCATAGAAAGGATTGGTGTTTCCATCTTAGCGAATTTTGATAACATTGCAATCCTTATCGACCTCGACAAAATGTGGTGCACTGCCGGCTCGGAACGCTTTGCACTGATTCGCGGGATCATTGTCTGCGGCCTGCCGTGGCTGGCTTGCAACGTCGCAGACCCAATTTTCAAGACCGGGGACCGGATCACCGAGGCACGGACCGACCGTCAGATCGGCGCCAAGGCTGGCTTGCTGCCGGCAGAGCTGCTGACACTGAACGGCGGCCATTTGCGGGTCCACTCGCTCCAGCTTGGTCCGCGCCGCGCCAACGCCGCTCGCCGCATCCACGGCACCGCCGCCGCGCGCGCACCCGGCGGCCAGAACCACCGCTGCCAGCGTAAGAACGAGTATTTGTTGCATACCTATGTGGCGGCGGACTTCGGTGTTGGCAACACGACGGTCACCTGGGTGCCCGTACCCTCGATGCTTTCGAGCGTGATTTCCCCGCGCATCAGGGAAACCAGCTGACGAGTGATCCACAAGCCCAGGCCGGTTCCGGAAATGGCCCGGGTCTGGTCGCTCGCCACGCGATAGAATTTCGTGAACAAGCGCGCCTGGTCGGCCGCCGAGATCCCCAGTCCCGTATCTTTGACCCGCACGCAGCCGCCGTGCTCCTGCAGGCTAACGGTGACCGTCACGCTGCCCTTGGGCGTATACTTGATGGCATTGCCGACCAGATTGAACAACACCTGCTTGAGCCGGTCGGGGTCGGCCATCACCTTGACCGGAGACGTCGGCGCGACATACTCGCACGTCAATTGTTTCTGCACGGCGGTAGGCCGCAGCTCTTCGATGACGCCGCCAGTCACCTCACCCAGATCCAGCGGCTGGAACGACACGCTGAGGCGTCCCTGCTCGATGCGCGAGACATTCAGAAGGTCCTCGACCAGGTCGCCGAGACGTTTGCCGGCGCCGTTGATGCGCTCCAATCCCGTCCGGAGTTTCTCGGGGACCGAACCGAAATCACCGTCGATGGCCATCGACACATAGCCGCGGATGGCAGTAATGGGCGTGCGCAGCTCGTGGCTGGCGATGGAAATGAACTCGTCCTTCATCTGGTCGACCTCCTTGATCTTACGATAGAGGGTGGCGTAACTCCACAACCGCGTGGCCGCCGCCAAGAACAGCACGGTCAGCAGGACCGTGAACGTCAGGCCGATGACCGCCGACCGCCAGCTGGCCGCCGCTTGCTCGTCGACGATGCCCGACGACAGCTGCAATGATAGCAGCGCGACGCGCTCGCGGTGGCCGTCCCCCTCGACGTCGGCGAACAGCGGCAGCGTTACCAGCCAGTAACGATCCCCCGTGCTGGCGCCGGCACGGCTGCCCAACAACGGCTCGCCGAGGTAATCGGTGGCCAAACCTTCGCGCTCCGCTTGCTGCCAGGCGTAGGTATAGTAGGCCGACGCCGCCACAGTCCCGACCTGCTCGGGCACGACACTCGCGATGATCTCAAAACCGTCCCGATGGGGCGTGAACACCTGCAACCCCAGAATATCGGCGTTGGCGGCGGCGACCGCTTCCACGCGGCGCTGCAACGTCACGGGAGCGATCCCTTGCTCCCATACCGTCGCCCCGAACACCCTCCCCACCAGCAATGCTTGCCGCTGCAGGGTAATATCGATGGTCTGGCTGTAGCGGGCGATGGTGGCAACGGTCGCGACGATGATCGCGCTCGGTATCAAGAGGATCAACAACAAGCCGTAGCCGATCTGCACCCGCTCATCGGCAAACATTCGTTTCAACACCGATGGGCGAGGCATACCCGGTAGTACAACGGTCGAGTGTAGAAAAAGGGGGGAATCGGTGACGCGGAAGAACGGCGGTGGGCGCTAAAGATAGATTGGTCGGTTGTACTACCGGGCATAGGCGGCAGAACTACGCGTGGCGCCGCAACGCGCCGTAGAGTGCGATGAAAAGGAAAACACCCGCAAAAACCACTAACCCCGCGATCGGCAGGTACAGCTTGGCGGGACGGTACGCCGCGGGTGCGGGCGGGGGACTGAACACGTCGCGCGGGGAAACGGCACGCGCCTCACGGATGAAGAACGACAACGGCGCGCTGCGAGAAACAACGCTGCCGGTGTCATCATTGACCGTGACGTAGACCTCATGGGCGCCATCCAGCAACGACTGGCGCAGGCTGTAGGTCCAGTTGCCATCCGCATTGACGCGCGTGGTCACCACCAGCGGCAACGAACTATAGATGAACAGCGTTACCACCTCGTCAGGCGTGCCACGGCCCTGGAACTGCAGCGCGCTTCCCCCGCCGGGAACCTCCGGCGGCGTGCGTACGGTGTCGACGGCCAGCCGGTCCGACGCTTCGGTGATGAACAAGGGCTGTTGCAAGGGCCGCTGGGCCGCCAATGCCCGCTCGACCGGCGCCACCGCGGCGGGGATGCTTCCGGCGACTGTAGGACTGTACCCGTTCGCCACCTCCTCGCGGTCAGAGAAGCCATCACCGTCGGTGTCGGCAGCCGCGGGATTCGACCCAAGCCGTTCCTCCACGTCGTCCGGCAGGCCGTCGCCGTCGGCATCCAGCACCACCACGGCCGGTCCCGCCACGGTGATACTCTCATCCTTGCGGACGACCACCGCCCCCTGGGAAGGAACGAACTGTACCGGCAGGGGAGCGATGAGCGCGAAGGGAACCACCTGCTCCACCGTCGGCCGAGCTCCGGCGGTCGGCAGCACCCGCTGCTGTTCGGGGTCAAGGGTAATGGGCGTTTTCAGCCGTTCACCCACCGCGTTATTCAGTTCCTCCAAGCGTTGCTCACCGGCCACGATCGTAGGCAATTGACGGTCCACCACGGGTCCACACGTCGCCGCCGCAGACAACCGGCACGCCAGCGTTGGGGAAAGCCGTTCTTTCAAATACTGTTCACAAGCGATCGTTTCCGTGATGCCGACCTGCTGACAAGCGGGCTCGAACAATTGCTCCCGCAGCCAGCGCTCGCACTCCGTTCGCGTGCCCTTGCCTGCCTTCCAGCAGACTTCCGGCAGGGTCCGACGGTCCAAATAGTTCTGGCACGCAGCCACATCCGCGATACCCTCGCGAATACACTCCGCGGGCAGCGACTCGCGGCGCTGCTGGTCCACGCAGGCAGACTTTGCCGCGCCTCCCGAGGGGCAGTTTTGCTCGCGCACATGCTCGAACATCCACCGCTTGCAGGCATCGGCATTCGTTATCCCCACCGCGCGGCACTCCTGGGGCAATACGATAACCGGCGTGACCAGTTGCGCCAGCGGGGGCGGTGCTACCTGCTCCTTGTCCTCCGCCTGAGGCAGCGCGACAATGACCACCAGCTCATCGCGTCCGGCACGAACACCGTCGCTGACCTCCAAACGGATCGTATATTTTCCCGAGCTGGAAAACTGGGCCTTGGTATCCAGCGCGTCCGGGGGGGAAAAAGCGACGCCTCCCTCGGGGGACGACCACCGATGGGTCAAACGCCCTGGAGGAACCGGCTTTCCGTCGTCTTTAACGGCGCCATGGAGCGCAACAACCGGCGTGGTGACGGTGCGGTCGGGCCCAAGCCACACCGACGGCGGTTGGTTATCGTTCACCGCTTCAGCGGGGGCGGCGGTAATCGTTTCGTTGTTGACCTCCACGGGTATCGACGGGCCCACAACGGCCCCATCGGGGAATTCCGCAGCCGCGAGCAGCGTATACGCGCCATTCACGGCCTTGCGCGTATCCCAGAGCAGCTCCCACCCACCATCTGGGCGTACCAACGCGCCCGGCAGCGCATACGCGCGCAGCTCGTTCTTCAGGGTGAGCCGGACATTCGTTGCGCCGGCCGCAGTGCCGGAAAAGATCGCTTCTTTCTGCAGCACGGACTGCGATTTTGGGGTCAATACCAGCAGGTCTGAATCATCTTCGGCAATCGTCGGTTCGACCGCGGAGGCGACATGCACCGCCCACGGTTTGCTTTCCGTCGCCACCCCGCTTTGGATCACGACGGCAACCAACTGGTAGGCGCCCGCCGGCAAATTCGTCGTATCCCACGTTGCCACCCATCTTCCGCTGACCAATGCCGGCTGCAGGCTGCCGTTCACCGGGCCCAAAAAGCGCAACTGCAACACCCCGACCGCCGGATCGGTGGAAACGACCACCGTCACCTTCCCCTGCAGTAAACTAACCTTCGGCTCCAGCCAAGTGAACTGGAGAACTGGAGGAGCAGATGTGGTGCCGGTACGGGTGACCACGAGGTACAACTCGGTCGCGGCCTGCCGGCCATCAGCGCTTTGGGCATCGGCGGTGATGCGGTAACTGCCATCGGGAAAGTCTTTCAGCTCCCAGTAGAGCTGGAACAACCCAAGGTCAGGCACGGGCGCGCCGTCGTATCCGCGGTTAATGCCAACGCCTTCGACGCGGAAATTCACCCGCTGCAGGGTGACCGTGGACGCGGTCGACTGCACGAACAGGTACTTGTCGCTGCTGATTGGCCCGACGGGCGGGTTGCGGAAAGCAACCCCGAACGGTGCCAGCGTCGTGGTCGGGGCCGGCACGATGATGGTGATGCTGTTACTTCCTTTTACGGCCGTCTCTTTGGCTTGGCCGCTCACGGCAACCGTATATTGACCGGCGGGAACAGACGACGCCGCCACGGCGTACTCCCACAACCCGTTGCCTAAGCTGACCGCACTGCCGATGGCATCTGGTGAAACCGCAGTCGCGGTAGTATCAAGTGAAAATGTGACAGCGCCAATATCGGCAGAAGCATGGGCCTGCAGCTTGAGTACCGACCCGACGGTGGTGCCGCTGGACGGCGAGGAGATATACACGTACGGCGCCGCGGTTCCACCACCGCCGCTGCTGGTATCCGATGATGTTGTGCCGCCAGAAGCCGTCGGTACTTCCGCGGTTCCCGATGTTGAGGTATCCGTCGTGCTGCCGGAACCGCCACTCTCACTTCCACTCCCCCGCGCCACCGTGAGATACAGATCCGCCTTTCCGTACTGGTCATCGGTCGTGGCGGCATAGGCCGTCACCACGTACGCGTCGTCGGGCAGATCCTTCAACTCCCAGTAGAATTTCCACAAATTAAGGTCGGGAACATAATCAGCAGGAAACTTCCACGTCTGGGTAGCGCTGTGAACCGAAAATTCCACCTGCTTGAGACCGGAGAGAGGTGTGCTGACGCTCGCGAACAGGAACGTGCTGGCGGCAACAGGACTGCTCGGCGGCCGGACAAAAGCGACTACCGGTGCAGTGGAGTTCATTGTCCCCGTTTGCGCCAGCGCGACGGTGGCAATAAAAAAACCAGCCAGCCAGGCCAGCCCAAATCTTCGCGCTGACTGCGCGGAACGGAACCGTCGCACGGCGCCCCTGCCGCCGTTGCCGTCTGCCATGTAATGCCTCCTATTGATGGAGCTGGATGCTACCAAAAACCGCACTTGCGCCTCCAGCATGCTTGACGAAGTGGCTTGAGTATACCACAATAACCACCATTCGCCAAAGGACGAAGTACTCACATCCTGCGCCCTCGTCAGCCATTTTCATCTCTATGTCATTTGCCATCGGCATCGTCGGGCTGCCCAACGTCGGTAAAAGCACGCTCTTCAAGGCGCTGACCAAAAAAACCGTCGATATCGCCAACTACCCGTTCTGCACCATCGCGCCGAATGTCGGCGTCGTCACGGTCCCCGACGAACGCTTGGCGCAGCTGGCCCAACTCAACCAGTCGGCGAAAGTCATTCCGACGGCCGTGGAGTTCGTGGACATCGCCGGCCTCGTGAAGGGCGCCCACAAAGGCGAGGGTTTGGGCAATAAATTCCTCTCCCACATTCGGGAGGTGGACGCCATCGCGCATGTGGTGCGCAGCTTCAGTGACCCCAACATCATCCACGTCAGCGGCGTCGTCAACCCGGCGGCAGACCGCGAAACCATCAAATTGGAGCTTATCTACGCCGACCTGCAGACCGTGGAAAAACGGTTGAACGAAGAGCTGCGAAAAGCCAAGGGGCAGGATAAGGACGCCCAGGCGGCCGCCACGGTGCTGGCGAAACTCAAGGCCCATCTCGACCAGGGAAAACTGGCGCGCGAACTTCCCCTCTCGACGGAAGAGCTTGCCGTCGTCAAATCGTTCAACCTGCTGACGCTCAAACCCATCCTTGAGATCAGCAACGTGGATGAAGCCCAGGCCGGCACCGACCTCCCCGGTACCGTCACTATCTGCGCCAAGATCGAGGCGGAGTTGGCCGAGTTGGAGGATGCCGAACGCACCGCCTACCTCAAAGAACTCGGCCTTTCCGCCAGTGGGCTGGACCGCCTGATTCGCGCCGCGTACGAGGCCCTGGGGCTCATCACTTTTCTCACGTCCGGACCGAAGGAAACCCGCGCGTGGACCGTGCGCAAGGGTGCGGCCGCGCCGGAAGCCGCCGGCAAAATCCATTCCGATTTTGAACGCGGCTTTATCTGCGCCGAGGTCATCAACTGGAAAACGCTGCTGGACTGCGGCGGCGAAACGAACGCCAAGGCCAGGGGCCTCGTCCGCCAGGAAGGCAAAACCTACCTCGTGCAGGACGGCGACGTGGTGGTGTTCCGGTTCAACGTCTAGACCGCGACCCTACCATAAGCACAACCAAGGACAGGATGGGAATCCTGTCCTTGTGGTATCACGCGCTACTCGCAGGAAGGGAAACTGCGGCAGCCGATGGTATCACTGGTCATATCAAGCCCACATTGGTTATAGGGCGCGGGCGGCGGTGGATTATCAGTAGCGAACAGATACTTTAGTAGATAAATGGGATCGGTGATATTCACAAACCCGCTATCGTCAACATCTGCGGCATCCTGGCAGGAAAGAGCGACAGGGTCACTAAAAAATAAATGGCGCAAAATAATTATGGCATCCGTCATATTTGCTCCCCCGCTCATGTCGACGTCAGAACGATAAAAAGTCGATTCCTCGCTATTATCATCAACACTCTCACATCCGAGGTCTCCGCCCGATCCTCCACCCCCGTAATCGATCGTTCCATCATGATCATTGTCTATTCCGTCGTTGCAGGCATTACGAACATCAAAATAGTGGAAAAAACGCAACGTGCGCCCTTCCATATTGATAATTTCCAGGCCGAAACGGTATCTTCCGCCGATAAGATTTTCCTCAACGTGGTATGACCGTTCCATCACCGAAGGGCCGAGTTCGGTTATCCAATTTTCAATAATACGCGTACGTTGGCCATATCCATCTGTTACGTCGGACAATACCTGCATTAACCCACTCGGTGAATAAACGTCGAAACGAAACGCTACTGTATTGCTCTGCACTGAATTTTCCAACGGAGAGTAGAATTTCACTTTTATGTTATGCGCGCACAAAGGTTCATCCGCCCATAAATCCATTTTTTCGCTGTCGGAATAATTCCTCAACAGGCTATTGTCGTATGCCCGAAAGGACAAATACTGTTCGGGATAATCCATCAAATTCACTTCCCAACGGTATGGCGGACCAGCCACTTCTTGGGCAAGGTCTGGAAGAGCGGGGTTGAACACCACCTTGGATATCCCGCTCGGGTCTTGTGCCGCGGCTTCATAAACAACCACGCAGTCTTGTGAACTGATTTTCTGCAACCCTGAAACGAAAGGTCCTTCATTATCAATATCTTCAAATACTATGGTGACGGGCAATCCGCCTGGCGAATCATTCCCTAAGGTTATCCTCACTCCCGAATACGGATCATAATAGCTCCCACCAAAAGGCAAGGCGGTCATAAGAGACGTGGTGTATGGCGGTTTGGCATCAATGAGAAATGACTGGCCCATGGCATTACCCAAATGGATCGTGGCACCCTCAAAGACATCCGAAGCAAGCCCTTGTTTTACAAAAAAATCAGGAAGTTTGCTGTCCAGTCCTTCGGGGCGCCGATATTCAATATAGAGATTTGGAAAATCAGTATTTTGCATATTACGCGGAATTTTTATTGCTTCCACGCCACCGCTTCCCATAGGTTGAAGAGTATAGGTCCCGCCATCGGTTACCCCAAGTATAAGCATCTCATGGTTATTGTCCTGCGACGGAAGCCATCCAAGATTTTCTTTTAAGACGGCATTGCTGTTCGGCAGATAACCCCGCCCCATGACATCAAAATGATCTCCGTATTCATAGAAACACGGTGATTGCCCCTCCCAGCTTTGCACCTGGTCCTTCGTATTGGAGCAGGCCCACATCGTGGCATGTAAATTCCCATAATTGTGCCCCATTTCGTGCGCCAAGGTTCTTACCCCATAGTATCTGTTCTCTTCACGCGTCTTCCCAATGCGAGGAATGGCAAAAGTGAAAGAAAGCGGGATGGGATTTGGGTCATCCGCGATTTTTGTGTCCGCTAAACCTATATTGGCAATACCGGTCCAGCCGCAATAAAGTATTTCCGGCAGAACGCCAATGATGCGCTCGTTATTCTGAAATGTGATCACGGGATCAATCGCGGCAACGAGTTTTTGTTGCAGTTCATCGAATGAGCACTCCGGGACACAGCTTCCGTTTACTTCACCCTGCTGGCATAAATTTTGGTTCCTCGGCGTACACCCGGCGCCATCACCGCGCGCACAATTAAGAGGATTGGTTGGCTCGCAAGCCTGTTCTGTGCCGCCTAAACTGCACCAAAATTTTGGAATGGTGATATCCATTGGAACGGGCCCAATAACATCATCGGTATTTCCGGACAACCCATCCTGACCCACAATTTGAAGTTGGTTATAGGAATTCTGGGAATAAAATTGGGCGATTGAGGTGAAAACGTCTTGCCGTATCTCCTCTGGGGTGAGAAAGGCATCGCCGACGGCGGCAGAACTGCCGCCAGAGACGATAATTCTTGGCCGAATCTCGACCACGATGGTCTTCTGGGGGCCAAGGGCCGGAGGATTGCCGGGTTGCGATAGTACTTCATAATCCTCTACCAATAGCTCTCCATTTATCTCATACCCCTTGGCGATTTTGATCTTTGTGCGCGACTCCATGAATTTATCCTGCTTTGTGAAATGGAGGATTAATTTCTTCCCAAATTCGGTTTTTATGGAATATTCGGTTTTACTCGTTTCGTTCTCAAAATCATCCGCATGTACCACCAGCATACTGCCGGTTTCATGGGTTTCCTTGGGTAAGCAGTTTTCTGTTGTTTCTCCGAATGAATCGAGCATGTCCTGATCAGGGAGATACCGAAGCGCCGCTGTTGGTTCTGACCGCATCAGGTTAATAAAGGCATTTTGATACTGAACAAGCTGCTCCCCAAGATCGGTAATGCTCTTTTTCCCCTCAACCACCCTTCGTAATGAGCGCTCAACCTGACGAATTCTGGCCTGACGGGCTATATCTTCCTTGAGCTGCAACACCTTGCTTTCGGCAATACTATCGGCGGCCTTCGATGTAGCAAAATCAAAAGTTCTATACAAAATCTTCGGGCACGTAATGCTCTCGCTCTTAGACAGGCTGAGACCTGATGTTGGGATAGTTGATCTGGCTTGCTGAATTCCCAGCGACCCGCCAACGGCAACCATCATTGATCCCCACGACACAAATAAAGCCACCGCGCTGACGGTCAACATTGCCGCAGCAGAAGCGGTGGTAGCCACGGAAGCTTTCACGAGAGTCCTGATTTGCGGCTCCATGTGCTCACACTATACACCGGGGTGTCGAAATTGACATCTTGCCGGTGGATAACCGCAACCGCAGTCGGAGCAGGGTCTTTTAATTTAACCTTGGGGGGTTGCCATCGGCACTCACATATTTTTTTCCCACACTGAAATGCTTCGCAGGACGTGCTGATCGGGGCGGTGGTACGGGTAGGGTCCGCCACTCCGGGTGAACCCGAGCTGCGTGACGGCAGCATCCAGCTCCAGCGTCAGTACTTCGCCGCCGTGGGTAAATGAAGGTTGGGCAAATACGACCCGTCCGCCGTCTGCCACCACCTTCGCGAACTGTGCGAACGCATCGGTATACAGCGCGGTCAGCTCTTGTATCACGGCCTGCAGTTGAGCGCGAGTCTCCCGCCCCCGGCGGGGCGGACCCAAGAATGGCTCGGTAACGACCGCTGCGACTTTCTGGCGACCCAGCGTTTTTTCCAACTGCCGCACATCGGCGACAAAGACCTGCCAGTGGGCGGCCGCAGTTTCCGGGTACTGCTGTTGCAGCCAGCGGAGATTTGCCTGGCTTTCGCCGACCGCTTTTGCGGAAACGTCGGAACCGAGCACGGACGCAACACCGGACAGCATCGCTTCGGAGAGCACCGTGCCCGACCCGCAGAACGGGTCCAGCAGCGTTCCGTTCGCCGGCACCTGCGCGAGGTTCACCATCATCCGCGCGAGTTTCGGCGGGAGCGTGCCGGACTTCACGTCGCGATGCGGCCGGCCCACGTCGCGCCGCGTGAAGTCGTCCACGTCCTGGGCCGCGATGATGCGCGCGACGCTCCCGTCCGACAGCACCGTAAATTCCCGCGCGCCGTGCCGGTTGATGGCTGCGGCCGGCAGTTGCGGCGCACGCGAGGTTACCAGCCGGGCGTTAATGCCGCGTTGTTTGAGCAGGGTTTTGACGTTCAGGCCGGCGGCGAGCGTTGCCGCGTTCTTCTGCCCATTGACCCAGCTGATGGCAAACAGCGCCTTGCCGCCGGAATGCTGGTGCGCGATCGCATCGGCAACGGCCGCAGGAGTGAATTTATTGGCGATGACTTCGCCGATCTTGACCGTGCCGCCCAAGCGGGACAGCAGAGCAGGCGCGTCCGGTACGGCGGTAGGACAACGGAGTACCTGCGGCGTCAGAGGAAATAATTCCTCCTGCGGCAAAACCGCGGCCAGTTCCGCCGCGGCAATCTCGGGGGTTCTCCCAAGCAAAAAAACGGTAGCTGGATGGGGCATAGCCGTATCCTTGACGAACAACGGATCATTTGCTAGCATAATCCTACAATAGAATCATTACCTTTCCCATGGGTCCGAGAAATTCGGACTCGTCCCAGGGCAAAGCCCCCGGACAAAGGTGCCGCGGCCCGTTCCAGGAACGGACGCTGGCGACTTTGTACCCGGGAAAACCCCGGGTTTATCGTTTACACTATGACCCGATACGAACTGATGTACCTCGTGCCAACCAAGTACGCCGAAGATGAACTGGGCGGCGTCATCGGCCAGGTGCGCGACCTGGTGATCAAGCACGGC
This sequence comes from Parcubacteria group bacterium Gr01-1014_31, assembly GCA_007376135.1. Taxonomy (GTDB): domain Bacteria; phylum Patescibacteriota; class Patescibacteriia; order Buchananbacterales; family GWA2-38-13; genus VMFR01. The sequence goes on along the minus strand of VMFR01000007.1, from coordinate 55,719 downwards.
GGCAAGGTCACCTTCGAAGATAGCCTCGGCAAAAAGCGGCTCGCCTACCCCATCAAGGGGGCAACGACCTGCTACTACCTGCTGTCGCACTTCGACGCCGAAGCGGGCACCGTGCGCGCGCTCGACCAGGATCTGCGCCTGCACAACGATGTCGTACGCCACCTGCTGGTCAAGCGCAGCGAGGTCACCCGAAAAGCCGCGCCCGCACCGACGGCGCCAACGGCGGCGGCGACCGAAGAGAGCAAACAAGAGGACCGGCAGCAGGCCAAACTTGCCGACCTGGACCGCAAGCTCGACGAACTACTGACCAAGGATATCATCTAAGATAAACGCAAAACGAAAAGCGAAAAACGCAAAACAATCGGCCGATATATTTTTCGCTTTGCGCTTTACACTTTACGCTTTCTCTATGGACCTCAACAAAGCGATGATCATCGGCCGCCTGACGCGCGACCCCGAGACGCGCACCACGCCGAATGGCGCGACGGTCACCACGTTCTCGGTCGCCACGAACCTGGTGTGGACCGACACGACGGGAAAAAAACAGGAGAAGGTAGAGTTCCATAACGTCGTTGCTTGGCGCAAGCTGGGGGAAACTATCGCCCAGTACCTCCGCAAGGGCAGCCGCATCTACATTGAGGGCCGGCTGCAGACCCGCCAATGGCAGGCGCAGGACGGAAGCAACCGCAACCGCACCGAAATAGTTGCGGAAAGCATGATCATGCTGGATGGCCGCGCCAACGCGGGACAGCCGGCGAGTGCGCCATCGCAACCGGCCCCGACGCCTGCTCCTGCCGCGCCCGCAGCGCCGGCGGCCGACAGCGAGGAGATCAAGGTTGAAGATATCCCATTTTAAGTGCTCCGTACACTGTACCCAGTGCTCCGCACCGCCGATCGAACGAAAAATCCGAAGCACTGAGCACGGGGAACTGAGCACTGTGCACTACTACTTTCTATGATTCGACCCAAGAACAACCCGCTCGCCAAAGACCGCTATTGCCACTTCTGCGTCCACAACATCCCGGTCGTGGACTACAAGGACATCATGACGCTGCGCCGCTACATTTCCTCCTACGGGAAGATCGTGCCGCGACGCAAGTCGGGGGTCTGCACCAAACACCAGCGCAAGCTGGCGACGGCCATCAAACGCGCCCGCATCATCGCGCTCCTCCCGTTCCTTACCCGCTAAGTGAACGAGGTAGTAGGTAGTAGTCAATAGTAGGTAACGTGAACCGGCCGTTCGATCTACTTCTACCCAACTACTCCCTACAAACTAAACTCTCTATGGCCGTTCTCTCATCGCTCAACGACATCAAACAAGGCGTTGCCATTGTCTACGGCAGCGAGCCCTACGTGGTGCTGCATGCGAACTTCGTCCGAATGCAGCAGCGCAAACCCGTGATGCAGACCAAGTTGCGCAACCTGATCAACGGCAAGGTATTGGAGATCACCTTCAAACCGGGCGACCGCGTCGAGGAAGCCGAGGTCGGCCGCAAGGACGCGACGTTCCTCTACACCACCGACACGGAAGCCTATTTTATGGACGGCGAGACGTTCGAACAGGTAAGTTTATCCCGCGAGGATGTAGCCGCCGCACTGCCCTTTCTGCGGGAAGGGACGCCCCTGGAACTGCGGACGTTCAACGACAAAGCCGTTGGCATTGACCTGCCGCCGAAGATGGATTTTAAGATCACCGCCGCACCCGAAGCCGTCAAAGGCGATTCCGCCCAGGGGCGCGTCACCAAGGTCGCCACCATCGAAACGGGCGCTGAGGTTGCCGTACCCTTATTCATCAACGAAGGTGACGTGGTGCGTATCAACACCCAAACCGGAGAGTACGTAGAGCGCGTCAACCAGTAGCTAAACATAAAAAAGGCCCCACCGGGGTCTTTTTTTGCCGTTCACAAATGCTCTCAACGCGCCACCCAACGGTAGGGAAGCAACGCAACTTCGTCAGCGGTCAGGGTCAGCGCCGAGGTACGCAGTTGCGTCAGAACCTGTCCCGGCTGCAGGCGGAGGTTTACGCCCGCACGACGGTAGTACAGCCGGCCGTCCTGCCCATCCAAGAGCAACTGCCCATCGGCGGCAGTTGCTGGCAGCGTCTGCAGCCGGCCTGCCGGCACGGGGAGATGGAACGCACGCGCCACCGTCCAGAACGTCGCCTCGTCCGGCAACGGCACGCGCCACCCGCGCGCGGGAAGGACGTAGTACAACGGCTGGGGATGATCAACACCGGCAATCACGCGCCCGCGCGCCCGTGCCACCAGCTCGGGGGTCGGCGACGCGTGCTGCGGCGGGTAGAGAGGGTCAAACCCCTTGGCCTGTTCGTCGCCGTCGCTGAAGGTATCCCCATCAGTATCCGATTGCCAGGGCTTGGTGCCCAGCGCTAATTCGCGCGCATCCGACAGCGTGTCACCGTCGGTATCAAGCCACTCCAGTACCCCCTGCTCGTCAGGACCGATCGCGGCCCCGAGCGGATATTTCGCCAATGTGGCATCGTCGACCAGCACGGCGGTGTCCGCCCGCAAGCCAAACCGTGATGCGTCCTGTGGACGGCGGAACGGACGCCGGATCCCGCTGGGAAGTAAAAGGAACAGTTCGCCCTTCTGGTTGCGGACCAATCTGGCAAATCGCGGCGGAACGCTCACCGCCGCGGTCCCCGAGACCGTACTGCCTCCGTTTTCCGCGCTCTGCGCCCACGCCGGAAGCGCCGCTATGGTCGGGAACGGATCGTCGCGGTCGGAAACGCCGTCGCCGTCCGAATCGGCCGCTACCCCCGAAGTACCGAGTTGCCGCTCCAGGACGTCCGATAGCCCGTCATTGTCATCGTCGGTATCGGCATTATCGCCGCGGCCGTCGCCGTCGGTGTCACGGCTTTCCTGCGGGTCGCGCGGAAAAGGGTCGTCGCGGTCGGAAACGCCGTCGCCGTCGGTGTCGGCACTTGCGGCGCTGGTTCCTAATATTTGCTCGATCGCGTCTAACAAGCCTTCGCCGTCGGTATCGCTCGCACTCCCGGTCACCGCACCGCCGCTGCGCGGCGTCGGATCGCTGGCGTCCGGGGTACCGTCGCCGTCGGTGTCCGCCCGCAAAGGATTGGTCCCCAGGACTTGCTCGTGAGCATCAAGCAAACCGTCGTTGTCATCGTCGGGGTCAACCGCATTACCGATGCCATCGCCGTCGGCGTCGCCGTTCTCGGTGGTCAGCAGTGGGAACGGATCACTGGCGTCCGATGTGCCGTCGCCGTCGGTGTCCGGTTGCAGCGGGTTGGTGCCCGCCGCTGCCTCTTGGGTATCGGATACCCCGTCATTGTCATCGTCAGAATCAACGGTATTGAGCACCCCGTCGCCATCGGCGTCCGCCGCAGCAGCCGGCGTGGCGAACGTCTGGTCGGGCGAGATGGCCATGTTGCCGGCCGCATCCATCGCGGTGACCCGCAGGTGGTAGAGCGTGCCAGCCGACAACGGGGTCAGGGTGGCTCCATGTTGTGTGGTCCGCGCGCCGCCCGCCGATGTCGCGCTACTGCCGTACCCGGTCGTTACCCCGAAGGCGACGCTGCTCACAGCCGCTTCATCCGTCTGCCAGGTCACCGACGCCCCGCTGGACGTCACGGCGCTGATGCTGACGGCAATAATGGCCGGCGGGAACGTGTCGCTAGCGGACGGCTCTGCCGGGGTGGTAAAACTGAAGGCATCGGCGTAGCCCGTGTTGCCGGCCGCATCGCGGCTGCTCACCCCGACCGTATAGGTCGCGCCGGCGGAAAGATTATTCAAAACAATGCCGTGCACCGTGACTGGCGCGCTGTCGGCTGCGGTCAAATTGGTCTGGCCGATGCCGTAGCGGACGGTACTGTCAGCTGGCTCATTCGTCGTCCAGGTCACGGCCGCGCGATTCTGCGTCACGCCGCTTACCGCGACTGCGGAAATCGCCGGCGCGACGGTATCCGGCCCGTTCACCGGTGGTAGTACTTCCGCCGGCGTGGGCGTCGGTGCGGGCGTCGGCGTCGGAGTCGGAGTTGCCGCCGGCACGACGGTGCAGGCCTGCGCTGTCGCCGGCTTGCCATCATCGCTGCCGCAGGTATTGGCGTCCGCGCAGGTACGGGTCTGCAGATTATCCTGGCAAGTGGACCACGAACTGCAGCTCCAACTTGGAAAACAGGGTGCCGCCGCATCGCACGACTGCGACTGCGCCGGTTGTCCTGCGGTCGTATTGCACTCGTTCGCATCAATACAGGTACGGGTCTGCGCGTTACTCTCGCAGGCCGACCAAGCGGAGCAGTACCAACTGGGGCTGCAGCCGGCGGCTTGTCCGGGAGCTGGAGTCGGGTTCCCGGACAGGTCCCCGCCGGTCGGAATGACATCCGTGATAATCTCCGGACCCACCACGCAGGCTTGCTGTTCGGGCGGCACGCGCGTCGCGCCGCACAGGTTCAGGTCGGAACACGTGCGCGTTTGCGTGCCCTCGCTGCAGACTGACCACACCGTACACGACCAATCCGGCACGCAGGTTTGGCCGCTCGCCGGGAATGGAGGATGGACCAAAAAACCGATCGCCAGTGCACCTAGCGACAAAAATCGCAAAAATGACCGCGTCGGTATTCTTTCCCCCTCCATAGATAGGACCAGTATACCACGAAGACCGGCGTCCCCTGCCAAAAACCAGCTGGACAAGCCGGCTGGTCGGGTACGATATTTTCCGCTCCTACTCCTCCACCGGTTGTTCGCCCGCGTGGACTTTCGTCCAGACCTGCTCTTTGATGTCACGGACGATCTTCGGGTTCTCCTTGAGGAAAATTTTCACAGCTTCGCGGCCCAAACCCAGTTTGACCTCGCCCAAACTGTACGCGTTGCCGGATTTGGTAACGACGCGGAAGGCAACCCCGCGGTCCAGCACGTCGCCGACTAACGAAATGCCTTCGTTGTACATGATGTCGAACTCGGTGTTGGTGAACGGCGGCGCGACCTTGTTTTTGACCACCTTGACGCGCACGCGATTGCCGATCACCCGTTCGCCCTGCTTGATCTGGGCGTTGCGCCGCACCTCGATCCTAACCGACGAATAGAATTTCAGCGCCATGCCGCCGGTGGTCGTCTCGGGGTTGCCGAAGAACACGCCGATCTTCATCCGCGTTTGGTTAATAAAGATGATGATGGTGTTGGCCTTGGACACGATGCCCGCCAGCTTGCGCAGCGCCTGCGACATCAACCGCGCCTGCAGTCCGACATGCGTGTCGCCCATGTCGCCCTCGATCTCCGCCCGCGGCGTCAGGGCCGCTACCGAGTCCACAACGATGATGTCGATCGCGTTCGAGCGCACCAACGTTTCAACAATCTCCAACGCCTGCTCGCCGTTGTCCGGCTGCGAGATGAGCAGATCCTTCACCTTGACGCCGATATGACCCGCGTACTGGGGGTCCAGCGCGTGTTCGGCATCCACATAGGCGGCCAGTCCGCCGGTCCGTTGCACTTCCGAAACAATATGCAGGGCCAGCGTGGTTTTCCCGGACGCCTCCGGCCCGTAGATCTCAATGATGCGGCCGATGGGCACGCCGCCAACCCCCAGCGCAATATCCAAACTCAAGCAACCGGTCGTCACGGCGTCGACGGCCATGCGCTTAGCCTCACCCAACTTCATAATGGAGCCGTCGCCGAATTTTTCCTTGATCTGGGCGACCGCCGCCTCCGCGGACTTCAGCCGTTCGTCTTTACTGCCCTCCTTGGCCTGGGTTTTGGACATACGTAAAAAATTTACTGCCGCTCCTGCAGCACTACCCGCCGCTGCACGACCGTCTCTTTGCTGTGGTTCTTGCGGGCGGTGATCTTGATCAAATTGACGCCGACTTGCAGGTCCAGCGGGGTGGAAAATCGCCCTTGCGCGTCGGCCAATACCTCTTGCCCGTTAATGGTAATGACCGAGCCAACTTCGACCTGACCGGCGACGGTCAGCAATGCATAGTCGGTCAGCAGCTCGTCGGCGGGGCTGGTGACCGTCAGGAACGGCGGCTGCACGATCGCTTCCACTTTAAACCCGAGGTAGGTCAGCGCGGATAGCAGGACCACCGCCAACATAGCGGTCCGCAGCAATCGGGCGGGCACCATAAAATGCCACCAAGCGGCACGCGCGACCGGCCGCCACTGCTCCGTGCTTTCCCCCCGGGCGTGCTGGGCGATTGCCAGCTCGCTCTTGTAGCGATGGACGGCCTCTTCGGGGTCGAGGTTGAGCAGCTGCGCGTACGACTTCAAGAACGCCACCGCGTACACGGTTCCGGGCAGCCCCCCATGCGCGCCGGTTTCCAGCGCTTCCAAGTACGATGGGTTGATGTTGAGCTGCCGCCCCGCTTCCGCCAGGCTGACGGCCATGGCGGCGCGGCGCTGCGCCAACAGCTCGCCCAGCGTCTGCTGACCGGCAATCGTTCGAGTAGTGAACTCCCGCATGCGTTTACGCTGGTGGGACATCCGCGGCGTCGTCGTCTTCGGCAACGTCGTCGGTGTCAGATGGCTCTTCATGGGCAATGGTAGCATCCCCCGGGTCCCTCCGCAACAGGACTTCGCGGGCTTTGGAACCGTCTGCGGGGCCGACCACCCCCCGCTCTTGCAGTAAGTCCAAAATTCGCGCCGCGCGGGAATACCCGATCCGCAGCCGGCGTTGCAGCATCGAAGCGGACGCCTTGTGGTAGCGCAGGATGACGTCGGTCGCCGCCTCCAGCATGCTGTCGCCATCATCGTCCCCGCCGCCGTTCCGACCGCCGCCGAAGATGACACCGCTCCCGCCGCTCGGCGGCTCCGTCACCTCGGGATCGTACTCCGGCAGACCCTGCTGTTTGAGGTGGTCAATGACCCTCTTGATCTCTCCATCGGCGGCATAGGCGCCCTGCAGCCGCTTGGGTTTGGAGATCTCGGCCGATAGGAACAGCATGTCGCCGCGCCCCAGCAGCTTCTCGGCGCCCGACATGTCCAGGATGGTGCGCGAGTCCACCAGCGACGCTACCGAAAAGGCGATGCGCGTCGTAATGTTGGCCTTGATCAGCCCGGTAATGACGTCCACCGATGGCCGCTGCGTGGCGATCACCAGGTGAATGCCCACCGCGCGCGACATTTGGGCCAGGCGGATGATGGAACCTTCGATGTCAGGGCCGGCGGCCACCATCAAGTCGGCCAGTTCGTCGATGACCAGCACGATGTAGGGCATCTTTTCTTCCGCCGTCTCGTTGTAAGAGGCAATGTCGCGCTTATGTACCGCCGCCAGGGTATCGAACCGGTGCTCCATCTCACGGATCGCCCAATGGAGCGCATTGATGGTCTTTTTGACGTCGGTGATGACCGGCGCCACGAGGTGCGGAATGCCGTTGTAGATGGGCAATTCCACGCGCTTGGGGTCCACCATCACGAAATGCAGGTCATCGGGGCTGTTTTGGTACAGCAGCGAGACGATGATGGTATTGATGCACACGCTCTTGCCCGAACCGGTGGCCCCCGCGATCAGCAGGTGGGGCATGCGGGAGAGGTCCGCCAGCCACGGTTTGCCCTTGACGTCCATGCCGAGCGCCACCATCAGGTTGGACCGGCGCTGGCGGAACTCGTCGGAATCCAGCGCCTGCCGCAGCGGCACGATGGCTGTGGTCTGGTTGGGAACTTCGATGCCCACCAGCGAGCGGCCGGGGATCGGAGCTTCAATGCGGATAGGATGCGCGGCCAGCGCCAGCGCCAGGTTATCCGACAAGCTGACGATCTTTGACAGTTTGACCCCGTCGGCGGGTTTCAACGTATACTGCGTCACCGTCGGCCCAACGCTCACTTCACCCATTTCCGCTTCGATGCCGAAATTCTTGAGGGTCTTTTCGATCAAATACTGGTTGGCCTTAATGTCGCCGCTGGTCGGTTTCCCCGCCTGTCCGGTCAAAAGCGACAAGGGCAAGTCAAGCTTGCGCGGAGCCCGGCGGCGCGGCTTTTTTACGGCGGCCGCGAGAACTCCGTCGCCCTCGACCGGCGCCGGTAATGTCTCTTCATTATCTCTCTCCTCATCCTCGTCGGCCGCTTCCGGCGCGGGAACCTTCTGCGGGTGGAAAATACTTGACGTTTCAACGGGCACGGGTAACGCGGGTTGTTCCCGCTCGGCCTGCAGCTGTTTGACGCGCCGACGGATGAGGTGCTGGCGCAAGGCGGCAAACGTTCCCTGCAGCCAGGTCATCGCTGCCGCCAGATGGGCAAACGAGGTATTGAAGAACAAAAAGACGCCGATAGTCACCACCACCAGCAGCACGACGAGCGATACCCAAACCCCGGACGCCGACGTCAGCCAATGTGAAACCGCATAGCCCAGCATGCCGCCGCCCCGGCCGAATTTCGCTTCGGCAAAGGTACCGCTGGCCTGCGGCAAATGGGCAATACCGCTCATCCCGGAGAACAACAAGAATGCACCCAGCCATCGTAATGGCAGCCAACCCTCAGTATCTGGGCGCGCCAACAGATACCCCAACACCAGCAGGCAGCCGGGTAACAACCAGCGCATCGCGCCCATGAGCGACCGCAGCCACTTGGTCAGGGAGACGCTGGCCGGCCCCGCCAGCCCGAGCAACGCTAGCAACAGCGACAGGCTCACCCCCAAAATGACGACGCTCGCGATGCCGCGCTTCGTATGCACGGGGATGTCGGCAAACTTCTGGCGCAGCGTGCGGCGGCGGCGCGCGCTGTCCGCGCGGTAGTACCGGTCATACGCGGAACGCGATGAACGATATTCCTTGTGTTTAGCCCGGCGACGCCCACGAAACATAGCAAGATAGTTTAGGAACGGGGTACCAACTGCGCGCGCAACTTCTGGCGGATCTCGCTGATGGTCAAACGGCGAAACTCCTGAAGCCGCCGGATGAGCTTCACCCGTTGCACCGCCGTGGCCGGATAGAGGCGGTAACCGCCCTGGGAGCGGTCTGCCGCAGTGAGCAACCCGGTGTTGGTGTAAAAGTTAATCGTCGAGGGCAGTACCCCCGTCAATTTCGCCAGTTGGCCGATTTTGAGCAGCTCCTTGGGCATACCCCGTAGGACAACGGCATTGACGTATGCTCGCAAAACTCACGATTTTAGCCCTCTTCGTGAACTTATACCCCATTCACCGACAGTCCGTTGTACTACGGGGCATAACCCGATAGGACAACGGTCGAGTTTGAGTGGTCCGAGCTACACAATGTAATTTCATTGCGCCGGCTCCCACCTTCAGCGCCAGCCCGTTGTACTACCGGGCATACGCGACGGCTGCCGCAAACCCTGGACCGCTTCTGACAGTCCGGGTTATCCCCAACCTACCATAAAATGTACAAACCGTGAAGTAATACTTTATGGTTTATGTAATTCTCCCGGCCCTGAGACGAACGATCGATCAAGCCGCAACCGCGGCGGATGTGAAACTGGACGCGGCGAATATGATGCCGTACGATAACGGCAATACTATGCAACCGTTCGACGCAGCACGGTCGCCGAGCCATCGACGGGCGAAAACGGGAATCGCCGCGTTCTTCATACTTCTCCTTGGCGTGGGGCTGGGCATCGCCGGAACCATGCTCTCCTCCCTCTCCCCACTGACGCCGGACAGCCTGCGCGAAGTCCGGCGTGGGAAATATACTCTGGTCAACCCGCTCCTGGAGTGCGACCAAGGCCAGGAATATTTAGCCCAACATCTGCGCCCCTTCCGCTACGATATGGTGCAACTGGTCGACGATATGGTCGACGATGGCCGGGCATCAAAAATTTCCGTTTATTTCCGCGACCTGAACAACGGCCCGTGGTTTGGCATTCATGAACAGGACGACTTCATCCCCGCCAGCCTATTGAAGGTACCCATCCTCATGACCGTCTACCGGCTGAGCCGCGATAATCCAGAATTATTGCGGAGCGTGATACCCTACCGCGATGCCGGCCCCAGCGCCTTTACCCAGCACATCCAGTCGCCGGAGCAGACGCCGGGAGCCTCGTTCACGGTAGAAGAGTTGGCGATGATGATGGTAAAATACTCCGACAACAATGCCGCCACGTTGCTCAAAAACGCGGTCGGCGACGATGAACTGGAAAAAACCTTTCAAGACCTTGGACTGGTGGCGCCTGGGGGCCAGGATTATTTCATCACGGCCAAAACGTATGCTTCGTTCTTCCGTATCCTCTACAATGCTTCCTATCTCGGTATTAACGAATCGGAGCAGGTGTTGCGTCTCCTGACCGAAACTGATTTCAAAAAAGGGCTCCCCGCCGGCGTGGACCCAGGGGTTTCCGTCGCGCACAAATTTGGCGAGCGCGGCCAGAAGGATAGCCCCGATAAACAGCTCCACGATTGCGGCATCATCTACCATCCGCAACGCCCATACCTACTGTGCATCATGACCCGAGGAAGCGACTTTGATGCACTCGTGAAGATCATACGCGATATTTCCGCCTTCACCTACCGCCGCATCGAACAGCAATTCGGGGGCGGGTAGAAGCATTGGCCGGTATTATTAACCGTAAAGTAATACTTTATGGTTGATAGTATGAGCGCCCGGACATTGAAGCAATGCCAAAACCGCCGCCCGGATGGGCGGCGGTTTACTATTCTCAGCGAACGGTTACTCACTATCCTCGGTGATGGGAGTCGCACCGACCAGCACGGGAGCAATGATGCGGAACCCCGTGCCCGCCGGAATAAGGCGGCCGATGATGACGTTCTCCTTCAAGCCCTCCAGGAAATCAATTCTCCCCTGCACGGCGGCGTTGATGAGGACCCGCGAAGTTTCCTGGAAGGACGCGGCCGACAGGAAGCTGGACGTGGACAGGCTGACCTTCGTGATACCCAGGAGCAGCCGCTCGCCGTCCGCCGGGCGCTTGCCATCCTTCTGCTGCTGGTTAAGAGCGACGAATTCCGTCCACTCCAGACGACTGCTTGCCAGCAGCGGAGTGTCGCCGGAATCCTTGACCTGAACCCGGGAAAACATCTGCCGGATGATCAGCTCGACGTGCTTATCATTGAGCTGCTGGCCCTGGCTGGTATAAATGGTCTGGATCTCGCGCAGCACATACCGCTGGGTGTCGGCCATGCCCTTGAGACGGTACAGCTGGCGCAGATCAAGGCTGCCATCCGTCAACCGGTCACCCGGACCCACGAGGTCCCCGCTCTTCACGATGATGGTGAACTCGGTCGGAATGACATACTCTTTGGTCTTGTCCTGTTCGGCGACGATGACGACCGCCCCATCCTCCACGTGGACGGTGCCGCCGCGCTTGGCCAGCACCTTCTCGCCAGCGGCGTTCACCCCTAACAATTCTTCGTCGTTCACTTTCTGGCCCTCTTTTACTTCGATGGCGCCGCCGACCGCGGCTTTCTTTTTTCCCTTGCCTTTGGTGACGGGGACGATCGGATAGATATCACGGCCCATTTCGCGGTACGCGACCTCCACCATCTTCTGGCGCGAACCGGCCGAGACCGGTCTGACCGTCACCTTGCCGGCGACTTCCGAAACGAATGCCTTGACCTTCGGGCTGCGCGCCTCGAAGATCTCTTCCACCCGCGGTAGACCCTGGGTAATGTCCAAGCCGGCCACGCCCCCGGTATGGAACGTCCGCATGGTCAGCTGCGTACCAGGCTCCCCGATGGACTGGGCGGCGATGATGCCGACCGCGGTCCCCATCTTGACCAGCTTATTATATCCCAAATCCTGGCCGTAACACTTTTGGCAGATGCCGCGCCGGTTCTTGCACGACAGAACGGACCGCACCCACAACTCCGGCAGATCAAGCTTGCGCAGACTTTCGGCCAGCGCGGGCGTAATGAGCTCGTCCACATGCAGCAAGGGCTTGCGCGCCCGGGGCGGGATAACCTCCTGGAGGCTGAAGCGGTTAATGACGCGGTCGACCAGGTGCAGCCCAACCGACTCGCTGTCGGCGCGGTTGAACGTGAAGCCTTCGGTGTCGCCGCAGTCCTCGCTCGAGATGACCAGATCCTGGGCCACGTCCACCAGACGGCGCGTCAGGTAGCCGGCGTTGGCTGTGCGCAGCGCGGTGTCGGACAACCCCTTGCGCGCGCCGTGCGTCGAAATGAAATACTCCAGCACGTCGAACCCTTCCTTGAAATTGCCCTTCACCGGCAGCTCGATGATATCACCGGCGGGGTTGGTCACCAGGCCCTTCATACCCATGATCTGGATCAACTGGGACCACGACCCGCGGGCGCCGGATTCCACCATCGTGTACACCGGTCCCGTCGGATCCAACGCCTTGCGGGAAATGCCGACGATGCTGTCCTTGATCTTCATCCACGTCTCAATAACCTTGGTATGGCGCTCGGAATCGGTCAGCAAACCCATTTCGAACTGGTCGTTGATCTCGGCTACCTCGCGGTCGCCCTGCTCGACCATGACGTGCTTTTCCGCCAACGCCGGGATGTCATCCATTCCCCACGAGAAACCCGAGCGAGTAAGGTACTTGAAGCCGAACTCCTTGATCTTATCCAGCAACGTCGCGGCTTCCTCGAACGAGTACCGCTCCAAGAGCCGCGCAACGATCTTAGCCAGCGACTTTTTGTCCATCAGGCTATTGACGAACGGGTAATCCGGTGGCAGCACGTCGTTGAACAGGACGCGCCCCATCGACGTGGTCACCAGCGCCGATTTGCCCAGCTTCTTGCCCTCGTCGTCAAGCACCGGCCGCGGAATGACGCCAGCGGGTAGCTGGAGCTTTTCCTGCAATTTGATATGCCGCAGCTGGTAGGCGCAGTTGGCCTCGGCGACCGTCGAGAAGATCTTTGGCTTGCCGTGCTTGGGCTCGGTCACCATCGTCATGTAGTAGCAGCCCCACACCATGTCCATGGTCGGGTTGGTGATGGGCGCGCCGGTCGCGGGTTTCAATAAATTCCGAGTAGACAGCATGATCTCGGCCGCCTCGCGCTTGGCCTCTTCGGTCAACGGCACATGCACGGCCATCTGGTCGCCGTCGAAGTCCGCGTTGAAAGCAGAACACACCAGCGGGTGGACTTGGATGGCCTTGCCCTCGATGAGCGTCGGTTTAAAGGCCTGGATGCCGAGCCGGTGCAAGGTTGGAGCGCGGTTCAGCAGGACGTACGAGCCTTTGACGATATCCTCGAGAATGTCCCACACTTCGGGCCGCCCGCTGTCGATGAATCGCGACGCCGAGCGGACATTGTGCACGTACTCGGCCTTGATGATGCGGGAAATGATGAACGGTTTGAACAGTTCGAGCGCCATTTTCTTCGGCAGCCCGCACTGGTCGAGCTTGAGCTTGGGCCCCACGACGATGACGCTGCGGCCCGAGTAGTCGATGCGTTTGCCCAGCAGGTTCTGCCGGAAACGGCCCTGCTTGCCGCGCAGGATGTCGGCCAGCGATTTGAGCATGCGCTTTTGGCCGGTGGATGCGACCACCGTCTTGCCATGGCGCGCGTTGTTGTCGATCAGCGCGTCGACCGCCTCCTGCAGCATGCGCTTTTCGTTGCGGCAGATGACTTCCGGGGCGTTCAGTTCAACCAGCTGCTTGAGCCGGTTGTTGCGATTAATGATGCGCCGGTAGAGGTCGTTGAGATCGGAGGTGGCGAACCGTCCCCCGTCCAACGGTACCATCGGCCGCAGGTCGGGCGGGATGACCGGGATGGTCGTCAGCACCATCCACTCGGGGCGGATCTTGTTGCGCATCAGGTCCGAGCACAGGCGCAGCCGCTTGGTCAGCTTCTCGCGCATCGGCCCATGGGCCGATTCCAGTTTCGTGTTCAACCCGTCCACCACTTTTTCCAGGTCGATATCCTCCAGCAGCTGCCGGACGGCTTCGGCGCCGATGCCGGCCTCGAACAGATGGCCGTATTTCAACGATAGGTCCTGGTACTGGTGCTCGGACAAGATCTTCAACGGCTTGAGGTCCTTGAGTTCGGCTTCGGCCAGGTGCAGCACGCCATCCAACTCTGACGTCCGCTCCTCCTTCGCTTTCTGCACGCGATGCAGCTCTTCCTCGACCTTGGCTGCCAGCGCTTCGCCTTGCAAAGACGGGCGGGCCTTGCTGATCTGCTGACGTACGAGCGCGGCTTGGCGGTTGAAATCTTCGTCGAATTTCTTCTTCTTGGCTTTGTACTCTTGACGGATCTGCTCCAGAGTCGACTTTTTGGAATCCTCGTCGACGCGCGTGACGATAAAGCTGGCGAAGTAGACCACCTTTTCCAGGTTTTGCAGCGACAGATCCAGCAGCAAACCGATGCGCGACGGCACGCCGCGCAAGAACCAGATGTGAGACACGGGCGACGCCAGCTCAATGTGGCCCATCCGCTCGCGGCGCACCACCGACCGCGTCACCTCGACGCCGCACTTGTCGCAGACGATCCCCTTATACCGCACCTTTTTATACTTTCCGCAGTAGCACTCCCAATCTTTGGACGGCCCGAAGATGCGCTCGTCGAACAACCCGTCCTTCTCGGGCTTCTGCGTCCGATAGTTCACGGTCTCGGCCTTGGTCACCTCGCCGTGCGACCACTCGCGCATGCGCTCGGGCGACGCGAGCCGCAGCCGCAACGCGTCGAAGTCCAAGGTCTTGGTTTCCATTTCGTGGAACATAGAGGGCAAACTGCTTAGGCTTCCGTCACACCCGCATCGGCATCCTCGGTGGTCGGGACCGGCGCGACCTCGCCGGCCTTGAGTTTGAGCAATTCAATGTCCAGGCACAACCCGTTGAGCTCGCGCATCAGCACGTTAAACGACTCAGGAACGTTGATCTTGCGGATGGGTTCGCCCTTAATGATGGACTCGTACGCCTTGGACCGCCCCGGCACGTCGTCAGACTTGATGGTCAAGATTTCCTGCAGCGTGTGGGCGGCGCCGTAGGCTTCCAACGCCCAGACTTCCATTTCCCCGAAACGCTGGCCGCCGAACTGCGCCTTGCCGCCCAACGGCTGCTGGGTGATGAGCGAATACGGCCCGATGGACCGCTGGTGGATCTTGTCTTCCACCATGTGGTTGAGCTTCATAATATAGATGATGCCGACCGTCACGGGATTGTCGAACGTATCCCCGGTACGGCCGTCGAACACCGTCATTTTACCGTTGCGCGGGTAGCCGGCGCGGACCAATTCGTCATGGATGACCTGCTCACCCACGCCATCCAACGCGGCGGACGCCACCGTGTAACCCAGCTGCTTGGCCGCCAACCCCAGGTGGGTTTCCAGGATCTGTCCCAGGTTCATGCGGGACACCACGCCCAGCGGCGACAGGATCATGTCCACAGGGGTGCCGTCCGCCAGGAATGGCATGTCCTCCACCGGAACGGCGATGGAGACCACGCCCTTATTGCCGTGGCGGCCGGCGACCTTGTCGCCGACCTGGACCTTGCGAAGGTTGGCAATGGACACTTGTACCATCTTGATGACGCCCGACGACAGCTTGTCGCCGTTGTCGCGCGAGAAGATCTTGATGTCCACTACTTTGCCCTGCTCGCCGTGTTCCAGATACAGTGAACTGTCGCGCACGTCGCGCGCTTTTTCGCCGAAGATCGCGCGCAGCAGTTTTTCCTCGGCCGACAGCTCGGTCTCGCCCTTGGGTGTGATCTTACCCACGAGAATGTCGCCGGACTTCACCGATGCGCCGACGCGGACGATCCCCTCGGCGTCCAGATCCTTCAATTTTTCCTCGCCGATGTTGGGGATGTCCGCGGTCACCACTTCGGGACCCAGCTTGGTCTCGCGGACCTCGATCTGAAAATCTTCGATGTAAATGGAGGTGAAGCGGTCATCACGGATGATTTTCTCGGAAATGATGACGGCATCCTCAAAATTGTACCCGTCCCACGCCATGAATGCCGCCAGCACGTTCTGTCCCAGCGCCAGTTCCCCGCGGTCGCACGCCGGTCCGTCGGTCAGCACCTGGCCCTTGACGATGCGCTCGCCCTTATGCACGACCGGCCGTTGGTTGATGCAGGTATTGGCGTTGCTGCGGGTGAACTTATTGAGCCGGTAGACGACCTTCTCGCCAGCGGTCGTCGCCAGCTCGATGCGGTCGGACTGCAACTCGGTCACCTTGGCGTCGGCCGGCGCGGTAATGACGTAGCCGGAGTCGACGGCGGCGGCGCGCTCGAAACCGGTACCGATGACCGGCGCTTCGGGCTTGACGCAGGGAACGGCCTGACGCTGCATGTTGGAACCCATCAACGCACGCACGGCGTCGTCATGCTCGAGGAAGGGAATCAGCGCCGTGGCGATGGAGATGATCTGCTGAGGCGCCACGTCCATATAGTCGATGTGTTCAACGCGCGCGAACCCGGGTTCGCCGTACTTGCGAACCTCGACGGTCTCACCCATGAAATATCCGTCGGCGTCGTTGGGGGTCGTGGCCGCGGTGGTCGTGACCTTGTCCGTCTGGAACGCGGACAGGTAATCCATCTGCGCGGTGATGCGCGGCTTGACCGGAATGGTCTTTAGCTCGGTGATCTGAGCGATCTGCTTGGCCAGCGCGGCGGTGATGGTGGTCCCGGCGGTCGCCACCGTTGCCCCGTTGCCCGGGTTGACCACGTTGGCGCGCAGGATCTCTCCCTCGGTCAGTTCCGCGCGGTTTTGCGGATCATGCACGACCTTGCGGAACGGCGTTTCGATGAAACCGTACTCATTGATGCGCGCGTAACTCGCCAAGTGACCAACCAGGCCGATGTTGGGGCCTTCCGGCGTCGCGATGGGACAGATACGGCCGTAGTGAGATTGGTGCACGTCGCGCACGTCAAAGCCGGCACGCTCGCGCGACAGTCCGCCCGGACCCATCGCCGACAAGCGACGCTTATGCTCGAGCTCGGCCAAAGGGTTGGTCTGGTCCATGAACTGGGACAACTGCGAGGACATGAAAAACTCCTTGACCGCTGCGATGACCGGCCGGGCGTTGATCAAGTGGTTGGGTGTCACTTCGGAGATCTCTAGCGTCGACATCCGGTCCTTGATGATGCGCTCCATCCGCGCCAGCCCGATGCGGAACTTATTCTGCACCAGCTCGCCGATCGCGCGCACGCGCCGGTTGCCCAGATGGTCGATGTCATCGGCGTCCTTCTGGGAGGTATTGAGCTTGATGACCTCGCGGATGGTGTTGATGAGATCCTCGCGCAGCAGCACGCGGTTCTCCTTGGTGTTGGGGATGTTCGTGTTGAAGCGCTGGTTAAGCTTGTAGCGGCCGACGCGGCCAAAATCGTAGCGGTCAAAGTTGAAGAACATCGCGTAGATGAGCGACTTGGCGTTATCCACGGTCGCCAGGTCCCCGGGCCGGATGCGCTTGTACACTTCCTTCAATCCTTCCGCTTCGTTGGAAGCGGCGTCCTTGGCCAGCGTCCGCTGGGTATGGGACACTGCATCGGGGGATTTGGCCTCAACATCCTCGAACAATTTGCTGAGCTCTTCGTCGGAACCGTACCCGAACGCGCGCAGCAGCGAGGTAATGGCCACCTTGCGCTTGCGGTCGATCTTCACCCAGATCACGCCATTGGCGTCCGTCTCGATCTCGAGCCACGACCCGCGGTTAGGGATAATCTTGGCGCCGTAGTACTTGCGCTCGCCGATGGTCTCCTGGGTGAAGAACACCCCGGCCGAACGGATAAGCTGCGACACCACCACCCGGTCGATGCCGTTGATGATGAACGTGCCGCGATCGGTCATGATGGGAAAGTCGCCCAGGTAGACCTCCTGCTCGACGGTCTTCCCGGTCTTCTTGTTCACCAGCTTGGTGTTGACCCGCAGCGGCGATTCGTAGGTCAGGTTCTTGGCACGGCTCGTCACCTCGTCGAATTTCGGATCATCGAGGTAGTAGTTCTCGAATGACAGCTCCAGGTCGCGGCCGATAAAATCACGGATCGGCGACACCTCGTCAAACAACTCCCGCAGCCCCTCGGCGAGGAACCAACGGTACGAATCTTTCTGCACCTCGATCAGGTCCGGCAGTGGTGCGGCCTCGCGGCTGACGGAAAATCGCTTGCGGGGGGCGAAAAGCGCCATAGGCAGCGGACAAACAAAAAGATCTCCTCTCCCGGTGGAGACGAGGGTAAAAAATGATATGAAGTTATTGGTGTGGCGCAACGCTACCCACGGTGGGGGTGGTTAATCCCGTGGCGGAAACCCTGGCTGCGCGCCCCGCGATGGGGCAAAAATTACCGCGCGCCGAAGGTGTCGGTTGAGGGATTACAGACTCAAAACCTACAGTCCAAGGTTCTGCAGGTGAGATCCTCGCGTTTTATTTTGCCCGGCGGTAAAACCCCAGGCCGACAGCGGCGAAATTCCATGGTCGCCGCCGCTGCTCCAACCGCAAAAGGCCAAAACCCATCACGGTAGAGCATTCAGTAGTGGCAAAAATCTATCACAATCACAAAAATTTGTCAAATCCCGGGAGACCATAAACACTGTGGAAAACAAAAAAACGTTTTTTTGCTCAACGAAAACAAAATATACCTCACCTCTATGGTTATCCACACCGCGGCACGCTATCGAGCTTGTGAAATGAGGGTGGAAATTTCCTCCCGAATAACTGCGCGGTCATCCCACGGTACCTTCTTATTCCCCACCACCACCATGGCCTGTTCACTTCCCTTTCCAGTCACCAGCACGACGTCAGCAGCTTTTGCTTCCCGCAGGGCCAGACGGATCGCACGACGACGATCAAGTTCAAAGAGCAGGTCCTTCCCGAGCGTCTTCCCCTCGGCCTGGGCGCCGCGCACCACGCGGCTTGCCAGCATTGCGGGATCATCATCGTAGGGGTCTTCGTTGGTGGCAACGACGTAATCGGCGAAACGTCCGGCCATCCGGCCGAGCACCTCGCCACGATCGCGGTCGCGTCCGCCGCCGGTCGTTCCGAGCACCTGCAACACCCGCCGATGCGGCAACGCGGAAACGACCGTATACAATTTTTCCATCGCGACCGGTTCGAACGCATAGTCGACAATGACGGTAAAGGGCTGGCCGGCATCCACGCGTTCGATGCGTCCCGGCAGTGCAGCCAGACTGGCTAGACCGCTGCGCACGTGCGTCCAGGACACCCCATGAGCGCGGGCGATCGCCGCAGCGAGCAGGGCGTTTTCCGCGTTATGCTCGCCGTGCAGAGCAAGCCACAGATCCTCGCCCAGCACCCGCACACCCACGCGGCCCGCATTGTGTAAAACCTCCCCGCGCAGCTCCTCGACGCCGGAAATATCGTAGCGCGCCTTCGTCGTCACGCCGATCTTTTTATCCACGAGGGATGCAAGAAACTCAGATGATCGCGCCACATCAAGGTTGACGATGATGGTCTTGGGGATCCGCATACCGGCGATCGTCTTGTGCGGCAAGCGCTGGAGGTGAGAAAACAGCTCGCGCTTGGCCGCGACGTATTTTTCAAACCCCCCGTGCGCATCAATATGCTCGGGGTACAGATTGGTCAGCACCGCCGTGTCGTAGTGAATGCCCACATGCCGCGACTGGGCAATGCCAAGCGATGTCGTTTCAATGATCGCGAAATCACAGCCGGCTTTCACCATTTGCGCCAGCAACTTCTGGAGTTGGAAACGCCCGACCATCGTCATTTTGGTGTCGTTCGGACGCTCGATCGTTCCCACTTTGAAACTGATGGTCGACGCCAAGCCGACCGTATACCCGGCGTCTTCCAGAATGCCGACGGTCATCGCCGCGACCGTCGACTTCCCTGACGTACCCGTGATACCGATGACCATCAGGCGTTCCGACGGCCGGCGGTACCAAATGTTCGCCCAATGCGCCAAACCCCAGTGGTACCAACCAACGATAAAATTCGGAATACGATGGCGGAGCAATCGTCTCATCATAGAAAGATAGAAAGTGGTGTCCTCGCTGCAGGTGCCGCACCGCCCAAGAACAGCCACCGCTGCAGGCGCGCGGCATCGAACGGGCTGACCCAGCCGTCATCGTCCACGTCGGCGGCGTCCAGACAGGTCGGGGCCGGGCCGATGCCGTTGAAGTAGTTCAAAATGCGCAGGGTGTCGGCCTGGTCAATGCGGCCGCTGCCGTCGGCATCGCCGCGCAGGAAGGTCACGGCTGGCGGGGTCAGCCGGAACGGCACGTGCGTGCAGCCAAGCTGATCCGCTGTCGGGTCGGCACCTCGGGTTGGGAACGGCGCACGGGGCGCCGGATGCGTACCGAGGAACAGGTAGCCCTGGATCGCATCGGCGTCAGCGTCGGTGATCTGCCCGTCATCATTGACGTCGGCGGCATCCAAGCAGGCGATCGACGCGCGACCAACCAGGTAATCCAAGATGCGGGCGGTGTCGGAGATATCCAATCCGCCGCTGCCGTTGGCGTCACCGCGGATGTAGAGCGCCGTTGCGCCCGGAGGAACCGGCGACTGGGCGGGCGTCGGCGAAACCGCAGGCGAGGCGCTGGACGTCGGGCTCGTGGACGGTTGTGGCGAACCGCTCGGTGTCGGGCTTACCGTCGGTGATGCGCTGGGGGAAGGGCTTACGCTTGGTGTTGGCGCGACGCTGCCGCGGTACGCGGCGCATCCCAAGCCGTCAGTCGTCGTGTCCAAACCGACCGTCGGATAGGGCTGGCGCGGCGACGGGTAGCTGCCGAGGAACAGGAACCCCTGCAGCGCGCGGGCGTCCATCGTGCTGACCACGCCATCGTCGTTCGTATCGGCGGCATCCAGACAACTGATGCTGCCGCGATCATTCAGGTACTCGTTGATACGTACCGTATCGGACTGGTCCACGCGGCCATCGGCGTTCGCGTCTCCGCGCAAGAAGGAGATGCCGGAAGCACCACCGCCCTGTTCGCCGCAGTTCAGACTATCAGCGGTCGAATCGTTCCCCTTGGCGGGGTAAGGTGCGGCCGGCGCTGGCCCGCCGCGGAACAGATAGGCGAGCACATAGTCGGCATCAGCCGAAGTTACGCCGCCATTGTCATTCGCGTCCGCCGCATCCAGACAGGCGATTGTACCTCCCAGATGGATCATGGTATTGATGGTGACCGCATCGGAGATATCCAGCTTGCCATCGCCATTGGCATCACCGCGGAGGAACTGTCCGACCTGCGTGATCGTCGGCGCTGCGGCGGGGGTGGGCAACGGACGAGGGGAACTCGTCGGAGTCGGAGCAACGGAAGGCCGCGGCGTCGCGCTGCAGGTGCCGCACCGCCCAAGAACAGCCACCGCTGCAGGCGCGCGGCATCGAACGGGCTGACCCAGCCGTCATCGTCCACGTCGGCGGCGTCCAGGCAGGTCGGGGCCGGGCCGGTACCATTGAAGTAGCCCAGGATCCGGACGGTATCGGACTGGTCCACGCGGCCGTTACCATCAGCGTCACCGCGCAAGAAAGTCACGCCAGCGAGGGGGGTGAATCGGCTTGGCACCTGGCTGCAACCCAGGCGGTCCGCTGTGGGGTCGGCACCGCGGGTCGGGAACGGCGCACGGGGCGCCGGGTGCGTGCCGAGGAATAAGTAACCCTGGAGCGCATCGGCGTCGACTCCGGAAATTGTGCCGTCGTCATTGACGTCGGCGGCGTCTAGGCACGACAGCGTGGCACGCCCCGCATTGTAGTCCAAAATGCGGACCGTATCGGAAATATCAATGACGCCATTGCCATTCGCATCGCCGCGAATGAACCCGGCTGTTGGGGACAACGGGATCAGGGTCGGCGAAGGAGTCATCGTCGGCGTCGCGGAAGCGGTCGGCTGAGGGCTGGTTGACGGACTCGGCGTTGCCGATGGTTGCGGCGATGGCGTTACCGTTGGCCAGGGGGTAGCGGTTGGGGTTGGGGTCGCAGAGGCGCCCGGGGTAGGACTGGAAACTGGGGTCGGCGTTGCCGATACGGTCGGAACCGGTGAAGAGGCCGGGCTCGCCGTCGGGGTTGGCGTCGGCGTAGGCGACGGGGTCGGCGTGGGCGTTGCCGTCGCGGTCGGTGAAGGTGACGGACTCGGCGCCGGTGGCGCGACAATACTGAACGTAGTATCACTGGCGTCTTTCACCGGCGAGCTGTACACGGCATCGGCCACCTCGATGCGGTAGAGGCCGGTCGGTACACCCTCTGTCACCGTCCAGTCGTGGCCGCCCAGCGCCGCGTCCAGCTGCGCGATAACCCAGGAATTGCCGGCTGTGTTCAGATACCGCACAATCACACTCTGTACGTTGCCACTGATTTGCCAGGTGATGCGGTACGTGCTGCCACGAAACCACTGCTCACCGCCATTAGGGGAAGTGACGG
This sequence comes from Parcubacteria group bacterium Gr01-1014_31, assembly GCA_007376135.1. Taxonomy (GTDB): domain Bacteria; phylum Patescibacteriota; class Patescibacteriia; order Buchananbacterales; family GWA2-38-13; genus VMFR01. The sequence continues at coordinate 33,550 of VMFR01000007.1, read as the reverse complement.
TAATCGTCGGCGTCGGGGTAGCGGTTGGCGTCGGAGTCGGCGTGGCTGTCGGCGTCGGTGTTGGTGTCGCCGTGGCCGAGGGGGTCGGCGTCGGAGAGCTGTTAGTATTTCCGTTCGAGTTTGCCGCTACGACCGAGCCGGCATACACGAACAGACCGAGCGCCACCGTAAAACAGAAAGCGCTCACCAGGAACGCGGTCACCCGCGAAATCGTCTGAGCCTGTTTCATAACTATCGAAATCCCGGCCCTCATGAGGCGCGGGGTAAATAAGTAAATTTAGGACGAAATGTGAATACTTATTAATTATATCACGACAAGCCATAATTGGCAAGAGGATAACATAAATATTTTGCTAAAATAAGACAATTTTATTCGCGAAAATAAAATCGTACCAAATTCATTACTTATAAATATCAATAGAAATAGATGCTGGGGTGTGTATAACCTCAATTACGAAAAGTACATTTTGGGAAACAAAAAATCAGCCTCCTACCACTGCGCCCACAAGGACTCGAACCTCGACCACCGGCTTCCACCTTCACAGGACTCCGGCGGACGAGCCGGAGGCCGGTGCTCCCCGCCTGCCTCTGCTGAGTTCTTTGCCACTGCGCCCACGAGGATTCGAACCTCGATCACCGGCTCCGGAGGCCGGTGCTCTATCCATTGAGCTATGGGCGCAAAGGCAAAGAACCATGCAAAACAACAATATCAATTTCTTCTCACCATAAACCCGACAACTGGGGGGTAGGTATCCATTGTCCGCCCCAGGCGGATCCGCCTCGGGCGGAAGCTACGAGGGGGCGGGGAAAGGTGTGCCGACAAACCGGTCTGGAAAGGGCGCGATGTTCGGAAAAAAAACGGCGGTTCAACGGCCGGGGGGCGACCCCGGTTTGGTGGAACGCTCTCCCAGTAATTTCAACGCCGCGCGGATGACTGCCTCGCTGGAATCGTCGTCGAGCGGGATTTGCACGAGCGCACGCTGCACGTCTTGAACGGAGAACCCAAGCGCCTGAAGGGCTTCGCTGGCTTCGGCATGGCCGCCCCGTGCGCCGTGCGCCGCGCCGGAACCGGCGGCCAGTTCTTCCAGCTTGCCGCGCAATCCGGCAACCAACGTCTCCGCCAGACGCTGGCTGACCCCGGCGTGCTCCACCAGGTATTCCGGCCGGCCGCCGGCCACGGCCTGGCGTAGCTGCAGCGGCGTTACGACTTCCATCACATGGAGCGCCGAACGCGGACCGACGCGCTGCACCGTGATAAGCAGCTCAAACATCTGCAACTCGTCGCGGCTGGAAAAACCAAACAGCTCCTGGGCATCCTCGCGCACCTCCAGGTGCGTGTAGAGCTGCAACTGGGCGCCGACCTTGGTCTGCCGCACAAAGGTGCCGGTCACCTCTACGCGGTAGCCGACCGCGCCTACCTCCACGACCAGGTGGTTGCCGCGCTTGAGGGGCGGGTGCACATAGGTGACCGTGCCACGCAGCGTTGCGATCATAGGTGAAAGCGAATGCCGGCAGAATGTCGCCGACGTGCCCCAACGTTAGCAAAAGCAAGCCAATTTGGCAACGGGAAATCTTGACAAACGGCGATTTTCCCAGTAGCGTTGGGGGAAGGTTTTTCGAACCTCGACAATCCGCAATCCCACGCCACGAAAGGAGCGTGTTCCATGTTGACCTTTACGGTTGAGCCGCGCAAAGTTTGGGTGCCTTACGGCGGCAAAAACGTTCTGACCCACCCCATCACCCACCTGCCCAAGAGCATCCTCGTTGCCCAGGGTACGGGCGAATTCTTCCTCCAGTACTGGGAGGAAGGAGAACGGCGCGGCGATAAGAAGCAGCGCCGCTGGAGGAAGTACCGCGACGTGTGGTCGCTGCACCGCGGGCTGAAACTCGCCCACTACGGCACCATCGTCCGCCGCCTTCCCACGCTGGAAGAGCTGCGCAGCCTATGCGGCGGCGCCAACATCACGCTCAGCGCCGGCCGGGTCGCCCCCGAGGCACTCGCCCAGGTCAAAACCGACCTGCTGCGCGTGTTGGACACGCTGCGGCAGCCCCGCACCCACGCCCTCAAGGACGTCGTCGTCCAGGTCGAGCTGGTCGTGCCGCTGCGCGACGCCAAGGGACGCCTGAACACCGGGGCGCTGGCCGCACGGCTCGTGCCGGTCAAAAACCGGCTGTTCGTGGAGCGCGTCTCCGACATCGCCGAGTGGCTCGGCTACTACGCCCACTGGGAACAGGACGTCGCGGTTCTGCTGCAGCTGGCCGGGGGGTTTCTCCCGACCCTCGAGCGGGAGATCAACCGCGCCGTCAGCCGCCTGGCAGACCTCACCGATGCTTCGGCGACATTGCTTTCCGTCACGCACGAACTTTGGCCGCATGCCGATTTCGTGAAGCAGCTCGTGCCGTTCGGCGGCTGGACCAACTGGGCACGCGCCTGCAGCGCGGACTTCCGCGCCACCATCAACGCATTGTACGCCAATGACCGCGACGTCGCGCTGGCGGCCCTGCGGCGGCTGGCAACGGCGATCCGCCTCAAGCGGCTGCAGGCCGACATTTCCGACCTGCTGCTGGAGATCCAGATGGATGCCCTGAACGGCGACCTGCAGGTCGACCGCTACCTGCGACGCCTGGAGGACCTGCTCTCTCGTCTCGCGACGCTCGATGACGCCCACCTGCGCACGCCGGTGGTTCCCACGCTCGCGGAAAAATTCCGCGCCACCATCGCCACCTTGGGTTCGAAAGAACCCGACCGCACCCGCGTGCGCAAGAGCCGCGACCACCTTCGCGTAGCGTGCGCCGCGCTCTAAGCGCATTCACTGTTCTTCACCAACAACGGCAATCGCTCCCAACGATTGCCGCTTTTTTTATTTTCCACCTCCAGAATACCCGTCCGCTTACGGGGCAATGCTTCATTTCTTCTGTCCAAAAAGCACGCCGTTGGGCGTGCTTTTTTGTGTGCCCCGAAAAATTTAACGACGACGCTTCGTGGGCTTGCTCGCCTTCGTACGAGTGGCGGCCTTGGCGCGGCTGACGCGGATAAGCCCGGCTGCGGGAATGATTTCCACACCGCGGCGTTCCAGCTGGTCCAACATTAGGTTCATGCCGAGCGAATCGGACGACATATGGCCGGCGATGACCACGTTGATGTGGTACTTCGCCGCCTCTTTCTTGCGCTCCTTGTCCATGTGCATCCCGATGATCGTGCCAAACCCGTACTGCGACATTTTCTCGTAAATGCCGACCGCCCCTTCGGTACCGCCGGTGATATCGGTCAGCACGATCTTACCCGTCGACGATTCAGGCGTGCCCACCATGATGAACGGGCCAGCCTTGCGCTTGATTGCCTCGCGGTACTCCGGCACGGTCTTGAGTGCGGCAATGATCTCCCCCAGCGTTTCGGGGTTGGCGCGCCGGATGACGCCATCCAAAAATTTCGCGGCTTGGTTGTCGGTGCACGTGTGCGTGCACGCAAACCCGATGTCCAGCAACCGGGCGGCATCCACCGTGCGGTGGTGGTTGGACGCGGACACCCCGTGAGCCACCTCTGTGATGCGCTCGCGCATCAAGGACTCCGCGATGTTGATGGGCATGCCGTAGAGCGCCATCACCTCGGCCTGCAGGTGCATGACGTCGTGCAGATCCGCCAACCCTTCGCCCGCCGGGTGGTGGGCAATGACCAGGTCGCAGCCCAACTGTTTGGCGATAATGAGATCCGACGGGGTGATATCGATACCCGCCAACACTTTACGCACAGGACGCCCATGGTCGAAGAGCACGCGCGAATCCAGATAAGGGTTCACCGTGGCCTCCGGATCCAGTTCCCAGCGGTCGTTTTCCGGGGTGTGGTCGTACCGCGCCTGGGCACGGGCCAGCACCTTGGCGACGGATTTTTGGCCGCGCAGATCGGAAAGTTTCCCCAGCTGAATGGCGAGTTGGTAGATTTGCTTGATCGTCATGGACATAATTTATACCTTGGATATCCGCAGCAGAATTGCGCGGTCGTTCAGCGTCACCGGCTCTCCTCCCGTTCCGGTGGTAATCGTGAGGGCATTGGTCTTGCGCAGCACCTCGTCGCGGTGCGACGCCAGTACGTCATCGAGTGCGCCGTCGTAGGTGACGGCGATCCGGTCGGCAACCGTCAGCGCAGCCGCCTTGCGCAGGTTGTTGATGCACCGCACCAATTCCCGCGCCAACCCGGCAACCCGCAGCTGGTCGGTCATCGCGGTGTCCAGCGCCACGGTCGTGCCGGTCCGATACTCTAACACGTTCAATTCTTCTTTGACAATATCCTGCAGCTCCGCCCCGATCGCGGGGCCGGTAACGGCGGCCAGCGGCTGGCGCACCTTCAGCCCGGCTGACATCCGCAGCGCCAAGCCCTCGGTCACCACGGCCCGAGCTTTGGTCATCGCTTCCAGCGCGACCGGGTCAACGGACTCCCGCTTCGGCCAGTCTTCCAAATGCACCGAGGCGAGCTTGCCGCCGACTTCCCGGTACACATATTCAGCAAAGAACGGCGTAAACGGCGCTAAAAGTTTTGCGGTCTGCAGCAGTACGTACCCCAGGGTGGCCATCGCCTCGGGGTCGCCGGCCTTGAAGCGGTCGCGCGAACGGCGCACATACCACGTGGACAGGTCGGTGATGAAGTCGCTCATCGGCCGCGCCGCTTCGATAACCCCATACCGGGACAGCGCTTCGGTGACGGTCACGCTCAACTGGGAAATCCGCGCGAGGATCCATAGGTCCAACACGTGCTCCGTTCTCGGGGGAACCACCTGCGCCTTAGGATTGGGTACATACAGCCGGTAGAACGCCACGACGTTTTGCAGGATGAGGAATACTTTTTTGACGACCTCGTCGATCTGCTTGAGATCGAAATTCTTGGCCTCGCCCGGCTGGTTGATGGTGTAGAGGTACCAACGCAGCGGGTCGGTGCCGAACTTGTTGATGACATCCCAGGGGTTGACGATGTTGCCCTTGGACTTGGACATCTTGCGGCCGCTGGCGTCGTTGATATGGCCCAGGCAAATCACATTGCGGTAACTGGTGCCTTTACCCATGATGGTGGAAACGGCCAGCAGGGTGTAAAACCACCCGCGCGTCTGGTCAATGGCCTCGCAGATGTAGTCGGCCGGATACTGTGCTCCGAGCTTGTAGCTTGTAGGTGGTAGCTTGTAGGTTTTTTTGGATTTCGTGGTTGATAATTTACCATCGATCAATTCTTCATTCTCGAAGGGATAATGATACTGCGCGAACGGCATCGAGCCGGAATCCAGCCACACGTCCATCACTTCAGGGACGCGCCGCATGGTCCCGCCGCACGCCGCACACGAGAAGGTCACTGCGTCGATGAACGGCCGATGCAAGTCCTTCGGGATCTTTTTGGCCAACTTTTTGAGTTCCGCCACCGACCCCACCACCTGCCAATGGCCACAACCTTCACCGGCCGATTCCCTGCTTCCTGCTTCCTGCTTCCTGCTTCTGCCGCCGCGGCATTCCCAGACCGGAAGCGGCGTTCCCCAATACCGCTCGCGCGAAATGGCCCAGTCTTTGACGCCGGAGATCCACTCGCCGAATCGCCCCTCTTTTATATGCGCGGGCTCCCAGGAGATCTGCTCAGCATTCTTGAGCAGCTCATCTTTCACCTTGGTCATCGCTACAAACCACGAATCCTTGGCGTAGTACAGGAGCGGCGAATCGCAGCGCCAGCAGAACGGATAGTCGTGTTCGTAAAGTGCGGTCTGCATGAAAGCGCCATTGCGCTTGAGATGGTCGTAGATGAGTTCCTGCGTGTCTTTGGCCTTCACGTATTTTCCGGCCAAACCGGTAACGCGCGGTAAAAATTTTCCGTCCAGCCCGACGGTATGCTGTTTGGGCAGCCCAACCTGTTCACCCAGCCGGTAGTCATCCTCGCCGTACATCACTGCGGTGTGCACGACGCCCGTGCCGTCGGTGGTTGTGACAAAATCTGCTGGTACAACTTGCCAAGTAACTTTTGCATTGCCTTTTTCTACTGCTCCCGGAAACAATGGTTTATATTCAACGCCAACCAAATCTTTCCCCCGAAATTCGTGAATGACCTTCGGAGGGCGGTTACCACCGGCACCCTCTCCTTTATCTGTTAAGATGCCAGAAAAATATTCAATGCCCCCTTCTCTAATGAATTGGAAGTGTGGACTATCGTGTGGCAAATCGTGATGATTTTTCCATAATTCAAAAATACTTTTCGCCACTACCGCTCTGAAATGCCCAACATTTCCTTCTTCATCTCTTTTCTGATCGGAGAATTCTACCAATACATAATCAATATCCGGCCCGACTGCCAACGCGACGTTACCCGGCAGCGTCCACGGCGTGGTCGTCCAGGTCAGGATGAAATCGCCCTTCTGCACGAACTGGTTGCCAACGGTGACGCGGCATTTGACGTAGACGGAGTCTTCCTTGATCTTTCGGTACCCAAGCGCCACTTCATGAGATGACAGGGAAGTGCCACAGCGCGGGCAGTACGGCACCACCTTGTGGCCTTGGTACAACAGCTCGCGCGCGTGCGCCTTCGCGATGACCGACCACACGCTCTCAATGTAGTCGTTCTCATACGTGACGTACGGACGTTTCAGGTCCAGCCAAAACCCGATACGCTCGGTCAATTTTTCCCAGTCGTCCTTGAATTGCCAGACGAGCTCTCGGCATTCGGCGTTGAACTTGGCAATGCCGTACGTTTCGATCTCGGGTTTGGACTTCAGACCCAGCTTTTTTTCCACCTGCAGCTCCACCGGCAAGCCGTGAGTGTCCCAGCCGGCCTTTCGTTCCACGTGGTAGCCCTGCATCGTGCGGAAGCGGACGATAATGTCCTTGAAGACACGCGCCAACACATGGTGCACCCCGGGGGCGGCGTTCGCCGTCGGCGGCCCTTCGTAGAACACAAAATTCCCTTTTGGCGATTTACGCGCCAAAGTTTTGGAAAAGATTTTTCCCTTCTGCCAGCGGGCAAGAATTATTTCCTCTTCCGCGGGCCAAGATTTTTTCTGCCGGGGTTCTTCCGTTTCCATACGCGTACTATTTGCTTACGTTAGCACCGATTTTGACGCGACGTCAACCAAAAAACCGCCGTTAGGCGGTTTTCCCGAACCCGGAATGGCGGCTAGTTCCCCGGATTTTCTTCATGCTCTTCCCAGGCGATCGCGGCGACCGGGCACATTTCAATGGCATCGGCGATCTTATCCTTATACTTTTCGTAGTCTATGCCGTCCATGACGGTGGCCTTGCCTTCGGTATCCACTTTGAATACTTCGGGACAGACCGACTCGCAAGCGGCGGCCCCGATGCACTTGGCGCGGTCCACGACGGGCTTTTTCATAATGGAAATATTGTAGGACGGAACCCTGCCCCGGTCAAACGTCGCCACTGACCCACTGTTTTACCTTTTCCACCAACGCCTTGGGGGTCACGCTGGTTTTCACGACGAAATCCTTGGCCCCGAGTTTTAACCCCTTTTCGATCTCCTCTTTCTGGCTCAAATTGGAAAAAATGATGACCGGAATTTCCTTGGTGTCCGGGTCATTTTTCAGGTGCCGCAGGGCTGCGTAGCCGTCCACCTTGGGCATGAGAATATCTAGCAGGATCAGATCCACGGGATTACCCTTGGCCAATAAGTAGCCGGCGTCGCCGTTGACGGCCGTGAACAGCGAAAACCCCGCCTGCTCCAACGCCAACCGGTACAGCTCCAGCAAACTTGGCTCGTCCTCAACGATGAGCACTTTTTTTTGCTGCACGACTTTCATATTGATACCTTTCAATATATTAGTAGCACAGGTCGCAAACCGCGACAATCAATGCCCGGCACCCTCATCGCCGCCGATACACCGCCGCAACCGAACCATCCGGGAGAAAAAGTTCGGCCATGAACGTGAAAAGTGAATCGTCGTGACGGATTTTTTCCCGCAATGCCACACCGAAAGGGTTGAACGCCGTGCTACCGACATCGTCGCCACTCTTCACAATCACATACGCTGCAGCCTGGAGAAGTTGATTGGCATACTGCTCATCCTGGGAGAGGATTTCCAGGTATTCGATGTGCCGCGGGCTGGCTAACTCGGCATAGTAATTCAAGGTATAGAGGTTGAAGGCAGGCGTGCTCGCCAGGACTAGGGCCGTAACTGGAGCTGCAACTCCGCGACGCTGACGGTCGGATTCCAGGAGCGCGTGCAGTTCGGGGATGGGCCAACGGGTGGGGTCAGGCGCAAAGGAATAGCGCTGCGCGCGCCAATCAAGGGCAGACACCGGTAATGCCGGTGGAAACAGCCGTGGCCAAAACGAAACACCAACGTACGCGGCAACACCAAGCATGCCGACCGCAACAGAAAATACGCCGAATTTTTTCCCTGCAACATCATCGAGAAGCAGGGCGAGCAGCGCGGCAAGCGCGGGGAGGGCGGGCAGAATGTACCGGATCTCTTTATTCACCCCGAATGTGAACACCAACAACGGCGCGGCTATCCACGCCACGAGTACCATCATGGCTCGGCCATGCGGCCGCGAGGTCCGCACGGAAGAGAATCGCGGCAGCCAGAACAGCAGCGTAATAACGCCGATAAGGCCATAGTACCCGGATATCCCTTGATGCAATACCTGCAACCAGTAGGCAACGATCGTCGAGGGAGAAAAGACCGGACCAAGTGAAAAGTCGCTGGCGATAGTTCCATAGCTGGTGCTGAAGGCAAAATCCATCGCGGTTGAAAAATTCGGCCCATACCAAGTACTGGCGATCGCGATGGCCAGGAACAGCACTGCGAACCCTCGACCCATGAGCCAGGTGGAGGAGCGGCGGCTCTGCCAGGCCATAACCACCGCAGGGAGAGCAACGTAAATGGGAAAAGTGACCTTCAGGAGCAGCCCCAGGCCAGACAACACCCCCACCCCGACCACGCAGCGCCAGCGCGAGCAGCGGACGGCGTGCCACCACCAGGCCAGCCAGACCACCACGAGAACGGCTAATGGAAATTCAACAAAGTACTGCCGCGATAACCCGAACATCAGCGGCATGGTATCGGCGACGACGACGGCCAGCAGCGTGACGGACCTGAGCGAGGTGAGACGCCACACGAGGTAATAAAATGCGTAGTTAAAGACTGCCCACAACGGAACGAATGAGTACAGCGCAATATGGAATGAGGTACCAAACAGAAAATACCCTGGAAAAGGTAGCAGGGTGACCAAGGGCGCCTTGATACCCCACATACTGGCAACGTAGGACCGGGCGAATGCCGCAAGATCGAAGTGAGCCAGCGCTTTGAAGGAAGCGAGGCTGAACCGCAGGTAGACCGCGGGATCCCATTCAGGCGGAGCAGCATGTCGCGACACCCAGGCCGCCGTCGTCAGAGCCATGAAGACCGTCACCAGCGCAAAAACTACCCCAACGGCATCCAGACCCGCCAGCCGCCGGAAGAGATCCCGCCAGGAGATCAACGGTAATTTATCACCACGCCTTGGCTCCATAACCATTCGGCGCTACTTGGCGCTGGGACGGATTGCGGATACGTCCCACGCGCAATCGTCAAAACGCTGCACCGTGAGGCCAACGTCATTTCCCTGGGAAGAAAACACGGTATCCATCGGCCCGGGACGGCACTGCCCGCCCAAAGTTTCGGCGATGGAACGATCGGGATCGGCTAAAGGCCGTGATGGCCCCTCGACCAGCCAGATGGTCCGAAACGATCTGGCAACCGCGAGCGCCTCGCCGGCGTTAGACTCGGTAACGGTCCGCAGGGCGGCTAAACGCAACCGATCCAGCTCCGGGTCTCCGTGTTCGAATTCCTTCGGTAAGATGCTTACCAGCGGGAGCGGCCCACGGTAGTAATGCCGCAGAAGTACCCACTCCTCCTGCGCGACCAAGACAATGCCCGCCTCCGGAGGGTTGCCCAGCCGAGTCAGCTGTTGGGCGACCGCGGGCCAAGAAAAATATGACCGGTTGGGCAACACCGCCAACGCAAACCACCAGTTGAACGCCACCACGGTCACGACCCAAGCGTACAACACCGTCTGCCGAACTCGGACCCTTGGGATAGCAATGATCAGACGCGCAAAAATGATGCTCATCAACGGAAGCACGTAAATGAAGTACCGCACGAACCATGCCCCGATCGACTGCCCGATGAGCGGGGGTATGACGATCAATACGCCTAAAAAGGTTGCAGGTAGGGAAAAATTTCGGCAGCCAATGGTCAGGACGCCCTGGCCCCAACGGATCTCCTTCACCGCCACCGCCGCGATCACCCCGGCCAGGAGCACTTGGGTCCATCTGACCGGCAATGGGAGAAGGGGCGAAATGGGGTCGATCGGGACCAGCGCGCCGATCGCGGTCGCCAATAACCTGCCGCTCCACGGTTGCCCCTGCATCCATTCCAGCTGCCCGATTTTGTCGGTCAAACGGGCGACCATCGTCGGCACCCAGGGGATGAAGGCGACCACCAACGCCGTGAGCAGCCACCCCCAGCGGCGGAGGAGTCGCCGCTGGCCGCGCAGGGCCTGCCACCCCAGGAATGCGGTTTGCGCAATCACGGCAAGCCAATAAAAGTAGTGTGTGTACACGCCGACCGCATTCCACAAGAAACATCCGACCCAAAGTGAAAGGCGTTCCGGACGCCGAACCGACGCATAGAGGTAGTAGTACGCGCCCATGGCAGCCGCGAGCACCAGTGTGTACATGCGCGTTTCGGTCGCATAGTACGTCAGAAGAAAACTCGAACAGCAGAGGAGTAAGGTAATGCTGGCGGTGCGCCGGTCATACAGCAACCGTGCCAGCCGAAAGAGATACCACAAGGCCACCGCGTACGTACCCAGAGAGAGTAGCGCCGTTGCTGCGGGATGCGTTCCCACGATCCACACCCAGAAATGTAGGAGCCAGAAATATAGCGGTGGGTGAATGTCGTTGGCAACATAGCGCGTCACCTCTGGAAGCGGCCGGGTGACAAAAAAGATCGAGGCGCCTTCATCCAGCCAATAGGGCAGCGGAAGGAGGGCCACGAGCAGCAGCACGCCGCTGGCCAAAGCGATGACCAGTGGAATACCGAGCGAAAATTTTTGGTCGCCTGTGGGCTTACCGATACCCAAGGCGGAACGGAATGAGAGCATAAACACGGCGGTTTTCCCTACGGCATTGGGCCAACGTTGCAACCACGATATCGGAGGATGTAGATCTTCCACCCCGGAACTTCCGGAGCGAAAAACGCTGCCTCATGTTCCAGGGAGCATTGACGATTCATCCAGCCCTGAATCTCGGCATCCGGGTCATAAATGAATGCGGCATCGCCAACCACCAGCCAGACCGGATCGTGCCCCTGTACCAAATTACCGATCTCGTCCACATTGCCCGCGTTGATGGTCGCGGTACCGATCTTGCGGATCTGGCTTATCTCTGCGTCTGGATCGACGACCAAGGACGACGGGAAATACCGCACCGCCGGGATGGCGCCATGATAAGAATACTTGAACTGCCGCTCGGCATCCCAGTCCGTCAAAATGATCAAGCCGCGGTCATCGCCGCCTTGCTCCCGTTGCATCGCGGCGGCGGCCTGAGGCCAGGAGTACCGGATCTCGCGCTGCGGATAGTGAACGATGTACTTCACGTTGGCCGCGACCATCGCCGCCGCCAAGCCGGAAAAAATGAGCAGCCGAAGCCACCATGACCGCCAACGGACGATCCAGGCCGCCAGCATCACACAGACGATCGGCCCAACCACAATGACATACCGTAAGAGGGCAAATCCGCTCAGCCACAGCAGCAAAAGCGGCACCGCGCCCAAAACGATCGGGAACCATTCTGCTGCGGTCAACGCTCGCCGCGAAAGGTGGAAACGATACCCCTCCCGCCGCAGATCGATGGCAGCGCTGACCACGGCAAGGATCACGGCGGCGCCCACAATCGCGGTCAGCTTCGGATAGACGTCGGCCGGTAGTAATTGCGCCAGAACCGTTTTTCTCAGGAATTGCCCGACCGTTTGGATCGACTCCATATCCGTCCAGGTCTGCGCCGTTCGGTTCGCCCAGCCGCCGAACCGATCGAGAAACGCCGGGAACAGGAACAGGCTGGCGGCAACGATCGCTCCCTGGGACACAACCCAATGCCGAAAATCTATCGTCGTGCGCCGCCCCTTGGCCTGCAGGGCAACCAGCGCATTCTGGGCGTAAAGGACGAGAAGAAAGGAGTAATGAGTATAGACCCCGAGGACCGCACTGGCAGCATAGAGCAGCCACCAATGCCGCCGCGGGCCATCGCGCAGGAGTTCGAACAACGCGATGGTGGACGCCAACGCCGCGGCCAGCACCAGGGGGTACGGTCGGGTTTCCGTGCTGTAGTAGATACCGGTATAGCTCACCCAATAGAAAGCGACGGCGAATCTGGCAACGGCGCGACTGCCCAGCCGTCGTGCCAGCTGGTAAAGCAAGACCAACACCGGAATTTCCAGGAGCAGCGAAAAAATGCCGCTCGTGGCGGGATTTTCGGGAACCAGCGCCAGCCATCCTTTCAACCCCACGTAGTACGCCGGCGTCTCGATATCATGAAGGACGAACTGGAGCATCCGGCCGAACGGCTGGGTTACGTAATGGATGGTATTGACCTCGTCGAACCAATAGGGTACCGGCAACATCGACAAGCGCAGAACCAGGCCGACCAGCGCGATCCAGCCGAAGAGCGCCAATTGGCAGTTCCGGTACCATCGTTCGCTCATGACTGTAGTTATGGACATACGAAAAGCGGCGAATGGCGTTCATCACGACCTGCGGATAAACGCCGGCGATGAACGCCACGAGATTAAAATGGCAGACGCCACTCCGCTACCGCCAGCAAGTTGAGGGCGACCACCGCTACGAGCAGAAGAACGGCCGGCAACACCGTGCGGTAGCGCCGCGTGACGGTGACCACGGCGGCCGCCAGTACAATGACGAACAGCGGTCCGGTTGCGGCGTAATAGCGGAAGACCCCGATGTTGAAACGCCACAGCAGCAGCGCCGGAATGCCGATGCTGGCCAGCAGGTACACGACGGGAAACACGGGCGACAGCGCGCGGGCGAAAATCCACCCGCCCGGCCGGCGTTCCACCCGCACCACGAGCGCGAGCAGGAAGGCCACGATGTACCACCCGACGATCTGGTTGGTCCACCAGGTCGCCATCCAGGTCGGGTAGAGGAAAATATGAAAGACCGAAAAGTAGAAATGCCAGGTTCCGGCGGGGAACGCCGCCTCGATCCACGCGTCGCGTCCGATCAAGTAGTGCTCACCGACCCACCACAACATGACTGGCAGCCAGGGCAGAAATACCGCCGCGAGCGCCCCCTGTCCCAGCCACCACGCCTTGGGCCGGGGCAGACGGCCGTGCAGCTGCAGCAGTGCGGCAATCGTCACTTGAGCGAACACCAGCAGCAGGAACTGATAATGGGTGTAGAGACCCAGCACCGATGCCGCCAAGTACCAGAACAAGTGGTCGCGGCGGCCACTCATCAAATACTGGTAGCAGCACACCGCCGACCACAGGCTGATAAGCATGACGAAAGCGTACATTCTCGTCTCGGTTGAAAAACGGATGGCCAAGTAGGTATTCCAAAATATCAGCGCCGCGACCACGCCCACGGTACGATTGAACAGCACCGTTCCCACCCGGTAGGCAGCAACGACCGCCAACACACACCACAGCAGCGAAAAGACGGCGGTGGCCGCGGGGCTCGTACCGAACAACCCCAGCCAAAGTTTCAGCAGCCCGTGGAAAAGCGGCGGGCTGACGTCAGAGCGCGCAAAAAAAGACCGAAAAAACTGTTCCCAACTGCCGCCGGCGGTTCGCATGGTGACGACTTCATCGGTCCAGTACGGATCATCAAGCTGCCACCACCGCACCACCAAGGTCACGAACGCTGCAGCGACGCCAACCCAAAGATACGGCTGCCACAGCTTCGCGTCGGATCCGAAGATTCTTTTCGGCCATTGTCGCAGCATGATGTGCATACCTAGGGAACCGCGGGATGCGGCAGGCCTGAGATGGTCGGCTGGCGGCGGAGCGGCGTTTCCCAGGTACATGCCGAGTAGCGCGTCGCCACGATCTCCTGCCAAACCCCGACGCCGGGAATGCCGGTGAACACGTAGGCCTGCTGCGGCCGGCAGTGGCGCACGATCAGCCGTTCGATGAGCCGTTCGGGGTCGACCAAAACGACCGACGGACCGTGGATGAACCACAGGGACGAGTACGGACGCAAATCATCGAGCGCATCGCCGACGTTATAGACCGTGGCGATGGGAAGCCCCGCCACGCGCAGTAGGTCAACCTCGCGGTCGCCGTGCCGGTACGCGCGCGGGAGAAAGCTCAGCACCGGCAACGGACCGGAATATGAGTACAAAAACTGCAGTCGTTCCTCGGCGGTCGCAAAAAATACCGCGTCGGTTCCCCGCGAACCGGTACGTATCGTGGTTGCCACATCCGACCAGCGGAACGCGATTTCGTACCGAAAGACGGTGAAGAAAAAACGCCAGTTCGCGGCCGCCGCGGCAATGAGCAGCAGTACGGCCGCCGCGGTTCGCGTTTTTTTTAGCCGCGCGCCACTGAGCCACTTCGCGTACGCCGCACCCAGCAGCGCGATGGTCACCATGAAGTACCGGGCAAACCACGCGCCAACGACACTACCGATCAACGGCGGCACGGCGACGATCCCGGCGCAGAACAACACCGGCGTCGGCCAGTCGCGACGGAGCCGCACGCCCAGTTCGGCGCGCGTCAGCCGGGTATCGACGAAAAAGAACAGACTTGCCAGCAACGCGAGAATCGCCCAAGCGCGCCAAGAACCGATACCGATGATATTGGCAATCGCATTCATCGGAACGAAGATATCCAGCGCGATTGTCAGCAATTTTTGCCCCAGCGGCAGGGTGTGCATCCACGTCAGCTGCCCGGTTTTTCCCGCCAGACGGCCGACCATCACCGGCAGCCAGGGCAGGAACGCGACCAGCACGCCCAGGTGCGCCACAATCCACTCCCGGGCCGGAACGGTCGTCCGTCCCATCCGGCGCAAGGCAAACACCGTCAGGGTTTGCGCGACCACCAACAGCCAATACAGGTACTGCGTGTACACGCCAACCACGCTCCAGGCAAACAGCCACCACCACGGCCAGCGATCCTCCGGCCGCTGCACGATCCGCCACGTGGCAAGCGTCGATCCCAGACCCGCCGCCAAGAGCAGCGTATACATCCGTGATTCCGTGGCGTAAAAGATCAAAAAGAAACTGGAAGAAAAGAACAGCGCCGCGAGCCGCGCCGCGCGCCGCCCGAACAACGCATCCGCCAGGCGATAGAGCATTAATCCCGACAGCACCTGGAATAGCAGCGACGGAATGGCGGTCACCCAAGGTTGCCAACCGAACAAAGTCACCCAGCCCTGCAACAAGACAAAGTACAGCGGCGGATGGATGTCGGTCGCAACGTACCGGAGCATTTCCGGGAACGGCCGGCCGATGAACACCATGGTGGCGACCTCGTCCAGCCAGTAGGGCAGCCCCATCATGACCGCCGCCAGAGTCAGGCCATTGGC
Source organism: Parcubacteria group bacterium Gr01-1014_31 (assembly GCA_007376135.1). GTDB lineage: Bacteria > Patescibacteriota > Patescibacteriia > Buchananbacterales > GWA2-38-13 > VMFR01. The sequence goes on along the minus strand of VMFR01000007.1, from coordinate 17,986 downwards.
AACCACGGCAACTCCCAAGACCGTCCACCAAGGAATTTTGGACGCAAAATCTCGGAGCGCATCCAGTCGAGGCGACATACCCAAGATATTACGAGCCCGCCATCGGTCGGCAGAGGCCAGCCAGACGGTCGAACCGGAAAAGGAAGATCTTCAACGGCTGCGGCAGCGGCACGTAGGTCGGCGTCCACCCTGCCGCAATAAGCGCGATATCCAGGTCGAATAAACTGGGGGTGACCGACACCACCCACAGCCGGTCGTACCGTGAAAGATCGGAAGGAAGCCGGTAGTCGCGGTACGGAATGTGCGGGTGCGTCAACAGGTAACCTTCTACCGGCGTCTGCCGCGGCGATCCCGACGCGATGGTCAGCTGTCGGGAGCCGATTGCTTCCGGCACGAGGCTGCCGACCGTCTGCCCGCCATGGTAGTAGTAATCCAAAAGGATCCGATAGTTGGGCCAGAACCCCACAATGAGCTCGCGGCCGCCGCGCTCCTGATCTTCGATCGCCTGCACGACCGCCGGGAACTGGTGCTGCGGGTCCCACGTCGCATCGTTGGTAAAATACTGCGGACTGTTCATCAGCACGTAGGCGCAAACCACCGCCGCTGCGACGACCGTAGGAGAAAACCCAAGACGCGATCTCGCCAGCAACTCCTGTCCCGCCAGCACGACCGCGACGGCCACGGCCGGCAGGACGAACAATACGTGGCGCTGATAGTACCACGAATAGCGGCCCGACAACGGAGAAACCAGGAACAGCAGCAGCGGCGCGACCACCCACATACCCACCAGCACCAGCCGCTGCCAGCGGTTGGTTGCCGCTGCGTCCCCTTGCCGGACGCGCCGCCAGGCGATCAAAGCGACGAGTCCGGCCCCGACGGCGAGCAGCAGCAGCGTGGAGCCCTGCAGCAGCCGGCCAAATGCATCTACGGGCCACTTACTGGGAAAAAAAAGAAAGTTCATCACGACGTCCAGCGGCAGAAAATTTTCCGGCTGCGTCAGCGACGACAACGGCGTGAGATCTCCCACCGTGCGGTACTGGGCCAAAAGATTCTTTGCCAGCACGGGCACCCACGGCAGATAGGCGAACAGAATCCCCCCCAACGCCGCGGCAAGCTGCCTTCCCCCGTTCGGGACGGCGCGGGGAATGAACATCAGGGCCGCCAGCACCTGGCTACCCAGGACAAACCAATACGCGTAGTGCGTATAGAGCCCAGCAAGCGCCAGTACGCCAAAGCCGATGATGGCTGCCCGCGAACCGGTCCGTTGCCAGCGCGAGAGGGTAAACCACCCCCCGATCGCGAAGGCGGTCAGCATCATGTATGGACGCGCCTCGCGGGAAAATTCCACGAAGAACGGCGAAAGCGCCATGGCCATGGCCGCCGCCGACGCCGTGGTGCGGCCGAACCACTCCCGAGCTAATCCGTACAGCAGCCCGACGGACAAGAGCGCGAACAGCAGAGAGAAACCGCGCAGCGCGAACGCCGAGTCGCCCACTGCGCGGATCCACCCCGCCATCATGAGGTAGTAGAGCGGCGGGTGATTCTCGTATTGCGCCAAGTACCCGATCATCTCAACGGGAGATGCCGAATGGCGGTATACGCTCCAGCTCAAAACCTCGTCGAACCACAGCGGTTCGCTGCCAAGGTACGGCAGCCCCAACAAAAAAGTAACCGCAAGCGCGGCAAGCAGACCCATCGGCAATTTCTTAGTCATGGGAAAACGCAACAACTTGAGCATTCAAGCACCGCGAACCGATGTGCAAACTGCCGTGTCATGATGCCGTGGAAGCTTCGCCAATATTTCCGATTCCACATATTACCGACTACCTGCTACCCCACTACTTACTCTTCTCACACTACATCGCGTCGGGCGCGGGAATGCCCAGTAACGACAGCCCGCGGGCCATCACGGTCTTGACCGCAGCGACAAGCTGCAGTCGGCTGGACAACTGAGCGCCTTTGGCCTGTAACACGGGTACCTCCTGATAGAACGACGAGAACGTCTGCGCCAGCTCATAGAGGTAGGCCGACACAACACTGGGGTCGTACATGGTCGCGGCACGCTGCACGGCGTGGGGAAAACGCGCCAGCGTTACGAGCAGCGCCTGCTCCAGCGGTTCCGTGAGCGTCGGTTTTGTCTTCCGGGTTTTCCCGGCTTTCTCCAACAGGCTGCAGCACCGCGCGTGCACGTATTGCAGATATGGCCCGGTTTTTCCGTTGAACGCCAGCGACTTGGCCGGGTCAAACACCATCGTGGTCCTGGCGCCAACCGACAAGATATAATACTTCAACGCGCCGAGCGTAATGGCATGTGCGCGCTTTGCAATCTCGGTCGCCGGCAGGTCGCCGTGCCTGGCGCGCACCTCATCAGCCGCGAGTTCATCCAGTAGGGTGAGTAGTTCATCAGCACCGGCGCCGGGCGGAATCCCCTGACGCGATTTGATCTTACCGGTGGGCAACCGTATCATGCCGTACGACAAATGATGCATGGGGTATGATTCGCCGAGCATCGGCATGATGGCAAACAGTTGGCGGAACGCGAGATCCTGCTCGTTCGCCACAACATAAATGGAGTGTGCCGGCTTATGTTTACCCTTGAGTTTGGCGAGGTACAGATCCTGGGTGATGTACAGGCTGGTGCCGTCCGAGCGCAACAAAATTTTGTCCGGTAAACCGTGGTCCTCGAGCGGCGCGTACACATATCCTTCCGCATGTCGGCGGAACACCCCGCGGCGCAAGCCCTCATCCACAACTTCCTTGCCGTGCTGGTAGATCTCGTTCTCAAAGTATTGCTCTTTTGGATGATCAACGCCCAACCGGTGCAACGTCTGCGTGAAACCATCCATGGTCCAACCGTTCAGCTGTCCCCAAATCCTACGAACCTCGCGATCGCCCGCTTCCCACTGGCGCAAACATTCCTGGACCTCCGGTTCCAGCTCGGGGTGGGCGGCCAATTCAGCACCAAATCGGACGTAAAATTGGCCGACGAAGTGGTCGGGCTTCATCCCGGCCGACTGCGGGGTAAGGTTTTCGCCCCACCGCCGGTACGCAACGATTGCCTTGCATATGGCGATGCCTCGATTGTTATAGATGACATTTTCAATCACCTCGAAGCCAAGTGTCTGGAGTATTTGCGACAGACTGAATCCCAGACAGACATTACGCACATGGCCGACGGTCAACGGCTTATTGGTATTCGGCGAGAAGTACTCGACCAGGACCGTTTTCCCATTGCCGATGTTTGCCGAACCGTACGCGTCGCCTTCTTTGCCGATCTGCGACAGCACCAGCGCGGCGTAGGCGTCAGGCTGAACGAAAAAATTCACGTAGGGCCCTGCGGCCTGCGCGCGGGCAATCAGCGTCGCGGTTTTCGGCACCACTGCGGCCGCGATACGCCCTGCCACGACGGCAGGCGGTTCGCCCAGCGCCTTCCCTAGCGTGAAACAGGGCACCGTGAAGTGGCCTAACTGCAGTTCCGGGGGGTAATCAATGATGACGGCCGCGGTTTTTCCGACGACCGTCTGCACGAAACCAGTGATCTGCTCACGCGCCGCCTCCTCGGCGCGGCTGAAGTGTTTGTCCTCGATGATAGTCATATTCCTCTCCCCTATTCTACCAGATTTCGCACCTCTGCAGGCTATTCTTCCTTGACAAAATGAAAAAAATATGCTACCAATACGTTCCGTTGCTCATTCCGTCGTGTCATTTCACAACCTTACCCAACCTCGTTCCGAATTGAAAGGAGAACGATGCGCTACCGACAATGGATGTTTTTCCCTTGGCAGACGTGGGGAATGGTGGCGGCAATTTTTGTCGCCGCGGGCATCGCCTGGTGGAGCCTCAAAGGCATCCCCGACTACGACCCCAGCCGGCCGTGGCAGTTCGCGCACCTGGTCACGAGCGGCGAGTACGCTTGGCAAGAGGAGGGAGACCTTCTCGTGTTCCATGGCGCATTGCCGACGATTCGCCAGGTGGCGACAAACTCTCCCTCGCCCACCGTACAACTCGAGCTGCGCAGGCTGCTCATCGCGCTTGACCCCGAGGACCATACCCCTCGGATCTTTCAGGATGGCTCCGCACCGCACGTCCTCAAGTCCCTGCCTTGGGGCTTCAACCACTGGCTCATCCATAGCGGCCACCTCTGCGCCCGCCAGGGGACCGTCCGCGACGTGGTCGTGGAATTGATGCAGCTTCCGGAAGGCGAAGCCCCGGCCGTGTGGCGTGACTATGTCGTGCTGACCGTCATGGCCGAGCTCCTCTACGACCAGCAATCGCGGTTCGGCCAATTCAGTTTCTCGCCGCAGGATGTAGCGCGCACCAGCGCCCAACTGCTGCGGGAAGTCTATCGGCCGCTGCGCACGGCCGCAAAAATTGAAGGGCGTGTGTGGCACCTGCCCTCCATTCTGCAACCGCTTTCCGAGCTTGAGCAGAAGCTCGCCGAATTGGGCGATAACCACCAAACCTGGGAGTGGCAGCAGCTGTTCCAGTTCTAGCCCGCACTTCGCGGGTCCGACCTTTCCACCGAAGAGCGGCAACTCCCGCTCTTCTTTTATTTCCCGTTTCTTGGATTCCCGCCCGCTTGCGAGCGGGATGTTATGCCTACGGCAGATCCGCCTGGGGCGGAAATGAAGGAGGAATTGGGAAATAACCCCGCACCAATTTTGCCGAGTGTTTTCCTCACTCATTGGTTTTTGCACATCATAGTGAGCGGTCGCGAAGCGCGCGGCTGAACCCCGCACCAGAGCAAGCTCGGTGCGGGGCAAATAGGTCCCCCTACAGCGCGGAGTTTACCCCGCCGAATGGCGGGGCCGTATCCATCGGAGCAAAATTGGTGCTGGGATGAAACAGATACCGCCGTGCGCCGGGCGGCGATCCATCCGCTACGGCAATTCGCAGCGGCGCGGGCCGTTCGCGGCAATGACCTGTTCGATGGTCACCGTCTTTTCAACCCCGCTGATGATATTCCCTTGAGCCCCGGGAACCGTCGGTTCCAGATAGGTGAACGGCCGCACCGCCTGCCGCGGCAAAAGTCCCATCAAGTACAGATCGAGATCGCTGTACGGCCGGCGAATGAGATTGACGTCCTCGGCCAGCTTGGAAAGGAATTTTCCGTCGCCCAGCGGCCGCCAGCCGGAACCGCCGAGCGGCGAGATGAACCCGGCGTAGTAACTCCAGTGAATGCCATCATCGCGGAGCAGCGCCACAGAGTCCTGATCGTCGGCGGTACGGAACTTCACTCGTGCTCCCCATTGGTGTCCCAATTCATGCAGCAGAAAGTTGTCCAGCCGCAGCGCATCGCTTTCTTCCGTCAAGGTGAACCGCCCCAGGTCGCCCATGACGATAATGCCCTTCAGCTTGCCGCGGCTGCCGAACAGGTCGGCGGCATTCTGCAGCGGCAGCGAGAGCCCGGTTATCCCATTCGTGACCAACGTTTCGTGCCCTTCGTGGTTGGGTTTTTCCTCCTGGACGGCGAAGTTGGTGAAGAGAATGAGGAAATCGTACGCATCGGGATGCTGGTCGTAGAAACGCAACGCCGTTTCTTCCGTCAGGACGCGTCCGCCCTGCGGCGTGGCTCGGGAGAGTAACCCGTCGTCGGTGAGAACGACCGGGTCGGCGATTTCCGCAGCCCCCAGCTGCTGAGTCGCCCAAGCGTACGCTTCCGGCAAACGGGCGTGCACGGCGGCCAATGACTCGCGGTACGATGCCGCTAGCTCGCCGCGCGCCACCAAAATGGGTGCGATGGTAATGGTTGTTCCGCCGCAATCTTGCGTCGACCACTCGCGGGATGCCAAAGGGTCCGTGATCCTTGTTTCCGCGCCCTCGATCTGCCGCGCCCGCGTGGGCAGCGTCCGCTCACCGACCACGACATCCTCCTTGTGGTATCCATTGGCGGCCACCGCCGCCCAATCGGTGAACGGCTGCAGCAGATTGCCCTGCTTCCAATAGTAGGTGGGTGCTCCGCGCACCTGGTAAACGATGGAGTTGGGCAATTGGTAGGTGCGGTCGAGCGGTTCGCCGACCGTATAATTCTCAAAAAAAACTTCGGGCAGGTCGGTAACGCGCTCCCGCCACCGCGAACCATAGATCGCGGCTGCAACTTCCGCGGAGGAGATCGGACGCAGCACACCGCCCTGCTCCACCGCGTACACGGTCGGCACGCTGGGCACCTTCAACAGCGCCGTACCCGGCTTCATGGTCAGATTGCGTCCCAACGGATAGCCCGCAAGGATGACGGCGGCGACCGTCTGGACGGCGGAGAAATCGTTTCCATACCAGCTACGAAAGGTTTGGGCGTTGGGAAACGCATGACGCATGCCCTGGTCGTCCAAAAAATACACGGCGGAATTTCCGGCCGATTTGATAAGCGTACCCGCGGCGGCCACCGGCAGAACGGGAAAAATTTGGGCAACGACGAGTGCCGCGGCAATGCTCCACCAAATAATTCTTTTCATAGTATCCCCCAGTATAGCAATTGGCGCACCGAGAGCAAACACGGCCGCGGCGTTGACAGACTCACGTGGCAGGTCTACCATTCGCCCGCGACTGGAACGGTTCCGGTCCTTTGACAACCCATACCCACGGGAGGACTCCCATGGATCAAACCGGATGGATCACTCGTCTGCAGGAACGCCAGGTGCTGTGGCGGCACGACGGCAACCCCGCGCGGCCGCACGCCGAGCTCACCTCGGGCCGGCACTCCGATGCTTTCTTCAACTGCAGCCGCATCATTCAAGACCCCGCGCTCCTCGCGGAGGTTTGCCGCGATATTGCGGCCCGTGCCGACGGCCAGCAGCGTCCTGAGCGGGTCTTTGGCACCGCCTACGGCAGCATTCCGCTCGCCCTGGAACTGGCCACCGCCTTCATCTGCCGCTTCGGCTTTACCGAACGCGAGGTGGGCGGACCACTGACCCTGAAGCGCTTCGACGTCAAAACCGACGAGCGTGCGCTGGTCATCACCGGTTCCCACACCAAGGAGGGTTCGACGGTCATCGCCGAAACTGTCGCCCTGCTGGAAACCCGCGGCGCGCTGGTACTGCCGAAAGTCGGGGCGCTCGTGTCCCGCGATGGCGGCACGGTTGCCGCCGGACGCCCGGTGGTCGCAGCGGACCACTCCGTCAGGTACTGGGCCGAGCGCCACTACGACGGCCTCAAGCACGGCACCGCATCGGCCGCCATCGACAACCCCGGGATGTTGGAGAACATCGCCCGTGACCTGGCGCGCGACCTCAAACTCACCCCCGAGGAACAGCCCGTGTGGGTCGTGGCGACCGGCATTGATGCCATCGCGCTCAGCTATACCCTCGCCAAACACATCGGGTGCAACGCGGGCTTTGCCGAGCGCGAGATGCGCAAGGACACGCCGCTGGTGCTACGGCAGTTCCCCGCGCCGAGCAGCTTGAAGGTGCTGGCGGCCGACGACGTCATCACGACCGGCGGCTCCACACTACAAACCATCGCTGCGCTGCAAACCAGCGGAGCGACCGTGCTTTCGTATGTGGGCGCCATCGCCAACCGTTCCGGCAAACCGGTCCTGCAGAACCGACCCATCTTTTCGCTGCTGGACCTTTCCTGCAGCGACTGGGTACCCGAGGACTGCCCGCTCTGCCGCCAGGGTTCTGTGGCCATTCGCCCCAAGGGCCGCTGGCACGAGCTGACGCAGCCGGCAACGTAGCCGACGCAAAAGAATCGGCGTTCCGCCGACCCGCCCTTTCGCCCCGCCCGCACGACGGGGCTCTTTTTTATACCCCAAAATAGGGCCGATACCACGCGACAAACTGCCGCAATCCGTCGGCGAGCTTGGTCGTCGGTTCCCATCCGAGCAGCCGCTTGGCTTTTTCAACGTCGGCGAACGTCTTTGGCACGTCCCCCGCCTGCATCGGCAGCATCCTGGTCTTTGCCTCGACGCCGAGCGCGGCTTCCAGCGTCGCCACGAATTCGCCCAGCCGTACCGGATGGTGATTGCCGAGATTGATCAGCTCGTAACCCTGCGGCCGGTCCAACGCGGCCACCACCCCCCGCACGATATCATCGATGTAGGTGAAATCGCGTTCCATCTTTCCGTGGTTGTACAGGTCGATTTCCGCGCCGGAAAGCATTTTTTGCGTGAAGCTGAAATACGCCATGTCGGGCCGGCCCCACGGCCCGTAAACGGTGAAAAACCGCAGCCCGGTGCAGGCCGTGCCGTGCAGCCGGTGGTAGTTGAGCGCGAGCAGCTCCACGGTCCGCTTGGTGGCCGCGTACAGCGAAACGGGCTTCTCCACGCGGTCATCTTCGCTGAAGGGAACCTTCTCATTGTCGCCGTACACCGACGAGGAAGAGGCGAAAATGAACGGCGGGTTGCCGTGCCGGCGGGAAACTTCCAGCAGCGTCAGCGTGCCCAAGACGTTGGACTCCACGTACACGCGCGGATTGGAGATCGAGTAACGCACCCCGGCTTGCGCCGCGAGATGAGCTATCTTGTCGACGCCGTGGTCGCGAAAGATCTTTTCCATCGCCGAACGGTCGGTCAGGTCGGCGCGCACGACGGTCGGCGAGAATTCCGCAAGCAAACTTTTCACCCGCGCTTCTTTGAGCGCCGGGTCGTAGTAGGGATTGAAATTATCTACAACCACCACCCGGTCGCCGCGCGAAAGCAATGCGCGCGCCACATGGGCGCCGATAAACCCCGCCCCGCCGGTAACCAGGATTGTTGCCATAATAGTAGATAGATATGTAGCACAGACGGACGGTTTTGGCTAGGTTGACTGTACGGCGAAAGAAGAATGCGCTACCATACCGGTATGGAAACCCCACCAACCGCTGCACAGGAAATCACCAGCATCACCACGGCGACTGCAGCATATATCAAAGAACACCTCGGTGGCTGGCGGTGGGTAATTTTGGTTATTGCGATCGCCTGGTCCGGCGCGACGGTATGGCTTGGTATCCAAAACCGATGGGATGATGACGGCATCGGCATTGTCGCGTTTTTGCCATGGATCGCCATTCTCATCTACGTCGGAATAGTCCAGAGTAAAATTCGCGAACAGTTCTGGCAACAGTTCGCGGCTCGTCTGGGCTTCAGCTACGAAAAAAGTGGCGACCCGGCGCTGGAACGCGCGACCCGTTTCCAGCAGGGCCACAGCAAAAAAATGAGCCACGTGGTTGCTGGCGAGCGCAACGGCCGTCCGCTGCGGCTTTTTACCTACCAATACACCGTCGGTAGCGGCAAAAACAGCCACACCTACTACTACACCGTGGTGGAATTCAAGGTTGCCGGTCGCTTCCCCCACCTCTACCTGGACAGCCGCAGCAACTGGGATGGTGCGGGTAAGGGCGTAAAAATTCCCCTCCCGTCGGAATTCGAAAAGGAATTCCGGCTGCTGGCGCCGAAAGAGTACGAAATTGAGGCGCTGCAAATTTTCACCCCGGATGTACTCGCGTACCTGCTGGACACCAAGCTCCAGTACGACGTGGAACTGGTCGACCAGGAATTGCTCGTCATCATCGGAGGCTTGGCCAATACCTTGGAAAAACTGGAACGGGATTTCGCCACGGCTATCAACCTGTTCAACCGCCTCGCGCCCGTACTGGACAAAATGCGATTCACGGAGATCAAATACCATTCCCCGGCGTTAGGGTAATACCAACAATAAAAAACCGGCTAGGAAAGCCGGATTTTTCATTACGACCAAATAATTTTCTATTGCACTTGAAAAATAGTTTTAAAAAATGACAAACCGCCAGCAGCAAAATAGTCCACCAACCTGGCTTTCTGCCGTGGACTGATATTCTCCGGCAGCTGACCGGAAGTAAAATACCCAACCTCCCGCACCTCGCTGCTCAACGTCGGACGTGCGTCCGTCGGTACCTTACTTAAAAACATGAACACCAGGTCATCCTCTTTTGGTTTGAAATAGACACCCAACAACGGATGATTTCAGCGTCAAAGCCGACCTCTTCTTTGGCTTCACGGACAGCGGCCGCCCATGGTGATTCACCCTGCTCGACCCGACCTCCCGGCAGATTCCACAAATCACGGTCGCGCCGACGGCAAAGGAATACCGCCCCGGTCGTATCAAAAATAACATTGAAGGCCCCGACGGTCATACCAGTCAACTACTAAACATCGTAGCAATTTTCCGACGCATTGCCACCCATCTCCCGACGATTTCACATTTTCTCATTCGCGCGAATGTGCTACTATGGTGAATTTTTCTACGACAAAATGAACAACTGTTTTAAGGGAGGAATTACCGTTTTGCCTCTTCCGCAAGTTGCTCGGGAGTTTTTATCTTGAGGGTGCGCTCCTTCGGCTGTTGCGGGCGGACTTTCGGGCCAGCCAAGGGGATGGAGAACGAGAACACGCTGCCCTTGCCCTCGCCTTTGGACTCGGCGCCGATCATGCCCTCGTGGATATCCACGATCTTTTTCGCGACGTACAAGCCCAGGCCCGTGCCCTCAGTATGCACGAGTGCTGAACCCCGCCCGCGGGAGAATTTCTGGAAGAGGTGGGCGATCGTTTCCTTACTCATCCCCATGCCGCTATCCTTGACCGAGAATGTCAGGTACCCGGCCGGCTGTGCCGACAACGCAACATGGATGCTTCCCTCTTCGGTGTACTTTACGGCATTATCAATGAAATTGAGCATTACCTCATGGAGCTTGTCCTTGTCGGTCACGGGCTTGGGGAGCGGCTTGGCTGGTTTCTCGAGCATCAGGGTCAAATTCTTTTTCTCTGCCTGCGGCTTGAGGCTTTCCACGACGCCGACGGCCAGTTCATAACAGTCGGTCGGCTCCCAAGTGTAGACCTGGCGGCCCGATTCAATACGCGAAATGTTAAGCAGGTCTTCCACCAAACCGATGAGCCGCTCGTTGGCCTCATAGACTTTATCCAGCTGCTTGCCGATGAGCGGCGGCACCTTGCCGAACGCCCGCTCATTGATCATCGAAATGAACCCCTTGATGATGGTCAGCGGCGTGCGCAGCTGGTGGCTGGCGATGGAAATAAACTCGGATTTGGTGGCATCCAACCGCCGCAACTCGGCATTGGCGAACCGCAATTCCTGCGTGGCCTTCCGGACTTCATCCTTGAGAACCTCGGCAAAATGCTTCTGCTCTTCGTAGAGCAGGGCGTTCTCAATGGACACGGCCAACTGTCCCGAGACTATCTTCAGCACCCGCAGGTCCTGGCTGTTGTACGGCTCGCCGGACTTCTTGTTACCGATGACCACGACGCCGATAAGCTTGTCCTGCAGCCGCAACGGGACGATGACTGCCAGATCCTGCTCGTGCATCGCCAGCATCAGTTCCGGTTTGACGAACAGCTGGAGATTTTCGCCGTTCTCGTATTCGGTCTTGCGCTCTTCAATGACGAAAATGCCGGGCGTGCGCTTGAACTGCTCGAACATCACCCGCTCGTTGCCGTGGGCCAAAGCATCGGCAACCCCCGGTGGAAACCCCTCCTGGTAGGCGATGTACAGTTTGCTCTTCTTATTGACGAGCGCCACGCCGAGCTTGTCCGCATGGAACGCTTCCGTCAGGGTGTGCGAAATGGACCGCAGGAGGTGGGCGAAATCCAAGGTGGACGACGTAATATGGTTGACCCGCGCGATAAGCACATCCGGGTCGTAGGATTTTTTGTACAGGAAAGTATTGGTCGCGCGTTCAATGATGTCCCGCAGCGGTTTGTAAAAGACCGTCACCAACACCGCCAAAATAACGCCGGACAAAATGTTGGACTGCAGCCCCGCTAATTCTGCAAAGAGATAGGTAAAGAGCGCCGAAATGATTGAGAAAATGCCGGTGATGATGAAAACGATGGCGCCAAAAGCCAAGGATCGGAAAATAATTACTCGAACATCCAGGAAACGGTATCGAGTAATGGCATAGGCGATTGATCCCGTAAAAAATAGCGATGAAGGGCTATCAAGAGAGGTAAATTCCCAAATATGTACCAAAGGGAGTAAAAAACTGACTAGAATAGTGACTAATCCAAAACTCGTAAGACCGAAGGCCACGAATTTCAATTGAGAACGATGAATGACATTCACGCGTTTCCAGCCGTCAAAAAGCTTATAGACCATCAGAACCAGATAGGCTATTAAATATAACGCATACAGCGGAAATAGGACTCCAGGTAAAGCATTGTAGCCAGTCTCAAAAACACGATCTACTCGAGAAATCAAAACGCCAGGAATGAAAGATAAAACAAAAAATAACAACCCTGGCGATATTAACTTAAATAATAATTTATGATCAAGTCTTCGATCAATAAATGTGTAGACAAAAATTACCGACGCCGAGATAACCATGGCGCCGGTTGCATAAAATGACCTTACCAAAACTGTATTAAAAGATATCTGAAATAAAAAGTTTACAAATACCCAAACCGATGTCGCGGCGACGAGCGCGATAAATGACCGGTCAACAATGCTCTTCCGCCCTTTTATCCAAACGAGAACGGCCAGGATGATATCCAGTAAAAAGGCAAGGAGAATTACCCAAGCCATACTAAATCAAGGCAAGCCGCTTTCCGATAACATCGCAATGTTCAAGAAGTTTATCAACGTGTTGCTTCGTATGACTTGCCGTCAGGGTTAGGCGCAGCCGTTCAGCGCCAACATCAACAGCGGGTCGTCGAATTGCTGGGGCCAAAATCCCCGCCGCGTAAAGTGCATCGGAAAGTTCAATCACCTTTTTCTCTGAACGTACCATCAGAGGGACAATCGCAGTTTCGCCCGGTATGGTCTCCAACCCTAGACGCTGTAGCCCCTGACGCAGGCGAGTAGCATTCTCTTTTAGCTGTTTACGAAGACCATGCCCATCGCGGATAATCTCTAGGGTCTTGAGCAGCCCAGCAACAAAAGCCGGCGGTATTGGGTCTGAAAAAATATAGCCGCGTCCGGTCACGCGAATGTAATCCGCCAAATCTTTTGAAATCGCGGCGACGTAGCCGCCGATACTCCCCCATGCCTTCGTAAAACTCGCCATCACCAAATCTACTTTCCCCGCGACACCAAGGTGAGCGGCAGTACCTTCGCCGTTCGGTCCTAATACGCCTGCGCCGTGAGCGTCATCCACATACAATACCGCGTCATACTCCTGACTTAATTTAGCCAACCGAGGGAGATCGGCAAAGTCGCCATCCATGCTAAAAACGCCATCAGTTATTATCGCCTTGCGAACTTTCTTGCGACGGCGCAACTCCCGTTCGAGTCCGTCATAGTCGCGGTGCTTATAAATCACTCGTTCCGCGTACGACAGACGCACCGCATCCACGATACTGGCATGATTCAACTGGTCACTAAAAATAGCACCGGGTTTATCTTTTTTAATTAATGGAAAATAGGGGAAAGGATCTCCCAAATACCGTATAACACTCGTATTGGCGAGGAAACCAGAAGAAAAAGTCACCGAATCCTTAGCCTGTAGAAAATTCGCAAGCTCCTTCTCAAACTGCTGCTGAATATCCAATGAGCCCGACAGCAACCGAGTGCTTCCGGAGCCAACGCCGTAACGCTCAACCGCCTGTTGAACCGCAAGATTAATTTCAGGATTATTTGCTAACCCTAAATAGTTATTGGAACAGAAGGAAAGGTATTTCTTGCCCCCAATAATAATTTCCGGAGCGGTCGAAGGGCCAGAAATTTCTGGTATATGAGGATATAAATTGTTTTCACGGAGGTGCCGAACGACTTCTGAAAAATACGCGAGCTTACCATCCTGCATACCTTCATCCGACATTATTACGAGTTATCAACCACACAACATTATACCGCTTTTGACAAGGGAAAACAAAAAAACCGACGTGGATCGGGTATCTACGCGGAGTAAAAAAATGAACGGATAACTCTAATTGCGGCTACCAGCTATTTCTAGTATAGTTATTTTATCCCGACAAAAACTCAGGATTGTATGACACGGGAAAAGCCGAACCCAAGCTCCGCACCAGGAGTCGTACTGCGCACAGCCATTCTCCTATTTATCTATGGCGGCGCTGGTCTTATATACCTCTTCTGGGTTATCCAGGGAAGTTATGGAGCGATTTTTCTCGCCATTGACGGTTTGGTTTTTATCTTGGTGATATTGACGGGTTCAATATGGACAATTATGGCTGGGCTTTCATTAATTTCTAGAAAAAAACTTCCTACCAACAATTTAGGATGGGTGGCTGCCCTCACAATATTGCCAGCATCTTTTGCAGCATACGATATCGCAAGCTATTATGGCATGCCAATTATTGGGGCATGGGCGGCACTTATTGGAGGTTTAATAATTTTTTATAATAAACTTTCAAGAGATATTAGATTGGTTATGATTTTAATCGCAGTACCTACGGGCTTTCTGGCATACGATATTTTGAGACATAGCAGCAAAACACAAATCATTGGCGACCTTACCACTTCAGGATTGTTTATTTTTGTAATCATCCTCTACCATCACCTACAAGCTTCTATCAAAGTCCTTAAGCGACAGCAGGAGCAGTAAATTTTGGGACAAAAAAATCCCGACAATGTTACACTGTCGGGATTTTGGTTCACGAAAGAGCTTGCCTCCTTTCTAGTACTCAAGGCAGTAGAGGCCGTCCAGAGTCGAGTCGGAACCAGGTGTGAACGGCCCAGGGGCCGGGGGGTCAGTGGTACCAAGAAAGAGCCAACCGAGCGTGAAAATGGGGTCGGAGATATCCAAGTCACCAGAGTCATTGGCGTCCGCGGCGTCAGCACAGTCCACTCGGCCACCACCGGTAAAGAGGTAGCCAAGAGTGTTGACGGAATCAGAGATATCAACTGCGCCGTCAGTATTGGAGTCTCCGCGACGGAACGAAATCCCGCCGGTGACTACGACCATCACTTCATCCATACCGACGTTGCCGGCGGGGTCGCGAACGATGAGAGTAATGGAGAATTGGCCTGACGGCAGGTCAACTGTTGGTTGAACCCCGGCGGCGAGCAACCCATCCTCAAGCATCCACCAATACTGCAACGGCCTATCGCCATCAGGGTCGGTTGTTTCCGCGCCATCCAACGCAACGGCGCCGAAGCCATTGATGTCTGCGAACACCTCCTGGTCCGGTCCGGCATTGACAATCGGCGACTGATTGCCGTTCCACTGGTCTTGCCAGAAGGTTAAGTTACGCAGATAGACGGTCGAGCCGGGCAGGAGCGACCAAAGCTCAAACCGGAACGTCACCATCTGACCGTGCAGACGACGAATGTCGCGGAGCCCAGAATTCAGGTAACCCTGACCTAAGGTAAGGTCCGAAAGTACCTGTAACACAGGATGGAAGGCATCGGTGGTGGTAACTGAACACTCAAATGTTGCGGGAACTTCCGCTTCGGTGAAGCTGTATTCGAAACTCACATAGTCCCAGGTTGGTTGGACTACGAGCGGGATGGAGTAACGAGCGAAGACCCCTTCCTGTACCTGTTGACCGCCACCGCCTCCACCACCTGATGGAAGGTTAAGGAGGTACTCGCCGATATCGGTTGTACTACCGCAGTTGTTGCCCAGACTGCACTCGAGATTACCGAGGTCGAGACCGACCGTGGTTGTCGGAAACGAGACGAACGGCTCTTGACACTCTTGGTAGTTGTCAAACCCAAATACACCACTATCGTCACCGGCCAACCTTCGACACAGTGAAAGTTCCGAGAACTGCAGCGTACCAGTGGCCTCACACCTACTTGACAGGGGTCGATTCCGATCTGGATGTGCAAGGTCAGTTACCAATATCGAAGCGCCAAAACCAACAGTACCAAAGAGTACCTCGGCAAAACACCATGGTTCCTGCCTTAGCAGTGGATCACGCCCTACGAGGATGGTATTGCGATACCAATCAACCCGATGACTGGCACCTGGGACGTTGACCCATAGATTCACATAGTGGGTACCAAGATTGGTAACCCCGTGATAGGAATCTACGTATGTCCCCACCCGTCGAAGTGCTGGCACCTCATCATCGAGCAAGCCGCTGCCAACCCAATCCGGCGTATCTAGTTGCGTTACTTGGGCCGGAGGAAAAACGTTGGGGACGGTCACGCCTTGGGCCAAGGTGATAGCCCCGGTGGTGACAATCCGCGACCCGAGACTATGACCGATGAAATGCACCGGTCCTGTATAGCCGTCGGGCAATAGCGCCCGAAGACTGCTCGCAAGGCGCTGTGCCTGTGGCTCGATACTAGTTACTAGCGACTCTAACTGACTTGCCTCGGTAATCCAATCCCAGGCGAGAATGTTAACCCCACCAGGTACCCGGAGAGAGATTTGGTGAGCCATCTGCAGCATCCAACTGTTGAGCTGGTCGCCGCCAAAAATCGGCGGGTCCCATCCGTGCACAATCACGGCGGCACCATATCTCGAATCGAAGTGGGGATCACACGGGAAAAAGCCGGCCCAAGATCCTTTTTCTTGCGGAGTCGTGCCGGGGACATGGATTTGCATCTGCGTGTAGCTCACGGGTGCAACCCGGATGCAAATCTCAGGGGTCGGGGAAGAAACACCCACCGAATTGACGGCTCGTACTCGGTAGCAGATATCTCTAGCTTCCGGCAACGGAACATCCACAATTTGGATGGTGGAAGAACTGAAGGATATTTCCGGTGGTAACGTAAGCCACTCGGAACAGTACCCGACCTGTCTCTCGACACGGTAACGATCCACCCACAATCGGCTCGGTTGCCAATTCAGAATGGCGACGCCACTGCCCGTAGGGTGCTGCACGGTAAAACCACCGGGAGCGTCGGGTGGCTCTGGTGTACCAGACACCAAAACGCGAACCTTTGCGAGCGCCCAACTCTCGTCGTCAAGTACTTGTAACCCACTTGCCAGGAAATTGATAACAATACCCGAATCGACGTGCGGGAAGCTGAACCGCAGCGCGTACTGCGCATAGCCATGATTCACGTAGAGTAGGGCCCCGGTCCCGGCGAGATTATCGCCCCCGGGGTACTCGTCAGGGTACGACTGCCGGTTATTCGCACTTCCTGTCGTACTGAACGTCGTGCGCAACAAAGTGTGCCCCGAACCGACATTTATCTCCCAGACATCGGGACCGGGAATACCGATTCCATCCCACGTACCCAGCGGCCACATCTCCAACTCCACGGTCACCGTGCCATGCTCGGGGAGTCTCTCGAGCGACAGGCTAACCGTTTCGTTGCCGAACAGACCGAGAAGGCGCGCATCGGTTGGAGGGTGGTTGAAGGTCTGCCCGGCAGACCACTCGCGGCCGACGACGCCTTCGAAATCGGTCGTGTAGACCACCTGGTCCTGCGCGATGACAGAGAGTGAAGGAATTGCAGCGAACGCTGCCACGAAGAACATCTGCATCCGGAACATCGGAGCGCCTTTCTTCCGCGCGAGGCGGAATCTGCGAACCGAAAAAGAGCATTTTCGGTTCTTGTTTGTTGTATTGTCAACGAGCCATCAATAATTGACTCCACAAGCGTTCGCCCGCGCAGCCAATCAGGAAATATAGGTAATACGGACCGAAACGTCAAGCCGTGGTCCCCCCTCACCTGTCCTTTCGGACATCCTCTCCCTTAAGGGAGAGGCGAGTTAGGAAGGATTTATCTCCACCCTCACCCCAGCCCTCTCCCATTAAGGGAGAGGGAAATCAAATACCCCTCCTCACCTCCCCTTCGCAAGGGGAGGAATTTGGTACAGCCTCTCTATCTCTTTGGTGTAGTGGCGCTCGATGACCGAGCGGCGGAGTTTCTGGGTGGGCGTGACTTCGTCGCGCTCGGCCAAAAATTCGTTGGGCAAGAGCGGAACGGTGTCAGGTACCCTTTTCTAACCGCCGAAGCCGTGGTACTCTGGGGGTATGGGCAGACCATCTCGCGTCGCTGTGGGCGATACCGTGTACCACGTGCTCAACCGGGCCAACTTTCGCTCGAAATTGTTTTCCCGTGGTGCGCATTACCAAGGATTTCTGGACATTCTGGAAGAAGTATCACGGGTGGCGCCGATGCGGGTGTTGGCGTATTGTCTGATGCCGAATCACTGG
>VMFR01000001.1 GCA_007376135.1 Parcubacteria group bacterium Gr01-1014_31 | reverse complement strand
GGAAAGCGCCCCCGCGGTGCAGGCAATGGTGCCCTCGTTGCACAGGTCGGTGTCGGTCCCGTCGCAGGCGTTGCCGAGGGTCGTTTCGCCCGCGCCGTCGGCGGTGCCGGCGTTGCAGTCGTCGGTGGTGGTGTTATTGGTGCCGTTACAGAGGTCAACGTCGTTGTCGGCCGTCTGGTTGCCGCAGCTGATGGCCCCCGCCGAGCAGATGGTCGTATCCCCGTCGCCGGTGGAACACAAATCGGTGTCCGTGCCGTCGCAGGCAACGCCAACCCCTGCGTCGCCAGACCCATCCGTCGTGCCAGCGTTGCAGTCGTTATTGAGGAGATCGCACCGTTCGGTCGCGCCGGGGTTGATGTTGGCACCGTCATCCGCTGTGCCGCCGACGCCGTCCGCGCCGTTCAGCCTGTCGTCGCAGTCCACCGCCGCGCCGTTGGCGCAGGCGGCGTTGCCCGGGTTGCCGTAGCCGTCGCTGTCGCCGTCCACGCAAGGGTTCCAGCCGTTGCCGAGGTCGTAGTTTTCCGTGATGTCGGTCAGGTTCAGCTCGCGGTCGTAGATGGCCAGCTGCAAAATTTTTCCCTTCCAGCGCGGAGGGTTGTAGATCTTGTTGGTTTGCGGCGCCAGGTTGACAAAGTGATTGTTATCCCAATTTGAGAAATCTCCGCTTAGGCCTCCGGAGCCGGAGCTGATCCCGCCAAAACGGATGGTGTAACTTCGAACACCGCCACCCACGCTTTCTGCATAAGCCAGGTAGTAGCGGGTGCCGGGAATTAAACTGTCGGTGATGGTGGCGATCGGCATTGGCGCCAACGAACTGCCGGCAGTGCGGCGGCCAAGGGTCAGCGCCGTTCCCCGTTGGCGGAGGTAGAAGTTGGATAAAATCTCTCCCGTAGCGAGGAACGAGGTGCACAGCGGGATAGCACCGCAGGAACCGATGGTCATGATATTTTGCTCGTACAGGGTGCTGGTATCGGCCGGTACGAACCAGATATCTACGGTGAACGCGTTGCTGCCGACAATGGCGTTGATGAGGTTGGTTGCCGGGATAGTCGCGCCGACCGCATCGGGGTTACCGGTGATCTGCACGCCGCCCTCGCTGGCCGGAAGAAAATTCCAAACTCCCGGGGTCGCCGTCATGGTGATATCGAGGTTTGCCTTGGTCTCATCCAGCACCGTGCCGGCTGTTTCGTTCATCGGCCAGAATGCCCGCAGGCTGGCGTCGTCCACGATGGCGCGAGCCGGCGCGGGGGCTATCAGCGGCGCAACGAGCGCAAAAACCAGCAGCGCGCAAGACAGCACCTGCCTGGAGTGCGAACGATTTTTTTTACACTCGTTCATTTCACGTCCTTTGCTTTAGGGGTATTGGCCGCAGGTTAACGGGTCCTCGGTCGGGTCCGGGCCCTTGGTAACGGGTCCGGGTGCGGGCGGCAATTCGCCGGTGCCGAGGAAGAGGTAGCTCAGGGTAAAGACCGGGTCGGCAAGATCCAGGTTGCCCGAGTCGTTGGAGTCCGCAGCATCTTCGCAGGCCGGTTGCGGCCCACCCAGAAATAGTCCCGCCAGGGTGAACACCGCGTCGGCGAGATCGACCCCGCTGCTGATATTCGCGTCCCCACGGCGGAACGGCAGGTTGGCGCTGTCCGGCAATTCGGGGGCCGGCGGTACCGGCTCCGGGCCGTAGAGCTCCACGTACAAGTTGGACGGTTTCGGATCGGGAACTTCGATGTAGGTGCGGGAGTAGGTTTTGCCGACCATGATGAAGCCGCCGTCGGGCGTCTGCTTGATGGCGTTGGCGATATCGACATCCATGCCGCTGGACATGATGCGCCAGTGGTACGCGCCGGCGGTGTCCATCCGCAGGCCGTAGGTATCGAACGAAGGAATGCCGAAATTATATTTGCCGGCCAGAATGTAGCCGTTGGGCTGGTGGAGGGCGTTGAAGGTCTGCTCCACCGCATAGGTCGGTGATACCGTCATGGACTCCACCTTCTGCAGCAGGGTCGCGCCGCGGCGGTCGAGGACGACCAGGTACGGCGACGCATCACCTGGCCGCAACGCATTGAATGATTTGCTGAACCCGCCGAAGATGTAGCCAACCGCTCTGCCCAGAGCGTCGTACTTGAGCTCGACGTCGTTGAAGCTTTCCTCGCGTTCGCCGCCGAAGAGCCGGATACCGGCAGGATTTCCGCCTTCTGCGGGCCAGGCGGTCGTGTCCAGTTCGCCGCGCTCGGTGAGTTTGAGCGCCAGCGCTTCAAGATTGGCGGCAGTTTTCGCGGTCTGGCCGGCGAGGATGTAGCCGTTCGGCGCGCCGTTTTCGGTGAAACTTTGGCGCACCGCGTACGCTACGTCTTTTCCAAACTCGCCGATACTGATGCTTTTTGGATTTTGGGGCCATGACGGGTCAAGGTTGCCGCTGTCGTCGATCTTGATCAGTAGGATCAGCTTTTTACGGGTGGCAATCTCGATACGGAAGCCGGTGAGGACAAATCCGTTCTTCTCGCCGGCGTCGTTGAACACCTGCTGGATACTCTGCACCGTATCGGCGTCGGTGGCCAGGCCGTACGTTTTTGTCCAACGCGGGGTCGGGTTCCCGTTGATGCCGTATTGGGCAGCAAACCCGTCCAAACTCGTCCCGTTCGTGATGTGGCCGGCGATAACGTACGATTCCAAGGTTCGCGTCGCCGGGTCTTTTTTATTGAACACCGGCATCACCGACCGCGCCGCGCCATCGGCGGGGACCACGATCGACCATTCCTTGTTCAGGAGAGCGTCGGGCGTCGGGCGGTTGCTGCCGTAGATCTTGAGCAGATACGGCTGGGGGGTATTTTTCGCCGGGTCCTTCTCAATGCTGCCGGCGATGATGAACCCGCCGTCCGGGGTAAGCTGAACATCCATGGCTTCACCATCCCAGCCACCATCTTCGTCTTCGTAGGTGTACGGGTTGAGGAGTCCTATGCCGGGTATCTCTTTGATCAGTATCGGCGCCGTCTCTATGCCGGCCATACGGACCATCTGCCGTTGCGCCAGTTGGAGTGCAGGAAAAGCCGCGAACAGCCCGATTCCCAGGCTGGACGCAACCGTACCGACCGCCAGCATCACTGAGGCCGCGATCGTTACCCTGGTCCCGATTTGGATGGAGGTTTTTTTGGCCAGAAGAAGCTCCGTATGAAGTATGTACTCCCTTTCCCAAAGGCTGTTGCGACGCTACCGCAAGGGAGATCGTATCTCCTGTATGATACAATAATATAGGTATAGTGCGCCATTTTGGCGGTGGATAATTTAGCGGTGGTATTAAGAAGTTTGTATGGCTTTGCGCAAGCAACCGAGACTGCTGGTATCCGGGTCAATGGCGTACGACCGGATCATGAATTTCCCCGGCCGTTTTCGCGACCACATCGTGCCGCAAAAGATCCATTTGTTGAACCTGTCGTTCGCGGTGCCCGACTTGCAGGAGCACTTCGGCGGCACGGCGGGGAATATCGCGTACTCGCTCGCGCTTCTCGGACTGCATCCCGAGGTCATTGCTGCCGTAGGCAAAGATTTTTCCGACTACCGGACGTGGCTACAGGGTCGGGGGGTCGGGGTCGCCGGCATACGCCAGATCGCGCACCAGAGGACCGCCGCTGCGTATATCATTACCGACAACGACGATAACCAGATCACGGGATTCCACATCGGCGCCATGAGCGCGCGGGGTCTACTCCCTTCGCGGAGCCTGCTCTCCCAAGCCGCGGGCGCCATTGTTGCTCCCGGCAATGTGAGCGACATGGTTGCGCTACCGGCCGCGTACCGTCGCGCGCAGCTGCGCTACTGGTTTGACCCCGGCCAGCAGCTCACCAGCCTTTCCCCGACCCAACTGCGCCAGGCCTTGCGGGGTGCGTACGGCCTGGTTTCCAACGATTACGAGTTCGCCCTGGTCATGCGCAAGACCGGCTGGACGGCGGCTCAGGTTTCTGCTCGCGTACCCGTGGTAGTGACAACCTTTGGTCCGAAGGGTTCTGTTATCCGGCAGGGGAATACGCGCTGGCGCATACCACCAGCAAAGCCGAAGCGCGTGGCCGACCCGACCGGCGCCGGCGATGCCTATCGAGCCGGGTTGCTCTGGGGCTGGCTTCGGGGTTGGCCCTGGAGCGCGGCCGGGCGTTTGGCGGCAACGGTTGCTGCATATACTGTGGAACGCGATGGCACCCAGACCCATCGGTTCACGTGGCGCGAGATCGCGGCGCGCTATCGGCACGCGTTTCGCAGCTCCGTGCCCGATTAATGCTTGCGGGACTCGTCTTTTTTTGTCATGCTGTGGTGTGTAGAGGGGAGGCAGATGCCTTTTTCTTTTGTCAATGCGTAAATTCTATCTGCTCTATTACGCTGAGTCCGGCCGAATGACCGGGATGTACAGCGAGCTGCGCAAGGCGTTCGGGCGTGCTCCGGAGCCGCTGCTGCAGGTCACCCACGACGTGATGGGCGATATGCGCTTGAGTTGGCAGACGGTGTCGGAGCAGTTGTCGGTGCCGGTGGAACATTATTTCCGCGACCAGATTCCCGCGCCATTGGAGGATTTTCTGCACCGCAGCCATGCCGTGCTGCCGGCCGTGGTGGGGCTGCGGGAGGACGGGAATAATGTTTTAGTCTGCACCCGCGAGCAGATCGCGGCCTGCCAGGGCAAACCCGAAGCATTGGCGGAACTATTAAAAACCGCGGTTGCCGAATCTAAAACTTAGAACCTGGAACAAATCGGAGCCGGATTGTTCCTAAGTTCGGGCTCCATGCAACTATGAAACACCACATCAAGGATCCGGCGTTGGCCGCCCAAGGGAAGAAACGCATCGAGTGGGCAGACCGCGACATGCCGGTGCTCAGCGAGATCCGCCGCCGGTTTGCCAGCGACCAGCCATTGGCGGGCATCCGCATCGGCGCGTGCCTGCACGTTACGACCGAAACCGCTAACCTGATGCGCACCCTCAAGGCGGGGGGCGCCAGCGTCACGCTGTGCGCGTCCAACCCGTTGTCCACCCAGGATGACGTGGCCGCCAGCTTGGTTGCGCACTACGACATCCCCACCTTCGCCATCAAAGGCGAGCAGACCCCGACCTACTACCGCCACCTCAACGCGGTGCTGGATACCAAGCCCCAGGTCACCATGGATGACGGTGCCGACCTCATTACGCTGCTGCACAAAGCGCGCCGCGCTCAAGCCAAAACGGTGCTGGGTTCAATGGAGGAAACCACTACCGGCGTCATCCGGCTCAAAGCCCTGGAAAAGGCGGGGCGGTTGAAGATCCCCATCATCGCGGTCAACGACGCGCAGACCAAACACCTGTTTGATAACCGCTACGGCACCGGCCAGTCCACGGTGGACGGTATCATCCGCGCGACCGACGTGCTGCTGGCGGGGCGCACGGTGGTCGCCGCCGGCTATGGCTGGTGCGGCAAGGGATTTGCCATGCGTGCGCGCGGCATGGGGGCGAATGTCATTGTGACCGAGGTGGACCCCATTAAGGCCATTGAAGCCGTGATGGACGGTTTTCGCGTCATGCCGATGCAGCAGGCCGTGCGCCACGGCGACGTGTTCTGCACGCTGACGGGCGACATTGACGTCCTGCGGCGCGAACACTTCGTCGCGATGAAGGACGGCGCGATCGTCTGCAACTCCGGGCATTTCGACGTGGAAATAAACCTCAAGGACCTGGCCAAGCTCGCCAAAACCGTCCGCCGCGGCGTGCGGCAGTTCGTGGACGAATATCGGCTCAAGGATGGGCGGAAAATCTTTGTCATCGCGGAGGGGCGACTGGTGAACCTGGCCGCCGCCACCGGGCACCCGGCGTCCGTGATGGATATGTCGTTTGCCACCCAGGCGCTGGCGACCGAGTACGTGGTGCAGCAGCAGGGGAAATTATCCCCGCAGGTCCACCCCGTGCCGCAGCAGCTGGAGGAGTGGATCGCCGTTCTGAAACTCAAGACCATGGGGGTCGGCATTGATACGCTCACGCCCAAGCAGAAGAAATATCTTTCGTCCTGGCAGGTGGGAACCTAGGGGTGCATTGAAAAAGGAACATGACGACAGCCCCGCGTTGTTCGGGGCTGTTTTTCGAAGTTTTCCAGATTGGCGATGGAGCAGGGTAATCACGCGCAAAGCAGC
This sequence comes from Parcubacteria group bacterium Gr01-1014_31, assembly GCA_007376135.1. GTDB lineage: Bacteria > Patescibacteriota > Patescibacteriia > Buchananbacterales > GWA2-38-13 > VMFR01. Next base: position 533,347 of record VMFR01000001.1, on the reverse strand, counting down.
GCCGTTCGCCGTATCGCCGCGCTCGTTTTTCGGCTCAAAACGCTCGATTCGGCCCTGGCCGTCGGCGTCGGTTTTTTGTGCGGCGTGTTTTTAGCTCCGGCGGCAACCCCCGGCCCGTTCCGTTATTTCGTGCTGGCGTTGGCCGCGATGGTATTGTCCGCGTGGTGGTGGAACAATCGCACGGTCCGCATCGCCTTCCTGCTGGTCATCGCGCTGTGCGCGGGCGTCTGGCGGTATCAGGCGTCGCTGCCGGCGCGGGGCCCGTCGTTCATCGGGAATATCCAGGGCGGAGAGGTCGCGGTGACCGGCACCGTGGTGGCCGAGCCGGATGTCCGCTTGGGCAACACCAAGCTGACGCTGGGCCGGCTGCTCGACCAAAAGGGAAATCCGCTGCAAGGGCGCATGCTGGCGACCGTCCGCCTGTATCCGGAGTACCGCTACGGCGACGTGTTGCGGGTAACCGGTGCGGTCAAGCCGCCCGAACCGTTCGACGATTTCGCGTATGACCGGTACTTGGCGCGGTCGGGCATTTTTGCCGTCAGCTACTATCCGGCGGTCGAACTGGTCGCGCAAGGACAGGGAAATCCGGCTTACGCGGCTCTGCTGGCTGTCAAATCCCGCGCTCAACGCGTGATCAACCACGGTCTGCCCGAGCCGTCGGCGAGCATTTTTTCAGCGATGCTCTTGGGCAGCCGCCAGGGGTTGCCGCCCGAGCTCGTTACCGCGTTCAACGTCACCGGGTTGACGCACCTGGTGGCCATCTCTGGCGCGCAGATCGCGCTGCTCATCTCGCTGGTTTCCGCCGTGCTGCCGTATTTTGGCATCCACCGCCGCCGCGCATTCTATTTGCTGACGGCCTTGCTGGTCGCGTACCTGGCGCTCATCGGGCTGCCCGCCTCGGCGGTGCGCGCCGGCGTGATGGGGTGGCTGGCGCTGTTTTCCTACCACCTGGGGCGGCGCGCGCCGGGGATGCGCCTGTTGCTGTATGCGGCAGTCGCGATGGTCGCGGTCAATCCCCGGATCTTGCGCGACGACGTCGGTTTCCAGTTGTCGTTCGCGGCCGTGGCGGGATTGCTCACGCTTTCGCCGCTGCTGGAGCGCGCGTTTTCCCGCGTACCCGAATTCTTCGGTCTGCGAACAGCCCTGGCAATGACGGTGGCGGCAAATATTTTCACGCTCCCGCTGATCGCCGCGCAGTTCCAGCGCTTGTCCGTCATCAGTTTGCTCGCCAATATCCTCGTCTTTCCGGTCTCCGCCGTCGCGATGGTGGCGGGATTGTTCGGATTGCTGGTTGCTCCCTGGGCCGGGAGCCTGGGCTGGGCGCTGTGGCTGCCGACGCACGCGCCGCTGGCCTATCTGACCGCGTTGGCGCTGTGGTTTTCCCGCCTGCCGTTCGCCCAGGTAACGTTATCGTTGCCACGGTTGCTGCTGGTACCCAGTTACTTCGCGCTGGCGCTGGGTGTCCGATGGCTGCGACGCTGGCTGCAGGAGAAAGAACGCTATGTCCTCCCGGCGTGAAGTTTGGCGCAATGCCGTTGCCTGGATGACCGGGGTCGGTGCGGCCCTGGCGCTGGCCGGCTGGGTGCTGGCGCCGATGTTGGGACGCGGCATGCTGCAGGTGCGTTTTTTTGATATCGGCCAGGGCGACGCGATACTGGTGACCACCCCCGCGGGCGGACATATCGTGGTGGATGGGGGGCCGGACGGCAGTCTGCTGCATAAACTCGGCCCGGTCTTGCCCCTCTGGGACCGGACCATTGAACTGGTCGTCCTGACGCACCCGCACGCCGACCACCTCGTCGGGCTCGTAGAACTGGCGCGCCGCTACCGTATCAAGCAGGTGCTGGCGTCCGAGGATTCGGCCGCCACTCCGGAGTATCGCGCGCTGGAAGCAGAACTTGCGCGGCAGCATATCCCGCTGCTCATTGCGCGCGGCGGCGCGGTCCAACAACTGGAGCCCAGGCTGGAGCTGCGCGTCCTGTACCCGCCGGCCGGTAACCCCGCCAGCGCCAACCCCAACGACGCCTCTGTAGTGCTACAGCTGGTCTATGCGGATGCCGAGGTGCTCCTCACCGGCGACCTGGAAGCCGCCGCCCAAAATGCGCTGCCCGCGGCATGGCTGGCAAGCGATCTGTTGAAAGTCGCTCATCACGGTTCATCGGACGCGCTCAATCTTGAAATACTGGGGAAAATTAAGCCCGCCGTTGCCGTCATTTCGGTGGGTGAGAACTCGTATGGCCATCCTTCGCGCCGGGTGCTCCGGGCCCTGGAGCGAATTCCCGCGCTCGTGCTGACCACCCAGGAGGACGGCGACATCACCGCGACCACGCGGGGGTATGCGTGGCGCGTCCACAGCGCCCATTCGGGGATACTAACGCCTTGATACATTCGACGGCGTCTGATTCGCTGCGCTCGCTATCCTGAGGCGGTCAAAGGAAAAATTCCGCTCTACAAGTCACCGGAAAGGGCGCCGCTCAGTATCAACCCTGAGCTACTCCGGCTTTCAGGTCGGAAAGTCGAAGGGTTGATTTCACCCTACATTCCTGCTACGGTACTTACGTATGGCTTCACCCAAAGAATCCGTGAAGATTGTTTTAGTTGAAGACGACACGACGCTGGTGGAGATGTACAGCGTCAAGTTCAACCAGGAGGGGTTCGACCTCAAAGTCGCGACCAACGGCGGGCAGGGTCTGGAACTGGCGAAGAAAGAGCTGCCCCGCATCGTGCTGCTGGATGTCATCCTTCCCGGCATGGACGGTTTTGCGGTGCTCAAGGAGCTGAAAGCCGACGCCAAGACCAAGCATATCCCGGTGCTGCTCTTGACCAATCTCGGGCAGGATGCGGACATGCAGAAAGGGAAGGCTCTCGGCGCGGCCGATTACCTGGTCAAAGCGAATCTGACTCCGGGCGAAGTGGTGGAAAAAGTGCGCGCCATCCTTGGCGGCAAATAATTTTCTTCTATGGACCTCCGCAAAGAACAGACCGTCGTGCTCGTGAAACCGGACGGCGTGCAGCGCGGGCTCATTGGCGAGATCCTCACGCGCTTTGAGCGCATGGGGCTCAAGATCGTCGCGCTGAAGCTGGTATCGGTGCCCAAGGAGATGGCCCAGAAGCACTATCCAGAGAGCCGCACGGCGCTGTTGGAAGGCATCGGAAAAAAAACGCTGGATACCTACGCCAAGTACGGCCGCGACCCGAAAGAGGAGCTGGGCACGATGGACCCTTTGGAGCTGGGCCGCATGGTTAATCGTTGGAATATTGACCTCATCACGTCCGGTCCCGTGGTTGCGATCTTACTTGAGGGTTTGCACGCCGTTGATAACGTGCGGATGGCCGTTGGCAATACGCTGCCAACGTTCGCCCAGCCCGGCACCATTCGCGGCGATTACTCGGTGGATTCCCCGGCGCTGGCCAACGCCAAGAAGCGCGCGGTGCGCAACCTCGTACACGCCTCCGGCAACGCCGAGGAGGCCAAGTACGAGAAAGAGCTGTGGTTCCACAAGGCCGACATCCACGACTACACCCGCAGCGACGAGCAGGTGATGTTCGGGTAGGCGTCGTGTCACCCTACGGGTAATCCCCCGAAGGGGGAAAACTTGAAACCTGGAATTTGGAACATGGAACAAAGAACAGGCGTTAAAATGCTGGCTCCTGCATAGGTAGGTCGGACAAGGGAGGTTGCGCGGCTTCATAAAACACAGCTTCACTCAAAGCTGTGTTTTAAAAATATAATTGAAATATTGTATTACGGCATCCTACATGATGAAAAACCACGACATCCAATATTATCAAGAATAGGGTCGCCTCCGCACGAAGAAAACGGCGCCGGTGGTTCCGGATTATCCCCTTTGTAAAGATATCGTAAAAGATAGATAGCGTCCGTTACATTTACAAACCCATTGTCATCAACATCTGCCGCATCTTCGCAAAAAAGAGTTTCTGGATTGCTTAAAAAAAGATATTGCAAAATGATGATGGCGTCAGTGATATTTACGCTTCCAGTATCATTAACATCGGAGCGCAAAAAGGGTGTTTCCTCACTATCATCACCGGCGTTTCCGCAACCATTATCTCTAGAAGGAGAATTATTTACGTAATCAATATATCCATCAAAATCATTATCTCTACCATCCGAACACTCGGATGCTCGAACAGAATAAGTTATAGGATAAACAAGAGGAGAAATAGAGGGGTCAGCTGAAGTCAATAAAATTTTCCCTTTATGCAACCCGTATTCTAATCCATCAATCACAAAACGGAAGTCTGTCTCTCTTGGCGCTTGATCATCATATGTTTTGCGGGCAATTCGTATATTATCATCAAAAATATCAAAGTTAGAAATACCCGAGGATGAGTATGCGTGAATATTAAAAACTACAGGACTCGGAACCGCTTCATTCATTTTTGGAGAAAGAATATCCAATTTCATTCCGTTTCCACAGGGAGCAATGATTGGGAAATCATTATATTGGGAAAAATTGTTTGCAGTGCCGCCGCACGATTGAAGCGCGTTATCATATACCCTTGCGGTAATATATGGCTGATTATAATCAATGGTATTTAGGGAAAAAGTGAATGGAGCGCTCGTGTCTTCGCTTAAAAATGTGGGTTCGGCAAAAGTTGTCGGTGCAATATAAAATTCAACTTTTGAAATACCGCTCTCATCTTCGGCTGTCACCTCGTACTCGGCCACACAGCTATTGAAACCCACCTGATTAATTCTGGTGCCCACCGGCCTTTCATAATCCGACCTTGGGCCCAGGTCAATGATTATCGGGAGTCCGTTTTCATTTGGACTTCCTGCGGTAATATTAATGCAGCTTTCTTTATCAAAAAAACTCTCACCATAGGGCAGGGCTTTGGTTGCATATGTTTCATTCTCTGTTGCCATTCCGTCAATCAAAAGAGAAGAAAACGGATCGTTGCCTCCAGGATTGCCTTCAGGATTAGTAGTGTGAATGGTTGCTCCCTGGAATACATCAGACGTTATTTTGTGCTGTTTTAAAAATGTATCCAATTCTCCGTCCAAGCCCGTGGGTTTTCGGTATTCAATATACAAATAGGGAAATTGCAAACCTTGCCCGCGATAAATTTTCAATGCTTCAATCCCGCCAGACGGGTCTCCCAAAGGCTTCAGCGTATACGTTTTATTATGAACCGTTTCAAATTCTTGGGGAACACGGCGGATTTTGTGCACGGTATCTTGCGAAGGCAGCCATCCGAACAATTCTTTATTAATGGCATTGCTTTGCGAGATATCGGGATAGCCCATGATGTCATAATAATCATAATATTCCCAAGCACACCCATCCATATTTTTTTCTGAAAGTGGACAGTTCCAAAGGTTTGCGTGGCTCCAGCCCAAATTATGACCGTATTCGTGCGTAATCCCAAAAAAGGTTTGACCCTCAATCCATGCAAACGACAGGGGTAAGAGATTCCCGTTGACCTCCACGTTTATCCGTCCTATAGTTGCCGAACCCATACTGCTTATCGTGCCAACCGGCAGTACCAGCACTACTCTTTCGTACTGGGAAAAATCAACTGTTTGAGCAGCGGCCAAAGCACTTTTCATCGTTTCTCTATCATCGAAGTAATCACCACATAAAGGTACATTGGGTAACGTGGTGCACGGTAAATCACTGATCGGATTACAGGGGATATTTGTACCGCTGCAAAAAAAGCTGACCGGCTGTTCAATTGTGTAAGGTCCGTAAATGTCATTTTGGCTCCCGGCGACACCCTGTTTTCCAGCCACATCCATTTGCCCATAAGAATTTTCTGTATAGAAACCGCGAAGGTAGTCGAACACCGTTTCATACGCCACCTCTTTTGTGCTTCTAACTTCAAGATACGTATCGTCGAAATAGTCGCTGGTTTGCGTTACATTTAAAAGTAACACCGCGGTATTCTGCGGGCCCGAAACGGGCGGATTTCCTGGCCGGCCCAAAACTTCCATAGTATGGACAAGAAGCTCTTTACCAATTTTGAAACCTTGAAATGAAATTCTTGTTCCCGATTCCAAATATTCTGAAATATGAGAAAAATACGCAATATATTTCTCGCCTGAATCAGTGTTTATATAATATTCGGTTATGCTTTTGGCGTTCTTAAAATCGTCGCCGTGAAAAATTTCAACACCACCACCGCTCTCTATAGCTTCAGGCAAGCACCCCGATGTCGCTCCCAAAAATTCTTCATAGACCTCCTGACTTGGAATGAAATTCAGCGCCTCCTTCGGATACTGCCTTGCCAATTCCGTAAAATTATTCTTATACTCATTGAAGTCTTTTTTCAATTGAATAAAACTTTTTTCCTCCGCGTCAATATTAATGTTCATTTTTATAGCCTTCTTCACGCGCGCCTGATTCCCGATTTCATCCATTGATTTTTGAAGAGCTGACTTTTTGGATTCAGAAAATTCTTGCATTGGTTTCAAAAATAAATGTTTTTTTTCACCACATACAATTTTTTCAACGGCCCTCTGACCCCCTTCATTTTTATTTATTGATTGAAGGGCTATTACCGCTATCATCCCCCATGTCAAAAACATGGCCGTGGCGGAAACAGTGAACATCAAAGACGCGGCAATGGTGACGCGGGCTGAAGACAGGGTTCTGATTTTTACATTAAAAATTTGTGGCATAATATTATCCACTATTTGTTCTAAACATATCATTTTTTTAATGAACGGTAAATTTTTACAAACGAAGAGAGCAAACTTGAAAAGTCTGCTCTCTTGTCCAAACCGCGTTCGGGGTATGGCGCAGGAGGCTACTCTCTCCCATTGAAAAGGAAATTAATAAGGTACCAAATGTCCAGGAAGGTAATGAACCCGTCGTTATCGGCATCAGCCGAATCAGGACACATCACTTCATTGTGGCCACTCCACGCCATAATGTAATGGCAGATAACGATAACATCGGCAATATTGACCCCTTGATTCATGTTCGCATCGCCGCGAATGAACTTCTCATCCGGGTCAGGGCCGCCCGCGCAAAATACAACCGAAACAACAAAAATGGCTGAAAGCATGGTAAATCCTTTCAAAAAAGAACCATTCTTCTACCCCTGCATAGGTAGGTCGGACAAGGGAGGTTGTACGCCCCCCCCCCCACTTCAATATGGGTTTGATGGGTTGACACGCTTACTTTCCGTCTGCTAGGGTAGGGAAACCAGTATGACATTCCGACATTCCACCATCGCGATCGCGGCAATTATTATCCAGCCTTCGGGTGGAATGTTTTCGTAGCCGCTCAACGCCAGTTCAGCATCAACGAAAGCCTTCCACTCCGGAAGGCTTTTTGGTTTCCCACCGCCGCAGTCCCCCTACGGGGGATCACCCGAAGGGGGACAAGGGATCCAGCTCTTTCGCAGAAAGGGCTGGAGACCGCCAGCGAGGCGGGTTGGTACCTTTTCGTACCTTGGCGTACTTTAGGACGTTGACAAAAAATTCGGGTTTTGGTTCTCCTCGAGGACCGCAACAGAAAGGAACGCGTACCGATGAGCACGCAACAGGTCTTGATCAAGGATACGACGCTGCGCGACGGCGAGCAGTGCCCGGGTGGACGTTTCACATCCGACCAGAAACTCCAGCTGGGGATTGCCCTGCTGAACGCGGGCGTCGACCGTCTGGAAGTGGCCTCGGCCACCGTCCGCGGCGACGAGGAGCCGTTCGCGCGCATCGCCGCCTGGGCGAAGGCCAACGGCCACCTCGGCCGCATCGAAGCGCTCGGCTTCATCAACGAGCGCTCGATCGACTGGATCGTGGAACATGGCGGCGCTGGGAGCATAGTCAACCTGCTGGGCAAGGGGTCGCGGCGCCACTGCGTCGAGCACCTCAAGCGCGAACCCCAGCAGCACTGGGACGACATCAAGCGCGTGGCCGCCTACGCCCGCGAGCGCGGCCTGACCGTGCAGCTCTACCTGGAGGACTGGTCGCAGGGGATGCTGGCGACGGTCCCCGGCGAGAAGGGCCGCCAGGTGCCCGATCCGTACGTCCGCGAGATGGTCGCCTCCCTCCTCGACCGGCAGCCCAATGTTGGGCGCATCATCCTGTGCGACACCCTCGGGGTGCTGCGGCCAAGCCAGGTCTTCGATGGCATCCGCAATGTCCGCACCTGGGCCCGCACGAAGCTACCCGTCTCCTTCCATGGCCACAACGACTTCGGCCTCGCCACCGCCAACTGTCTGGCGGCGGTACGCGGCGGCGCGGATACCGTGGACGTCACGGTCAACGGGCTCGGGGAGCGGGCGGGGAACGCCTGCCTGCACGAGGTCGTGGAGGCGCTGCGGCTGTATGGCCGGAACGTCGGCGTCCCGCGGAGCGTTCTGCGCGAGCTGTCGGAGATGGTGTCCGTCTTTTCCCGCCGCCGGCTCCCGCCCAACGCCCCCATCGTCGGCCGCGACGTTTTCCACAACACCGCCGGCATCCACGCCGACGGCGACGCCAAAGGGGAGCTCTACGTTCCCGACGCGCGGCGCCCCGAGGCCTACGGGGCGCACCTCACCCATACCTTGGGCAAGCTCTCCGGCAAGGCGTCGGTCCGTTCCAATTGCCGGCAGCTGGGCTTGCAGCTGGATGACGCGCAGGTGACCGAGCTCCACCAGCGGGTGCTCGCGCTGAGCGAGTCCAAGCCGTGGGTGACCGTCGGCGATCTGCAGCTGTTGGCAGCTGAACTGCTCGGCCGGCCGGACCTGGTGGTCTTCGAAGTGCTGCTGGAAACGGGCCGCGCCGGCTGGGAAGGTATGGACGGTGCCTCGTTCCGCGGCCAGGTCCGCTTCCGCGGTGCGGTGCACGACGTGGCGGGCAAGGGCGACGGCGAGTTCAACGCCTTCATCCAGGCCGTCCGCGGCCTTTCCGCACCACAGCAGCTGCGGCTGCCCACCCTGGTCGACTACGAAGTCGTCATTCCCCCCACGCCGTCGTCCCCGACGGATCCCTCGGCCGCGCTGACCCAGGCGGTCATCACCTGGGAATACTCCGAGTCCGGCACCCGGTTCATCACCGCCGGCGTGGATACCAACCAAGTCCGCGCGGCCATCAAAGCCGCGGCCCAGGCCATCAACCTGGCCAATACTAACGGTATCCGCTGACCGTCCCGTACCTTCCACCCGCCCTTTGTGACACCCCGCGTTCTACCACGGGGTGTTTTTTTACGTCTTGACTGCCGGCGGGGCGGGGGAGTACACTGCGTTTGCTATGGCCTACCGCCAGTTGAAGAACACCCCGAAGCGCCCGCCGTTCCTCTGGCTGGTGGATTTTTCGTTGCCCGTATAGCATTCCCCTCGACGTCCACCGGCCGGAGCCAACGCCCCGGCCGGTTTTCATTACCGCACATTTCACAACCCGCAACCCGAACCGAGAGGAGGTTCCCGATGTCTGTCAACGTCCAAGAATTGCGGCTCGCCCATGTCCGGAACGTCGTTCATGATCTGGAGTACGAACAGGTGATGCTGCGGCGCCGCATCACGAAAGCGAGCTCCGCGCCCGACCGCCTGGAGCGGCGCAAACTACGGCTGGAAAAGCTTCCTGCCACCATCCGGCGTTACCGCGCCGAGCTCAAACGCCTGGAGCCGCCCGCTCCGCTGTGCGAGCCGCTGCCCTCGCTGGATACGCGTGGCGGCTATATGTTCCGCTGAACGATCGGCGTTCAGACTCCCTCTCCCTGCTCCTTGTTCTCGCGCCCTGGCTTATCCCTAGGGCGCTCTTTTTATCGCCATCAATAGGTTTCCTTGACGGAAATTATCGGTATGCTATCGTGCCGCTATGCGCACGATCCGTTCTCACTTTCTGATGTGTTGCGAGCTGGCCCGGAAGGCTAGCTAGGTTTCGTTGCGCAGGCCATACCCTCGAACCCCTCAAGCTAGCTTTCCGCGGTGGAAGCTAGTTTTTTTGTTGTGGACACCGCCCCATGAGGCCCGTTCGGCCTTTGACAATCAACCCACAGGAGGTGCCGATGTGTACCACGTCCGAACCCACCCCGACCGCCCTGCGCGGCCGCGCCCGTCAGGAGAACCTGGCAGGCATCAACCGCCGGCTTTCGCGGCCTGACCTTTCGCCCGGCAAGCGAGCCAAGTTGGAAGTCCAGCGGCGTCTGCTGCGCGCCGCCATCGAGCGCAGTTGGATCGAGTCGTCGTCCCGTCCCTACCAACCGCGGCAGAGTGTCGCAACCCGTTGAAGGAGGAGTGTTCCCATGTGTACCAGTGTCGAAGATAGTAGCCAAAGCCTTCGCGTCCTTGACCAGGGCAACCGTCGTGTCGCCCGTGAGCGGATGCTGGTGGTCATCAACCCCGACGCCGGCATCGCTGACCGGAAGCTCACGCTCGCGCTCCTGCGCGACCAACTCACCGTCCGCTCCAACCAGGAGCTCCTCGCCGCGCTCCGGGAGTGGTTTCCTAAAGAACGCCAGCTGCTGGCGGACCTCACCATCGCCGTCGAGACCGTCGCGCTCAAGACCTTTTTTACCGATCGGCGAACCGCCGATAGGCGCGCCTAGTACGCCGCCAACCTTCGTCCTTTGCCGAGCCTGGACCTCACCCTCCAGGCTCTTTTTTTAATCTCCTGCCGCCCCGTCATTCGACGGGGCAGGCAGCAGTCCCCCTACGGGGGATCACCCGAAAGGTGACAAGGGACCCAGCTCTTTCGCGGAAAAGGGCTGGAGACCGTTTCCAGTACCTCAGCTTGACATTCCCGCATCGCCGCGTTAGGCTGGGAATACCAATAAACGTATGCCAATGGCGAAACGCAACAATCTGATTTCTCTGCTGGTCGTCCCTAGCTCCGGGAGCTAGCATTTTGGCTTGCGTCTACCAACCCACGATAGCCAACTAGCTCCCCACCGGAGCTAGTTTTATTTCTGCATGCCGTTTGACAACTGCATACCCCACCAACCCTGAACTTTCGGCCAACTACAGGAGGATATTCATGGCCAACCCCAAGAACCGCACCCAGCGGATGTTCGAGCTGAAAGCCCAGTGGATAGTGTTGGACACCGTCATCAAGGGACTGCGCGAACAGTTGTCGCGCGAGCGCCTGCCGGTCCGCAGCCGCGATGCGTTGCTGGCCGAGCTGCTGCCGCGTCTGGTAGAGATCGCAGCGGTAGACCGGCAACTAGACGCCGATTTCGGCACCGAGTGCTACGCTCAGCGCACTCCCTCCACCCAGCCAACCGCGGCGGAAGCGGAGCTGCAGCAGCGACTGCTGCGCGACTGGCAGTCCAATGACTTCCAGCTGAAGTCGCTGCGCGACCGCGTGGAACGGGAACCTCGGTACGACCAGAAGTGCGGCTTGTGTAACCTGGTGGACATCCACCGCAAGCGCGCCGCCGAGCTGGAGGCACAACTGCAGGCCCTGTCCCACCAGGGCCTCCTCGACATGCCGCGCGAGCCGTCCAGCGCACCCATCGAGTATGAGCTGTCCCGCGAATGGGACATGCTCGACATGATGATCTCCCGCTGCCGCGAACGGCTGGGCAACGGCCTGCCGGAGTCGGCAGTCCCGCATGTTTACCGGGAGCTTCGCTCCTATCTGTGTCGCGCCGACGCGGTGCGCGCCGACCTCCGGCGCTACCATCCCCAGTGTCGCTGCGCCACACGGCCGCTGTCCAGCATCCCTGTTCCCCGCGAGGCCGTCCTCGCCGCCGACGCGTCCGTCCTGTCCTGAACAACCCATCGCAACCCCAACCGAAAGGAGGCCCAATGGCCCAGCACCTGACCATTCTCACCGCCGAGACGCAGCTGGCGCACTACCGTACCGAGATGGCGCACATCCAGCATCGTCTCAAGACCGGCGACTGCACAGCGAAGTCCAAACCGCTGCTGGAGCGGCGGCTGCAGAAGCTGCCGCGCATCATCTACGACCTTTCCCAGCGAGCCGGGTTCCCGGTTCCCAACTGCAAGGCAGCCGACGCCGCCACCGCCCGTTCCTTCTAGTTTCCTAGCCCTTTCGACGCCATGCCCCCCAAGCGTGGCACCCTCAGACCCGAGCCCGGCGCATCCTCTGCGTCGGGCTTTTTTTATCGCCCGGTGTTACCTCCCGCCTTGACATCTATGCCCGAATGCCGTAGGATGCGGACAACCTATGCGAACATCCTTCCGCCAAGCCATCCTGCTGTCCCTGCTGCTTGCCGCCCCTCGGGTGGAAGGTTTGGCCATGGCCCGCTAGGTACACTGCAACGTCAGTCCAGCGCCTTCCCCCGGAAGGCGTTTTTCTTTTGTCCGCCCTTTGGCAACCCACCGCAACCGCTCTTTGGGAAAGGAGTTTCATCCATGTCCGGAGATTCTGAAGGTCCCGTTGCCGCCACGCCGCGGCAGTTCAGTCTGGACGGGTTCATGTACTACACCGTCAGCAACGGCTCCAGCGAGCCGACCCACGTCGGGCAGCTGCGGCTGTCTTTTGCCGGCCAACCGCCGACGATGGAGCAGGCCCACGGCGTGGGCCCGATCGACGTGATGTTTGGCTGCGTCAGGCAGCACGCCGCGGCGCGAGCGCTGCTTCCCGACGGCCTGCGGCTGACCGACTACGTGCTGCATGCAAAGATGGGAACGAACGGTTCCAAGTCGCCGGCGATGATCCGCGTCCGGCTGCAGTACAACGGTCACCAGGCCGATGGCGAGGCCATTGACTGCGACATTCTCATCGCCAGCATCAAGGCGCTCGTCGCCGCGGCCAACAACCTGATGAACCCGACCAAGGTCCCGACTGCTTCTAACATTTGACCGCAACAGCGGTCATTCCGCCCTTTTCCGCAAGCCCTGGTATAGCGCCGGGGCTTTCTTTTTTCTGAGATATTGACATTTTATATATTTTATGGTATATGTGTAAGCTTGGTGTTTTTTGTTGTTCCGGCAATCACGGCCCTTTGAAAGGAGTTTTCAATGCTAACCATCGTGCGCTACGACGGGTTCCGCATTGTGCTGCAAACCGCGCTGGTGTGTGCTTCTCTCTACGTGCTGTTCGCCCCGCAGACCAAGCCCTTTCGGCTGCTGGGCATCTACCACCACGAGCTGTCGCACGCGGGTGTGTCGCTGCTCACCGGCGGGGGCGTACTGGCCGTCAACGTTGCACTACAGGAGGAGGGCGGCTCGTTCCAGAGCGCGGCCGACTCGGGTCTGATCGTGGGATTGGCCGGATATCTGGGCAGTATGGTTGTGGGCTGCCTCTGGCTGGTCGGCAGCACACGCCGGGCAACTGGCGCAGTTGCCGCGCTACTGACGCTGTTTGCCTCGGGCGGTTCATTCTTTCTGCCCGTTGACCACGGCGCTGCCGCGTGCGCGGCCCTGATGGTCGCGCTGTCGGTCGCCGTGCTGCTGGCCGGCTGGCTGTGGTCCGCGCTCGGGGCCTTGCTGTTGCGCACGGTGGGCACATTCCTGTGCCTGCATGTCGCGTTCGATTTCCTTGCCGACGCCCAAACGCGCGGTTCGGACATCGACCAGTTCGCTGTGGCGCTCGGCGTGCCCTCGATGGCGTGTGCCATCCTGTACTTCGGCGCGCTGCTCGCGCTGGCTGCGGCAGCAACAGTTCGTTCGGTCCGGGGTGATCTTCGCCCCGGGCCTTTTTTATTTCCGTCCCTCAGCAGTTGGTTCGACAATTGTCGAACCAAGAAAGATTATGGGTACGGAAATAACCCCGCACCAATGGCGCCGCGTTGGTGGAGTTACCTTTTGTCGGACGGCTATCGTTTCCCCAGCCTGCGGTGCGCGTGGGCGAATAGCCCTCCCCGCTGCGGGCGCAGCGCACCGCCCTTTGCAGTTTTGCGCCATTGGTGCTGGGGTTTATCTTTTCGGACATCTCCTGTATCAGTCTTGACCTATCGGTCGGCAGCTGCTAGGCTAGGGACACCCTATGCAGCGTTGCGCCTATTTTAGCTTTTGGTACGGACTGACCGCGAGATCAGTGAGTTTTCGTTATGTGAACGGGTAAACCCCAGACCAGCACGAAAATTGACTGATCTCGCAAGAGGTCAGTTTTTTGTTCCTTGTGCCACCGTGGCAGAATCGAAAGGGTATCCGCCCTTTGACAATCAACCCCCGCTTCCCCCGAAAGGAGCACTACGTCGTGATCATCATCATGAAGCATCCCACCACCCCCCAGGAGCGCGACGACATCACGCAGCACATCGCGGGTGTCCGCACCCTGCTCGAGGAGTCCGGCTTCCGGGCGACCGTCAGCCAGGGCGTTGACCTGGCGGTGGTCGGCGCGGTCGGCAAGCTCGAGCCCGAGCAGGCTGAAGCCTTGACCCATCGCATCTCCGCGATGTCGGGCGTGCAGTCCGTGCGCCGCGTTTCCACGCCGTACAAGCTGGTATCGCGCGAGTACCGCTCCGCGCCCACGCTCATCCCCATCAATGGGGTTAAGGTCGGCGGCAACCAGGTGGTCGTCATCGCCGGGCCGTGCGCGGCCGAATCGCCGGAACAGTTGCGGCAAACAGCCGCAGCAGTCAAGGCGTGCGGCGCCCATGCGTTCCGCGCCGGGGCGTTCAAGCCCCGTTCTTCACCCTACAGCCACCAGGGCCTGGGTGAGGTCGGCATCGTCCTTTTGGGACAGCTCCGCATCGAGTCGGGGCTGCCGGTGGTGACCGAGATCACCCGCATCGACCAGCTCTCGCTGCTGGTGGAGAAAGCCGACGTGCTCCAGGTGGGCATGCGCAACATGGACAACTACGAGCTGCTGCGGGCGCTCGCCCGCACGAGCAAGCCCGTGCTGCTCAAGCGCAACACCGCCGCCAGCCTGGACCAACTGCTGCAGGCCGCCGAGTACGTGGTCCGCGGCAATGGCCAGGTCATTCTCTGCCTGCGCGGCATCATCGGCCTCCAGGGACTGGAGACCCGCGCCCAGGCCGACCTGGACGCCATCCCTTTACTCAAGGCAAAGACCCACCTGCCGGTCATTTTTGACCCCTCCCATGCGGCCGGCCGCGCCGACCTCGTCACACCCTTGAGCCTCGCGGCTATTGCCGCCGGCGCCGACGGCCTCATCGTTGAGGTCCACCCCGATCCGGCCAACGCCATCTCCGACAACGAGCAGCAGCTCACCTTCGCACAGTTCGGCGTCTTGATGCGGGGCGTCAAGGCCGTCGCTGCCGCCGTCGGCCGTACCGTCTAGCGCGCCCTCGCGCCACTCCTTCGCGTTCCCGCACCTTCCGCAAGCCCAGCCACCATGGTTGGGCTTCTTTTTATCCCGTATACTGAATGACGTATGGCTGCGTGGAGTTATGCCACGTCGGTGATCACGGGCGTACTACTCGCCGGTGCGCTGCTGCAGATCTGGCTGCTCTTGCGCCACGCGTTGACCCGTCGCGTGGTTCGCGACCTGGTGCTGCTCGCCGCCCTGCCCGCGGTACTCTTTGGGGCTCTCTATGGCATGGGGTTGGGGCAAGGCAAACTTCGCTCCGGTCCCGCCTTCGACGATATCTATTCGGGCGAAGCCATCGGCGTGATGTGGCTCTACCTGGTGACTTTGGCGGCGCTGGTCGCCTGGCGTTTCCGCAGCGAGATCCTGCCGCAGATCAACGAGGCCGTGCTGCTCATCTACAATGTGCTGGTGCTGTTCGTGCTGTTGAAGATATTCATCGCGGTGCGGACCGATACGTTCACGGTTCTACACGGATTACTGTTCGCGTTGTCGCTCCCGATGCTGCTGACATTCCTAGCAGCGTTCATCCCGGTCAGGCTTGGGACCCTGTGGGATGCCGGTTCGTACGTATGGTTCATTATTATGGGGGTACTACTGACGCTGTTCCAGTTCTTCGCGGGGATGATGGCAGCACCGGGTGGCCCGTGGTGGGGCCTGACCCGGCTGCTCATGCTGGGGATGCTGACGGTGTATCTCATTGTGCAGTTAACCTACCTGGTGCTCCTCATTCCCGTTCGGGCCGGCGGCTCGACCTACCGGTGGCAGTTGGCGCGCGTTCGCGAGTACTTGCGGTTCCTCGCTGGCCGTCAACATGGGGTCCAGCTGCGGCCCCGGTACGCGCTGGTCATCGCGGTCACGACCGGGGCGGTGCTGGCGTTGAACGCACGTTGGAATATTTTGCCATCCGACATTCTGGTCGGGTTGGCCCTCGTGGCGACGCCGCAGTTGGCGACCCTACGATCAGCGCAGGCGCCTCCGTTCGACCCCTTCGCCCCGTCGACTTGACGTGCAGTATCGCGGCGGTACAATGCGGATGGACTCCGCACGGAGGTGGTGGCAATTCTGGACAAACCTTTACAGTAGGCGGTAAATCGGACGGCCGCGAGCGGCCTGTCCTGCGCCGCCAACGGCCCAAGGCCCCATGCTTGGCCCCGCGGGCGTCTCACGATACCCGCTCGGACCTATCGGCATTCGGCCGGCCATCTGACCAACGTCAGAAGATTCCACCATCCCGCGTGGGGTTCGCATACAAAAAACAGTGGAGCATCAGCTGCCGCTGTTTTTGTTTCCTGGTACCGCCGGGCACCCTCGGGGTGAAAAATGCAAATGCTGGAAAAATTTTCAATTGCTAATTTCCAATTTTCAATCAATGCAACAATGTCTCAATTATTAATTCCGGCAGGACAAGAAAGGGGGGCGAGAGCTTGTGACGTTGAAAATTCAATGGAAATTGATACTTGAAAATTTATTGGTTCACGGTTTTTGAAGTTGCGGTAATCTCAGAATTTCATTCAGGTTTCTTATTGCATAGTCCGGCTTCATTTTTCGCAGGAGCGTTGCCGTCTGCCAGCCGCGCAGGTAGGCGACCGTCCGCACCTTGGCGGCTCTGCCGGCCCGCAGGTCGTCGCGCAGGTCGCCCACCAGCAAGCACGCGCCGGGTGTGCAGTCGACACGGGCCAAGAATGCCCTGACCCCGGCCGGGCTGGGTTTGGGCGGGAACTGTTCACTCGTGCCGATGAAGGAAAAAAGCGGCCGCAGCCCGGATTTCTTCAGGCGCCCTACGATAATGTGTCGCGGTTCGTCCGAGAGGATGCCAAGCATGATGCCGCGCCGGTGCAGCGTCCGCAACGTTTGCCGTGCGCCGGGAGCGAAGGGCGGGGTGCCGTACGCGAGCCGATGGCGCGCGGCAAGCCGTTTCCCTTCGCGCCGCAGTTGCCTGGCGGAGACCCCATGGCGGCGGTAGAATGCCTGCCAGGGCAGTGCGTAGGTGCGGCGGAATTCCGCGAGCGTGATTTCCGGCCGACCGAGTAGCCTAAAACACGCCATCCAGGCGCGGTAGGCCGCCGGAAGGTCGGCTAGCAGCGTACCGTTCCAGTCGAACAGCATCGCGCGCACCGGAGGAAACAAGCGCATGTAACCATCCTAGAATGTTGTTCCACGGTGCACAAGACAAGCGGATGATGGGGCGCTGCCTGCTATTGGCGCGTCGCGGTTTGGGCTGGGTGTCGCCCAACCCCCTGGTGGGGGCGGTGATCGCGCGCGGCAGGACCGTCATTGCCGATGGTTTCCATGAAAAGCTCGGCGGCGCGCACGCGGAAGCCGCAGCGTTTACGCGCGCGAAAACGCCGGTCCGCGGGGCGACCCTGTACGTCAATTTGGAGCCCTGCGACCATCAGGGCAGAACGCCGCCCTGCACCGACGCGATCATTGCCGCCGGCATCAAGCGGGTGGTGGTCGGCATGGTGGACCCCAATCCGAAGGTTTCGGGCCGGGGCATTGCCAAATTGCGCCAAGCGGGCATCCGCGTGACGGTCGGCGTGCGCGAGGCAGAATGCCGCGCCCTCAACCGCATCTTTATCCACTGGATCACCACGGGCACGCCCTACATCGCCGCCAAAATTGCCATCGGCAGCGATTGGAAGATCGCCGCCGCGCCCGGCGTGCGCACGCACATCACGGGGGAGGAGGCGCAGCGCAAGGCCCACGAATTGCGCCAGACCCATGATGCCATCCTGGTCGGCGCCGGCACGGTCATCACCGACGACCCCGCGTTGACGGTCCGCCACTATCCGGAACGCCCGCGCGACCCGCGCCGCATCATTTTGGACAGCACGCTCAAGTTGCCGCTCGGTTCCAAGGCGCTGGCCGACCAGAACGTGCTCGTTGCAACGACCCAGGATGCCGACCCGGCCGTGCTTGCCGGCCTGCGCCAGTCCGGTATCCCGGTGCTGGTGACCGACCGTCAGGAAGGGCGGGTCAACGTCGCGGAAGTTCTGACGTGGTGCGCCCAGCACGAAATTTCTAGTCTTTTGGTGGAGGGGGGCAGGGAAGTGCTCGACAGTTTTACCCGCGCCGGCCTCATCCGCCGTTGGTACATCTTTGTCGCCTCGCGCCCGCTCGGCCATACCGGCGTGGACGCCCTGACCGACCTTGTACCGTTGCACCGCTGCCTGGACCGTACCAACCCGCAATTTTTCGGACCTGACGCCTTATATGAGTGCGACGCCCAGTAACCCTAGCCGCTGGCAATTTTTTCGAACGTTTTTGCGTGACGGCAAGATCGCGTCGGTGGTGCCGACCTCGCCCCGTGCCGTCGTCCAAGTCTGCCGTCCGCTCGACTTTTCGCGTCCGCTCAACGTGGTCGAGCTGGGTCCGGGCAACGGGGCGTTCACCCGTTACCTGCTGTCTCAAATGACTGCCGACAGCCGGGTGCTGGCCGTCGATCTGAACCCGACGTTTGTCGCGACGCTCAACGCGTGGCATGACCCGCGCCTCACGGTCGTGCAGGATTCCGCCGAGCATCTGTCCGAGCTGCTTTCCGCCCGCGGATTTCCGCCGGCGGATGCGGCCATCTCGGGCATTCCGTTCAGTTTTTTCCCCGGGCATCGGCAGGAAGCCATCATGCGCCAGGTCGCTGCCGCCCTGAAGCCCGGCGGGGTGTTCATCGTGTACCAATTCTCGCCGCAGGTGGGCGCGCATTTGCGGGTGGTGTTCCCGCGGGTCGTTGCCCGGCGGGTCTGGCCCAACCTGCCGCCGCTGTCGGTCTACGAGGCTACCCGCTGACCCGGAGTCGTATGCCGGAAGTCTTGGATATTGTGGATGCGCGCGACGTGGTCATCGGCCAGGCCGAGATGGGGGAGGTATACCGCCGTAAACTTGGGCACCGTGTCGTGCATGTGCTCGTCTTGCATCCGGAACGTCGTGCGGTCTATCTGCAGCGCCGCGCGGAAACAAAATCCTACCTCCCCGGCTACTGGTGCACATCCGCCGGCGGCCATGTGCGCAGCGGCGAATCGTATGCTGCGGCCGCGGCCAGAGAGTTGCGTGAAGAATTAGGCCTCACGGTCCCGCTGTCGGCGGCTCATGCATTCGTCTATTCAGACCAGGGCCACCAGCGCTTTGTCCAGCTTTTTGTTGCCTTTGCGGGTGAGGGATTTCAATTCGCAGACGGCGAAGTTGCGTACGGGGAGTTCTATGACCTAGAATCAGCCCGTGCACTGGTGGAGGGCGGCTTTCGGGTCCATCCCCAGGTGCCACCCTGTTTTTCCTGGCTCTACGCCAATCAAGCGCGTTTTTACCCGTCAGAAAAATAATAATGCTGCCACCGTTCCAGCCGTCCACGATTCATATCCTCGCGTTCGGCAAGATGCTGTTGTTTGCTGTGCTTGGGGTGGGCCTATGGACGAATCGCAAGATCGCGCGGCGATGCCTGCTGGCGGCGGGTGCGGTGATCGCTGCCATCGTTACCCTGCAGGTGGTCATACTCTGGCAAACCCCTCTGCCGTTCGGCGGCTTGCAGGGGGACGAAGCGTTGACCACGGCGTTCTACCAGCGGGTCATTACCGACGGCATCGGGCATGATCTTACGTATGCCAAATTGCCGGCGTTTTATCCGCCGCTGTGGTTTTATTCGATCGGCGGCATCGCCCGAATGTTTGGTCTGACGGGGGTTGGGGCGGCCAAGCTTGCCGGGGTCATTGCGTCCCTCGTCATTCCGCTGCTTTCCTGGTGGTTTTGGCGCACGGTCCGGCGTGACTCGGACGGGCCCATCGCCAATCCGCTCTTTCCGCTGCTGTTGACGCTCACCCCGTTCCTGGCCGTGGATTTTCCGTCGGTGCTGGCCAAACCGTATGAGTTTGCCTCCGCTTTGGGGGTTCTCTTGTGGTTCACCGTGGTGCGGCGTTTTTTGGCGGGCAGCGAGCGGCAGTTGCTGCACATGCTAGCCATCGGGGTACTGGGGGCGGCGTTGTTCACGACGTACTACCTGTGGTTTGTGATGGTCGGCATCGCGGTGCTGACGTTCTTGCCCTGGCGGAATCCGCGGTCGCTGGCGCGCGAGCTTGTTTCCTGGGGAGCGATCGGGGGTGTTGTCGCCTTGGGGTCCCTCTGGTACTGGTGGCCGTTGGCGGCAAGCTACGTCCGGCATGGGATGGAGAATTGGCAGCCGGCGTTCTTTATCGCCTCGGATCTCAATTTTTTTCCGCCCGTGGAGTTCACGCCCCGCAGCGCCTGGCTCTGGGTCGGGCTGGTCGCGTTGGTCGCGTATCGCCGGCGGCCGCTGATCCGTCCCGCGCTGCAGCTGCTGTTGGGGTGTTACGTCTGGCAGGCCGTTACGCTGGTAGCGACGATGTTTGGCGACGCGCCGTTCCAGGGCGCGCGCGGCTTTACGTTTTTCGGGGAGATTATTCTGGCGTACGGCGCCGCCTATGGACTGACCGTCTGGATCGCGGGAAGCGCACCCGCCCAGGGTTTCACCCGCGTTGCCGCGGTCTTGCGGGAACGATTTTCGGCCGCCGTTCCGCAGACGGGGGCGACGAAATTTTTGCTCGCCTGGATCGCGATTGCCGTATCGCTGCCGTTCGGCCTGTGGCTGGACCAGGAGTCCACCGCCGTGCGCTTAGCAGCAGTGCGGCAGGGGAGCGTTACCGCCGCCCGTTTTGCTGACTATTTCCGCACGCATCCGGAGGACGCCAAGAGGACGGCCTTGAGTTTCTTCCCGCCGCTCCAGGCGCAGGTTGCGCTGCCACAGTTCATTTCCTACAATCAGCACTACTCGCATCCGGCCGCCCGATTCTCCGAGCGCCTCCGCTATCTGCGCATACTCGCGCTGGCGAAAACCCCGGCGCAATTTTCCGAGTGGTTCCACCGCAAGAACGTATTTGATCCCATCGAACAACTCATCCTGTACGGCGACGGGGACGACTACCTCCTGTACCTGTGGCTCGACGACTATCCGAACGGCGGCCGCGAAGAGGTCATCCGCTGGCCGAAGCGGTTGATCGCTGAACCGTACTTCCGGCAAGTACCCGAGCTTTCCTTTGGTGGGTTTTCTACCTGGCGGGTGAGGTAAAATGTTCTTACCAAAGTCAATATTTTTACTCTTCGCGGCACCCTAGCTCGTGTTTTGCTCTGTGGATAAGTCAGTTGACATTCATATACGAAAAGTATATGATTCAATCACGGTACATTGAAAACGGAGTAGAGTGATGGCCGTTGAATCCGATGATTTTAGACACGTTAAGTGTCTGGATCTCTCTCCTGCTAGTGCCGTAGGGGGGATGAATTATTGCCCCGGGGAATCCCGGGTGCTGTCTCAAGCGAAAGTATCTGCCTCAAAAAAACAACCAGTAGATGTGTAGGAGATGATGGGGAGGACGAGGGGCAGGGAAGTGCTTGTAAGATATTAGGTCGATGTCTAATGATTGCTCACAGCTTATGGCCGTGAGTTCCGCCGGAACGCCGCATTTCGGAATAAATGGCCATAAGCTTTGGAGTAATCAGTCACCTGGGTAAAGGTCGGTTAATTAATAAACCCCTTATCTATGAATGCAACTCATTTCTCCAATCTAAACTCTAGTCTGGGCGTTCCGTGTGTAGGGGTGGCTAGCACGTATGCTGGTCTACATTCTGCGAATCATTCGGATCATTATCTGGATCATTCGCATCGTGATGGACATCATGCGGTTCATGTAGCCACCCCTTAGTCATATTTACATTATGTATACTCTACCGGAGTTGATAAAAAAAATTCGGGATGAAAGTGATTTAACGCAGAGTGAATTTGCCAATGTTTTAGGTGTATCAACTGTCCTTGTTGCGATGATCGAATCGGGTCAAAAAGAGGTATCCAAAAATTTTATCATCAAACTTGCTGACAAATTGGGTGTACAACCCAGTTCGATTACGCCGTTCTTGTTGCTCGATAGTCCCTCATCCACAAAAAAATTATCCCAGCTAGAAAAATCGCTGATTGACGTTGGTAGTCAACTACAGCTGTATCTGATCGATGTGAGGGCAAAATATTTAAAGCGCTATGTTTAGCCGTCCGCGATACCCGCGATTGAGGATTGGTAGCAAGAATGAGTTGGCAAAAACGATTAGCGATAGCGCCTTACCTTATCCGCAGGCACTGACACTCATTAATGATGTGATTCGTAACTTTGATTATTACTGGCGCGATAATAGCGAGAATTCTCAACCTAACAGAGGAAAGTTTGTGCGTAGTGCGGCCCGCACTCCATTGGGCGTGCTTCTCGAACGGATTGATAAGAAGGTTCTTGCACCTCATGATCGTCTCGTACCCAATTATATTTTTGGCGGCATGACAGGCAGAAGTCATATACAAGCAGCCCGTAGTCTACTGGGGCAAGAGAGAGGGAGGATTTTAGCTAGTCTCGACATCACGCATTTTTTTGAACAGATTCGTGAACAGAGAGTATTTTTTTTCTTCTATAGAAAATGCGGCTGTAGCCCCCGAGCATCACGGCTATTGGCCAGTCTATGTTGCGTTCCCGTTGGCCAAAAGGGTTCTATGTCTACAGAAAAAACTCTTGCTCGAGGTTTCGCAACCTCTACTCGATTAGCCGTGTGGTGTAATTTAGATACCTTTATTCACCTTGATCGGGAAGTAAAAAAGCTCCTTAAAAAATATGATCCTCGAGTGGCGATTTTTATAGACGACATAGGTATCAGCGCAAGCAGAGTGAGCCAGGAAAAAATTTCGGCAGTCGTAAAAATAGTGGAAAAAATCCTTTCTGATTTTGATAATAATCAGAGACTTCCAGTAAACCCTGCAAAAACGAAAATACGCACCTACGCTAGCGGGGCCGAGCATCTCGGCTTGAAATTAGGGAGAAATAAATTGGCGATGGGGAGTAAAAGCCGTTCAAGGAGAGATAGCGTAATAAATTTACTAAAAAAAAGAGGTGCGTATAGCCCAACAAGGGCGCGACGACTTCTGCTCAAAAAACAAGCATATCAGCGCTACCAGGGCCAGATTCGTTCCGCCTGAATAGGCTACCCGGTGGCCCAAGATTTTGATTGCCGAACCCTACTTCCAACCGATCCCGGAGCTTTCTTTCGGCGGATTTTCAACCTGGCGGCCGCAGTGAGCAGCGAAACGATTGGTTGGCGCCGCTGGGTCAGACAGTGCTAAAATGAGCAGGAACGCCGGCAGGAGACGGCGGGTAGTTTATTGCTATGGAACATCCCGGTGCCAGCCAAATTTTCAGCAAAACCCCCACCATCCTTGTAGTGTTCGGGGCGACGGGCGACCTGATGCAGCGCAAACTGGTGCCCTCCTTATTCCGGCTGCACACGAAAAACTTATTGCCGCCGCTTTTCCACGTGGTGGGCTACTCGCGGCGCGACCTGACCTCCGCGCAGTTCCAGGAGCACGTGGCCCAGATCCTGGCAGGCAAAGGGGAGGCGAGCGCGGTACAGCAGTTCGCCAAGCGCTTCACCTACCAGCAGGGGTTTTTAGACGAACCCGCTGGCTACACGAGGCTTGGCAAGGTGCTGGGGCTGCAGGACCAGTCGTGGAAAACGTGCGCCAACAAGCTGTTCTATTTGGCCGTGCCGCCAGCCTTTTATAAGACCGTCCTGACCAATCTCGCCACCTCCAAATTGACGGCGCCGTGCAGCCCGGAGGAAGGGTGGACGCGCGTGATGGTGGAAAAGCCGTTCGGCAAGGACCTCGCCACCGCCGAAGAGCTGGATGCGCTGTTGGGCAAGCTCTTCAAGGAAGCGCAGGTCTACCGGCTGGACCACTACCTGGGCAAGGATACCGTCCGCAACATTCTGGCGTTCCGTTTTTCCAACGCGTTCTTTGAGCCGTCCTGGAACCGCGACCACGTCGAACGCATCACCATCCGGCTGTGGGAAACTGCCGGTATCCAGGGCCGCGGAGAATTCTACGACGGCATCGGGGCGCTGCGTGATGTCGGCCAGAATCACCTGTTGCAGCTATTAGCGTTGTTTTTGATGGACAACCCCGGCACGTTCGACGCCAATGCTATCCGCCGCCAGCGCCAGCGCGTGCTGGAAGCGCTGGCCACCATGACTCCCGAGGAGGTGGAATCAAACACCCTGCGCGGCCAGTACGAGGGCTACCGGCAGGAGGAGGGTGTCGTTGCCGACTCTGCCACCGAAACCTATTTCCGCGTCAAAACGCATCTCCAGATGCCCCGTTGGGAAGGTGTGCCCATTTACCTGGCCTCGGGCAAGAAGATGGCCGAAGACAAGGCCGTCATTTCCGTGACGTTCAAGCACCCGATGCCGTGCCTGTGCCCCCCATCTGCCGGTCGCCATTACCGCAACGTGCTTAGATACCAGTTGCAGCCGCGCGAGGGGATTGCCGCGTCGTTCTGGGTTAAAAAACCGGGTCCGGGGATGGTGTTGGAGGAAAAAGATTTCGCATTCGACTACCATGCGGCCTTCGGCAAAGAGGAGTTCATTGAGGCGTACGAAAAATTATTGCTGGATGCGTTCGCCGGCGATCAAACTTTGTTTGTGTCCACCGGGGAGATCATGGCCAGCTGGCGTTTCACCGACCCTATCACGCGCACGTGGATGGCGGGAAATCCCGCGCTCATCAATTACCGTCCCGGCGGTGCCAGTCTCCGTGAGCGCCTGCTGCCCGTGGATGAGCAGCCCGCGAAGCGCGAGCTGGGTATCATCGGACTGGGCAAGATGGGGCAGGGCATTGCCCTGCGGCTTCAGGAGAAGGGCTGGCAGGTGACCGCCTACAACCGCACGGTCGAAAAATTGGCGGCCGTAACAACGGCTGGCGTGCGCGGTGTGACCACCATTCCGGAGCTGGTCGCGCGGTTGCATGCGCCACGGGTGGTCTGGCTGATGGTGTCCGCAGGGGAGGCCGTGGACGAGCTGTTGTTCGGGGAGGGCGGCTTGGCAGGGCAGCTGACGCGCGGCGATATCGTGATTGACGGCGGCAATTCTTTTTTTGAGGACACGGCGCGGCGCGGAAAATTGCTTTCCCGGCGCGGCATCCGTTTCTTGGATGTTGGCACATCGGGCGGACCGCACGGGGCGCGTCACGGCGCCTGCCTGATGGTCGGCGGGCCGCGAGAGACCTACCGCGAGCTTTTGCCGCTCTGGCGCGACCTGGCCGTTTCCGGCGGCTACGGGTATTTTGGGGCTGTCGGTGCGGGCCATTTCGTCAAGATGGTGCACAACGGCATCGAGTACGGGATGATGCAGGCAATTGCCGAGGGCTTTGCCACCATGAAGAAGTCGCGTTTCAAACTGGACCTGGAGGCGGTCGCTGACGTGTA
Source organism: Parcubacteria group bacterium Gr01-1014_31 (assembly GCA_007376135.1). Classification (GTDB taxonomy): domain Bacteria; phylum Patescibacteriota; class Patescibacteriia; order Buchananbacterales; family GWA2-38-13; genus VMFR01. The sequence continues at coordinate 507,919 of VMFR01000001.1, read as the reverse complement.
CAGCCACGGCAGCGTCGTGGAGTCGCGGCTGGTGTCGTGGCTGCACTCGGCCTACCGCGCCTACGGGCAGGATTTGGCGCACGTATCGGGGAGCGTTGGGCATACGGGTGAAGGGGAGTGGACGGTAAAGACCGCGAAGAAACTGAAGGTGCCGGCGCCCATCATCAAGGGGTCGTACGATTTCCGCGTGAAGTCCAAGCGCAGTCCCAGCTACACCGGCAAGGTCCTGTCGGCGTTGCGCAACCAGTTCGGGGGGCACGACGTTGGGAAGTCAAAAGGCAAAGCGCAAAAGGGGAAAATTAGGCGCAGGGGGTAAAATAAAACCGCCACTTGTGTGTGGCGGCTGGTTCGTAGCTGTCGGCCCTTAGGTTCGGGGGCTACCGCTACATGGAGAGGATTCGTTTGGCGAGTTCGATCCCGATAATGGAACCGAGGCTTAGCCCGAGGGTTGCAAGGTTGGTCCTGACTTCGTTGATTGTGGTCATGCCCGTCCCGCGGAAGCTCATCAGCTCCATTTCGGTGTATTGGATGAGGTGGTGGAGGAGGAGTGGCTGTCCCTGTTCTCGTTCGATGGAGGCGAGCAGGGTCTGCGCCCGTCCTGACCATCGGAAGGATGGGATTTGAATGGCGGGGGTGCGTAGCACATCGACATCGTATTCTTCGAGACCCGTGACGCTCTCCCTGCGTTTCTTGATTGGCCGCGTGCTGGCAATCCCTGAGGCTTCAAGAAGCCACCAGTAGACGCTCGCCTCATCCAGTCGGCCACCTTGAATCAACGCTCGGAATTCGTCAAAGACCCGCTCAAGTCGACTATTCGCCAAGGGAGCCTCCTATCAAAATGTGGTTGTCGAAAGTGCAAGAATTGCGAAAGGATAATATACGCTGAATCTGGTAGTATGTCAATGATGAAATGTTAAGTAGAATAACAGAAATTTTTTTGCCTATGGAAAACGTACCCGTACCTATACCGCCGATGCCCATGCTGCCGGGGCGGTTCGCCAAGAGTTTGCCGTTCATCCTCGGTCTGATGCCCGGCGTGGTTTCCTCTATCGTCGGCTACCTGGGAATGCGGCAGCCGGACGCCGAGATCGGCGCCGCCTACTACGCGTTCTTCTTTTATCTGGTCTCGCCGTTCGTGCTGGTGGTCGGCGGGGCGGTCTTGCTGGCCGTATTGAAAGTCCAAAAAAAACACCTGGGGATCGGCACGGGCCTGCTGGTCGGCGGCATTGTGAACCTGGTCTCCGCACTGTTCATAAGCCTGTAGGAAACTTCCATGGCGAAAGACTCTTTACGGCAACTCACCCAATTGGTCCGGTATTACATTTTGAAATCGACGACCGCGGCCGGGTCGGGGCATCCGAGCTCGTCGCTGTCGGCGGTGGAGCTCACCGTCGGGCTGCTGTTTTCCGGCGTGTTCCGTTTTGACGCCGACCACCCCGCTCGGCCCAACAACGACCGGCTCATTTTTTCCAAAGGTCACGCTTCGCCGCTGCTGTACGCGCTCTGGGCGGCCGCGGGCCGCGTCAGCGAAAATGAGCTGGTAACGTTGCGGAAATTCGGGAGCGTGCTCGAAGGCCATCCGGTCCCGGCGTTCCCGTTCGCGGAGGCGGCCACCGGGTCGCTGGGCCAAGGGCTGTCCATCGGCGTCGGCATGGCCTACAACGCCAAGTACTTCGACCAGCTGCCCTATCGCACGTACGTCCTGCTGGGCGACAGCGAGATGGCCGAGGGTTCGATCTGGGAAGCGATCCAGCTGGCTGCCCACTACCAATTGGACAATTTGGTCGGCATCCTGGACGTCAACCGCTTGGGCCAGACCGGTCCGACGATGTACGGCCACGATGTGAAGGCGTACGCCAAGCGCGTCGAGTCTTTCGGGTGGAAGTGCATCGTCGTGAATGGCCACAGCTTGCCCAAGGTCATTGCCGCCTACCGCGCCGCTGCGCGCGTCAAAGGCAAGCCCGTGATGGTCGTTGCCAAGACGATGAAGGGGAGGGGCGTCTCGCTGCTGGAGAATAAACCGGGTTGGCACGGTAAGGCCTTGAGCCAGGACGAACTGAAAGGGGCGCTGGCCGAGCTGGGGCCGGTGGATGCGTCGGTGCGGGGGCAAATCGCCCTGCCGGAAGAGCAGCGGCCGCGGTCATTCGTGGTTGGCGTGAGCAAGGCCCCGTCCTATCCGGCGGGAAAGCCGGTGGCCACCCGCGAAGCGTACGGGCATGCGCTCGTCCGATTGGCGCCGCTGTTCCCGTCGCTGGTCGCCATGGACGGCGAGACCTCCAATTCCACCTTTGCTGAGAAGATGCGGCAGGTGTATCCGGAACGCTACGTGGAAATGTACATTGCCGAGCAGAACATGGTCGGCGCGGCTTTGGGGATGGCGCGACGCGGCAAGATCCCGTTCGTCTCCACTTTCGCGGCATTCTTCACCCGCGCGTTTGACCAGATCCGCATGAGCCAGTATTCCGGCGGCAACATCAAGTTTTGCGGTTCGCACGCTGGCGTGTCCATCGGGCAGGACGGGCCGTCGCAGATGGGGTTGGAGGATCTGGCGATGTTTCGGACGGTCCTCAACAGCGTCGTGCTGTACCCGTGCGATGCGTATAGTACCGAAGCCCTGGTGGAGGAGGCGGTCAAACATCGCGGGATCGTGTACGTGCGCACCACGCGCATGGCAACGCCCCTGCTGTATAGTCCCGGCGAGAAGCTTGCTATCGGCGGCAGCAAGGTGCTGCGGGCAACCGCGGCCGACCAGGTTGCCATCGTCGGTGCAGGGGTCACGGTATTTGAGGCGCTCAAAGCCGCCGACCAGCTCAAGGAACAGGGGATTGACGCGCGAGTTATTGACTGTTACAGCGTCAAACCGGTGGACCGCGCGACCTTGCAGCGCGCCGCGCACGATACGAAAGCCATCATCACGGTGGAAGACCATGTGGCGGAGGGCGGGATCGGCGACGCGGTGCGGGAAGCCGTGGCTGAAATTCCGGTGCGCGTGTACAGTCTGGCAGTTCGCAAGCAGCCGAAGTCCGGCACCCCGCAAGAATTGCTGGACTACGAAGAGATCTCGGCGCCGGCCATCGTCGAGATGGTGAAAAAAATATTGTAGGTGGCCTGACGGTATGGAACTGCGCTATCGAGAGACCTGCCGTTTGACGCCGATCGAACTGCAGCAGTGCGGGCAGGAGCTGGTCGCGTACCGGCAGCAACTGCGCACAGCCACGACCCGCGGCGGCTATGAAGCGGCGGAAAGCTCGTTGTGTTTGGCGTCGGATGCCGTGCTGTCCAATAATGTTACGGCGGCGGTGAAGGCGACGGCAACCAAATCGCTCAAGTACCTGGTGGTCGTTGGCATCGGCGGTTCCAATCTAGGTACCAAGGCCATCTACGACGCGATCTCCGGAGGATTTGATGTCCTGGAACCGCGCCGTTTTCCCAAGCTGTTGTTCGCCGATACCGTTGACCCGGAGTGGCTGCAGCGGTTGGGCCGCCTAATGGAAACCGAGGTCAAGCGGTCGAGTGAGGTCGTGGTCAACATCATCAGCAAATCCGGGAGCAACACGGAACCGGTCGCCAACTTTGAAATTTTGTACCGCCACCTTTCCCGTCGCTTTCCGGACGCCGCCCACCGCCTGGTGGTGACCACCGACGAGGGCTCGAAACTTTGGCAGCTGGCCGTGACGCTCGGGCTACGACGCCTGCCCATTCCCAAGTCCGTGGGCGGACGCTACTCGGTGCTGTCGGCAGTCGGCCTCTTCCCGCTGGCCGCGGCTGGATACAATATCAAGGCACTGCGCGGGGGTGCAGCGGCAATGCTTGAGCGTTGCCTGGCCCAACGTTTGGAAGACAACCCGGCAATGCTTTCGGCTTGTATTTTATATCAGCAGCGGCAGCGCGGATTTCTCATCCACGACACGTTCGTGTTCCATCCGGAACTGGAGTCGCTGGGGAAGTGGTACCGGCAGCTGATGGGCGAAAGCATCGGCAAAGAGCAGGATGTTGGCGGAAAGACCGTCAACGCCGGGATGTTCCCGACCGTGTCGGTCGGTTCCACGGACCTGCATTCGGTCGGGCAGCTGTATCTAGGCGGGCCCAAGGCGGTGGTAACGACGTTCGTTACCACCGCGAAAAGCGCAAGCGTGAAAATCCCGTCCAAACTGGCGTTGGCGGGCTTGGTCTCCGGCATCGCGGGGAAAACTGCTGTGGGCGTCATGGACGCGATACTGTCCGGCGTAAAGATCGCCTACGGCAAGCGCGGCCTGCCGTTCATGGAGGTGATACTTGATGACGTGTCGGAACGCAGCCTGGGCGAATTTATGCAATTCAAAATGATGGAGATGATGTACCTGGGCAAGCTGATGAACGTGAACGCCTTTGACCAGCCGAACGTCGAGGCCTACAAAGTAGAAACGCGTCGGATTTTGGGGCGGTGAGAAACATGGTGTTATGGCGAAACGGCTGTCCTTGGCAAGCGCGTTGCGGCAACAGCGGCAAATTCCTTGGGAGCGTTTCGTCGCCCGCGGAGGCCATCCCGTTCTCGTTGTAGATACCATCCGACGATGCAATCGGTCGCAGCTGCGGCCGATTTTAGGTTTACCGAATCTTCAATACTGGAAACGCTACGGCGAGGCGTCCTTTTTCCATCGGCGCGAACTGGCCGCGGTCCACCGGACCATCCGCGGCTGGCTCACGCGTCGTCCGGACCTCGTCATCCAGCGCGTCGACGTCCTCCAGCGGATCCTCGATCGGGCCATACGCTGGGGCGAGGGTCAGCGCCATGTGCCGTTTCGCACCTGGACCCTACAGGAGTTGCAGCGCCATTTTTTGAAATTTGTCGAGCATTGCGACCGGGTATGGGCGTCGGCCTATTTTCCGATGTTTGCCGACCAGGTCGTGAAAGACCGGTTGACGGCTCGAGGTGTGGACGCTGACGCCATTGTACGCTATTCGGCACCTCATGGGTTGACGGAACTGCAACGGAAACAGCAGGCATTGGTGACGTTGCGCCGCCGGTATGGCACACGCCTGCCGGCCAAGGTTGCTGCCGATTTTATTGAACGTTACGGCTGGTCGAATTCCTATCTTTTTCATATTCGGCACTACACTCCGGCGGTATTACGGCGCGAAATGCGCGAGGCGCGTACATCAACCCCGTCTCGCCATAAAATCCTGCCAGCGTCGTTGCGGCGTCATCGGAAATTATTTTACGTTGCGCAGCGCTTGGTAGCATTTCGCGATACGCGCCTGCTGGCCGTGACGAAATTTTTTTATGCCCAGCAGCCGTTCATGAGCGAGCTGGCGCGGCGGTATGGTTTGACTTTCAACGAGATCATCCAGCTGACCGCCGACGAGATATTGCAGCAGCGCATTTCGCGTGCCGTCATTCGTCAGCGTCAGCGTGGTATGGGCTACGTCGTGCTGGGTGGCCAGGGGTATCTCTTCACCGGTCGTTGGTTTCGGGCTATGGCGAACGAGGGTGGGGGGCAGAAGGAGAAATTCTTACGTGGCTTGGCGGCCTACCCTGGCAACGTTCGCGGTCGCGTCCGCAAGGTCAATCCGTACTCCTACGACCGCATCCGGCGCGGCGATATCATTGTGACGGGAATGACCACGCCCGAGATTGTACCTTTTTTGAAAAGAGTGAAGGCCATCGTGACGGACGAAGGCGGTATTACCGCGCACGCCGCGATCGTGGCGCGGGAATATAAAATTCCGTGCGTGATGGGTACCAAGATCGCCACCCAAGCACTCAAAGACGGCGACCGTGTGGAAGTGGACGCTGAGAAGGGGACTGTGCGGAGATTGTCTCGTAGATGAGTATGGCAAAGCAAGCGGCTTGGTCCATCATTGCCAAAGAGTACGTCGCCTCGCTCTTTCCGGCCTTCATGCTGCCGGACGGGTGGGCGAGGTTATCGAAGCTCGGCATTCTACAACATCCGGTGTCCATTGCCGTTGCGATTCACGGTGAAGATTTGACGTGGTTTTGTCAGCCAAAAAATTGGGAGATCGCGCACCGGCGGCTGGTGGCGAAGATCCAGCTATACCCGCGCTTTCTGGCGCAAAACTTCCGAACCTGTGAAGAGCGGGGGAAAAAGTTGATCGCGTACGCGAAAACATTATCTCCGTCATTTTTGCGGACGCTCACGGCTGCGCAGCTCAATCGGTGCTACCAGCGGTACGTTGTGATGAACACAACATTGTACGGTTTGAGCGCCGTGATTCCACTCCTTGATTTCCAGACCACGACTTTTATAACCGATGAGATCAACCGCATTCTGCAGGGGCATAATGCCGCTGCGCACACCACCCTGCTCACGACGCCGCGGCGAGCCACCTACAACAAACGCGCCGAAATTGCATTATTACACATTCTTGCCACGATTCGCCGGCAGTCGCGACTGGTCCAACAGTTTAAAACTTTGCCTCCGGATCGTTTGGTCACTATCATTTCCGGCAACTATCCGACGGTTTGGCGGAAGATCCGATCACATGCACAAACGTTTGCCTGGGTGAATTATGTCTATCAAGGTCCGGCGGCGGGTCCGGCGTATTTCGTATCCGCCTTGAAAGATTTGGTCGATCAGGGTATCTCGCCGGAGGCGCAGCTCCGCCAATACGAACAGGAACGAAAGACATTGGCGCTGCGGCAACATGCAGTCGTGAAGAAGCTGCAGCTCGACCGTAATGAACGGGCCATCCTTGAGCTTGCTCGGGCGAGCGTATTTTTTAAACCCTACCGCCGGGAATTGCAAACATGGTCGTATTATCTGTTGGAACCGTTACTTGCCGAGATGGCTCGTCGTGCGGGGTTGACCATACCAGAGATACGTATGCTGCTGCCTTCGGAGGTAGAAATTCTACTACGGTATGGAGGCGTTGATCGGTCAGAGATTCGAAATCGTCTCCGTTGTGTTGTCTATGGACGGCAGGGCAAGCGGCAGTGGTTATTGGTGGGAAAGCCGGCGGCGGATTTTCTGCAGGCGAATGCCGAGAAAAATGCTGTCGTAGAAGTCAATGAAATTCATGGAACTACCGCCTGCACCGGTAAGGTCCGTGGTACGGTCAAGCTCATCTCTGCGCCATCGGAGATGGGAAAAATGAAACGTGGGGATATTCTCGTATCACGGGCGACCAGCCCGAATCTGATGCCGGCAATTCGCCAGGCGTCGGCGATCGTGACCGATGAAGGCGGCTTGACCTGCCATGCGGCGATTGTTTCGCGCGAGCTCCTGATCCCATGTGTTGTGGGTACGAAAATCGCAACGTCAGTATTTCGTGATGGAGACCGGGTCGAGGTGGATGCGGAGAGGGGAGTGGTGAGGAAAGTATGAAGTCACTTCAACACTACCACGACAAAGATCCCTGGATGCTGGGCGAAGACATCCCCAACGCCGATCTGTTCTTCTCTAACGTTTGGCTGCACGGGTTCGTCAACGACTTTGCCAAGCACACCGGTCGGGCGTACGCTAAAATCGTCAGCAAGTACGTTGGCTACCATTTGTGGTTTTATTTCGGCCAGCAGGATTCATTTGCCGTGGGAGAAAATATCGCTCGGCGCATTGTCGGCGAGCCTGGTTATGCGGCTCGGGTGAACCGTCACATCATCGTTGAGGCGGACAAGCTGCGACGCTTTTGCGATAAAATTCCGCAGCGTAATCTCGATCGCCTAACCGATCGTCAGCTGTGGGCCGTCTACCGGCGCCATAATGAAATTCACTCGACGTATTACACTTGGTGCTGGATTCCCGTGGGCGCGGACATGTTCCATAACAACCTCACGGATAAGGTGAAGGAGTACCTACGGGCTAAAGGGGTGAGCGACGAGCGAATCACTGAGTCATTTCTCATTCTGACACAACCGACCAAGAAGTCGCTCATCTACATCGAGCATGAGCAGCTTCTTAAGATTGCGGCTAAGATTGTGGGTGATCAGTCGGCGCAAGCGGCGTTGAAACACAAGGATACTCAAGTTGTAATGGCGAAGTTTCCCCCCGCTATTCGTCGGTCGCTAGAGACGCACCGCCGCAAGTACTACTACACGAAGCACCTCTGGGTGAGCGGGGAGTACACGATCGCGGACTACCTCCGCCAACTCAAAGAGATTTTTGACAAGGACCAATCGCCGCAGGAACAGCTGCGGCTCCAAACCCGCGAGCTTGTAAGGGCGCGGAGCCGACGCCGGCAATTATTTCGTCGGCTCAAGATCAATGGCCAATGGGCGGCGGTCTTTGGGTCTTTTGGCGACTTCATGGTGACAAAAATTTATCGGCGTTACGCGCAACTGCTCGCCGTGCATCACATGGGGGCGATCCTCCGCGAGATCGCCCGCCGCCGCGGCATCAGCGAGGCGCAGGTGCGCTGCGTCTTGCCGGAAGAAATGAAGGCCATGCTGCTGCGGCGCATCTGCCACCCCGCTGTCCTGGAGGAGCGGACGAAGCTCATGGTTTACTACGCTGAACGCGGGTGCGATAAGCTCATGATCGGCGATACCGCGAGGGAATATCTCTCGACAGTGGAACGGATAGTTGATACTGACGTGCGTGAGATCAGGGGCCAGCCAGCCTGTCTGGGCCATGCGCGGGGGACGGTCAAGATTATCATTCGCGCTTCGGATATGGCCAAGATGAAGCAGGGTGATATCCTCGTGTCTATTGCCACTGACCCAGACATTGTGTCGGCGATGAAAAAGGCCGCTGCGATCGTCACCGAGCAAGGTGGCGTTACCTCACACGCGGCGATTGTCAGCCGCGAGTTGAATATCCCATGCGTGATCGGCACGAAGATCGCCACGAAGGTGTTTAAGGACGGCGATGAGGTCGAGGTAGATGCAAACAGAGGAGTTGTAACATTGCTACCATGAACACGATAAAGGATATAAAAAAACAAATACAATCTTACCGCTGGGATCTTTTTGAGAAAATTCCGAATTGCCCGCTCTGGATAGTCCAGTCAGCCTTAATCGCCTATGCGTACATGCTCAATAAAATGTACAAAACCGGCATATTTCGTGGGATTTGGGTTTTTAAAAATAATGATATTTTCATGTACCATCTCGATGATGAATTGGAGATTGCTGGCAAAAAAATACTTGCACAGGATATAAAAAAACCCGGTTTTATAAAAAACATTTTAGATGAGATCAGGAGTTTAAGCCAAAAACTCATGGTTGAATCCCGCCGCCTACAACGCCTTGATGTTAATAAGATTGCAAATGGAAAGCTTGCTAAAATGTACTTCAAATTGTATGAAATTCACGATCATCTGTGGTTTCGGGGACAAGCAATTAACTTGTTGGAAATGGGTCGTTCGTTGCTCGGAGATAAATTAAAGAAAATTTTGGAAGGAAACAGCGTGTCTCGGTCATCTCTTGGAGAAATATTTACCGTTATCACCACTCCCGAGCAATACAGTTTTTTGCAGAAAGAAGAGCAAGACCTTTTGGGTTTAATCGAAGGGAGGCCGCCAGGGAAGAAAATAAAGCAACACTGGCAGAAATACGCATGGTTGGGATACAATTGGCAAGGGCCGGCGTATGATGTTGGCTATTTTGAAGAGCGAGTGAAGCTCATCAGAAAAGAAAAAAATTCCAAAAAATATATAAAACCTGAAACGAAATATCGACAGGAAATCCGCCGCCGGAAAAAAGAGATGGTAAAAAAATATAAATTATCAAAGGAAGCCACGAGAATCGCGAAATTGCTTGAAGAGATCGCTACCATGAAAGCCTTACGCGTTGATGCCTCTTGGTTGTTGTATTGGTCTTTGGAGCCGCTCCTTTGTAAAATTGCCCGAGAACATTTTCTGTCGCTTACACAAGTGCAATTTCTCAAGCCGCTTGAAATGATCAAGACCTTAAAAGGCGCGTCAGTGAACGCCAACTTGCTCAGCCAAAGAAAGAAAATGTTTGCCCTCTATTTTCATGATGGAATAATTGATGAATATCAAGGCCAGATCGCCCAACATTTGTTTGATTGGCTGCTTGCCCAAACTTCAGTTATTGAGAGGAATATAAAAGAATTGAAAGGTGCTACGGGTTCGCCGGGAAAAGCAAGGGGGCTAGTAAAAATTGTGGATACAGTGCAAGATATTACAAAAATGGAGAAAGGTGATGTGCTCGTCGCCCATACGACAAACCCCCGACTTGTCACGGCGATGAAATTGGCTTCAGCGATTATTGCTGAAGTCGGCGGTGTAACCAGCCACGCTGCGATTATCGCGCGAGAGCTCGGCAAACCCTGCATCATCGGTACCAAGATTGCGACGAGGGTGTTCCAGGATGGCGATGAGGTTGAGGTGGATGCAAATCGCGGCGTGGTCAAATTGGTGAAAAAACGATAGGCTGACGGTATGGTGGATTATCTCCTAGATTTTGAACAGTTAAAAAAGACCGACGCGCATCTGGCCGGCGGCAAGGGGGCATCGTTGGGGGAAATGACGCGCGCGGGCATTCCGGTGCCGCCAGGTTTTGTGGTCACGGCAGCCGCGTTTGAACAGTTTTTGAAGGGCGCTGACTTGGTCCAAGAGATTAGGGCCGCGTTGGCTAAGGTCAACTATCGCGACGTCCATTCCGTTGAGCGGGCGTCAGTAATCATCCGCGACCTTATCCACGACGCAGCGTTTCCTAAGGATCTCAGTGCGGCCGTGCTGGGCCGCTTCCGCCAGCTCAAGAGCCCGCTGGTCGCGGTCCGAAGCTCGGCAACCGCCGAAGATTCCTCGGTTGCCTCTTGGGCGGGAGAATTAGAGAGCTATCTGAACACAACGGCAAAGATTTTGCTCGGCAATGTCAAGAAGTGCTGGTCGTCACTGTTCACGCCGCGGGCCATTGTTTACCGCAACGAGAAAGGAATGAGACGGTCAAAAGTGTCGGTCGCGGTGGTGGTGCAGCAGATGATCCAGGCCGAGGTTGCTGGCATCGCCTTCACCGTGCATCCGGTGACCAAGGACTATAACCAGATGATCATTGAGGCCGGGTTCGGCCTGGGCGAAGCTATCGTTTCCGGCCAGATCACGCCCGACAGCTACGTCATCGATAAGCGCGACCTCCATCTGGTCGACATCAACATTGCCGCGCAGGAAAAAATGCTGGTACGAAAATCTAGCGGCGGCAACGTGTGGCGGTCCGTGTCCGCAGAGAAACGAGAGGTGCAAAAATTGACCGGCCGCCAGATCGTTGAACTGGCGAAGCTCTGCACTGACATTGAGCGTCATTACAGTAAGCCGCAGGATATCGAGTGGGCGTTCGCGAAGAAGAAATTTTTCATTGTCCAGTCGCGACCAATTACGACCCTCTAGCTATGGCTCGACGATTACGCCTAGTTGATATTTCACTCCCGCTGCACGGCAAGACCGTGGTGTACCCCGGCAACCCGCGCGTGAAAATTCGCACGCTGCGCGGCAAAACCTCTTGGCATTCGGAGGTAGTACTTGGATCGCACACGGGCACGCACGTGGACGCGCCGCGTCATGCGTTCCGGGATGGCGGCGGCGTGGACCGCTTACCGCTGCAAGCATTCTACGGGCCGTGCCGCGTGCTGGATTTGACTCGTTTGGCTGGCGCCATTACGACCACCGACCTTGCCGGATACCGTATCCGGGCGGGGGAGCGCGTTCTTTTGAAAACGCGCAATTCGCGTCGTGGGTTTTCCCGCTGGTGGGACGATTATGTCTGGCTTACTGGGGAGGCGGCTGCTTGGCTCGCGCAGCGGCGCGTCAGTCTGGTCGGCATTGATTCGCTCTCGGTCAAGCAGCGCGGCAGTCCTGACAACCGGCCGCATACGGCCCTGCTTTCACGCGGCATTCCCATCGTGGAGGGATTGGACTTGTCAAAAGTTCGGCCCGGGCGTTACGTGTTCATCGGGCTGCCGTTGAAGTTTATGGGGTTGGATGGGGCACCGTTGCGGGCGGCGCTGCTCGGGTGACGCCGGACGCCTTGCCGGGAGCGCACCGATGCGGTAGAGTGGGTATTCGTACATTTCACGTTTTTACTTCACAGGTGTGCGGCATCGCGGGCAAGTTCGTTTTTCACCCGCCTTTTTTCGGGGTATGGGGTAGTGGTAGTCCACGTGCGATTGCCCCACACCTTTCCTTTCGGGGTGTAGTATACCGGCAGTACACGTGCATGGGGTGCATGGAGACGGGGTTCGACTCCCCGCACCCCGAGAGGAAAGGTGTGGGGTGAAGGGTGCATGCGGCGGCGGTTCGACTCCCCGCCCCGTTAGAAAACTTTGCGAATAATGTGTTCTGTAATATTTCTGGATGCTGGAAATCGTTGGAGCGTTTGACCAGCGGAACAGTAATTTTCTAACGGGGCCCGCACCCCGAAAAAGGGCGGGTGAACCAGATGGGTGAGTTCCGCATCACTACGATTTGATTCATAGCGCTTTCATTTACCACGTATGCGCACGCGCACGAAAGTAACCGTGGGGATCGCAGGGACGATCGTGATCGCTGCCGCCGCGTTGGGGTACGCCGCCACCCGGCCTAAGCCAGTCGAGTACGAAACGGCGACCGCCGTTCGCGCCGATCTGGTGCAAGAGGTCAGCGTCACCGGTCGCGTCAAGCCGACCCACGCGGTGGACCTGGCGTTTGAGCGGAGTGGAAGGGTTGCCGTCATCCCCGTCGCCGTCGGCGATCGGGTCAACAAGGGCGCGCTGCTCGCCGGCCTCAACAGCGCGGATCTGGTCGCGCAATTGAGCGAGGCGCTGGCGAGGGTTGATTCCGCGAAAGCGCAATCGGACCAGTATGCGGCCGCTCTGCGCAACCAGCAAGCCAGATTGGATGAGGTGCGGCGCGGCACCCGGCCGGAGGAGATTGCCGTCAAGCAGGCGGAGTTGGACACGGCTCAGCAGGATCTCGCGAATGCCTACAAGGATGTCGTGGATACGCTGCGGACCGCGTCCACCAAGGCCGATGACGCCGTGCGCGTCAAGACCACCGCGCTGTTCTCCGGCAACCTTTCGAGTGGCTATTTGCTGTTGTTCCGGGCCTGCAACGATCCGCTGGAGAATGATGTGACCTTTCTGCGCGCTTCCAGCGAGCGTTCGCTCCAGGCGTGGCAGACCTCTTTGACGGCGATCGGGGCGGGGACGGCGCGAGACGTGCTGGATCTGGCGTTGAGCGATGCCGCCAAGGAGCTCATGCTGTACCAGCAGTTCCTTGATCGGCTTAACCAGGCGCTGGTGACCGAGTGCTCGCTCCAGGACGACGCGCTGGATACCCGTCGCGATGATGTCAATACCGCGCGGGTGAACATTGCGGCGCAGCTGGCAGCGGTCGCCGATCTGCAGCAGGACATTTCCGCCAATCAGCGCATCGTCGCCCGCGTGGAGGAGGAGCTCAAGCTCAAGCAGGCGGGCAGTACGTCCTCGCAGGTGGCCGCGCAGGAGGCGTTGGTCGCCCAGGCCGAGGCGACGCTTGCCGGCCAGCTGGCCCAGATCCGGCAGATGGAAGCCAGCGCCGCCAACATCCGCGCGCAGCTGGATAAGGCCGTGTTGCGCTCGCCGTTCGATGGCGTGGTCACCAAAGTCGACCTTGAGGTCGGCGAGATCATCGCCGCCAATGTGTCGCTCGTGTCCATCATTTCCGATGCGGGCTATGAGATCGAGGCCAACGTCCCGGAAGCGGATATCGCCAAGCTCAAGATCGGCGATGCCGGCGTCGCCACGCTGGACGCCTACGGCAACGATGTGACGTTTCGTACGCATGTGGCAAAGATCGACCCGGCGGAAACGGTGGTGGAGGGGGTGCCGACCTACGTCGTGACCGTTCTATTTGACCAGCCGGACGAACGCATCCGCTCGGGCATGACTGCCGACCTGGACATCCGGGCCGCGGAACGCACCAACGTCATCGTGGTCCCACTGCGGGCGGTGTTCGGCCGCAATGGCGATAAATTCGTCCGCAAATTGCGCTCTCAGACCGGCGGCAATGAAGTGGTGGAGGTGACGGTGGGAGTCGGCCTGCGCGGTTCGGACGGTAATATCGAGATCACGACCGGATTGAGTGAGGGGGACCGCGTGCTTATCGAAGTCCCAAAACCGTAACCATCGCGCGGCGTGCTATGGCACTCATTGAGGTCAACGCGCTGACCAAGGTCTATAGTAGCGACGAGCTGCAGACCCCGGTACTCCACGGCGTAAGTTTTACCATCGCCGCAGGGGAATTCGTTGCCATCATGGGGCCGTCGGGGTCCGGCAAATCCACCTTGCTGCATATCCTGGGGTTCTTGGACCGCCAGACCGCCGGCACCTACCGGTTCGATGGTCGCGAGATCGGCGAGCATACCGATCGCGAGTTGGCACGGGTGCGCAACGAACAAATGGGGTTCGTGTTCCAGTCGTTCAACCTGCTGCCGCGCACCAGCGTGATGGATAACGTGCGGCTGCCGCTTTTGTATTCTTCGGTGCCGCCGGCCGAGTGGGACGAGCGCGCGAGAATTGCCATTGATGCGGTCGGGCTGTCCCACCGCGCCGGTTTTGATGTGGCGAAACTATCGGGGGGCGAACGCCAGCGGGTCGCCATCGCGCGGGCGCTGGTGAACAAGCCGCGAGTGATCTTCGCGGATGAGCCGACCGGCAACCTGGATTCCCAGTCGGGTAAAGCCGTGATGGAAATTTTGCAGAAGCTCAACGAACACGACAACCACACGGTCGTCCTCATTACCCACGAAACCTATACCGCCGAACACGCGGGGCGCATTATTCGGGTCCGCGACGGCCTAATAGAATCCGACCAGGCCGTTGCCAAACGGCTGCACGCGTCGTCGGATTTCGTCAAATAAGGGTATGCCCAGTAGGACAACTTCGACAGAATCCCACTACGTCCATATTCTGCAATGCCTCCAGGGCGGTGAGCGGTACCTTTCGTCATTGCGAGTGAAACGAAGCAATCTCGGTGTCAAACCAAAAACGAGATCGCCACGTTGTCCCTCGACTGGCTCGGGACTCCTCGCAATGACAGCGATCACCACTTTTTTCGCGGTTTTAAAATAGTATCTTTTCAAAGTTGTCCTACTGGGTATGCGACTGCGCTTTACGCTGAAAACCGCCTTCCGGGGCCTGCGTGCCAACAAGTCGCGTTCCGCGCTGACGATTCTGGGTATCGTCATCGGCATCACCGCCATCATTTTGGTCATGTCGGTGGGCGAGGGCGCCGAGCAGCTCATCTTGGATCAGATCCGCGGCCTGGGATCACGCACCATTATCGTGGAGCCGGGCCGCCAGCCGAAAGGGCCGTCGGATTTCGTCGAGATCTTCACGGACTCGCTCAAGCCGCGCGACGTTGCGGCCATCCTCCAGCCGGCCAATGTCCAGGGGGTCGCGCGCGTTTCGCCGGCCGTGGCGGTCGCCGCGACCATTGTCTACGGCACCGAGACCAAGCGCATCACGATGCGCGGCACCGACCCGTTCATCAGCGAGATCATGAATTTGGCGGTCGCGGAGGGCAGTTTCTTCACGGATGAGGATGTGCGGCGGCGCGCCAGCGTCGTGGTCATCGGCACGAAGGTGGGGGAGGAGCTGTTCGGTGCGGATGCCGCGGTCGGCCAGAAGGTGAAGATCAAGGGCAAGACCTTCCGGGTTGTGGGCGTGCTCAAGGAAAAGGGCGCCGGTCTCATCGACATCGACCAGATGGCGTTCGTGCCGTACACGACGGCGCAGGAGTACCTGCTGGGCATCAACCATTTCCATGCCATCATGGTGCAGGCGCAGACCGAGGCCTTAGTGCCGCGCGTGGCCCGCGATATCGAGCTGACGCTGCGCGAATCGCACAACATTACCGACCCGGACAAGGACGATTTCCACGTCACGACGCAAGCCGACGCCATGGCGTCCATCGGCATCGTGTCCACCATCCTGACGGTGCTGCTCACGTCGGTCGCCGCCATCTCGCTGGTGGTGGGCGGTATTGGCATCATGAACATCATGCTGGTGGCCGTGACCGAACGCACGCGCGAGATCGGGCTGCGCAAGGCCGTGGGCGCGACGGGCGGCGACATCATGCAGCAGTTCCTGCTTGAATCCATCCTGCTGACGGGGACCGGCGGGGTGGTCGGCATCGCTTTAGGCGCAATGTTTTCCGGGATCGCGTCGCTGGTATTGCGGTATGCCATGGGCTTGCAGTGGGGCTACGCGCTGCCGCTCTCGGCGGTGATGCTGGGCGTCGGAGTCTCAACGCTGGTGGGCGTGGTGTTCGGCTTGTACCCGGCGTCGCAGGCTGCGCGCAAAAACCCCATCGAAGCGTTGCGCTACGAATAGCGATAATTACGCGCCGTAATTTTTTCGCCGCTCTCCGGGGTGGCATATTTTTTTTGGCCGAGATCAGTAGAAAATATATTTTTTATGATTTCGTATGATTTTGGGAGGATTGATTTATTTTCGGGCTGGTGGTAGTGTTCCCGGCAAGCCAGTTTATGGCTTCCTTTACCCCCGAGACCGAGGGTAGACCGCCGGCTCACACCGTTGCGGGCAATCTTTCCGTGTTACGGGAAGCCATCTGGAAGCGCCGGCCGGTGCTGGGCGAGATCATGGCCAAGCACGGATCGTTGATCCTGCACGACTACGCCCAGGATTTTCTGGATGTGAATCCCGCGCCGCGGTTGGATGCGCGCAAGCCCGAGTTGATCGCCGTCGCGCGCGAGCTGATCGCCAAGCGCTTGGGCGAGGAAGTAGCCGCCGGCGTCGCGACGCAACTGGCCCGTTTGCCGCTGGTCTCCACCACCGACCATCACGGTCCCATCGACCATCCCTTCTTCATCAACGCCAACATCATCTCCGCGCTGCCGTACGTGACTGCCACCATTCCGGAGCTCCGGTACCTGGTGGTTTTTTCATTTGCGTCGGTTTCGGTCAACAACGCCTCGGCGTATCCGCGAGGTATCGAGTTCCACGGCGGCATTAACGGCTCGGGGAATTTCATCCGGCTGCCCATCCTGCCCGACCGCGTCAAGATGGGGGTCGTCTACGGCATGCGGCCGTTCACGCGCGAGGATCTGACCAAAGCGGAAGCCGAGCTGGTGAAGAAAGAGAAGAAGGGCGAGATCGCCGACGGCCGCGGGCAAAAGATCCGCGCGCTGTTGGAAGCGTATTTCGCAACGCCGCAAGTGCTGGCGAAGCCCGATTTCGCATCCCAGATCTCGGCCATCAACTACCGGTTATGGCCGACCTTCTTCCACCCGGCGGCCAATGTCCCGCAGACCGGCGGACCGAAGATCCCCGACCTGGTGTACCTGGATATCGAGACCCTGGTGACGGAGCTGCTTTTGCGCCGCCACCTGAACGACCCGTCCTCGCTCCTGTACCAAGTGCTGTTTGTGCCCGACTACCAGCGCTTGGCGCTGGAGCTGTTCGACGGCATTCCCGGCGGGTTTTCACGCCAAGGGGATTGGGGGTCCTTCTTTTTTTGGGCGGTGGACGAAAAATTACACCGCATGCGCATGCTGCTGGACCATCGAACCCTGCGAACAAAAACCAGCCAGTATGTGTTGCCGTTCACGCCCGAGGACATTGCCGAAGCGTTACGGCAGAAAAAGATCTTCCCCAGCATGCTGCTGTGCTACCTGACCGTCGCGTTGTATTACGGGTTCAAATGTCTGGGCGGATTCTGCCAGGTACACGACCTGACGTTGACCAAGGAGGCCTGGCGCAAGCTCTTGGCGGCGGTCGGGCGGTCCGACGAGGCCGCAGCGCTGGAACCCGTGCAGACCAAGGAATTGGGCGGCGACGGCATGGTGCTGTCGTACCTCAAGACCGTGACGGGGTCGCTGGTGCCGGCGACCGGCATTGATATGGCCCTGGAGGGTGAGGACACCACCTTCGGGGCGTTCGCGCGGTTGGCGCGTACCGTCACGATGTCCGAGATGATGGAGCCGATGCTGCCGGAGATGTATACGGTGCTGTACCCGGTGGACCAGCGCGACCCGAAACTCTTGACCGTGACGCCGGAGCAGATCCTGCGCGCCAATGGATTGCAGGGAAAATTGGAGCCGCACGTGAACTAAAAAAAGCCCCGCGGGAGGGCGGGGGAAAGGCGTCGGCCGTTGCGGGCGGACGTTATTTCGGTTTTGCAGGCGTGGCCGCGCGTTGCGCGAGCGGATCCTCTAATGGCTGGCCGCAGAAGCGGCAAGTAGTGAGCGGGCGGGTTTCGCGCTGTTGCCCGCAGCATTCGCAGGCGTCCAGCAACCGGTCGTTGTCCTTTTCGCAGTGGACGCAAAAGACGGGCAGCGGCGTGCCGCATTGGGCACAGTACAGGTCCTCGGGGGAGTTTTCTTCACGGCAGTGGGTGCAAATGATCCCTTGCACGTCGGCCTCCTTGAAAAAGGGCGATGAGTTTAGGACGGTCGGGGAAACCCTAGCATCGCTCTTTCTCGCGGGTCAAATCGCGGGAAACGAAAAAACGGCCCAAGGGCCGTTTACCAGCGGCGGAATGGGTGTTATGCTGTTTTGGGACGCGGAGCGTCGCGGTGCATCGTTTTGATGCAGTTGACGCACAGCCGACGGCGTCCGCCGGGCAACCGGCGCCACTGTAGGTTGATCTGCTGGTGCCGGACGGTCGCGATATTGGAGTGGCTGCGGGAATTGCCGCGCAGGGCGCGTCGGCCGCAGGAATCACAAACTTTTGCCATAGCATGCAAATTACCGTGGCCTTGAGCGTAGCACATTGTGCGCGCTCTGGCAAGCGACAGCGCTATGTTCGAACTTGAACGGATATTTTTTCTCCTGGCGGTCGCCGTGTTCGCGATCGTCCACGAGTACTGTCACGGCTGGATGGCCGATCGTTTGGGCGACCCGACCGCCCGGCTGGCCGGCCGGCTAACACTCAACCCACTGCCGCACATCGACCCCATCGGCACACTGCTGCTGCCACTGCTGCTCTTGGCGCTGCCGGGCAACAGCGTGTTGTTCGCGTACGCCAAGCCCGTACCGGTCAATCCGTACAATTTACGCAATCCGAAACGCGATGGCGGGGTGGTGGCGCTGGCCGGGCCGTTATCCAACCTGCTGCTGGCGATGGTGCTCGGGGTGGTGGTGCAGTTCGCGCCGCCGTCCTCGTTCACCGACCTTTTATCCATCGCGGTGTTCGCCAACGTGCTCTTGGCGGTCTTCAACCTGGTGCCCATTCCTCCACTGGACGGTTCCAAGGTGCTGTTCTCATTGTTGCCCGACCGGCTGCATAATGTGGAGGTGTTCCTGCAGGCCTACGGCTTGTGGCTGCTGCTGCCGCTCATTTTTGTCGCCGGTCCGTTGCTGTCGCCGATACTCCAGTTCGTCTACGCGCTGTTGGTTGGCGCCTACTGGTAGGACGCGGGCCTGCTGACTTGACGGGAGCCGCGTTCCCCGATATACTCGTTTCATTCTGTTGCCCTGTCCTTCGGGCAGGGTTTTTCTTCCGGTACGCCGCATACGCTCGCACCCCCATGTCCACCATCAACCAACTACTCCGCAAAAGCCGAAAGCAGCAGCGGAGCAAAGCCAAAACGCCGGCGTTGCAGTCGGTCAATAATACCTTGCGCCGCCGTCGCTACGAGCTGCCGGGAGGTTCGCCGTTCAAGCGCGGCGTGTGTCTGAAGGTCACCACGACCACCCCGAAGAAGCCCAACTCCGCGCTGCGCAAGATCGCTCGCGTTCGGCTGTCCAACGGTTTGGAAGTGACCGCCTACATCCCCGGCGAGGGCCACAATTTGCAGGAGCACTCCATTGTGTTGGTGCGCGGCGGCCGCGTCAAAGACTTGCCCGGCGTGCGCTACCATATTGTCCGCGGCGTGTACGACACCGCTGGCGTGGAAGGCCGCAAGCAGAGCCGCTCGATGTACGGCGTGAAGAAGACCCAGGCGAAAGCCGCTTAATCGGAAGTTTTTGGTATGCGCGGAAAATCCCCGAAACGGAAGATGGTGCCGGATGCCAAGTACGGCAGCGCGACGGTCACAAAGTTCATCAACTACATCATGCGCAAGGGCAAGAAGTCCATTGCCCGATCCATTCTTTACCAGAGTTTTGAGGACATTGCAGAAAAAACCAAGCACGATCCGCGCGAGGTGTTCGACGCGGCCGTGCGCAACGTCGGCCCCGAGGTTGAGGTGCGCTCACGCCGGGTCGGCGGCGCCAATTACCAGATCCCCACGCCCGTCTCCCCTGAGCGCCGGCAGGCGCTGGCGTTCCGCTGGATCCTGGCGGCCGCCCACACCCGCAAGGGCCAGCCGATGTGGCAGAAGTTGTCCGCTGAGCTGACCGATGCCGCCAACAAGGTCGGCTCCGCCTTCAAGAAGCGCGAGGATGTCTACCGGATGGCCGAAGCCAACCGCGCGTTCGCGCACTTTGCCCGCTTCAACCGCCGGAAGTAACGCTGTAGCCGAATGCCCCGCTCCTATCCGATCGAGCGCGTCCGCAATATCGGGATCATCGCTCACATTGACGCCGGTAAGACCACGGTCACCGAGCGCGTTTTGTTTTACACGGGAAAGAAGCACAAGATCGGCGAGGTTCACGAGGGCGATACCACCACCGACTGGATGGAGCAGGAGCGCGAGCGCGGCATCACCATCACGGCCGCCGCGGTGACCTGCTTTTGGCCGCGGCCGGACGAAATTTCGACATTTCGAAATATCGACATATCGAAATCTCAAAAAATCGAGACCTGCCAGATCAACATCATCGACACCCCCGGCCACATCGACTTTACCGCCGAGGTGCAGCGCAGCTTGCGCGTGCTGGACGGCGGGGTGGTCGTCTTTGACGGCGTGGCGGGTGTGGAGCCGCAGTCCGAGACCGTCTACCACCAGGCCGAAAAGTTCAAAGTCCCCCTGGTCGCGTTCGTCAACAAGCTCGACCGCATGGGGGCGGATTTCTTCGCGGACCTGGCCTCCATCCACGAGCGGCTGACCGAAGCGGCCTACCCGATGCAGCTCCCCATTGGCACCGAGGAAAAATTTCAGGGCGTCGTGAACCTGCTGGATCGGACCGCCCTCATCTGGAAGGACGACCTGGGCAAAGATATGGAGGTTATCGCCATTCCCGAGGACCTCAAGGCGACCGCCGAGAAGTGGCGCGCCAAGCTGGTGGAAGCCATCGTCGAGCACGATGAAAAATTGATGAACCGCTACCTGGCGGGCGACGAGCCGTCCGTGGAGGAGCTCAAGCCCGTGCTGCGCAAGGCCGTCATTGCCTCCAAGATCCTGCCGGTATTCTGCGGTTCGGCGCTTAAGAACAAGGGCGTGCAGCTGTTGCTGGACGCCGTGGTCGCGTACCTGCCGTCCCCGCTGGATGTTCCGTCCATCCAGGGCCACGACCTCAACGACAAGAACAAGTCCTTGGAGCGCCACGCGTCCGACACTGAGCCGTTCTCGGCGCTGGCATTCAAGATCGCTGCTGACCCGTTCGTGGGCAAGCTGTGCTTCTTCCGCGTCTATTCCGGTTCCATCAAGGCCGGTTCCTACGTGCTGAACGCGACCACCGGCAACCAGGAGCGCGTCGGCCGCATTGTGCGGCTGCACGCGAACCTCCGCGAAGATGTGACTGAGGTTTTTGCCGGGGAGATCGCCGCCATTGTCGGGTTGAAAAATACCTTTACCGGCCACACCTTGTGCGATCCGGGCAGCCCGCTCCTGCTAGAATCCATCAGCTTCCCCGACCCGGTCATTGCCCAGGCCATTGAACCGAAGACCAAGGCCGATCAGGAAAAGATGGGCGTGGCATTGCAGAAACTCTCGGAAGAAGACCCGACGTTCAAGGTGCATACCGACGAGGAAACGATGCAAACCATCATTGAGGGGATGGGCGAGTTGCACCTGGAGATCATCGTCGACCGGATGAAGCGCGAGTTCAAGGTGGAAGCGACCGTCGGCAAGCCGCAGGTTGCCTACAAGGAAACCATTCTGGCCAGCGCCGAAGCTGAAGGCAAGTATATCCGGCAGTCCGGCGGCCGCGGCCAGTATGGCCACTGCTGGCTGCGGGTGGAGCCGCGCCCGCGGGGCGGCGAATTCGAATTTTTGGACGAGATCAAGGGTGGCTTGATCCCGCGCGAATTTTTGCCCGCCATTGAGAAGGGCGTTACCGAGGCCATGACTCGGGGGGTCATTGCCGGCTACCCGGTGGTGGATGTGGCGGCCGCTGTTTTTGACGGTTCCTATCACGACGTTGACTCGTCGGAAGCGGCTTTCAAGATCGCCGGCAGCATGGCGTTCCAGGCCGCCGTCCGCAAGGCCAACCCGGTCATCCTCGAGCCTATCATGAAGATCCAGGTCATCACGCCGGAACAGTTCATGGGCGAGGTCATCGGCAACCTCAACAGCAAGCGCACCAAGATCACCGAAATGCGCGACCGCGGCAAGACCAAGGTGGTGGACGGCGAGGTGCCGCTGGCCGAGATGTTCGGCTACGCCACCGAGCTGCGTTCGCTGACTCAGGGTCGCGCCGCTTCCACAATGGAGTTCCACGAATACCAGCCCGTTCCGCGCCAGGTCGCCGAAAAGCTTATTGGCGAGTATGACACCGAGCGCGCCAAGGGCCGCTAAGCCGCCTATGACCACGGGTTTGGAAAAGATCATCGCGTTCATCAAGCGCACCGGCGACCGCTGTATCGTGCTGGATCACGAGGGCAACCCCGCCTACGTCATCCTGCCGCTCAACGAGTACGAACGCTTGGCGGAGCGTCGTCCGCTCGCCATGCCGAAAGATCTCGCCGCCGATATTTCCCGTGACGCCGAATCCCGCGGCATCGGGGCACCCCAGCCATGGGGTCCAGAAGAGCCATCCCCAGCCGCGCCGGAGGCAACCGCCGCAGAAAACGCATCGGACCAGTATTTTTTTGAACCGATCGAGTAACCCAGCAAAAAAACCGTGTGGATAGGCTGTGCGGAGCGTCGATTTGACATTTTGGCTCATTCTCTCTATAATTGGGGAACGTAAAAAATAGCTTGATTTAAATTAATTAACCCGCGCGTCCGGCCACCCGCGCCTCGCGGTTGGCTGCGCCGTAAGGAGTCTCCCATGACCGGTAAATTTGAACGCACGAAGCCGCACTTGAATGTCGGCACCATCGGCCACGTCGACCACGGTAAGACCACGTTGACGGCGGCGCTTTTGACGTATTTGAATAAAAAAGGCCTCAAGGCCCAGCAGAAGTCGGTCGATCAGATCGACAACGCGCCGGAAGAGAAGGCGCGCGGTATCACCATCAATACTTCGCACGTCGAGTACGAATCCGCCAACCGCCACTACGCGCACATCGACTGTCCCGGGCACGCCGACTACGTCAAGAACATGGTGACGGGTGCGGCCCAAATGGACGGCGCCATCCTGGTGGTGGCGGCGACCGACGGACCGATGCCGCAGACGCGCGAGCACATCCTCCTGGCCCGCCAGGTAGGGGTGCCCCATATCGTCGTATTCATCAATAAAGTCGACCAGGTCAAGGACAAGGAACTGGTGGACCTGGTGGAGGAAGAGGTTCGCGAGCTGCTCAAGAAGTACGAATTCCCCGGCGACACCATTCCGGTCATCCGCGGTTCGGCCCTCAAGGTCTTGGAGAACCCCGGCGATGCCGAGTGGATCAAACCAATGGATGATCTGGTCAATGCGCTGGACACCTACATTCCGGAGCCGGTGCGCCAGAAGGATAAGCCGTTCCTGATGCCGATCGAGGACATCTTCTCCATCGAAGGCCGCGGCACCGTCGTGACCGGCCGCATCGAGCGCGGGATGGTCAAACTGAACGACGAAGTCGAGCTGGTCGGCATCCGCGACACCAAGAAGACCACCGTGACCGGCATTGAAATGTTCAACAAGTCGCTGGATCAGGGTGAGGCGGGCGACAACGCCGGCATCCTGTTGCGCGGTATCAAGAAAGAGGAAGTCGACCGCGGCATGGTGCTCGCCAAGAGCGGTAGCATCACCCCGCACACGGAGTTCGAGGGCCAGACGTATATCTTGACGAAAGAGGAAGGTGGCCGCCATAAGCCGTTCTTCAAGGGGTACAAGCCTCAGTTTTTCATCGGCACCGCGGACGTGACGGGTGAGATCGAGTTGCCGGAAGGCACGGAAATGGTCATGCCCGGTGACACCGTGAAGATCAAGATCAAGCTGATCGGGCCGATCGCACTGGAAGAGAAGCAGCGGTTTGCCATCCGCGAAGGCGGCCATACCGTGGGCGCCGGTGCGGTCATCAAGATCATTAAGTAACGCCATTCGTCGGCACGATCTTTCCCATGACCGCAATCGCAGCGCGCACAAAGACGGTGGCGGCCGCTCCGGCCGCTCCGGAACAGGAGGAGGGCCGTCAGCGGATCCGCATCAAGATCCGCGCGTACGACCACAAGATCGCGGACCAGTCGCTGCGCACCATCATTGAGACGGCCAACCGCAGCGGGGCCAAGGTCATCGGTCCGGTGCCGCTGCCGACCGAAAAGAAGAAGTATACCGTCAACCGTTCGACATTCGTCCACAAGAACAGCCGCGACCAGTATGAGATGCGCATCCACAAGCGGCTGCTGGATATCCTGGACCCGACCGCCAAGACCGTTGACGCCCTAACCAACCTGAGCTTGCCCGCGGGCGTCGACATTGAAATCAAGATGTAAGCTCGCCCCGCCGTCCGCACCTGCGGCGGCGGAGCCCAGCCCCTCCGGAAAGCGCCGGATGCGGCCCCGCACCTTTGGTGGAAGCGATTCAACCAAAGATGCGGGGCATCCCCGGCCCCGAACGGCGAGGCGCATGGAGCACTGACAACCCGACCTAACAGCCCGACCGACAATCTGCCAAAAGCTCTTGGAGCTGGCTCATTGTTGAGGCAGTTTTTGTTTATCCGCGGTATGAAGTTCATCCTCGGCCGAAAATCGGAAATGACCCAGCGCTACCGTCCCGACGGCAGCGCGGTTGTGGTGACCAAAGTGGTCGCCGAGCCGTGCGTGGTGGCGCAGATCAAATCGGTATCGCGCGACGGGTACACCGCCGTGCAGGTGGCGAGCGGCAAGCGGAAGCGCGTTGCCAAGCCCCAGGCCGGCCACCTCAAGGGTATCGGTCCGGTTGCCGTCTTGCGTGAGATCCGCTTGACGCCCGAGGAGGCAAAGCCACTGGCGGTGGGCGACCGCATTACGGTGGAAACCTTTGTCCCCGGCGACGTGGTAAAAGTAACGGGGTGGTCCAAGGGCCGCGGTTTCCAGGGGGTTGTGAAGCGCCATGGATTCAAGGGTTCGCCGAAAACCCACGGTCATAAGGACCAGCTACGCATGCCTGGCTCGAGCGGCGCGGGCGGCGTGCAGCGGGTGCGACCTGGCAAGCGTATGCCCGGCCGCATGGGCAACGAGCAGATCACGGTCGCCAATTTGGAGATCATCGCGGTGGATGTCCCGGAGCATACCTTGTATGTGCAAGGTGCGATCCCGGGCAGCCGCAACGGATTGCTCGTGATCCAGGGGAAGGGCGACCTCACGACCGCGAAAGCGGCCGCACCGGTTGAGCCGGCAGCCGTTCCCGCGATATCGGAAGCCCCGGCCGTGCCCGCGGCAACCACCACCCAGTAGGATATGAAAGTGAAGGTCTACAACGTCAGCGGTCAGGCGGTCGGCGAGCGTGAGCTCCCCGCCGCGCTGTTTGGCGTCCCCGTGAAACCGGGATTGTTGCAGCTGGCGGTCGTCGCCCAGCAGGCCAATGCCCGCCAAGTGTTGGCGCATACCAAGACCCGCGGTGAAGTGCGCGGCGGCGGCCGTAAGCCCTGGAAGCAGAAGGGGACCGGGCGCGCCCGCCACGGCTCCATCCGTTCGCCCATCTGGATCGGCGGCGGTATCACGTTCGGTCCGCGCTCGAACCGCAATTTTACACTGAAGATGAACCGCAAGGTGCGCCGTCAGGCGCTGCGTATGGCATTGTCGTCTAAGGCCGAAGCCGTGCATTTGGTGGATGACATCAAACCATTGGGCGGCAAGGCCAAGGTCGCGTTCCAGCTGTTGACCGCGTTGAAGCTCCGTCCCGGCAAAGCGGTCAAGCCGGCCGCTACGGAATTGAAAAAGAAAGCAGCGGCAGTTCCCGCAGCCAAATCTTGGCCGCGCGTCTTGGTGGTGTTACCCCCGAAATCCGACGACCAGGTGTTGGCCTTCCGTAATCTGCGCCGCGTGTCGACGATTGCCGCTGACAGTTTGAACGTTGCCGACGTTCTGTCCCACCAGGTGCTGGTGCTGCCGCTCGCCGGTTTGGACCGGATGATGGAAGTGTACGGTTCCACCGCCAAGGCCTAGATCTATGGGATTCCTCAAAGCTTTTAAAAAACAGGACGGAAAACCGGCGGCAGCGGCGGTGAAGTCCGTCGCGACGCCAGCGCATTCCGCCAAGCTCGGGGGCCGGGCGCCGCACCTTTCGGGCATCGTTTTGCGACGGCTGGTGACCGAGAAGGCCGCCGCGGGCGCGCCGCGCTCGCAGTACGTGTTCGAGGTCGCCCCGGATGCCAATAAGATCACCATCAAGCGCGCTTTGCAACAGCGGTACGGCGTGGCTCCCGAAAAGGTGCGCATCGTTAACCTCCGCGGCCGCGGGATGCGGTTCGGACGCACGCAGGGGAAGACGAAAGCTTGGAAGAAGGCGATCGCCACATTCCCTGCCAACGCCAAGATCGACGCGGAAAAGACCACCGCCTAGTTTTTGCCTATCGTATGCCAGTGAAACAGTATCGTCCCACCAGCCCCGGCCGTCGGCTGTCGTCGGTCAGCACGTTCAGCGAGCTGACCACCGATCGGCCGCACAAGCCGCTGTTGTTCATCCGCAAGGAACACTCCGGTCGCAACGCGGCGGGCAAGATCACCGTGCGCCACCGCGGGGGCGGCGCCAAGCGCTTTATTCGCATGGTGGATTTCCAGCAGAATCGTTTTGACATTCCCGCCGTGGTCAGGACCATCGAGTACGACCCGGCGCGTCGCGCGCGGATCGCCTTAGTGTATTACGCCGACGGCGTGAAGAGCTACATTTTGGCACCCGACGGTTTGCAGGTCGGACAGAAGATCGTGACGTCCCGCGGCCGTGTGGACATCAAGGTTGGCAATCGCATGCCGCTGGAAATGGTGCCGCCGGGAACCCCGATCTGCAACGTGGAGCTCTTGCCCGGCAAGGGTGGCGAACTGGCCCGCGCGGCCGGAACAACCATCAAGCTGTTGGCCATCGACGGGCCGTTCGCGCAGCTGGTTCTGCCCTCCAAGGAAGTGCGTCTGATCGCCAAACAGTGCCTGGCCACGGTCGGGCAGGTTTCCAACCCCGATGCCATGCACGTGCGCGTTGGCAAAGCCGGCCGCAAGCGCCACATGGGCTGGCGTCCGACGGTGCGCGGCAAGGCGCAAAACCCGGTGGACCACCCGCACGGCGGCGGTGAAGGCAATCAACCGATCGGTTTGAAGGCGCCCAAGACCAAGTGGGGCAAGCTGGCGCTGGGGGTCAAGACCCGCAAGCCGAAGAAATACTCCAACCGCCTGATCATCCAGCGTCGCAAGCTGGCCAAGTAATACTTTTATGGCACGATCGCTCAAAAAAGGCCCCTATATTAACCAGCGTTTACTGGCGAAACTCGTCAAGCGCAAACCGGGCGACCGCACGGTCGTAAAGACCTGGGACCGCGCTTGCACCATCACTCCTGCCATGGTAGGGTTCACGATCGGCGTGCATAACGGCCGTGCCCACGTGCCGGTGCAGGTCGTGGAAAACATGGTCGGCCACCGGTTGGGCGAGTTCGCGCAGACCCGCAAGTTCACGACCCACGGCGGCCGCATGGCGAAAGAGCAGCAAGCCGCCCAGTTGGCCAAGGAGGAAGCGGCTCGCAAGGCAGCCGTTGGCGCTCCCGCCCCGGCCGCAGGAGGTAAACCCGCCGGTAAATAATTCCCGGACTTTCATCGGAGCATTATCCTATGGCCACAGCGCAAAAAACGAAAGCCGCCAAGCCCGCCGCGTCCCCGCGGTTGGTGACGGCGTTTTTGCGCAACTGCCGGATGTCACCGCGCAAGATGCGCGTCGTCGCCCAGACGGTCGTGCGCCAGCCGGCGGCTTCTGCCATTGACCGGTTGAAGATGCTGCGTAAGGCTCCGGCCGTGCCGCTGGCCAAACTCATCGCTTCGGCCGTGGCCAACGCCTCGCATAATTTTCAGATCGCCAAAGAAGACCTGGTGGTGCGCGAGATCCTGGTCAACCAGGGACCGACCCTGAAACGCTGGCGGCCGCGCGCATTCGGCCGCGCCGGTATGATCCGCAAGCGTTCCAGCCACGTCACGGTGATCCTGGCGGAACGGCCGGGCGCGGCTCGCAAGCCGTCAGCCGCGGCGGCCAAACCTGCAGAGCCCATCAAGACGGTAACGCTCGATGAGTTGAAGCGCGGCATGGGTGCCGCGGCCGGCGAAGCCGGCAAGGACGGCAAGCCGGGTGAATCCGGGCGTTCGGGAGGGAAGGGTTTTACCCGCAAATTATTCAACCGCAAAGCTGGTTAATTCGGTATGGGCCATAAGATCAATCCCATTGCGATCCGCATCGGCGTCATGATGCCGTGGAATTCGAAGTGGTTCGGCAAGCGCGATTACCCGGTGCTGCTGCGTCAGGACGTACAGGTCCGCAAGTTCTTGGCGGTCAAGCTTCGGGATGCCGGATTGGCAAGCGTGGAGATCGAACGCACGCCCGCCGCGTGGACGGTCATTTTACATGCCGCCAAGCCGGGCATGATCATTGGCCGCGGCGGCCAGGGCGTGGAGCAATTGAAGAAAGATATCCTGCAGCTCCTGCCACCCAAGACCAATTTGACCATCAATATTCAGGAAGTATCCAATGCTAATCAGTCGGCCGCGCTCGTGATGCAGGCGATGATCACCGATCTGGAGAAGCGCCTGCCGTTCCGTCGGGTCATGAAGCAGGCCGTTATGCGGGCCGATCGGGCAGGAGCTTTGGGTTGCAAGGTGATGTTGTCGGGTCGTCTCAACGGCGCCGAGATCGCGCGGACCGAAAAATTAGTGTCGGGCAAGATGCCGTTGCACACGCTGCGCGCCAACATCGACTACTGCCGCGGCGCCGCGTTCACGACCTATGGCGCTATCGGGGTCAAGGTTTGGATCTATAAGGGTGAGAAATTCGCCAAGGAAGAGCAGCCGGCAGCGGCCGCCCCGGCTCCGGCCCGGGCCAATCCGCGCGGACGCTAATGCTTGATCAACGACCCAGGAACGTATGTTAATGCCGAAGAAAGTCAAACATCGCAAGTGGCACAAGGGACGCCGGCGCCGCCGTCAAGCGGCAACCGCCGGGACGGCTTTGGGCTACGGCCATTTCGGCTTGCAGGCAATGACCGGCGCCTGGGTGACGTCGCGCCAGATCGAGGCGGCGCGCCGCGCAATGACGCGTGAACTGAAGCGGGGCGGCAAGCTCTGGATCCGCATTTTCCCCGATAAGCCGGTGACGATGAAGGGGACGCAGTCGACGATGGGCTCGGGCAAGGGCGCCGTGGACCACTACGTGGCGGTCGTCCGGCCGGGTATTGTCATGTTCGAGCTGGATGGCGTCGAGGAGACCGTGGCGCGACAGGCGATGCTCTTGGCATCCCACAAGTTACCGGTGCGCAGTAGATTTCTGACGCGTTTCAAATAACCTATGAAGTTCGCTGCATTGGCCGGAAAAAATCGCGAAGAGCTGCAGACGATGCTGCGGGAAGAGCAGCGCCGCCTGGAGCAGCTACGCGTGCAGGTTGCCGAAGGCATACACAAGGACGTCCGCGAGGTGCGCGCCGCCCGCCGGGCAATTGCCCAGCTGGAGACCGCGTTGCGGCATCCTCCCGTCGTCAAGCCCGCGGCATCCGCGCCCGCCATTACGGCCAAGTAACAGACTGTTATGACCACCACTCAACCGCTCCGCATCCGTCGATTCCAGGGCCAGGTGCTCTCGGCCAAGACCCCCAAAACGCTGGTGGTCGAGGTGGCGCGTTCGGTTGAGCACCCCAAGTATCACAAGATCTACACCACCCACCGCCGGTTCCACGTGCACGACCCGTTGGGCAAGTTTCGCGCCGGCGACACGGTCGAATTCGTCGCCTGCCGGCCGATCTCGCGCACCAAGCGTTGGCTGGTGGTGTACCCGAAATCTTAAGCCCGGCACGCCTCGTACTGCATTCCTATGGTCCAACATCGCACCATGATGACGCCCGCCGATAACACCGGAGCTCGCCGCATCCAGGTGATCCGTGTTTTGGGCGGCTACAAGCGCCGTGTGGCGACGGTCGGCGACATCGTGACGGTGACCATCAAGGAAGCCGTACCGCATGCCATGGTCAAGAAAGGCGAGGTCCACCACGGGGTGATCGTGCGCACCCGCAAGGAAGTGCGCCGGGCCGACGGCAGCTTCATCCGCTTCGACGACAACGCCATTGTGCTGGTGGATAAGGAGACCAAGGAACCCAAGGGCACGCGCATCTTCGGCCCCGTGGCGCGCGAGCTGCGCAACCGCGGGTTTGCGAAGATCATTTCGCTCGCGGAGGAAGTACTGTAGACCCTATGAAGATCAAAACCGGCGACAAAGTGATGGTCATTCGCGGCAAGGACCGCGGCAAGACCGGCAAAGTGCTGCAGGCGTTCCCGCGGCTTGGGGTGCTGTCGATCGAAGGCATGAACCTGGCGGTCAAACACCTGCGCCCGCGCCGTTCGGGCGAGCAAGGCCAGAAAGTGCAATTCCCGGCGCCGATGCCGGCGGCCAAGGTGATGCTGGTTTGTCCCCAGTGCGGCAAGCCGACACGCGTCGGCGTGGCCGTGCAGGAGAACGGCCGCCACGAGCGCCGCTGCCATCACTGTCAGGCAACTTTCCGCTAGACCTATGGAAACCATGAAGAACAAATTTCAGCAGCAGATCTCCGCGGCGCTCCAGCAGCAGCTCGGGTACCGCAACGTCTGGCAGGTACCGCGTCTGCAGAAGGTCGTGGTCAATATCGGTCTGGGCCCCGGGCTCAAGGACCCCAAGTTCGTCGAGGCTGCGGCCAGCACCATGCGGCGTATCACCGGGCAGAAGCCGGTGGAAACGCAGTCCAAGCAGTCCATCTCCAACTTTAAGATCCGCCAGGGCCAGGTCATCGGGTTGAAGGCGACCCTGCGTGGCGAACGGATGTTCAGCTTTTTGCAAAAATTGGTGCACGTGACGTTGCCTCGCGTGCGCGATTTCCGCGGGTTGGACCCCAAGGGCGTCGACCGCAACGGCAACCTGTCCCTTGGCTTTAAAGAGAACCTGCCGTTCCCGGAGATCTCCGCCGACGAGGTGGAGCGGCTGCACGGCGTCGAGGTGACGGTCGTCACCAGCGCCCGCAACCGTGATGAAGGGCTGGCCTTGCTGCGACAGCTGGGCTTCCCATTCCGCAGCTAGCGTTTCCCCTATGGCCGTCAAAGCACAACGATTGAAATCCGCCCGTCCGTCCAAGTTTTCCACGCGCATTGTGCGGCGTTGCTGGCGGTGCGGCCGGCGTCGCGGCTACATGCGGGATTTCCAGATCTGTCGCATTTGTTTCCGCGAATTGGCGCTGAAAGGCGCGCTGCCCGGCGTCCGCAAGTCGTCCTGGTAATGTACCTGCTATGACCGATCCTATCGCCGACATGCTCACCCGTATCCGCAACGCCCTGGCCGTGGGTCACCGCCAGGTGGTGATGCCGTACTCCAAAATGAAATTGTCCATCGCCAAAGTGCTGGAGCAGCAGGGGTATTTGGCATCCGTGGCGGTTGCCCCGCACCCGCAACAGGCGGCGCGCCAGCAGCTGACGCTGGGTCTGCGCTATCGTCAGCCGGGAGTGCCCGCGATCGCCAGCGTGAAGCGCATCAGCAAGCCGGGACGCCGCGTGTACGTCACCAGTCAAGATCTGCCGCGCGTGCTCAATGACCTTGGTATCGCCGTCGTTTCCACGTCCGCCGGCCTGATGACCAACCGCGAAGCCCGCAAACGCCGGCTCGGTGGAGAATTGATCTGCGAAGTCTACTAAGATTTCGAAATATCGATATATCGAAATTGCTGTTATGTCCAGGATTGGTAAACAACCGATTCCCGTGCCGGCCGGCACCACCATCGCCATTGACGGTCCGATGGTGTCCGCGCAGGGGCCGAAAGGTAAACTAACCACGTTGCTGCATCCGTTGGTCGGCGTGTCGGTCGTGGACGGCATCGTGTCCGTCAGCGTCAAGAATCCCGCCAACCACAAGCAGGCGGCGCTGTGGGGGGTGTTCCGCAGCCTGATCGCCAACATGGTGCGCGGCGTGACCGAGGGATTCTCCAAGCAACTGGAGATCTCCGGCATCGGCTTTAAGGCGGCCATTTCCGGCAGCACGCTCACGCTCAACGTCGGGTATTCGCACCCGGTCGCTTACCAGGTGCCCGCCGGTGTCACCGTGACGGTGGAAAAGAACATCATTACCGTGGCAGGCGCCGACAAGCAGCAGGTCGGCCAGGTGGCCGCCGAGATCCGCCACGTCATGCCGCCCGAACCCTACAAGGGCAAGGGTATCAAGTACGTCGGCGAGGTCATCCGCCGCAAGGCCGGTAAGCAGGCGACCAAGACCGAATAATCTTCGTATTCCTGAGTGTTATGGCAAATCGTGAAACCGCCACCCAGCAACGCCGAGAGCGCCGCGCCCTGCGCACGCGCGCCACGCTGTTTGGTACCGCTCAACGGCCGCGTTTGTCGGTCTTCCGCAGCCTGCGCTTCACCTACGCCCAGCTCATCGATGATGCGGCCGGGGTGACGCTGTGGGCGGGTTCGACGATTGGTATCAAGGGCGCGAAGGGCAAGATCGCGGCCGCCGAAAAGTTGGGCGCGCTGGCGGCTGACGGCGCCAAAGCGAAAAAGATCGACGCGGTGGTATTTGATCGCGGCGCGTACCGTTACCATGGCCGCGTCAAGGCCGTGGCCGAGGGCGCGCGTAAAGCCGGTTTGAAGTTTTAAGATTCTTGTATGCCGAGACCCAAGATGAACTCGAAGGGGGGCGGGGGAGGGCGCCGAGGCGGCCGCGGTGGCGGTGCGCCACAGCCCGAGACCGATTTTGCCCAGGAGATAATCGCCGTTGACCGCGTTACCCGCGTGATGGCGGGCGGCAAGCGCATGCGGTTCCGCGCCTGTGTTGCCATCGGCATGCCCCAGGGCCATCGCGTCGGCGTCGGTATTGCCAAAGGCGCGGACGTGACCGGCGCAGTGAATAAGGCCGTTACCCAGGCACGCAAGCACCTGGTGGCGGTTCCGGTGTACCGCGAAAGCATCCCGTGCCCCGTCGAAGTGAAGTATAAGGGCGCTCATATCCTATTGAAACCCGCGCCTGCCGGTACCGGCGTGAAGGTGGGCGGCGCCGTGCGCACCATGTTGAAACTGGCGCAGGTGTCCAATGTCGTCGGCAAGAACCTCGGCTCCAGCAATAAGATCAGTAATGTCCGCGCGACGCTGGAGGCGTTCCGCCGGCTGCAGCAGCTGCCGCGGCCCGCAGAAACGGAGCTTTCGACCGAGACGTCGGTATAATCGCGTGCTAGGATAAGGATGCCGCTATCACCTCTATGACCGTTGGATTGCACAATTTGCAGCGTTTCCCCAACTCGGTCCGTCCCCGCAAGCGGGTCGGCCGCGGCTTGGGGTCCGGCCACGGCGCATTTTCGACGCGCGGCGTGAAGGGCCAGCGCGCCCGTACCGGCGGCGCCAAAGGCATCGCCCGCCGTTCGCTCAAACACCTCATCATGCACCTGCCCAAGTTCAAGGGGCAGAAGCCGAATGCCCCCAAAGAGCGGACCGTGACCACCGACCAGCTGGAGCGGAAGTTTCCCGCCGGCGCGACGGTTTCCGGCCACACGCTGGTCGCCGCCCGTCTGGTGGATACCGACCGTCAGGGCATCAAGGTGCTGGCCGGGGGCAAGCCGATGACCAAGGCCTTGACCGTCCAGGCCGACGCGTTCTCCGCCGGCGCCAAAAAGATGATCGAAGCGGCCGGCGGAACAGCAACCGTTGCGTTGCTCGTGGCGAGTACGCGAAAGAAAGGATAGGACGCCGCGGCGGCCGTGGAGGGAACCGCTAAATTGCCGACCATGCTGCTTGACCCATTGCGGAAAATCTGGAAGTCCAAGGACCTGCGCAACAGTATCCTCTACGTGTTGGCGCTTTTGGTCGTCTTCCGGCTGGCCGCCCACATTCCGCTGCCGAACGTCGACGTGACGGCGCTGCGCGACTTTTTCCAGCGCAACCAGCTGTTCGGTTTGCTCAACATTTTTTCCGGCGGGGCGATGGAGAACTTCTCCGTGGTCGCGCTGGGGGTTGGGCCGTACATTACCGCGTCCATCATCATCCAGCTGCTGACCATGATCATCCCCAAGATGGAGGCCTTGAGCAAGGAAGGGGAGCAGGGCCGCCATAAGCTCAATCAGTGGACGCGGATGCTGACCGTGCCGTTGGCGGTGTTGTCGGGCTACGGGCTGATCGCGTTGCTCCAGCAGCAGCAGGCCGGGGGCGTGCGGCTGATCGCCGCCATGACCTCCCTGCAGCTGGCCGGCACCATTGTTACCTTGACGGCCGGCACCATTTTCCTGATGTGGCTGGGTGAGCTCATCTCGGAGAAGAAGGTCGGCAACGGCATCAGTTTGCTCATCTTTGCCGGCATTGTGACCAGCATTCCGACCGCCATCCAGCAGACGTTGTCCGTCTTTGATACCTCGCAACTCATCAGTGTGGTGACGTTCCTGGCCGTCGCGGTCGTGGTGACCGCGGCGACCGTGTTCATCACCGAGGCCCAGCGCAACGTGCCGGTGTCCTACGCTCGGCGGGTACGCGGCATCAAGCTCTACGGCGGGGTCAACACGCACCTGCCGCTGCGCGTCAACCAGGCGGGCATGATCCCTATCATCTTCGCCATCTCCGTCGTGCTGTTCCCGCCGATGATCGCGCAGTTCTTCATCCAGGCGACCAACACCACGGTCGCGCGGGCGGCCAACGCCGTCTACGGCTTTTTCAATCTCCAGGCCAACCCCTTGGGCTACGGCGTCATGTTCTTCCTGCTGGTGTTCGGCTTCACCTACTTTTACACCGAAGTCGTCTTCCATCCCGAGCAGGTGGCCGAGAACCTCCAGAAGCAGGGCGGGTTCATCCCGGGCATCCGGCCGGGCCGACCGACCGCGGAGTATCTGGGGCAGGTGTCCAACCGCATTGTGCTGGCCGGCGCGCTGTTCCTGGCACTCATCGCCGTGTTGCCCATCGCGTTACAGTATTTTACCGGGCTGCAGACGCTGACCTTATCGGGTTCGAGTCTGCTGATCGTGGTGTCGGTGGTCATTGAGACGACCAAACAGATCGAGTCGCAGCTGACGATGCGCGACTACGAGGGGTGGTAGACCGGCTTGTTGCGGTCCGCGCCGCCGGCGGGCGGTTTTTTTTGCGTGTGCTATACCCGGTAGTACAACCTGCCGGGTGACTGCTCCGTTCGGTCGTCGGGGGGAGTGTGTGCATCGTTGTCCGGTACAGTGATATTCCCGGAAGTTGTCCTACCGGGTATACTTTTCCCATGGATAAACAAGCGATCGTGCGAAGGCGGTGGGTGGTCGTGGCGGGTGCCGCAGTGCTGGCCTTGGCCATCATTTCGCGTCTGGCCCTGCCGGCCTTGCGGCCGCTGCACCACGACGAGGGCGTGAATTATTGGTTTGCCCAGCGCATCAGCGAGAGCGGGCAGTTCCGCTACGACCCGAACAACTACCACGGACCGCTGTATTTTTTCGCGGTCTTTTTTTCATTCCTGGCGTTCGGCGTGTCGGAGCTGTCGCTGCGGCTGCCGGCAATGATCTCGGGGATCGCATTGGTTGCCATACCGCTGGTGTGGTGGCGGAGGGAGCCGCGTTTCGCGCTGCCGGCCGCCGTTGCCTTGCTGCTGTCGCCATCCATGACCTATTACTCGCGATATTCCATCCATGAATCGTCGTTGGTGCTGTTCTCGCTGGCGGCGGTCATGCTCACGGTCACCCTGCTGCAGCGTCGCGATCTGGCGTTCCTGCCGATGCTGGCGGCGGCCGTGGCACTGCTGGTGACCACCAAGGAAACCGCCGTCATCGTGCTGGCCGTTATGGGGCTGATTTGCATCGTCCACTGGCGGCGCGGCCTGGCGGCTTTGCGGCAACCCCACAAGTGGGAATACCTTGCCCTCGCCTCCGCGCTGCTGGTGCTCGTCTACGTCAGCCTGTTTTCCAGCTTTTTCCGCTACCTCCCGGGACTGGCCGACTCGCTGCAGGGGTTTGCTCCCTGGCTGTCGCGGGGATTTGAAGGCGCCGGGCACAACAAGCCTTGGACCTACTACCTGCTGCTGATCTCGCGCTTCGAGTTGCCCCTTTTGCTGTGGGCGGCCGTTGGGCTGCGGTACGCTTGGCGCGAGGTGGCGGGACGCAGCATCGCGCTCTGGGCGATCTTTGCCTTGGTGGTCTACAGCGCCATCGATTACAAAACGCCGTGGCTGGTCATCAATCTGGTCGCGCCGTTGGCGCTCTTGGGCGCTTGGGGATTTGCGCATGTGAAAAGCCGCGCGCTGCGCTACGGCGGCGGCGTTGCCAGCATCGCGTTCCTGGCGGTGTTCGCGGTGCAGTTCTCATGGCTGCAGTCCTGGCAGGTCGGCAATCCTTATGCGTATGAGCATACGGACCGTTCCGTTGTTACGGCGGCGCAGGCGTTGACGCGGATACTCCCGCGCGCGCGGGTGTTGGTGTGGGCGGACGAATATTGGCCGATGCCGTTCTATCTGCGGCAGCACCAGGTGGAGTATTGGTCCATCAAGCAACCCCTCCCGCCGTTGGCGCGCTACGATTTTATCATTGCCGCGGCCAAAGGTGACGCCTGGAAGAGTTTGCCGCCCGCCGCGCCCCGGCAGCCGTTCCTGTTGCGGCCAGGAGTGTTCTTGCTATTGACGGATGTACGGGGCCAGCAGTAGCCAGTGGATATCTGGGCTGGCTTGTCTTCCTTGGGGTAGGGTATAGTAGAGGCGAGTATGGCAGTTCCTAAACCGTTGCAAGTCCACATTCATCCGGCCGTTTCCATTGGCATCCTGCTGGGTGTTGCGGTGTACGTCATCGTTGCCATCGGCGTGCTGCCGGTATTGTTGGGGTTGTTCTCGGCGATGTTCGCGATCGGCATCTCCGGCGCTCCGCTGGGGCGGCTGTAACATGGGGCAGGTGTCGCACGGGGGTTGAAGCCCTCGTTTTTGTTTGTCCGTTGCGTTTTTTCTCAAGATGCCGTACCATCCATGGTTGCACGTATGGCGAAACGAAAACCATTGAACCCTGCCGAAGATTCGGGGCCACCGCGGATGGTTATTTTTGGCGTGCAGGGGTCGGGCAAGGGGACGCAGGCCGAACTGATCGCCAAGCGTTACGGAGTTTCCCACGTTTCCACCGGCAACATTTTCCGCTCGGAAATATCCAAAAAGACCGCGCTGGGCAAGCGGGCGATGCGGTTTTTGGCTTCCGGAAAGCTCGTGCCCGATGCGGTGACCAACGCCATGGTGGGCAAGTACCTCAAGACCGCCGCGGCGCGCCGCCGCGGGTTCATCCTGGACGGGTACCCCCGCAATCACAGCCAGCTCAAAGCCTTGGAGCGTCTGGGCGGGGTGACCCATGCCATTGAGATCGCGTTGCCGGACCGCGAGGCGGTGCGGCGCATCGGCGGACGCCTCAACTGCGTCTGCGGGGCCAGCTACCACGTGGACCATAATCCGCCGCGGCGGCGCAATATCTGCGATTCCTGCGGCCGCGCGCTGTTCGTGCGCAATGACGACCGGCCCGCGCCGGTGCGGCGCCGCATCCGCATCTACCACCGTGAAACCGCGCCGCTGTTGTCCCACTATCGCCGCCAGGGCGTGCTGTTGCGCGTCGACGGCCGTCCGGCAATTTCGGTGGTTTTCCGCAGCGTGGTTTCGCGTTTACGGAAAACGCTTGGCGCCAAGACCCGAATATGATAACAACGAAAACCCCCGAGGATATCGCCAGCCTGCGGGAAGCCGGGCAGCTGCTGGCCCGCGTGCTTGAGGCATTGGCAAAGGCTGCCAGGCCGGGCGTCACCACCCGCCAGCTGGACCAGCTCGCCGAACAGCTCATCCGCGAGGCCGGGGCAAAGCCGGCCTTTTTAGGCTATCGGCCGTCCCATGCCGGAACGCCGTTTCCCTGCACGCTGTGCGCTTCGGTCAATAACGAGGTCGTGCACGCTCCGGCGTCCGACCGCGTCCTCAAGGAAGGCGACATCGTCGGATTGGACCTGGGTTTGGCGACCAAGCCGCGCGACCGTTGGCTGTACGTGGACGCCGCCCGCACGGTGGGTATCGGCGGGATCACCCGAACTTCGCGGCGCCTGCTCACCGCGACCGAAGAGGCGCTCAATCTCGGCATAGCCGAGGTTGAGCCGGGCAAGCGCGTCTCGGACATCAGCCGGGCAATTCAACGCCGCGTGGAAGCGGCGGGGTACTCGATCGTACGCCAGCTGGTCGGCCACGGGGTCGGCTACGCCGTGCACGAGGAGCCGCAGGTGCCGAATTACTTCACGCCGTCGCATAAAGATGTGGTCTTGAAGCCCGGCTTGGTCATTGCCATCGAGCCGATGGTGAATGTCGGCGATTGGCGGGTCAAGACGTTGCCGGACGGCTGGACCATGGTGACCGAGGATGGGACGCTGTCGGCGCATTTTGAGCACACCGTGGCCGTGACGGAAACCGGGCACGAGGTACTGACGCGAATGTAGACCAGCATGGCCATTCTTGGCATTGACTACGGCAAGCGCAAGGTAGGTTTGGCCAAGGCCGCCGCCGGCACTCCCGCCGTGCCGTTGGCCATTTGGGAGAACCGCGGCCAGCGAGGATTATTGGCGCGGATCTTTGCGCTCTGCCAGGATGAGGGGATCGAGGAGATCGTGGTCGGTTTGCCGATCTCCGTTGGCGGCTTCGCAGGCAGTTCGGCCGCGGCGATAAAATTATTTGCCCAGGAATTGGCGGCAACGACCAGGCTGCCGGTGCACGTTTCCGACGAGCGATTGAGCACCAAAATGGCACAGCGTTTACAGCGCGGCATGCGCGGGCGGGATGACGCCACCGCAGCCATGCTCATCCTGCAGGGATGGCTGGACGCCGAGGCGGCGAAGTAAAAAGTCAAAAGCCAAAACTCAAAAGTTTGGAGGCCTGAAAGTATTTCGGGCCGGAATACCTGCCACCATCTTTTTGAATTTTGCCTTTTGAATTTTGATTTTTTTTCGTTGTGTCCACGTATTTCACGACCGCGGCCATCACCATCTGCCACCAGCGGCGGGGCGAGGGTGACCGCGTGTATACGCTCCTGGCGGCGAACGGCGGTCGGCTCGAGGCCATCGCCGATGGGAGCGGGAAAATTTTGAGCAAGTTGGCCGGCCACCTGGAGCCGTTCTCAGAGGCTGTGGTAACGCTGGTTCAGCGCGGGACCACCACTAAGCTGACCGGCGCGGTGTGCCGGCGTCGTTTTTTGAATATCGCGCGGACCGTGGAACGGATGCAGGCGGCCGGCGCGTGCCTGCGGCTGTGCCGGGAGCTGATCGGGGTTGGCCAGGATGACCCGCAGCCGTACGCGCTGCTTCGTGACGCCTTAACGGCGCTTGATGATGGTGCTGCACCCGAGGTACGCGATGCGGTCCCCACCGTCTTTGCATTGCAACTGTCGTCGCTACTGGGATGGCGGCCGCAGTTGGACCGGTGCGGCCGGTGCAATGCTGGCGTTGCCAGCGGTTCGTTCGACCTGCCCGCCGGTGCGCTGCTGTGCGTGTCCTGCGCCCGGAGCGTTTCCGGTGCGGCGGCACTGGGGATCGAGACCGTACAGTACCTGCGCAGCGTGCTGAAAGATCCGTTGCCCGCGGCAGCAGCCGTTCCGGCGTCCGCGGACACCCGTCGTACCGCGAAACAGATGGCCAATGACTTGGTGGCGTATCACGCAACTGCAAAGAGCGCGTGAATTTTTTTATGACCGGGGCAATGAGCCAGCGACCGAGGCTCATTTTTTGTTTAGGTTAAGCCAAAAAATATCAAGTTTGCGCGCTTGAAATACCGTGCTTTTTCAACTATAATAAATGCGACAATCTCTCTATGTTTCGCACGCACACCTGCGGGGAGCTGCGCGCTTCTGCTGCGGGCACAACGATAACGCTTTCCGGATGGGTGAACAGCCGCCGCGACCACGGCGGAGTGATTTTTATCGACCTGCGCGACCGGTACGGCCTGACCCAGGTAACCTTCAACCCGACGCGAGCCAAGGACGCTTGGGCAGTCGCAGACAAGGTGCGCGACGAATACGTCATCAAGGTGACCGGCACGGTGGAGCGCAGGCCGGCGGAAATGATCAACCCCAAGCTTTCCACGGGAGAGGTGGAGATTTTTGCTACGGGCATTGAGATCCTCAACCCCGCGAAAACGCCGCCATTTTCGCTGACGTGGATGCCGGAAGGCGAGGGGGCGGCCAGTACGCAGGACGTCAACGAAGACCTGCGGTTGAAGTACCGCTTCCTGGATTTGCGGCGGCATCGGATGCTGGAAAATCTGGAATTCCGCGCCCGGGTCATCAAATTCCTGCGCGACTGGATGCACAGCCGCGGTTTCCTGGAAGTGGAAACGCCGCTCTTGACGGCGTCCTCGCCGGAGGGGGCGCGCGATTTTCTGGTGCCGTCTCGGCTGCATCCCGGCAAGTTCTACGCGCTGCCGCAGGCGCCCCAGCAATACAAGCAGCTTTTGATGGTCGGCGGTATTGATAAATATTTCCAGATCGCGCCATGCATGCGCGACGAGGACGCACGAGCCGACCGCAGTCCCGGCGAGTTCTACCAGCTGGACGTGGAGACCAGCTTCCTGGAGCAGGACGAGTTTTTCAACCTGATGGAGCCGCTGTTTTTGGACTTGGCCAAGGAGTTCACGAACAAAACCGTGCCGTTGGTCAACGGCCGTTTGCCGCGCTTGACCTTCGCGGACGCGCTGCTGAAGTACGGCACCGACAAGCCCGACCTACGGTTCGGGATGGAGATTGAGGATATCACCGCGCTCGTGAAGAATTGCGGGTTTTCGGTGTTTTCCAATGCCGTGAAGAACCGCGGCGTGGTGCGGGCACTGTGCGCCCCGGGGGCGGCGAAACTCTCGCGCACGGAGATCGAAAAGATGACCGAGGAGGTAAAGAAACTCGGCGCCAAGGGGCTGGCCTACATCATCGTGAAAGCGGATGGCACGCTGCAGTCGCCTATCGTGAAGTTCTTGGGCGATGCACTGGCGGCAACGATCATTACGCAATTGGGCGGAAAGCCCGGCGACGTCCTGTTTTTCGGCGCCGATACGCCAAAAATTGTCGCTGCGTCGCTGGGCGCTACGCGCTTGACCCTTGGTAAGCGATTGGAACTGGTCGACCAGGGGAAGCTCGCCTTCTGCTGGATCGTGGATTTCCCGATGTACGAGTACAACGAACAGGAAAAAAAGATAGATTTTTGCCACAACCCGTTCTCCATGCCCCAGGGCGGCATGCATGCGCTGAAGAACAAGGATCCTCAGGAGGTCCTGGCCTATCAGTACGACATCGTCTGCAACGGTATTGAATTGTCCTCGGGCGCCGTGCGCAACAACGTGCCCGAGATCATGTACGAGGCGTTCCGAATTGCTGGTTACGGACAAGAGGCCGTGGACAAGAAATTCGGCCATATGATCGCGGCATTCCGTTATGGCGCGCCGCCGCACTGCGGCTTTGCCCCCGGCATCGAGCGAATGGTGATGATACTGCGCGAGGAGCACAACATCCGCGAGGTGACCGCATTCCCCAAGAACGGCCGCGCCGAGGATGCGATGATGAATGCGCCGTCCGAGGTGGACCCCAAGCAGTTGAAAGAGCTGAAGCTGCGGCTGGACCCGGAAATTACCGCGAAAAAGGCCAAGAAATGAGGCCGCGTTGCGGGGCATATGACGCTCTCCGCGCTCCAACGCTATATCCTGAAACAGGCCGCCAGCAGCGCGCAGGGCACAGTGCGGCGCCAGGCAATCGTTCGTTACTACGACAGCGTTTCGCGCAAGCCCAAACCGCGCGATCTTTCCACTATCGTTGCCCGCAGCGTGGAGCGGCTGATTGCCAAGGAACTGGTCGTTGGGTTTGGCAGGAAGACGGCGCAGAAGTGGTTCTTTGACCACGTGCGCCTGACCCCGAAGGGAAGGAGAATGGCCCGGAAGCTGCTCGGGGTGCAGCAGACACTGCCGTTGAAAGTCCGACAAAAGATAG
Organism: Parcubacteria group bacterium Gr01-1014_31; assembly: GCA_007376135.1. Taxonomy (GTDB): domain Bacteria; phylum Patescibacteriota; class Patescibacteriia; order Buchananbacterales; family GWA2-38-13; genus VMFR01. The sequence continues at coordinate 465,706 of VMFR01000001.1, read as the reverse complement.
CTGGTAAAAGTGCAAACCAAATTTAATAAAGTATCTGCGGCCGTTAACTCTCAGTATCTATGTCAAAATTTACAAAAATATTTGTTTGGTCACTCATCATTTCTCTCGCAGCCCTGATAACCTATACCCTAATTTCAGGTTCTACGGGGTTCACGGTGTTCGTTATCAATATCATACTTATTCTTGGGCTGCTGTTGGCGATATTGTTGTTACCAGTAGGAATTGTACTTCGGATTCGTAGTCGTAATGATAAAAAAATATATAAAGTTGGAGTTTGGTTAACCGCCATTTCCGTCACCGCCGTCGTTATCGTAATTGGGTTATACTTGTTTTTTGTAAATTTTTTTGAAGCACCATTAACTGTTTTGCCTTAGCATACAATAGAATCTTTATTGACCTTTGTATCTTAATTTTTTTAATTAATTTATTATGCCCATCCCGAAACGCGTGGAAACGTATTTGAAAAAAGCGAATAAAAAGTTCGACGTGGTCGCCCACAAGACGGTCTTTACCGCCTATGACTTGGCGCAGACGCTCAAACGCGGCCTCAAGGAGATCGGCAAGACTCTGCTGGTCAAGGCCGACAAGGCGTATGTGCTGGTGGTCGTGCCGGCCAGCTCGCGCATTGACTTTAAGAAATTGAAGAAAGCGTTGCGGGCCAAGAACGTCGCGATGGTGCCCGAAAAGGTAATGGTCAAAGTGCTGAAGGTGAAACCCGGGGCGCTGACGGCGTTCGGCGGGCTGCACAAACTGGAGATCATTGCCGACCGCGGGCTGGGCAAGACCAAGGAGATCATTTTACAGGCCGGCAGTTTCACCGATTCGGTGCGGATGAAGGTGAAGGATTTTCTGGCGATGGAGCAGGCAAAACTTGCCAGTATTTCCGGCGCGGCCGGGTATACGGCGCCCAAGGCCAAAGCGAAGAAGGCCAAGCGTAAGATTAACAGGAAGTAGTAACTCGGTTGACGGATCGTGCCTATGATGGCAGTGGTTAAAGTTAGTAAACAGACAGCTGGTCAGCGTCGTCCAAATAGGCCCTTGCTATTGAAGCTCAGTGTTGCTGTTGGCGTGTTGGGTTTGCTTAGTATACCGCTCAGCTTCTTGCCAGTTGAGTATGATGGTTGCGTTGATCAGAACGGTGGGCAGTTACACCGTGAGGCAGTCTACAATTACTTCAATCCGTTCGCCCCTGACCGTGTCAGTTGGGTACCGAACATTCCGGGTCCTTCCGGCTTGGCTTACGCTTGCGTCATTCCCAATGATTACATTTACCATCATCGGACGTTCTATCTCGTTGGAACAGTATTTATGGTTTTAGCATCTGTCTTGTACTGGGTGGTTGCGGTCAGACTCTCTCGGTTTCCGTGGGTTCGGTATCGATTGATTTATGGACTTGGTGCAGCCATTCTTTTCATTGTCGTACTATTTGGATTGTGGTTTACTCTTTCGTTGTGGGAATCGATTACGTGGGGAATCATGGAGGAACGTTGGGGCTCAAAGTGGTGATACATGCATTCCATTAAAACGACCCAATTCGAGGGGCCGCTGGATTTACTGCTGCAGCTCATTGAAGAGCACAAGCTGGACATCACGCAGCTGTCGCTGGCGGCGGTGACCGAGCAGTACCTGCTGACGCTGCAGCAGATCGGCGACCAGATGTCGGCCAATGACCTGGCCGATTTTCTGGCGGTTGCTGCCAGGCTACTCCTCATCAAATCGCGGACGCTCTTGCCGTACCTGCAGCCGCCCGACGCCGATGAGGGGCAGGAGCTGGAACGGCAATTGAAGCTGTACCGGGAATTCGCCCTGGCGGCGTTGGTGGTCAACGCGCGGCTGCGGAAAAAGCAGTTCGGCTTCGCCCGTGAACGGCTGCTCGTTCCAATGGAACCGACCGAATTTACACCGCCGCCCAACCTGACCGCCGCGCGCCTGCACCAGATGTTCCTGGGGGTCGTTTCCGCGCTGCCGCCGCTTTTGCCGCTGCAAAAAGGCGTTCTGGCCAACGGGATCACGGTGCATGAGCGGATCCTTCAGCTGCGCGAGCTGATCTGGAAGGAGACCAAGTTGCGTTTCTCCGAACTTCTGAAGACCAGCAAGAGCCGGATGGAGGTCATCGTCAGTTTTCTGGCGGTGTTGGAGCTGGCCAAGCAGCGTACTGTCAGCGTCCGCCAGGACGAGCTGTTCAAGGATATTGTCATTGAACGCATTTAGAGCTCACCCCATATGGCCAATCTTTCCGCGACCATTGAAGCGCTACTACTGGTCTCGAACCGTCCGATGACGGTGCGCGAGCTGGCAACTTTGGCCGAAGCCAGCCCGAAGGATACCGAGCAGGCAGTTATTGCTTTGACCCAGCAGTACGATCAGCGCCAGGACGGCGGTATCCTGTTGCAGCGGGTTGGCGGTCAGGTGCAGCTGGTCACCGCCGGGGGTGCCGCTCCTGCAGTGCAGCGGTTCTTGAAACAGGAGACCACGGGTGAACTGACGCGTGCGCAGCTGGAAACCCTTACCATCATTGCGTACCGCGGGCCGGTCACGCGCGCCGAGCTGGAGCAGATCCGCGGCGTGAACTGCGCCATTATCCTCCGCAACCTGATGATGCGGGGCTTAATAGAGGCGCAGGCCGACCGGCAGGTCGGTATCATCCGCTACGTCGTCAGCTTGGATTTTCTCAAACATTTGGGGTACGCCACCGTCGAACAGCTGCCGGATTACCAGCGGCTCCATACGCTGGATACCGTCGGCCGTCTCTTGGAGGCGGAGGCGGTGAAACCGGCGGCCTAATGTATGGGGCAGTGGTTTTCCCGCCTGCTGGCGGCGATGGTCGCGGCGTTCGTGCCGGTAACCGCCGGCCTGCCGCCCGCGCCGGCGGTGACCGTGCGTCCGGCCGTTTCCCCGCCGGCAGCGGTGGCTCCGGCCGCCGCGCCGCCGGCGATGGACGCCCTGGCGGTAGCGGTCGTGGATTTGGCTTCCGGAGCCGTGCTGTACCGGCGGGAGGGCGTTGCGCCGCACCCGCTCGCCAGCATCACCAAATTGATGACCGCGCTGGTGGCCATCGACCGGAAGCCGAACTGGGAAGCGCTGGTTACGCTACGGGCCGAGGATGTCCGTAGCGGCGGGCGGGTGATACTTTCGGTCGGCGACCAGGTCAGCGTGCGTGACCTTTTCGAGGTCATGCTGGTTGCATCCTCCAATGAAGCCGCCGTTGCCTTGGCGCGTTCCAGCGGCCTGACCCCCCAGGCGTTCGTTGCGGCCATGAATAAGAAAGCCAAGGCGCTCGGTCTGGCGGATACCCGATTCGTCGATCCTGCGGGGTTGGAGCCCGGCAACGTCGCGCATGCCGCCGACGCGGCAAAACTCGTGCGCGCGGCATTCAGCGATCCGATGATTTCCGCGGCAGTGCAGCTGTCCGGCTACCGTTTGACCATACGCAACACCGGCCGGCGGGTGACGGCGGAGAGCACCAACATTCTGCTCCAGCAGGGCCGCAAGAACGGCAATCCGCTCCCCGTCGGCGGCAAAACCGGGTATCTTGACGAGAGCGGGTACAACGTAGCGTTGATCTTCGAGCAGGCGGGGCACCAGGTCAGCGTGGCAGTGCTGGGTGCGCCGTCCGCAGATGCCCGATTTCAGGACGCCGTGCAGCTCGCCGCCTGGACGTTTTCCAGTTTCCGTTGGCCGGCGTTGGGCGGGTAGCAACGGGCGTGGTATACTCCCTTGTGTTCACCTGATCTTTTCCCGCATGAATTTTTTCCAAGCCCTCTTCTCGTGGGTTGCCGTGCTGCCGCCGCCGTTGGGCACCGCACTTATCGCGATGGTGCCATCGGTGGAGCTGTCCGTCGCCATCCCATTCGCCATCCTGAAGTACCGGCTGCCGGCGGGCGTGGCATTCTCGAGCGCGGTCGCCGGGAGTTTCCTGGTCGCGCTGCTGGTGCTTTCCTTGGCCGAACCAGTTTCACGGTGGCTACAGCGCCGGTCCAGGCTGGCCGAACGTTTCTTTTCCTGGCTGTTTGCGCGGACCCGCGGCAAGTTCTCACAGAAGTATGAGCGGTACGGCGAATTCGCGCTGCTGCTGTTCGTCGCTTTCCCGTTGCCACTGCCGCTTAGCGGCGCGTGGACCGCGTCGCTGGCCGCTTGGCTGTTTGGCATTCCTTCGCGCCGGGCGCTGCCGCTTATTCTGCTGGGGCTGCTGATCGCGGGCGGCATCATGCTGGCCGTTACCTACAGCGGTTCGGCCCTGTTGGGTTGGTTTGTTCCGGACGGTGTATACTATTGAGTATGCTAGCCATCGCGAATTGGAAAATGAAATTGGACGTCCTGCAGAGTGTCGCGCTGGCGCAGGCGATGGTGAAGTCCGCGCGGCACTTGCCGCAGGGCACTGAGGTCGTTTTGTGCCCGACGTTCTTGAGCTTGGCGCACGTGGCGGCAGCCGTGAAGGGCAGCACGTTGCGTCTTGGCGCGCAGGATTGTTTTTGGGAAACGCAGGGCGCATTCACCGGCGAGGTTTCGCCGGCCGATCTGCGCCAGCTGGACTGTCAGTATGTCATTTTGGGGCATTCCGAGCGCCGGGAACACATGCAGGAAACCGACGGGCAGGTGCACCGGAAACTGGAGGCGGCCCTGCGTACGGGGCTGACGCCGGTGCTGTGTATTGGGGAAAATTACCAGGAGCGTTCCGGCAGCCAAAAAGATTACGTGCTCATCCGCCAACTGCAGGCGGCGCTGCAAGGGGTAACGCTTGGGCCGGACGACCGGTTGGTGGTCGCCTACGAACCGGTGTGGGCGATCAGCACCGGTGGTACCGGCATTGAGGCGACCCCGGACGAAGTCCAGTACGCATCCGAGGTCATTCGGCACATCATCATTGACCTGTACGGCGCGGCCGTGCTGCAGCGCTCGGTGCAGATCGTGTACGGCGGCAGCGTCAATCCAAGCAACGTGGCGTCGTTCACGCAGCTGCCGACCCTGCACGGCGTGCTGGTGGGCAGCGCGAGTTTGGACGCCGCAACGTTCTTGGCGGTCATTTCCGCCGCCCTCAACCCCATGCCCAGTAGGACAACGGACAGATCGAACACGGTGATATAACCATATGCGAATAACTTTACGAGAGATAACGAAAAGGTCACGCGGTGACCGTTGTCTTACTGGGTATGCTGGTACCGCTTAAGGACATCATGCAGGACGCCGTGCGGCGCCGCTACGCCGTGGGCGCGTTCAATACCGTCAACCTTGAGGTGACGTTGGCGATCGTGCGCGCCGCCGTCAATCTGCGGTCGCCGGTTATCGTGCAGATCTCCGAAAAGACCATCAAGTACGCCGAGCTCAAACCGATCGCGGATGTCATCCGGACGGTTTCTCGGCATGTCGGTGGGGACGTGCCGGTAGCGTTGCATTTCGACCATGGCCGCAGTTTCGCCGCGGTACGCGAGTGCGTGGATGCCGGGTTTTCTTCCGTGCATATCGACGCCAGCGAGCAGCCGCTGGAGAACAATATCGCCGCTACCCACCAGGCCGTTGATTACGCCCATCGGGCCGGGGTGTGGGTGCAGGGCGAGCTGGGCGTGATCTTCGGCAAGGAGGGTCTGACGAAATTGCGCGGCGTTGCCGCAGCGCGCCAATATCTGACCGACCCCGCGGGTGTGGCCGAATATCTGCGCGCGACCGGCGTGGACACACTGGCGGTGTCGGTGGGCACCCTGCACGGGGCGTTCCGCGGCCGTGAACGGCTGGACCTGCCGCGGATCTCGGCCATTGCTAAAGTCGCCAAGGTACCCCTAGTGTTGCACGGCGGATCGGGCGTCGCGCCCGTACAGATCCGCGCCGCTGTCCGGCGGGGTATTCGCATCATCAACGTGGATACCGAGTTGAGGATCGCGTTTACCCAGTCGTTGCGGCGCACGCTGGGGAAGCAGCGCGGCCAGTATGATCTTCGTACCTACCTGGGTCCGGCGACGCTCGCCGTGCAGCGTGTGGTGGAAGGGAAATTAAAGGTGTTCGGCAGCGCCGGGCGGGCAGTGTCGAGATCCCGCTAGAGAAAGCCCCTTGGGGGCGGCGCGGAGGGGAGCCGCTCGATTTTGTTACTTCGGCAAGTATGGCCTACGATCTCATTCCGATCTTCGTGCTGTTGGTCAGCGTGACCGTGGTGTTGTTGATCATGGGCCGCAAGCTCCCGCAGGCCAGGAGTGTGGATGTCGCGTCCATCCCGGCGGAACGCGAACTGCGTCTGAAGCAGCGGTTATTGGCCGACCGTCTGCGGCGTCGGTTGCAGGGGTTTGGCCGCTGGCTTTCCGCCGTTTGCCGTCCGGTCGTTTCCGCCCTGCTGCGGTTCGTCAAGCGCAGGTACCGGCGGATATTGGACCTGGAGCAGCGTTACCAGCGCCCCAAACCCGAACCGGTGCCGAGCGGCGACCTGACCGGTACGCTTGCCGCCTTGATCCAGGATGCACAGCGCCTGCGCTCAGGCGGTGATTTCGCGGCGGCGGAAGACCACCTGATCAAGGCCATCGGCTTGAACCAGCACCATGTTGCTGCCTACGAAATGCTGGGCGACCTTTATCTGGAGACCAAGGAATTCGCCAAGGCGCGCGAGGTGTTCACCTACCTGGTTAAACTTCTGCGCCGCGGCGCCAGCCGCCTGGCGGCCGTACAGCCCAAGGAGGCGGGACAGGCCCAGCGCCTGGCCGCGTGCTACCAGAATCTCGCCATGGTGTTCCAGGAACTGGGGCAGCTGGCGCAGGCGCTGCAGAATGCAAGGAAGGCCGTGGCGGCCGATGCGGACAACCCGCGAATGCTTGACTTTTTGCTAAAAATCAGTATTCTAGTGAAAGACCGATCGTTGGCCGACAAGACCTGGCAGGCGCTGAAGGCAGCCGACCCGGACAATGCCAAGCTCCAGGATTTGCGCCAGCAGATCGATGAGCTCCGCTAATCCAGGAGTCTTTTTTGTCCTCCCGACCCCGCCAGTCGTCCAGTGCCGTTGGAGCTCAGCTGGCAGAGTCACCCTTCGGGTGATCTCCCGCAGGGAGACAACTCTCCCTGCCATTACCTAAGCCGTTGTAGCTCAGTTGGTAGAGCAACTCCATGGTAAGGAGTAGGTCGTCGGTTCGAATCCGACCAACGGCTAAGGCGATGGCAGGGGGGTGTGCTAGTATGGGTAAGGAGTAGGTCGCCGGTTCAGATCCGACCAACGGCTTCAGTCGAGTGGCGGAGGGGAACCCTCCGACGCTGTACTTTTACCACCACACGCCGTGGGCAGGTGGCAGAGCGGTCCCACCGCCTTCGGCGGGGTCCCGCCTACCTTAGGTAAGAAAATTTCGGTGGCGGGAAATTGCACCCGACCTCCCCAATGATGAGGGGCCATATGAGCTGGGTATATGTGTTGCAGAGTTCCCAGAATGGCCGGCATTACATCGGTCATGCCGCAGACTGGCGGACACGCCTCAGTCAGCATAACTGCGGCGAGGTGCGGTCGACCAAGGCTTGGCGACCGTGGATCATGGTCTACAAGGAATTCTTTGAAACAAAAGCCGCAGCGTACCGTCGCGAAATGCAGTTAAAGAGTTATAAGGGCGGCGAGGCATTCCGGAGGACGGTTCATGGTTAACTTGGGCAGGTGGCAGAGCGGTCAATTGCACCTGACTGTAAATCAGGCGCCGTAATGGCTACCCAGGTTCGAATCCTGGCCTGCCCACCAGTCCTCTTGAGTAAACACAACACGCACTTAACAAAACGAAACCACGCCTTGCGGGCGCGCTATTCACTCACCAGACGAGTTTGCTGGGGTAGCTCAATGGTAGAGCAATAGTTTTGTAAACTATAGGTTGTGGGTTCGACCCCCACCCCCAGCTGATCCAAGATTCTTATGAGCCAAGACAATCTCATCAAACTCGAGTGCGTCGACTGTCGTCGCGTCAACTACTACTCGCGCAAGAACAAAAAGACGCTGAAGAACCGTCTCCAGCTGCGCAAGTACTGCGAGCACTGCCGCAAGCACACCGGGCACAAGGAAACCAAATAGGGACGACCGCGTAAGCGGCCGCGGGGGCGTCGTATAATGGTAGTACAGCGGTCTCCAAAACCGTTTGCGTGGGTTCGATTCCTACCGCCCCCGCCATGGAAAAAATATCCCTGAAGGGATATTTTTTCGCGTGAAAGAATTGAGGGATCGAACGAGGGGGGTGGCGGGGGAGCGTAGCTCCCTCGCATTGCCGGGGGTGACCGTTCGTTCCGCCTATTGCGGGACGAACGCCAGAGGGGCGGAAGCCCCTATGAGGAGAAGATCTATTGGATCGACGACTTCGATTCCTACCGCCCCCGCCATGGAAAAAGCACCCAGTGATGCCGGGTCTTTTTCGTTTATCGCGGGGGTAGTTGGGGGGGTGCGGTTTGTGGTATAATGTCGCCAAGGTTAACCATTTTGTTTATGCTACGTCCATTCTTGGAAACGCAGACCGGCACCAAGCCAGTTGTCGCAACCGCATTTTTGACCCTCGTTGCGTTGACGGTGCTGCCCGTGGCCGGCGGATTTTATGCGGCGCTGCTGGGTGTCAACGTGGCCAAGGGCTTATATCCCGGCCGTTTCCGGATGGCTTCGCTTGGAACCGCGGTGAATAGCGGGCTGAACTACGGCACCATCACCAACTTCGGCAATACCAACGTCAACGTGAACACGGCCGTGTGCGGCAATGGTCTGGTGGAGGGAAGCGAGCAGTGCGACCCGCCGGGCGTGGGTTGCACCGCGAGCTGCCAGGAAGTGGCTCGGCCATTGTGGTCTTTCCAGGGTGCCGATGGCAGCTCGGTGTACTCCCCGCACCCGGTGGTCGCGGATGTGAACGGCGATGGACAGCTCGAAGTGCTCCTGGCGGGCGAATCCGACCAGTATGAGCTCGTGGTGATCTCTTCCAATGGCCGTGAGTTGTGGCGTGCGGACGCCATCGGCCGGGCCGTGTACCGTTCTCCGGTGGTCGCCGACCTTGACCGCAATGGCACGCAGGAGGTGGTGTACGCCGCATTTGGCACTACGAATGCCGGGTTGGTGGCGCTGGACGGTGCCAGCGGGCGAAAACTTTGGTCGGCGGGGGGCTCGTATCTGATACCGGTCGTCATGGATTTAGACGGTGATGACCGTTTGGAAGTTGTCGCTACCAATGGTAACCCTGAACGTCAGAAAACTGTGGCGTTCAGCCCTGAAGGAGCGCAGATCTGGGAGTTTGCCGGCGGGTCGATCGCCCCCGTCGCCGCTCAGCTGCAGGATGTGGAAAGCCGGCGGCATCAGATCGTTGCGAATAATCTCTCAACGTTCTTTGTCATTGATGGTAACGGGAAAAGACTGTGGAGCCGCAGCGGTGCGTCGTCCGAGGTTGCTGTGGCGAACGTCGACAGCGATTTGTATACCGAGTTGGTCTATGTCGACGACGATGGGAGGCTTGTTGCCCTCGATCAGGATGGCACCCCGTTATGGGTCGCCGCTATTACGCCGACCTACGATGAGGTAATTGGCCGCCCAGTCGTCCATAACAACGCAATAGTAGTCACTGATGGCCATAATACCGTAAAGTCGTTCTCTTTGAGCGGCCAGCCGCAGCTGACGGTGCGTTACGGCGCCGCAGATAGAGTGTCCATTGTTGGACTGCACAACATGGATGATGGGCCGGCCGAAGAGGTGATCGCAATCGTGCGAAAATCGGTCGGGAGCATGGATGAGACCCGAGTCGTTATTTTCGACCAGCGCGGCGTGGCGATCTGGCAATCACCTGTCTACTCCGCGCTCGTCGGTGTCGCCGTGGCCGATTTAAACCGCGACCGCACGCTTGAAGTCGTCGTTGATTATTTCCGTTCTGATTATGGAACCACCCGGGGACGGCTTAATGTTCAGGTGTATACGTTCCCGTACAGCAAGGCGGTCAACGCGATGCCGGCGGCACAGCCGGGGTATGCCCTCGGCAATACCAATCACACCGATGTGGCGTTCATCCGCGGCGACGCCAACCACGACGGCCGCGTGGATATTGCCGACGGACAGTCGGTGAAAGACCACGTGACGTGCCTGTCGGCCGCGCCCGGCTGCGAGCAGCCAAATTCCCTCCAGTGCAAGGTCAACCAGGGGCTGTGCTACGTGTATCCGAACTGCGACGACGCGATGGACGCCAACGACGACGGGGTCAAGGATCTCAAGGACGCGGATTTCATCAACCGTTTCCAGCTGCTGGGGGGCGCACGGCCGCCGTACCCCGGGGCATCCTTGGGGGTTGACCCGACCAGCGACAGGCTGGGGTGCGAAGCCTACTGACCGTTTTTTGGACGCGAAGCCTTTCTTGAACCGCTGCCGCGGATCGCGGCAGCGGTTTTGTGGTATAATCAAATCGATTTTCGTCGCTATGGAATCAAAGACTCCGCTGCGAGCGTCGTTCGGTTTTACCTTCATTGAGCTGCTGGTCGTACTGGGCCTGATGGTCACCTTGGCGGCCCTGGCCGTCCCGTTGTTCTTCAACTGGCAGTCGCAAAGCGGGCTGGATACCGTCGCCCAGGAATTGGCCGCCGTCGTGCGGGAAGCGCAGGCGCGCGCCATGGCCGGCGACGGCGCCAGCGCCTGGGGAGTGCATTTTGATGATGCCGCCAGCGATCGTTTCGTACTGTTCCGCGGGGCGAGCTTCGCGACCCGGGACGCGGCGTATGACCAGGTAACGGTTTTGCCGCCGTCGGTCGCCTACGATGCCATTTTGGTGGCGGGCGGCGATGCGGTGGTATTTTCGCGCGGCCGGGGAACCACCGGGAACATCGGCAGCGTCACGCTGCGTAGTAGCGAGGGCAAGACTTTTGAGCTGCGGGTGAACGCCGCCGGGGCGGTCAACGCGCCGTAGCCTGCTGACTATGCCGCTGCGCAAGGGATTCTCCGCAATCGAGGCATTGCTGGCGTTCGGCATTTTCACCGTGGTCGCATCGGCGGTTCTCACCGTCGCTCTTGGAGCAACGACCGATGAACAGCGCCAGGGCAGGATGCTACAGGCGCGGGCGTTCGCCGTGGAAGGGTTGGAAGCGGCCCGGAGCATCCGCGACCATCGGTTCCTCGACCTCGCGGTCGGCGACCATGGATTGACCGCCGGGGGCGGCGCGTGGGCGTTCTCCGGCACCCAGGAAACCGTCGGCGGCTACACCCGTAAGGTCCAGGTGGGGCCCGTCTACCGCCTTGCGGGCGGCACCGGAGCGCTGGCCGAAGCGACGGACGCAGGCGCCAGCATAGATCCCTCGTCGCGGTATGTGACCGCTGCGGTCAGCTGGTTGACGCTGAGCGGGCCGCAGTCGGTAACGCTCACGACCCTGCTGACGCAGTGGTCGCTCAAGCGGTGGCTGCACGACGTTACGGCGGATTTTACGGCGGGCCGGCGTAACAGCCTGCAGGTCACCGTCACCGATGACGGGGAATTACAGTTGGCGGCCGAGGGCAACTGGGCTGCGGCAGTCAGCGCGCACACCGTCGATATCGGCGGCGTCGAAGATGCCAGCGACTGCACCGTTGACCCGGTTGCCGACGTGCTGTACGTGGCGACCGACGCGCGCGGGAGCGGTCGGCCGGAGCTCTATGGGTACGACCTGGCCGACATCAGCGCAACCACGACCGCGCTGTATGCCGTGGCGACCGCCGAGATCGGCGAGGACGCCAACGGACTGGCGGTGCAGGCGGCTCACGCCTACTTTGCGACCAGCCAGAATGGGCAGGAAATGATGGTCGCCCGGTTGTCCGACGGTGTTCAGCTTTCGTCCTGGAACACGCCCGGCACGAATGCGAATGCGAACGACGTTACTGCCAGCGGGACGGTCGCCTACCTGGTGACCGATGCCGATGGCGGGGACCCGGAATTCTTCGCCATTGATATCACCACACCCGCCAGCCTGCCGGGAACGCCATTGGGTACCGCCGAGATCGGGTTTAATAGCAACGCCGTCGCGCTTTCTGCGGACGGACGTTTCGCGTATGTGGCGACCGACGGGAACAGCGAGGAGGTCGTGATCGTACGCTTGGCGGACTACGCCGTGGTGCAGCAGCTGAACATCGGCGGCAACGGGAATGCCAGCGACGTGCTGGCCGTCGGCAACCGGTTGTACGTCGTCAAGCGCCAGGACAGCGGCGCCGAGTTTTACGTCTATGATGCAACGGTGCCCGGCGCCATCCCGACGTCGCCGTTGAGCGTTGCGGAGTTGGACACCAACGCCCTGCAGGTCGCGGTGGAGGGGCGTTACGCCTTTGTCGCGACCGATGCTGGCAGCCGCGAACTGGTCGCCATCGATCTTGGCACGCTGGCGCAAAGCAACGTCAATCTCGCCGGCTCTTCGACGGTCAACAGCGTATGCGCGTATGGGGCGTTCGCCTACGCCATCTCGCGCGCCAACGGGGCGGAAGTAACTGCCGTCCGCGGGGGCGCGACGGCGACCTTTGCTCCGCGCGGCACGTTCACGTCGGCACCGTTCGACACCCAGACCAGCACGACCGCCTACACCACGCTGCAGTGGAGCCGGCAAGGGACCGGCACGGTGCAGTTCCTGCTGCGCACCGCCGATACCGCCGCCCACCTTGCGGCCGCCCGCTGGGCCGGCGTGGATGGGACCGCCAGCGCGCCGTACACCGTCCCGGGGCAAACCGTCACCCTTGACCCGGGAGCCAGCGGCGCGCGGTGGATACAGTTACGCGCCTACCTGCAGACCTTTGATCCGACGGTAGCCCCGGTGCTTGAAGACGTGAGCGTATTCTATGATTTTTAAGCGATTGCCGCGGCGTGCAGGGTTCACGCTGGTGGAAGCGACGCTGGCGCTTGCCTTGGTGGCGGTCGTTTTGGTCGCGGGGTTCGACCTGCTGTGGCAGGTGCTTTCCGCACAGGTGAGTAGCACCGCCCTGCGGGAGGCCCAGCAGAACGCGCATCTGGCAGTGCGCAGGATGGAAGAGGAGCTGCGGGGGGCAGCTGGCGTGCAAACCGGCGCCTCGAGGTTCGGGGTGCATCCCGGGGTGCTGTCCTTGGATTATCCGGGGACGGCACGCGATATCCTGTTCGACACGGCCACCACCACGGTAAGCATTGGCGGCGGCGATGTGGAGGTGCGTTTTCTGCGCGCCGCGGTCGGCGGCGGCAGCCCGGTCGCTCTGACCGGTGACCTGGTAACGGTTACTTCGCTGGTGTTCACGGATATGACGCGACCCGGCAGCCCCGAGAGCGTGCGGCTGGAGATCTCCATGCAGACCTTGAACCCCGGCGGCGACCCGAGCCGTAACGCGTCGCTGGATTTGACCAGTACCGTCACGTTGCGGCAATGATCCCTATGTGCACGTCCCTCGTTCCGCCTTCCGCCGTCGTGGCCCGCCGTCCAGCGGGCGCGGCGACGCTCGTGGCCGTTGTCGCCATCGCGGCCATCACCTTGGCCGTTGCGCTGCGGGTCAGTTTTTCCAGTTTGAGCGGATTGCTCACTGCGTTCCATGAGGGCCAAGCCGCTGCCGCCGTTGCCGGTCTGGATGGGTGCGTGGATGAAGCGTTGCTTTCCCTGACGCGCGACGCGGGGTATGGCGGCGGTACTTTCAGCATCGGAGCCGCAGCGTGCGCGGTGAGCGTGCAGGGGAGTGGTGCTGCGAGAACCATTTCCGCGACCAGCACCGTTTCGACCTTCATCAATGCAGCAACCGTCGACGTGTCGTTGTCCGGTGCAACGGTGTCGGTCACTTCGTGGCTCCAAGACCTGGATTAAGGGCTGTTTTTTCTCTTGCGGCAGCAAAATATGCCGTTACCTCCCTTGTCGGGGAGGCAGCGTTGTGCTATATGATTGGGTAACTGGCGTGCCACGGTTCATTGAAAACCAAGGTATGAGTCGGCAAACCGGTATTCTGCCATCAGGCAGGAGGTTTGGCCGCAGCCAAGTTGTTACCTGAGGAGGTAGTTATTCGTTTTTTGTTCATTTGTTTCGGTGGTTCACTGAGGAGTGAGAGGTGTATTCATGACGCAAGAGGAAGCGAGACAGGCGTTGTTGAGGGCCCTGCGACGATTGCAGGATGGTTCGGAGCAGCGATTGCCGCTCACCCGCGTGCTCTCCAGCACGTGGAGGGCGACGAACGGCACCAGCCAAGTCATCGGCTGGGGGAAGCTGCAGGTGCGGCACATCACGAGTCAGCGGGCGTTCGAGGAACTCCTGCATCGCGATGCGAAGGTGCTGCGCACCTTCCCCAACCGTCACGCCGCCCAGACCGGCGATCTCCGCAACCCCATCCGCGTCCCGCTCGATCTCGCCACTGAGGTAGAGCTCTCTCTCGCCTAGCGGTTCTTCCGCTTCCTCGTCCGGGTAGGACATTGGGTTTTATGTAACCACAGGGTAATACCCTGGACGATGCCGGGGGCAGCACGCGCTACCCCCGGTTTTTCATTTCCGTCCGTAAGAGTATCCCGCCCCGCAAGTGGGCGGGATGGATGGAGGAGTGGTATGGGAATGACCCCGCATCAATTTTGCCACCACTTTACTTACCCCGGTAATTTTTCACTTTCCGTTGTCTGTAGCCGCGAAGCGCGTGGCCGAACCCCGCACCAGAGCAAGCTCGGTGCGGGGCAAGTGGGCCTCCAGCAGCGCGGAGTTTACCCCGCCGAATGGCGGGGCCGTATCCTTAGGTGGAGCAAAATTGGTGCCGGGGCTTTTTCAAAGTCGTTTCGCCGCGCTGGCGGTTTATTTGGTATACTGAGAACGTTGCGCGCACAGCGGGTATTGCGTGTTTTTATGGCCAAGCGCAGGAGGATTGGCTTTGTCGACGGCGGGAGCGAGCGGTTGAAATACCACCGCACGCTGTATTTCCCGCCGCGTTTTTTGTGGGGCACGGCCACATCGGCGCACCAGGTGGAGGGGAACAACCGCGATAACGACTGGTGGGCCTGGGAGCAGCGCAGCCCCAAGCGCCCCAATTCCGGCCGCGCCTGCGACCACTACGCGCGCTATCGCAGTGACGTGGCGCAGATGAAACGGCTGGGCTACACTTCTTATCGCTTTTCGCTGGAGTGGAGCCGCATCGAGCCGAAGCCGGGCAAATGGAACCACCGCGCCATTGATCACTATCGCGACCTCATCCGGCTCTGTAACAAGTCCGGCATCAAGCCGGTCGTGACGCTGCACCATTTCACCAATCCGCAGTGGCTTTCGGATCGCGGCGGGTGGACGCGCGGGAGCGCGGTCAACTTTTACCTGCGCTACGTGCGCTACGTCGTCGGGGAGCTGGGCGACGTGGTGGATCTCTGGATCACCGTGAACGAGCCGCTGGTCTATGCGCTGCAGTCGTACCTGGTGGGCATTTGGCCGCCGGGAAAGACCAGCTATCTGCAGACCTTCCGCGTCTACTGGCACCTGGCGCTGGCGCACCGGCGCGCGTTTGCCGAGATCCACCGCATCTACCGCGAGCGCGGCTGGCACAACCCGCGGGTCGGCTTTACGGCCAATACCGTGTCGCTCTACGCCTACCGCCAACACTCGCTGGCCAGCTGGCTGTTCATCCGCGTCGCGGATTTTATTTGGAACCATTCGTTCCTCGTGCTGACGGGACGCTCCCGCCACGATTTCGTCGCCCTCAACTACTACTTCCACTATCGGCTCAAGACCGCGCACTTCCGCACCCTGCGGTTCTTCGTGCAGGCGCGCGAGGAGCACCGCGAGATGAGCGAGATCGGCTGGGAGGTTTATCCGCAGGGCATCTTTGACGTGCTGCTGGACTACCGGCAGTACGGGCTGCCCGTCTACATTATGGAGAATGGCATCGCCACCATGAGCGAATCCAAGCGCACCCGCTACCTGGTGTCGTACCTGAAGGAGATCTACCACGCCATCCAGGCCGGTGTGGACGTGCGCGGGTACTTCTGGTGGTCGCTGATGGATAATTTTGAATGGCACCTGGGGTTCGTGCCGCGGTTCGGGCTGCTCAAGGTCAACTACCGCACACAGCAGCGCACCGTCCGGCCGGCAGCGTTGGTGCTGTCCGAGATCTCACTCCGCAACTGCATCCCGCACCGCATGCTGCGCGTGCTCGGACATTCCATCGCGCTGCCGCCGCTGGTCAAGCCGTCGCGCCGTACGCCTGTCCGACGGCCTTGACGGGCCCGTAGCCAGGGTTTTGGCGATTTGCTATACTGGGGACACCGCTGGAATACCGGCAGAGTGAGGGCATTGCGCTCCGCCGGTTCATCAAGCAAGAGTTTTTTCCCGCAGGGGAAGGAGGTGATTCAATGGACTCCCTCGTCGTCGGTTCCAAAGTCAAAGCCTACATCAAGGGCAAGGGTCTGCACACGTCAGGTGACGCCGTTGAGGCGGTCTCCAAGCAGGTTGCCAAGATGTTGGACGCAGCGGTCTCGCGCTGCAAGGAGAACAAGCGCATGACCGTGCGCCCGTGTGATCTGTAATCGGGCCATGAACGGTTCCAGATGGTTCCGTTGAGCCGTTTTTCCTTTTGGCATACGCAGCCGTCTGCTTTGTGCAGGCGGCTGTTGTGTTCACGGCGTTCCCGCGTGCAGGAATGTATGCTAAACTGACGGTGCATTTACCGGTATGCCCGGCAGTACAACGGGCTAGCCCCACTTTGTAGTCTCGGCAGTTTTTCCACTCGTACTCATTATTCCTTTCACCATCGTTCAACCGTTGTCCTACCGGGTATGCCGCATCGGAGGGACGTATTCACCTGGAAGATCGGCGGCGTCGGCGGCCAAGGGCAGCAGGCGGCTGGCGCAACGTTTGCCAAGGCGTGTACCCGTGGCAATTTTTTGACGTTCAATTACTCGGAGTATCCTTCCATCATCCGCGGCGGGCACGGCACCACCCAGGTGGATGTCGCTCCGCGGCCCCTCACCGCGCCGTCCGCGGCGGTCAACCTGCTGGTGGCGCTCAACGAGGAGACCATCCAGCTGCATGCCGCGGAAGTAACGCACGACGGCGCTATTATCTATGACGGGAGCAAGATCACAGGCGACCTGAAGGCCTACCGCCGCCACAAGCTCTTCAACCTGCCGATCGGGAATTTGCTGCAGGATGCCAAGCTGCCGCCGATCTCGGCCAACATGGTGGCGGTGGGCGCAAGCTTGGGGCTTCTGCGCTACAGCCAGGCAGTGTTGCACCATGCGATTGCCGACCTGTTCGCGGGCAAGGGGCAGGGGACCATTGACGCCAATATCGCCGCGGCGCAGGCCGGGTACGACCACGCGACCAAGCATTTCCAGCCGGCGCGGTTCGCGTTCACGCTGCGGGCCAAGCCCGTGGGAAAACCCGCCCCGTTGTTGACGGGCAACGACGCCATATCCCTGGGCATTGCGGCAGCCGGCTGCCAATTGTACGTCGCGTACCCGATGTCGCCGTCATCTTCCATTTTGCACAACCTTGCCGGGTGGGCGAAGACAACCAACATGGTCGTGCGCCAGCCGGAGGATGAGATTGCCGCCATCCATGTGGCCATCGGCGCGATGTTCGCGGGCACCCGTTCGGCGCTGGCGACATCGGGCGGCGGATTTGCGCTCATGACGGAGGCATTAGCGCTGTCGGCAATGACCGAGACCCCGCTGGTCGCGGTGGTCTCTTCGCGGCCCGGTCCGGCGACGGGGCTGCCGACCTGGACCGAGCAGGGGGATCTGAAATTTTTGGTCAATGCAGCGCACGGAGATTTTCCGCGAGTAATTCTCACGCCCGGCGACCCGGAGGAAGCGTTCGCGGCCGCCGGTACCGCGTTCAACCTGGCGGAAAAGTATCAGTTGCCGGTCATTATCCTGATGGACAAATTCGTGAGCGAAAGCACCCGCGCCCTGCCGCACTTCACGCTGACGCCGCCGGAAATTGAGCGGGGGAAGATCGCGACCGCCAGCGAGTTGGCCGGGACCAAGGAATTCGCGCGCTACGCGCTCACTGCGGATGGCGTGTCACCGCGTGCTTTGCCCGGCACTGAAGGCGGCATCCATCTGGCAAATTCCGATGAGCACGAAGAGCACGGGTTTGCGGTGGAGAGCTTCGGTGGCGGCGCGTTGCTACGGCAGCGCATGGTGGAAAAACGGGCGGCTAAAGTACGTCACCTCATTCCGGAATTGCCCAAACCCGTCCGCCTGGGGCCCGCCAAGGCCAAATTGACGCTGCTGTCCTGGGGCTCCACCAAAGGGGTGGCGGAAGAGGCGTTGCGCCTGCTGCCCTACGTGAACGCGGTGCATATGCCGGCCGTCTGGCCCATCCCCGAACATGCGTTGCGGCATGCCCTCAACCACGTGCAGCAGTTGGTAACTGTGGAGAACAATTTTTCGGGACAATTCGCAACCATCCTGCGCGGGGCAACCGGCATCGCGCCCGACCACCAATTGCTGAAGTACAATGGCCAGCAGTTCTTCCCGGAGGAATTGGCGGAAAAAGTGAAAGCGTTATTGTAGGTTGTAGCTTTTTAGCTGGTAGCTTGTAGCAACTTTCCCTTATGGGAAATAGAGGAAAAGCTAGAAGTATTTTCAAAATTTTTTGGGATACTTTGTTCCAAATTCCACCCACTAATTTTTCTGATTATTTTAGTTACCAGGTACTTGGCTACGCACTGATCATGCTTCTGTCATTATTTTTTGGGCTTCTGTTGCCTGCAGTTGTTTATTTACTGGTTCGTCGTTAGTAAAGATTTTACATTTTGATTTGTCACTTTGATTTTTGACTTTTGCATTTTTGGTCGTATGACCCAAATTTCCGACTACATGAATAGCTACCGTGCCACCTGGTGCCCCGGCTGCGGGAATTTCGGCATCTGGGCGGCATTGCGTAGAGCACTCGTGGATATGGACCTGCCGCCGCACAAGCTTTTGTGTGTCTACGATATCGGCTGCTCGGGCAACGGGTCCAACTGGTTCCACGCCTACGGTTTTCATTCGCTGCACGGCCGTTCGCTGCCGGCCGCGATGGGAGCCAAGCTTGCCAACCGCGAGCAGACCGTCATCGCGTTCGCGGGCGACGGCGGCGGATTTGGCGAGGGCGGCAATCATTTCCTCCACACCTGCCGCACTAACATCGATATGACCTACGTGGTGCACGATAACCAGCTCTACTCGCTGACCACGGGCCAGGCGTCGCCGACCTCGGATCAGGGTATGGAAACCAAGAGCACGCCAACTGGCGACCCCGACCGGCCGCTGCGGCCGTTGCAGCTGGCAGTTTCGGCCGGCGCGACCTGGGTCGGGCGCGGGTTTGCCGATGACCTGGTCGGGCTTGCCCAACTCTACCGGCAAGCCATCGAACACAAGGGGTTCGCCGTCCTGGACGTGCTGCAGCCATGCGTGACCTTCAACCATTTCAACACGCGCGAGTGGTACGCGCAGCACACGCACAAATTGACGGAGCAAGAACACAACCCCGCGGACAAGGCCAAGGCGCTGCTCCTCGCGGGGGAATGGAACGGCAAAATTCCGCTGGGCGTCATCTACCGCGAACAGCGCCCGACCTACGAAGACCACTTTCCGCAGCTGGCGGGTAAGCCGTTGACCCAGCGCGTTGCGGCGCGTGACGTTGGCCAATTGATTGAACAGTTTCGTTAAGGAAAATTGTAGCTTTGTATGTGGTTTAAAAAAACCAACCATCCCGAGTTCGTCGTCATTGTTCGCGCGAACATTCTGAAAAATCTGCTCGCCTTGGTAGTGGCACTGCTGCTGACTCCCGGTATCGCAGTGAGCCTGCGCTCGTCGTTGACAAGCCAGAACGTCGGTGATTTCCTCGTTGTCTTGAGTATCCTGCTGGTGACCGTTTGTTTTGCGAATTTTGCGTTCAGTTACGAGCATCTGCCGCGCGGTTTTTTGCAGGAGTTACTGGCACTTGCCCACGCTGCGACGTTCCTGTTCATGCTCTTGATGGGTGTGCTGCTGATCGCGGTGACGGTGGTTATCCAGATCGCGTACCCCACGATGTTTTTACTCGCACTGGGTTTTAACGCGTTGCTCTATTTGGCTATGATGCTGTACGATCTGTGGGATTCTCTCCGGATGCTGAACCGTTAGCATGCGCCGGTTATGGTGTTGCCCGCGTGCAGGACACACAATAAAAAAGACCGCCGAGCAACGCTTCGGCGGTTTTTTCGCGTCAGTGTGAAAGGTACTTGTGGTTAGTCGCCCGGCGGGGGCAACGTGAGATGTTCCGGTTCGAAGACGACGCAGCGTTCGCCGGATTCGACGATGCCCAGGTCGACGAGTTCGTAGCCTGCTCGCTGTCCTTCGGCGATGCCCGTTTCGACGGCGGCCGGCGGGACAAAGATGTAGTAGCCGATGCCCCAGTTGAACGTGGTAAGGCAGTCCTCGATGGACACGCCGAGTTCCCGCAGGTACCGGAAGAGGATGGGGACTTGCACCCAGCGGGAGATGCGGTAGGTGAAGGGCCGGGGGTCAGCAGCGAGCTTGGCGATGCCGCCGCCGGTACCCGGCAGCAGGGCGTGAATGTCGACGTCGGCGATCTGCAACGCCTCCACCAGCGCCACGTAGGAACGCGTGGGGATGAGCGCTTCGTCACCCAAGGTGTTGCCGTTGGGCAACCGGGTAAGGAACTTGTCGGGCAGCGCGAGGGCGCGCTTGATGACCAGTGAGATGCCGTTGGCGTGGAGCCCTGACGACGCTGCACCGAGGATGCGGTCACCGGGCTGCAATTTTTTTCCGGTTACCGCCAAGTGGGACGGTGCGATGATGCCGGTGCAGCAGCCGGACAGCGACGGGCAGCTGGTGACCGGCGGTTCGGCCTTGATCAAGTAGCGGAGCGCCGGCGATTCACCGGCGGGGAGCGCCATGCCGACCTGCTGGCAGACCTCGAAGAAACCTTCGGCCAGGTCGCGACTGCGTGGCTCGTCCTCGAACCATGCGCTGTCACCGGCCGCCACCTCGTCGGTGTAAACCACGGGCATTGCCCCTTGGGCAATGACGTCGTTGACCGCCATCAGTGCGGTATCGATACCGATGCCTTGGTAGTAGGATCTGCCAGTGCCAGCAAACAGCCGCATCCACTCAGCGATCCAGTTCTTGTTCCCGAGGCCTTCCGTGGTTTGCACCCAGGCGTGGGCAAAACTGCCCGTGAAGTAGTACGTAGCGCCATGCGCCATCGGCTCGACCACCACGTGATGCCGTCGCGGGAACTCCAGCGTGCGTCGGCCGACCGCCTGCATTGCGCGTTTGAACGGCGCGATCTTGCCGTAGTCGACTCCTGCTTCAGCGTATTCCGATGGGTTTGCCATCGAGTACCTCCATTGGGTTTTGGTTTTGACGGTCAAAAGAGCGAACCGCTCGCTCTGTAAATGTGCGGCCCAAGTGTAAACCAATTGCTGCCGCAAGGCAAGTCGCGGAAGGTCGGCGGTGCAGCCCTTTCATTTTTGGAGAAAGGAGAATACAAAAAAACCGCCCGCGCGAAGCGGACGGTAGGGTCGGACGAGGCAAAGAGCGCGCCTAGGTCGTCGTGAGTTTGACCAGGCGTTTCAGCAGCCAGGCGAATCGGAGGGTGTAGATGACCTCGGCGAGAGCGTATGGCGGCATGCGCAGATGCCAGTGGTAGGTGCGCGGATCCAGCAGCAGGCGCCAGCGGTTTTGGGCATACGAAACCCAGAAGTTGTTGAGCCACTGCCGGGTCATGATGCGTCCGAAGGTGCGGCGGACCCAGTCCCGCACGCCCCGGAGCCGCCCGGTCATCTCGTCGCGCTTTTCGGCCAGCAGCGGGGCGAACTCGGTCTCGAGCACGATGTGCTGGAACCGGTAGAACTCGGCGAAAAATCGTCCGACGTAGCGCAGGTGGCGCCACCCCTCCTGGAGCAGGTAGCGAGAGATCGGCAGCGGGGCGGCTCCCGGTCGGCGGTCCTGCAGGTCCCGAAAACGGTAGAATCCCGAGATCATCGGGTGGGCGCGTTCGGTCGCGAACGACCACCGGTACCAGGCGTAGTTGCGCAGCATTTGCAGCCGCGCTTGACGGTCGGGGAAGCGCTTGAGCGCTGCGACGATGTTGGCGGCGCGGTAGAATTGGCGCCACGCCCTGAGGTACGCGGCGTACCACTCTGTTTGCGTCATCAAGGGATGCTGGTTCAGCGGATGGAACGAATCGTACCGGTTGAGGTCGGGGTCCAGCTCCGCCCCGGCGGCGACCGCTCGGGCGTAGTCTTCGCTGCCGGGTAACGGCATCAGCATGTAGAACGATGCCTGGTCGGCGCCGAGTTGCGCCAGCTGCTCCACCTCGTGGGCGACGGACTCGGGCGTGTCGTGCGGAAATCCGATGATGTACGCGGCGTGCACCACGATCCCGTGCTGGTGGCAGAGCTGCCAGAGCTGGCCGTACTGGCCGATGTGGTTCTGGCGCTTGTTGGCGGCGGCAAGGTTGTTTGGATTGAGGGACTCGACGCCCATGAAGATCTGCGAACAGCCGGCCGCAGCGAGCTTGGGAATGAACCCCTTGACCTTACCGCAGGCCACGTCGGCTTGCACCATGAAGCTGATGTGGTGTCCCTGCTGGCGCAGGCGGCCAAGACCGTCGGTGATCTCTTCCCACTCCGGGTTGCGCGCGAAGTTGTCGTCCACCAGGCAAAAGCCGGCTTTCCCGCCGTGTTCGCAGGCGACCCGAATATCCTCGATGATGGCCGAGACCTTGCGGCAGCGGGTGCGGCTCCCTTGGACGTTGATGATGGTGCAGAAGCTACAGAGGAACGGGCAGCCCCGGCTGGCATCGAGCGTGCCGATGGCGGTCGCGAAGCTACTACGGAAGTAGTCCGGTGTGTACTCGGGCAGCGGCGCCTGACGGAGGTCGGGTAGCCCGCCGCGGTAGAGCGGTTGTGGGTCGTTCCGCAGGATGTCGCCCAGCACCGTCGGCCATTTCTCCTCGGCCTCGCCGTGGAAAACGACCACCCCTCGATCCATGAGCGCCTGAATTTCGGCGGGCATGCGGTGCGGACAGGGGATACCCGGTCGCCGCGGGTCGCTGACGCCGTCGGTCATGACGGAAATGGAGCCGGACACATGGAAGCCGCCGATGACGCACGTTGCGCCCACCGCCTGCCAGCGGTCAATGAGGTCGCAGGCGCGGGGGAATTGCGCCGTTTGTACCGTGGCGAGCCCCACGATCAGCTTGGCCCCCGTTTCAGGGAACCGCCGGTACAGACGGGTAAGCGTCTTGGCGTGGCGGCGGATGCCGTCTTCGAGCATGTAGACTTCGGTCGTCACGCCCGCAGGTACCACTTGCGACAGGGCTTGTTTTGTCAGGGCGTACATGGCAGCCAGGCCGTTGGATGGCAGCACGCCGCGCAGGAAGCGGAGCGGGAAGCCCTCATCATCGTAGCTCGTCGGTTTGATGAGGATGACCACGACCTTTCGCAGGGACTGCGGCGTACGGGGGGACAACACTACTTTGTTCTGGGGCACGTTTGACTCCTTGGTGAATGATCACCGCTGTAGAATGTGCAATATGGAAACGGACGCTTAATTTTCAACGGACAGTGGAACACTATTGGTCAGTCAATGGGTCAACCGGGAGGTTCTTCCGGTCAACGCTCTTCGGGCAATACTCTCCGGAACCGGCAGGCAGATCAATCGGCGGTACGGACGACCTCGGCCAGTCGCGGCAGGTCGGCACTGGCGATGCCGCCCCAGTTCACGCGGCCGCTGGACAGCAGGTAAATGCCCTGCTGTTCCCGCAGTGCTCGGATGCGCTTGATTCCAAGCTGCAGTAGGGAGAACAGCCCGCGGCATCGCGCCAGGTAGCCGTAGGGTGCGCCGGCGAGTTTTATGAACTGCGCGCGCCGTTCATTGATGCTGGAGCGCATTGCGGCCAGTTCTCCCTCCCACTGCCGCCGGAGCTGCGGTTCGGAGAGGATCTTGCCGACCACCAGTTCGCCGGCCGCCGGCGGGTTGGAGTTCGTTGCCCGGAACAGGTGCTCCAGATGGCTGGCAACGGCGGTTTTTTCCTTGGCGGTTTTACCCGCATACAGCAGCGCACCGGCGCGGTGCTGGTAGAGAGTCATATTTTTTGAAAAAGAGACGGCGATGAACGTGGGCACGCCGGCGGCAATCAACTGGTGAATGGGCGCGGAGTCCTCAATCAGTCCGTCGCCCAAACCCGTATAGGCGTGGTCCACGCAGGCCGTGTGGCCATACTCGGCCATGGTGCGGGCAAGGATCTGCCATTCCTGTTGGGCCGGGTTCACGCCGGTCGGGTTGTGCGTTGCTCCGCCGTGCAGCAGCACCCATGACGGCCGCCGCGTTTTGAGCGCCGCGAGGGCTGCCGTCAGGTTGAAGGTGTACGCCGCGGTCAGGTGCGGAAATATTTTCCAGGCAAAGCCCAGGTGGTCGAAGATCTTTTTGTGGTTTTCCCAGGTCGGTTCGCCGATGATCAGGGTCGGCCGCCGGTCGGCGGCTTTTGCCAGACTCCCGAACAGCGACAGCGCGTTGGTGCCGCCGGAAACGCCTTGGGCCGCCAAGGTTGGCGCGAGGGTGGCGTACCGCTGCTCGCCGAATACCAGCTTTGCGGTCAGTTCCAAGAATCGCGGGTCGCCGCTAATGGGCAGGTAGTTGAAATTGGACGCCTGTAAATGCTCGAACGCCTGACGAACGACCGGCAGGACGAAGGGTTTGCCGGTCTCGTCGGTGTATACGCCAATGGCGCCGTTCAGTTTTTCCGGTCGCGGGTCGGCGGCAAAGGCCCGTTGGAGACCGAAGATCTCGTCCTCCGGCAGCGGCCGCAGGCAGGATATCGGCGAGCCGATTTTTTTTAGCTGCGGCCCAGCAGGTGTTTGACGGCGGTGCATACGAAGTCCGCGTCCGCTTCCGTGATATTAAGCGCGGACGGCAGATTAAAGCCATGGGTTTCCACGAGGCTGGCGACCGGATTTTTGAAGCGCGCCTGGTACATCGGGAATTTGCTCATACGCGGAAAGGCCGCGCGGGCGTGGATGTTGAGAGTTTTTAACTGGGAAACAAGGTCGTTGCGGCTGATCTCGTCGGTCTGCAGCAGCACCGCCGGGTAGGCGTAATTGCAGCGGGTATCGGGTTTTTCGCGCAGGAGTTTGAGCTCCGGCACGTTCTTGAGCCGTTCCCAGTACCAGTCAAAGATCCGGCGTTTCATGGCAACCAATTCTTCGATGCGTTCTACCTGGGCGCGACACAGGGCCGCGACGACATTGGCCATTTGGTATTCGTAGCCCATGGAATCGCACCAGAAGTTCGCCAAACGGTTCGTGCGTCCCATGTTGGATTGTAACACCGCCTGGTCGTACATCTCCTTGCGGTCGGTCAGAAATACCCCGCCTTCGCCGCTGACCGCGATCTTGGCGCCATGGAAGGAAAAACATCCGACGTCGCCGAAGCTGCCGACGCTTTTCCCGTGGTACATCGAGCCGAGTGACGGCGCGGCATCCTCCACCACACGCAGGTTGTGCTCGCGCGCGATTCGCATGATAGCATCCATATCCGCCGGCTGGCCGAAGCTGTGCACCAGCATGATGCCCTTGGTCTTTGGCGTGATGGCATCGGCGATCGCTTTGGGGTCGATGCACCAGGTATCGGGGTCGATGTCCACGAACACGGGAGTGGCCCCCGTGTAGGCAATGACGTGCGCGGTGGCCGCCCAGGAAAAATCGGTGCAGATGACCTCGTCCCCGGGTCCGAAGCCCGAGACCAGACACCCCAGGTGCATGGAATGGGTGCAGCAAAAACCGGCCAGCGCGTAGGCGCGTCCGGTATAGGCGGCAATTCCTTGTTCGAACAGTTTGGTATCCTTGTCAAAAGTGTCGTACCAGCCGTGCTTGACCGCGTCGACGACGTAGTCGACCTCTTTTTGGGTCATGGAGGAGCCGGCAAACGCGATCTTTTTCTTTGAGGGTTTGAGCGGCATAGAGAATTACTGCGCGGGGTCATCCACGGCGAGCGTGCGCCGCAGTTCGTCGGGGGGAAGGAATGGGAAGAGGTCTTCGTACGGCCGCGATACCATCGAGCCGTCCGGCCGCTTTTCGGACGCGACGCGGGGTACGATCATTTGCCATTCGGGGGAGAGGACGTCGCAGATGACCGGTCCGTCGGTGTTCAGCACTTGCCGGATCTTGTCGTCAATGCCCTCGGGCGAGGCAATCCGTACCGCCGGTATGCCGTAGGCCCCCGCGATCTTGGTGCTGTCGGGGCACCACAGGCCCGAGGCCGGGCTCTCCCCGATCATGCGGCCTTCCATGTGGGTTTTCTGCGTGTGGCGGATGAGCAGGTAACCGTTATTGTTGATGACGAACAGTTTAATGGGGAGCTGATGGTGCTTGATGGTCGCCAGTTCCTGGAGGTTCATCTGCAGGCAGCCGTCGCCCGTGACGATGATGGTGCGCCGTTTGCCGTCGCCGAGGCACGCGCCGATGCCCGCCGCCCAGTAGCCCATGGTGGAGATGCCGCCGGTGGTAAGGAAGCGCTGGCCGAGTTTTAGATGCCAGGCTTGGCAGACGACGTGGAACGGAGAACTGGTGTCGACCACGACGACGTCACCAACGTCGGCCGCGTGGGACAGGCGTTCGGCAAGATAGTAGGAATTCACCGGGGTTTCTTTTTGATAGGCGGGACTGACGGTGGGATAGTCGCGCCGCCACGTTTGGCAGCGGGTGATCCAGCGCTGCCGGTCGGGCCAGGCGGTCGTGGCCAGCGCCCCCTCCAAAGCCTCCAGGAACGCGCGCGCGTCATGGCGGTAGCGGGTGGCGCGCTCAAGGCCTGGCTTGTGTAGCTCCTTGTCGTCGAGGTCCACGATGACCTTTTGGGCACGCCGACCCCAGTCTTTGGCGTCGTAGCCGACGATCCCCGGATCCAGCCGCGCGCCGATTGCCACGATGACGTCGGCGGTCTGCACCGCGAAATTGGCCGAGCGGTCGCCGTACAATCCCGGGCGGCCGGCAAACAGGGGATTACCGCTGTCCACGACGTCAATGGCCAATCGGGTGGTGGCGACCGGCATGGGCGCGCGCGCCAAAAGTTTGGCGACCGCCGCCTGCGCCTTGGCGATGCGCACCCCCTGGCCGACGAGCAGCAACGGGCGTTTGCTCTTGCTCACCAGCGCCGCGGTCGCGGCCGCGTGCTCGAATAACTGCGCCGCGGGTGCGGGGAGCTGGGGCGGGGTAAAGTGGCGCAGCAATTTTTCCGGCACCTCCATGCGCTGCACGTCCAGCGGCACTTCTATCCAGGCCGGGCCGGGTCGTCCGGTGGTCGCCTCCCAGACCGCTTTCTCCAGGTAGTAGGCGATCGACGCCGCGTCGTCCACCGTGACGAAGTATTTGGTCACGGGCTTGATCATCGGTTCGAGCAAGATGC
Source organism: Parcubacteria group bacterium Gr01-1014_31 (assembly GCA_007376135.1). Taxonomy (GTDB): domain Bacteria; phylum Patescibacteriota; class Patescibacteriia; order Buchananbacterales; family GWA2-38-13; genus VMFR01. The sequence continues at coordinate 438,422 of VMFR01000001.1, read as the reverse complement.
CTTGCAGGCCGTACTGGCGGATGCCGCTCTGTTTCATGTACTCGACGTTCGGCAGCGCCGACTGGCCCGAGATGACCAGCATTGGCGACGAATCCACGTAGGCGCCGACCACGCCGTTGAGCGCGTTGACGCCGGCCGGGCCGGCGGTGACCATGCAGACGCCGAGTTTTCCGGAGATGCGGCCGTACGCTTCCGCGGCCATGGCCGCGGCTTGTTCGTGGTGGGTGCAGACGGGGGAGATTCCGCTGCGCTGCAGCGCGTCGTTGAGCCACATTGCCTGCCCGCCGGCGATCATGAAGATCGTGCGGACCCCCTGGTCTTCCAGGAATTTGACGATGTAGTCGGCAACGCGCATAGGCTGAAGTTATGACAGGGATTCCAATTGAAAATCCTCAGGCCGTTGTTCTTTCTTCTGTTTCAGGTTCATCGCCACGTCCAAGATGAGGTCTTCCTGGCCGCCGACGGCTTTGCGGCGTCCCAATTCCATCAGGATGTCGCGTACGTCCACATCGAAGCGTTCCGCGGCGCGGATGGCGTGCGGCGCGAATCCCGAGAACACCCCGGCCAGTCCGCTGGTGAGGGTCACGGCATTGATAGCAATGGGTTTTTTCATCACCTCGCGCGCGACGTACTCGGATGCATCCATGAGGCGATAGAGGTCCACGCCGGTCGGGTAGCCCAGGCGGTGGAGGACGGCGATGATGACCTCCAGTTGGACGTTGCCCGCGCCGGCGCCAAAGCCGCGCGCAGTTCCATCAATGATGCTGGCGCCCGCCTCGACGGCGGCAACCGCATTGGCGACCGCCAGCCCGAGGTTGTTGTGGGGATGAAAGCCGACCGCGGTCCGCAGGCCGGCAACGAGGGTGCCGACCTTTTCGGTCACGTCGCGTTGCAGGTAGGCGCCGGCCGAATCCATCAGGAGCACTCCCTGGACGCCGTAGGATTCCATCAGCTTGGCTTGCTCCAGCAGCTCGCCGGGCGTTGCCATGTGGGTCATCATCAGCACGCCGTAGGCGGTAACCCCGCGGCTGGCGGCATACTGGAGGTGCTGGCGTGTGATGTTGGCCTCCGTGCAGTGGCAGGCGACCATCAGCGCGTCGATGCCGGCGTCAATGGCGGGGCCGATGTCGTTTTTGATGGTGCCGAATCCCGGGATGAGGAACGCCCCCAGTTTGGAACGCTTCAGTTCCTGCCGGGCGATTGCCAGCATTTCGCGGTCGGGGAGCAGCGAACGGCCCAGCTGTAGGCTCGACGCGCCCAGGCCGTTGCCGTGGCCCACCATCACCAGGGGGATATTGGCGGCCTCGGCGCGCTGCGCATAGCCGCGCACCTGGTCGGCGTTGAGCTGGTGGGAAACGGCGTGGGAGCCGTCGCGCAGCGTGGAATCAACGATGAAGATGCGGCGTTCCATAGGTTAGTGCAGCCCCAGTTTTTTTTTCGCGTAGCGTTCGGCGACCGCCACGGCCGCGCAGTTGATGATATCCAGGTTGCCGGCGTAGGCGGGCAGGTAGTCCCCGCGGCCGACCACCTCGGTGATAGTGGTGACGCGCCCGCTTTCCTGCACGGGCCCGTAGAGCAATCTGAAACCGGGCACGTACTCCCGGATCTTTTCCACCGTGTGCTTGATGGAACGTTCCAGCGCTGGCAGGTCGGGTCGTTCGATCTCGGCGTAGAGGGTGTTGTGCATCAGGTAGGGCGGGTCGGCGGGGTTGAGGATGATGATGGTTTTCACCTGCGGCACGCCCGCCAGCGCGCGGATGCCGTCGCTGGTCGTCTGCGTGTACTCGTCGATGTTGTTACGCGTGCCGATGCCGGCCGACTTGGAGGCGATGCTGGAAACGACTTCCATGTACTGGATGTCCGGGTGCACCGCCATGATGGCGCGCGCGATGGGGGCGTTGGCCTGGCCGCCGCACGTCACCATGTTGACGTTCTGTTTGGCAAGGCTGTCTTCCAGATTGAGGAGCGGCACGCACATCCCGCCGGCTTGCGACGGGGTCATGTCGATCACGAATTTTTTCAGGCGGGCGAGGACCGTGGCGTGGCGACGATGGGCCTCGGCGGTAGTCGCGTCGAACACGATGTCGCAGCAACCAGGGTCGCGTTCAATGGCGGCAATGGAATCCGCCGAGGTGGGGATATTGAGTTCCCGCGCCCTGGCGATGCCCGGCGAGTCAGGATGCTGGCCGGTGAACATTGCGCAGGTCAGGTACGGGGAACGCAGGACCTTCACCAGCAGGTCGCTGCCGATGTTGCCCGTGCCGATGATGGCGACCGGGATGGTGTTGTGCGTTCCTTGGTTGGACATACCTTGTTGAGCCCGTCGTGCCAAGAAAAATCACCGTTCTCTCGGGGATGGGGGATTCGTCATCGCCTGCGGCGGGATCCCGCCCATCTTTTTAAAGAAATATTTCGGTGGCGGGAAACCCCCGGCCTCTTGGTCCTTCACCCCACACCTTTCTTATTTTCCAACGGGGTTTAAGTTTTGGAGCAGAAAACGGAAGTTTTGTTTTCGCTCTTGCTCGGGGATGGGGGATTCGAACCCCCGGCCTCTTGGTCCCGAACCAAGCGCGCTACCGCTGCGCTAATCCCCGAGTCAGAGCGAAAAAAGAAAAGAGTGGATAAAAGATTCAGGAAAGGTGTGGGGCAAGCCAAGTCCGCCTGCCCCGTCGAATGGCGGAGCTACCGCTGCGCTAATACCCGAAAAAGCGGTGTTGAAGCCGTTGGCGCAACGCGCCGACGGAGGATTTCACTATAACCGATATTTCGCTCAAATACAAGAGAAAGCCGCCTGCAGGGATGCAGACGGCTTCCAAAGAACTTGTGTTGAACGAGCTTCGCTCAATTGCGGGCCAGATGGCCCTGGACTCCGGCGATAATGGCCGCTAGATCCAGGTTCGGACCCGGGCACTGCTCATGGTGCCTTTGAATGGTCCCCGTCCCTGGGGTGAGCCCGTGCCGCCGGCACAGATGGAGTAGGAGCTCCTGCAGCGACTTTTTTTGCGCCGCCGTGAATTGGTCCGTGCCGATCAGGCAGACCCCCAGGGTTCCCTCGTTGCGGTAGTTTGCCTTCGCGTGGGCTCCCTGGACGTCTTCGTTGCGGCCGAACTGGATCTCGCCATCCTCGCCGCCGCCTTGGCCGTTGCAGATGAGGTAATGGTACCCGATCGCAAACCCGCGCTCGCGGTGCCAGGCGTCCACGGTCGGTACGTCCCCAAAGGGACTTTCGGAATGGTGGACGATGATGGTGGCCACCTTGCGCATGGGCTGAAGGCGCTCCACTTCGCATTCCAACAGCGCGCACAGGCGTTCGCTGGCTTCCAGACGGGCGAGCAGCCCGTTGGCCTGCTCGGTGCGGAGGCGGAGTTCACCGCTTGCCGCTTGCAGTGTGGCGCTCGTTTCCAGGAGTTTTTCCTGGGACTGCGTGAACTCCTGCCCGCACTGTTCGAGCGTTTCCCCAAGCAGGGAATGTTCCTGGGCCAAGGCCCGATGGCGCTGGCGTTCGGAATTCAGCTCCCGCTGGTAGAGACCGGCGGTGGCCAATGCCGCGCCGATAGCCGTCATCACGAAGATGAAATCAATCGTTTTTGATCTCTTCACGATTCTTCCTCTCTCGGCATAGCCGAAATTGGTTTGTTGAGCGAAAAAATGATAAAGAACACTATCTAATAATAGCACATTTTACTTATTTTGTCAACATTATCATTTGACCGTCATTTATCCCAAGCGTAGACTTATATCTCAAGCGTCGTTGTCGTCCTTTGAGCGAATTATCACCTGAAAGGAAGTGGGCTTATGGAGTCCAAAACTTTACCCGTCCACGTTGGTTTCATCATCGACGGGAATGGTCGGTGGGCCAAAGCCCACCATGTACCGCAGCTGGAAGGCCACCGTCGTGGCTACGAAAAGGTCAAGGACCTCGCGCGCTGGTGTAAACGTCGCGGCATCAAAGTCGTGACCGTCTACGCGTTCTCGACCGAGAACTGGCGCCGTCCCGCGGCAGAAGTCAGCTACCTGATGGACCTTAACCGCCTGGCGCTGGGGCGCGACCTGCCGGAGCTGCAGCGGGAAGGCGTGCGTTTGCGCGTCATCGGGCGTAGGAACGCCAAGCTGCCGCCGGACCTGGTGTCCCTGATTACCGCTGCGGAAGCGCACACGGCCGATGCCGGAGATCTGCTACTGCAGATCGCGCTTGACTACGGCGGCCGCGCCGAGATCGTTGCGGCCGTGCAGGAAATCATCCGCGCGGGCATTCCCGCCGACCAGGTGACCGAAGAAACGGTCGCCGCCCATTTGTGGACCAGCGGGGTTCCTGACCCCGACCTGATCGTGCGTACCTCCGGCGAGCTGCGCACGTCCGGGTTCCTGACCTTCCAGGCGGTGTACAGTGAGCTGTACTTTACCCCGACGTTGTGGCCCGATTTTTCCGAGGCCGAGCTGGACCAGATCTTGGCCGCCTATGCCGAACGTCAGCGTCGCTTTGGTGGCCGCTGATGAAGCCCACGGTGTTCCCGCGGGCTTCTTTTTTGGTAGCGGAGGGAACAAAATTGGCGTAGAATTGAGCCGCAGAACCCTGGCTATGCCCAACGACTTGTTCACACATAAACTCGAACAGGACCTCAAGGCACACGGGCCGCTGGCCGACCGCGTGCGGCCGCAGACCTTGGAGGAATTCGAGGGGCAGGCGAATATCGTCGGCCCGGGGAAGTTGTTGCGGCAGGCGATCGTTTCCGACCAGCTGCCGTCTATGATCTTTTGGGGTCCGCCGGGGTCGGGCAAAACGACGCTGGCGTCGGTCATCGCGCGCCTGACCAGCTCGGTGTTCGTACAGTTTTCCGCTGTCACCTCCGGGATGAAGGAGCTGCGGGAGGTCGTCGCGCAGGCCGAAGAGCGGCGCAAGCTGCACGGTGAAAGAACCGTGCTTTTTTTGGATGAGATCCACCGCTGGAACAAATCCCAGCAGGATGCGCTTCTGCCGTACGTGGAGCGGGGAGTGATCACGCTGATCGGGGCGACCACCGAGAACCCATCCTTTGAGGTTAACGCGGCGCTGCTGTCGCGCAGCCGGGTTTTTGTCTTCGAGCAGCTGACCGTGGACGCGCTTTCCCGTATTCTGCTGCGCGCGATCGCTGACCGGGAGCGCGGGCTGGGCGAATACCGAATTACCGCCCAGCCCCAGGCCATTACCATGCTTTCCACCCTGGCGTCCGGCGATGCGCGGGTGGCGCTCAACGCCTTGGAGCTGGCGGTGCGCACACAGGCCAAAAAAACCGGCGATGCGGCGACGCTGACGGTTGCCCTCATTAAGGAAGCGCTGCAGCGGACCCACCTGATGTACGACCGGGCGGGCGAGGAGCACTACAATATCATTTCGGCGCTGCATAAGTCGGTCCGCGGCGGGGATGCCGATGCCGCGCTCTATTGGCTGGGCCGGATGGTGGAAGCGGGCGAAGATCCGTTGTACGTGGCCCGAAGGCTCATCCGGATGAGCGTGGAGGATATCGGGCTGGCCAACCCCGCAGCGCTGCCGCAGGCCTTGGCGTGCTATCAGGCCTGCCAGGTCATTGGCATGCCGGAGTGCGACGTCATCCTGGCCCAGTGCGCCGTCTACCTCGCCCGTTCGCCCAAGTCCGTCGAAGTCTACCGCGCCTACGGCCAGGTCAAACAGGATGTGAGAACCACGGTCAACGAGCCGGTGCCGCTGCATTTGCGGAATGCTTCCACGGGCCTGATGCGCGAGGTCGGTTACGGCAAGGGCTACCAGTATTCCCCGGACCACGACTGGCAGGAAACACAAGAGTACCTGCCGCCGAGTTTGAGAGGGAGGAGGTATTTAGAAAGCGCAAAACGTAAAGTGCAAAACGAAAAATAACGGTCGAAAAAAGAATTTTCCATTGCTTTGCATTTTACGCTTTACGCTTTGCGTTTTTTCTATGTCCCTCGTCAAGACCATCGGCGTCGTAGTATACCGCCGCACCCCCAACGGGCCGTTGTTTTTGCTACTGCACCATCGCGGACCGTATTGGAATTTTCCCAAAGGGCGCATCGAGGCCGGGGAAGCTGGGAAAGAATTGATGACGGCCTTCCGCGAGCTGCGCGAAGAGACGGCCATTCCGCGCGATGCCGTTTCGCTGCGGCCTCGTTTCCGCGCCACGTATCGTTACCGTTTCCGGGGGCATGACGCGCTCGGCAAGCCTGAACTCGTTACCAAGCTGGCGATCTTCTATCTGGGCGAATTGACGCGCGACGCGCCGATCGCGGTTTCGCACGAGCATCTTGGATTTGCCTGGGTGGATGCCGATGACGCCAAAGTTCGGCTCTATTATCCGGGGGGGAGGAAAATATTGGCCGCAGCGGCCGCGTATCTTTCTTTGCCCGCGCAGCAGGTCGGGGCGGTCTTCCGTGCGCGTTCCCGTTCCGCGGCACGGCGGCGCGGTTCACGTCGGCGTTCGCCGCCCGGCCACGTGGCCGATTCCGTCGTTCCACGGTATACTGCCCGCGTATGAGCCCGGAACGCTGGGAAGACGTCAAAGGTATGGTGAAGGATAAATTCACCGTGCTTGCCGAACGCCAGGACCCGATGCCGCATGGCGGGCCCGGAACGCTGGAGGTGTTGGAATTTGCGACCCCCGCGGGCCGGATGCGCCTGGAGTGGAGCGACGAGCCATTGAAGCTGGAAACCCGTGCGTTCGCGTCCAAGCGCATCGGCAGCGACGTGACCGTCGTTCACCAGTACGATGAGCACGAACGGGTGCACCGTTTCGCCGCCTACCGATGGGACGCTCCGGGGAGCCGCTGGGTGGAGATGCGCGGCGATGCCCTGGATACGCTGGCGTAGGTCCGTATGCCGCAGGCACCAAAATGGTTGATCCAATGGCTCGGGGTCGGCGTGATCATCGCCGGGGGGGTGGCGGTGGTGTTCGTGGCCCAGCGGGGCGCATCCCCGGCGGTTCCGGCCATCCCTGGGAACTCCGGCGGCACCGAGACGGCAACCTCCAGTGCGGTGTTGCTGGCGGCGGAGATCCGGTATCGCGACGAGGTGCGGGCGGCCATCGCCGGTTGGAATGATGGAGAGCGTCCGCCGGAGTATGGCGCGATGCAGCAGCGCCTGATGGATATCACGGTCCCGAGCCGTTTCCGTCAGCCGCATTTGGATCTCGTCATCGCGGCCACCGCGCTCAAGGAGGCCCAGCGTTCCGGCGATGCCGATGCTCGCAGGTCGGCCACTCAGGAGTTCACGCGGGCGCTCGAGCGTTTTTCGTTCACTGCTCCCGATGGCAACGATTAAACCCAAACCCCGGCACGATCTGCCGCGCCGCGCGCCGTCGCTGCACGACGCTGAGGCGGCGTTGCGGTTGCTGCGCCGCCGCTACTGGACGGTACGGCGGGTGTCGTTCGCCATCGCGTATAACGGGGCGCTGGCGTTCTTTTTGGTCGGTCCATGGGTGGTCGTCGGGATCGTACTGTGGCGCAGCGGCATGCTGCAGCGGCCAACGGTGCTTCCCTGGGCGCCGCGCCCGGCGGAAACGGTGGTCATCCCGACGTCGGCTCCGAAAACGCACGCCGACGAGGTCATGACGTTCACGGACGCGCAGGCAACCGTTTGGGTGCGCACGGCCGCCGCCGCATACCCCCAGCTGCAGGAACCCGCGGTTCGTTTCCTGCAGGGTGCCGCGCTGGTCTCCGCCACCCTGGTCGGCCAAGCCTCATTACCTATTGAAGTCCGGGTGGTGCCGCGTCTTGAGGGGCAGGGCATGGTGGTCAGTCTTCAGGATATCCGCGTCGGGGTATTGCCTTCCGTCGCGGCGGACGCCGTGGCGCGTCCAATACTTGAGCCGATACTGTCGCAGTACGCGGGGCAATGGAACGCCGCGTATGTCATTACCGGATTGCAGATCGACGCGGGAACGCTGCGCGTCAGCGGTTATCCGCGACCGCAGTAGCCTGCTATGCGCAAGCTGGTCCATTTTGCGACGCTTTTGACGCCATTGGCCGTGCTGGTGCTGATGGGGCATCTGTTCGCGGTGCCCGATAGCCTGCCGTGGGTGGTTACTGTCGTTGGGTTGCTGGTGTCGGGAGTGACGGTGATGCTGGTGCGGCCGGGCCTCACCCGCCTGGCCGCGCGGCCGCTGACCAGCGCCGGCTTACTGTTGGGTGGCGTGCTGCTGGTCATCAGTACGCCGCTGCTCGGATTCCAGCAGGTACTGACGGTGACGGAGGCGGAAGGCGACACCAGCGTGACGCAGCTGCCATGGGTGGTCACGGCAGTCGTTCTGATATCCGCGGGGACGCTGGTTGTCTTTGCGGCGCGCCGCATCACTTTGCTGCCGCAGACGCTCACTCCCGTGTACCTGGCGGCGGGGGAAGTGCTGCTGTTGTTGGCACTGGAAGGGTATTGGTTCCGCCGTTTGGTGGCGGGGGTGTTCGCCCTGTTGCTGTTCGTTGCGCTGGAGGACCTGTACCTCGCATTCCATGAGCCCGAGAAACATCAGGACTATGCGCCCGTGAACATCGCCAGCTACCTTTCGATGGTGACGTACTTTCTCTACGCCGCCGGACTGCTCTGGCTGATGGTATTTTTTTCGTTCCCCCTGTGGCTGGCAGCGCTGCTGTTGGCCGGCATTGCGCTGCTCTTGACGTACCAGGGGCTGTGGGCGCTGGGGATAGCGATGGAGCGTGGCTGGCCATACCTGGTCGTCATGCCGCTCTTGACCATGGAGCTGCTGTGGGCCGTCAGTTTCCTGCCCACCAGCGTGTATGTCGGCTCACTCGTGCTGACCGCCGGATGGTACGTGGCGTCAGGGTGCAGCCGCAACCAGCTGCTGGGCAGCCTGGACCGTCGGGTCGTGCTGCGGTACGTGGTCATCAGCGTCGCATCGCTTGCCGTGGTGCTGTTGACGGCCAAGTGCGACGTTGCGATCTCCTGCGTGGAGATGATCATTCGTTTTCCCGCGCTCACCCAATAACATTTTCGGCAACGAAAAAAACCGGCGGTAGGCCGGTTTTTTTTGTTCGGTTATTGGCGCGGTTTGAGCAGCGCCGGGTTGGGGCTGAAGTGCGTGTTGGTTATCTTCCAGCGGTCAACGAATTGCCCCACGCCGCGGGAGGTCAGCTTGTTGCGCACGGCCGGCTTTCCCTGCGACCACTGCAGCAGGCTCTTGAAGGTAATGCGATAGCGGCCGCGCACGATGACATACGAAAGTTCGCCGGATTTGATCGCGCGCCGAATCGTTCGTTGGTCAATGCCAAAGAATTTTGCCGCTTCAGAGATAGAAACCCTTAGTATTTCATCTGCCATATCCACTGTATATGTCTAGAATATTGTAGACATATAGTTACTATCTTGTCCAGTTTCAGTACTATGATTCATCGATTTTGTGGATCCGTTCATTGAAAATTGGCCTTGTTAAGTCCCCTTTTGACAAAATCAATAAAAATAAGTATTGTTACCCCTACCGCGTGTAACGTTTTTTCGCTGGTTACGTCTGTTTAGATGAACAAGATTCAGCAGCATCACCTGGCGCACAGGATCGCCTCCGGCGACAGTGCCGCTTTCAGTGAGCTCTACAACGAGTACATTGCAAGGATCTACCGCTTCATCCTCTTCAAGGTGAGAACCCATGAAGAGGCGGAAGACCTGAGCGCGGACGTTTTCCTGCGCGCGTGGCAATACCTGTACCAGCAGCAACGCAGCGTTCAGAGTATTGGGGCGCTGCTGTACCAGATCGCGAGGAACCTGGTCATCGACCATTACCGGCAGCGCGCCAGCCAGGATGTCAGCCTGGACACCGACGTTCTGCTGGATGCGGTCGACCACCATCAGCAGCGTCTGTTCCAGCAGATCGAACGCTCGGTGGAACTGGTCGACATTGCCAACGCCGTTCGGCAGCTCAAGGACGAGTACAAGGATGTCGTGCTGCTGCGGTACGTGGAAGAACTCTCCATCGGTGAGATTGCCGATATCGTCGGTAAATCAAAAGGGGCGGTCCGAGTCATCCTCTTCCGAGCCCTCCAAATAATTCGCACGCAGTTCAACGATCCCGCAACTACGACCCCATCCACCCATGAACCGTCGTAACGTCATCGATTCCCTGCGTCAGCTGCAAAAAGTCGCCCCTCGGGCCGACTGGGTTTCGGCTACCCACGATCTGCTGTTGGCGGAAGTCCGGCGTCAGGGCGAGGTAATGCCGGTGGTGCTGCCAGCCGCAACCTGGAGCGTGACGACGCGGTTCTGGCAGTCCGTTACCCAGTTCGTCCGCCAGCCGGTGGTCAGCTTCGTGGCGGTGCTGGGCGCGGTCATGGTCAGTAGCCTGATGGTCAATGCGGCCTTCTATAGCCTGCCGGGCGAGCCGCTCTACCGGATGAAATTGGCGTTCGAGCGCACCCAGCTGGCGATGGTCAGCGACACCACCCGCAAGGCGGAATTGAAGCTGGAATTCGCGCGTAACCGCGTCAAAGAACTTGGCCACCTGGTCTCCCGCCAGGCCGATCGTCGCAGTACGCCCAAAGAAGTTTCCCGCGTAGTGACGCGGTTTGCCGAGGAGGTTGCGTCCATGCGGAAGGACTTGCAGCGCTTGCCGGCCGACCAGCGCGCCGCGTTCAAGATGGCCGTATCCGTGGAGCAGGCCGGCACTGAGCTTGCCCAGCAGCTGCAAAATGACGGCGGCAGCGGCGACGAGGTGAACCAGGTCGTCCACGAAGCGTTAATGGCAGCGGAACAAACGAGTTTCAGCACCCTGGAGGCGGCCATCAGCGCCACGGCCAGCAGCAGCCAGGAGTTGCCGACCGATGACGTGCGCCGCTATTTGAACGAAAAAGTGGAGCGTCTGCGCGCGCAACTACCGCAAGTTGATCCTGTTGCGACGACCACCGTTGCGGTGGCAGCGCCAACGCTTGCCCACGCGCTGGACACCGCCCAGGCAGCTCTTGCCGCCGGGAATTTCACGGAAGCACTTGGTATCATCAACAGCGTGCGCCAGCAGTTGGAGCCCGCCAAGCCCGCGGCGGCCCCGGAGGCGGCAACCGATGGCGGCACGTCTTCCACAACCGCGGAAACGGTGCCGACCGCCGGTGATAACAACCTGGCCGGTGAGACGACCCAGGGGCTGCTGCCGTAAGCCGAGATATTCCATTATCCACAAGAGGGTTTGTTTTATGAATGTTAATTCTCCTGGTACAATGGCGACACGACAGCTTGCGAAAGCCGTCGGTTTTTTCTGGTCATCGTGTCGCTATTTGGGGCGAGCACGAACGATATCGGCGCCGGCGGCCTGAAAGGGGACTGCAGGCGTTGGCAACCCGGTCGTTGTTTTAACAGTTCATCCGTTGCGTGGGATGCAGGGCAGCAGCCGAGCTGTCCGGCGTACCGTCAAAGGTCGATTCCGGTTTAACCCCCGGAGGACGGCAGCGCCCGGCAGTATTCCAAATCGGTTGTCGGTCCACTTCCGTGCGGCGGAGGAACGTAACCAATAATCATTGTAATGAGCAACTTTACCAAGCGGGTAAAGCGTGCGCTTACCTACACCGTAGCCGGTACGACCATCGCATGGTCGGTAGGGGTGATGGGCGTTTCCATCGCCTTGGGCGCGGCAATGCCAGGCGACTTGATCAAACTCAAGTGCGTCGGCGTTGCCGGTCCGACCGATCCTTGCCGTTCGGTCTACTACCTGGCGAGCAATGGGAAGCGTTACGTTTTCCCGGATGAAAAAACGTACAAAACCTGGTACGCCAACTTCTCGACCGTCAAGGAGATCGCCAAGACCGAATTGGAATCCTACTTGATCGGCGGGAACGTCAACTACCGGCCCGGCACGAAGATGTTGAAGGTGACGACCGACCCGCGCGTCTACGTCGTCGCCAAGGGCGGCGTCCTGTGGCATGTCGCCACGGAAGCCGTTGCGACCGCGCTGTACGGCAGCATGTGGAACAAGGAGATCAACGACCTGCCGGATGCGTTCTTCGCCAACTACAGCGTCGCCGTCGAGACCGACGGAGTGACCCCCAAGAAGGTCAATTCCGCTTCGGAGTTCGACCGGGTGGCACAGCAGGCTTCGTCCCCGGACATCAGCACGGATAAGGGTCTGTCTGGCACGGTCACCGTTCCGACCGGTCCGGTCGGCTCCACGCTGACCCTGGCCCTGGCGTCGGATACGCCGGCCTCGGGCATCGTGGTCCAGAACGCCATCCGCGTCCCGTTCACCATCGTGAACTTCACCGCCTCTTCGGACGGTGATGCCACCATCGATCAGGTGGTCGTGGAGCGCGGCGGCGGCGCGGCCCAGGACGGCGCGTTCGCCGGTATCCTTTTGTGGGATGCCGACACGGACTCACGCTTGTCCAACACCTCCAAGACCCTCAACACTGACCACCAGGCGGTCTTCAACGAAGACATCGTGGTCAAGGCTGGTACGACCCGCCGGATCATCATTGCCGGCAACATGGCGGCAGCGCTCACCAACTACGCCGGTGAAGTCCCGACCTTGGGCATCAGGTCCATCGTCATGAAGGGCTCCACGGTGCAGGTCGGTGCGGGCTTGCCGCTGTTTGGCAACTACCAGACGTTGAATAACACCGTGGTCATCGGTTCGCTGACGGTCACGACGGGTTCGGACAATCCGTCCAATTCGACGCAGAAGATCGGCACCACCGACTTCATCTTCACCGGCCTGCGGGTAACCGCCGGTTCGGCCGAAGACGTCAATGTGACCCGCATCGTCTTTAACCAGGGCGGCACGGCCGGTGACAGCGATGTCACCAACCTCGATCTGGTCATTGACGGCGTAGTGGTGGCGACGGTCGCCAAGGCAACCAGCAAGGATGCCGCGTTCGACCTGCGCGCCAACCCCATCGTCCTGACCAAGGGCAAGTCCAAGCAGGTCAACCTGCGCGGCGACATCGTCAGCGGTTCGGCCCGCACGATTCGCTGGGACATCAAGAAGCAGGACGACGTCATTGCGATCGGCAAGACCTTCGGGTTCTCTCCGACGCCGACGTTCAACAACAGCAGCGAGCCCTACCACAACCAGGGGGCGACCATCACCATCAGCCGCGGGACGGTTGCGGTGAGTTCCACTGCGGGCACAACCAACTCGAACATTGCCGAGGACACCAAAGAGGTGACCTTGGGTAAGTTCGACTTTGACGTGCGTGGTGAATCGCTGTCGTTCGAGTCGGTCGGTATCCAGTTCCGTCTGGCTACCTCCACGGCCGGCGCCCGGATCAGCGACATCACCTCGGTCAAGCTGGTGGACTCCGCCGGCAAAGTCCTCGGTGGTCCGGTGGATCCGACGTCCGACCACATCGGTGAGGATACCGCGACCGATGAATATGGTACTGCCACCATCACGGATAACTTCATTCTGCCGCCGGGCGTGCACACGATCACCGTTAAGGGTGATCTGAACGCAGACTTCGGCGCGAATGACACGATCCGCGCGCGCATTCACCCGACCGCCATGACCGTCAAGGGTCAGGACACGGGGGAAACGCTGGTGGCCGCCGACAAGACGCCGGCAGGCGTGCAGACCTCTGCCATCTACACGGTGAAGACCGCGGCGATGGCGGTATCCGTCTCCAACACGCCGGTGGCGCAGAACGTCGTTGGCGGTTCGCAGGACTGGGTCTTTGCCGAATTCCGGCTTGATGCCGCGGATTCCGGCGAGGACATCAAGGTCACGCAGATGAAGTCCGAGCTGTTCACCGTGACGCAGGCGCCCAACGGTTTCACCAACTGGCGCATCATGGACGGCTCCACTACGCTGCAGACCTCGTCCAGCCCGGACCCGACCGGCGCAACCGCTGGCGGCGCGACGACCACGTTCGTGTTCGTCAACCCGCTCATCCTGACGAAGGGCACGGTCAAGACCATCAAGGTCATTGCCAACGTCAGCTCGGCGGCAACCTCCGGCAGCATCCGCGTTGGTTTGCCTACCCCGCACGCGACCGGCAGCCAGTTCTCGGCCACGGGCAAGGACTCGGGCCAGTCGGCGACCGTGACGCTGAGCGTGGGTGACGGTCAGACCATGACCCTGCAGTCGGGCGGCACCCTGACGATTGCCGCGTTGACGCAGAACTACCAGGCTGGCCTGATGCCGGCCAACACCTCCGGTCTGGAGGCCGGTATCTTCCGCATGACGTCGGTGCGCGAGACCATTAAGGTGGAAAAGATCTACCTTTCTGCCACCTCGACCCGCAACCTCACGACGGGCAATACCAAGAGCGCCTTCAACCAGATCCGGGCCATCCACCTGTACGATGGTGGCACCCGATTGACCCCGGAGGGCGGCGTGCAACCGACCACGACCAACGTCTCGGGCCGCGTCACCGTCCTCATCGACGTGACCTCCAACCCGATCATGGTCACGACGTCGGCGGCCAAGGACATCTTGGTCAAGATCGACACCAACGCTGTGACGCGGTATCCGCAGGCGTCCACCGGCGACCCGGGCCAGGGCTTCACGCTCACGGTCAACGCCGCCTTGGACGTTACGGCCAAAGGCGCCCAGTCGGGCACCACGCTGGCTGCGTCCGCGATCACCTTGAGTGGTGCGACCCTGAACGACTGGGCGGTGATGCACACTGTCCCGACCGTCACGGTCAACGGCGACCTCGGCTCCGACAAACTGGTGCCGGGCAAGCTGACGTCCGGGTCCAACAAGGACCTGTACAAGTTCCGCGTGGCGGCTGACTCGGCCGGTGACGTCTACCTGTTCCAGGTCGGCTTCCTGGTCTCGCAGCAGCGCGCGACGTTGACCAATCCGAAGATCTACGTGGATGGTTCGCAGCAGATCGCCGCGACGACGACCGCTGCGCAGACCATGACGGTCACGAACTCCCGCCGGGACGATGTGTTCCTGCTGTGGTTCACCTCCGACGGCAATGCGCCGGCGGCGGGCAACCTGACCGTTTCTCCCTACCGCGTCATCGCCGGTCAGTCCAAGGTCTTCACCCTCAAGGGTGACTTGGCCTGCTGGGCTGATGGCGGTTGCGGTGGGACCAGCGGCTTCGGTGTGTTGGAACTGTCGTTCCTCGGCGATGCGGCTTTCCCGGGCGGCGCGTCCAACGCGACGTCCACCTACCCGGACAGCGCATTGCTGCTCTACACCGGTAACCAGGACAACAAGAACCACTTCATCTGGAGTGATGCCTCCATCATGGGGGCAGTCGGCGTTGCCTCGGGCACGGCGACCACTTCCGAGCAATGGTTCAACGGTTACCGCGTCAAGAGTGGCGCCAGCGCGACCTCGCGTTTGAACGCCACCTCGACGGACGCCACCTTCAACTACCCCTAATCGTAGGGACTAGCTGAACGGTCGGACCGTTCGCGGAGCACATTTCCCCCGGGGGCATACGCCCCCGGGGGAATGTTTTTTACCGGGATTGTCCCTTGCCGCAGACCGTTTTTTTCGCTAGGATACGTTCATGAAATCAACGTTCCGCATACGGCGGGAACACCTCGTGCTGTTGGTAATCGCGGTAATCGCCGGCGGGCTGATTTTTTTTCGGTTGAACCGCGCCGACGTGCAGACGGATGCCGGCCACTACGCGCTGCGCGCGCTCGGGTACTTTGATTTCTTGGATTCGGCGCGCCAGACCACGCCGCTGCAGTGGTTTGCACCCATCGCACCGCCGTTGTGGACCAAGTTTTCCATGCACGACCACCCGCCGCTGGTCTTTCTCATCCAGCACGCGTTCTTCCGGCTGTTGGGCGAGAGCGATGTGGTCGCGCTGCTGCCGTTCGCCCTCGCTGGCGTATGGTCGGTGCTGCTCATTTATGGCATTGGCCGGCGCTGCGGCGGACCGGCCATGGGGCTGCTTGCCGCCGCGTTGCTTTCCGTGTCCACGTTCTTCACCTGGTCCAGCCGTATCGGCTACCTCGAGGGCGTTACGCAGGCGTTCATTTTGTTGGCCGTCTGGCTGTGGCTGAAAGCAGAAAGCGATTCGCGATTCCTCCCGGTCTGGGGAGCGGGACTGGCGCTGGCCATTCTTTCCAAGTACAGCGCGCTCATCCTCATCCCCGTCTTTGGCGCGTTGCTGCTGCTGCGGCACCGCGCGTGGCTCTCTGACCGTCGGTTCTGGCTTTCCTTGGGGGTGGTTGTGGCGCTGTTGTCGCCCGTAGTCACCTACAACTGGCAGATGTGGCTTGCCCGCGGCCACCTGGACGTGCAGCTCACGACCTTGGTGCCTTCGTCGTTGGAAGCGGCCAGCCGCGATTGGCCGCTCTTGTTCGACGGGCCGCGGACGAGAAATATCGCCGTGAATTTGCGCGACCTGGGGTTGAGCCTTAGCAAAGCTTTCTCGCCGCCGTTCGTCCTGCTGCTGGCCGCCGGGCTTGCGTTCTCGGCCTGGAGCGTGGTGCGCGGCAGCCGCCGCAATCGCGACCTGCTGCCGCTCTTCACCCTGGTTTCAGCAACCGCGTTCTTCGCGCTGACGGCGCCCAGTTTGCGCTATCTGCCCATTCTGGTGCCATGGCTGGTGCTGCCTTCCGCAGCGGCGCTTGCCGCGATCGCGCGCTGGAACAGCGGGTCAAGAAAGAACGCGGCCCTTGCCATCATTGTCTTGGCGGCAGTTGCCGCCGGAGTCGAACTCCTGTTTAATTGGAATACCAATCTCGTCCTGGCAGCCTACGGTACCCGCGGCCGCCATTTTGCCGCCTACCGCCAGGAGCGCTTGGGTTTTCAGGAATTGGTCGCTTACCTGCTGCCAAAATTGGCGCAAAGCCCGACCTACCGGCCCGCCGTGCGGTCGTTTGCCACCTACGAAGAGTGGCAGAATATTCATCTCACGGCCGGCGAGGACGTCCTGCTGTACGACGACGGGCTGACGTGGTTTTCGGCCTTTTGGTATCTGCGGCGTTACCGCGTGTACCACGATGTTGATGCGCTGTTGCTGCCGACCGACGTGGTCGTCGGTCTCGGGGAGGATTGGCTGCCGCGGCTGGCGCGGGCCGGCATTCGCACCGCCTACGTGGTGATCGGCAACAACCCCCGCGTCTACGACCCGTGGGCCGCCCAGGAGGGGGAGCAGTTGGCAAGCAAAAAGATCGGAGCCGGTCTGCAGCGAATGCTTGACGGGGGAGCGCCGGGGAGAGTCACGGAGATTGTCGCAGCGGACGGTCAACCCGCGTTCAAGGTCTACGAACTGTTTCTTAATCCGGCGGGGGAGGGGCAGCCGAAGGTAACCACAACGCCATCATCATTATGACGAACAACGAAACGTCCGTTCCCAACGCTTCCCGCGGCAACGGCAAGCTGGTCGCCGTCGGTATCGGCATCGGCCTCATCGTGCTGGTGTTTGTGCTGCGGTTCTCGCTGTCTGGTGGCGGGCCCGTGCCCACCGCGACGCCGACCCCCACCGGCTTGGAACGCTATTTCACCTTCAAGGTGGTTAGTAAGAACATCGACCCAATTGTGGTGGAGCGCGAGCGGGGGGTGTTCGATTCGGCCGTCAAAATGTTGCGGGAGGACCCGGATTTTTTCGACGGCTGGATAACCATCGGCGGCATCAAAAAGGCGATGGGCGATTTCGAGGGCGCGGCCGAGGTGTGGGATTACGCCGGCCAAATACGGCCGGCCAACAGCTTGTCCTTCAATAATCTGGGCGACCTGTACACGAATTTTCTCTATGACCCGGTGCAGGCGGAGGCCGCCTACCGTCAGGCCATCAGCAATTCCGCCGGTGAGGACCGCAACACCTTTTTCTGGGCCAACCTGTTCGACCTCTACCGGTACAAGATCAACGACCAGGACAAGGCGTTCGCCGTCATTGACGAAGGGATCGCTGCGAACCCCGCGCGGGTAGAACTGCCATTACGCGCCGCGCGCCACGCCGCCCAGATCGGGGAGCGCGCCAAGGCCTTGGCGTACTACCAACAGGCCTTGCGCCTCACCCCCAACGATGCTGCCGTGCAGCAAGAATACCGCCAGTACCGTGACAGCCGCTAGTTGTTCGTGACCGCATGCAGCAGAAATCTCCGTTACCCGTCGCTCCGGTCGTCACCGTGGTCATGCCCGTCTATAACGAGGCGGCAACCGTGGGCGCGACCATCGAGGCGTTGCAGCGCGCCTACCGGCATGGGCCCGCGTTCGAGCTCGTTGCCGTGGACGATGGTTCAACGGACGGCAGTCGCGCGGTGCTGCAAGAGTCGGCGTCGCGCGGTATACTGCGGCTGTACGTTCATGAGAAGAACCGCGGCAAGGGTGCGGCGTTGCGCACGGGAATTGCGGCCGCCCGCGGGCAGTACCTCGTTATCCAGGACGCGGACGCCGAGTATGACCCGCAGGAGCACGACCAGTTGATTGCGCCGCTGCGTGAGGGCTACGCCGACGTAGTTTACGGCAATCGCATGCACGACGGCAACCCCGTCGGCTACTGGCGGTATTGGTTCGGCAATTTTTTCATTTCCTGGTGGTGCAGCCTGCTGTTCTATCGCCGCGTGCACGACGTGGAGACGGGTTTTAAGGCTTTTCGGCGCGAGCTGGCGGATGGGCTGGAGCTCCACGCCGACCGTTTTGATTTTGAAGTGGAATTCACCGCCCGCGTGCTGCAGCGCAAGTTCCGTTTGGTGGAGGTGCCCATCAGCTACCATCCGCGGCGGTTCTCTCAGGGCAAAAAGATCACCTGGCGCGACGGCGTCCAGGCGTTGTGGCTATTGTGGCGCTACCGGCGGGAAGGGAAGTGAGGACCATCGCGCCCGGCCTGACGGCCGGGTTTTTTATTTTCCCACCTCCAGCCTACCCGCCCGCTTGCGGGGTGGTAATTCATCGCGTCGACCGCGGCAGCAGGATGCGGTAGGCGCTGACGGTCGCCTCCACCATGGAGTCCAGGGTGAAGGTTTGCCGGACGCGATTCAGGGCGGCCTGGCCCAGGCGTTCGCGTTCTTCCGGTGATCTCAAGAGTCGTGCGACGACGGCAGCGAGCGCGGCCGGGTTGCCGGCGGGTACCAGCAGGCCGTGCTGGTTGTCTCCGATCATTTCCGGCACGCCGCCGACCGCGGTGGCCACGATCGCTCGCGCCGCAAGCATCGCTTCCAAGAGCGCGTACGGGAATCCTTCTTTGACCGACGAGCTGGCGTAGACGTCTATGGCCGGCAACAGGCGAGCCGCATCGGGGATCTCTCCCAGCAGCAGCACGGAACGTTGCAGCCCCGCGGCGCGGATCTTTTCGGTCAGGAGAGTGCGTTGTGTACCTTCGCCGATGATGAGAAACGTTGCCGGGGTTTGGCGGACCGTTTGCGCAGCAGCGGAAATGAGATCCAACAAACCCTTGGTCGGATAGAGGTGGGCGATGGTGCCGACCAGCAAGCCTTCCGGCGGGACCCCCCGTTCCCGCAAACGATCGCGGGCTTCAGCCGGTGCACGCTCTCCGGCAGCAGCGCCAATGCCGAGGTGGATGGTGACGAGCTTGCCGGGCGGAGCAATGCGGGCGGCAATGGCCGATTGCCGGTCGGCTTCCGAAACGCACAGGATGACATCCTTCCACGATGCGCTGCGACGTTCCGCCACCCGGTAGAGCACGCGTTGCCACCCGGGGAGCGGTTCATTAAAAACGAATCCATGCGCCGTATAGACGACCCGGCAGCGCGTGCCGGAGCGTCGGGCTGCCAGTCCGCCGATCACCCCCGCTTTGGATGAGTTGAGGTGGACCAGGTCGGGCTGCCAGCGTTTGATGAGATTGGCAAGCTCCGCGACGGCCTTGAGGTCATTGAACGGCGCGATACGCCGCTGCAAGTGTTTGAGCGGGAACGTAGCGACGTTCACTGCCGCCAGCTGGGCGAGCAACGGGCCGCCCTCGCCTGCGGCAACGCCGACCATAAAGTCATGGCGGCCCAGCGCAGTTGCCAGGTCGCGCACATACCGCTGAGCGCCGCCCATTTCCGACTGGGTGACGACGAAGAGGATCTTTGCAGGCATAATCGATAGAGGTAGTATCGCACGGGCGCGGCCGGACCGTAAGAGCTGGCAGCGGTATCCGTGAGAGGAAAAATATGGCGTAATTATTCGCGTAGCTTCGCTACTATGCGGTGAAAAAAAATGCTATACTGTAATTAAATTTATGCAAGGTGGTTATCCACAGTGCCTTGCTGCAGTATACACCTTGTCTTTCGCTGTCTTTAAATAGACCCCTGCTATTGGCGGGGGTTTTGTTTTTCGCAATTTTTTTATGCACGGGACGCACGTATTGCTGAAGGCCTATATGGGGGTGGTTGCGGCGGTTGGTCTCGCGGTTATCACCATCTCCATGGGGATGACGGCCGCCGACCATGCCAGCGCGAGCCGTCCGCGCGTGTTCGTCCTGGTGTTCTTCCGTCCTGAACCTGCAGCCGTGGCCGAGCGGGTGTGCGTACCCAGGTCAACGCAGGGACTGACCGTCGGCGGCCTAGGGGTTGCCGTACCGCGGTTGCCGGATGCGGTCCGGTTGAATTATCAAGGCGGTGGCTTCAGCCAGTACACCGTACGCTCCCAGGCCGAGCAGGTGATGGCCTACTATGCGGCGGAGCTGGCGGCGGATTGTTGGGAACCGGTGGTGCAGCAGGACACGGAAGCGTTGTGGGCGCGGGACGGGCAGTCGTTGCGGATCGCCGTTGCCCAGCAGTCGGAGGAGAACCGCTCCTCCGTCGATTACCAGGTGCTCGGTACCAGGCTTGGGCAGGTACGCGGCGTAAGCACGCTGCTGGCCCAGGATAGCCAGGCGACGCCATCACCAACGCCGACCCCGGGTGATTACCCCGTGCCACCGCCCCCGCCAGACTATTACCCGATGCCGCCCGAGGGTTCGTACCCGCAACCCCCGATGCCCGGCGGTAGCCCGTACCCTTCCGGCGCTGCGATACCGTCGGGAAGTCCGTATTCGCAGCCGACCTTCGGGGGCCAGTACCAGACACCTCCGCCCGGGGGTAGCATCGGCACGCTGTTCGCCGACCCCGCGTGCGGCGAGAACGGCTATCGTGACCCGAACGGCGGCTGCCTACAGCTGCGCAGCGGTCAAATACCCTTGCTGGGTCAGGGCGGCCAGGTGTTGATCTGCGGCGATACGATGTGCGATGAGGGGAAGGGTGAAAATCAGTCGAATTGTCCCAAGGATTGCGGCGGCAGCACTCCTCCCGGCAGCCCTGGCAGTCAGTATCCGGGGCAAGCCCCCGGCGGATTTCAGGGGCAACCGGGACAGTTCCCGGGCGGTCCGGGAGGTCCCGGTGGGTTTGGTCCCGGCGGGCCGGGATTCCAGGGACCGAGCGAAGAGGATTTCCAGCGCATGCAGACCGACCAACTTAAGCAGATGCAGCAGGGAGCCAAGGGTATGCAGCAGGGGGTGAAGTTCATGCGCCAAGGGATGAGGCTGGCGGTTAAGAAACTGCAGGCCTGCAAGATGTCGCTCCCGGAAGGGCTGGAGGAAGCACTTGCCGCCATGGAACAGGCCATTCCGAAGATCAAAGCTGCGCAGAGCTTTGACGAGGTCATGGAGGCGATGGAAACGGCGCAGGAAGCCGGCGAGCGGATGCAACAGGCGGGTGAGGAGATACCGCAGCGCATCATGGTCTGCGAGCAGCTCAAGCGGGTAAAGACGGTGATGAAGAACCTGCAGCGGCGGTTCAAGACCGTCAACGGCAAAGCCCAGCGCAGCAAGAACGACTCGGTTATCGCGCTGGCCAAGGCCGCGGAAGAGAAAATGAACGCCGCCCAGCAACTGGCCGACCAGCTCCCGGGGCTGGCGACGACCGACGTGGAGAAAGCGGAAGACTCGTTGGATGAGTTCCACGCGGCAGTGGAGGAGGCGCACAATACCCTTGCGGCGGTGGAGGCCGCACTCAACGCCCGGCAGGGGATGACGGTTTTGAACCGCGAACTGCGCACCATTGAACGGCAGCTGACCGGCTACGAGAAAAAGGGCGAAGATGTCAGTGCGGCGAAAGCGCTCGTTGCCCAGCTCAAGGAAGATATTGCGGCCGTGCAGCAGGCGCTCAAAGACGGTGCGAGCGGCGAAGATCTGGTGGCGCTGGTGGAGGATGTGTACCTGACCCGCGAGGAACTCCGCGACGCTCTGGCGGAGATCACCGGTCTGCATGAGTACGAAACGGAGATAAAGGTCAATGAAAAGCCGTATCAGTACGATGTGCCCGATGCATTCCGCGGTCCTAGCAGGAGCGGCGCAGCCCCCGAGGGGCTTGCTCCGACGGAAGGGTTTGGGAATACTGGCATGCCGGGCAATACTATGGGACCAGGGTTTCAGCCGCCGAGCGGAGGCTTTGGTGGATTTGGGTCACCATAGGTAGTGGGAGGATGAATGAGCCGCCGTCCATATCCCGTGGGCGGCGGTTTTCTGATTTCGGCTTAATCTTGCAAAACTTATCGGTTTTGTGGTATAGTTTGGCCGAAAAGCCTTTTTTGTATATGCCAAAAAATCCACCGCAGCGAGGACCGGAAACCGTGTGCGTGGTCGGTTTGGGCTACGTCGGGCTGCCGCTGGCGTCCCTGCTTTCCCGTAAGTTCAAGGTGCACGGGTATGACAGCAATAAGGAAAAGATCGCCAAGCTCCGCCAGGGCATTGACCCGACCGGCGAGGTCGGCGATCTGAAGGAATGCGCGGTACAGTTCAGCGCCGACCCTGCGGTTATTGCCAAGGCCAGTTTCATCATCATCGCGGTGCCGACCCCCGTGACGGTCAACAACGTGCCGGACTTCAGTTTTGTCGAGCAGGCCTCGGCCATGGTCGGCAAGTATTTGCAGCGCGGGGCGATGGTGGTCTACGAGAGCACGGTGCACCCGGGCTGCACGGAGGATATCTGCCTGCCGATCCTGGAACGGGAGTCGGGGTTCACCGCGGACAAGGATTTCCAGCTCGGCTATTCCCCCGAGCGCGTCAACCCGGGCGACCGCGAGCATGCCATCGATCGTATCGTGAAGATCGTCGCGGGCCGCGATGCGGCGGCGTTGGAACGGATCGCGGCCGTCTACGGCCAGATCACCACGGTCTACCGCGCGCCGGGAATCAAGGTCGCGGAAGCAGCCAAGGTGGTGGAAAATATCCAGCGCGACGTCAACATCGCCCTGATGAACGAGCTCGCCCTGGTATTCGACAAGCTTGGACTGGACACGCGCGACGTCATCGCGGCGGCGGCGACCAAGTGGAATTTCCAGCGGTTCACGCCCGGGCTGGTGGGCGGCCACTGCATCGCGGTGGACCCGTACTATCTGGTGCATGAAGCGCTGCGCAAGGGGCTGGAACCAAAACTCATTCTGGGCGCGCGCGAGATCAATAACTACATGCCCAAGTTCATCGTGCGCCAGGTGGTGACGATGCTGCATGCCGCCGGCCGCGGTATTGGCGACGCCATGGTCCTGATGCTCGGGCTGACCTTCAAGGAGAACGTCAATGACACGCGCAACAGTCGGGCGTTCGAGTTGGTCGAAGGTTTTGCCAAGCTGAAGGCCAAGGTGTATGCCTACGATCCGCTGCTGACCGAACAGGAGCTGTCCCACCACCCGGGGATCGCGGGCGTGGCCGATCCAAGGAAGACCGCGCTTCGTTTTGACGCCGTGGTCGTGGTGAGCCCACACCGCGTTTTTTTGGAACTTCCGCCGTCCAAGCTCGCCGCGGTGTGCAGGCGGTCGCGCAATCCTCACCGTAGCGCGGCTACGTTTCCGGTTCCGCTCGGTCGGAGCGACGAAATCTGACCGCACGCTGGGCGCGACTTGCGCAAGTTATTTATTCCCAAGCCCTAAGCGCCAACGATGTCCCGCGTTGCCGTATTCAGTTTGACGTACCCGCCGTTCGTCGGCGGGGCGGAGGTTGCGATCGACCAGATCGCGCGGCGTTTGCCGCAGTATGCCTGGACGGTCTTCACGGCCCGTCTGCGGCCGGACCTACCGGCGCGCGAACAGATCGGCGCCGTGACGGTGGTTCGGGTCGGCCGCGGTACGCGTTGGGATAAGTACCGCTACCCTTGGCTGGCAATGGCCGCGGCAGCTGAGGTGCAGGTCCATGCGCCGTTCTTGTTGTGCTGGGGAATGATGGGCAGCTGGGGCGGTTGGGCGGCGTTGAAATTCAAAGAGCGTTTCCCGCAGGTGCCGTACGTGCTGTCGGAACAGAGCGGCGACAGCGAAGCGTTCATTCGGCGCCGTACCTGGTTTTGGGCCCGGCGCTACCGGCAGATCTACCGCCGGGCGGACGCCGTTTCTGCCATCAGCCGGTATCTGGCGGACCGGGCCAAGCGCTACGGTGCGCGCCAGGTAACGGTCGTTCCCAACGGCGTCGATGGGGCGCACTTCAGCCGGGCGGTCCCAAATGTCGAGCGGGAAGCCTGGCTGCGACGGTTGCAACTGTCGGGCAGCGAGTCGGTGGTGGTGACCGTCTCGCGGCTGGTCGCCAAGAACGCAGTTGACGACCTCATCGCCGCAGTGGCGCAGCTCAAGGGGCGCGGGGAAATGGTGACGCTGGTGGTCGCTGGCACCGGTCAGATGGAAGCGACGCTGCGCCGTCAGGCCGAAACCCTGGGGATCGCGCCGCAGGTCCGGTTCGCCGGTCAGGTCAGCCACGACCAGCTGCCATCGCTGTTGTCGGTCGCGCACGTGTTTTGCCGGCCTTCGCGGACCGAGGGATTCGGCAACGTATTCGTCGAGGCGATGGCTGCCGGCCTGCCGGTCGTCGCGACCCCCGTCGGCGGCATTCCGGATTTCATGGAGCACGAAAGGAACGGATTATTGGTCGCGCCCGATGACCCCGCGATGCTGTCGACGGCGCTCTCCCGCGCCATCAACGAGCGATTTTTACGCGAGCGGCTGATCAACAGCGGTCGCGAAACCGCCCGCCGCTACGACTGGGACCATGTTGCCCGGCAGATGGGCGATATTTTTCAATCTCTTGCACGACCATGAGCGATCACCGGCTTCTTATCGCCGCAGAGATCTTCCCGCCGGCCATCGGCGGGCCGGCGACGTACGCGGCGACATTGGCGCGCGAACTGCCTGCCCTCGGCTGGGAGGTGACGGTCGTCTGCTATGCCGACCAGGTGGCGGGGGAGTACCCCGACCCGGTCATTGCCGTGCCGCGTCGCGGCGGGCCCCTGGCCCGCTACTGCCGGTATTTTTTTACCATCTGGAAAGAGGCGAAGCATTTTCGCGCCGTGTACGCCCAGGGGACGGTCAGCTCCGGGCTGCCGGCGCTGGTGGTTACCAAACTTCGGCGCAAGAAATTGGTGGTCAAGGTGACGGGTGATTACGCCTGGGAGCAGGCGTTTCGCGCCGGCGCGACGGGCGCGTTCATCGAGGAATTCCAGCGTCAGTCGGTCCGCGGGAAATACGCGCTTCTGCGGTTCATCGAACGCCTGGTGTGCCGCCATGCCGACCTGGTCATCACCCCCAGCGTGTTTTTGAAAACGATCGTGCGCGGCTGGGGCGTGCCGGACGAAAGGATCGCCGTGGTGTACAATGCGCCGAGTTTTCCGATCGTCGCGGGCGATAAGGATCAATTGCGCGCCCAGTTCAACATTGCTGCAAACGACACGCTGGTGGTCAGCGTCGGACGCCCCGTGCCGTGGAAGGGGTTCGGGGCGCTCGGTCGCGCCGTGGCGGAATTGCTGATCGCCGGCCGGAATATCCGGCTGGTGTGTATCGGCATCACCGACGAGGAACTACGCGCGATGATGGCGGATGCCGACGCGCCCGACCTGGCGTTGACCGAACGCAGGATCGTCGGCCTTGGCGTAACGAACAGTAGCCGTGTTTTCGACTGGCTGCGGGCGGCCGACGCGTTCGTGCTCAATACCGCGTACGAGGGGCTCTCGCACATCATCCTGGAGGCAATGTACGCCGGCGTGCCGGTCATCACGACCACGGTCGGCGGTAACCGCGAATTGATCCGGGATGGGGAAACGGGTGTGCTGATCCCGTATAATGACGTGGGAAAGATCAAACAGGCCATCGCGGCGCTGGCGCAGGACCGCCGGGCGTATGCTTCGTTGGCGCAGCGGGCGCAGGAGGAGTTGAAGAAATTTTCGCTGCCCGCCATGCTGGAGGCAACGGTTGTTCAGTTGGAGCGCCTATGAAGATCCTCATGGTGAGTCTGGACAAGGGACTATTGGGTCGGGGACAGCTGGGCGACGTGGTTGCCCGCCACCGCGCCTACGGAGAACAACCGGGAGTAGAGCGGCTCGATATTGTTGTGCTGTCCGGCCGGGGTTGTGCGCCGTTCGCGCTCTCCCCGAACGTGCAAACGCACCCCACGAATTCCATTTCACCTTGGCTCTATTTGACCGACGGTATCCGGCTGGCGGATGGGCTGTTTGCCCGGCATAACTACGACCTGGTCGTGACGCAGGACCCGTTCCTGACCGGACTGATCGGCGCGCATATGAAGCGCCGTCATGCCAGCAAGCTGTTGGTGCATTTCCACGGCGATTTTTTTGACAATCCCCACTGGATGGCCGATGCCGTGATGAACCGGTTTCTCCTGCCGTTCGCGAAGTCCGTGGTGCGCCAGGCTGACGGGCTGCGCGCCGTCAGCCAGGGCATCGCCGACAAGCTGGTGCGTTTCGGCATCCCGCGCAACCGCATCCGCGTCATTCCCACGCCCGTGGACGCGAGTAAATTCAGCGCGGTCGCGCCGGAGGCGGTGGCCCAGTTCCGGCGCGAACATGGCATCCCGGACGGCGCCAAGGTGCTGCTGTCGGTCGGGCGCAATGACCCCGCCAAGGATTACCCGACGCTCTTTGCGGCGATCGCTGCCGTGTGCCGTCGCTACGAGGGCGTGGTGCATCTGGCGCAGTTGGGCGCGGGCTTGCCGGCCGAGGATATCGCCGCCAAGATCGCATCGCCGTCCGCCCGCCTCACGGTCAGCGCCCGCGCCCGTCTGCCGCAGGACCAATTGATCGCGGCCTACCATGCCGCCAACGTCTTTGTCTCCTCTTCGCGGCATGAGAGTTTCGGTAAAGTGCTCATCGAGGCGAACGCCGCCGGCGTGCCGCTCGTCGCGACCGACACCACCGGGAGCAAGGAGATCGTGCGGCCCGGCGTGAACGGGTACCTGGCGCCGATCGGGGACCCCGAAGCGCTGGCGGAAAAGATCGTTCACCTGCTGGAAAATCCCGACCTGGCGCGCGCGATGGGCGAGCGCGGCCAGGCGCTCGTGGCCGAGCGGTTCGATGGCGCCACCAGCTTGCGCGCCGTCACCCAGTTCTGGCGCGAGCTGACCGCACCAACGCCATGAACTTGTTGATGATCACGCGCAAGGTTGACCGCCTCGATTCCCATGCCGGGCACACGCACCGCTGGGTCCAGGCCTTGGCGCAGGAGGTCGCACGCACCCACGGTCACCTGTCGGTGCTCTGTCTGCAGCAGGGGGACGTCAGCGGACTGCCGGAGAACGTTTCCGTCCACTCGTTGGGAAAGGAGCGCGGGGTTTCCCGCCTCCGTCGCTGGGGGCGTTTTCCTGCGGCGGCTTGGCCGCTGGTCGCCCGCAGCCATGCGGTGTTCTGTCATCAGAATCCGGAGTACGCGCTGGCGGTGTGGCCGATCGCCAAGCTGCTTGGTCGGCGGGTCGTGGCCTGGTATGTCCACGGCACGGTAACGTGGAAGACGCGTCTGATGGCGCACCTCGTGGACGCGGTGCTGACGGCATCCCCGGAGAGTTTTCGCGTGCATTCGCGCAAGGTAAGGGTGACCGGCCACGGTATCGATCTGGATATGTTCCGGCCGCAGCCTCGCCAGCCGGACGGCCAATTTCGCATCGTGTCGGTCGGCCGCATCTCGCCGACCAAGGATTATGAAACGTTGATCCAAGCCGTCGCAGTACTGCGAAAGGCGGGGCTTGCAGGGGTGATCTGCGAGATCGTTGGCGGTCCCGGACTGCCGCAACATCAGGAGTATTTTGAAAGTTTGCGTTCCATGACCCAGCGTTTGGGGCTGAAGGACGCGGTGCGCTTTCCTGGGCCGGTGGCCAACGAGCGCGTCGCCGCTCATTATCAGCGCGCCGATGTCATGGTGAATTTGAGCGGAACCGGCAGCGTGGACAAAGCCGGTTTGGAAGCGATGGCCTGCGGGTTGCCGTTGGTGACCTCCAATGCCGCGTTCCGCACGCTGGTGCCATCCGACTTGCTGGTAGTGCCCAATAACCCTCAACTTTTGGCGGATGCCCTGCGCCGCGTGCAGGGGTGGGACGTATTGCAACGCCGTGCGCTGGGGGAGCGCTTGCGCGCCGCCGTCGCGCGCGACCACAGTCTGCCGGCGTTGGCCGTTAAGATCGTTGCCGCGTGTCGTGGCGGAAGTACTTCGGCAGTATGACCATCGGGTTCTTTGGCACCTACAAGTTGGACTACCCTCGTCAGCGCATCCTGCGCAAGGGCCTGCAGCAGCACGGTGTGGCGGTGTTGGATTGCCACACGCGGGAACACGGCGTGCGCAAGTGGTTTGCCTTGTGGCGTGGGAGCCGCGGGTTGCGCGGACGCATTGACCTTCTGCTGGTCGGTTTTCCCGGCCACACGGTGATGCCGTTGGCGTGGGTTATCGGCAAGCGTCTCGGCGTGCCGGTGGTGTTCGACGCGTTCACATCCCAGTACCAGGCGCTGGTCGTCGCGCGGCGGCAGGTCAGGCCGTTGAGCTTCCGCGCGGCGTACTATTTTTTTCTTGACTGGCTGTCGTGCCGGCTGGCGCGCGTGGTGTTGATGGACACAGTAGCGCACGCCGATTACCTGGCGCGGATCACGCGCGTGCCGCGGAACCGCTTTGCGGTCGTGTATGTCGGCTGTGACCTGCAGGATTTTTCGGCTGTCCCGGTTCCGCCAAAAGCCGCCGAAAAATTCGCCGTGCATTTCCATGGCCATTATTCGCCGTTCCAGGGGGCCGACGTCATCGTGCGCGCGGCAGCGAAGCTTGCCGATCTGCCCGTACGCTTCACGCTGATCGGCCGCGGCCAGGAATATCCGCGCGTGGCGGCATTGGCCAAGGAGTTGCACCTCGCCAACGTGGAATTCCTCGACGACGTGGATTACCCGACGCTGCGGGGGTATCTGGAGCGGGCCGACCTGTGCCTGGGGGTCTTTGGCTCCGGCGACCGGCCGGTCATCCCTAATAAAATTTTTGAAGCCATGGCGGTCGGCAAGCCGGTGTTGACCGCCCGTTTGCCCGGGATGGAGGAGCTTTTGACCGACCGCCAGGAAGTTGTGTTTTGCCGCGCCAATGATCCAGAGGACTTGGCTGCCAGCATTCGGAGGTTATTCGCGGATGCGCCGTTGCGAAATCGGCTCGGGGAGCAGGCCCGTCGTCTGGTGGCCGAGCGTTTAACTCCGCTAACGATCGGCGCTACACTCCTGAGTGCGTTGCGGGAGCGCGGAATAGCGAACGCGTAAATACTATGTGGCCCTGGGTGCGACGACATCGAGTGTTGACTACCATCATAGCGGCGGCACTGTTGCTGCGCATGGTGGGTATTGCCTACGGCTTGCCATACGTGTTCGTCGGCGATGAGCCGGCGATGGTGCTGGGCGCTCTCAAAATGCTGCAGTTAAAGACCCTGCTTCCCGTGCTGCACCCGGAAGCGTTCCGTCCGCTCTACTACCCGCCGTTGCTTCCGTACCTGGTTTTGGCGCCGTTGGGAACGACTTTGGGCGTGGGCTATCTGTTCTCTGGCGCTGCCGACGTTGCTACGTTCGTGCAGGGTATGGTGTTAGACCCGACGCTGATCTGGGTAACCGCTCGGGTGGTTGCCGCGATGCTCGGCACCGTCACGGTGTACGCGACCTACCGCCTGGCGCGCGAATTTTTCGACCGCCGCGCCGGCTTGCTTTCCGCCGCGCTTTTGAGCGTTTCGTTCCTGCATGTGCAGCTGTCGCACTTCATCCGGCATTGGGTGGGGGCGACGCTGGCCGTTACGGTAGTCGCCATCTTTGCCGCCCGCATCGCGCGCGGCGGGAGCCGGCGCGATTACGTGCTTGCCGGCGTTGCCGCGGGGTTGGGATTTGGCGTCAGTTACATCCCGCTGCTCGCGCTGCTGCTGATCGGCATCGCGCATTGGCTCAACCCGCAGACCCGGAAAAGAATACTTCATCGCGACCTGCTGTGGTCGGTGGGTATCGCGGCAGGAATCGCCGTCCTATTCGTCGCTCTGCATCCGCAGGAGTTCTGGCGCATCGCGTTCGGCGAGGATTCCGGCGCCGGATCGAGCAAGAGTTTGTTCGGGCTGCTGGCGTCCTACGGCTTTCACCTGCGCAATTACTGGCAATTGGAACCGGCGCTGTTCATTTTGACGCTGCTGGGGCTGCCGTTCGTCTGGCGCGCATCACGCCGGGCGTTCGCGCTCCTGACGGTGATGCCGTTCGCGTACTTGACGGTGTTGTACCTTATTTTCCACGACGAGGTGCGCTACCTGCTCCTCATCCTGCCGCTGCTTTCCGTGGTCGCCGGGTTTGGCTTAAGCGAACTCTACGGCCGTGCCAAGGCGTTCGCGCAATCGAGCGCGCTGAGCCTGCTGGCGCTGGTATTCGCGTTCCCGCTCGCTGTCAGCGGCAAGTACCTGTGGCTCCTGACCCAGCCGGACACTCGGCAGCAGGCGGTCGCATGGGTGCAGGACAATATCCCCGCCGGGACGCGGGTCGTCACCGACGTCACCACCTTCCGCTTGACGCCGACGAAGGATTCCATCACGCAGCAGCGTGAGCTGGACGCGGCATCGTTGCGCCAGGAAGACCGAACGCTTTTGGAAGTACCCGACGAACGCTACCCGCAACCTTCGTATGAAATTCTGCCGCTGCATTTTCTGTCCGTGGACCTTGCGGCGGACTTGAGCGCGCCAACACTGGAACGCGCGGGTTTTCGTTTCCTGATCGTTGAGGACGCGCCGACCGTGCGCCTGGAAACAACGGCGCTCATTGCGGCGGGCGCGCGCGTAGTGCAGCGATTCCCCGCACAGATTTCCGACGTCAACGGTAATTTCCTCCAGCCCGTGTACACTATTTTTCCGGCTCGCAATCTCGGCCCGACGGTGACGGTCTTTGAGATCCCTATTTCGTCGCTATGAAAATCGCCTACATCGCCAACATCCGGTTGCCGACCGAAAAAGCGCACGGCTATCAGATCATGCGCACCTGCGCGGCACTTACGGCCCAAGGCGCGGAGGTGACGCTGGTGGTTCCGGCACGCCGTAATCCGTTAGGAAAAACCGACCCGTTCACGTGCTACGGCATCGCGCAGCGCTTTCCCATTGTGCGCCTGCCTGTGGTTGACTTGGTTGGGGTCGCGCGGCGGCTGGTTGGCTCCCTGGGGTTTTGGATCGAGTCATTCACCTTTGCCCGCGCGGTCAAGAAATATTTGCGTTCGCATCCTGCCGACTTCGTGTGGGGTCGTGATGAACTTATTCTATGGTTGCTCGGACCGCTCCCGATGCGGGTGGGAGTAGAGCTACATAGCCTGCCCAAGCGAAAATATCGTTCATTACTTACGCGCGCGGCCCTCATCGCGGTCATCTCGCGCGCCCTTGGAGTTGGCGTGGCGCGGCAATATTCGGTACCGGCGGGCAAGTTGGTTCTCACGCCGGACGCAAGCGATGTGGTCGAGTTTTTCCCATCCCAAGACGCATCCCGCGACCAGCTTTACCTGCCCCGCGATCGGAAGATCGCGGTGTATGTCGGTCATTTCTATGAGTGGAAAGGGGTTCAAGCATTAGCCGAGGCGGCTGGCGGCCTGCCCGCTAAAGATTGGCTCGTGGTCATGGTCGGTGGTCTGGGTCCGGACGCGGCGGCTTTGCAGTCCTATTGCCAAAAAATCGGAGTTACCAACGTCAAGGTGGTTACCCACCAACCGCGTACCCAAGTGCCGCTTTGGCTGGCCGCCGCTGACGTGTTGGTCATTCCCAATTCTGCGAAAACCGAACGCTCCCGCCTTTACACGTCACCGCTGAAGTTGTTCGAGTATCTGGCGGCGGGACGGCCCATTGTCGCGTCGGACCTGTCCAGCATCCGTGAGATCGTCAGCGAAAAGGAAGTCGTGTTTGCCAAACCCGACGACCCGCAGGATCTGGCGCGCGCCATCCGCGAAGCAGGGGAGTATGACCAGTCCGCGCGCGAGGGCGCGGCAAAAAAACTCGCGGAGCGCTACACGTGGGACGGGCGCGCAACGACTATCCTTGCCGCCCTGAACGCATTGCCAAAAGCGTGATTTTCTGGTAGGTTGTTTGGTTGTCTGAAGCTATGCGCATTTCTCTCGTCATCCCGGTCTTCAATGAGGCCGAATCTTTGCCTCCGCTGTGGGAAAAGATAACGGCGGCCTTGGCTGCCGCCGGTGAATTTGAAGCAGTCTTTGTCAACGACGGCTCCACCGACGGGAGCCTTGAGGTCCTGCGGAAACTGGCAGCCGCCGACCGGCGCGTGAAGGTCGTAACCTTTCGTCGCAACTTCGGGCAAACCGCCGCGATTGCCGCCGGCGTGGACCGCGCGCATGGCGAAGTTATCGTGCCGATGGACGCGGACTTGGAGAATGACCCAGCGGATATTCCGAAACTCATTGCGAAATTGGATGAAGGTTATGACATCGTGTCGGGCTGGCGGCAGGAGCGCTGGACGGAAAACCCGGTCACGCGCCGTCTGACGTCCCTAGCTGCCAACTGGCTCATCTCGCGGGTGTCCAAGGTCCACCTCCACGACTACGGCTGCACGATGAAGGCCTACCGCGCCGATATTATCAAGGGCGTGCGCCTGTACGGCGAAATGCACCGTTTCATCCCCGCCCTGGCAGGCTGGCAGGGCGCGCGCGTGGCGGAACTGTCCGTTGCCTACCGGCCGCGGCAGTTCGGTGCGTCCAAGTATGGCATTTCGCGCATCCCGAAAGTCTTGCTGGACTTGGTGACCCTGAAGTTCCTCAACGACTATTCGGCCAAGCCGATGTACTTCTTCGGCAAGATCGGGTTTTGGTCGTTTGCCGTCGGCGTGCTGGCGGCAGCGATTGCCGTCTACTTCAAGGCCACCGGTCAGAAAGATTTCGTGGAAACACCGCTGCCGGTGCTGACCGCGCTGTTCGTGCTGGTCGGGGTGCTGCTCGTGCTCATCGGGCTGCTGGCGGAACTGGTGATGCGCATGCACCACGAGGCGCAGAATAAGCCGATCTACGCGGTGAAAGAAGAGATTAATTTTTAGTGCTCCGTGCACAGTGCTCACTGCTCCGTGACGGTACGTTCGGCGGTACGGTGCACAGGGAACTGAGCACAGAGCACGAATTCTATGTGCGGCATTGCCGGCTACGTTGGCCAGGGTGACCAGCCCATCCTGAAGCGGATGACCGACGTCATTGCCCATCGCGGGCCCGATGACGACGGTTTTTTTATTAGTGAGGGCGTGGGCCTGGGGTTCCGCCGATTGTCCATCATTGACCTCGCTGGCGGCCATCAGCCGATGTTCAACGAGGACAAATCCGTTGCGGTCACCTTCAATGGCGAGATCTACAACTACCGCGAGCTGAAAACGGAGTTGCAGCGTGCCGGACACCATTTTGCAACGCAATCGGACACCGAGGTTATCGTGCACGGGTATGAGCAGTGGGGGAGCGAAGTGTTCGCAAAAATGAACGGGATGTTCGCCGTCGCTCTGTGGGATGGAAAGAGCCAGCGGATCGTTTTGGCCCGTGACCGCCTGGGGAAAAAGCCGCTGTACTGGGGGCTATGGCAGGGAACAATGGTGTATGGCTCCGAGCCCAAGGCGCTGTTGCAGCACCCGTTGGTCCCCCGCGAGCTGGACTGGTTGAGCCTGGCGCAGTATCTTCTGCGCGAGTACGTGCCTACGCCTCGCGCGATATTTGCCGGCATGCGCAAGCTGCCGGAGGGAAGTTACTTGGAGTACCAGTCCGGGCGCGAGCCGCAGGTCGCCCGCTATTGGGACGTACCGCTGCATACCGAGCGTATCACCCTGGCCGAAGCCCTGCCGCGGTTGGATACGTTGCTCGCCGATGCCGTGAAGCGCCGTTTGGTTTCCGACGTGCCGCTGGGCATTTTCCTGTCCGGCGGCATTGACTCGAGCACCATTGCCTACTACGCGCAGGCGGCAAGCTCGCGCCCCGTCAAAACGTTCTCCATCGGGTTCACCGAAGCGACGTTCGATGAGTCAAGTTTCGCCCGGCGGGTGGCGCAGCACCTCGGCACGGAACACTACGAGCAGGTGTTGCGACCCGCGCAGGCGTTGGAGCTGGTGCCCAAGCTGGCGGACCTGACCGACGAACCGTTCGCCGATCCGTCGCTCATTCCCACCTACCTGCTGTCGCAATTCGCGCGCCGCCAGGTGACGGTGGTGCTGGGCGGCGATGGCGGCGATGAACTTTTCCTGGGCTATCCGACGTTCCAGGCCGAGCGTATCGCGCACGCGCTGCCGCCGATGCCGTTGCTGTGGCGGAGGCTCAATGAGCTGGCCGAGCGTATGCGTCCGCGTTCGTACGATTACCTGACTTGGCGCTACAAAGCCCAGCGGTTCATTGCCGGACTGCAGTACCCGCACGACCAGTGGCATCAGGCGTGGATCGGGTCGTTCCGGAATGATCAGCTGTCCAAACTGTTGACCGACGACGCGCGCGAGCAGTGCCGCGGGGACGCGATCGCCGACCCCACCGGGCAATTGACCGGCCGCGCCGCGCTGGAGCACTGGACGCGGCTGACGTACTGGTACCTCAAGGGCTACCTGCAGGATGATATCCTCGCCAAGGTGGACCGTGCCTCGATGTATTCGTCGCTCGAGGTGCGCGCCCCGCTTTTGGATTACCGCATCGTGGAGTTCGTCGCCAGCTTGCCGCCCTCGTTGCGGCTGCGCCGCTTCACGACCAAGTACCTGCTGAAGCGCCTGATGGCCGACCGCCTGCCGGCCGGTATCGGGGCGCGGCGCAAGCAGGGGTTTGCCGTGCCCATCGGTTCCTGGCTGCGCACCGACCTCAAACCATTGGCACAGGAACTTTTGTCCGCCGACGCGCTCAAGCGCCAAAATATTTTCCAGCCCGCCGCGGTTGCCCGGTTGATGTCCGACCACCAGAGCGGCCGCGCCAATCGCTACAAGGAGCTCTGGACGCTGATGTGCTTTCAGCTCTGGCACCGGCGGTGGTTGAAATAGCTGCAGGACCAGCGAGCAACTGCGGCAGAAGGCCGCGGTTTTTTTGCATTGACAAAGACCGAAGTCTCGGCTACCCTGGGAAGTCGGTTCTTTTCCATTGCGGCCACGGCTGGTCCGGCCGCGTTCGCATTTCCGGAGGACATTCTTTGAAAGGAACATGCCTTGGCCGACCAAAAACGTTCGGTGGGGCTGGTGGTGACCACCGTGTTACCCGATGGCACCAGGGTCGCCGTGCTGCAGATCCGCGGGGAGATAAATCCGGCGAACTTGCCGGATGGCATCAATGAATCGTTTCCCGGCGGTTGCCAGGTGACCGCCCACGGACGGCTCAAGGACTATGAGCGCAACGATGATGAAGCGCTCATCCGCGAGGTGTCCGAGGAACTTGGGTCCGGAGTGGCGTGCCGAGTGCGCGCCCAGGTCGATCAGAAGGTCGTGCTGACTCAGGTGGATGACCCGTCCAAGCCGGTGGCAACATACCATCTGGAACTGCCGTGGCAGTTTCTGTAGGAGGTTCGTCTGGGACCCGCGTCCGGCGGGCTCCGTCTGGTGACCGCCGATGAGGCGAAAAAGATCAACGAACTGTACCGGACCGATAAGGTCCACGGCGTCACGACAAGGATTTACCAAGACTCGGCGCCGTTCGCCTGTCTCGGCAAGTTGACTACCATGTTTCCCGATGAACGGGAAGCGGTCCAGCGGGCGTTGGGGGTCTTTCCAGTCTAGAGCGCGAGTCGTCGCCCTGATGCGAATGCCCGTCGGCGTTGACCGATGGGCATTTTTTCATTCTCCTGCCTCCGCAACAAGGGAGTCCGCGACCGCCGGTGAGGAAGGGGTGCGGGGTTTGTTCCATTCCAAAATGCTGCGTTTTTCAAAAAACGTGATTCATTGACCAATGGTACGATTTCCCCTAGTATTTTAAACGTATGAAAGTCGTCTTGTTATGCGGCGGCAAGGGCACCCGCCTGCGCGAGGAAACCGAATACAAGCCCAAGCCTTTGGTGTCGGTCGGCGGCCGGCCCATTTTGTGGCATATTATGAAGCTCTACTCGCAGTACGGGTACAAGGATTTCGTCCTCTGCTTGGGCTACAAGGGCGACATGATCCGCGACTATTTCCTCAAATTCGAGGAAATGGTCAACGACGTGACGGTGAAACTGCGCGGGGACGGGCGTGAGCGCGTCAGCTTTCACAAGCCCGCGATGCTGGAGGATTGGACCATTACGTTCGTGGATACCGGGCAGGAGACGCTGACGGGCTCGCGCATCGCCCGTATCGAGCCGTACCTGGGCAATGACGAGACGTTCCTCATGACCTACGGCGACGGGGTCTCGGACGTCAACATCCCCAAGGTCGTGGAATTTCACCGTCAGCAGGGAAAGATCGCCACCTTGAGCGGCGTGCATCCGAATTCGCGGTTCGGCATCCTGGAAATAGACGGCAACCTGGTGACCAGTTTCAGCGAGAAACCGCAGCTGGAAGGCTACGTCAATGGGGGATTTGCTGTCTTCAACCGCGGCATCTTTCGCTACCTGTCCCCGGACGGCAACTGCATCCTGGAGCAGCAGCCGTTGCGGCAGTTGGCCGCTGAACGGCAGCTGGCGGTCTACAAGCACGAAGGCTTTTTCTATGCCATGGATACGTACCTTCACTACGAGGAGTTGAACAAAATGTGGGACCGCGGCGTCCGGCCGTGGGTATCGTGGGACGCGGGGGCAAAGTAGTACCGTGTTGATTCCTATGCCGCCGCTTTCGGCTGCTGCCGGCAGTCTGAGGTCCCGCGCGACGTTCGCGTTCCATGACCAGGTGAAGAAGCTGGAAGCGGCCGGGCGTTCCATTATCCATTTTGAATTGGGCGAGCCCGACGCGGTGACGCCGCCGCTCATCGTAGACGCCGCGGTTGACGCGCTGCGGCGGGGCGAGACGCACTACACGGGCAGCGGCAATCTGCCCCAGGCGATCGCCGCGGCGACCAAAAGCGAACTTGGTTTTCATCCTGCGCGGGAGCAGATCGTCATCGCTCCGGCGGTTTCTTTTTTGTACACGGTCATCCGGTGCGTTGCCAACCCCGGCGACGAGGTCATTATTCCGGAGCCGGCGTACCCCACGTACGCCTCGGTGTGCGAGTTTCAGTCGGTGCGTCCGGTGCCCGTTGCCGCGCGCGAGGAAAATGGTTTTCGCTTGGACCCGCGCGACGTAGCGGCCGTCTGCACCGGCAAAACGCGCCTGGTAATCATCAACTCCCCCGGTAACCCCACCGGCGCGGTGATGTCTGCCAACGAGATCCGCGCACTTTCGGAGCTGTGCACGCAGCGCGGCATTTATTTATTGTCCGATGAGACCTACGCGCAACTGTGTTACGATACGCCATTTTCCAGCCCCGCGGCCATCGACCGCTGCCAGTTGTCCTCCATCATCATCCGCAGTTTTTCCAAGACCTACGCGATGACCGGCTGGCGTCTGGGGTGGGGGATCGGCCCATCACCGCTGATGCAAAAAGTCGGGCAGCTGCTGCAAATGCTCATTTCCACCGTGCCACCGTTCATTCAGGAAGCCGGCGCGGTTGCCCTCCAGCAGGGGAGTAAATGGGTGGCCGGTCAAGTCGCCGAATACCGTCAGCGGCGGGATGTTATCGCGGCGGGGCTGGGTATATTGCCCGGCGTTACTTGCGTGAAGCCGGCGGGGGCGCTCTACGCGTTTCCCAACATTACTGGCACAGGTATGACCTCGGCGGAGTTCACTGCAGCGGCGTTGCAGCG
The DNA here is from genome assembly GCA_007376135.1 of Parcubacteria group bacterium Gr01-1014_31. GTDB lineage: Bacteria > Patescibacteriota > Patescibacteriia > Buchananbacterales > GWA2-38-13 > VMFR01. The sequence goes on along the minus strand of VMFR01000001.1, from coordinate 400,601 downwards.
CGCCAATGTCGCCCTGCTGCCGGGTACCGCCTTCGGTCCGGCCGGCGAAGGGTACGTGCGGTTGTGTTTCGCAACCAGTCTGGCCAATTGCCGGGAGGGAATTTCGCGCCTGCAGCGGGCGTTCGGCGCGGGGTAGCTGGCCGGCCGGAGAGTTGACATCTGACGGAAAATTTTGTACGGTAAACCCCGGCTTTCAAGGGATTTTTTCATCGCATGAGCACTCCATTGACGGACAGCAATCCAGCAGCAGCGCGCGGTTTTTGGTATGACCGCCGCGTTTTTGTTACCGGTCCGACCGGGCTGCTGGGACCCTGGCTGATCAAGCAGCTGGTGGACTGCGGCGCCAATGTCACGGTGCTGGTGCGCGATATTCCTCCGCGTTCGCACCTGTACACCTGCGGGTATCTGCCGCACGTGGCGCAGGTCTTTGGCGACCTTTTGGACCGCGACCTGCTGGAACGCGTGCTCAACGAACACGAGATCGATACGGTGTTCCATCTTGGCGCGCAGGCGATCGTCGGCATTGCCAACCGTAATCCGCTCTCCACGCTGGAATCTAACATCCGCGGCACCTGGAACCTGCTGGAATCCGCGCGGCGCAACCCGCACGTGCAGCGGGTGCTGGTCGCGTCGTCCGACAAGGCCTACGGCAACCAGGACCAGCTTCCCTACACCGAGGACACGCCGCTGGTCGGCCGCTATCCCTACGACGTGAGCAAAAGCTGCGTCGACCTTATCACGCAGAGCTATTGGCATACCTATCGGTTGCCGGTCGGCATCGTCCGCTGCGGCAACTTTTTCGGCGGCGGCGACCTGAACTTCAACCGCATCGTGCCGGGCACCATCCAGTCGCTGTGGCATGATGAGCACCCGATCGTCAGGAGCAACGGCCAATTGGTCCGCGATTATTTCTACATTGAAGACGTGGCGAACGCCTATCTGACGCTGGCCCAACATTTGCGCGAAAAGCGCCTGGAAGGACAGGCATTCAACTTCGCCAGCGGCGAGCCGCAGACCGTGCTGCAGCTGGTGGCAAAGATAACCGAATTGATGGGGAAACCCCTGCCGCCGCGCATCCTCAATACGGCGACCAACGAAATTCCCGCGCAGTACCTGTCTTCGGAGAAGGCGCGCCAGGTATTGGGTTGGACGCCGGGAATCACGCTGGAGGAGGGCCTCAAGCGGACGATCGCGTGGTATGATGATTACCTGGCCCGGCACGGCAGCCGTGCGGGCGGGTAACGCAATCGCTATGGCAGCGACGTACGAACAGTACGTCACGGGGGTGTTCTCCGCCTTGAAGCGCGGTGATTTGGCGGCGTTCGGGGGTGCTCCGTTGCCGGTCGTCATGTCAGGCGTTCGAGTTGCCGAAATTTCGCCGGTCACTGCCGCGTCGCTGGATGACCCGGCGCACGTGGAATACCTGGCGCGCTGGCGCCAGGAAAATCAGCGTTGGTATCCGGAACGTTTTGAAATTACGGTAGAAGGCACGACGCGTTGGCTGCGCAACGCGGTGTTGCAGGCTCCCGACCGGCTGCTGGCGTGGCTGCAGACTCCGGCGGGGGAGTACGTCGGACATTTGGGGTTGTTCCGCTGCAACTTTGCCGAACGGCACTGCGAGATCGACAGCATCCTGCGCGGCCGCGCCGACCTCCTGCCGGGCGCGATGACCCCAGCGGTGCAAACACTGATGGATTGGGCGTTCACCGCACTGGATTTGCATGAGTTGCGTTTGAAGGTGATGACCGACAATCCGCGCGCCATCCGTTTGTACGAGCGCACAGGATTCACGCCGACCGGAGTTATTCCTTTATATAAAAAGACGCTGCCGGACGGCACGCTGCGCTGGGTGGAGGAACGACAAACTCCCGGCCAGGACAGCGACCGTTCCTATACGGTGATGCGTTGCCCCCGGCTGGCCCGGCTGGGTGGGCTGCGCCAGCCTCCTAAATAACGGTGTATGGAGAAAAAGATCTCGGCCATCATTCCCTGCTACAACGAAGCGCCAAACCTCAAGCGCAACTATGAACGCGTCAGCGCGGTGTTGCGGCAATTGGGGATGCCGTACGAACTCATCTACGTGGACAACGCGTCCACCGATACCTCGGAGACAATCTACCGCGAGCTGATCGCGGCCGACTCGCGTGTGCGCGTCATCCTAATGGCACGCAATGGCGGTTCGCCGCAACCGTCGTACTTGGCCGGGCTGCAATACTGCAACGGCGACTGTGCGGTGCTCTTAGACGCCGACCTACAGGACCCGCCCGAGCTCATCCCGCAGCTGGTGGAAAAATGGCGCCAGGGTTTTGAGGTCGTCTACGGCGTGCGGGTGCGCCGCCAGGGCACATGGCTGCGCCGGCTGTCCTACAAGGCGTTCTATCGGCTGTTCAAACGATTGGCCTACATCACCATTCCGCTGGATGCCGGTGATTTCTCGCTGTTGGACCGCAAGGCAATTGATGCGGTCGCGTACGTCACCGAACGCGACCTGTATATCCGCGGCATGCGCGCGTACGTGGGATTCCGCCAGGCCGGCGTGCCGTACGAGCGCAAAAATCGCGAGGCCGGTGTATCGGATACCAACTGGCTCAAAGACCTCTACTGGGCGCTCACCCTCATCATCAATTTTTCTTTCAAGCCCTTGGAGTGGCTGTCCAAGATCGCGCTGACAGTGGTGGCGGGTTCCGCCTTGCTCATCATCGCGTACCTGGTCGCCTACTTCATCAATCCCGACGCGCCGCGCGGCGTGCCCACCATCGTGCTTTTAATGCTGTTTTTGGGCGGCGTGCAGCTGCTGGGCATTGCCATCATCGGCGAGTACCTGCGGCGGATGTTCGTGGAAGTGAAAGCCCGTCCGCGGTTCATTGTGCGGGAGATCCTGAACGACGACCGCCAACTTCCTGCGGCGACCATTGGGCGGCGGCTGGAACCCTAGGCAACGGCCGCGACGATGTCGCGGTGGTAAGCAAGGACACCGGCCGGCAGTTTCGTTGGCGAGAACCACCGGCCCCGCGTGGTAGCTTTTCCCAGCTCGCAACGGTAGAAGATGGACACGAAATGTCCGACAGGACAGTCGTAGACGTTCAGCCAGGTGACGAATTTTGCTTCGGTGAACTTGGGTACTCCAAGTTCTTTTTTTGCGATGCGAGAAAGTACGTCCTTGGTCTGCTCGAGGTTCCGCAGGAACGAACCGGGCACGTGCCAGATGCCCGGGTAGCGGGTTTCATTTTTTGAGCGGCGGGTCAGCAGCACCTGCGTTTTTCCTTTCACGGTGCGAGTAATGACGGTTTCCACGGTGACCAACGGAACGACTTTGAGGAGCGCGTCAAATACTGCCGGCGGCATTGGCCGCCGTTGCCGCTGTGCGACAGCAAGTTTTTTTAGCAGTCGCAACAGGACCTGCTCGTCATTCGGTTGCATGCTGGCATTGTACACGAGCCGCAGGGGTAAAAAAAGACAGGCCAAGGGATCTGGGCCTGTCGCCGGAATGCGGGGGAGAGGGAAGAGCAGTGGTTGTTCAGCGGCCGTTCACCACGACCACTTTCCGAACGGGCGGGGTTCGGCAAGGAGCACGGAGGCGGCCACCATGATGACGTTGAAGTGGCCGTAGATGAGGTTTTCCGGCAGCTGCGTGATGGGGTACCACGTCCCGTTGGTCGGGTCGCCTTCCACCTCGCAGCAGTACACCACGCTCCAGCCACAGCCGCGCGGCTCGTCCCAAAAGTTCAGCGCTGCTACCTGCCGCGCTGAGATCAGCTTGGCGGAACCGCCCAGCTCCCGTTTGACCACCCGCGCGATGGTGACGTCGGTACGCTCGCGGGCGCGGTTGATGCTGCCGGGCGAATGCACCTGGTTGGCGAACCACCGGTCGTCGGGCGGCCGTTTGGTGAGCAGTACCTCGATGGTGCCGCCGGCAGTGCCATCGTCGACGCGGCGCAGGAAGACCGTTTCGATGGCCACCTGCGGGAAGATCTGGAGGCTTGCCTCCCAGACTTGGCCGTCCATCGGGATGCCCTGCCGCCGTTCGTCCACCAGGATGCCGAACAGTCGCAGGAGCTCTGTTTTGTCGTTCGCGTTCAAGGTTCATCCTCCTTCTTTGGGGTTGGTGTTCACATCGGTGAAACGCCGGCTGCTCATAGCAGCTTGAGTTCGGAGAGTTGCTGCCGCAGCTTTTGCAGCTGCCAGGCCAGCGTTAGTGGGCAGGCGCTGGCCTTGAACCGGATGGCGTGGCCGCCGAGGCGCCGGATGCTGTCGCAGTTGGCGGCGATATCGTCGATGAGCACGCAGGCCGGATAATCCAGCGTCGGCTCGGAGAGTGCCTCGCGCGCCGTTGCCCGGCACGCTTCGTAAAACTCGCGGCGGGGCTTCTTGTGCCCGACGCGCCAGGAGTAGACTTCGCCATCGAAGCGCAGTCCGGTCTGGCGCCACACCAGGTCGGTCGGCCACATCTCAGTGTTGGTGGCCGCGATGATCTTCGTCCCGCGGTGTTGGAGCTGCCGCAGCAGGTTGGCGACCGGGTGGACGGCCACCAGGTCGGCCGAATAGGCCATCCAGAAGCGTGCCGGCGGAAAGTCGCCTTCGCTGCAGCCCACGGCCGCGAGGAACGCGCGGTAGAATTCTCCGTGCGAGACCTGGCCGACGTCCATCCGCCAGGCTGCGTCCTCGCCCGGACGGGAGAAGTCCAGGATTTCCGACTGTTGAAGCGACGCGTTGAAGGCAGCCCGCTCCAGGGAACAGAGGGAGAGGGTCCCCGGCTGGCCGAACCGGCCGGGGTTGGCGAGCTGCGCTAATTGCCACAGGCGTTCGTTGCGAGGGCAGAATCGCAGCACCACATTGCCCAGGTCGGAAAAGACTGCGCGAATCTTTGTTTTTCCCAAGCGGAACCTCCTTGTTGGGGGTTGGTTGTCAAAAAATTGCGCGTAGTTTACACTAAATCAACGACGCGCGGCAAAAGAACGTAAGGCAGGACAGTATCATTTTTTTCAGTTTTTGTCAACGTATGGACGACCAGTTGCGCCAGTACATCGACGAACACTACCGTAAAAATTACGGCGCCAAGAAATTCATCCCCGGTGAGACGCCGGTTTCCGCGTCGGGCAAGCGCATTGACGCCGACGATATGGCGGCCATGGTTGAGGCGGTGCTGGAAGGCTGGTGGACCGAAGGCAAGAACGCCACCGTGTTTGAAAAAATGTTTGCCGTGCACTTTAGCGCTGCCAGCTGCATCACGACCACGTCGGGAAGTTCCGCCAACCTTTTAGCCACAGCTGCGCTGACGTCGGAAAAGCTGGGCGAACGGCGGCTGAAACCCGGCGACGAGGTCATCACCATTGCCGCCGGATTTCCGACGACCATCAATCCGCTTATCCTGTACGGCGCCATACCGGTATTCGTGGACGTAGAATTGGCGACGATGAACACGACCGTGGAGCGACTGCGCCAGGCCTATTCACCCAAAACAAAGGCGGTCTTCATGCCGCACAGTTTGGGCGTGCCGTTCGATGCGCCCGCCGTGCGCGCGTTCTGCGACCAGCACAAGCTGTGGCTGGTAGAGGACTGTTGCGACGCCATTGGCAGCACGGTCGCGGGCAAGCCGGTCGGCAGTTTCGGCGACCTGGCGACGTTCAGTTTCTACGCCGGCCACCACATGACCATGGGCGAGGGGGGAGCGGTGGTCGCCAAGACCAAGGAACTCGCGCAGCTGGTGCGCCGTTTCCGCGATTGGGGCCGCGACTGCTGGTGCCGCACCGGCGAGGACAATGTGTGCCGCAGGCGCTTTGCCTTCCAGTTCGGGCAGATGCCGGCCGGCTACGACCACAAGTACATCTTCACCGAGATCGGGTATAACTTGAAAATTACCGACATCCAGATCGCCGCCGGCATCACCCAGTTCAAGAAATTGCCCGAGTTCACCGCGCAACGGCGCCGCAACGCCGGGCGTTTGCACGCGGGATTGCTACCGTTCACGAAATTTCTGCAGCTGCCCGAAGCGCCCGCCAATACGGTTCCCAGCTGGTTTGGTTTTTATCTGACGGTCAAGCCGGGCTCACCCTTCACGCGCGAAGAATTGGTCAACTACTTGGAATCGCGCAAGGTGGTGACGCGCCTCATCCTCGCGGGCAACCTTGCCAAGCAGCCCTACCTGCAAACCTACGGCGTGCCGCACCGCATCGCGGAAAGTCTGGACAACACCGACGCCATCATGCGCAACTCCTTCTGGGTTGGCTGTTTCCATGGCCTGGGCGACGAGGAAATGGATTATGAGATCTCCGTGTTCAAGGAATTCTTTTCCCGTTACCCATAATCTATGCCGCTGACCGACAAAAAGATATCCGTCGTCGTGCCCTGCTACAACGAGCAGGAGAATTTGCGGCGCACCTACCAGCGGCTGCGCGAAGTGCTCGCTCAGGTCAGCACCCGCTACGAGATCGTCTTTGCCGACAACGGTTCCACCGACGGTTCGGAAACCGTCTACCGCGAGCTGGCCAAAGCCGACCCGAACGTCGTGGTCGTGCTGCTGTCGCGGAATTTCGGTTCCCCGGACCACACCTATTCGGCGGGCACCGAGTATGCGACGGGGGACGCGGTGGTGTGGATCGACGCCGACCTGCAGGACCCGCCGGAAATGATCCCCGAGTTCGTCCGCAAGTGGCAGGAAGGTTACGACATCGTCTACGGCATTCGGAAACGCCGCCAGGGGAGCGTGCTGCGGCGTGCCGGGTACAAACTGTTCTACCGTTTGATGAAATCAACGTCGTACCTGGATATTCCGCTGGACGTTTCGGAATTTTCCCTGATGGACCGCAAGGTGGTGGACGTCATCAACGCCATGCCCGAGCGCAACCGCTTCGTGCGGGGGTTACGCGCCTGGGTGGGGTTCAAGCACACGGGCATTCCGTACCATCGCGGCGAGCGGACCGCCGGCACGACCAAGTTCACAATGTTGGGGTACCTGCGCACCGCGCGCAAAGGACTGTTCTCGTTCTCCTATGCGCCGCTGGAATGGATCACGACGCTCTCCGGCATTTTAGTCGCCGTGACGTCGCTGGCGATCCTGTTTTACCTCGGCGGCTATATCTTTGGGTACCTGCCGGCCGGCCAGCGGGGCATCCGTACCATCATTCTGCTCGTGTTGTTCTTCGGCACCGTGCAGCTCCTGTCGCTGTCATTCATTGGCGAGTATCTGGGGCGCATTTTCGAAGAGGTTAAGCGGCGGCCCAAGTACGTCGTGCGCGAGGTGCTCAACGGCCCGCGCCACAGCGTCTGATATGAAAAAAGCGCTCATCACTGGCGTCACCGGGCAGGACGGCAGCTACCTGGCCGAGCTGTTGGTCACCAAGGGCTATGAGGTGCACGGCCTCATCCGCCGTTCCAGTTCGCTGAACACCAACCGTATCGACCATTTGTACGCCGACCCGCACCGGCCCGACACGCGGTTCTTTTTGCACTACATCGACCTGACCGATTCCAGTGCGCTGGCGCGGCTGGTTGCCAAGATCAACCCGGCCGAGATCTACCACTTGGGCGCGCAGAGCCACGTGCGCGTCAGTTTCGACCTGCCCGAGTATACCGGCAACGTTACCGGTTTGGGAACCGTGCGGCTGCTGGAGGCCATCCGCGAGACGGGCGTGAACTGCCGCTTCTACCAGGCCTCGTCGAGCGAAATGTTCGGCCGCGCCGTGGAGGTGCCGCAGACGGAGAGAACGCCGTTCTACCCCCGCAGCCCGTACGGAGTGGCCAAGGTCTACGCCTACTGGATGACGGTCAATTACCGAGAATCCTATGGCGTCTATGCCTGCAACGGGATACTGTTCAACCACGAATCACCGCGCCGCGGCGAAACGTTCGTTACCCGCAAGATCACGCGCGGCATTGCCGACCTGCTGTCGGGCAAGATCGATAAGATCTACCTGGGCAACTTGGACGCCAAGCGCGACTGGGGGTATGCCCCCGAGTACGTCGACGCGATGTGGCGGATGCTGCAGCAGGACACGGCCGAAGACTATGTCATTGCGACCGGAGAAGCCCATACGGTGCGCGAGTTCGTGACCGAAGCTTTCCGGCTGGTTGGCGTCGCGGATTGGCAAAAGCACATCGGCATCGACCCGGAGTACTTCCGGCCGTCCGAGGTGGATATGCTGCAGGGCGACGCCAGCAAGGCCAAGCGCCAGTTGGGCTGGGAGCCCAAGGTGCGTTTTCAGGAGCTGGTGCGCATCATGCTGGAGGCGGACCTGAAGGCAGCGGGGCTGAGTGGAAAGCTAGTAGGCAGTAGCTTATAAGCGTCATTTTTTTCCTATGCCGTCATTTTGGAAGGATAAAAAAATACTGGTGACTGGCGCTTCGGGATTTGTCGGGCGCCACCTCGTTGCGGCGCTCCATGAGCGCGGAGTGGGGGAGCAACGGCTGTCATTGCCGCGCCGCGATGAGCACGATCTGCGGCGTTGGGACGATTGCCGCGCGGCAGTGAAGGGCATCGGCCTGGTCATTCATTTGGCGGCCAACGTCGGCGGCATCGGCAAGAATCGCGAACAGCCGGGCGCGTTATTCTACGATAACCTGATCATGGGCACGCAGCTGATGGAAGCCGCGCGGCAGGAGAATGTCGGCAAGTTCGTGGCCATCGGTACCGTCTGCGCCTATCCGAAATTTACGCCCGTTCCGTTCCGCGAGGATGACCTGTGGAACGGCTACCCGGAGGAAACCAACGCGCCGTACGGCTTGGCCAAGAAAATGCTTTTGGTGCAGGCGCAGGCGTACCGTCAGCAGTACGGGTTCAATGCCATCTATCTTTTGCCGGTCAATTTGTACGGACCGGGCGATAATTTTGATCCGCAAAGCTCACACGTTATTCCCGCGCTTATCCGCAAGATGGTCGAGGCCGCGGAGCAGAAGAAGCCGACCGTTCCCATCTGGGGCACGGGGTCGGCATCGCGCGAATTTCTCTACGTCAAAGATGCCGCCGAAGGCATACTGCTTGCGGCCGAGCGGTATAACGGCGCCGATCCGGTGAACCTGGGCAGCGGCCGAGAGATTACCATTAAAGAGTTGATCGGCCTGATTGCTCGCGAGGTCGGGTATGACGGACAGATGGTCTGGGACGCCAGCAAGCCCGACGGCCAGCCCCGTCGCTGTCTGGACACGTCGCGCGCCGCGCGCGAGTTTGGGTTCACCGCGAGCACGGAATTCAAGGATGGCCTGCGGGAAACGGTCGCATGGTACCGCGCGCACCGCGGCGAATGATGCCCATGCCGACGACTTCCTCCAAGCAGCAGTTGGCTGATTTTTTCGCCGCGCGGGCGGCGCAGGCCGACGCTTGGCGAGCTAAGAACAGCTACTACTACCAGTGGCTCGGTCGCTTGTTGCGGTTCATTCTTCCGCCGGGCGGACAGGTCGTGGACGTGGGCAGCGGTCTGGGTGATCTGCTTTCTGCTGTCGCGCCCACCCGTGGCGTGGGATTGGATTTTTCTCCCGCCATGACCGCGATTTCAGCGCGGCGCCATCCGGGGGATCATCTGCGGTTCGTGACCGCCGACATTGACCGCGAGGTCGGCTCGCGCGAGACGTTCGATGCGGTCATTGTTTCCGACCTGCTGGGATATTTGGACGACATCCAGACGGCGTTGGAGCATATCCGGCTGCTGTGCCATGAGCACAGCCGCGTGGTGGTTACGCAGTACAACCGCCTGTGGGAGCCGATCCTTCGTCTTGGTGCGGCGCTTGGTCTCAACCAGCCCAAGCCCCTGCATAACTGGCTTTCGGCTCGCGAAGTGGTGCAGTTGCTGGAGCTCGCGGGTTTTGAGGTCGTTTCGCGGGGGCATACCTTTCTGTGCCCGAAACGGTGGTGGGGGTTCGGGGAGTTCATCAATCAGACGGTGGCGCGGCTGCCGTTGCTGCGCCGATGCTGTCTGATCCAGTATTTTGTGGCGCGTCCGGCACTTCCCGTACCGGTACGTCGGTATTCGGTCGCGGTGGTCCTGCCGGTACGCGGTTCGGCTGCCGCCTTGCCGTGGCTTTTGGAGCGCATGCCCACCCTGGGCAGCCGTACCGAGATCATTGTTGCGGTCGCCGACGGCGATCTGCAGCGTTCGGCGGATGTTGATGCTGCGGTCGGGCCGCTGTCCGGACGGCGGGCGGTCCGCGTGGCAAAGTTTTCTCCCGCCGATGGGTGGTGGTCGGCCGCGCTGGTTTCCGACGCCGAATTGCTGATGGTGCTGCCCGTCGATGGTGATTTTGATCCCGTCGTGACCGAAAAGTTTTACCGGGTTATTGCGGAATCCAACGCTGATTTTGTGGTGGGTTCCCGGCTGGTCTACCCCTCGGCCATGCCGGCTTGGCGCTGGCTCCATCATCGATTTTTGTCCGCGCTGTGCTCGTTTACCATCGGCCAGCCGCTGACCGATGCGGCCTGCGGGGCCTTCGCGCTCCGGCGGGAGGATGCCGTCCGGCTGCCTTTGTCGACGCGAACACCTAGCCACGACGGCGGGGCGATGCCGTTCGCCGCCGCCGCGGCCCAACACGGGCTCAAGATCGCCGAGGTGCCGGTGCACTTCCGTTCCGGCGGGTCCGCCGACCGGTGTGCCCGCCAGTGGGCGATGCTGGGGCGCGAAATTCGCCGTTTCGCGTGGTAGTCTATGGTGTGGCCCGCCGTTTCCCGCCCGCTGCTCATCGTGCTGATCTTTGGCGTCGCGCTGCGCGCCGCCCTGTTCGTTTCCGCCGTCACGCAGGGAGACGCGGTTTTTTTGCGCTCCAATGACTCGCCGCTGTATCTGACCGCAGCGCAAAATCTGCGACAGTACGGCGTATTTTCCGAGTACCCCGGGGATCCGCCGACGCCCACGATGCTGCACCTGCCCGGTTACCCGCTGTTTCTGGCGGCAACGATGGCGGCCAATGCGGCGCCTTGGTTCACCGCCCTGGTCCAGCAGCTGCTTTCCCTGGCGACCATTGCGCTCGCGTTCCTTGTGATGGATGCGGTGTTCGGACGCCGCGTCGCATTCTGGTCATCTTTGCTCTATGGCCTGGAACCGTTTACGGTGCTGCAGGCAAATCTTTTGATGAGCGATACGCTGTTCGTTACCCTTTTGATGCTGGCGTTCTACTGTTACGTGCGCGCGTGGACTCGGGGCTGGCCGTGGCTCGCGGGGTGCGGGGTAACACTTGCCGCGGCTACCTACGTGCGTTTTTCGGGCATCTATCTGGCGGGGTTGCTGATGGTCTGGTGGTTGTTTGGGCACGGTAAGGTTGATCTGCGGCGCGCGCTGGTAGGCACGCTGGTCATGGTGGTCGTGATTGGCGGGTTGCTGTCCCCGTGGATCGTCCGCAACGGACGCCAGTTCGGGTTATGGAAATTGACGATGCAGAGCAATTTTTTGCTGCTCTTTTTCCACGCCAACCAGGCCCAGGCCTTGCGCGAAGGAAAAACGCCGGGGCAGGTGCGCGGGGAACTGATCCGCGAGTGGGAAGCGCTGCCGAACGACGAACGCGTGCGGGATGCGTTTGCCGGGCGCCGGGCGCGCGAGATCCTGCTTTCCGAGTGGCGGTCGTATGTGCCGCTGTATATCATAAAAACCACCCCGTTCTTTTTGCAGTCGGGGTGGCGGGACGTGGCCGAATCGGTCGGATTACCCAGCGGGGAACGGCCGGTCGATATTACCACGGCATTGACGCGTCGGCAGTGGGGGACCGTGGTCGGGGCGTTGACCAGAACCGACGCGCCTTCCCTGGCGCATCTGGCCGGCATGGTATTCGGCGCGGTCATCACGCTGCTGGCCCTGGCGGGAACCTTTGCGGCCCGTCGTCTGTCTCCGCCGGCCAGGACATTTGCTTTCCTGTTCGCGGCAGCCATTGTGCTGACCGCGTTGCTTTCCAGTCCGTTGTCGCACGCGCGCTACCGCCAGCCGGTGCAGCCGCAGCTGTTCGCGCTGGCCGTCGCGGGAATATTCGGATTAGCGGCCGCTGTGGGCAAGCATCGTGCCGATCGTGCGCAGCACAATGCTCAGGTCCAGTCCGAGTGAGCGGTGTTTGATATAGAAGAGGTCGTACTGCAGTTTTTCCAGCGCGTCTTGCACCGAAGCGCCGTACGGAAAATTCACCTGCGCCCAGCCGGTCAGGCCGGGTTTGACCAGCAGCCGTTCCTCGTAAAAGGGGATGCTTTGTTTGAGCTGCTCGATGAACTCCGGCCGCTCCGGACGCGGACCGATCAGGCTCATCTCGCTGCGCAGGACGTTGACGAGCTGCGGGATCTCGTCCAGCCGGATCTGGCGCAAAAAGCGGCCGACGGTGGTGACGCGCGCATCGTTGTGGCTGGCCCACTGCGGCCCGTGCTTTTCAGCGTCCACCACCATGGTGCGGATCTTCATCGCCGTGAATTTGCGTCCGGCCTGGCCGACGCGGGTCTGCTTGAAGAGGAACGGGCCGGGGCTGGTGAACCTCACCAGAATATACAGCAGAGGAAGGATGGGCAGCGTGAGCGCCAACAGCACGGCCGCCAGGGCCAGGTCGGTGATCCACTTGATGGATTCATACGGCCGTTTGGTGCCCTCCTGAAGGTTTTCCAGGAACCAGACCTGCTCGATGGCGTCGACGGGCACTTTCCCCGTGATGCGTTCGTAGAACGTGGAAAGGTCGGAGAAATCGATCCTCAGCGGCAGGCACGCCACCAGCTCTTTGAGCAGGGTGGTATGCTGGCGCGGGCTGATGCCCGAGACAATGAGATCGGCGCCGTGGCGTTGGCACAGATCGGGCAGACCCGTGACTTCATGGTAGGTTGGCACATCAATATTTCGAAATTTCGAAATTTCGATATTTTGCGCCGCGTTGCCGTTGACCTTGATCCAGGCGGCCGGGGTGAACCCCAGTTGCGGTTTGGCGACCAGTTCCGCGATCAGCTGCGGGATGATCGGCTGGATGCCGACGAATACCACGCGGCGCGAGAGCGCTTGCGACCGCAGCGCCGTCAGCAGGAGCAGCCGCCAGACATAGAGCGCCACGAAGCTTGCGACCAGCACCAAGGCCAGCACTTTTTGCGGCCGCAGCGTGAACAGCCGGTTGTGCCCAAGGTAGAAGAATGCGGCGGCGATCGTGCCCGAAGCCAGCAGTGCGCCGAACAGCCGGAAGCCCAGATCGGTCCGTCCGCCGCTGGCGCTGAGGTCGTACAAGCGCGAGACCGTGAACACGACCAGCCACAGCGCAAAGACGATGGTGAACGGCCCGAAGTGTTCCCACCAAAGCGTTGCGTCCACGGCCCCGTAACGGAGTTGAAGCGTCGCAAACAGCGCCAGGTACAACCAGACAATGTCGCCGATGACGAGTATCGTTGTTCGCATGCGACGGTTAGCGCGGTCCATAGGCAGCTCTTTACAGATGGCCGGAATTTTAGCGTAATTTATGGTTTTTTGCAAATCTCCACCCTTGTCCGTCATGGAGCGGTATGGTAGAGTGCGAATACTGTAGAGTGGCGTAACCACGCCGTTTTTTACGCGGCGTTACGTTTCCGCTTACTCCGTTTCATTTTTTGTCATCCCGCGAACTATGGTTATCAAGTTTCCATCCTGGTTATGGCGGCGGACCGAAGATCCCGTCGCGGAATTACTGTGGTGGGTCATCCGATTCGGCACGCTCGCTACGCTCTTGTTACCGCTGGTCGTGGGGAGCCAATTTTTCTTTCCGTTCATCGTCCTCAAGAACGTTCTCTTCCGTTCCATCGTGGAAGTATTGGTCGTCGCCTATGCGGCGTTGGCCATCCGCGACCCGAGATTCCGGCCGCGTTGGACGCCGCTGACCATTGCGGTGCTGAGCTTCGTCGGCATCGCCGCTTTGACCACGCTCACCGGCATCGAGCCGACTTGGGGGTTCTGGGGCAACTACGAACGGATGGGCGGATTGTTCGGCTACCTGCACGTTGGCGCTTTTTTCTTTGTCGTTGCCAATACGTTCCGGCGCTGGGAAGATTGGCGGTCGCTGTTGACCTTTTCCATCTTCGTCAGCACGCTGATGAGCCTGTTCTCACTGGGGCAGTGGCTGCAGATCCCGTTCCTGCTTAAGTCATCGGGCGGCGCCCGGTTGACCGGCTCCATCGGGAACGCGACCTATCTGGCCGGCTACCTCCTGTTCCATCTGTTCTTTCTAGCGTATTTCTTCGTCCGTGACCGCGAATTCGACGCCAAGCTGTTGTGGTGGAGTTTTCTGGGTTTTGACGCGTTCATGATCGGGTACGACGTGGTGACCAGATTGGACCCGCAGGCGCAAACCACCTTGCTGACTCAGCTGGCTGCCTCGCCCAGCTTAATGACCGCGCTCCTGGCGACGCAGGCCGCGGCTTTGGCGGGATATTTCCTTCGTCAGAACCGCTGGGTCATCCGCGGTGTCATTGCCGGATTGGCGGCGCTTGATTTTTTCATTTTCTATCAGACGCAGACGCGCGGCGCACTTATCGGGCTGTTGGCCGGATTGTTGATGGTCGGCGCGCTGTTTTCCTTCTTCCGTCGTAAAACGCTCTCCGGCAAGATCAGCCTGGGGTTGCTGGCCGCAGGGCTGTTGGCGCCCCTGTTCCTCTATTTTGCGCGCGACACCACGTTCGTAAAGAACGACATGACCTTGGCGCGCTTAGCCTCCATCTCGCTGGAAGATGTGACCTCCCAGTCGCGGCTGGACACCTGGCGGGCGAGCTGGCAGGGCTGGGCCGAGGAACCCGTGCGGTTCATCATTGGGTACGGCCTTGAGAATTATTCGCAGGTATTCAATTCGCATTTCCCGGCGCGGATCTTCAAGGACCTGGGTTCGCAGATCTGGTTCGACCGCGCGCATAACGTCATCCTGGATACGGCCGTTACCACCGGGCTGCTGGGGCTGGCCGGGTTTATCGCGATGTTCGTCGTGGCCGGTTGGTGGCTCGTTCGCTACGTGCGGCGTGCCAATGACCTGTTTTGCGCCACGCTGCTGGGGGCAGCCTTGGTCGGCTATCTGGTGCAGAACATGTTCGTGTTCGACACGTTGGAGTCCTACCTACTGTCGCACCTGGTGTTAGCGGCCATCGTTGTCCGTGGCGATGAGCATCCGCTCCCGGCCGGTCGCGGCGCCGCGGTCATGACCTCGATGCAGAGCGCGGGGCTTGTGGCGCTGGGCGTGGCGATGCTCGGCTCGCTTTACCTGTTCAACTATCAGCTCCTGGCCACCAATCATAAGATCTATCAGGCGTTGCTCACTTTCTCGGAGCCGGATACCGAAAAGCAAAGTGTGCTGTTCCATGAGGCGATCGCCGGATCCTACACGGGCCGGATGGAGGCCCGTCAGCAGTACGCCACCTATGCGCTGGGTTTGGCGGGCGTTTCCGGCGTTCCCCGCGCTGCGGTCGGGGAGGTGGTGCGCGATTCGCTCGTGGAGCTGCGGAAAAGCGTCGACGAGGAGCCGACCAACATCCGGAACCATTTGTTCTACTTGAGCGTGGCTAATCGTGCACGGGCCGTCATTGCCGACGCTCCCCGCGATGCCGCGCGGCTGGTGGAGCAGTCCATCAGCTTGAGCCCGACGCGGCCGCAGCTGTATTTCGAACTCGGCCAAGCCTACCTGATGGATGGCAACATCACGCAGGGGTTGGAGTACTACCGCCAGGGCCTCGCGCTTTCCGGTACCGTCATGGAGTCGCACATCGATATGGCCGTCGCGTTCGTGCTGGCGAATCGTCCCGATGACGCGCGCAATGAATTTCGCATCATCAAAGACCAGCTGAAGCGCGTCGTGCCGGAAGACCAGTACCTGCGGGTCATCCGCGCCGCCGAAAGCGTATCCCAATGGGGGGTGATGATCGCCCTCTACGAAGAGCTGCTGACCGTGCATCCGCCGGCCGCCGACCACTACGCCAAGCTCGCCACGGCCTACGCCCGCAACGGCGACAAAGCCAAGGCGCGGCAGGCGGCTGAGCGCGCTTTACAGCTTGACCCCGGGATACAATCCGAATTTGATGCCTTCATCAAGCAGCTTGAAGGTAAGCCCGAGTGATCATGGCGCCGTATTCGCCGCACCTCAACACCGCGCCCGCCTCGGTCCGTCCGTGGCGGTGGGTGGTGGCGGCGTGCGCGATCATCCTTGGCGTCTGGCCGGCGGCTGCGCCAACGGCCGTCAGCCATCCGCAGCCGGCGGAATTGCTGGTCGGCTTGCGTTCGGGCAGCGTGCTGCGTTTGCGTTTTGCCGACGATGTCAGTCTCGCCGCCGTCGCGGAAGAATACCGGCAGCGTACGGACGTCGCGTATGTGGAACCGAATTTTCGCGTCAAGGCCAGCGCGTTCCCCAGCGACCCGGACTATGCCAAGCAATGGTATCTGGCGGCCATTCAAGCGCGCGACGCGTGGTCAGCCGAACTGCTGGAGGAAGAGGATCGGCAGGTGAAGGTGCCGGTCATTGCCGTGGTAGACACCGGTGTCGATACGGATCAGCCCGAGTTGGTCGGCAAGCTGTGGACCAATCCGTCGGAACGCGCGGGTGACCGCATCGATAACGACCAGAACGGCTTCATCGATGACTGGCAAGGATGGGATTTCGTCGGCAACACGCCCGATCCGAACCCTCGGTTCGACGGTGCATTCCTTCCTGAGGCTATCCATCACGGCACCATCGTCGCCGGAGTTGCGGCCGCCGACAGCCATAACGCCGTCGGCATCACCGGCGTGAGCTGGAAGGCCAAGATCATGGCGCTGCGGGTGCTGGACTCGGAGGGCAACGGCACGGTGTATGATGTGCTGCGCGCCGTTGAATACGCCGTGAACCAACGGGCGGATATTGTCAATTTGAGCTTCGTCGGCGTTGATTTCAGCCAGGCGCTCCATGACGGGCTGAAGGCGGCGGCCGACAAAAACGTCATTATCGTCGCAGCGGCCGGCAACACCACCGACGGCACGCCAGGTAAGGATCTGGAACTCACCCCGTCATACCCGATCTGCTTGGATGCGGGCGAAAAGGATAATTTCATCCTTGGGGTGGTCGCGCTCAATCGCCAGCGGCAACTGTCCAGTTTTTCTAACTACGGGAAGGACTGCGTCGATCTGGCGGCGCCCGGACAGGAGTTCTACGGGCTTTTGTATGTCGATTCGGCGCGTCCGGGCTACACGCAGCCGTACGGCGGTTCGTGGGCCGGCACCTCGGTGGCCACACCTATCATTTCCGGCGCGGCCGCGATCGTCCGGTCGCTGCGTCCGGAATTGAGCGCCGCGGCGGTGCGCGAGATCCTATTGACCAGCGTCGACGATATTACAACCGCCAACCCCCGCCATATTGGCCGCGTCGGCCGCGGCCAGATCAATCTCGCCAAGGTTGTGACGCGAACGGTCGCGTATCGCGGTCCTTCTGCGCCGGCGTCGGCACAGCCATCGGGGCTGGTCGTATCGGCGCTTGGTTTCGGCTCGTTCCCGCAGATCAAGTTACACACCTCCGCCTTCAAGGAATTGAAATCGTTTTTTGCCTACGCGCCGACGTTCAACGGCAGCATCACCGTGGCGGCCGGCGACGTCGACGGCGATGGTATCGATGAGGTGGTCACCGGCGCCGGGCCGGGGGGTGGGCCGCACGTGCGGATTTTCAGCCGTGAAGGCCAGGTCCGGGGGCAATTCTTCGCCTTTGACTCCAGGACCAGGCATGGCGTGAACGTAGCGGTCGGCAATGTCGACGGCAAGGGTCCCGCCGAGATCATCGTGGCGGTCGCCGGCAATGCGGCGCCGCAAGTCGCCGTATTCACTGCCGCTGGCGAAAAGATCGCCAGTTGGTACGCGTATGAGCCCGGCTTTCGCGGGGGCGTGACCGTGGCGGCCGGCGACGTCGACGGCGATGGTATCGATGAGGTGGTCACCGGCGCCGGGCCGGGGGGTGGGCCGCAGGTGCGGATATTTTCCGGCAACGGTAACCAGCGGGGACAGTTTTTCGCGTATAATGCGTTGTCGCGCACCGGGGTGACGGTCGCCGCCGGCGATGTCGACGGGGACGGCCTCGACGAGGTGCTCGCGAGCGTTGCGCGTTCAGGCCCGCCGTTGGTGCGGGTGTTCCACGCCCCGGGCTACACACGGATATCCGAATTTTACGCCTATGCGACGAATATGCAGGCAGGACTGACGCTGGCGGCGGGCGATGTCGATGACGACGGAAAAGTCGAGATCATTACGGGCGTTGGACCGGGCGGCGGTCCGCACGTACGCATACTGACGATGGATGGCGTCCTCAAGGGAGAGTACTTTGCGCATGCAGCGACGTTCCGCGGCGGCGTGCGAGTGACTTTCCTGGCTAACCCCGGCCGCTGAGCTCGGTATGCTCGCTGATCACGTGCGTTTGGGCGTAACGGCGGTGCGGCGCGTCATCACGCGCTGGTTTCCGGTCCTCGATCGTCATCGGGGGGCGCGCCAGTTCATTAAATTTTGTCTGGTCGGCGCCAGCAATGTCGCGGTCTACTTTACCATCTACCTGTTGTTGACGCGCGGATTGCGCTGGTATTTCCTGGCCGGGAGCATTCTGTCGTTCCTGGTCGCCGTCACCTGGAGCTTCTATTGGAACCGGCGCTGGACTTTCCGCGTCGGCGGCGGAGATTCCCAGGACCACTACCGCCGATTCATCGTCACCAACGTCGTCAGCGGGGTGGGCTCGAACATTGCGCTCTTCATCCTGGTCGAGCAGTTCGGCTGGCATGACATTGCGGCCAATATCGTGACCATCGGATTCACGACGATCTGGAATTTTACCGTGACCAAATTCTGGGCCTTTCGCCATTAAGATCGTGCGCGGGCGTTGCTCCCCAGTGCGCACGCGTGGTATAGTGGCCCTGTGAAAATACGATCTATGCCTGCAACCAAGCCGATTTTCGACCAAAAGAACATCCTGGTAACCGGCGGCGCCGGTTTCATCGGTTCGCATTTGTGCGATGAGCTGGTCAAGACCGCCAAGGTCATTTGCGTCGATAATTTCAGCTCCGGCGACGAGCGCAACATCGACCACCTCTTGTCCAATCCGAATTTCGTTTTTCTGCGGGTCGACCTGACCGAACCGTTGGCGCTGGATGAACGGCGGGAGTTGGAGCGCTTTCGAGTCCAGTTCCAGGGTATCCAGGAGATCTACCACCTGGCGTGCCCGACCTCGCCCAAACAGTTCGAGACGCGGCGGGTGGAGACGGCGCTGGCGAATTCACTGGGCGTAAAAACCGTCCTGGACCTAGCCGTCAAATACCAGGCCAAGCTGCTGCACGCGTCATCCGCGGTCATCTACGGGCCGCGCCGCGATGATCTCAAGGTTTTTCAGGAGGAATACTGGGGCTATGTGGATCCGATCAGTCCCCGCGCCTGCTATGACGAGGGTAAGCGGTTCGCGGAGACCCTGGTCACGACGTACCGCGAAGTGCATAACCTGGATGCCAAGATCGCCCGTATCTTCCGGACCTATGGCTCGCGGATGCGGCTGAAGGACGGCCAAATGCTGCCGGATTTCGTCGCGGCCGCGCTGGATAACAAGGACCTGATCGTCTACGGCAGCGAGGATTTCTCATCGTCGTTCTGCCACGTCAATGATCTGGTGAGCGGCCTGGTGAAATTCATGCGCAGCGGCGAGACCGGTCCGATGAACTTCGGTTCCGACCTGGAGTATAAGATCGCGGACGTGGCAAAAAAGATCATTGAACTGACCGAGAGCCGTTCCAAGGTGGTCTATGAAGAGCCGCTGCTGTTCATGTCGCCGCAAGGGATGCCGGATATCCAGCAGGCGCGCGAAAAATTGGGCTGGTTCCCGGTCGTGATGTTGGAGGAAGGATTGAAGGAGATCATCGAATACACCAAAGCGAACAAACCGCTGGTGGGCATGGAGCGTCAGGCACTCTAGCCCGTTCGTAGTTTGTAGTACGTAGTTGGTAGCAGCGCAGCCGGTTATTAAATCTACTTAACTACCCAACTACAACCCCCCTGGCTTTAATATGAGAGTGGTGGCGGTGGTTCCCGCGTACAACGAAGAGGCGACCGTGGGCGCAGTCATACGGGGGCTGCGCCAGAATGTTACTGCCGTTGTGGTGGTGGATGACGGTTCTGTCGATGCGACGTCCGATGCCGCGCTGGCGGAGGGTGCCGCCATCGTGCGGCATTTTTTGAACCGCGGCCAGGGGGCGGCGTTGCAGACCGGGATCACCTATGCCCTTGGGTTGGGCGCCGATGCGGTGGTGACGGTGGACGCCGATGGCCAGCACGAAGCCGGTGATATTCCCGCGCTGGTGGCGCCGATCCGTCAGGGGTTGGCCGATGTGGTCTTCGGGTCGCGGTTCTTGGGTGACGGAGCGCGGTACGTTCCGCCCGCGCGCCGTATGCTGTTACGCATCGCCGTTTGGTTTGATCGTCTGCGCACGGGGTTGCCGCTGACCGACACGCACAACGGTTTGCGCGCGTTGCGTGCCGACGCGGCACGGGCCATCACGATCCGCCAGGACGGCATGGCGCACGCGTCCGAGCTGCTCGACGAGGTCGTCCGTTGCCAGTTGCAGTTCGTTGAGGTCCCCGTTCGCATCCGATATACCGACTACTCGCGCGCCAAGGGCCAGGGGTGGTGGCAGGCGGGGAAGATCGTTCGCGATCTGCTGTTCTCACGTCTCTTTCGATGAGTATCCTGAAGGTCATCACCGCGCTGGTCGTTGTCTGGCTGTTGGCCAAAGTTTGGCGGCGGCAGCACCGGCATGAGTTGGGCGGGGGAGAGGCGGTGTTGTGGTCGGTACTGTGGGTGGCAGTGCTTTCCGCCGCCTGGTTTCCGCATGCGACCGACGTGGTGGCGCGATCTGTCGGCGTGGGCCGGGGCGCGGACTTGCTCATCTTTGCCTCCATCGTCGCGCTTTTCGTTCTCGTGTCCTGGCTGCTGGCCCGGGTGGAGCGGGTCGAGCGCGAGATCACCGAGATCGTGCGGCATGAAGCGTTGCGGACCGGAGAATTGGGAATAAAGAATAAGGAATCAGGAGAGCGGATCGATTCGGCCGGCCCGACCCCATGATTCATGGTCCCTCATTCCTCGACCATGCTGCCTCGCGTTGCGGTCATCATCGTCACGTACCAGGGCCGGCAGTATGTGCCGGATTGTTTGTCGTCGTTGCAGGCGGTTGATTATCCCGCCGACCGGTGGGAGACGGTCGTCGTCGACAACGCGTCGGCCGACGGCACGGTGGAATACATCCGGCAAAAGTTTCCGCACGCGACCGTACTGGTGCAGGATATCAATACGGGATTTACGGGTGCCAACAACCGCGGGCTCCAATATGCGCTGGACCGCGGTTTTGATTTTGCCTATCTTCTGAACCAGGATACGGCCGTCCACCCCGGGTTTTTGCGGCAAGCTTTGCAGGTGGCGGAAACGGATGCGCGGATCGCGGCGGTGCAATCCAAGCTTCTGCTGCACGGCACGGCCAAGATCAATAGCTGGGGCAATGCCATTCATTTTATGGGGTTCGGCTACGCCGGCGGGAACGGGATGCCCGATGTGCCGTTGACGGTGCGCGATATCGCCTATCCGTCAGGCGCGGCCGTGCTGTTGCGGTGCGCGGTGTTGCGCCGGGTCGGCCTATTGGATGCCGCAATGTTCATGTATCACGAGGACCTGGAGCTGGGGTGGCGGCTTTGGCTGGCCGGCTACCGGTGCGTGGTGGCGCCGCTATCCGTGGTGTACCATAAGTACGAGTTTTCCCGCAGCGTGGCGAAGTGGCACTGGATGGAACGGAACCGCATCCGCGTCCTCTTGACCCACTACCGGTGGCGGACGCTCGCGCTCTTGGTACCCGCGGTGCTGATGGTGGACGGGGGTATGATCCTGCTCTCAGCCCGTCATGGGCTGCTCGGCCAGCTGCTGACGGCGCATGCCTATTACTTCCGGCCGTCGACGTGGCCGCTGCTGGGGCGGCGGCGGCGCGAGGTGCAGCGGCTTCGGCGGGTGCCCGACCGCGAGGTCGTGAAACGATTCGTCAGCCGGATAGAATTTCAGGATTCGCCTCCGACGGGGTTTACGCAGGTAGCGAACGCCGTCTTTGGCTGGTACTGGCGGGCGGTATCGCCCTTGATCCGTTGGTAACGCTATGCGGATCGCCATCGTCACCCCGGTGATGCCGCCGTACGGCGGCGGCATCGGGGTCATTGCCTATCATCATGCGCGCCTGCTGAGCACGGCCGGCTATGACGTTACGGTGTTCACTCCCGACTATGGCCGTGCCCGGCTCGAGCATCCCGATTTCCGGGTCGTGTATCTGCGTCCCGCGCTGACGGTCGGCAACGCAGCGTTGTTGCCGTCGCTCGCCGCAGCGCTCGATGGTTTTACGTTGGTCCATTTGCATTATCCTTTCATCGGGGCAGCCCGTCCGGTGCTGCGGGCATGCCGTCGGCGTCGACCCCGGCTGGTGCTGCACTACCATATGGACCTGCTGGCGCCCGGGTTGCGCGGCCTGCTGCTCTCCGGTTGGCAGCGGGTAATGCTCCCGTTTTTGGTGCGTGCGGCCGACCGTGTGGTGGTCCTGTCCTTGGACTACGCGCAACAGGGAAAGCTTGCGCCAATGATCGCACGCGATCCGCAGCGTTTCACGGTGCTGCCCAACGGCGTTGAAGCGCGGCGGTTCACGCCCGGACCCAAGCCCGAACGGCTGGTCGCGCAGTACGGATTGCAGCGGGCGCGCACCGTGTTATTCGTGGGCAGCCTGGATGCCGCCCACTACTTCAAGGGGGTGCCGGTACTGTTGGCGGCAATGGCCCGATTGCCGCAGGATGTGCGGCTTCTGGTCGTCGGTGGCGGGGGCTGGCAGGACCGCTACCGCCGCATGAGCGAACAACTCGGGATCGCCGACCGCGTGCGGTTTACCGGCGCCGTCCCGACCCATGACCTGCCGGACCACTATCGGCTGGCGGACGTGGTGACGCTGCCGTCGGTCACGCGATCGGAGGCGTTCGGCGTCGCGCTTCTGGAGGCTATGGCCGTGCAGCGGCCGGTCGTCGCGACCTCGCTGCCGGGCGTGCGCACCGTGGTCGGGGAGAGCGCCGGCCTGCTGGCCCGGCCCGGCGATGCCGCAGACTTGGCGGAAAAATTGGCGCAGCTGCTGGACGATCCTGCGCGGGCTGCCGCCTGCGGGGCGGCCGGCCATGAGGCGGTGCTCACCAAGTACCGTTGGACCGTGGTGAGTAACCAGCTCTTGACGCTCTATCAGTCGCTCCTGCGCTGACGTATGCTGCGACGGAGTTTGGATTACCTTGCGCTCGGTGCCTGGATCGTGGTAATTTTTTGGTTCTCATCGCAGCCGGACCTATCCTCGGGATTGGAGACCTGGAAGGATCTGGTGCTGCGCAAAGCGGCCCACCTGACGGAATATTTCGTCCTGGCGTTCCTCTGGCTCCGCTGTCGCGCACCCGGCCGTTCCTCGACGGTTTCCGCCCTGGTGTTCGCGGGGGCGGTGGCGGCGGCCGATGAGTGGTACCAAACGACGGTTCACGGTCGGAGCGGTCGACTCGCCGATGTCGGCATCGACGTCGCCGGGGCGGCGCTCCTGGTGCTCCTGCGCCGTTTCCTCAAGGCTCCAAAGATCGTATGAAGGTGTGTCTCATCAACAATCTGTACCCCCCGGACCGCCGGGGCGGCGCCGAAGTGATGGTGGAAGCCATCGCGGTCGGGCTGCGCGAGCTTGGGTACGAGGTCGTGGTCATTGCGCTGGGACGTCAGCGCGCGGTGGAACGGGGTGACCGAATGACGGTGTATCGTATCCGGCCGTTCAATATTTTTTCATTTTTTTCGTTGGGCGATCGTCCGCTGTGGCTGCGTCTGCCGTGGCATCTGCTGGATCTGTTCGGCTGGTCGGGGCGATTGCAGGTCAAGCGTGTCCTGAAGGCGGAACGGCCGGCGCTGGTGCTGACCCATAATCTGAAAGGGGTCAGCTATCTCATCCCGCGGCTGTTGCGCGATCTGGGCATCAAGCACATCCATACGCTGCACGACATCCAATTGTCCCGTCCATCGGGCCTGTTGATCTCTGGACAGGAGAAGCCCTTTCTGGTTCTCGACCTCCAGTACGAGAAGTGGTGCCGGTATCTGTTCGGTTCGCCGACGGTGGTGGTCGCGCCCTCGCATTGGGTTGCGGACTACCACCGCACCCGCGGGTTTTTCCGCCGGTCGCGCTGGCTGGTGATGCCGAATCCTTTGCCGCGCCTGGACCCCGCGCCGCCCGCGGTCCGCGAGCACCCAGGCGACCACGTTAACCTGCTGTACCTGGGACAGTTGGAGCGAGGCAAGGGCATCCTGCTGCTGCTGGAGGTTATGGAAGGGCTGCCGCGGACCAACTGGACGCTGCGGATCGTCGGCACCGGAAGCTTGAGCGAGGAGGTCCGGGTGCTGACGGCGGACAAGCCGAACTACCGGTACCTCGGGTACGTGAAGCGTTCGGGGTTGCGCGCCATCTTCAACCAGACCGACGCGACGGTCGTGCCGTCGCTGTGCTACGAGAATTCGCCGACCGTGATCGCGGAGAGTTTTTCCTGCGGCGTGCCAGTCGTCGCGGCGGACATCGGAGGCATCAGCGAGCTGGTGAAGGATAACGTGAACGGGTTCACGTTTGCGCCTTCCGACCCGCGCAGCCTGCGCGCGGTGCTGCTGCAGTACCTTGACCATCCTGAGCTGCTGGCGCCGTTGCGGGAAGGTGCGGCGCGGACGCGCGCTTCCCTTGATCTGAAAATGTACTTGCAGAAGATGCTGGAGGCAGCCTGATAGCGGCCAATGGAAAACGCCCGCGCACTGCGGGCGTTTTTTTGCATCGTCTCGGGCGGATGTTTCACGGGGCCAGGTCGTAGCGAAAGACCTGGATCTTTCCGCTGTCCAGCGGCCACCATTGGTTCGCCGTTGCCTGGGCAGCCGAGGAGACGCGGTCGAAGTCGTTCCAATAGCGGGGCAGGATGAAGTAGACGGCGTTGATCGGAGTCGCGCTCATTGCCGCGGCGGTCTGCACCACGGAGCGTTCAGGCTCTTCGCGCACCATAGCGAGGAATTCTTGATAGAGGGTTTCTCCTGTCGGCACGGGATAGGCGTACATGGTCCGTCGCGGGTCGGCTGCCGTGGCATAGGCGGGCGCAAAACCGAATTCGCGGATAGCGGCGGCTGACGTCATTTGATTCGCCAGCACCAGGTAGGTGCCGCGCGCGTCCGCGGCGACCAGTTTCACCGCCGCCAGGTCGGCGGCGCTGAGGTTGTACCCGTGGTCCGCGCGGTATCGGTCGACGCGTGGGTAGTTCAGGTAGACGGCAGCCGTCAGGGCCGCGCTCCCGAGGACGACGACCGCGGCGCGCAGTACCCGTTCCTGGCTCATGTGTTCCAGCAGCATCTGTCCGCCGGCCACGAGCAGCGGAAGAAGCACAAAACCCGCTAACTCGAGAACGCGTTGGCCGAACACCGCTTGTTCGTCGGCGATCAGCTGCGGGAAACGCATTTGCCGCAGCGCCAGGTAGGTCGCCAATAACGCCAGGCTGGTCGCTACACTGGGTAGTAATGCCGCCTGTTTTTTCCGCGACCAGACGAGCCACGCGCCCGCCGCCGCGCCGACCGCGATAAGCCACCCGCGGTTGAGGTCGAGCATTGCCGCGAAATCCAGCAGCGGGTTGGTGCTCGCGGGGAATCGGGGAAGCGCGGCGGCGGCCGCGGCGGCGATCATCGGCGCGAGTGGCTGCGGTTCCCAGGCCTCTGATGGGGCAATGCCGGCCTGTTGCGCGTTGAGGAGGA
The DNA here is from genome assembly GCA_007376135.1 of Parcubacteria group bacterium Gr01-1014_31. Classification (GTDB taxonomy): domain Bacteria; phylum Patescibacteriota; class Patescibacteriia; order Buchananbacterales; family GWA2-38-13; genus VMFR01. The sequence continues at coordinate 374,873 of VMFR01000001.1, read as the reverse complement.
ATAACAAGGGAAGGGTCGTCGCGGTCAGAGCGAAGACCGCGCAGCTTGCGAGGCGCGGTCCCCATTTGACGGCATAGGACGTGGCGGGCCGCCAAGCGGCGATCATCCCGAACGCCACCAGCGCGAGCGCGGGCACGCCGGCGATCGGATGCGTCGCGCTGGCTGCCGCGGCGGTCAGCAGGGCGATCGGCAGCCAGCGCAGCTGCGGCGGATTTGGAACCGGCGTCCGGGGCAGCGCCACGATGGTTGCGGTTGCCAGTAACCACAAATTCGCCAGTCCTTGCGGGGTTGTGGTGATCAGGCTGCCGAGAGGGAGCAGGAGGAGGGTTAGCGGCAGGGCGGCGGCGGTGGGGTGGTAGCGCCGCCACGGCCAGTAGGCGAACGCCGCGATCAGCAGCAGGCCGGTGAGGGCAGCGAGGCGGTCAACCGTCACGACATCCACACCCAGGATCCGCGCGATCGGCACGACCAGCGCGTATTGGCCGATGTAGTAGGGGGTCTTTGGCGTGATGACGCCGTTTTGGGCGATCGTCCGTTCCGCCGCCTGGTGGATGAAGGGATCGTAGCCGTAACCGAGGGGGTAGACGAAGAGCGCGACGCTGATACTCGTTCCGAGCAGCAGCAGAGTGAAGAGCAGCCGCCGGCCGGCCCGGTCCGTGCGAAAGTGCAGTCCCAGCAGTGCCATCGTCGCGCCGATGAAGCCAACCCAGAATGCCGGCGGTACAACCTGCCACGGCGTGCGGATAGCCTCCGTCGTTGCCGCGCCTACCAAGTGTCGGATGGCCAGCGCCAGTAATCCGACGAACCCAAGGAGGAGTAATGTGGTGACGCCCATGGTGCGTGGCAAACCGCGCAACGGGTCGCGCTGCCACATCGAGGATCCCGCCCGACCGGGCGCATGCGGCAGGAAGATCCAAACGCAGGGTGTGATGATGGCGATGACGGCGATGACCGCGCCGTCGAGGCGGAAAAGCCAGTAGGCGCTCGTTCCGACCACGGTCAGGAGAGCGAGATTCCCGACGAGCCCGACCACCAGCTGCCAGCGGCGGGGTTCGTTGGGTGCCAGCACGCCGCCGGCAAGCCACGCGCACCACAGGAAATAGAGGACGCCCAATGTCAGCCCGATACTGGCGCTGTGCCAGCCCAAGTTGGCGACGGCAGTTATGGTCAGGAACGCGGTCAGGAGCCAGGAAGGTTGCTTACGCATACCCCGCAGTACAATGGTCGGGTGTGTTTGCTCTCGGAATGAAGTACGTGACTTCGACGCAACTCTCAAGTCGTTTTCGCCAGTCCATTGTCCTACAGGGCATACCTCGTGGTACAGCGATCAAATGCTTGGGTTCAGGTTGCAACACCCGCAGTTCGGTGCCAGTTTCCGTCCTTTTCGGCCGGGTTCATGGTGTCTTGGTCGGGCGTCGGGACGCTTGCAGTGTAGCATACCACCGCGCGCCACAATGACTTGGCCGGGATGCTATACTGCAGGCATATGAAGGGCACGCATTGGCGCGGCATGCTGCTGGCGGTGTGGCTTTTCGGGTGGGCGGTCGCGCATGCCACGCTCAGCTGGTCCAGCGCGCCCCCGGCTGGGCCGCGCAGTTTTAATTCGCCGGATGAGACAGCCAATTACTTCTTTGCGCGCCGGGTGGCGCAGGATGTGCCGCTGGCGGCTCCCGCGCTGGCGGACGACGCGTCCGGCATCGTGCATCCGCGATCCATGCTGGTCTATGACGGCCGGTTGGTACCCGCCAGCTTTATCGGGCTTCCGGTGTGGTACGGAATGGCGGCGCGGGTCGGCGGCGTCGGCGTACTGCCGTACCTGACGCCGTTGTTGGCGGCGCTGGGCGGGTATGCGCTGTACCGTTTGGCGTTGGTATTTTTTCCACCGGCGGTAGCCTGGTGGTCGGCGTTGGCGCTGCCGCTGTTGCCGCCGTGGTGGTACTACAGCGCTCGCGGATTATTTCCTAACCTCCCGTTCGCTGCGCTGGTGCTGCTGGGCGGATGGGGGAGCGTTGTCGCCCTCCGCACGGGCCGTCGCGCGGGCGCATTCCTTGCGGGAGCAGCGTTCGGCGCCGCCGTTGCGATCCGTCCCGTGGAGGCGGTCTGGCTCGCGCCGCTGCTGGTGGCTGCGGTGTGGTGCCAACGGCGTCGGCTGCGGCGCGTTGGCTGGGCGTTCGCGCTGGGGCTGGCCGCCGGGGTGGCGCCGGTATTGTTGCAGCAACAAGCGACCTTTGGCCATCCGCTGGCCAGTGGTTATCTGCTGCCGCCCCCGGACGGCGCGGCGCCCGTCGCGGACGCGTCATCGTTGCTTCCCTTTGGCTTGCACCCGCGCCGCGCGCTGCAGAATTTCTGGCGTTTCATGTTCGGCCTGCAGTCCGCGGTGGTCTGGCCGGCTGCGCTGGGCCTGGCCCTGCAGGTGCACCGTTGGTCCCGCCAGTCGGTTGCTGCGCGGTGGGCGATGGTCGCGCCTATCGTTATGGCGGTGTGGTTGGTGCCCTACTACGGCAGCGCCGTTTTGGTCGACAACCTCGACCCGCAGGCCGTGACCATGGCCGGCTCCTACGTGCGCTACTGGCTGCCGTTGTCGGTCATGCTGTTGCCGTACGCCGCGTCGGGGATGCTCTGGACGGTGGGCCGCCTCCGGGGCTTGTGGCTGCGGCGTGTCGTCCTGCTTGCCGTTGCGGCCGGGTTTTCGTTCTGGTCTATCCGGCTGACCCTGCATGAACCGTCCGACGGGTTGGGGGCCGTCGCCAAAGCGGTCCGCGCCGGTTACGCCAAACGCGAGACTGTCGTCCGCTACGTCCCGGCAAACGCCGTGGTCGTTGCCGAACGGGCCGATAAGCTGTTCTTCCCCCTGCTGCCCGTCATTGCCACGCTCCGCGATCCGCAGGTGCAGCGGGCGTTGCCCGCGCTCTTGGAACACCGTCCGGTGTACTGGTATACCTTCATGGATGATGCAGCTATCGTTGCCGTCCGCGATCAATTATCGTCCGCCGGGCTTATTCTGGGGGAGCCGGTGTCGGTGGTCGCTGTCGCCGCGCCGGAACGGGTATTTCAGGTTCGCCGCGGCGCGGAATGATGAAGTATGCCTGAACGCTTCGGTCTCCGCTGGCTGACGTTGTCGCGCTTGGCGTGGGCTCTGGCCCCGCTGGCGTTGTTGTTCTGGCTGGCCTGGGTCGACCTGGTGCCCTCCGCCCAGCTTCGTGCGGAAGGGTGGCCGATCAGCGGGCCGTATTTGCGCGGGCCGGTGCCGGAAAGCAGGGTCGAACCGCTCGCGCCGGCGGATATTGCTCGCGGATACCGCATGCTTGCCGAACCCGTCTACGTCGACCTGCAGCAGCCGCGGCCGTTCCGAACGCTTTCCGTCCAGCTGGAGCTTGACCCCGGCAACCTGCAGGTGGTCGAACTGGGCCTCATTCCCGACGGCCGTGCCGACCACCTGACCTTGCAGCCGGCCTACCATCGGGTGCTCGAGGAACTGTCGCAACCGGGCCGGTGGACCCAGTTGCGCGGCGGCGGTCTGGTGCTCCTGCAGCGTGAGCCCGACTACGAGAATCTCGATGACTTCTTGCGGCAGCCGCCGGAGGCGGAACGGATCGCCGCGTACCGCGTTCCCTTCGAACTGCCATTCACCGTTGACCCGCTGCCGCCTTCGGGCGCCGCCAGCGGCACCGATTTCATTCTGACCGGCTACCGGCCGATCGGTGCGCCCGACGGCTGGCGGAAGATCGATCAGCTTTTTCTTCTGACCACGGAACAACAGTCCGCGGCTTCATTGCGCATTGTCATTTCCGCCCCCGAACGGCCGTTGCCGTCGCCGAGCGCTTCGTTCCGGACCCTGCGCACGTCCTTGTTGGGGGACCGGGTCACCTGGCCGGTGCTGCGGGGCTGGGCTGGCCGCTGGTTCCGCTAGCGCTCCTCGCTATGCCCGCCATCTCACGGACTCGACGCGCTATCGCACTAACGTACTGCCGCACGCAGACCGGCGGGCTGCTCTTGATGTGGGCCGCCCTGATGGCGTTGGAGTGGGGCAAGCCGCATTTTGTCGGTAACACGTTCAATCCGCATTGGGTATTGCTTGGGCTGGTATTTTCTGCTACGCTGACGGCGTTTCTGACGTTCCGTGGCGCGCCGCCTGCGACGGTTTGGTACCGGCATTGGCTCGCCGTTGGCGCAGGCATTGCGGCGGCCGTCGGAGTCGGCGCGGCCGTATCCTCGCCGGTCGGATGGCTGTTTGCCGTCGTCGCGTGGGGGAGCGTGCTCGCCGCCCTGGGGGAACAGCAACATGATTGATGGAGTCAAGATCAAAACGTTAAAGGTGTGGCCCGATCAGGCCCAGGGTCGCGAAGTGCTCTCGCGGCCCGGCTTTTTGATGGAAGTTATCCGCGATGATGAAGCATTGTTGTCCCGTTTCGGCCAGTCGACGTTCACGGTGACCTATCCGGGCGCCATTAAAGCGTTCCACTGGCACCGCCAACAAGATGATGTATGGTTTGTCGCGGATGGCCAGGCGCTGGTCGTGCTCTACGATCAGCGGGAGGATTCACCGACCTTCGGCCAGACCCAGACCATCAGGGCCGGGAAGGATGACTATAAGGTCATTGTCATTCCGGCCGGGGTGGTGCATGGCTATAAAGTTTTGGGCCATGATCCGGTGTTGCTGTTCTACCACACGACGCGCGCCTACAACGCCGGAAATCCCGATGAAGAGCGGTTACCGTACGATGACCAAAAGATCAATTTCGACTGGAGCAAGTATTAATAAATTATTCAGCACATCTATGGAATGCCCAAAATGTAGCTCCCCTAATATCACCCCCATGGCCGAATACCGTCCAGGTAACGCGCCGGTCAAATATCAAAATGATTTAACCCACCGTTGTTTGAACTGTGGGCATGAATGGGATGAGAACGTCGGAGGTGATTAATTCCCCCCTTGATTTTATATTCTAGCTTCTTGCTTTCCCGATATGGATTGCGTCTTCTGTAAGATCATCGCCGGGCAGATCCCGTGCGACAAAGTCTATGAGAATGGCGCGGTGCTCGCATTCTTGGACATCGCGCCCATTTCCCGCGGTCATGTCTTGGTCGTGCCCAAGCTCCATTTTCAGGACTTGGCGGCCACCCCGGCCGAGACGGTGTCCGCGATGATGGACGCGCTGCAGGTCATTGCCCCGGCGGTGTTGCGGGTGACGCATGCTCCGGCATTCAACGTCGGCATCAATAACGGCGCGGCCGCCGGACAGATCGTCATGCATACCCATTTTCACCTTATTCCGAGAATTGATGGCGACGGGTTGCAGTCCTGGCCGCACCAGCGCTACGGTCCCGAGGAAAGCGCGGGATTGGCAAAAGACATTGCGGCCGCATTGCGGTAAGTGAGCCTCCCATGCGTCGTCCTACACGGAGCACCTCCGGACTGCGAGTACTTGCCACCCGCGTGGCGTTCCGCGGCGATGGCGTGGGCGGCGTCCATGAGACGCGGTTGCGCTTTCCCTCCGGCGCGGTGCGGACCTGGACGTATCTGATCAAATCACCGTTCGTGATGGTGCTGGCGCTGCAGGAAAACCGGCTGGTGCTGGTACGCCAGCATCGCTACCCGCAGGGCCGCGCCTGGGAGGTCATTAAGGGCGGTATCGAGCGCGGTGAAGCGCCGATTTCTGCCGCCAAACGCGAGCTGCGCGAGGAAACCGGTTTTACCGCGAAGCGTTGGCGTCGTCTTGGGCGCTTGATGGTGGCACCGGGATATTTTAATCAGACCGGCCACGTCTTTCTGGCGCAGGGGTTGCGCGCCGGTGCCGCACAGCCGGAAACGAACGGCGAAATGCTCAGGGTCGTCATGGCAACCCCGGCTCGGGTGCGGTCGTTGCTCGCCCAGGGCGGCGTGTATGACAGCGTGACGATGGCCGGCTTGCTGTTGGCGCGGAAATATTTTTCCCTATGAAAATTTTTGTGACGGGTGGAGCCGGGTTCATCGGGTCGAATTTTGTTCACTACTGGCTGCGCGAACACCGGACGGACGAGATCGTCAATTTCGACGCGCTGACTTACGCCGGCAATTTGGAGAATCTGCGCGGGGCGGAGGGCGGCAAGCGCTACCGTTTTATCAAAGGCGACATTACCGATGCGGCGGCTATTGCTGAGGCCATGGCGGGCGCGGATGCGGTCGTTCATTTCGCCGCCGAGTCGCATGTGGACCGCTCCATTCTTGGGCCGGCGGTGTTCGTGCAGACCAACGTGGTCGGCACGCAGGTGCTGCTGGATGCCGCGCTGGCCGCGAAGGTCAAGCGCTTCCACCATGTTTCCACCGATGAGGTCTTTGGCCAGCTGATGCTGGGCACCGCCGAAGCGTTCCGCGAGGATACGCCGTACCATCCGCGCAACCCCTATTCCGCCTCCAAGGCGGCCGCCGACCACCTGGTGCGGGCGTACGCGACGACCTACGGGCTGCCGGTCACCATTTCCAACACGTCCAATAATTTTGGACCGTACCAATTTCCCGAAAAACTCATTCCCCTGGCCGTGACCAACCTCCTGGAAGGCAAGCCGGTCCCGGTCTACGGCGACGGCAAGTACGTCCGGGACTGGCTGTATGTTGAGGACCATTGCCGCGCCATCGATCTCATCCTGCAAAAAGGGAAGGCGGGGGAGACCTACTGTATCGGTGGGCTGACGCAGGACATCAGCAATCTGGAGGTGGTCAAAAAGATCATCGCGCTACTGGGCGCCGAAGGGTCGGCCATGCAGTTCGTCAAAGACCGGCCCAGCCATGATCGCCGTTACGCCATTGATTGGTCGAAAGCCAAACGCGAGTTGGGGTATGCGCCTGCGCACTCCTTTGACGAGTGGCTTGCAAAGACGGTTGCCTGGTACCGGGAGAACACGGCGTGGTGGCAGCGCGTCAAGAGCGGAGAATACCAGCGGTACTACCGGGAGCAGTATGAAAACCGGTAAGGTCAACCCCGCCGCTCTGCCGGTGGCAATTATCGGCGCCCAGGGGATGCTGGGGCGCGAGTTGGTGGCGGTCCTGCAGAGCCAAGGTTTACCGGTGTGTACGCTGGACCTGCCGGAATTCGACCTGACTGACCATGACCACGTGGTCCGTCGACTAAAGGGCATCACTCCGCGCTACGTTATCAATGCGGCCGCGTATACCGACGTTGACGGATGCGAGGAGAACGCACCGATCGCGTACGCCATCAACGCCGAGGCAGTTGGCGTGCTGGCGCAGACGTGCCGCGATATCGGCGCCGCATTGGTGCACTACAGCACGGACTACGTTTTCGACGGGGCCGATCCGGCCGGGTACGCGGAGAACGCCGTCCCAAACCCTTTATCCGTGTACGGGAAAAGCAAGTTGGAGGGGGAGCGGTTGCTGCGACAAAGCAGCTGCCGTTATCTGCTCATCCGAACGTCGTGGCTGTTCGGTCCGGGGCGCCGCGACAACGTGGTGGAAAAGATAATCACGCGCGCCAAGCGGGATGGGAAACTGAAACTGGTCAACGACCGCTGGGGCAAACCCACGTACGCGGCCGATCTGGCAACAAAAACCGTTGCGCTGATGGTCGCCGGTGATGATGAGGAGGGAATTCACCACCTGACCAATGACACACCGACCACGGGCATCACGTGGTATGAGTTTGGTAAGGAAATCATGAAGCTGCTAGGATTAGATACGGAGCTTGAAGCCTGTAGTTCCGCTGAATTTCCGCAAAAAGCCATGCGGCCGGTGCATAGTTTGCTGGTCAATACTAAGGAATTGCCGTTGCGGTCCTGGCGCGAAGCGCTGGCGGACTACCTGCGCGAAGTGCATCCAGGCCAATAATTATTACGCTATGAAAGGCATCATCCTCGCCGGCGGCACCGGGACGCGCCTGCGCCCGCTGACCTTGGTGACCAACAAGCACCTGCTGCCCGTCTACGACCGGCCGATGATCTACTACCCGATCCAGACGCTGACGCAGGCCGGCATCACCGACATCATGATCGTGTCGGGCAAGGGGCACGCCGGCGGCTTTTTGGAGCTGCTGCAGTCAGGCGCGCAGTTCGGGGCGAAATTTTCCTACGGCGTGCAAGACCAGGCCGGCGGCATCGCGCAGGCGCTCGCCCTGTGCGAGGATTTTGCGGACCGCGGCCCGGTCGCCGTCATCCTGGGCGACAACATTTTGTACGACGATATCAGCCCGGCCATTAAAGATTTCCGGAGCCAAAAGCGCGGGGCAAAGATCTTCCTCAAAGAAGTCGATAATCCGCGCTCGTTCGGCGTGGCGGAGGTCTCGGGTGAAAAGATCGTCAGCATCGAGGAGAAGCCAGCCCAGCCCAAGTCCAACCTGGCGGTCATCGGCCTGTACTGCTTTGACGGGCAGGTCTGGGATGCCGTGAAGCAGTTGAAGCCTTCGGCGCGGGGCGAGCTGGAGATCACCGACGTCAATAATTTCTACGTCAAGCAAGGGACGATGACCTACGAGGTCCTGAAAGGGTGGTGGGGTGACGGCGGCGAGTCCTTCGCCAGCCTGCTGCAGGCGGGGGTATTGGCGGCAAATCGGGCAGCCGAAAAGCCGGACGCATAAAAAAACCGCGCCCGGAGTGCATTTTTTCCCGACCCGCCGCTAGGTCCAAGGGAGGGAATAGCCTCCCAGGTACAGCAGCACGACCGCGGCGGTCACGCAGAACGCGCAGATGAACGAAAGGTAGAGCAGGCGGCGGACAGCGAGGCGCATGGGGGGAAGGGAGTGCTTGTCGCGGGTGCCTTTTCGGGTTACACTGTTGAAAAGCGGAGGCGGTTAACCTGATGATGATTGTAGCGTAGCGCACGCCGTTTTCGCAAACTATTCCGCGGCAGACTCTGCCGCGCTCGCGTTTCTCCACAGCTATGGCGCTTTCGCCGACAACTCCCAAACGGTCGCTCATCCCCCCGGGGTTGATGAAGTTTTCCCGCTGGACGGGCTTGTGGCTGGCGGCGTTCCTGGCGACCGTCGGGATCTCGGCCGGCATGTTCATTGGACTGAGCTTTGTCGCGCTGGAACTGCCGGAAGGGACGTCGCGGGCGGCCCGGCCGCTGCTCATCTCCCGCGTCCGGGATGCCGACAACACCCGTGAGCTCGAGGGTGTCGATTTCAACGAGTTCTGGGAGGTCTGGGACTATGTGAAAGATAACTACGTCGCCGGCGATGTTTCCGACGAGCGGCTATTCTATGGCGCGCTGCAAGGGATGGTCGGTTCATTGGGTGACCCCTATTCCGTATTTTTGGAGCCGACGACCTCCGCTCAGTTCCAGCAGGACCTCTCGGGCAGCTTTGAGGGCATCGGCGCAGAGATCGGCATCCGTAATGACCGGTTGACCATCATCGCGCCGCTCCCGGGCAATCCCGCGGAACGCGCCGGTCTGAAGGCGGGTGACGTCGTGCTGCAGATCAACGATTATAACGCCCTTGAATTGGCCCTGGACGAGGCCGTTGGCCATATCCGCGGCCCCAAGGGAACCAAGGTGACCCTGAAGATCCTGCGCAATGGCGAGAAGGAGCCGCGCACCTTCACCATCACCCGCGATACCATCTCCATTGTCAGCGTCAGTTGGCAGATGTTGGACGATGACATAGCGCACCTGCAGCTGAAGTATTTCAATGAGGACACGCTGGGCCGCTTCCGCCAGACGGCCAATCAGATCGTCGCGGCCAAGCCCAGAGGCATCATCCTCGACCTGCGCAACAACCCCGGAGGATTCCTGACGACCGCCATCGAGGTGGTGTCGTTCTGGACCGGCCCCAACCGCGTCGTGGTCGGCGAACAGCAGCGGAACGCCGAAACGGTCGGCCATAAGCCGGAGAATCAGCAGGCGTTGTTCGAGGGAATCCCGACGGTAGTCCTGATCAACCGCGGGAGCGCTTCGGGCTCCGAGATCGTGGCGGGCGCGCTGCAGGATTACGAGGTTGCCACCTTGGTGGGGGAAACCAGCTTCGGGAAGGGTTCCGTGCAGGACCTGCGGCAGCTTGAGGACGGTGCATCGGTAAAATTGACGATCGCCAAATGGCTGACGCCCAAAGGCCGGCAGATCCACGGCACGGGTATCGCGCCGGACGTGGAGGTCAAGCCCGCGGAGAACGGTTCCGCCGAACAGCTGGATCCGCAACTGGACAAAGCGGTTGAATTGCTGCGATCTGGAACTCTTCGCCCCTAGCAGGATGGTGTATCATTATTTCGGGCGCCTTCCCGGTACGGGAAGGCGGTTTTGTGGGGTAGGAATATGGCAACAACGGCGCTGACGATGACGGTCACCGGGTCGATCCAGGGGGTCGGTTTCCGCTACGGAGTGTGCGAGCATGCGCGGGTTTTGGGGATCTCGGGCTGCGTAAAAAACAATCCCGACGGCAGTGTTACCGTCATCGCAGAGGGAGACCGGACGCGCTTGCAGGCATTTTTAGACTGGTGCTATACTGGCGTCAGATCGGCGCGCGTTGACCGTATTCGGACCGTCTGGGGGCAGCCGAAAGGCCCCTATCAAGGGTTCAATGTCGCCATCGATCACCATCCCTAGCCCCATGAAGGTTATCTTGCTTAAGCCGGTGGAAAAATTGGGCCGCGAGGGCGAGATCCGCGAGGTCGCGCTTGGGTATGCCCGTAACTATTTGTTTCCGCGCGGTTTGGCGGACATTGCGACGCCCGAACTGGTCGCCCAGGTCAAGCGCCGGCGCGAACGTCAGGACCGTGCCGCTGAGATGGATCTGGAAAAAGCCGAACAGCTGGCTGCGCGATTGGAAGGCCAGGAAGTTACCGTGAAGTCCAAAGCCTCTTCGGAAGGCACGCTCTATGCGGCCATCAGTCCGGCCAAGATCGCCGCCGCGCTCCAAGGGCGCGGTTTTTCTGTGACCAAGGATCAGGTGGCCGCTGGCCATCTCAAGCGGGTCGGCGAGCACCAGGTCGTCGTCAGTTTGCCCCATGGCCTGGAGAGTACGGTCACGGTCAATATCATCGCCCAGGAGTAATTTCCCAGCCATGCTGTCCGCCGCATTCGCCAGTCAAATCCCACCGCACGGTGGGATTTTCGCAATTCGCGGTTGGTAACTGGCCTGCTGGCGCTGCCTTTGCTATTTCTTTCTTTTCCTTATGGCAAAATATATCTTCGTGTTCGGGGGCGTGATGTCCGGGGTCGGCAAGGGAGTCGCTTCGGCATCGGTAGGGAAAATTTTGCAGGCGCGCGGCTACCGGGTGACGGCGCTCAAGATCGACCCCTACGTCAACGTTGACGCCGGAACGATGAATCCGACCGAACACGGCGAGGTATTCGTCACGTTCGACGGCGACGAGACCGACCAGGACGTTGGCAACTATGAGCGGTTCCTGGACGTGGACCTGCCGCGGGATAACTACATGACCACCGGCCGTATCTACCAGTCGGTCATCAACCGTGAACGGAACCTCGAGTACGGCGGCAAGTGCGTCGAGGTCGTGCCGCATATCCCCGAAGAGGTCATCCGCCGTCTTCGCCGCGCCACCGCCAAGGCCCGCGCGGAGATCACCATCATCGAGATCGGAGGGACCGTCGGCGAGTACCAGAACATCCTGTTCCTGGAGGCCGCCCGGCAGATGCACTATGAGCAGCCCGACGATGTGCTGTTCGTGCTGGTCAGCTACCTGCCGGTCCCGGGGACGCTGGGCGAAATGAAGACCAAGCCGACCCAGTACGCCGTGCGCCAGGTCAACGAAGCGGGGATCCAGCCGGATTTCATCATCTGTCGTTCGACGGCACCGCTGGACGGGCCGCGCAAGAAAAAGTTGTCGGTGTTCTGCAACGTGGATGAATCGGCCGTCATTTCCGCCCCCGATGTGGAGACCATCTACCAGGTGCCGTTGAACTACGAAAAGGAGCACCTGAGCGACAAGATCCTGAAAAAGCTGAAGCTGCGCTCCCGCCGTCAGGACCTGCGCGAGTGGCGGACGATGGTCCAGCGAATGCTGCGGGCAAAGACCACGGTCAAGATCGGCATGGTGGGCAAGTATTTCGCCACGGGCGCCTTTATTCTGCCCGACGCGTACATCTCGGTCATCGAGGCGCTGCGCCACGCGGCCGGGGTGCATCGGGTCAAATTGCAGATCGACTGGCTGAACTCCGACGACTATGAGAAGGACCGCGCCAAGGTCAAGGAGCTGGGTGGCTACCACGGCATCATCGTGCCGGGGGGATTTGGCAGCCGCGGCGTGGAGGGAAAGATACTGGCCATTCAGTACGCGAGAAGCCACGGTCTGCCGTTCCTTGGCTTGTGTTACGGGATGCAGCTGGCGACCATTGAATTCGCGCGCAATGTCTGCAAGCTGTCCGGCGCCAATACGACCGAGATCGACCCCAAGACCAAGCACCCGGTCATCCACATTATGCCCGATCAGGCCGAGAAGCTCGCCAAAAAACAGTACGGCAATACCATGCGGTTGGGCAGCTGGCCGTGCCTCTTGGACCGCCGTTCCCGGAGCGCCAAGCTCTATGGCACGCGCCGTATTAATGAGCGCCACCGCCATCGTTATGAATTCAATAACGCGTACCGCGAGCGGCTGACCAAGGCCGGCTTTTCCCTGGCCGGGTTGTCGCCGGACGGGCAGCTGGTGGAGATCATCGAACTGCCGCAGCATCCGTTCTTCGTCGGTACCCAGTTCCATCCAGAATTGAAATCGCGGCCGTTGCACCCGCATCCGCTGTTCTTGGGCCTGGTCGCCGCCGCCAAGCAGCGCGCCGTCGGCAGGAAGTAAAATATCCTAGTGTAAAAAAAATCGCCCCGCGAATGCGGGGCGGTTTTGGGAATTACTATTTTGCCGTCCGTTTGGGCTTGGCCGCGGCCTTGGCTTTGGGTTGGACGCTGGCGAAACTCACGATCTTGCGCCGGCCGTCGTAGTTGACGATCTGGTGCCGGGTGAATTTGACCAAACCGGCGGCCTTCGCGAACAGGGTGTAGTCGCTGCCCATGCCGACATTGGCGCCGGCGCGGATGCGGGTGCCTTTCTGGCGGACGATGATGGCGCCGTGCGGTGCGTATTGCCCGTCGGCAACCTTGACGCCCAGCCGTTTGGACTGCGAATCGCGGCCTAAACTTGTGGAGCCGCCTGCTTTTTTATGCGCCATAGTTGCTCAGGAATTGAAGTTAGGATTGTTCAAGGATACCTGATACCGGACGGATTGTCAAGCTTGGAGTATAAAAAAGAGGCCAGCCACAGCCGTTAATCGGCTGCGGGCTGGCCAGGAAGTCAGGGACTCACCACGGAGTCTCGAGGGCGTTGTAGGCGCGTAGCGCCATCGGAATGATCTGGTCCACGTGGTGGTCGACCGTGGGGGTCGGGAGTAGCTCAATGGGGAACCATTGGCCGCGGCTGCCGCTTTCCACACGGCACAGGTACACGAGATGGAGAAAGTGCCCGCGCGCTTCGTTGGGGTTGTTCCAGACCCCGGCCTCTTTCCACGTCGTGATGGACGTGAAGAATTCGGCGCGGCTGAGCCGTGTGAACACTCCCTGGATCAGTTCGCCGGGCCGCAGGGCGGAGCCCGGGCAGTGCCATTCCCCCGGGTAGGCACGTTCGGTTGCGGGACGCTGCGTCAGCAGCACTTCAGCAACCCCCGTGCTCGGGTTTCGGCGGATCGCCACCGCTTCGGCGGCTACCGTCACCGTGAGCCGGGCAAGCGCGTTGAACAGGTCCGTGCCGTACGGCTGCGTTGGGTCGATGAGGGAAAGCCCCATCGTCACCACACTTTTGACGATCTCGGGTTGAGCCGCCAGCGCCGAGCGCTCGAGCCGGGCAGCTTCGCGACCGAACATTTGGACAGCGAACGTATCCAATGGTCTCTCCTTGGGAAGGTGCCAGCCACTCCACCTCGTGGCTAAAAGGCCGCCCCATTTGAGGCGATCGTCAACCGTACCATAGTTTTCTTGAAAAGTCAATGTTTGTTTGCTTGGGTCCAGGCATTCCGCTAGGATAGACCTATGGGTACTTATCGTTTCATCTTCGCGGCGTTCGTGGTAATCCTTGCCGGCTGCAGCCGCGCCCAAGTTACGGATGGAGCAGCTGAAGTGGCACGGGTTATCCCGGCGCCGGTGGAGTCGCAATCTCCGCAGCCAAGTTCCGAGGCAACCCCGTCGGTACCCGCGCCCTCACCGAGCGTTCCTGCCAGTCCAACGCCCTCGCCATTGCCGTCACCGCTTCCTAGTCCCAACCCGTTCCCGCCCGCCGTTTCGGGGCTGCTCATTTTACCAGTGCCGTTCGTACCGCAGGCGCCCTACGCGGTGTGGGACGAATTGCATAACGAAGCGTGTGAGGAAGCGTCGATGCTGATGGCCGACGCGTTTTTTTCCGGCGAATCACTGAATGCCCACCTGATGGAGCAGGGGATACTGAATCTGGTGAAGTGGGAAACCGCGAACGGTTACGGCATGGACGTGACGGCTGCCGAAACCGCGCTCATTTTGCGCGATTATTTCCAGCTGTCGGCCGCGGTGGAAGCAAATCCGACCGCGGAGAGCATCCGAGGGCACCTTTCCGCCGGGCGGCTGGTGCTGCTGCCGCTATCCGGCCGGGACATCGGCAATCCGTACTTCCGCCAGCCGGGGCCGCTTTACCATATGCTGGTGGTGCGCGGCCATGACCCCGAGCGCCGCGAATTCGTCACGAACGATCCCGGCACCAGGCGCGGCGAGCAGTACCGCTACGCGGAAACGACGCTGCTGTCGGCGGTGCATGACTGGCCACTGGCCGGGAAGACCAAGGACGACGTGACGGAAACGCTGTTGCGCGCCAGCCCCCCGGTTGCTATCATCGTGGGCAGGGCGGGCGACCGCTGGTAATACCCTATGGAAAACGAAGTACGCAAAGTGTTGGACGAGCTGCGGCCGTTCATCAACGCCGATGGCGGCGATATCGAGCTGGTCGGCGTGGAAATGCCGTCCGGCGTCGTTACCGTCAAGCTGCAGGGTGCCTGCGCGGGCTGTTCACTGGCCAATGTGACGCTGAAGGCAGGCGTCGAACGGACGCTCAAAGCCAAGGTCCCGGGGGTGACCAGAGTGGAAGCCGTTTAGCGTCATCCGCAGCCATAAAAAAACGCCGCCGCGGCGGCGCTTTATCGTACGGAAGGTTTATGGGCGGTTGGCGAGGAATGGGTTGACGATTGCCGACCAGTCCGGCGGCTCCGGCTGCGCTGTCTTTTTTTCCAGGCTCTCCACCGCGGTGAGAAAGTCATCGGTCCGGAACGATTCTTCGGAGACTTCCTGGCGGAGGCGAAGCACCTCTTCGGAGGCGGTGAGGGTTTTATCCACGACGCGATAGATCCCGAGGATCCCGCCGCCGATGCCCAGCGCCAGCAGAATGATGGCGGTCAGGTAGAGCGCTTGCGGCGGCAGCGCGATGCGGCGCTTACGTTTGTGCGGCGCAGCTGCGCGACGGAGAGTGAGTTTGAAATTGAGTTTCATACGCTCAACGGCGGTTATTCGGTCGGGAAGGTGGACGGGACGGTCGTGGCCGTCGGGGTTTCTGCGGCGGGCGGAACGAGAGGAGCGGCCACAGGCTCATCGGCGGCCTTGGCCTGGTACGGTTTGCGATGGATGCTGCCGGAAAGGACCAGGGTCAACGCCCCGGTATCGGAGTTCGCGCCGGTGATCGACAGGCTGCCGACGTTGAAGTAGTAATTCAGCCGTTCCAGGGCGATGAGATACTGCAGCACCTTGGGATAATTCCCGCGGATGGAGAGCGTCAGCGCCAGCGGGTCGGTCGGGCCGAGCGCATTGGAGCTTTGGTCGGGCGTCGGCACGACCTCGACCTGGTACTGGCGTTCCAAGCGTTCCAGCGTCATGATGAATTGCAGCTCATCGCCGCTGGGCACGAAAATAGTGTTAAGCCGGTCGCGTTGGGGTTTGATCTTCTTGTATTCCGACGCGATCTTGCGGATGCGCTGCCCGCGCTGGTATTTTAGCTCGAGATCTTCCTGCTCGCGCTGGATCGCCTGGGTGATGGTCGTGATCTCGCGCAGGGTCGGCCAGACCAGGAAATACCCCATGGCCGCCAGGGCAATGACGACCGATCCGATGGTGAGGTAGATCTTTCGTTTAATCGACATGTTCGGTGATGATGATGCGCGGCACCCGCAGTTTCAGGGACAAGCGAAACTTGATGTTATCCTCCTGGAACTTGGTGGTCAGCGGGATGATGAATTCATCGGCAAAACCCGATCTGACCAGGCGGTCATGGAGCGCCAACAGGTCGTCGCGACGCGCCGCGATGCCGGACAACTCCGCCGCGCCCGTCTTGTCCACGCTGAAATCCGTGAGGGTCACGCCGGGCGGGATATGGGCCCCCAACTGCAGGAGCAGTTCGCTGAACGGGATGTATTCCTGCTGCACTTGCTGTACGGCGGCCAGCTCGGTGCGGAAGGTTCGCAGGTCATTATTCGCATACCGGCCGGCTTCCCGGGTGAGCGTGTTGGAGGCGACCAGATGATTGAAATAGCTTTGGAGGAATCCCTTGGCGGCGATCAATCCGGCGGCCAGCGCGATCATGCCGATGAGCGCCAACGACACGAGATTTTTGATCGCTAAAAACAGGTTGACCAATCTCAGCTCCTGCTTGTCCCTGGCCGGGATGAGATTGAGGGTAACGTTCGGCATAGATGCTAGATGACGGCTTCGCGGTGTGTACTGCGCAGCGCCAGACCGATGGCCGTGGCGTACGATTGGAGCGTGGTCGCCGGTACTGACGCCTTGGCCAGCTGCACGTTGGTCAGCGGATTGCCGATGTGGACGGGCAGCTGCAAACGCTCGGCCAGGATCTGGTCGACGTTCAGAAAATTCGCGCCGCCGCCGGTGAGCAGGATATCGCCGACCGGTTTGGCATCGGCGAAGTTATCGCGGTAGAAATCAAGCGACGATTCGATCTTTTTTACCAGGTCATCGAAGGTGGCGTAGAGCACTTTTTTCAACGCTCCCTGGCAGCGTTCCGAGTCCAGACCGCAGACGATCTTGGCCTCCTCGGCCTCTTGGCCGCTGATCTTGAGCGTTTCGGAGATCGTGTGCGTGATGCGGTCGCCGGAGACCGGCAGACTGACGGTGAATTGGATGACGCCCGACCGCGCCACCATCAAGCCGGTTCGGGCGGCGCCCATATCGATGATGACCGTGACGGTCTGGTCGTCGGCTGCGGCGTCCTTCAGCAGGCAGCGGGCGATCGGCGCCGCTTCTATCTCCAGGGCGAAGGGCAGCAATCCGGCGGCACGCAACACGGCGAGATATCCGTCGACCAGGTGTTTGGGCGCCACTCCCAGCAGCACGTGCGTTTTGCCATCCGCGCCGTTCGGCAGCGGCTGCCAGTCGTAGTAGATCTCTTCGAGGGGCAGGGGAATGTGGCGCGGGATCTCGTCCCGCAGCAGGGTCTCGACCTGCGCCGCCTCCGAGGTCGGCAGGGTGATGAGTTTCATGAAGGTTTTGCTCTCGGGCAAAACGGAAATAACGCCATTCCCCGCGATGCGGTCGCGCAGTTCTTTGCCGCGGTAGATGGTCGCGACCATCTGGGACAGCTGTTTGGGGTCGGCGATCTCACCGTCGACAATGATGCCGTTCGGCAGCCGCAATTCCCGCAGCGCGGTGATCATTTTGCGGCGGTGTTTGGTGCGGATCTGCACCAGCCGAAGTTTGGATTGGCTGATATCGAGCCCGAACAGATTTTGCTCCGGAATGGTCAACATGCCCGGTAGGACAATGTGAGTAGTAAGGACGGTCGAGTAACGGCGCGGTTCACGCCGAAGAATTTCGAGATAAGAACTTTCCTTGTCATTGTCCAACTGGGCATGGCGTCAGTAAATTTCGTTGCTGAGTACTTCTTCCCAGGAAATGAACCGGTATTCGCCCGACGTGGGGAATGACGGCGGCGGCGTGTAGGTCATGGTGCCGTCAAAATTGAGGTTACGGACGCCGTAGCCTGAGCAGGGCGCGCCGCCGCAGACCCACGCAAAGCCGTACCGTTGCTTCGTGGCGATGGACCCGTAGACGGTGATGGTGTCGCGCAGGTAGTACGATGGGCTGCAGGCGGAAGGGTAGTACGGGCGTCCCACGCGTCCGGTTTGTGCCAGCAGCGCCGCATTGATCTCCAGATTGTCCTCGCTGAACAGCCCGACCGAAATGTCTTTCTGGGCGATCAAGCCGAGTGCTGCCGTGCCGTCCTGCACGGTGTAGAGGATGTCGTTATTGACCCAGATGGTCGCGTTGCCGGACGCGAGCGGTTCCTTGGCAGCGACCAGCGTGATGCGTTCGCCGCTCTGCAGCGTGCCGTCCACCCAGGCGTTGTCCTCCACAAAGATTATACCATTCGCGGGCAACGCGGTCGTTGCCCAGTTGCCCTGATAGGCGTACACGTCGCCGACCGCCACCGTCACCTCCGGGTCGCCGTAGGTGCAGGTGCGGGTGGTTTTGACCTTGCGGTAGCGATAGGTGCCGTTGCCCAGGAACTGGATGTGCCAGCCCTGCTGGTTGGACGGGTTAAAGTAGGAACCGTCCGCGGCGTTACCCAGGTCCTGCAGCTGGTCCAGGTTGACCGTGATGGCGTTGAAGTCCACCTGGGGTACGGGATACTGCCGGCCGGCTGCGAATACGTCCAGCCGCGTTTGCGCCGGCGTATTCGGGGACGGGTCGGCGGGGCTGACGCAGGTGTGCACTCCCCACGAATTGGCGGTGCAGGCGTCCGAATCGGTGTCGGTGTAGGTATTTTGATAGCTTGAGACGACATTGTAGGCCAACCCGTCGAAGCGGATGCCATAGTTGGAGTGCAAGGGGCCATGGACCGTCGTGCCCACGCCGAATCGCAGGTTGGCGTCGGCCACAACGGCGTAGGCCGCCAGCGATGGACGGCCGTAGCGGGCCACGACATGCCGTTGCAACGACGGATTGGCGATACTGGAACCCGACGATTTTATTTTGACGATGGTGGAACCTTGGGGCGGGGGAGTGATGAGCAGGCTATAGCTGCCCAAGACCGTGCCGGAAGGGTCGGTGAAGTTGTGCACGTACGGTCCACACGGGTTGCAGCCGGTCTGTCCGCTGCCATCGGCATAGTCGTTGGGGGTATGTGCGAGGTGCCAGCGGTAGTAGTTAACGCCGGCCTCGGCGATCATGAGCGCCGACAGTTGCGCCTGCCGCGATAGGGACAGTTTGCGTTGCTGGCTGACAAACCCGAGCAGGCCGCCCGCGATCATCAGGAAGATGAAAGAAAACACCAGGGTCGATACCAGGATCGAACCATCCCTAATATCTCGATAGTTCGATATTTTGATATTTCGAAATATCATAAGTTGTCTTTCAAATTCCGTATCTGCACGAACGTGTTCAGGGTCAGGTCGTCCGGGGCGGTACTCGGGTCGATATTGACCCGCAAGCTGAGTTGGATAAGTTTTACCTGGTTGGGGTTGGCCGGCGCCGCCAAGGGAGCGGTGGAGCTGGGGTAGTTGCCGTCGTAATAGTTGAAGATGGGGTCGGCTCCGTTGCGCACGTAGCGGGAAATGATGGTGATCTTTTCGCCGGCAGGGTTATAGGCCAGCGGGTTGCCGCCCGGTTCAATGACCCCCTTTTTAAAATCGGTGCCTTCCAGGAAATAGCGGATCTTTTCCACTGCGCTGTCGCCGTCCAGATTGCTGTAGAAAGAAAAGCTTTGGTTGGTCGCCGAGGCGATGGGAAAACTGCCGAGGTCGGAAATGTCGGCTTCGCGGATCTCTTTGGCCATACTGTCGATGGCGCGGCGCGCGTGTTCGAGCGCGTCGGCTTGCTCCATCGCAAACCGGTTGACGCGGTAGCCCTGGACGATGTAGCCGGCGATGATCAGGGTCGCGGTCGTGAAGATCGCGATGGCAATGACGATCTCAAGGATGGTCAATCCGGCGGGGGCGCGGCGGGGAAGGCGGGGCATAGGCTACTCCAGATTGAGGATGACTGTCAGTGTGGTGTTGGGGTTCAGCGCTGCCGGCTGCACGGGTTCGGAGCGCTGCAGGGTATACCCCGTTGGCACCAGCGTGTAATTGTCCCATTCCAGGTCGGAAATGGTGATTATACCGCTGCCGTCGGTGGTGTGCGTTTGCACGTATTTGTTGATGACCGGGTTTTCCCCGATGCGCTTGGCTCCCCGGAGCGTGAACGGCACATTCGCGACCGGCGTAATGGTCTGGGGATCCTCGTCGTAGATGGCGGCGCGGATGTCGAAATTGCCGTCCGTGTTGTCCTGCCAGACCACGACGATCTTGCCGCTGGCATTCAGGGTCACTTCGGGATTCTCCTGCTCGCCATTCGTCGAGTTGTTCACCCGCGTGTCGAAGGGGATCAGTTTGGTGCCGTTGCTATCCAGCTGCTGTAGGTAGACGTCGTTGGTGCCGCTGCGGTGGTCCTCCCAGACGATCACCAGCGTCCCGCTGCCCGAGAGCGCAATGGAGGGGTCGCCCTGGTTGGCCGTGCCGGTGTCGGTATTGACGCGCACGTCTTGCGCCCACTGGGGGACCCCGTTGGCGTCATATCGCTGGGCGAAGATGTCGCTGTCCCCGTTGCGGCTGTCCTCCCACGCCGCGTAGAACACGCCGCTGGCATCAAGTGTGAAGGCCGGGCTGATCTGTTCGGTCGTGCCACCGTCGGTATTCATCTTTTTGTCCGGCGACCACAGGCGAACGCCGTCCTTGGAGAATTTTTGGCTGAAAATATCGTTGTGGCCGTCCCGGTTGTCGTGCCACAGGAACAGCAGGTTCTCGTCCAGGTCCAACGCAACGACCGGCAGGGATTGTGCGGCCGCGCCGACGTCGGAGTTGATCCTGACTTCGCTGCCCCACACCGGGTTGCCGTCGGTGTCAAATTTTTGGGCGTAGATGTCGCCGAGGTCCGCCGCTGCGTCCTGCCAGACGATGTATTCGTACGTCGAGCTGGCGTTGACGACGACCTGCGGGTAGGTCTGGTCGGCGCTCTGCGCAACCACATCCACCTTTTTG
This sequence comes from Parcubacteria group bacterium Gr01-1014_31, assembly GCA_007376135.1. Lineage (GTDB taxonomy): Bacteria > Patescibacteriota > Patescibacteriia > Buchananbacterales > GWA2-38-13 > VMFR01. Next base: position 353,902 of record VMFR01000001.1, on the reverse strand, counting down.
GCGTCGGTCCAGGCGTCCGTGCCGCCGGACGTATATTTGTCAAAATAGATATCCTGGTTGCCATTCCGGTCATCCTGCCACGCGTAGTAGATGTTGCAGCTGGCATCCGGCTGTACGTCCGGGTTGTTCTGGTTGTTGGACGTGGTAATGGCCAGATCGGGGTTCCAGACCGGCGTTTTGGCGGGTGTGTACTGCTGGGCGTAGATGCGCGGGTTGTTGTTCTGCCGGGCATCGCGCCAGACGAACAGATAGTTGCCGTTCGGGCACAGGGCAATCGACGGGTTGTCTTGGTCAAAACCGTTGCCGCCCGTGTTGATGACCCAGTCGCCGGGGGTGGGTTGGCGGATGGTCTGTACGACCATGGTGGAAAGCCGGTCGATGGCGAAACTGATATCGGTCAGTTGCCCCGCGATGACGGTGGCGTGCGGTTTGGTCGGCGTCGGGTTGCCGATGGCGCCGCTGCAGCCCGCGCCTGCCGGGTCGGTCGTGCAGGTTTTGTCCGTACTGAAACCGGCCTTGGTCGCGGTGACTTGGTAGCCGTTCACCGAGGCGGGCGCCCCCGGCAGCAGGTAGCGGCCCGTCGCGTCGGTTTGCACGGCGAGGTTGACCGGCGGGTTGACCAGGCTGTTGACGACCGTTACGTCCGCCTGGGGTACCGGCGCGCCGCCCGCATCGAACACCAGGATGGACAGCGTGCCGCCCCCGGCGTTCGTCTCGACGCCCTTGGGGGCAACGACGGTGAGCCCGACGTACGTTTTTTCCGAGAACCGTCCTTTCCAGGTCGCCGCGACACGGACCTTTTTATAGTCGTTGCCCAGCAGGTCGTTGGGCGTCCCGCCCACCGTTCCGTCGAACGGGTCGTCGAAGTAGACGGCTTGGATGGCGATCGTGTAGTTGATGTTGTTGAGGTTCAGGGTCTCGGTTTGCGGCAGGGTTCCCGCCGGGATGCCGCCGACCGTTCCGATGGCGTCATAGGGGAGATTGCGCACCATCTCCAGCTGCTGTTCCACCAGGGTGATGGCTCCGGTGCGCGCCTTTGTTTCGGCGATGACTGCCAGGGCGTAATTGAACACGGACAGCACGCCGACCACCAGCGTGCCGATGATGGCGATCGCTAGGATGGTTTCCAGGAGGGTGTAACCCACCGGAAATTTCGAATTTCGAATTTCGAATTTCGAAATTTCCATTTAGATGTTCTGGCTGATGGAGTACATTGGCATAATGACGGCCATGGCCATGCCGGCCACGCCCAGGCCCAGCACCACGATCAGGATGGGCTCGATCAGCGACGGCAGGGTGGTCATGGTCTGGTCGACGTCGTTCTCGTAGAACTGCGCCGATTCCTCCAGCACGTTGTCCAGCGCGCCGGTCTCCTCGCCGACCGCGACCATCTGGAGGACCACCGGCGGGAACAGCTGCATATCGGACGTCAGCGATTCCTTGATGTTGAGGCCGCGCTTCACCTTTTCCTTGGCCTCGCGCAGCAGCCGCCGGTAGAGTTCGTTCCCGACGACGTCGGCGGTGATCTCGAAGCTGCGGATGATGGCGATATCGGTCTTCAGCAGCGAGGAGAACGTGCGGCAGAAGCGGGCGATGTTGATCTTGCGGATGATGACGCCGGCAACCGGCAGGCGCAGCAGCAGCCAATGATACGCGTAGCGCCCGCCGGGCAGGTGCACGATCCGAACGAAGACCGTGATTAGGAGCGCCAGCCCGAGGACGACGAATATCCCGTAGGAGGTGAGGCCGTTGCTGATGCCGATGAGGATGCGCGTCGCCAGCGGCAGCGGCACGTCCACTTCTTCGAAGATGGTCAAAAGGTTCGGGATGACGAAGATCATCGTCAGGATGGCGACCCCGATCATGGCGACGATGATAACGGCCGGGTAGATCATGGCGCCGCGCACCTTGGCGACCAGCGCGTGGTCGCGCTTGAGCTGGATGAAAAGCTGGTTAAGCACCTCCTCCAGTTTGCCCGAGGCCTCGCCGCCCGCGATCATGCTGATGAACAGGTCGCCAAAGACGGCGCGGTGGCGTTCCAGACCCTTGGCGAACGTGTTGCCGCGCTCCACCTCGTGCTGGACGTCGGACAGCACCACTTTCAGGGTCTTGTTGCCGGTCTGCTCGGCGATGGTTTTTAGGGCCACGGCCAGCGAGATCCCGGTCTTGACCATGATGGAGAGCTGCTGCACCAGGAAGAGCTTTTGCGCAACCGGTATACGCGCAAATTTCCCCCGCAGCTTGGCGATGAGGGAAAATGGATTTCTTGGTTTTGACGGCTCAACAGCGGCCGCTCGTAAACCCTCCATAGTTGAAGCTGGTAGGAATTAGCTCGTCACCCTTCGGGTGATCCCCCGTAGGTAGGGATTGCCAGTACGTTGTGGTTTGCAGTAAGCGCTACTAGCTCTCCCACTCGAACTTCACTCTTGGGTGACGCGCAGCACTTCTTCGACGCTCGTCACGCCGTTCTTGGCCTTGATGAACCCGTCTTCCATGATGGATAGCATTTCCTGCTTGATCGCCGCTTTGAACAGCTCGTCGGCGTTGGCGTTCTTGATAATGAGCGACTGGATCTCGGGCGTCACCTCCAGCACTTCGTAGATGCCGATGCGGCCCTTGTAGCCTTCCTGGTTGCATTCGCGGCAGCCTTTGCCGCGGTAGAACAGGAGCGATGCCACCGTTTGCTTGCCCGGCGTGATGATCTTCTCCCGTTCCAGCACCTTGATGAGGGATTGCAGGTCCAGGGCTTTTTCCAGCTCCTTGATGCCTTTTTGGTCCAGGGTGTAGCTGTAGATGCATTTCTGGCAGATCTTGCGGACCAGGCGCTGCGCGATAATGACGTTGGTGGTGGAACCGATGAGGAACGACGGGACGCCCATTTCCACCAGCCGCGGCAGCGAGGTGACGGCGTCATTGGTGTGGAGCGTGGAGAGCACGAGGTGGCCCGTCATTGCCGCGTGGACCGCGATCTCGGCTGTTTCGCCGTCGCGGATCTCGCCGACCATGATGATGTTGGGGTCCTGGCGGAGGAAGGCGCGCAGCCCCGTGGCGAACGTGTAGCCGATCTTCGGGTTGACCTGGCTCTGGTTGACCCGCGGCATGCGGTATTCGATGGGGTCCTCGATGGTGGAGATGTTGACCTCCGGCGTGTTGAGGATGGACAGGATCGTGTACAGCGTGGTGGTCTTGCCCGACCCGGTCGGGCCGGTCACGAGGATCATGCCGTGGGGTTTGGCGATGTTGCGTTTGACGATCTCCAGCGGGCGGACCTGGATTCCGAGCTGTTCCAGCGTCAGCAGCTGCGCTTTTTCGTTGAGCAAGCGCAGGACGACCTTTTCGCCGTCAAAGGTAGGGATGATGGAAACGCGCAGCGAGACGTTGTAGTCCGAACCCGACACTTTGAAGCGCCCATCCTGGGGGAGGCGGTGCTCGTCCAACTTGAGGTCGGCGAGGATCTTGATGCGCGCGATCACGCCCGCGTGCGCCGGTTTGGGCAGCGTCATGACGTTGCGCAGGATGCCATCAATGCGGTAGCGGATACTGACCTCTTTTTCCCCGGGTTCGATGTGGATGTCCGAGGCCCCCTCGTAAATGGCATACTCCAGCAGCGTGTCCACGATGCGGATGACCGGCAGGTCCTGCGCCAGCTCCTTGAGGTCCTGCGGCGTGCCGTTGGCCGCCGGGGCTTCTCCGCCGGGAGCGCCGATGACGCCGAATTCCGCTTTCAGCCCCTTGTGGTAGGATTTGAGGACATCGTTGACGCCGGACGGGGTGGTCAAAAAAACGCTGACCTCGCGGCCGGATTTTTTTCCGAGGAAGTCGAAGATCTCCAGGTCGCGCGGGTTGAGCGCCGCGATCTTGAGCTCGGTCTCGGTCTGGTCGAATGCGACGACCCGATGGGCCTGCGCGATGGGTTCGGGAATGAGGAGCAGGATGTCCTTGCGGATGGCGCGTCCTTTGAGGTCGATGAACGGAACTTTGAAGAAATCGGCGATCAAACGGTACAACTGCGGTTCGCTGATGATCTTACGCGATTCCAGGAATTGCAGCAGGTCGGTGTTGTGCTCCTTGGCTTCCTGGAGATAGGTATCAAATTCTTGATTACTGACCGCTCCCTGGGTGATCAGCACCTCTTTGAGCTGTTCGGCGGAGAAGTTGTGGTTGTCCATGGGTTTTTCGGGCTTTGCCGTCCTCGCGGGCGGCTTTTTCGGGTTATCCCAAGCCCATTTTTGGTCCCATAATTATACCATAAAAGTCAGAAGGATGGCGGTTTGGCGGGAGGCGGAGAAGACGGCCCGGCAGCATGGGCAAATAGGCCGTGGACCTTTGGCCCCCTTGGCGGCCATTGTCGCCAGAACGGAGTGGACAAGTACCGCATAAATTCGGTAAAATTAAAGTTAACGAATCCGCCATCTGGCGCACACCCACCAGCGAGCTGGCGGCTTTTTTGGCCACGTTACGCACCCAGGTATGGCAACCCGCAGTCCCGCGGAACCCATCGGAATCCCCGCGCTGCGAACTTCCCAGCGCCGGTTTTTTTGGACGGCAGTCGGGCTGAATGCGCTGGTCTGGCTGTACGTGCTGTTGCGCGTGCGGCCGCATGCGGAACCCATCATCCTGCACTACACGCTCTACTTCGGCATCGACCGCGTCGGGGAGTGGTATCGCGCCTACCTGCTGCCGCTGGCCGGGTCCATTGTCATTGCGCTCAATCACGGGGTTGGGACCTTGTACCGCAGCCGCGAACCGCTGGTTGGGACATTGCTGATGGGGGTGGCCATCGTGGTTCAGGGTATTTTGTTCTTGGCGGCGGCAACCGTGCTGCGCTAGCTGGCCATACTCCGAGGACAACGGACTGGCGCGACTGAAGGACGACACAGCCGAAATTATTCTCTGGGTGCTACAAAATTTAGACATTCAACTGTTGTACTACGGGGTATGGGAGCGAATTTCATCAATGAGTTCATCCGGGTGCTGCTGCTCACGACGCTGGGGTTCACCGTGGCGATGGCGTTGACGCCCGCGTGGGCGGCGGTCCTTTACCGGCTCCATCTGGGCAAGCAGATCCGCGGCAGCGCGCTGGCTCCGGTCTTCTCCAAATTGCACCAACACAAAGCAGGCACGCCGACGATGGGGGGTGTGCTGATCTGGGGGGTAACGGCGCTGCTAGTGTTCCTCTTCGCGGTGCTCGCGAAAGTGCAGCCGGAGCTGTTCGGCCGTTTCAATTTCCTCAATCGCGCGCAAACGCTGCTGCCGCTCGGTGCGCTGCTGGCGACTGCCGTGGTCGGACTGTTCGATGACCTGGTGGACAGCTATTCGCACAAAGGCGGGGGACTGACGATGGGGCGGCGGTTGGCCATCTACACCACCATCGCGGTCGTGGGCGCGTATTGGTTCTACTTCAAATTGGGCTGGACGCAGCTGCATGTGCCGTTCGTCGGCGATCTTGACATTGGGCTCTGGTACGTGCCGTTCTTCATTTTTGTCATCGTCGGCACCGCATTTTCGGTCAACGAGATCGACGGGCTGGACGGGCTGGCGGGCGGGACCCTGCTGACGGCGTTCGCGGCCTACGGGGTCATCGCCTTCACGCTCGGGCGGTACGACCTGGCGACGTTCTGCGCCGTCATTGTGGGGGCGCTGCTCGCGTTCCTGTGGTTCAATATCCCGCCGGCGCGGTTCTTCATGGGAGATACCGGGGCCATGTCGCTGGGCGTCACCCTGGGCATCATCGCGCTCCTGACCAACTACGCGTTGCTGTTGCCGATCATCGGCCTGCTGTTCGTGGTGGAATCCCTCTCGTTCTTCATCCAGGTCACCGCCAAAAAGTTCTTCGGGCGCAAAGTGTTCATTTCCGCTCCCATCCATCATCATCTGGAAGCCATCGGCTGGCCGGAGTCAAAGATCGTGATGCGGTTCTGGGTCATCGCCGGCGTGACGGCATCGCTGGGGGTGGCGTTGTTTCTGGTCGACCAGCAGTGGGTGGTTGCGCCGAACAAAAAAAGCCCGCCATCGGTGGGGGCCATACCACTGTGGCCACCGGATGGCGGTGCATCTACGGTGAAGGTTCCTTGAGGTCAGTATCGGTGATGCCGATGTCACGGGGCTTGAGCCCGTGGTCGTCCACCAGCTTGCGCAGCGCGGTGATGGCGAGGCGGCGTTTCCCCGGGTCGGAAACCCGCACCAGTTGCGGCGCGATCTCGGTCAGTCCCGAGCAGAGCAGCGCAGCCAGTTCGGCGCGGATTTGCTTGAGGTAGCGCTCCCCCTGGGGGTCCTTGATGCCTTTTGCGGCCTGGCGGATCTGTTCCGCGACCCGCAGCCCTTCGTCTGCCGCTTTGACGCGCTGCCCGCCGCGGTACTGTTGCGCCAGGCGCAATGACGTGCGCGCTGCACTCGCCAATTGGGTGATACTTTCGCCTTCAGCCATGGGATCCTCCCTGCACTGGAAATGAACTGTTCGAACGAATGCCCCCAACCTCCGCAATCCTACCCGTGCGGCAGCCGAGCGTCAAGTTGAACGGCGCGCCGTCGCTTGCGCCGACGTGGTTTGCCGCGCGCCGCGTGCTGGTGATGGGATTGGGGCTGCACGGCGGGGGGCTGCAGGTGGCGCGCTGGCTGGTGCAGCATGGCGCCAACGTCCGGGTCACCGACCTGAAGGTCGCGTCGGCGCTTGCATCCAGCCTGCGGCAATTACCGCGTAGTCCGTGCCTCACGCTCGCGCTGGGCGGGCACCGCGCTGCCGATTTCCGTTGGGCCGAGGTGGTGGTCCAGAATCCCGGGGTGCCGCGCGAGTCCCCCTGGCTTGCGTTGGCGCGCCGCAGCGGCGCGCGTATTGAGAATGAAGCGACGTTGTTTTTCAAATTGGTTGGGCCTTCGCGCATCATCGGAGTGACGGGCACGCGCGGCAAATCGACGACCACCGCGCTCATTGCGGCCATGTTGCGCCGCCGTTTCCGCGGGACGGTCATGGCGGGCAATATCGCCAGCGTCCCGATGTTCTCGGTCGTGGACCGCGTGCGGCGGAGCGCTGCCCCGGTGGTTCTGGAGTTGTCCTCTTGGCATCTGGAAAACCTCGGCGAACAGAAAATGTCGCCGCAGGTCGCGGTGGTCACCAATGTCCTGTCCGACCACCGCAACCGCTACCGTTCGCAGGCCAGTTATGCGGCGGCAAAATGGCAGATATTTTCCCACCAGCATCCCGGGGACGTGGCGGTCGTGAACGCCGACAACCCGACGACGCGCGCGTTTTCCCGCGCTTGCCGCGGGAGGGTGGTGCGCTTCGGCCGACACTGCGGCGCGACGCGGCCGTGCCTGACGGTACGAGGCCGTCATTTGGTCTGGCGGGAGGGCAAAGCATCGCAGCGCGTTGTTCCCGCCTATGCATCGCATCTGCCGGGCGACCACAACCTTTCCAACTTGATGGCCGCCGCGGCCGTGGGTCGGATCATGGGCGTACCGAACGCGGACCTGCGGAAAGCGGTCGCGGCGTTCCGCCCCCTCCCGTACCGCCAGCAGGTCGTTTGCCGCCGCCGGGGAGTAACTTTCGTCAACGACACGACGGCTACGACCCCCGATGCCGCCATCGCCGCCCTGCGGACGTTCGGCGCGCGCCGGCGCGTCGTGTTGGTGGCCGGCGGCAGCGATAAACTCCTGCCGGAGGCCGAATTCCGCGCCCTCGCGCGCGAAATGAAGGGTTCCGTTAAGGCCGTCGTGCTCTTGTCGGGGAAGGGGAGCGCTCGTATTATCCGCGCCCTGCGGCGGGAAAATTTTCAGTCTCCGCTGGTGACGGACGTGAATTCGATGGCGGACGCGGCGGGCATCGCTCGCCGCTTGGCCGTGTCCGGCGACATCGTGCTGCTGTCTCCCGCCTGCGCGTCGTTCGGGATGTTCACCAACGAATTCGACCGGGGTGACCAATTTAACCGCGCCATCCGAGTGATTCGGCGATAGCACCCTTACTTCCCGCTTCATGCTCCCTGCAACAGTCCGTATGCGGTACCGTCAGTTTTCCATCATCCGACGCCGCACCGACGGCCAGGGCGCACCCGATACCGCGCTGCTGGCCGCGATCGCGCTGCTGTTCGTCCTGGGGCTGTTTGCGCTCGCGTCGTCGTCTTCCTACTACTCATTCACCCGGTTTGGCAGTTGGTACCGGGTCGTCCTCTACCAGATGGCGGCCGGCGGTATCCCCGGGCTGTTGCTGTTCTCCCTGTTTTTTTCCGTGGACTACCGGCGTTGGCAGCGGTGGGGCGTTTTTTGGCTGGTGCTCACCCTGGGTTCTCTGCTTTTGGTGTTCGTGCCGGGATTGGGCGAGGTGCGGAATGGCGCGCGCAGCTGGGTGAGCCTCGGGCCGTTGACGGCGCAGCCGGCGGAAGCGGTCAAACTAACGGCGCTCATTTTTTTGTCCGGGTGGCTCGCGCGCATCGGGTTCCATGACGCGCGTAGTATCGGCCGCGGCCTGGTGCCGTTCCTGGCGTTCACGGCCGCCGTCCTTGGCCTCATCGCGCTCCAGCCCGACCTTGGCACACTGCTGGTGGTCGCCGTCATCCTGGCGACGGTCTACTACGTTTCCGGCGCGCAATTGCTGTATGTCGGAAGTTTGGCCATTGTTTCGCTGGCGTTGCTCGGCATGGTGCTGATGTCGGGCGGCTACCGTACGCAGCGGTTGCTCGTCTTCATGAATCCCGACCTGGACCCGCAGGGGACCGGCTACCATTTGCGGCAGGCAAAGCTCGCTATCGGCTCCGGCGGGTGGTTCGGCCGCGGGCTGGGCAAGTCGTACCAGAAGTTCGCCTACCTGCCCGAGGTCAGCGCCGATTCCATTTTTGCCATCGTCGCCGAAGAGATGGGGTTTTTCGTCGCCGCCGGGCTGATCGTCCTTTTGGCCTTCATCATCCTGCGCGCGCTTCGGGTGGCGCGGGATGCGCCCGATCCGTTCGGCCGCTTCCTGGCCGTCGGCATCGCGACCTGGCTCGGGTTCCAAAGTTTTTTGAACATCGCCGTCATGGTCGGACTGGCGCCGTTGACCGGGCTGCCGCTTCCGTTCATCAGCGCCGGTGGGAGCGCGCTGGCGGCAAACCTCGCGGCCGCGGGGCTGTTATTGAATATCTCGCGACATGTGCCGCACGCAGGCGGAAAACGTGTACAATAGGGGAATCGTCGTATTGAGTATCAAGTATCCAGCATCAAGAATATCGATGTCGATGACCCCTTGATTCTTACTTCTTGATTCTTGCTTCTCCACTATGCGCATCATCTACGCCGGCGGGGGGACCTTGGGCTCAGTCAGCCCGCTTTTGGCCGTGCACCAGATGCTCTTGCAGCAGGGTCGCCAGGTGGACGCGCTGTGGGTGGGGACCAAGGACGGTCCGGAGCGCGACATCATCGCCGAACAGGGTATCGCGTTCACGACCGTCAGCGCTCCCAAGCTGCGCCGCTATTGGGATTGGCGGACGCTGCTGTTACCGTTCACGCTGCCGTACGGCATCCTGCAGGCCCGCGCCGTGATAAAGCGGTTCAAGCCGGACGTGGTGGTGTCGGCCGGCTCGTTCGTGGCCGTTCCCGTGGCGTTGGCAGCGCGCACCAAGAGAATTCCCAGCCTCATCCACCAGCAGGACGTTACTCCCAGCCTGACCAACAAGCTCTTGGCGCCGTTCGCCTCGGCGATCACCGTGGCGTTCAGCTCCAGCCTGACCGCGTTTTCCGCCAACAAAACCACGGTCACCGGCAATCCAGTGCGCGCCGACCGTCAGCTGACCGAGCGCGCAGCCGCGCTTGAGCTGTTCCGCTTTTTGCCGGACGTGCCCATCGTGCTGGTGTTGGGCGGCGGCACGGGGGCTTCGGCGCTCAACCGCCTGGTGTGGGACAGTCTCAACGACTTAGTGCAGTTCTGCCAGGTCATCCACCTCACCGGCCGCGGCAAGATGGAAGTGGTCGCCGAGCACCCGCGCTACCGGGCGTTCGAATTCCTCGGCGCGGAGCTGTCGGCGGCTTACGCCGCCGCCGACCTGGTGGTGTCGCGCGCCGGCATGGGAGTGCTTTCGGAGTTGGGATCGCTGGGGAAAGCGGCCGCGCTCATCCCCATCCCCGGCAGTCACCAGGTGGCCAACGCCATCACGTTCGCGAGGAATAATGCGGCCATCATTGTATCCCAGACCGGTCTGACGCAAGCCGACTTCACCGGGAAAGTGAAGGAGATCATCGAAGACAAGCCGCTGCTGGCGAATCTCGGCCGCAACATCAGTAAGATGCTGCCGCCGCAGGCGGCCGCCGCGGTCGCGGACCTAGTGCGGCGATTGGGCGGCGACGGATAAAAAAGATCCCGCCGCGCCGTGCATGCACAGCGGGCGGGAGGGCGGGGGAGCGGGCTAGTCCAGGTCGAATTGTTGGAGCAGCAGATGTTCCTCCGGACTGACGATCGGACCGTCGTCGGGAGCATCCATGATGATACCCAGCTCGAACAGCCGGTCTTCGATGGCGTTGGCCAGCACCAGGAGGATGCGGTGATGGAAACTCCCGCGAGGCTGCTGGCGAGCGAGCTTGAGGGTCCAGGCGACGCGCCGGACGAGTCGGGACGGGCAGAGGTGGTTGGGGACGACCACCGGCGTGACGACGATGTCGTGATGGCGCACGGTTTCTCCTTACAAAAAAGGTGCTATGGTGGGATAGTTAATTTTACGGAAAATAATGATACCACAAAAGAAGGGGAATGTCAAGAATGACAACGCATTGGCGAAAGCCTTGAGCGTGTATTTTATTGGCATCAAAGGTGTTGCCATGGCAGGCCTTGCGCTCATCCTCCAGGAGCAGGGAAAAAAAGTCCGCGGTTCAGATACCGAGGATTTTTTTGCGACCGAAAATGAACTACGGGAAGCCGGTATCGCCGTCAGCCAGGGTTTTGCCAGTAAAAATCTAATTTCGAAACCCGACGTGGTGGTGGTGGGCGCGTCGTGGACCGATGCCAATCCCGAAGTGCGGGCAGCCAGGGAACAGGGGATTTTGATGATGAACGACTCCGACGTTCGCGGATTTCTCTCGCGGCAGAGAAAGACCGTGGCGGTAACGGGCGTACACGGTAAAAGTACGACCACGGCGTTGCTTTCTTGGGTACTGACGCAGGCGGGCATGGACCCCGGCTATCTCGTGGGCGCGCCGGCGATCATGGGGTTAGGGGCGAGCGCGCACTGGGGTCGCGGCGGGCTTTTTATCGTCGAGGGCGACGAGTACGCCAAGAGCCAGGCCGACCACGACGCCAAATTTTTGGACCTCAACCCATGGGCGTCCATCATTACCAGTTTGGAGTGGGAGCACGTGGATATCTACCCCGACGTGCGGACGATGGAGCAAACCTTCGCCGCGCTGGTGAAAAAAACGCGCGGACCGGTGGTGGCGTGCGCCGACTGGCCGTCCGTCGTGAAAGCGGTGAAGTCGGGCGACCAGGTCATTCGCTACGGCGGCAGCGCGGACGCCGACTTTACGGTCAGCGATTTTCGACTTACGCCCGAAGGCAGCCGTTTCACGGTCAGTCGCGGCGGCAAGAAACTTGCGGAGTTTGCCAGTCCGTTGCTGGGCCGCCATAATGCGTTGAATGCCACCGCCGCGCTTATTGTTTGCCTGGAATTGGGGTTGGATATTTCGGCGTTTTCCTCCGCCCTGTCGTCGTTCCGGGGACTTTCCCGCCGCCAAGAAACCATAACCGCGGGCGGCGTGACGTTCGTGGACGACTATGGCCATCATCCGACCGAGGTTGCCCGCACGCTGGAGGCCATCCGCGAGCGCTACCCCCAGCAAAAGATCTGGGCGGTGTTCCAGCCACACCTGGCGTCACGGACGCGCGCGCTGATGCCGCAGTTCGCGAAAGCGTTCGCGCCGGCCAATCGCGTGCTGGTTGCCGACCTGTTCGCGTCGGCTCGCGAAGCCACTGACCCGACCGCGACTCGCGATCTGGCCGCGGCCATCAGCGAGGTCCACGAAGCGGCGCGCGCTTCCGGCACGCTGCAGCAAACCGCCGAGCACCTGGCGCCGTACCTGGAGCCCGGCGACGTGGTCGTCACCATGGGTGCCGGCGACGTGTACAAAGTGCGCGACCTTATCATGAAACGTGAAACCTGGAACCTATAACAAAAGTAGGAAAGCTTTTTCCAATTGACAAAAACGTATGGGTATGCTATCAGAATACGTTGCGTGTTTTCCGCTACCATTGTGGTCGCGCCGCAGCAATAATGGTTCTTTATAAGGAGGGAGGGATTTGAAGAAGGACGTGCGACGACTATTTTTCAGGGTCGGGGAAGAGGTGTTGCAAAAGCCTTCTGCATGCGGACATTGCTGTCAGCGTCTCAAGAAGGGCGACACAAGCATCGTTAGCTATCGTCGCGATGGCACTGTCAACGGTCGCTTTTGTTCAAGGCAATGCCAAGAAGAAAAGCTCGATGAGGTAATTAGCACGATAGCGAAAAACGGTAAGTGGTGAGCCGAAAACCCGAGCCGCAGCCCCAGGACCAAAATCCCAGGGGCTTTTTTGTGTTTCAAATTGTGAGTGCTGTGGATTTCCATGAGAGCATTTTTTGTAAGTGTAGTGAGGGAAAGGAATCGTAATAATATGATCGGTAACGATAGCGTATTTTTTATATTCATTCTGTCGGTATTATGATAGGGTAGTGGAAGAAAGATTATTTATGGCGACATTACCCGCTCTCAGAGGGATAATCCCCAGTTTACAGGAAAACGTCCTGCTCAAGCCGTACACGACCTTCAAGATCGGCGGTCCTGCGCGCTTCCTCTGCCGCGCCGACTCGGCCGATGCGATGGTGCAGGCGCTGCAGGCGGCCGCCCGCGCCGAGCTGCCCCAACTGGTGCTGGGCGAGGGCTCCAACGTGCTGATTTCCGACGCCGGGTTCCCGGGGCTGGTCATCCTGGACCGCAATACCGAGTTCCGGATCGACGGCGCCACGGTGACCTGCGGCGGCGGACTGAAAACGATGGAGCTTCTGCAGCGCTGCGCCGACCGAGGACTGGGGGGCATGGAATTCATGGCCGGTATCCCGGGCACCGTCGGAGCTGCCGTGCGGGGCAATGCGGGCGCATGGGGCAAAGGATTTGGCGAGCTCTGCCAGGAGGTCACCTGTTTTCTGGGCGGCGCCGTTGTCCAACTGCGTCCCGCCGACCTGCAACTCGCTTACCGGTACAGCGTTCTGCGTTCTAAACCCGGCGTGGTGCTTTCGGTGAAGATACTGCTGGCCAAGCGCCCGGCCGAGCAGGTTGCGCGAGAAGCCGCTGACATCGTGCGGAAACGCAACGAGCGCATCCCGCCCGACCCCAGCATCGGTTCCATTTTCAAGAATATCGACCTGAAAACAGCGCAGCTGGACGAAGTGAAGCTGTGCCGCGCCCTGGATACGACGGAGGAGGAGTTTCGCGCCAAGACCAAGTACAGAAAATTGCCGGTCGGTTTCCTGACCGAACGGCTCGGCTTGCGGGGGATGCGCATCGGCGGGGCACAGCTGTCAAATCAGCACGGCAATATCATCATCAACCCCGAGCAGAAGGCGACGGCCGACGACGTCGCACAGCTGATCGCGTTCATCAAGACGCGCATCCGAAACCAGGCCGGCATCCAATTGGAAGAGGAGATCCAGTACGTCGGCTACTAGGAGGTAGATGGTCGCTGGTAGCCGATAGTTTTTTGTCGCAAAAAAAAGAAAAGCCCGCCGGAAATGCGAGCCGCGCAAGAAAAGCGTCGGCTATCGTTCCTCCCAGGTGTCCGGCACGATGACCATGGCGTTCCCGTTGGCGCCAGGCACGAAAAAAGAAGCCAGGTTGACGTTGTAGGTGACGTGGCTGTTTTGGTTCAGCCGTATCTTTTCCGCTAACGACGCGTTCACCGCGCCGCCGTTCTTGACCCTGATCTCGCCGTGCGGGGCGGCCAGGATGAGCGACTGCGAGCCGTTGCTGGCAAAGATCGCCGGGGGCTCGACGTCGATATTGGGGCTGGAAGTCACCAGGAGGACGAAGCTTTTCGGGCTGCCGGATCCCTGGACAGCATAGTTGTTGCTGATATCGATCGTGCCGTCGGTCATGATCACTGCGCTGCCGTCGCCCAGCGACGGGGCTGCCTGGAGGGCGCCGTTGCCGCTGTCCCCGAATATCAGTTTTCCCGTGATCCACAGGTTGCCGTCGAGCGTCAAGGTCACATCCCCTTTTACATACACGTCAGCCTCGATCTTCCGACCCCCCAGGGTCGTCGCCGTCGTGATGCAGTAGTAGGTGCCGGAGTCGTAGGGCGCTTGCGCCGGGCAATCCGTCAGCGCCGATGGCGGGATCGCGGGTTGCCCCAGCGCGGTGATCTCATTTTTCCACAGCTGCAGGTCCGCGTCGTCGATGGCCAGCGGCATCGGCGCCCGGTTGGGGCTTCCCGGGTGGGCGGTTCCCGCTACCGTTGAATCGGTGATGTCTTGGTAGTACGCATCCTCGTCGATGACGGCGTTCTTGATGGTCTGGGCGTACGCGGTCGCTCCCGAGCCGTTGAGCTGCCGTACCCAGATATTGTCCAGGGTTCCCGCGCCGGCGACCGTGACGTTGCCGCGGATCTCCCGCTTGACGCCGCTGCCGCCCAGAATGCTGCCGTTGGAAAAAACGTTCCCGTCGACCCAACTATTGTTGTCCATTTCCAGCCCCCCGCCGCCGGTCTGCACCGCGGAGTCGAAACCCCCGGAGAAAAAGCTGGTCTGGACGACCAGGCGCACCACGCGCCGCTTGCCGGTCGGGTCGGTGGAGGTCGCCGTGATGATCCGCTGGAAGCTGTCGGCCGGGTTGGGGGCGAGCGCCACCTCCACGTGCCCGCCGTCGAGGGTCAGCGAAAGATGCTCGACGCCGGGGGTCGTCGCGAGGCGATAGAGGGCTTCTTCGATCCCGGTTTCCGCCCCGGCGAACGCCTGGCCGCTGGCGGTCATCGAGCCGGTCATGCGTGAATCGTTGAGGGCAAGGTCGGTCACCGTGAAGATGATGGTCAGCGCGAACACCGAAACGACCATCAGGGCCATCATGGTGATCACGCCGCGCTGCTGGTGGAATGCGAGGGCAGGCATAGCAGGTTACTGGTACAGCGACCGCCGCCGGATCCCGGCTGAAGCGATGTCGATGTCGGCGCGCCGTTCCGGCGCGGCGCTCTCGTTGCCCTGGGCGACCCGCAGGTGAACCGATATTTCGTTCGTATTGGCGGAACGGTATTGAAAATCGAGCAGCGTGACGCGCACGGCGCTGCTCGTGAGCGGTACGGTCCCGCTGCCGGACCCGTCATCGAATTCGGCTTGCAGGATCGCCGGGTCGTCATTCCAAACGTAGCGGATAGCGCTGCCCGAGGGCGTGACGAGGCGCAGCTCTTTGGGGCTGGTGATCGTTACCGATTGGGCGTTCCGGATGTCGCTGATCATCCGGGTCAGCAGCACTCGGCCGGTATGGTGCACCTCCTGGCGAATGCGCGCGTACGCCGCCTGTTTGGAAACGTCCACCATAAAGCTGCTGAAGACCACGATGGCGATCGTCGCTATGCCAACATACACGAGCAGCTCGACCAGGGTATAGCCGCCGGGAGAACGCCGAGGGATCGGTGCGCTCATAGATTTTTCCAGCCGGTGACGATCTGGGAAAGGGTCAAGCTTTTGGGCGCGCTTCCTTCCATCCAGGAGACGGTCACCGTTATTTTTTTGGTGTTGAAGTCGACGGTCCCCGTCGAGCTGATATTGCCATCGACATCCCGTCGCAGATTCTCGATCGTCAGGGTGCGGGTGAACTGCAGATCAACGCCGATGGTTTCTGGCCCCGCCAGCAGGACCCAGCTGCCGCCGGTGTTCGAGAGCCGTAAGGGCGTCAGCTCCGCCAGCCCGGCGGGAAATTCGGTCCAGCAACTTGTGAAGTCCGGCAGCAGTGGACAGCTCTGGTGGTCGCTCGTCCGGGTACAGGAGGTTGCGGTGCAGGAATCGACGGAGCAGCGGCAAGCGAATGCGGCATTTTTCAGGCTCGCCAGCAGTTCCAGGCTTTCCACCGCGTAGGCGTCGGCCATTTGGCGCGTGGCGCTGGCTCGACGCGTGGCGTTGATGCGCTGGAGCAGGCTGCCGATGGCGACTACAATTGTGGCGGCAATGGCGATACTCACGATCGCTTCGACCACGCTGAAACCCCGTGGCCGCAGCGGGATGGGTTGGTGCCGCGTCATAGGGCTGATATTTTTCCGGTTGCGTCGACCTGGATGGTCTTGGGGTTGTCACCCGGCAAGCCGATGACGATCGTCGCGGCGTTCGCGGTGCCCGCCAGCCGGCGGAAGGTAACGGTCACTCCCGCGCCGCTCAGCACCTGCACTCCCTGCTGGAGGTCGTGCGCGACCGCATAGGTGGGGTTTGCCCATTCGCCGCCGAAGAGCACGTACTGGCCGGTGGAAAAGTGAACGCCATGCGCGGTGCCATCCTGGGCGGTCAGCGCCCGGATCTGGGCCAAGCGCAATGTTTCTTCCACCTCGGTTGCCTGGTTCTGGACGGAAATGGTCCGTCGTATCGTTTGGTAGTTCGGCAGCGTCAGCAGTAGCAGCAGAACCGCGATGCCGATGACCGCGGTCAGCTCAATCAGCGAGAATCCGAGGCGAGGAGAAGAGCTGCGCACAAGTTCAGATGGTTTCCGCAAATTTCCAGATCGGAAGAAGTATCGACACCGCGATGAATCCCACGATGCTGCCCACAGTCAGGAGCAGGACGGGCTCGATGACCGTCGTCAGGTTGCTGAGCTTGTTGGCAACCGATTTTTCGTAATAGGCCGCGAGCCGGTCGAACATGCGGTCCAGCTGGCCGCTGAGCTCGCCCACTTCCAACATCCGCGTCACCAGCGGCGGGTAGAGCGATGGGTATCCTTTCAGGAGCTCCGAAAGGGGAATGCCGCGCAAGACCATCTGCGCGCTTCGTTGGATGGAACGCTGGTATTCGGTATGCGAGGTGACGTCCCGCACCAGCTCCAGGGCGCGATGGATGGACACGCCGCTTTTCAGCAGCGCGCTGATGGACCGCGTCAGGCGCGCCAGGTTGAATTCCCGAACGATCTTGCCCGCGATAGGGATGCGCAGGAGCAGGTAATCCCACTGCGTTTTGCCGCGTCCGCGCCGGCTCCACAGGCGGAAAGCGGTCGGCAGGGCCAGCGCCAGCGTGGGCAGCAGCACCAGTCCGTACCGATGCAGAAAATTGCTGGTGGCGATGAGGATGCGGGTCGTCAGCGGGAGCGTCGCGTGGCTCTCCTCGAAAATACCGGTGATCTTGGGCACGACAAAGGTCATCATCAGGATGACGATGGAAACCGTGGTGGCGATCAGGATCGCCGGGTAGATCATCGCCCCGCGCGCTTTCGTCGCCAGCTCGTAATCTTTTTCCTGCTGTTCCAGGATATGGAGCAGCACCTCGTCGAGCTTGCCGCTCTGTTCGCCCACGCGGATCAGGCTCCGGACGAAGAGGGAAAAGTACTTCGGATGCTGCGCCAGGGCGGCGGACAGCGATTGTCCCCGCTGCACGTTCTTGTAGAGATCAAGAATGACGGCTTTGAATTTTTCGTTGTCGGACTGCTCGGCGGCGATGCGCAGCGTTTTATCCAGGGCCACCCCGGCTTCGAGCAGGGTATAGAGGTGGCGCGTGAAGAATATCCGGTCGACCCGCGTGATCCTCGAGGTGGCGCGCGCGACGCTGGAACTTTGCCGCGTCGCTTCGCGCTTGACGTTCACGACCTGCAAGCCCTGGCGGGACAATGCGGCCGTCACCCGCTTGATGAACAATCCTCGCAGCGTGCCTTTGACGAACACGTTCTTTGAGTTGATCGCGGTGTAGGAAAATACGGCCATACGGCTAGTCCTTCGTTACCCGGAATACCTCTGCGAGGGTCGTCAGCCCCGTGAACACCTTGAGCATGCCGTCGGCGTGCATAGTGAGGACGCCATTCTTTTCCGCGGTTTCCCGCAGCGTTTCCCCAGTAGCGTGGTTGAGGATCAATTGGCGTATCGTTTCGTCGACCGGGAGGATCTCATAGATGCCGACCCGTCCGAGGTAGCCGGTGTCCCCGCATTTCGCGCAGCCCTTCCCGTACGAGATCTTCAATTCGTTGGGGTCGCTTGTCGGCGGCAGAAGGCCCAGCCGCTGGAACTGGCCGAATAATGTCGGCAGGTCGCACAGAGGCCGATACCGGTCAAAAATTTTACCACTGAAGGATGCCGAGGTTTTACAGTGGGTGCATACCTTCCGCACCAGCCGCTGTCCGACAATGACGTTGATGACCGAGGCGACCAGGTACGGCTGCACGCCCATTTCCACCAGCCGTTGTGGCGTCAGGAACACGGTGTTGGTGTGCAGCGTGGTCAACACCAGGTGCCCGGTCATGGCAGCGTTGATGGCGATCTCTGCCGTTTCCGCGTCGCGGATCTCGCCGACCATGATGACGTTGGGGTCCTGACGGAGGAGTGAGCGCAGCCCGGTGGCGAAAGTAATGCCGCCGTCCGGGTGCACCTGCGTCTGGTTGATACCGTCCATGCCGTACTCGATGGGGTCCTCGATGGTGCAGATGTTGACGGCCTCCTTGTGCAGCATCTTGAGCAGGGTGTAGAGCGTCGTCGTTTTTCCGGAACCCGTCGGGCCGGTGACCAGGATCATGCCGTGGGGCTTGAGCGCGTGGTGCTTCATTTTGTGCAGGTCGGTGGCGTTGAGCCCGAGTTTGCGCAGCCCCAGCTGTTTTTCCGGCGTATCCAGGATGCGCAGCACCATCTTGGTGCCGTGCAGCGTCGGGATGGCGGAGACGCGGATGGCAACATCGCGGTTATCCAGCACGTGGTTGAATCTTCCGTCCTGCGGCCGGCGGTGCTCGTCGATCTTGAGGTTGGCCATCAGTTTCAGGCGCGCGATCAGCGGCGGCAAGATCGGGGTGGGCAGCTCGACAATTCGTTGCAGCAATCCATCCACCCGGAAGCGGATGGTGATCTTTTTGCTGGTCGGCTCGATATGGATGTCCGAAGCTTTCTGGCGCAGCGCCCGTTCGATGATGGTGTCCACCATCCGGATCATCGGTACGAAATTAGCCATCTTCTCGGCGGAGTCGTAGGCGGCCATCGCCTCCCGCATGCTCTGCTCGATGATGCGGGAAAACTCCTCGGTCAGCTCCCCCTGGTAGCCGCGCAGGGCGTGGCGGATATCCTTGCCGGTGGTGAGGAATACCTGCGGCTTCAAACCGGTTTTCTTTTTGATAAATTCGATGGTCTGCGTATTTTCCGGCGCCGTCGTCGCTACGTAGATGGTGTCTTTGATCTTTTTGAAAATGATGACCGCGTGCTGCTCCGCGACCTCTTTCGGGATGAGGTTGAGCACGGCGGGCGAGATGACCCGGTCGGCCAGTCGTACCGGCGGGAAATGCAGCGTTGCCGAAATGACCAGCAGCATTTTTTCCGGCTCCAGGGCATAGTTCTGCAATAGCACATCGGTTAGGAAGCGCCCGGTGCTGCGCGCCTGCCGCGTTGCTTCGCGAAATTGTTCCCGAGTGATGCACTGCCCGTTCTCCAGCGCCTTCCAGAGACGATTCTCATCACTGCCGAAGGAAATCAGATTTATCAT
The DNA here is from genome assembly GCA_007376135.1 of Parcubacteria group bacterium Gr01-1014_31. Classification (GTDB taxonomy): domain Bacteria; phylum Patescibacteriota; class Patescibacteriia; order Buchananbacterales; family GWA2-38-13; genus VMFR01. The sequence goes on along the minus strand of VMFR01000001.1, from coordinate 334,283 downwards.
AATCAATCTATCCAATACCGAAGGTGGTTGTTAGCGTGCTGATTTCATCACACTTTTCCGAGGATGTCAATATGAGATCCAATAGTTTTCAGAGTATCTGGTAAATAGAATGATTGTCCCTCCAAAGCGGCACAAATGGCCTGATCGGGGTGCATTATTTTCGGCCGCGGGAAAAAGAAAAGCCCGCCGGAAATGCGAGCTGCGAGTTGATCCCTTTGGGGAAAAGGGAGTTTGGAGGGAGAAGCAGCCTGCGATCCGGCGAGCGAATATTGGTCCGGGAGAACCAGGGGCGGTGAGCTGTTGTAGGGGTAGGTCACCGTCACGATGGTTTTCCCGGATAGTTGGTATGGGAAAGGGCGTTGCCACTGTAGGTTCTCCGGTGTTTTTTGTCAATCCGTGGGGAATAAAAAAGAGCCTACCGGACTCACCGACACCGTTAGCGGTGATGGTGGTAGAGGGTGACGAGCCCGGTAGGCGGAGGTCAAACCCCGGGGGTTGGGTTCACAGCGCGTGAAGAGAGAAGCCCGCCGTAATGGCGGGGGAAGAAATACGCCGTAAACGGCAAAGGTGCACATCAGTGGAGCACCAACCCACGGGGCAATTTCCAAAGGGCTGCGCGAAGCGAAACGTTAACATGGGGTGTTTTAAATGTCAAAACCAGTCAGATTCCCGACGTTTGCAATTTGGCAGAGTTTAGGGTAAAATTGGCAAACATTCTATGTCGCTTTTGACCAAAATTTTCGGTGATGCCAACGCCCGCGTCGTGAAGACTCTGGAGCCCATCGTTGCCCAGGTCAACGCGTTGGAGCAAAAATACCGCGCGTTTTCCGACGCGGAATTGTCGGGCGCAACCGCGGTCCTGCGCGAGCGTCTCGTGAAAGGCGAAGCGTTGGACGCGCTGCTGCCCCAAGCGTTTGCGGCCGTGCGGGAAGCAGCTTCTCGGACGCTGGGCCAGCGCCATTTTGACGTGCAGCTGCTCGGCGGCATGGTCCTGCACCGCGGGCAGATCGCCGAGATGCGCACGGGTGAAGGAAAGACGTTGACCGCAACCTTGCCGATGTACCTCAACGCGCTGGAGGGCAAGGGTTGTCACCTGGTAACGGTCAACGACTACCTGGCGCGGCGCGATGCGGTCTGGATGGGGCAGATCTACCACGCGCTCGGGATGACGGTCGGCTGTATCCAGCACGAAACGTCGTTCCGCTACGATCCGACCTACCAGACGCAGACCAAGGTGGAGGAGCAAAAACCCACCGAGGAGGAGCGCGACAAAGTCCGCGACACGACCGGCGCGTTCCGCGTGGAGTACAGCTACCTGCGGCCCGTGCCGCGGCGCGAAGCGTACGGCTGCGACATCACCTACGGCACGAACAACGAATTCGGCTTTGACTACCTGCGCGACAACATGGCCGGCGCTCCCGTCCAGGAGGTCCAACGCGGCCTGCACTACGCCATCGTGGACGAGGTGGACTCCATCCTCATTGATGAGGCGCGAACTCCGCTCATCATTTCCGCCCCCGATGCCGAGTCGTCGGATCGTTACCGGCAGTTCGCCCAGATCGCCGGCACTCTGGTGGAGAACACCGACTACAACGTGGACTTGAAGATGCGCGCGGCCACCTTGACCGAGGTAGGCATTACCAAGGTGGAGAAAGCGCTGGGGGTATCCAACCTCTACGCCGAGGGCGGGATGGACCTGGTCCACCACATCGAACAGGCGGTGCGCGCGCAATCCCTCTACCATCTGGACAAGGAGTACGTGGTCAAGGACGGCGAGATCATCATCGTGGACGAGTTCACCGGCCGCATGATGCACGGCCGCCGCTACTCCGAAGGGCTGCACCAAGCCATCGAAGCCAAGGAAGGGGTCAAGGTCCAGCAGGAAAGCCGCACACTTGCCACCGTTACGTTCCAAAATCTTTTTCGCTTGTACAACAAACTGGCCGGCATGACCGGGACCGCCGCCACCGAAGCCGAGGAATTCTCAAAAATTTACGACTTGGAAGTCGTTACGGTGCCCACCAACAAGCCGATGGTGCGCGGCGACTTGCCCGACCGCATCTATAAAACCGAAGGCGGAAAATATCAGGCCGTGGTCGCCGAGATAAAAGCGCGCCATGCCAAGGGCCAGCCCGTGCTGGTGGGTACCATTTCCATTGAAAAGAACGAACTGCTGGGCCAGCTGCTGGCGCAATCGGGAATTGAGGCGCAGCTCCTGAACGCCAAACAGCACGAAAAGGAAGGCCAGATCATCGCGCAGGCTGGCCGCCGGGGCGCGGTGACCATTGCCACGAACATGGCCGGCCGCGGCGTGGACATCATCCTGGGCGGTAACCCGCCGGACGCCGAGGAAGGCAAGGTCGTGTGCGAGCTGGGGGGCCTGCACATCATCGGCACCGAGCGGCATGAGTCGCGGAGAATCGACAACCAGCTGCGCGGTCGCGCAGGCCGCCAGGGCGATCCGGGCTCTTCGCAATTCTTCTTGAGCACCGAGGACGACCTGATGAAGATATTCGGCTCCGACCGTATCCGCGGCATCATGGAGACCTTGAAGATCCCCGAAGACATGCCCATTGAGAACCGGATGGTGTCGCGCTCGCTGGAAGCCGCGCAGAAGAAAGTGGAAGGGCACAACTTCGACCTGCGCAAACATTTGGTGGAGTACGACGACGTGGTCAACAAGCATCGCGAGCTCATGTACGGCCGCCGCAAGAAAATTTTGCACGGCGACAACCTCCGCGACGACGTGCTTTCACTGGTTGCCGAGGAAATCGCGCAGTTCGTCGGGTTTCACACGGCAGGCGAAAACCAGCAGGACTGGGATTTGAAAGAGGTGGCGGAGGTCGCAAAGACCATTTTCCCGCTGCCGTCTGATGCCGTGCAGCAATTGGAACTTCGGCGCGGCAAGGCCGGCGACAAGATGGCCGACGCCGAGGCGCGTACCCGCGTCATCGATTACCTGAAAGAATTGGCGGTTGCCCACTACGACCAGCTGGAACGGGCGGCCGAAGCTGCAACCGGCGACAAGCTGGCGATGCGCAAAATTGAAAAAGCCGTGATGCTGCGCTCTATGGACACCCTCTGGATGGACCACCTGGATTCCATGGACCACTTGCGTACGGGTATCGGGCTGCGCGGGTACGGCCAGCTGGACCCGCTGGTGGAGTACAAGCGCGAGTCCTATCGCATGTTCACGGAGCTGACCAACATCGTCAACAAGCAGATCGTCTACAGCATCTACAAGGTCGGCGTCGCCGGCCAGATGCTGATGCAACAGCCGCGGTTGGGCGCGATGCAGTTCACCGCACCCTCAAAAGAAATGCAGCGCGGCCCATCGGCTGTGGCGGCAGCCGCGTCCTCAAACGACGACACGCCGCAGGCGCGCGAAGTCGCCAAGCGCGAAACGGTGTCTAACGTGGACGACGCGCAAACCCACTACGAGGGCACGCGTGTCGGTCGCAACGACCCCTGTCCTTGTGGAGCGAAGAAGGCGGATGGTACGCCAGTGAAATTCAAGCATTGCCACGGAAAGTAGGCTTGAAATTAGTAGGAACGAGCGGAGTCCTGAGCTTGTCGAAGGATGGGTGAGGGAAGAAGCTTGCCCCGTAGTTGACCGCCGCTGGCGGACTGGTACGGGGTTCAAGAGATGTCACGGTAAGTGATATCTCGCAATACTTCCGTAGCCTTGGCGAAGGAGGATAAAAGATGTCGCGGGAAGTAGAAGTCAAATGTATGCTCTACATTGAACTTAAAACCAAAGGCCTGCCAGCGATAAGATTTAATCTTTACGAAAAAGAGGCTCCGGTTACTTGCGATGAATTTATCAAAGCGTTGCCGCTGGAAGCAAATGCGTTACAAGCAAGATTTGCTGGGGAAGAAATATGGATTAAAGAGGGTCCATCACTGAATATTCCACAGGAAAATGCCTCTATAAATTTGAAAGTTGGTGAATTGGGTTATGCTTCTCCGATTCCAGGGAACGAAGTAAGCCGAAGCATCGCAATCGTATATGGAGAAGCAAAACTTTCCGACTGCGTCAATGTATTCGGGTATGTTTATAAGGAAGATTTACAGAACCTGAAAAAACTTGGTGAAAAAGTCTGGACGGAGGGGAAAACGATTCTAAGATTTGAACTTAAAGAAGTATAATTCCTGCGGTATGGATAATAAGCAACAAAAATGTCATGGAAAATAGCATGCTTAAATTAGGAAAATACCAACACTATAAGGGCAAAGAATACGAAGTTATCGGTACTGCGCGACACAGCGAGACACTGGAAGAATTGGTAATTTACCGAGCATTATATGGCGATTTTGATCTATGGGCGCGGCCGCTGAAGATGTTTTTGGAGGAAGTAGAAGTTGATGGTAAGAAGATGCCACGATTTCAGTATTTGGGCGATCCGCGTGGCAATTAGTATTAGCATTGCCATGGAAAGTAAGCTTGAAATTGGTAGGAACGAGCGGAGTCCCGCCAACGGCGGGACGGTGAGGGAAGAAGCCTACCCTGAGTTTGTCGAAGGGTTCAAGAAGTGTCACGGGAAATAGAAACACAAGTTTATGGAAGATAATGTCAAAATTAGAAAGATAAAGACGTTGATAAACCAGAACAAACTGGCTGTATTGTCCACTGTAACTTCAGAAAATACATCGGAATCAGCCGTGGTGGAGCTTTCAGCTCGCGAGAATCTTGAGCTGATATTCGACACACTGTCGACTTTCCGAAAGTATGAGAATCTGAAAAGTAACCAGAATGTCTCTGTGGTGGTTGGGTGGGAACCTGCAACAGTACAATATGAAGGGATTACAGTCGAATTAAGTGATAGTGAACTTGAGGAATATAAACAGGTACACTTCGCGAAGTTCCCCGAGGCGGTGAAGTTTGAGAAGCTGGGGATTAAATTTTTTAAAATAATCCCGAAATGGATACGCTATACAGATGTTTCTAGGCAACCGTGGGAAGTTCTCGAAATAAACTTCCCTGCGGGTTAGTAATACACAGAAAAAATGCCACGGGCAGTAGTATTGCCACCTTTCTTAGAGAGGTACCAAGAAAGCCGATTTTCAGTGGCACCTTTTCTGAAAAGGTGCCAAAAGCGTATAATGGGGGCAGTATGGAAACCGAATTCTGTAAATTTTTAGGCAGCGCCAATGCGGATGGTTCCATCACCATGCGACCCTTGGGGTACGCGAAAAACTCGGTAGATAAACCGACGTTGCCGGGGTGGAAGGACGTGGTCACTGACATCGTCATCAACGAGGAATACGCGAAGGGTCTGGATGGTATTGAGGAGTATTCGCATATCATGGTCGTCTACTGGCTGGATAAGGAGAAGCACTGCCATCTGCGGCATCACCCGCAGGGAAGGGCGGATGTGCCGTTCGGCGGGATTTTCGCGTGCCGATGTCCCCAGCGGCCAAATCCCATCGCGCTATCGACGGTTGAACTGGTGGGTAGAGTTGGCAATATTTTGAAAGTAAAAGGATTGGATATTCTCAACGACACGCCGGTTGTTGATATCAAACCCTATTGGCCCCAGTACGATAAAGTTGAAAATCCTAGAGTCCCATCCTGGGTTGATAAATTGGTATTTTGATGAACGGTTGATCGGTCTAGGCAGGGTTATGCACCGAGCCACGGAATCCTACAAAGGCATGATCCACGTCTGACCATCCTCGTGAACATGTCTTCCTAAGAGGTGACAAGTGCCGGATTATCAATGGCACCTTTCCCAGAAAGGCGCCAGTTTTTGTAATAAAAAACCGGCCCTCGGGGAGAGCCGGCGAAAGGAACGGGGAACGGACGAAGTCCAGAGGCGGAAAGGCGCTACGGCTTTTCGGCCTTGACAGGTTCGGGCTGGGGCGGCGGGGGCGTGGGCACGATCTTGGTGCCCTTGGGAGCGACTTGCTGACGCAAGTATTCGGCGGCAGCGATCTGCTTGCCCAGAGTTTCACCGCCGACGGGAACGATGATGATGGTGTTGAGGCCGGTCTTACTGCCGACCTCGGCGATCTTTTCCAGCTGTTTCCACATCATGTATTCCCGGTACTCGGGGCTGGCCTTCAGCGAATCGCCGATGGCCTTGATGCGATTGACCTCGGCATCGGCCGAGGCCTTGGCGGCATTCGCTTGCCAGATGATGTCATCCGGCTTGACATTGGAGAGCTCCACGGCCTGCAGCCGCAACGGTACCTTAGCGTTCTTGAACGTCTCGGCCACCAGCGCGCCGACCTTGTCGCTGATGGTCTTGAAGTTCTGGTAGACGGCCGTGTAGCTGTCCTGCTCGGCGAAGATCGCTCGCGCGCCGCTCCGGATGTTGGGCCGGGCGAATCGCTCGTAGACGTCTTCCAGCAGGATGCGCTGGACCTGGATGTCGGGGGTGGCTTTCGGCGTCACCATCACGAAGATGCTGTTGCGGTTCTCTTCGTCGTCGGGCAGGAGAACGCGCACGTACACGTCCACGGTCAGCGGGACGCCGTCCTTGGTGAGCATCCGGTGGTCTTCGGCATCGGTATTCCCGGCCGCTTCCTTGCCGAATTGCTCCTTGATGGTGGCGGTGGTTGCCTCGCAGATGACGAGGATGTTCATGGTGCCGTCGTTGGACTTGGTGCCGACGTTCACCATGCCGCTCTCGTAGAGCTTCTTCTCCCACCCCGTGGGGGTGAGCTTCTTGGCGATGAAGCCGGGCGGCACCTGCTTCATGTTGTCGCACCCGCCGAGCAGAACCGCAGCCGTCGCAGCGAGGCTGCCGCACACGAACGCGATGAGGAACTTCATCCAACGCATGGTGATTCTCCTTCCTGATTTGGATTGATGATCCAGAGACCGAACCCGACGCCGGCTACTTCTTTGCTTCACCGGCCTTCTCCTTGACGTGCTGTTCGTAGTCGTCGGCCTGCTGGTTTACCGACGATCGGTCGATGGTCGACCGTGGCGTCTCATTCACCACGGCAATGTTCGCCAGCGCGATCACGAAAACCACGGCGGCGACGGCGAGTGCGGTGTTTCGCCAGAACCTGATCTGCCGCTGCATGGACACCTTGTCCGCGACCTCCTCCCAGGTGGAAACCCACCTGATGAGCACCCAGGCAAAGACGAGCACGAACAGAACGACGCCCACGAACACTGCCACCGTGCTGTGCGTTGAACGTAAGAAATCGAACACCTGGCCACCTCCTTTCGTCAAAGGGCCAGTTACCGAACACTTGAAATGTAAATGTGCCGAAAGCACTTCCACTTATCGACAAGATGAGTGGCAGCGAAGAGTACCATAAAGTCGTGATTTCGTCAATGTTAACGAACGCATGATTTTTATTCTCGCCCTTTGAAGAATTCGAAAATAGTATCGGATTAAACCACACCTTTTCTAAAAAGGTGCCATTACTGTTACTATGGGATAGTATGGTTATCAGTACTGAGTAGCGACATTTAAGCCATCGAATCAATGGGGATGAAAATTGAATATGCACGCCGACGGAGAGAGGCAACATGAAAAGCAAAAAATTATCAACACGCTGCAAATCGCGACTGATATTTTTCGATTATGTAACGCCGAATACAGGATAGTCGGTTCGACGCTGATCGCTGCCCATGTTGGTCGAGTATTCCGTCATATCGGCGACCTTGACGTCGTGCTCGATGAGGAAAACAAGGAATGTGTTTTTGAACACCTGAGGAAAGCGGGCTTTACGCTGGAAAATAAAATGAAAATGGGATTTCGTTGGACTGAAGCAGCAAAGGATGAGTACCTTGGGTTGACCTTTCTGTTGGTGGGTAAATTCACCAAAGACTATTTTTCCCGGCGTTTTATGAAAGTAGGTGAAATTCGGATCACGTCCGATTATTTGAGGCGAACCCCGTATCATTTTGAGAACCTTGAATTTGTTGGTATCCCGCTGTCATCGGTGCTGGCCGGCATTTATCAATCGTTTCTGAATCCCAAAAGAAAAATTGACAAAAACGTTTTGGAAAAGGAATATAAAATGGTGAAGCCAAAAATATTCGGGAATATTGAGATATATATATTTGGTGTTAAGGTTCCGTTTCTCTACGACCTATTTTCATTTTTCTATAATGTTTATGGCGGGATAAGGATAGTGTTTGGTAAGAAATATGAAATATGGAGTTGAACTGTTTGTGGGGCGACGAAATACGGTATACTGACGTGGTATGACGGCCCCAGAAAGCAAGGAGATCTACAAAGATTACCTTGGCATAGTCCACAAGAAACCGGGGGACGTTGCGCCGGTATGGCGCATTTCGGTTTATGCGCTGGTTGAGCGCGGGGGCAAGCATCTGTTCATCAAGCAGATGCACAACAATCGGTGGGAGCTGCCCGGCGGGGGAGTAGAAATTTCCGAGTCGCTGCACGAGGGCCTGCTGCGCGAGGTCTACGAGGAGACCGGGTACCGCGTCCAGGCCGAGGAACAGCCGTTCTACATCGGTGAGAAGAATTTTTTCGGCACCCGCGACCAGAAATATTTCCGCGCTATCGCCTTGATGTACCGCGCCAAATTGACGAGCGAGAAGCAAGACAAGCAGGTCATCAATACCATCGTCGAGGACGAGATTGCCGATGTCGCGTGGTTGAACATCGCTGAAGTCAAGGAAGATAATTGCTTGCCCTTATTTTGGCCCGTAGTCCAAGGACTTCAGGGGCAGGTGGGGGCAAAATGAATATGACAAGCGACCAGTACAACGCCATAGACTCCCGCCGCGGCGTTGACCACATCGGCATTGCCTGTGTGTTTTTTTGCCATGATGGAAATGGCAAAATACTTTTGCATCGCAGGAGCCAATTCTGCCGGGATGAGCAGGGAAGATGGACTGCGGAGCTGGGGCTCTAGAGTTTGGCGAAGACATTGAGGCTGCCGTCCGGCGGGAAATTCGCGAGGAGTACGGCACCGAACCCGAAGAAGTGGTACTGGCCGCGACCACCAATGTGCTGCGCGACAACAACGGCACGCCGACGCACTGGGTGGCACTCATCCATGCCGTGCGCGTGAATCCTGAACTGGTGAAGAACGGCGACCCGGAAAAAATTGATGACCTTGGTTGGTTTGCGCCGGACCAGCTGCCTGAACCGATGCACTCCATGCTCGAAAAACATTTTGCGTTCGTGCGGCACCTTATTGAGTCGCGGTGATATCTCGAAATTTCGAGCATCTGGTAGTTTGTCCTAAGTATATTGAGATAGCAAAATTTCGATATACCGACCTCATGAGATCACAAGAATGGAGATTTCGAAATATCGAGATATCGTAATTTCGAAATATCAATAGTATGGCCACGGTTCAGAAATTCGAAGACTTATTGTGCTGGCAGAAATGCCGGGCCTTGGTGAATTTTATTTTCGACCTTACCGACGCGCCAGTATTCCGCGACGTAGACCTCAAGCGCCAGATGCGCCGCGCGGCCGTGTCCACGATGTCCAACATCGCCGAGGGATTTGACCGCGGTACGCAGGCGGAATTCATTGATGCGCTGTACATCGCCAAGGGGGAAGCGGGCGAAGTGCGGTCGCAACTGTACATCGCCCGCGACCGTCGCTATATCGAAATGTCGAAATTACGTGAGGGCCTCGGGTTAACCGACGAATGTTCGCGGCTGATCCAAAGTTTTGCCGAGAAGGTCAAGGGCGGTGCGCATCGTGGCATGCAATTCAAACAAGTGAAACGGGTCAACCCGCTGGATGACCTGCTCAAACAGCACGCACCCGATGTCTATCGCCGCCTGCATCCGGACGCGAAGTAATTCTATCCACTGTGAAAAAACTGTACACCTTGTGCCTCATTCAGCAGGGCGACGACATCTTGCTCGGTTTTAAGAAACGCGGGTTTGGCCAAGGGCGGTGGAACGGCTTTGGCGGTAAAGTTGAGGAAGAGGAGACGGTAGATGCTGCAGCAGTCCGCGAGGTGAACGAGGAAGTCGGTCTGCGGGTCGCGAAACTCGACTTGCGCGGGATACTCGCGTTCTTATTCGAAGGGAAGAAGGACTCTCTGGAAGTCCATATTTTCCGCGTGGGCAATTGGAACGGTATTCCGGCGGAAACCGCGGAAATGCGGCCGCAATGGTTTGCGACTCATGCCATCCCTTATGACCGGATGTGGCCGGACGACCGCCACTGGCTGCCGCTGTTTTTGGCGGGCAAAAGATTTCGTGGTACCTTTCACTTTGACGCTGACGGCAACGTGGTCCAGCGCATGGACCTGCGCGAAGTGAAAACCCTGCCATGAAGAAACGCAGCGACAAAACGCTTTCGGTGATGATGAAAGCGGCTTTAGCCGGCGGCCGCGTACTGCGCCGCTACTTCGGGAAAGCCATTGCCGTGGAAACAAAGTCCACCACTGCGGATTTCCGGACCGACGCGGACCTGGGGTCGGAGAAAGCCGTCATTCGCATCCTGGAAAAGGCATTTCCGAAGTACAATATCGTCTCGGAAGAAATGGGGGAGCGCGGCAAGGGGTCGGAGTTCACGTTCGTTCTTGACCCGTTGGACGGCACCAACAATTTCGTGCTCGGTATCCCGTTCTTTTCGGTCAGCATGTGTCTGATTTCCGACCACGTCATCCGGGCGGCGGTGGTCTACGACCCGATGCGCAAGCGCCTCTTTACCGCCGTGCGCGGGGGCGGGGCATATTGCAACGGCAAAAAAATACGCGTCAACCAGCAAGCCGACCTGCGGCACGCGACGCTGGCCTACATTGCGCCGTACGGCAATACGCCGGAAGTGGAGTGCGATTTCGTGCGCCCGTTCTTTGCCGCCGGCATCAAGCGGATGCTGACGCTGTGGACCCCGGCTCTGGATTTCTGCATGCTGGCGGAGGGAAAAATTGAAGCGATCCTGCACAGTGGCAGCGAATTCTATGATTACGCCGCCGGACGCCTCATCGCCAAGGAAGCGGGTGCAAAGATGACGACGTTCCAGGGCGACGTCAATCACTCCGACGAACACCGCCAGTTTATTGCCTCGAACGGTACGCAGGTCCACGACCGGTTGCTGGAGATATTAAAAAACAGGTAGCCGAGCCAGCAATCACCCGTCATTCCCGCCCCCATTTTCATGAGGGTAAACTCCCGTGGCCTATCCCGCCAGCGGCGGGAGGATCCAGAAAAGCCATTATCGGGCTACTGGATCCCCGCTGGGGCGCGGGGATGACAGTTAAAAACGATACACTATGGATACCGACCACATCATCAAGATCGGCATCGGCGTGATGATACTGAAAGACGGCAAAGCCCTGATGGGCCGCCGGTTGGGCGCGCACGGGCGAGGGGAGTATGCGTGGCCGGGCGGGCACCTGGAGTATATGGAATCCATCGAAGACTGCGCGCGCAGGGAAGTCCGCGAGGAGACCGGCATGGAGATTGAGAACGTCCGCTTCTTGCGGTTGCAGAATCTGAAGGCCTACGCGCCCAAGCACTATATAGACATTGGTGTCCTCGCTGACTGGGCGTCGGGCGAACCCCGCGTGATGGAGCCGGATAAAATAGACGGCTGGGCGTGGTACGACCTGGACCATTTGCCAACGCCGCAATTCTTTACCATCCCGACGTACGTGGAGGCCTATCGCGGGGGACGGATATTCTTTGACGCGTGATTTTGCAGCGCGTCATCCCGGGCCCAGACCCGGGATCCAGAAAAACAGTCTTGGGTTACTGGATTCTCCCCGCCGTTGGCGGGACTCCCTTGCTGCGGTCGCGGGAAAAGAAAAAGGGACGAGAGGCATAGCCAGTCGTCCCTACCCTGTGTCACCTGGACCGGATGGTAATCCGCAGCATGGCTGCGTGCACGTCTGGGCTGTCGCCCAAGGAGGTTCCGAGGTAAAACCCCGGGAGTTGAGATAGGTGCAGCAGCGCGCCGCGGTGTGTAGCTCAAAGCTACCAGTTCAGGTGGGGATTTCAAAAGGGCATGTATTGCCTAACAGCATAGGCCTTCCGCACCAGATGTCAACCCCTACGTCAGTGGATTTCGAAAAATCGGCTTATTTTCATAAAAAAGGGGGACGAGGCTGTTGCCATACCGTCCCCACCCAAACCTCGAAATCAAGCATCCCGCTTTATGTGGTACCATGGCCTCCGCGGCCAAGCGCGTGCCGGGGGAATTCTCCCGGTGTCAGAGGTACGCGCGAAACAGCCGGGCGCCAAAGCTTAACCTTTATAGGTTTGTGGGGATGAAGTAGAGATCTGGGATTTGAAGAGCAGAACTGAGTTGAGTACCCAAATGCTGGCAAAATTTTTTGATCCTGTCAAGGGTGACCTTGTTTTGGGGAGGTTTTGACGCTTGCGGGGTGAACGATTACACTGTAGGCAGGGAACCGGCATATTGCCGCTCCCATTTTGCATACCAACGGCCCATGAGCCCAACCTTATGATCCAGATCTTCAAAAAAACGGAGAAGGAGACCGAGCTGCGGACGCTGGACCACCTTGAGGTGGGCAGCTGGGTCAACGCCGTCGCGCCGACCGCGCACGAGCTGGACGCCCTGGCGGAACGCTGCGAGCTGTCGCGGGACCTGCTCGAGGACAGCGCGGACCCGCACGAGCTGCCCCGCGTCGAGCAGGAGAATGGCACCCTGTATGTCTACATCCGCGTGCCAGTGGAGCGCCACGGCAAGATCGACACCCGGCCGCTGACCATCATCACCACCGGGTCGTACCTGGTGACCATTTCGCTCCACGACACGCCCATCCTCAACCGGTTCGTCGCCAAGCGTCTGGACGTATTCACGACCGAAAAGTCAAAATTTCTCATCTACGTCTTCAACGAGATCGTGCGGGCGTTCTACCTGCATATCAAGGCCATCGCCAAAAGCGTGTCGCGCCAGCGGGTCCAATTGCGCCAGCTGCGGAACCGCGACATCGTCAATCTGGTGGAGCACGAGGAGGTGCTCAACGATTTCAACGCGTCGTTGCTGTCCAACGTCGCCGTCTACGAGCGCATCGCCTCCGGCAAAGTGGTGCCCCTGGTGGAGCACGACCAGGACCTCATCCAGGACCTGCTGGTGGACGCCAACCAAGTCCTGAAATTCTGCCAGGAGAGCATCCATTCCATCACCAACATCCGCGAGGCGTACTCTACCATCCTTTCCAACAACCTGAACAAGACCCTGAAATTCCTGACCTCCATGACCGTCATCCTGACGGTGCCGCTGCTCGTGTCCAGCATTTACGGGATGAACGTGCGGCTGCCGTACGCCGAGGACCCCAACGCCTTCAATCTCATCGCTGCGCTGATGGTCATTTCGTCGCTCGGCACCTTCGGCGTTTTCGTCTGGCGCAAGTGGCTGTAAGACCAGTAGGTAGTCGGTAGGGCGGTAGGTAAGTAGCTGGCGCTCGGCTGCGCACCGCGCCGTTTTTTTGTAAAGAAAAAGGAGGGGCCGCGGACGACAGCCCCTCCGACAATGTTCGATACGTTGAATACCGCAGAGAGCAACTCGGTCGGTTGCTGATACCGGGGGCGAAGTAGCCCCGGCGCCGTGTGGCCCGCCAGAGAGCGGGCGGATCAGCTGGAGAAACCTAGGATTCTCCAAGGCAGTACGGATGGGCGGCAACGCCCTCTCATGCGTCCAGGAGACGCAGCGTCACTGCCTCTGCCAGCCGACCCACAAGTTACCGACGGCGACATTCGCGGAAAGAACACCATCTGCCCGACACCTTAGGCCTGCGGGTCCCTCGTTGTCAAGACAAAAAGAAAAAGGGCCGCGAGCGGAGCTCGGGCCCTCGATAATGGTCGGCGCGGGCGGCGCCATGCGTGGGGCGAAGTAGGCTTCGCGATGGGTATCCCTGCAGAGCAGGCGCGATACGCTCATGGCGAGCGACCGATGTGCGAACAGAGTCCGCGGATTTTGGTGGGAGCCCGAAGGCTGCCATCGCCGCGAAAAACGTTCGTCGCCTCCACACTAGTACCCGGGTCGCCGGAACATCATCTGCACGCAGGGTAGCCCGCGCCGCCGGCGGGGTCAACGGCTTGTCGGTGCATGGACGGTGGAGAACCTGTGGAAGACGCGAGGAAACAAAAAAAGGGGTGTTTCGCAGCATGCGTCACACCCCACCCATTGTTCCCCGGCGCCAAATCACCTCCGCGGATATTGACGTTGCCAACTTCCAGGCCCTGGGGGTATCCGAACAAACGTCCGGTCAAGTGCCCCTCAAGGACCCCCAGGCATTTCAAACTGGCAAGGGGAACGGGTATACGCACCGTAGCATGAGGAACCGCGTGGTGCCAAGAAGTATGCCCGGTAGTACAATGGTCCTAGTATATTCGCGATACCCTTGCTTCGTTTTTTCGGTACTTCGTACTTGAGCGCCCAGTTGCTGTTGACCATTGTACTCCCGGGTATGCCCCGTAGGACAACGGACTCACTGGGAAGACGAATGCAGCGAGTGGTATCATAACGTCATGCACGAACACCTTTTGTTCGACCGTTGTCCTACGGGGTATGCCGGAACTGCCGGAGGTGGAAACCATCCGTCGCGAGCTGCAACGCCGCCTGCTCGTGCAAACCCTGCGCGCGGTGGAGGTGCGTGTGCCCAAGATGGCACACCCGTCGGCAGCCGCGCTCCGGCGCGAACTTGCCGGGAAAAAAATTCTGGCAGTCAAGCGCCGGGCCAAGATGCTGGTATGCGAGCTGCCCGGACAGCGGTACTTGGTGTTCCATTTGAAAATGACCGGGCAACTGGTATTCGTCCCGCGCTCGGGCCGCACGGTGTCCGGCGGGCATCCCATTCCCAACCTCGGCGTGCTGCCGAACATTTTCACGCACGTCATCTTCCGTTTCCGCAGCGGCGGCACGCTGTACTTCAACGACCAGCGCAAGTTCGGCTGGGTGAAGCTGGTGGATGCCGACGGTTTACATGAGCTGACCGCCCACCTCGGCATGGAGCCGCTATCGGGGGCCTATACCTGGGAGGCGTTCGCCCGCGCGGCTCACCGCTATCCCAACCGGACCATTAAACAGGTGCTGATGGATGCCGAACGCATCGCGGGCGTAGGCAACATCTACGCCGATGAGAGCTGTTTTTGCGCCCGCCTGCGCCCGACCCGCCGCGTGCGCACGATTCGCGAGAACGATCTGCGGATATTGTACCGTTGCATTCCGCGCGTGCTGCAGCTGGCCCTGCGCCACAAGGGAACGACCCGGGATACGTATCGGCGGGTCAATGGGCAATCCGGGTACATGGCGCCGTTCCTCAACGTCTATGGCCGAAAAGGGAAGCCGTGCCGGCGCTGTAAAACCCCCATCGTCAAAACGGTCGTTGGCCAGCGCGGCACGCACTACTGCCCGTGTTGCCAGAAATAAAAAAAGACCGCCCCGAATTGCTCCAGAATTCGAGGCGGGTGGTCGGACGGTCCGGCGATGCCGGTCAGGGCGCAATGCGCCGCCATGGGGCGGTGATGCGGGCGAGTATCCGGTCGACGGAGCTGAGCCAGTGGAACTGGACGCACCACAGCAGTACGAGCATGCCGTAGGCGATGGTGAGCATAAACATCGCCCATCGCGCATCCTGGCTGCGGAAGCCGCTGACGCCCTGGAGGCTGTACGTGAGCCGTTGCAGCACGTTGCAGGTCGCCGCCACCGTGAGTACGACAAACGCCCGCCGTACGGGGTCCAGCAGCATGATGGCGGCGCGCACGGACGAAAACCGGCTGTTGCGCGCTCCGGGCGTCAGGAACACCAAGGTGTTCCAGTGCAGAAGGGGGGTGCTTTTCATCGACCGCCGAAGACTGACTGCGGCAATGCCGCAGATGATGCCGCAACCCAGGGTCATTACCGCGGCCAGCAGGTCCATCCTGAGGTAGCGCGGCACCAGCCAGATGGCGAACACCGCCGTCGCGCCGGCCGAGATCGTCTCGGCCTTGTGGTGCCAGTCGGGGTAGGCCGGGATGTCCAGGTGGTAGATGTGGCTGAGCAGCGCCAGAATGCCGTAGAGGAGGGTCAGGCCAACAGCCGTGAGCGCTGCCGTATCGGCGTAACCGGCCAGCACCAGCGTCCCCATGGTCAGGGGGATGACGGCGAAACGCATCGCGAGCACGAACCACAGGGGCGCGCGAATGAACGTACTGAACATGGCAGTCCTTTCTTCCGCAATGCGGAGTAACGTGTTTTCAAGGTTCTGAACGAAAAAGTATAATATCATTTTTTTTAAAAAATGTCAAGATTTACCAGGTACCGAGTGTAAGAAATAAAAAAGCCCTCGTCGGGTGACGAGGGAAATATCGGGGAGCATGGGCGCACTACTTGGCGTACCTGAGCATATAGAGGCCGCCGATAATGATCCCGAGCAAGATGCAGAGAATTCCGAGCAAGAGCGCCCAGGGGATGGGGTCGAGAACTGGATCCTCGTCACCGCCGTCATCCCATCTTTCTTCGTATTCCACGTCGTTCTCGGGCTCGTCGGGAGAGTCTTCATATCGGGAGTCAGACATGATGTACCTCGGCAACGGGGTTGAGGAAAGAACGGAGCAACCGTTCGCCACGCTAGCATGGGGACGGCAAAAAAACAATGGCGCCGCGAGGGCGCCATAATTCTTTTTCGTTCTTTGCTCGTCAGCGCCAGAGCCAGTCCAGTAGCAGCGTCAGCGCGACCCCGAACGCCGCACCGGTCGCCACTTCGCCGACGGTATGGCCGACGCGTTCCATGAAGCGGGGAAGCCCGGGACGCTGCGCGGGCGGGAGTTTTTCCACCAAGGCGTTGAAGAGGCGGCCCTGCTGTCCCATGTAGTTGCGGAAGGTGACGGCGTCGCGCATAATGATGAGCGTGAAGACGACGCAAGCCGCAAAGAGCGGTGAGTCCCAGCCTTCCCACAGTCCGGCGACCGTTGCCGCCGATACCGCGAACGCCGTATGCGCCGAGGGCATGCCGCCGTACGACAGCCAGATATTTTTCAGGTTCAAGTTGCCCTTGATCTTGTCCACCGAAAGTTTGACGATCTGCGCCAAAACCGCGACGACGAGCGGAATGATGAGCGGGGTGTACCCCATAGAGTTGCTACGCTACGCGAATGAATATTCTTATTGCCGCATTGGCCGGGCTGGTACAGGGGCTGACCGAATTTCTGCCGGTCTCCAGCTCCGGGCACTTGGTGGTGCTGCACGCGCTGACCAAATTCTCCGTGGAGGATGACGTCACCTTTGATGTCGCCCTGCATTTGGCAACGGCCATTGCGGTCGTCGGCTTCTTCCGGCAGGAGCTGCTTTCCCTTGTTCGGGCGATGGCGCTCGCCGTCCTGCGGCGCGGTCCGTGGTCTCCCGAAGCGCGGTTCGGCGGGCTGCTGCTTGCAGGCTCCGTTCCCGCCGCGCTGGTTGGCGCCTTGGCCGAGGACTGGCTGGCCGCCACCTTCCGCAGCGTCGGGAGCGTTGCCGTCGCGCTGGCCGTCGTCGCTTTGCTGATGATCGCCGCCGAGCGCTACCTACGGCCCACCCGTACGATGGATTCCGTCAAGATGAAGGACGCGCTTGTCATCGGTTGCGCCCAGGCGCTTGCCCTCATCCCCGGCGTTTCCCGTTCGGGTATCACTATTATAGCAGGGTTGCGCCAGGGGTTGCAGCGCGAGGCCGCGGCCCGATTCTCCTTCCTCCTGTCGGTGCCCGTCGTGCTTGGGGCTGGGGTGAAGAAGCTTTCGACTGCCGGGGCGCTGCCGCTGGAGGAGCTGTTCCCGCTGGCGGTAGGGTTCGTCGTCGCTCTGGTGTCGGGCTGGTGGGCGATAGGGTTTCTGCTCCGCTTTGTGAAGCATGCGCCGCTCAATATTTTTGCCTACTATCGTTTGGCAGTCGCGGGCGTCCTGCTGCTCTTGCTGCCTTGGCTTGCTCCGTATGCCCCGTAGTGCAACGGACTGCCAGGGAGGGCGGAAGCATGGACAAAAAACTATTATCGTTGGTTACGCGAGGATACGTATTTGACCGTTGTCCTACGGGGTATGGGTAAATCAGCCTACGACCGTCTCGTGGATGCGCTGGTCGCCGAAGGGTACCTTTCCGACCCGGCGCTGCAGCAGGCCTTCCGCCGCGTTCGGCGGGAGGATTTTTTGCCTCCCGGCATGGAGATGGAGTCGGCCGTCAACGCGCCGCTGCCCATCGGCGGCGGCCAGACCATTTCGCAGCCGATGACCGTCGCGTTCATGCTGCAATTACTGGCGGTGCGGTCGGGCGACCGCGTGCTGGATGTCGGTTCGGGCTCGGGCTGGTCCACGGCGTTGCTAGCGCACTTGGTCGGTCCGGCGGGGCAGGTGTACGCGGTGGAGCGCATCCCGGACCTGCAGCGGTTCGGGCAGGGCAACGTCGCCAAGTACGGGTATGCCAACGTGACGATGGTATGCGGCGACGGGACGCTGGGGCTTGCCGAGCACGCTCCGTTTGATAGAATTCAGGTTGCCGCCGCTGCCGCCGAGGTCCCGTCGGCGCTGCGTTCCCAGCTCAAGGTTGGCGGCCGCATGGTCATCCCGACGCAGGACGAGGACCTGCGGCTCATCGTGCGCAGAGCGAAGGATGAGTACAACACCACGATTTACCCTGGATTTCTGTTTGTGCCGTTGATTGAGGGGAAGTAAGTATTTAGTATTGAGTATCTAGTATATTGAGCGGCGTTTCGGTTGCGGTCGGTGTAGCCTTAATACCAGATACTGAATACTCAATACTCCGTATATGCTCGGGATCATTTTGGCTGGCGGCAAAGGCGAGCGCCTGCGACCGCTGACCGACCACATGCCCAAAGTGCTCATCCCCGTCCAGGGTAAGGCGCTGCTGGAACACGTCATTGAGCTCCTGAAAGCGGCTGGCGTGGATGAGGTCGTGCTTTCCACCGGCCATATGGGCGACAAAGTGCGCGAACATTTTGCCAACCGCGACGTGGGCGTCAAGCTGAGTTTTTTGCACGAAACGACGCCCCGCGGGACGGCCGGGCCGCTGTTGATGCTCCGCGAAGCCGGCCGCATCCCCGCCGATGACTTTTACCTTATCAACGGCGACAATCTTTTTTCCACTGACCTGCGGGCGATGATGGCGTGCCACCGCGCACATGGCGGAGCCGCGACGATCGGGTTACACCAGGTTGATGATCCGTCCGCGTACGGTGTGGTGCGGCTCGAGGGCGATCGGATCGTTGAATTCGTCGAGAAACCGGCGCGCGGGCAGGCCCCCAGCACATTGATCAACTCCGGCTACGCCATCCTCAGCCCGGCCGCGTTCGCGTACGTTCCCTCCAAGTCGGTGGTGATGAACGAGTATGACGTGTACCCGGCCTTGGCGAAGGCGGGGCTGCTCTATGGTCATCGCGGGGAGGGCCAGTGGTTCGATACCGGCACGGCGGAACGCTACCTGCAGGTGCAGCGCGAGTGGCGCAAACCCCGCAAGCAATGACTGATCCCTTCGCTGTGCCCCGACGCCGGCCCTGGTTGCGATTTGTCCTCCTGGCGGTCCTTCTGCTAGTGGCGGGAAGCGCGGGCTTTGTGTGGCTGCGTTTCAACCAGGCGGCATCCCGCGATGCAACGCTGGCCGGCGTTACGATCGAATCCGGGCAAAGCTCCTCGGCTATCGCCGCCCAGCTGCAACAGGCCGGGCTCATCCGCGACCGCTGGATGTTCGAAGCCTACGCCTACCTTACCGGCCAGGATGACCGGCTGCAGGCGGGGGAGTACCGGCTGCCCAGGAATTTGACCCTGCGACAAGTGCTGTCCCGGTTAACCGCGCGGGTTTCGCGCGAGGAGCGCACCCTGACCATCGTGGAGGGCTGGAGCAATCAGGAGCTTGGCGAATACCTGGAGACCCAGCGCGCCGCGGTCCCTGAGGAGTTTTCTGCCGTCGTTTCCCGCAAGGCCGTTTGGTGGGGCGAGTATGATTTCCTTTCCAGCCGGCCGTCCGACCGCGACCTGGAGGGCTATTTGTTCCCGGATACCTACCGGGTCTACGCCGATGCGACCCCCGAGGACATCGTCCGCAAGATGCTGGACAATTTCGGCCGCAAGCTGACCCCCGACCTGCGGGCGGAAATTTCCCGCCGGGGTAAAACGCTGCATGAGGTGCTGACGTTTGCCAGCATCATCGAGCGCGAAGTGCCCGATGGCCCCGACCGCCGCAAGGTGGCCGGCATCTTCGCGCGACGGCTCCAGATCGGCATGGCGCTGCAGTCCGACGCCACCGTCAACTACGTCACTGGCAAGAAGCGCGCCAGCCCGACCCTGGATGACGTGCGCACCGAAAGCTTGTACAATACCTACATTCATCGCGGACTGCCGCCCGGGCCGATCAACAACCCGGGGCTTTCGGCCATCCGCGCCGCGCTCGATCCCGAGCCATCCCCTTACCTCTATTATTTAACCACGCCCGACGGCACCGTGATTTACTCGCGCACGCACGACGAGCACGTCGCCGCCAAGGCGAAATACCTGCGCTGACGGTATGAACAGAAAACGTTTTTGGAAACTGGGCATGCGGGAGTTCAACACCCAGTACTTCGACGTAGACAAGAAGGGTGACCTGCTGGTGCGCGAGGGCAACAACCAGTACAATCTCCGCTACCTGGCCGAGAAATTCGGCACGCCGCTGGAGGTTGTTTTTCCTTTCATCCTGGAAGAACGGCTGGAGGACCTGCTGGACCTGTTCAATGCCCAGATCAAGGCGCTCAAGTACCGCGGGCGGTTTTCCTACCACTACCCGATGAAGGTCAACCAGAACAAGGAAGTGGTTATGCCGCTGGTGTCGGAGGGCGCCAATTTGGAAACGGGGTCGGCCAATGAGCTCTGGCTGGTCAAGCGGTTGTGGGAGCAGGCAACGTTCAACCCCAAGATCAAGATCCTGTGCAACGGACCAAAGACGGACAAGTACATCCGGCTCATCGACGAGCTGCAGCATCGCGGCCTGTCCGTCATGCCGATCATCGAGGGTCCGAACGAAGTGGGCGTGTTCGGGCAGAGCCGGTACGACATCGGCGTACGCCTGGACATTCCGCCGCAGGTAACGGTGGACTCGCGGTGGGACAAGCAGGTGGACCGCTTCGGTTTCTCGGAATCGGAGCTGCTGCACCTGGGCCGCATGCGCAATCTGAAGATCCTGCACTACCACGTCGGCTCGCAGATCGAAAAGCAGGCCGACATCCTGCAGCCGTTGCGCTACGCGCTCAAGGTGTTCACCAAACTCAAGAAGATCAACCCGACCCTGGATACCATCGATATCGGCGGCGGCATGCCCATCCCGTACGACCGCAAGGTCGGCTATTCGGTCGCCAACCTCGCCGGCCAGATGTTGCGGATGATGAAGAAATTCGCCGACCGCAACGGCATCCCGCACCCCAACCTGACGGTGGAGTGGGGGCGCTACATTGTGGCGCCGGCACAAGTCACCATCTACAAGGTTATTGATTCCAAGGCCATCGCCAAGGGTACGGCCAAGAAGTGGTACGTCATCGATGGCAGTTTCATGAACGACCTGCTGGACACCTGGGCCATCCACCAGAAGTGGCACGTGCTGCCGACCGCGCACCTGGAATCCAAGAAATTGGTCAAAACGTGGCTGGCGGGCAGCTCCTGCGATTCCGACGACAAGTACACCGGCCAGAACAGCTACGTGCTGCTGCCGGATTTTGATCCATCCAGCACGGCCGAGCCGTTGTATGTCACCTTCCTGGACTCTGGTGCCTACCAGGACCCGCTAGCGTCCCACCACTGCCTGCTGTCGTCGCCGGCCAAGATCATCGCCGAGAACGGCCACATTATCGTCGCCCGCAAGCGCGAAACGGCCGAGGAGGTCGGGAAGTTGTTTGGCTGGTGAATGAAAATGCAAAAGTCAAAATGCAAAATGACAGACAAAATGAGAAAATGATGATTTTGTACAAAGCTCTATGAAACGACGAAAGTTTATTTTGATTGTAGTCGTTGCTTTTATCACCACTACGGTTTTATTGGTAGCAGTTTTTTCGCTTCTGCTGGCGATATCCTTAGGTCGGGAAGGGCGGCAATGTTTTTGGCTAGGCGGGAGGTGGGTCACATACACAAGCGACGGTGAAAAACGGTGCATTTTCCCAACTTTTGATGCGGGAAAGATATGTCGTGGGGAAGATGAATGCGAAGCTTTCTGTATACTTTCACCAGATCAGATCGATTTATACAATGACGGTAGTAAGGTGACCCCGCAACAAAGTGAAAATATTCATGGTCTTTGCAGTAAGTATAATTATATTGAGCCCGAAAGAATTTTTTGTAGAATTATTTCGACACGAGATCAGCCATTAAGATATAGCTGTCAGATTCCATAATAATGAACCATAGTACCATCATCTTTTCCCTCGGCGGGTCGCTGATTGCCCCTGACGGCATCGACCGAGCTTTCCTTGCCGGGTTCCGGCTTTAAAAATATTTTCCCTCTCCCCTTGCGGGAGAGGGTTGGGGTGAGGGGGATTGGAAAATCATAATGCAAAAGTCAAAGTGCAAAATGACAGGGCAAAATTCAAAATGATTTATCAAGCTGTCGCTTTATGAAACGATTTATCATAATTTTCGGGATCATTGGCGTAGTCATAGTTTCGCTCGGCATCGTAGCAGCGGTTTTACCCGAAAGAACCCCAGAGATATCATGCCAGCTGCGTGGAGGGCGCTGGTCTTGGTGTTTAGTGAATAGCAGTGGATTTTGTGGTATGCCAACAACCGATGGTGGTAAGGCATGTGGTTCAAGCTCTGAGTGTCAAGGGACGTGTACGTTATCGGCTGATCAGCTAGAGTTGCTTAAAGCAAATCAGTTAGAAACCGGTCTAGGTAAGCTGCGTGGTGTTTGCAGTAGTTATGAACCATTTACGAACTATCCAATGGGTAACGAGAGCTACGGAGTAGCTGTGGTAGGTGGTGGAGGGGTATTAGGTTATGGTTGTGCAACTCCATAACGCCCGAAAAGTGGAATTACCGTTTCATCGTCGCGCGCAAGCGCGAAACGGCCGAGGAGGTGGGGAAACTGTTTGGCTGGTGATATCTTGAAACCCATAGCATGGAACAGGGAACAATTTTAGTTGTTCCGCTTGTTCCAAGTTTCATGTTCCAAGTTCCATGAAGACCATCGTCTTTTCCCTGGGCGGGTCGCTCATCACCCCTGACGGCGTTGATGCGAAGTTCCTCGCGGGGTTCCGGCGGGTCGTGTTGCGCTATGTGCGGGGCGGGAACCGCGCCATCATCGTCTGCGGCGGGGGCAACACCGCGCGCGAGTACGTCAATGCCGTGCGTCGGCTCAATCCGAAAGTGACCTCCACCGAGCTGGACTGGCTGGGCATTGAGGCGACCAAACTCAACGCGTGGCTGGTGCGCGACGTGTTCGGCAAGGACGCCGAGCACCAGCTGCTCTACAATCCCACGAAAAAGATCCGCACGGGCAAGAAGATCATCATCGGCTCAGGCTGGAAACCCGGCTGCAGTTCCGACAAAGATGCGGTCCTGGCGGCAATGACGTTCAGTGTGGACACGGTGGTGAATCTTTCGAATATCGACTACGTCTACGACCGCGACCCCAAGCGGTTCAAGGGCGCGAAACCCTTGCCGTCGCTCTCCTGGCCTGCGTTCAAGCGCATTGTCGGCGGTGTCTGGAAGCCGGGTGCGCACGTGCCGTTCGACCCGGTCGCGTCCAAGCTGGCTAGGTCGCGCGGCATCCGTTTGGTCATCATGCGGGGTAGCAACTTGGCAAATTTGCGATCATTCTTGGCGGGAAAAAAATTCAGCGGCACCCTTGTTTCCTGAGCCGGTCCCCCGAGGCAAAAAGAGACGCCCTCAGCAGAGATGCCGAGGGCGTTGCGCAAGGTGCTAGGAGAGGAACCCGAGTTTGTCCGCGGTGACCAGGGCGGTGAAGCCCCATATCCCGTAGGCTGCGAGCCACGCGCCGCCGTCGATGCGGCGATGCACGGCCCAGCTGGGCTGGAATACCGCCGCGAACGGGAACACGGCCATCAGCGCTGCCGTTGTCCAGACCGCGTAGGCGGGGACCGCGGAGCGGACGTAGATCCCGAACAGCAGCAGCTGGGCGCCCATAAAGAAGATATGGAGCCATCCCGCGATGCTCAGATCGCGCCACCAGCGGTGCTGGTTTCCCCCCGAGCCGTGGTGGCCGGGAAAATGCAGGCCGTAGACCGGGGCGTGCGGGTTAGGCCACCAGCTCCGGTGGCACAGCCACGTCAGGGTGGCGGCGAGCGCGATGGCGACTGGAAGCGTTGGCCACGCAAGCCACTGCAGATGGTCCCAGATGACGCCGTTGATGAGCGGCAAGAGCAGCGCATCGGCAACACACACACCCCAGTGGTGGAAGAAGGTGAGCCGCAGCTCGGGTAGGTCGCTCCTTTTCAGGAGCGTATTTTCGCGCCAGGAAATGAGCATCGGCAGGTAGGCGCCAAACACTGCCGTCAGGAAACAGGCGGTCCAGTTCACGGTTTTTCCTCCGAGAGGTTGGAAAGGTTCGATTTCGGAAAAAACAGCCAATTATTAATAATAACATATTATTGTTCATTTGTCAATATATTGAGCCAATATTCAGAACAGTTCGCGCCGTCGCAGATGCCTGCTACAATGAGCAGTACTATGAGTTGGTTTGACGAGGGGACAAACCGCCAGCGCCGCCGGCGCATACTCTTGCTCTTGCTTGCCATTTGGGCTGGAAGTGCCGTGTACGCCCGCTACAAGCCGTTGCCGTCGGGCGTCAGCATGGAAAGTCGCGCCTACCAGGTGCCGGCCCGCAATGTGTCCCTGCTCGCCGATGTGACCGGCGTTGATGCCGGCGGGCAGCGCTTCTCGCGCCAGGAGATATTTGACCAGGTGCTTGCCGCGATCCGCGAAGCCAAGCGTTTCGTGGTGATGGATTTTTTCCTGTTCAACCAATTCCGGGGCACGGGAGGGGAAATCCACCGCGACCTGACGGCCGAGTTGACCGCCGCGCTGCTGGAGAAGCGCCGCGCCGACCCCGGCGTGCTGCTGGTGTTTCTCACCGACCCTATCAACACGGTCTATGGCGGCACAGTCTCGCCCGAGCTTGCCCGGCTGCAGCAAGCCGGGGTCACGGTCGTGACCACCGACCTGAATAAGCTGCGCGACCCCAATCCGCTGTACGCCGGGTTTTGGCGGCCAAGCGTCCGATTCCTGGGCAACCAGCCGGGGTGGTCGTGGCTGCCCAATCCCTTCGACCGCGGGGGCAAAGTCAACCTGCGCGCGTGGCTCGCGATGCTGAATTTCAAAGCCAATCACCGCAAGGTGCTCATTGCCGACCGCGGCAGCGACGCAGTGTCGCTGGTAACCTCATGGAATCCGCATTCGGCCAGCTCCGGCCACAGCAACATCGCGCTGCAATTCACCGGCGGGCCCTGGAAGGAGCTTTTGGCCAGCGAGGCGGCCGTTGGGAGGTTTTCCGGCACCCCGTTCGGCGTGGACGTCGCCGGACTCGCGCAGGCCAGCTTAGCCGACGGGCAGGCAACGGCGGCGACCAGTTCCATGGTCAGCCTGCAGGTCGTGACCGAGGGAAAGATCGCCGACGCTCTGGAGCGGCAGCTGGGCACCGCCGGTCCCGGCGACCAGGTGGATGCGTTCATTTTCTATTTTTCCGACCGTTCGATCATCAAGGCGCTGGTGGCCGCGTCCAAGCGCGGCGCCATCGTGCGGCTGCTGCTCGACCCCAACAAGGACGCCTTTGGTCGCATCAAGAACGGCATTCCCAACCGACCGGTGGCGTCGGAGCTGATGCTGCACAGTACGGCGCGGTTGTTCGTGCAGTGGTATGACACTCACGGGGAGCAGGCGCACGACAAGCTGCTACTCATCAGAAAAACCGACGGCTCGGCCAGCATGGTGGTCGGCTCAGCCAACTGGACCAAACGGAACCTGCGCGACCTGAATCTGGAAACCAGCGTCGTGGTCGGCGGCAGCCAGGACGCGCAGCCGCTGCGGCAAGCCCAAGATCTTTTTGATCTGGTGTGGGGGAACGCCCGACAGGACCGTTTCAGCACGGGGTACGCGACGTACCGCCAGGATTCGGTGTGGCAGATGCTGCGGTATCGCGTGATGGAGTTCACGGGCTTGAGTAGTTTTTAGTCTCACCTTACGCATGGGGAAAATTTGTACGAGCTTGAAAATCCCGCCCAATCTTGCGGGGTTGTTCAACGGCGGAGCGCTGCGCCCACAGCGGGGAGGCCTATTCGGCCGCGCGCTCCGCTTGGGTTCTCTGCCGCCCCCCTAGATCAGCGGCCAAACGGCTGAAAACGGCAAGATTTTGGCGGGGTTATTCCCGCGCCCTCCTCGCCGTCGGTCGCATGCTCCCTTGCTGCGGGGGCGTGGAAATAAAAAAAACGCCGGGGGAGTCAGGTGACTCCTCCGGCGTATCGGTTGAAGAACGGAGCGGAGAGCGCGAGCCGTCAGTTGCTGGCCTCTTCGGCCTCGGACTCGACGGGCGCATCAGCCGTCTTGGCCTGGGCTGCGGCCCACCTGGTGCCGCAGAACATCGTTGCGCCTTCACGGTGGGTGCCGCAGACGATCTGCTGCACGCGGTAGCCGAACGCCTCGATGGCGTCCGTGTCGATGGCCGCCGTCTCCGCGAAGGTGCGGATGGGCAGCCGGTTGACCGCGTCGATGACGACGTTGCTGTCGGCCGCAGCGTTGGGCATCGTCACCGTCAGCACGTCCTCCAGTTGCGCGATGGGTTCGCCGAAGATCTCGGCCTGCAGCGCGCGGATGATGGGGTCGCGGCGGAAGGTTACGACCTTTTGCTCCAGCTGCCGCCAGTAGGCGACGCATTGGCGCGCGAACAGGCGGATGGCGTGCTCGGACGCCGAGGTGCGCAGCGGACGGCAGTCGAACTCCACGAACCCGCGGTACGTCGCATCGTGGAGCAGCTTGCAGACGTGGAAGTCGTCGGTCGGAGAACCGCCCAGGCCCGGCGCGAAGTCCGCGTCCATGCGGCACGGCGGTTGCCCGCCGAAGTGGATGCACGGACCGAGCAGGTCCTCCTCGAGGAGCTGACCCAGCTCGATGGCGGGGTTCAGCCCCAGCATCGCCACGTGCTGCGGGTACTCCGGGTTGATCTTGACCCGGGCCGCCAGCTCCGTTTCGGGGAAGAACTCGCGGATCCCGGAGCCCATCGCAGCCCCGGTGGCCGCAAACGAATGGAAGCGCGGCTCGTAGACCTTCGGCTCGAAGGTGAAGGTGCCCTGGTAGCCCTGGGCGATGGCGTAGACGATGACGGCGCGCGCGCCCAGCAGGTAGTTGCGCACGCCTTCGCCGCTGTCCTGCTCGAAGACCTCAGTGCCTTCGCGGCCGCCCCAGAAGATGATGTTGAGGGCACCCAGCCGCTTCGCGGCATGGACCGACCGGCAGCCCTTGACGATGGCTGCCTGGCGCACCGCGGGAATGGGCGACGAGAACGCGCCGGAGCGGAAGCACGGGTTGGAGAACAGGTTGGTGGTGAAGCAGAGCACCTTCAACCCGCTGTCCTCCAGCAGCCGCAGGACCTGGTCGACCTTTTCGTCGATAATCTCCTGCGGGGCGTCGTCGGGGTACAGGTCGCGGTCGTGGAACGACACGTGGGTGATGCCCGCATCGCGGCAGGCGCGCAGACCGTCGGTCAGGGTGGGCGCGCGCACGGCGTCGCCGAACGGGTCGCCGCCGGGGTTGACCAGGCACCAGCCGCCGATGGACAGCGGCAGGGGAATGACCTTGGTGCGGTTCTGGGAACGTCGGAACTTGGGCATGAGCGCCTCCTTGTGGAATTGGGCCGAACAACAACGGTAACCTGGGCAAACTGCGTACTTTTTTGTGGAAAAGAACGCCGCTGCCCCCAACCAGCGGAAGACGTACGGTACCCTAAAATAAGCGATTTGTCAACGCGTGCTGCCGCCGGTGTGGTACAATGCGAACATTCCTATGTTCTTCGATGCGGCGGAACGGAAAACGGCGCTGGTGACCGGCGCATCCAGCGGGATAGGGTTTGCTTTGGCGCGCGAGCTGGCCCATGACGGGTTCAATCTTGTGCTGGTCGCCCGCCATGAGGACGTCTTGCTGCTGCGGGCGGCGGAATTGACCACCAGTACGGGGGTAGAGGCGATGGTCATTCCGGCCGACCTGTCGCTGCCGACCGGCCCCATCGAGGTGTGCCGCGAATTGGAGTACCACGGCGTCCGGGTGGATGCCCTGGTCAATAATGCCGGGTTCGGGGTGCACGGCTATTTTGCGGCGACCGATTGGCAGCGGGAGCTGGAAATGATGTCGCTCAACATGCTCGGCCTGACGCGCTTGACCAAGCTGCTGCTTGGGCCGATGCTGTCGCGCGGGTCCGGCCGCATCCTTAACGTCGCGTCAACGGCCGCGTTCGAGCCCGGCCCGTTGATGGCCGTTTATTACGCGACCAAGGCGTACATTTTGTCATTTTCCGAAGCCTTGCACGAGGAGCTGCGCGGTTCGGGGGTGACCGTAACTGTCTTGTGCCCGGGTCCGACCCGCACGAAATTCCAGGAGCGAGCCAACCTTCACCACCTGCGGCTGATGCGCGGACATCTGGCCGACCCGGCGGTCGTGGCGCGGGTCGGAGTTGCCGGGATGCTGGCGGGGAAAGCGGTCGTCGTGCCGCTATTCCGGAACAAGCTTGGCGTATTTTTGACGCGAGTGCTGCCGCGCCGCATGGTGCGCCGTTTGGTGCATTGGCTGGGCGAGGAGGGTTAGCTATGGAGTACGATATTCCCCTCAAGCAGGGGAAATTGCTTGCCCTGCCCGCCCTGGGGTTTGGCACCTATCAGATGGGCGGCCAACTGCAGCGCAACCCCGGCAACGACGATGCGCGCGACATTGCCGGCATCCGGGCGGCGCTGGCGGCGGGTTTGCGCCACGTTGATACGGCCGAGGCGTACGCCGAGGGCCATTGCGAGGAATTGGTCGCCGAGGCCATCGCCGATATGCCGCGCGACCAAATCTTTCTCGCCTCCAAGGTCTATCCGAACCATTTGCGGCCTGATGACGTGCATGCCGCCTGCCGCGGCAGTCTGCGCCGGCTGGGGGTGGATTACCTGGACCTGTACCTCATTCATGGCCCAAATCCGAATGTCCCACTGGCTGAAACCATGGGCGCGCTGGATGAATTGGTGCAGCAGGGGCTGATCCGCTTTATTGGCGTTAGCAATTTTGACGTCCCCTTGCTGCAGGAAGCGAATCGCCATTCCCGCTCCGGCGTGGCGACCAACCAGATCCACTACAGCCTGGTGGCGCGGGCGTACGAGGACAACGGAACTTTGGAATACTGCCGCGCGCAGGGGGTCCTGGTGACGGCCTACCGGCCCATCGGCAAGTACGGCGAGCTGTCCCGCGGGGGCCAGCGGCTGCTGGACGACCTGGCCGCCCGGTACGGCAAGACGCCCGCGCAGGTGGCCGTGAACTGGGTCATCAGCAAGCGAAACGTCGTCGCGCTGGTGAAGACGTCCAATCCTGCGCACCTGGCGGAAGACCTGGGCGCGCTGGGCTGGCAGCTGTCGGAGGAGGATGCGGCTACGTTGGACAATGATTTTCCCCGGGGCACCACTACTAACGTCCCGGGCGTAACCTAATTCGCACTATGCGCATCCGTACCCGTGCGGCGGCAATCGTTGCCGCCCTGCCGTTCGCCAAGCCGGCGCTCGCTCAATTGAGCACGACGGTCAACCAGGGATTGTCGTATTCCACCATCGTCGGGTGGGGCACCCAGGACCTGCGGACGACCATCATGCTCATTATCAATATCCTGTTCGGGTTCCTGGGCCTGATCGCGGTCGTCGGCATCTTCTACGGTGGGTTTAAGTACATGACGGCGGGCGGTAATGAGGACCAGGCGGCGGGTGGCAAGAAGGTCATCACGGCGGGCGTCGTCGGGTTGGCCATCGTCTTTGCGGCCTATGCCATTGCCGCGTTCGTCATCAGCTCGCTGGTGAACGCGACCAGTTAGTCCCATGGCCAATCCGCTGTTCGCAAGTTTCGCCGCCTACCCGCGGCTGGTGGCAACTCTGTCCGCGCGGCAGGACGGCACGATGACGGCGGCGGCCGACCCGTCGCGGAAGACGCAGGTGATCGAGAATTTCCGGCGCTACTTTGCGGCCCTCGGCCTGACGGCGGCAAACGCCGTGCGCTGCAAGCAGGCTCATGGGGCAGCGGTTGCGGTGGTCACGGCGGCCGATCGGGGAACGGCGGTCCGCGATACCGATGGACTGGTCACCGTCACGCCGCAGACGTTCTTGGCGGTGACCGTGGGCGACTGCCTGCCACTCTACTTCTATGACCCCAAGCGCCAGGCCGTCGGATTGGCGCATGCGGGCTGGCGGTCGTTGCACCAGGGCATTCCCGCGGCGACGGTCCGTCAGCTGCAGAACCGGTACGGCAGCAGTCCGTCGGATATCGTCGTCGGCATCGGGCCGGGTATCGGGCCGTGCCACTTCACCGTCAGCGAGGACGTGGCCGAACGCTTTGCCGCGTACCCCGCCGCGTTCACCCGGCGGGCGGACGGCACCCTGGCGCTGGACCTCAAGGCGGTGGCGGGAATGCAGCTGCGCGAGTGTGGGGTGCGGCACGAACACATTGAGGCGAGTACCGACTGCACGGCCTGTCTGCCGGAATGGTATTTTTCCTACCGGCGCGACCATCCGGCGGTGGTGGAAGCGATGGTCGCCGTCATCGGACTGCGGTAGGGTTTTGACAAACAAAGAACTGCTGTCTAAGGTGGGGGCAGCAGTTTTTTTGTTCGGTCTTTATTTTCAGCAGGAGGGTATCGTGTCCATTCTCCGGAGTGTTGATGAGCGGCACAATGCCAGCCGTCTGGAACTCGCGCTCATTATCGTGCTCGTGGTCGCCGCCATCGGCGCCGAGCTGTTCGTGCGCAGCATCCGTTTCGTTCTGCGGCGAAAGCCGTGAAATTCCTTGCTGCCGTCCTTTTTTGTCGCCTGCCCTGCGGTATATCGCGGGGCTCTTTTTATTGGATGGCGACGCGGGTGCCAAGCTGCGCAAACCAGTACAGCCGTTCCATCCGGTCGTAGCTGACATTGACACACCCGTGGGATTTCGGCCGCCCGAAGTCATTGTGCCAGTACGCGCCGTGGATGTAGTAGCGCAGGCCACGCACCGTCGTGAATTGCAAATTCCACTTGGTATTCGGGTAGTCGAAGCCGGCGCCGCCGTAGTGCTTGACCGGCACTTTCGCCTGCACCGTGAAATCACCGTGAGGCGTGGGCGTATTCGGCAGCCCGCCGGAGATGGGAAAAGTTTCCAGAACCATGCCGCCGAAGGAGTAGGTCAATTCCTGCTGCTCCAGGCTGACGTCGATGCGCTTGTCCCGTTTGACGCGGCCCGGCACCGCCGGGTCGTAACCGGCCGCCACTTCGGTGCCATCAAGGAAACCGTCACCGTCGGTGTCCGCATCGTTCAGGTCGGTCTGCAGCAGCAATTCCCAGCCGTCGTTCAAGCGGTCATTGTCCGAATCGACAGTGAGAAGCATTGCTTTGCCGCCATGGCGCGGCGAGTAGCCGCCCGCCGCTTCTTGTCCGTCGTTGAAGCCGTCGCCGTCGGTGTCGGCAGCATTGGGGTCCGTATGGTAGCGTTCCAGCTCCTCCGTGTCGGTCAGGCCGTCGTTGTCGGCATCCGCCGCCGTTTGGCCCAACACCGCGCCCGGCAGCAGGGCAATAAAAAATCCTGCCAGCCAAAGGCTGCAGGGAACAC
This sequence comes from Parcubacteria group bacterium Gr01-1014_31, assembly GCA_007376135.1. Lineage (GTDB taxonomy): Bacteria > Patescibacteriota > Patescibacteriia > Buchananbacterales > GWA2-38-13 > VMFR01. The sequence goes on along the minus strand of VMFR01000001.1, from coordinate 302,614 downwards.
GCCGTTGAACACGGATAACCATAGTTTTTTATTTTTGTTTTGCCGTTTTTTCCTGTACCCAGTATAGCAGAAAAGGGGCGATAAAAAAAGGCGGCGCAGGTGCGCCACCTCGTGGGGGAGGTCGGCCGTTGGCGGCCGGGTGGGAATGTTCGGACTACTCGAAGGGGAACTCGATGTCGGCGCGCTGGTAGGCGGCCTTCTCGTCCGCGCGGAACTTGACGATCGCGCGTTCGACGTCCGCGGTCAGGGTCTTGGGATCGCCCGAACCGCCGAACTCCTTCCGCCAGGGGTAGAGGTGCGCGCGCGAGGAGGACAAGATCCCCAGATGCCCGCGCCTCGGGCCATCGGTCATGGCCAGCGCCATGATGTTGTCGAAAGCGCCGCCCTGGGCGCCGAATCCCGGCACCAAGGCGATGCCGTCGGGCCGCAGGATGCGGAAGGCGCGGTTCATCGGGCGCGTGGCGCCGACGACCGAGAACACGGAGCTGACCCCGTCCTGGACGAGGTTGTGCTTGCTGCAGAACGCCGTGGTCTGGAAGAGCATCACCTCCTGGGCGGTCGGCGGGTAGCCGATGGCAGACTCCATCTCCTCGAGGATGCTGTCGCTGACCGCGAACGGCCGCTGCTTGTCCGACAGCGCCGCGTCGGGGTTGGCGCCGACGCGCAGGTCTTGCAGCGTCGTGCCGGAGGGATTGGAGGAGCGGGTGACCGCGACAACGCCTTTACCGCGCTGCAGGTAGGGGAGGGCCGGTGTCAGCACGTCTTCGCCCATCCAGGTGGTGACGGTCATCGCGTCGAAACCGAACTGTGCGGGCAATCCCGGGAGAACCGCGTCGTTGCCGTCGGAGAGGTAGGCGGCGTAGTAGGGCTCCTGGGTGGAGCTGATATCGCCGCGCTTGGCGTCGAGGATGACGAAGCTCCTGGACTTCTGGCCGGCCGCCAGCCCGTCGATGCGGCGGCAGATCCGCGCCAGCACGAAGTCGCCGAACGGTGCGAAGCGCTCGAAGAACGCGATGTTCGGCTTGAAGACGCGAATACCGTTCGCCCAGGCCGCCTCGATGACGGCCGTCAGGTAGCCGGTCACCCCGGCCAGGTACGTGTAGGTGCGTCCGACCTGCGACGGGTCGTCGCTGGCGACGAAGCCCTGCTTGCGGGCCTCTAGCACCAGGTTCTGGAACCGCTCCCGGCCGCCATCGAGCGCGAACTCGGCGTAGAGCCGTTCGTGCTCGGCGTCCGGACCGTGCGGGTCCAGGCCCAGGCACAAACCCGTGCCCTGGGCCAGCTGCGTTTCCCACAACCGCTGCCCGGCATTGAGGAATGCCATGCGAAACTCCTTTCCCTCGGAAGAGGGGGTTGCAGATGTGCGTTCGCCCTTTTTGCATCCATCCATGGATGCGGAATTGTCCAAGGTGCGACCGATTGCGTATCGTACCAGAACTACCCGTTTTTTTCAAGACAAAAAGGAGCGCCCCAGGGTATGGGGCGCAGAGGGTGCGGAATGGGCGGCTAGACGGAGGTTTTGGTCGTTTCGGGGGGTGCGGGTCGCCTGCGGCGGCGGTTGCAGAGGAGGCGCGCTCGGTAGCGCCAGTCCAGATGGTGCGCGCCGTAGGTGTAGGCATTGTGGAGGCTAGCGATGTTGAAGACCGCGCCTTGGAGGTCACAGCCGCAGAAGTTCGCGCTGTACAGCACGCAGGTGCTGAACGTGGCGCCCACGGCGAATGCCCGCTGGAATTGGGCCTGGATCAGGCTGCAGTCCAGGAACGTGGTTTCCCGCAGTCCGACCTCGCGCAGGTTGATGCCCGACAGCGCCACATGGGAAAACATCTCGCCGCGGAAATTGATGAACTGATCCGGCCAAGCTTCGCGGTACGCGTTGAACCGGTCCACGTGTCCGCCCTGCACAAGCGCCGCAAGGCTGCGGTCATCGAGCATGGCGATCTCGTCTGGCATGGAGAGCCTCCATGGCAAAGAGCAGGTCCGGCACGCCCGGACGTGGCGCAGGAACGCGCGCTCCTGCCGTTGGACTGCACGTGAAGCAGCGCAAGGGCAGAAGAACGACGCAGCGAAGGTAGCATATTGGCGCTCTGCGGGCAAGAGAAAGCGCTCCGGGGTGCGGAGCGCTCGCGGCAGGAAGGTGCGGGCCGGTTGGCCGTTATACTTCGTCCTTCGTGTGCGTCACGAAGTTGAGGCGGATGGTGCCGCCGTCGACGGCGGCATTGTTGATGACCAGGTGCTGGCCCACTTCGCCGCGCATGACCTCGCGGGCGGTCCACTGGTCCGTGTGCGGGTTCCAGCGCATCAGGTAGAGGATCTGGCGCCGGTCAACTAACCGGCGCACAAGGAACGCATCCGGGTCACCCTGCACCCGGATGGGGAACTCCTGGAGTTCGATCAGCGCGTTGGTGACGCCAAGGACTGCCGCAATGGTAGCGGCGTCGGCTTCGTGAGCCATGGGTTTGTACCTCCTCCTGGGAAAGGGCGATAATTCGATGGCGGTGAATACCGAATATGAGCCACGCTACACCCCCGTTTCGGCGTGGTCAAGCAGTTGACAGCGGCCGCCGGTATGGTAGGATACGGGTAATCAGTTTCCAAAGACCGTCGGTGCCGCAAGGCGTAAATCGGGGCAACCCGGGCCGGCCGAGGGAACCATTCGTGGTTTTGGTCTGCGGGAACGCCGCAGATTTTTTATTTACGCACCCCTGTAGTTAGGGGTCCCAGAGGTCGGTATATCGGTGTTGGGTGATCCCCCTCACCCTAACCCTCTCCCACAAGGGGAGAGGGAAACAAAGGAATATGCCAAAATCCAAGCAGCAGAAGGCGCAGGAGGTCGCCAGCATCAAGGAGAAGGTCGAGCGCTCGAAGGCCGTGGTTTTCGCGAACTTCGCCGGGCTGACGGTCAAGGACGTGACGCAGCTGCGCAAGCTGTGCCGGGAGGCGGGCGGCGAGTACCTCGTTGCCAAAAAGACGCTGATGCGGAAGGCCTTCACCGACGCTAAGCTGGACGTTGACCCCGAAAAATTTCCGTCTGAGGTGGCGACCATCTTCGGGTACGAGGATGAGGTGGCTCCGTCGCGGGTCGTGGTGCAGTTCTCCAAGGACCATCCGGCGGTCAAGCCGTTCGGCGGGCTCCTGGAGCGCCGTTACGTGGACGGTGCGAAGGTGCGGGAGCTGTCCGCGCTGCCGTCCAAGCTCGAGCTCATCGCCAAAGTGGTCGGTTCCGTGCGCGCGCCGCTGTCGGGCATGGTCAACGTGCTGGCCGGCAACCTGCGCGGCCTGGTCCAGGTACTGAAAGCGTTGAGCGAAAAAAAGCCGGCCTAGCCGGGTCGTCCTATAAGCGATAACCTAATTCCTACAAGCTAACCCAAACTCTATGTCCGATGAAAAGAAAGTGGAAGTGCCGGCGAAGTTCAAGGGCCTGGTGGAGCAGATCGAAAAGCTCTCCGTGCTGGACCTGGCGGAACTCGTCAAGGTGCTAGAGGAGAAGTTCGGCGTTTCCGCCGCTGCGCCGATGGCGATGATGGCGGGTCCGGCCGCCGCGGGTGCTGCGCCGGTCGAAGAGAAGTCGGAGTTCACGGTGGAATTGACCTCCTCGGGCGACAACAAGATCGCCGTCATCAAGGCGGTGCGCGCCCTTACCCAGCTGGGCCTGAAGGAAGCCAAGGACCTGGTGGACGCCGCGCCGAAGGTCGTGAAGGAGGCCGTTAAGAAGGAAGAGGCCGAGAAGATGAAAAAGGACCTGGAAACGGCCGGCGCCAAGGTGACGTTGAAGTAACACGTCGGGTACTCAGTACCCCGTGCCCTGTACTCAGTCCGTTTGAACAGAAAATCCCCCTGCACATGCAGGGGGATTTTCTGTCATTTGCCCAGCATTTTTTTTGATAAAAAAAGAGCGGGTCCCGAGGGGCCCGCGGAGCACGGTAATTGGGTCGGAGTCAGGAGGTCGAGGTTTGTCAGGATGAAGGCGCCGGGTAGGTAACCACTTTCCATCCAGCGCGGATGCCGGTCAGAACCCGGGTGTCAATCGTACACGGGAACCGGCTGTGGATGTTGATCCAGAAGAGGGTGCTCACCGCCCGACTCTGCAGTTTTGAAAGGGTAAGCTCGATTGGCTCACTTTCGATAACTTCGGGTCCACCCTGTTGGTCGAAATGGAGTTGGAAGTCCACATCGAACTCTTTGCCCTTGGCCTGTTCTCGCAGACACCACAGTTTCTTGCCGGTTTCGTCGAGCTCGCCGACGATCGTTTCGTGCTCGCCGACCGGTTTGGGTGGCTCCCCGAACCTGGCGAAATCGAATGGGCCAATGAACTCCTGTACGAGGTTGCTAAACCAGTCTTCCATGAGGTACTCCTTGTGAAAGGGCTACGTATCTGTTCCAACGCGGTAGTTCTACGGTACGGGATGGGTTTGTGCGTGTCAATATGGATGGCGTGGCTACATCGGACGGCTAAGGACCGATTTTGTGGCCTACGGAAAAAAAAGCGGGTCCGGTTGAGGGGACCCGCCCGTCGGTAGAGAGAACAATGAGGTGGGAGAACGCGACGAGCGTTCAGCAGGAGAGGAGTCCCACGAGTAGTGTCAAAGGCAGTTCGCCGGAACGGTCGTGGTGTGCGGCCACCTGCCATCCTTCGCGTAGGGCGGCTTTCTTGTCGGCCAGTGCAGGGAATTCAAGCCGCAATGCTGCCTTGAAGAGCGCGTCCACGATATTGTAGCGGATTTTGTGGGCCAGCTTCTCCTGGGCGAGGCCTTCGAGTGCAGCCCTCATCTCATCGGGTGATGGTTTGCTCTCCATCAGGTCGGCAGTCTTGCGCATGTTCTTGACGCTGAGGTTACCGTATCGGTCGATCTCCTGCGACCTCAGCGCGTACAGGCGCTTGAGCTCGTCCGTGAGCACGCCGACGACCTCGTCGTCGTCCTGCACCTCGTCGGTGGGCTCGTCCAGGTCGCCGAGGTTGACGTCCGCCATCCTGGCGGTGAGTTCCGCGAACAGGCCGCGGTCGTTGGGTTTGGACACGTTGTCCTCCTTGGAAAAGGGCCTTCGAAACAACTAAAAACGTAGGCTTGACTCTACTGGAAATAACGGAAAATGTCAAGTCAGTGATTCTCTGCGCCAAAAAAAGCGGGCTGACCATGCGGCCCGCTGCGGTGCGGTCGAGGATGGCTACAGGTGTTCCATCGGCACGCCGTAGAGGCGGGCACCATTCAGCACGTAGATGGTTTTTGCCGCTTCGTCCACAACGATGTCGCGCAGCTCGTCGAACGCTGCCGAACGGTACTGCCGCGCGAGCTTGCCGTCCTTGCCGACGACCACGATGCGCTTCGTCGGCGGGTCCAGCAGGTATAGGTAGGCCGACGCTTCAGACGTTTTTATCTTGGTCGGTCCGGAGAGCGGCGGATCGATGGGCTGCAGGTCAAACGTTACGGGGCGGCCCTGGTTGAGCTTGACGATGCCGCCGTCGCGCAGCAGCACATACAGGTCGCCGTCCAGCGTCAGGTCGGTGGCGGTGCGCAGGTCGACGCTCGGGTCGGCGATCCAGTTGCGCGGGGCGCCGAATCCTCCGCCCGCCGGATCGGCCCGGAAGATGGTGCCCGACACCGCGGATAGCAGGTACAGCCGCTCGCGGAAACTGGCGACCGCGACGGCGTTACCGCCCGGGAGCGTGAGCGGGAGCGGCCGGATCTGGTCGGTGCCGTCGAGGCGCAGGACGCGGCCGTCATCGTCCAGAAGCACCGCTGCGGTCCGCGACAGGGCCGTCGCCGAATTCAGCGTGCCCTCAAGGGCGGTGGACGGTTGGATCTCGGCGATGGAGCGGTTGCCCAAGTTAAGGGTAAAAAAGACCTTTGACCGCGCATTTTGGGCATAGAGACGCTCTCCCAGGCGCACCATGGTCGGCGCAGCGCGCGCGTCGTCATCCAGGTTGTTGAAATTTGCCAGCTGCAGCGGGTCGGCAATGACCACTTCATGGCGCAGCTCATTGAGCTTGGTGTTCAGCTCGCGCCGCGTTCGCACGACCGTCGGGTGCGCCGCATATGTTTCCGGCAGCTGGTCCAGGATGCGCAGGCCTTCGTTGAGCCGTTCGCGCGCACCCGTTTCGTCCTGGTAGATCAGGGAAGCCTGCGCGGCGTCGCGCAGGCGCTCCGCTTGCGCCAGCACGGTCGCGAACGCCTTCTCGCGGGCGGTTACGGCCCGCCGGCCGGAGAGCGTTGCCAGGTTCCAGACCAGCAGGACGGCCAACACCAGGCTGCCGGCTACGGCCAGCTGCCGCTTCCATGACCACGACCGGTAGCGGCGCCAAATGTTTGCCGCCAGCGTCGCGACCATCGCCCCGGCGGTTTTGACCACCGGATGAGTGAATGCGCGCCGCGTGGTGGTTGCCGTGAAGGCGGAAACCTTCCGTAGTGCCGAATGGGATGGGCGCGGCGGCGGGGTCGGCGGGGGAACGGGGAGCACCGGCGCGTTGGGAGCAGGGCGCGATGGACGGCGGTCGTGGACGCGCTGGCGGTAGCGCTGGCCGGTTTCCTGCAGCCAGTGCCAGAATTTCTGCACGTCCGGCAGCAGACGGGGGGTCAGCACGCGGCTGGTTTGCCGCTGGGTGTGGGCGAGCGTCCGCATGGAATCGCGCGATGCGGCGCCCAGGTAGTCAAAATTTTTCAGACTCAGCGGGAGCGGCGCGGGCCGATGCAATACCAGGCTGATAATGATGGCCACCGCCGGAGTTTTGGGCCGCGCGCGCAAAAGCGCGGTCTTGAGCTGGCGCACGGCATCCGGGCCGGCGTTGCCAGTCACGGTGGTTTTCAGCGTATGGAGCGACAGGTAGTCGAGCAGTCCGTCGGAGCAGAACATGGCGGTGTCCAGCGGGCCCAGGCTGCCCGCGATGGTCTGCGTGAACAGCCGCAACGGGTTGACCGAAACCCCGGGCGTCGGTTCGGTGATGGTCACCGTCTGGTAGTCGTGCGTCGGCCGGTAATGGAACAGGTAACCGGTCACGCGGCCGACCGTGGAAATGACCAGTTGCTGCTGGCGGATGTTGCCCAACAGTATGGAACTTTGTTGGAAATCCGTGCCGGTGCGGTGGGTTTCCAGAAAGGTCGCCACCGCGCCGTTGACGTGTTGGAGCACCTGTCCAAAGCGTTCCTCCAGGTCAGCGGCAGGGGTGAGTCCGCCGGCGCGGCGTATCGCTCCGGTCTGGTAGAGCTCGTCCTTCGCTTCATCCAGCAATTGGTCCACGAGGCTCGTGCCTTCGGGTTGCGCTCCGGTCAGCTCGGCAAAACCGAAAAGCTTGCCCGCAGCAATTTCTTTCTCGAGCGTTGGTTTGCCGACGAATACTTTGCCGGCGGAACCCCCGTGGGCGGGGTCCACCTGCAGGGTGGTGATCTTGGCGAGGTAGCGGTCCATGGATGGGGGGTTTGTCGGTTGGGGAATGGCTATAGTATACTATATTCGCCGTTCGCGGTCAGGCCAATCCTTATGCTTGAACACTTATTTGGTTCAACCACCCGTGTTAAACTGTTGCAGCGGTTTTTGAATAACCCGGAGCAGCCCTACTACCTGCGCGAACTGGCGCGGGCGATCCACGTCCAGCTGAATTCGGTTCGGCGGGAGGTCGCCAACCTTGAAAGCATCGGCATTATCAGTCCGATGCTGTCGCCCAGCGTGCTTCCCGGCAGCAAGGAGGCAGCCAAGCCGGCGCGCAAGGTCCGGGTGCGCAAGCAGTTGAAGAAATTCTACCTCGCCAATTCCAGCTTCCTTCTGTATCCGGAGCTCAAGGCGTTGCTGGTCAAGGCGCAGTTGCTCGTGGAGCAGAAGCTCATTGAGCGGATCAAGAACATCGCGTCCGTCCAGCTGTTGGTGCTGACCGGGATGTTCGTCGGCCTGGAAGGTTTTAGTACCGATCTGCTGCTGGTCGGGACCGTCAACCGCAAGCGTTTGGCGCGCCTGATGGGGCAGTTCGAGCGCGAGCTTGATCACCCCATCAACTACACAGTGATGACCGTCGCTGAGTTCCGCTACCGCCACAACATCACCGACAAGTTCCTCTACACCATCCTGGAGAACAAAAAGATCGTGGTCATCGACCGGTTGCGCCATGGCATCCGCTAGCTGAGGTACGCATGGAACTGCGTCTTGATACGACCGTTCCGCAGCGCGTCACCGCATTGCTGCTCGATGGCCGTCGGGTCATCGCTCGGGCGACGGCGGCAACGCCATTCCACGGGACGGAGCGCATACTGCCACTGGTCGCCGCTTTGCTGCGCGGCCGCGCTGTTCCCGAAGTGGTGACCGTGGTTGAGGACCCGCTCGGCCACGCCGGGTTCACCCAACTGCGCGCCGGCGCGGTTGCCGGTAACGCCCTGAGCTACGCTTGGGGGGTGCCGGTGCGGTCGGTAACACTCCGAGAGGTTGTCGCGCAGGCCGGAAAACGCGCTCGTGCCATTACCTGGGTCCATCCGCGCTATCTTTCCGAGCCGCAGGTGACCGTAAAGCGCTGAGAGCCACGCCCGAGAACGGATGACGAGAAAGTGGCTGCCGCCACTTTTTTTCACATATCCGCACATATCCGCCCATATCCCCCCCGAACATACTTTGTTTTGCTGGGTTGAGCGGAGAATAGTGAAATAAATGACTAAGATGCATAGATATTGACACTGTATTGGATTTATGATAGAATTAATGCCTTAAAGTCGTCGTATTATTAGGAGAAAGAATATTATCGTGTTATCCTGTTAGTGGTTGGGGGTGCCAATGAGAATTCCAAGGACAAAATTGAAGGCGATGATTAGGTTTTTCTGTAGCAATACAGATCCTAATCTGTTAGGAAAAACGAAGTTGATGAAACTTTTTTATTTTGCTGATTTTACACACGTTAAAAAATTTGGTGTCCCAATTACCTACGATAGATATGTTCATTTGGAGCGCGGCCCCGTTCCATCAAATATTCTCAATCTTGTTAATAGCGTAATAGATGAGCCGGAAACAGCGTTACTCTCCGATACGATTTCGGTGAGGTTTGTTGATGGTAGAAATTTTCAGAAAATTATCTGCCTGAAACCGTTCACTGCAAGTGATAACGAATATTTCACCGAGAGGGAATTGCAAACTCTCAAGGACGTATGCCAGAGATTCAGCGACAAAAACACAAAATATATCGTCGAGGCATCTCATGGTGAAAGTGCATGGATTAATACTAAAGAACCAACTGAAATACCCTATTCTCTAGCCGCCCTTGATAATGATAGTAAAATAACTGAGGAAGAAATAAAAATTTTGGTCAGCCTAAAGTAGATATGGTATTCGGGAACGTAATTAGGCTAACTGATACCGAAGGAGAGAATGACTATGTTTTTTTAGGGTCAGTTCCGGAAGAAAGGATAATTTTTTTGGCATGTATTCCGGACGTTGCAACCTCACGGCAAGTCATAAGACTAGATGAATGGCGTTCGACACAGCCCCCAACCCAAAGTACGTCAAGAAATGTGAACTCTCCAGTCTATCTATATACCAGATTGACCACAGAACAATTTCGTGAACGTATAGCGATGTTGCACCACACAGATCATGATGAGACATCCTTACAAGGTTACGAAATGCTCCGATCTTTATGCGATGCTGATCTGCAGAATATTAAGCGCGAAATATTGAGTGCTCCCCCCGGTGCAATTTTGCCAAAACTTAGAAGAATTATTGAGAATTTAGGTGGTTAGTAATCACTTGACAAGGATTTAAGGCGGTGCTACCCTCAACATTCCAAATAAAACGAAATCCCCGTTCGTGAGAACGGGGAAATCGCTGTACAAACCGCCAACTATCGTTAGTAGTTGGATCACCGAGCCGCTTTAATCAGCGGCTTTTGTGATTACCGGAAACGTAGGTCTCCGATACGGTACTTGCGGGAAGTGGTATGCTATCACACCTTTCGGCGGATAGTCTCCACTACCGCAGTGCTTGGTCGGCGTCGCGCCTCTTCCACGGTGAGGAATTCACCGGTTTCAGCGTCGCGTCCGACTTGGTAAATAATGTATGGCACAGGCCGTACATTAATTTCTGCTTCTTTTCACTCTCTGGATGTACTGCCAGAACGACCTTTGAGCGACGGGCGAAGCGACCCTCGGACTTAACGGTCCGATCTGCGCACCACCAGCTGCTGGCGTGCAGACTTAGACCGTAAAGCTGCGTTATAAAAAACAACCTCAAGGGCCAGCGCTCGTCGGGTACTATTTTCGTAGATACCCAACGGACTTGCGGCTCGTTGGGTTGACCTTGCGGTCTTCCCCTTCGAGCACTGACCTTTGCGGTTGTTCGTGCGCAAGCAGCGCTGCTGGCCCTCCGTTGCAAGTTTACGGAGATTTTTATTCAATTTTGTAGCACGATCATCGTACCAGACCTTGAAGGTTGCTGTCAAGAGAGGTATTGTTACACAGTATGGAACAATCGGGTAAAAAAATCAAGTTCCACGAGGCCCTGCGCCACGTCATCGCAACAGGCCGTAAAGCAAGGCGGAAAAACGGTCCCTGTCGCTGTGCCGGTTGTTATAGTGCCAGACGAAGCCATCCAGGTAAGACTGGAGATACCGCCTAGATACGGCCTTGTGGGTGCCGGAGATGCTGCGCTTCACGTGCGACCAGAACCCCTCAATGGTGTTGGTATGTACGTCGTCCCGCACGTACTCCTGTTGTGAGTGGTTGACGCTCTGGCGGTGGTACCGCTTGGCTACCAAGTCGTAGCGGTTGCTCTCATCGGTCAGCAGGCGCGTTTTGACCCTCTCCACGTTGGTATGGAGGAATTGTCCGATGGTCGCCGCCTTGGCGTTCGGGGCCACTTCTGCCCGGATTTCCCCGTCGCGCTCCACCGCGCCAAGGATAACGGATTTATCGTCCATCACTTTGCCTAGGTCCTGGTTGTTCTTCCCGGCGTTACCTTTCCCACCAAAGTAGGTTTCGTCCATCTCCACATCGCCCAGCAGGCGGTGTTTTTTGTTGGGGAGGGACGCCCGGATAAGTTTTAACATTCGCCAAGCGGTCTTGTAGGTAACGTTCAGTTCCCGTTCCAGTTGCTTGCCCGACAGGCCGCTTTTCGCACTGGAAAAGACGAATAAGGCGTGAAACCACTTGGTCAAGGGTGTTGCAGATTTTTCAAAGAGGGTACCCGCTGTCGGGGCGATCTGGTAGCGGCATTTGGAACATTGCCACTGCCGCCGTTCGGGTAGCCGTTTGTAACGGCCCCCACACGAGCAGCGTTCGCTGTGTAACACCCGGAAAATGTATTCCAAACAGGCGTCATCCGTGGGGAACTCGTTGCGCAGGTCGTAGATACCGTACTTGTCGCTCTTGGCCATATATTGGCAGCATACTCCTGTGTATTATGTTGTCAAGGGATACCTGTGCACATATCCACAGGTTGGACCATATCTTGACTGATATGGTGTTTTTTTGACTTAATTTTGAGGAAAATTGGCTATTTGAAAGTGGTTGACAGTGGTGTTGTGGTGGTATAAAATGTAGGTATAGTGGTGAAAAGTGGATAAAAGTGGGGAGAAGGACTCGAATTTGTGGATATCTCAGCAACATTGCAGCGGCGTATGTTCATCGGCGAATACCAGCATTCCGTTGACGAAAAAGGACGAATCGCCGTGCCGGCGAAGTTTCGCGCGGTATTGCGGCGCGGCGTGGTCGTTACCCGGGGGCTGGACAGCTGTTTGTTCGTCTACACCCAGGCCGAGTGGGGGAAGCTGGTCGCGAAACTGGCCGCGTTGCCCTTGGCGAAGGCCAATACGCGGGCATTCGCCCGGCTGATGCTGGCCGGTGCGATGGACGTTTCCCCGGACGGGCAGGGCCGCATCAGCGTACCCGAATACTTGCGCCAGTTCGCCGGATTGGGCAAGCAGGTGGTCATTGCCGGCCTCTACAACCGATTGGAGATCTGGGACGCCGCCAAGTGGAACGAATACAAGAAGCAGACCGAAGGGAAGAGCGTGGAAATTTCGGAAGCGCTGGGCGAGCTGGGAGTGTAGGGCTATGCCCCGTTTGGCCATGGACGGTTGGGGAGTGTGCCCAAGTTGCGAATGGCCTCCTCATTTCTTGGCGGGTAGTAAACCGATGTTTGACCATTGTCGAACGGGGTATGCCCCGTCCTGAAGGCCATCAACCGGTGCTGGTCGCGGAAGTGGTGAGCGGGCTGGCCGCCGCTCCCGGGAAGCATTTCATTGATGGCACGGCCGGCAACGGGGGGCATACGCGGGCATTGCTTTCCGCCACCGCGCCGGATGGACAGGTCCTGGCCATCGACTGGGACCCGAGCGCGGTCGCGCGGCTCAAGGTGATCTCTCAGGATCCCGCAATGAAGGAACGGATGCTCGTTGCGCACGGCAATTTCACAACCATGGAGGAAGTCGCCCGAACGCTCGGATTCACTCCGAGCGGCGGGTGCCTGTTGGACTTGGGGCTATCGTCGCTACAGCTGGACGCCCCGGACGCGGGATTCGGCTTTGACGCCGAGCGTCTTGACTTCCGTTTCGATGCGACGGCCGAGATACCGACCGCGGCGGACCTGGTGAACCGCATGCCGGTGGGCAAATTGGCCGACGTCTTGAGAACCTACGGCGAGGAGCCATTGGCGCGCCCGATCGCATCGGCCATCGTCCGGTTGCGCGAGCGCGAACCGTTCCGCCAAGGGGCGCAGCTGGCCGCGGTGGTTGCGGGCGTGTACCGCCACCACTACGGTAAACCATCGCGCCGGCATCCGGCGACCCGCACCTTCCAAGCCCTGCGTATCGCGGTCAACCAGGAACTGGAGAATATCCAGGCCGCCCTGCACTCCTCCCTGACGCTCCTGCCGCCGGGGGCGCGGATCGCGGTCATCAGCTACCACTCTCTGGAAGACCGTATCGTCAAGCAGTTCTTCCGCGAGTATGCCCGGCCCTGCCGGTGCCCCAGTGACGCGCCGCGCTGTACCTGCGGCGGGCCGTACCTCGCGGTCGTGACCCGCAAGCCCGTGGTCCCGGGTGACGCCGAAGTGGCTGCTAATTTCCGCAGCCGCAGCGCCAAGCTCCGGATCGCCCAACGACTTTTCAATCAAACCCCTTTAATCAAACAAACATAATCACAAAAACCTATGGGACGTTTCTACGCGATGCACCATCGTACCGGCGGGACCGGAGCGACGGCGGCGGCGTTGCCCTCATTCAACCCGCGGGTCTGGTGTACGGTCGCCGTTGGCGGGTTGCTGTTCGCGCTCGCTTCGTACCTGGTGCAGGCCAACAGCTTGGCGGCGAAGGGGTACCAGATGCAGTCCCTGCGCGACCAGCTCGATCAGCTGCGATTGGAAACCCGTGACCTGGAGAGCCGGGCCCTGGAGCTGCAGTCATTCCAGAATCTCGAGCGGCGCGTCTCCTCGCTGCAGCTGGTGCCGGCCAATGACGTTCGCTACGTCAACGCGGCCGCCGGTCCGGTCGGCTACGCGCCGTCCGGGAGCGCCGGGAACTAACGCACCGACCCGATGCTGGACGCCGCTCCCCGCCGTGGGATAGCGCAGCCGATGCTGCCGCGGCACGCACGGTTGGTCACCGATCCGACCATACGGCGCGCTTGGATGCTGGGCGCCGTCTTTTTTTTGTGCGCGCTGGTCATCATCGTGCGTTTATTCTATCTGCAGGTGGTGCGGCATGACTACTTTATGAGCTTGGCGGCCAAGGCGCAGGACGCGTACCGCGAACTGGAGCCGGATCGCGGCTCGATCTTCGTGCGGGAGCGCGGCCGAGAGTACCCGATCGTCACCAACCGCACCTACTATCTGGTCGTCGCCAATCCGAGCAAGGTGACCAACCCCGGCCGGGTCGTGGATACGCTCTCAACCGTACTGGACCTCACGCCCGAGGAATGGCCGTCGATCGCGGCGAAACTTTCGCGCCGTTCCGATCCGTATGAACCCTTGTGGCGCAAGGTGACCAAGGAACAGGTCGAGAAGATCCGTGCCGCGGCGCTGCCCGGTATCACGGACGTGCGCGAGAGCTACCGGTATTACCCGGAACCGGGATTCAGCGGCCAGCTGCTGGGGTTTATCGGTTATTCCGACGACCGGCGGGTCGGCCGGTATGGTTTGGAGGGGTACTTCGAGCGTGAGCTGGCCGGAGCAGCCGGCAGCGAGCGCGGGGTGGCGGACGCCTACGGGCGGCCGCTGGCGATTGGCAAACGGAGCGTGCAAGAGGCGCGGGACGGCGACGACCTGGTGCTGACCGTCGACCGCGCGGTGCAGATCGCCGCGTGCGATCGTCTGCGGCAGGGTGTGGAAACATTCTCGGCGCAGGGCGGCACGGTCATCGTGCTGCAGCCGTCCACCGGCGCGGTGCTGGCGATGTGCAGCGTGCCGAATTTCGACCCCGTGCTGTACTCCGAAGCAAAGGACCCCTCGGTCTATAACAATCCCGCTATTTTTGAAGCCTACGAGCCCGGATCGGTCTTCAAGCCCATCACCATGGCGGCGGCGATCGACCGCGGCGCGGTGAAACCCCAGGACGTGTATGAAGATTCCGGCGAGATCAAGCTGGCGGACGGCAAGCGCATCCGTAATTCCGACCTGCAGGCGCACGGTCTACAGACCATGGTGCAGGTGCTGGAGAAATCCCTCAATACCGGAGCCGTCTATGTGGTCACCAAGGTGGGGAAGGAGGCCTTCCGCCGCTACGTGCAGGATTTCGGATTTGGCAAGCCGACGGGTATCACGCTGGACGCCGAGGTGGCCGGCAACATCAGCAGCCTGGACCGGCGAGGCGAGATCTATGCCATGACCGCTTCCTTCGGGCAGGGGATCACCGTCACGCCGTTGCAGCTTGCCCTCGCCTACGAGGTGCTGGCCAACAATGGCACGCTGATGCGACCCTACATCGTTGCGGAACGACGGCATGCCGATGGCACGGTGGTGAAAACCGCGCCGCAGGCCATTCGCCAGGTGATCACGTCCCGTACCGCCAGCACGGTGACCGGGATGTTGGTGCAGGCCCTGGAGGGTGCCTACGACCACAAGGCCAAACTGAACGGGTACTACGTCGCCGGCAAGACCGGCACGGCCCAGATCGCCGACCCCGCCGGCGGCTATGGCGAGGAGGTCAACCACACGTTCATCGGGTATTTCCCCGCCTACAAGCCGGCCTTCGTCATTCTGGTGAAATTGGATCGGCCGACCAAGGTCAAGCATGCCGCCGATTCCACGACCGTCATCTTTCGTCAGCTCGGCGAGTTTTTGGTAGACTACTTCCAATTGCCGCCGCAGCGGTAGTGGTATGATCCCCGTTATTCGTCACACACTCCAACGTGCCCTGCGCATGCTCGCGCGCCGGGTTGTGTTCCGTTACCATCCGACGGTCATCGGCGTTACCGGGAGCGTCGGCAAGACTTCGTCGGTGCAAGCCATCGCGCTCGTGCTGGGCAGCCTGGATTCGCTGCGGGTCAGCCCCAAGAACTACAACAACGAATTGGGGGTGCCGCTGGCGGTGCTGGATCAGGAAAGCGGTCTGCGCTCGCCGTTGCGGTGGCTGACCGTGCTGTGGGACGGTATCCGGCAGGGCTGGGGCGCGCGCCGGCGCTATCCGGCGCGGCTGGTGCTGGAGTTGGGCGTCGATAAGCCTCAGGATATGGCCTACCTGGTGGAATTTCTGCAGCCCAAGATTGCCGTCGTGACCGCGGTGTCCGCGGTGCACCTGGCGACGATGAAGACCGTGGCCGCAGTCGCCGCCGAGAAGGGGAGGCTGGTTGCCGCGTTGCCCGCCGACGGTACGGCGGTGCTCAACGCCGACGAACCCCTGGCCGCGGCCATGGCGAAGAAAACCAAAGCGCGCGTCATCACCTACGGAATGAGCGAAGGCGCCCTCTTGCGGGCCGTCGGCGTGCGCACGACCTACGGGACGGATGCGGAAGGACGGTTGCACGGCGGCATCGCCTGCACCGTGCAGTACAAGGAGGAGATCGCGCCGCTCTCGCTGCCCAATGTCCTGGGGGAGGCGATACTCTACGCGCCGTTGGCGGGAATTGCCGTTGGCGTGGCGGAAGGAATGCGGTTGCGTGACGCGGTTGCCGCGGCCAGCCCCTATCAACCGCCGCCGGGCCGATCGCGCCTGGTCCCCGGTATCAAGCGCAGCGCCATCATTGACGACAGCTATAATAGTTCTCCGTCGGCCGCCGCCGCCGCCGTACGGCTGCTGGACTCCGTTCCGAGCCGCGATGGACAAAAGTTCGCGGTCTTGGGCGACATGCTCGAGCTGGGGAGGATCGCCGGCCGAGCGCACCGCGAGCTGGGGGCGCTGGTCGCCACCTCGCGCACGGATATCCTGGTCGCCGTCGGCGAGTTGAGCCGCGATATCGCGCGTGGGGCGCGTGAGGCCGGCATGCCGGAGGAGCGCGTGTTCACGTTCCCGGATGCGGCGACCGCCGGGCGTTTCCTGCAGGACCGGCTGGAGCCGGGCGACGTGCTGTTGGTCAAGGGGTCGCAGGGGGTGCGGATGGAGCGTGTCGTCAAGGAACTGATGGCCGAGCCGCAACGCGCGCAAGAGCTGCTCGTGCGCCAGGGTCCGGAGTGGCCGCGCTAGGTTAACGCGCGCGTAAAAAAAACTGCCCGCGAGCGGGCAGTTTTTCGTATTTACTTCTGATGTTTGGCTTTCCAGCGTTTCTTGTGCCGGTGGTGCGCCCGCAGCGCCAACAGCGCCGCCGCGCCGCTTAACCCGGTGAGCACCTTGCGTTTGGTCGCATCATCCAGACCGTCGAATTTTCGCTTCGCTTCCTTCGCCAAGGTCACCACTTCCTGAGTCATCTCGTGCAGGGCGGTTTTCAACTGCTCCGGCAGCGGCGGCTGACGGCGAATGGCGGGTTTTGCAACGCGTTTTTTTGCGGTCGCCATAGTCATGTGGTTAACATTAATAAGGACATTGTAGCACCGTGCGGTGGTGAGCGGAAGCGTCGACCCATAAAAAACAGTTTTGCGACGCTATTCACAAAAAAAATGTATCTGTGCGTGATCCGCGTCGCTGATCTGCACACCGTGCTTCGGTCCGCTGCTGCGTAAAGTGCATTCATCCCGCCTCATTCCGTGGTATCAAATGCCGAGCTTTTCTTTTAAGTCGCGCAACCGCGCGTAGAATCCGGCCGTATGGATGGAGCGAAGTTTGAGCACAAGGAAATCGTAGTGGTGGGTCCACTCGTGCAGCAAAGTCTCCACGAACGATCGGGGGGCCAGGATCTGGCCGCGTACGGCCGTTTTGTTCTGGATATAAATGTAGTGCGATTGCGGCCGGTAGTAGCCGTATTGCTTGAACACGGTTCGTCCGGCGACCCGCCGGTGATATTGTTGGGTGTCGGACACCTTGAGCGTGCAGATATCCACGCGGGCGCCATCCGCCAGTTCATCCAAGAGCGCTTCGCCCAGTCCCTGGCGCTCCGCGGTGCCGGAGGAGCGAAGGAGCCGATCGGTCAGGTCGCGGGCGGCGGCGGTGATGGCGACTTCCACCGTCGTGACGGCGTTGCTCCGCTCGTAGTTGTCGTCCCGAAGCCGTCGCATCACTCCGCGCTATTGGGGTCTGGCGCTGGTCCGGAAGCGGCTTCCAGGTCCGCCTTGATCTTGACGAATTCGTTCTCCAGCTGCGAAAGGCGCTGCGCACACTGGCGGATGAGCTCCGCCGCGTGCTTCGCTTTTTTCAGCCCTTCTTCTAGGTCCAGTTCTTCTTGCTGCTCGTACCAGTCCACGATCTCCTGCAGCTGTTGCATCAGCTTCCCGAAGTTTTGTTCTGGGGTGGTCATACCGTTAGGGGGTTAATTTTGTGATGGTGCCCGATGCGCTGCCGTCATGAAACTGCAGCGACACGTCGGCGCCCTTGGTGAGCTGCTGACGGGAGCGTACCAGTTTTCCGCTATGTCGGACAAGGCTGTAGCCCAGTTCGAGCAATCGTTGAGGGTGGCGGGCGTCGGCGATCTGGTGGAGTCGGTTCAAGGCGGCGCGGGCGCGGATGTGTTCGGCCGGTAAGCGGCGCGAGACCGTCTGCGCGCAGGAGCGCAGCTGCAGTCGATGGGTCCCAAGTCGTTGCCGCAGCGCCGCCAGTCCCGACGAGATGCGGGAAACCAAAGTGGGCCAGCGGCGCAGCACGGCCGCAAATCCGTTCTGGATGCGCATGGTGGCCAGCCGAAGGCGCTGCCGCTGGTCCAGCAGGGGCTGGTGGGCGGCGTCCGCCACGGCGGACGCGATCACGGCGATGTCCCGGCGTTGCCGGGCGAGTTGTTCGCTCAGGCGTTGTTCCACCATCTGCGCCGACCTGCCGACCGAATACCGAGCGTCCTGCCAGGGCTGCGACAAGAGCACGGCGGTCGCTGTCGGCGTGGAGACAAAGCGGTCGGCGACCATCGCCGCCAGCGGCACGTCGCGTTCATGGCCGATGCCGGCCAGTACGGGTGCGCGGCTATCACCGACCGCGCGGCACACCGCTTCGTTGTTGAAGGCCTGCAGCGATTCCCAGCTGCCGCCGCCGCGGATGACCACCACCGCATCCGGCGGCCGCGCGTTGAAATGTGCGAGCGCGGAAACCAGTTCGGGAACGGCGCGCACACCCTCCACCCGGCAATCAAGGAATTCGATGCGTAGCCCCGCGCGCGTGAGGTTGCTGGTGAAATCGAACAGGGCGTCGCCGTGTGCCGACGTGATGAGGCCGATCCGCTGGGCGTAGGCGGGGAGCGGACGCTTCCGCTCCGGGGCAAATAACCCTTCGGCCTGCAGTTTGCGCTGCAGGGCGAGGTACGCTTGCTGCAACTTTCCTTCGCCCACCAGTTCCAGGGTTTCGGTGCGGAAGCTCAATCGTCCGGTGCGCGGCCATACCGACGGCACGCCGGTAATAACGATCTCCATGCCTTCGCGCAGCTCCACGCCCATCAGGCGGTAGCGGCTGGAAAAGATCAGGCAAGAGAGCACGGCATCGCCGCTCCCGTCGCGGAAATCGAAATAGATGACGTTCTCGCGTTCGTTGATGCGGCCGACCTCGCCCCGCAGACGGGCGGGCAGCCCGACGAGCGCGTCGTTGAGACGGGCAAGGTACTGCCCGACGGTGAGCACCGTATCGTCCGAAGCCGGTGCGTCCTTGGGAACGCCGCGCAAGATCGTCAGGATGGCGCTCCCGTACTTGGCGATCTTTTTTTCGCCCAGGCCTTTGATGTTCGCCAGGGCGTCGGCGGTTTCGGGCTTGGCGCGAGCGATTTCCTCGATGGTCTTATTGTGCAGCACGAAGTACGGCTCCACACCTTCCTGGCGGGCCGTTCGGTTGCGCCAATCGCGCAGGTCGTTAATGATGCTCATGGTCGCGGGTTTTCAGCCGTTTGGCCCAGTGGTGTTCCATCTGTCGGACGCGCCGTTCGGAAAAACCGAAGTAGTGGCCGATCTCGTGCCAGACGACCAGCCGCACCAGGTCGGGCAGGGCCTCGGGGGAATCCGCTTCGCGCTCGATGGGCGTCTGGAAGATGGTGATCTTATCCGGCAGCACGCCGCTGTCGTTGAGCGTGCGGTGCGGCTTGGGCACGCCATGATACAGCCCCAGGTACCGGCCGGACCGGTCATCATCTTCCAGTACGAACGCGACGTTCTCCAGGCGCGCGCGCAGCTCGTCGGGAAGGGCGGCGACGGCCTGGGATATCCATTGCTCGAATATGCGCCGCGGAGTTGCTGGGGGCATGTTCTTCAGCGTATCAGAAGGCAGCGGTCGTGTCAGCCTAAAAAAAGGCCGCCCAGGGAGGAGGACGGCATACTTACTCGAGGTCCTTGAATATGGCCCTGCCGATCTGGCAAAGGCCGCCAAGGAGCACGCCGGCGCAGATGAGCACGCAGCCCGACGTCGGGAGGGCAAACAGCAGGCCCAGGCCCAGCAGACCGCAGACACCCGCCAAGGGGAGGATGAAGCGGGAAAAGACGTAGGCCACGAACGCGGCGAACGCGAACCAGCTGACCACGGAGTCCATTGCGGCTCCTTTCCGCCGTGGTACGGCAAAAAAAGTACCGCGTTCACGGTACCGTTCGCCTGCGCCGCCGTCAAGCCGTCCCGAACCTCAGCGGTCCTGGCCCAGTAGCCACTGGACCGTGGGCAATAGCCGTTCGGCCATCACCCGCTGCCCGCGGAAGTTCGGGTGTAATTCGTCAGCCATCAGGTAGTCGTTACCCAGCACGCTGTCCAAAATATTAGGGACATACGCGGCGCTCGTTTCGCGCGCGAGCTTGGCGAATTTCCGGTGGTACGGATCGCCGATGACGCCGCCGCGCACGCCCACCAGCAGCACCACGGCACCCCCATCCTGCAGGCGCGTCATGATCCGGCGCAGGTTGGCGACGGTCTGGTCGGGTGGGACCCGTTGGAGCGCATCGTTGCCGCCGAGCAGCACGATCACCAGGTCCGGATGGAGTTCCTGCAGCTGGTCGAGGCGGGTGATCGCCGCGGCGGTCGTATCGCCCGGCACGCCGGCATTCACGATGGGACGCTTGAGGCTGGCGGACAAGAGAGCAACCCACTCTTCACCGGGCTTGACGCCTGCGCCGGACACCAAACTGTCGCCGAAGGCGACCATGGCGCGTCCGGCGGAGGGGGCATTGCGTATGGGGTAGCGGGTGATCCGCCAGGCCCACGCTACCAGCAGGGAGCCGGCGATCAGCGTGGCGCCAAAGAGGAAAAGCGGAAGTCTGCGCATACCGGCATGGTAGCACGCGCCCGCGGTCCGACAAAAAAGAAGCCCTGCTCGCTGGAAGCAGGGTTGGCGGGAAAGAGCGGTACGGGGGTCAGATCATTCCCGGGTGGCGTCATGAACGTGACGCCAGGTGTAGAGGTTGAGGACGAGGACCACCAAGCCCCCGAAGATGATGGTCCACCCGACGGGGGCGGTCCGCAGGGCGTACACCACCCCGCTCACGATGAGCCCCAGCGCGAGGCCCAAGACGATGTAGCGCGCGTGGCGCAGCAGGCGAAGGGATGTGGCGTACAGGCCATCGCAGGTGTCCTTGAGCAGGACGTCGAAAATGCCATCTCGCACGGCAGCCTCCTGGAAAAAGGACGTATAGACATACGTTAATACAAAAGGAGCCAATACGGAATTGTGGCGGCATGGTATCGGCCTGTCAAGGGGGGCATTTTGTGACCCCGGGGCGATCCGCCGATGTTCGCGCAACGGCGCAAAAAAACCGGCACTCGCCGGGTGGTTTTGGCTTGACGCGGGGGTGAGGTCAGGGGGCGGCCACCTGCAGGTAGGTCCCGATGATGATGAGGGCGATGCCGGTAAAACCCACTTGCTGCTCACGTCGCATGACGCGCACGACGCGGTTGTCGATCTTGTGCTCCATCATCATACGGTGGTGCACTCGCAGCACGGTGAAGGCCACGATGACGTCGCCCAGGGCCTGAATGATGATACCGGCGGTCCGCATACCCAGTAGTACCACGGTCGAGTGAGTGAAGTTGGGAAAATTGGTTATTTCGGAAAGACTGGCGGTGTCACTGGAATGTATGGGCCCGTTGTCCCGCAGGGCATAGTGACTTCATCCTAGCACACCCGTTCCGTCGTCGCGACCTTGACGGACTGACGCGAACTGCTACTGTTCCTGCAATTGCCGTGCCTGCCATACTGGTTTTGGCGCTCCCTACCGCCGGACCGGTCCCACCAATACCTGTGAAGTAGCGATGGATGCTCCTTTTGAGCTCAGACCCAAACAACGCCCCCCGCTGCGTAGGGAACGCGGGGGATTTTTCATTTCTGACCTCCAGGATAGCCGCTCCGATGGCCATCGGAGCGGGAGGAATAGAAGAGGGTACGGAAATGACCCCGTACCAATGGCGCCGTCCCTACCACATCTGCCGCTGTTCCTCCGCTACCGTTCCCGGCGTTCACGAACCGCGCGGGGCGAATAGCCCCTCACCGTTTTGGGCGCAGCGGTTCACCATAGCACCAGCTGCGCCATTGGTACTGGGGTAGAAAGGAGAATACCACCCGCTCGCAGGGCGGTATTCATTTAAGCAGCCGTTCTTAGCTGGTTGCGTTGGCCAGTGATTGCACCACGAAGGAGGCGATAGCGAAGGCCATGAACATGACGGCCAGCCCGATGATCCCGGAGATGATCATCCGGCGCGCTTCGGCGACCTTCTCCTCGTTCCCGCCTGACACCATCCACTTGAATCCTCCGCCCAAGATGATGAGGACCGCGATGACGCCCAAGAATCCCAGCAGCGTATTAATGATCATCATGATGGTGGTCCGCAGGTCTTGCGTCCCCCAACCGACGATCGTGCCGTACGACAATCCTTCGTTCACCGTCAGCGCCAGTTGCGCGAAAACCGGCCGGGCGCGCAACAAACCGCCGGCTATTCCCGCGGCCGTCAACGCGATGGTTATTTTGGTGGGTGCCTGACTCATCGTATATAGAGACGTACGAGCAGGATTATTTATATTGCCTCGGCGTCGGCGCATGCCAAACGGCCCGAAGCGCGTTTGGGCGTATCCTGCCGCAGCCTGCCTTCTAGCGCAGATCCAGTGGCTGTTCCCAGGGGAATTCCGGGCGTCCGAAGTGCCCGTAGCAGGCCGTTTTCTGGAAGATGGGACGACGCAGGTTGAGTTGCTGGATGATGCCTTTCGGGGTGAAATCCACCGCCCGACGTATCTTTTCCAGGACCTTGGCATCATCGCCGGTGCCAAACGTCATGACCGACAGCATCAGCGGTTCCGCGCGGCCGATGGCGTAGGCCACCGACACCAGGCAGCGCTTGGCCAGCCCCGAACGCACCGCGCTGACGGCGGCGCGTCGCGCCTGGTAGGCCGCGGACCGGTCCACTTTGGTCGGGTCTTTGCCGGAAAAGGCGCCCCCGCCATGAGGGATGGACCCGCCGTAGGTGTCTACCATGATCTTCCGGCCGGTCAGGCCGGCGTCGGCGGTGAATCCACCAAGGGTGAATCGGCCGGTCGGATTGACCAGGATCTGGTAGTTGCCGTCGCCGATCTGGGGTTTAATGAGGTGGTCGGAGATGAGCCGCTGGATGTCCGTCAGCGCGATTTCCGGGTCGTGCTGGCAGGAGACCAGCGCAGTTCTCACGTCGCCGTTCTGAATGGTGACCTGGGCCTTGCCGTCCGGCCGCAGCCAGGCGAACCGCGAGTCGCTGCGGCGCAGCCGCTCCAGGCCGGCGGTTAGTTTATGGGCGAGTACGATGGGCCGCGGCAAAAGCTCGGGCGTTTCGTCGGTGGCGTAGCCGTACATAATGCCCTGGTCGCCCGCGCCGCCCGGGTCAACGCCAGCCGCGATATCCGGAGACTGCTGCGCCATGCGCACGATGACCTCGGGCTGCTCATGGTAGCCGATGCCGCCGTACACCCTGAGCGCCAGTTCGCCGACCGCCACTTCGTGGCTGGAGGTGACCTCGCCGCCGATCACCAGTAACCCGTGCGATCCCATGCATTCCACCGCCACGCGGCTGGTCGGGTCGCCGGCCAAGAATGCGTCCAGGACCGCGTCGGAGATCTGGTCGCAGACCTTGTCCGGGTGGCCGGAGGTGACGCTCTCGGCGGTGACGACGGAATGGTGGTTCGCCAGTACGGGTTGGTCGGTCATAGGAGGTTAAAAAAAATCCTTTCCGCGCGGAAAGGAGTGTTGAAGTATCTTTCCCCGTCAGGGCGAGAGTCGGCACCTTTTTCCCGTACTACGGGAGGAGGTTGTCGGGCAGGTCAACGGCGCTCGTTCGCCGGTCCCGCCGTGGGCGGGGCTTTCCTGCCGCTCTTGATACGTATTGAATTGTGCTACTAGTCTACTGCGCCGTGCTCGCACCCGTCAAGTTCATCTGGGTTCATGGTGCCGAGGCAGTCGTTCCTGCGGGATCGCAAGCGCGTCAAAACTTCCCCAGCGCGGTATCCATTGGTGGTAATTATTGAGGTCGACCGGTGCGTTGCTTCGGCTATCGAACAGCCGGTACGAAAGATCGTGGAAGTACTTGAAAAAATCCGAGAATGCCGCGCCGTTCTCCGCCATGAGCGCCAGCCCCATTTCAAAGATGACCGCCGGCCGGAAGCGGGCAATGCTTTGCCGCGCCCCGCGGAGTACCTGGAGTTCGTGGCCATCCGTGTCGATCTTCATTAGATCAATTTTTTGAATGCCGTGGCGCGCGCAGAAGTCGTCCACCGTGGTCGTAGTAACACCGTCGGTCGAGTGGGCGATGCCGCCATGGATGGGGTGCGCAGCAGTGTCCACCGCACCGTTGACCCGCCAGCTGGCGTAGATTTTGCTCGGGGCGACCTCAGCTGACGATTGTGCGACGAACGCCTGGGTGACGAGAATACGCTGTTCAAGCTCGGGATTGACGGCGATATTTTTTCGCAGCCGCTGGAGCGCGAACGCCGTTGGCTCGAAAGCGTAGACCTTGCCTCGCGGCGCCTGGGCGGCGTAGGCGAGGGACATCACCCCGGTGTTGGCGCCGATATCAAAAATAACCGCGTCCTCCGTCAAGCGCACGGCACGGTTACGAGCGATGTGCGGTTGATACGAGCCAAAAACGGTAAGACTGAGGTCGATGGCTTCCCGCAGGTCGATAGCATAGGTGATTCCCCGGCGGCGGATGATGATGCGGTCGTTGCGGTACACGAGTTTGGCCAGCTGGTAGAGCCGTCCCGCCAGCCAGAGTTTCACCCTGGTACGCGGGATGGCGTTTGTAACTCTAAGCCACGCAGTGCGCATAGCGGCCATGGTACCGCCGCAGAGGCAGCGCGTAAAGGATGCGGCGCTGGCGACCGGCGTAAGAATTTGGTACCGTGGTGGTGTCGCGATGTGCTCTCGTCCGTGGAGCATAAACGTTCAGCAGCATGCCGCAGTTCGGGGGAGAGGTGTCTGGGGGTTCCGCACGCACGCCGCTCTGGGGAACCGGGGGCTCCCAGCGGCTGGCGATGGTCGCAGTTTGGATCATTGCGACCGTATTTTTATTGCGCGTTTCCCCGCTCCTCACTGACCAGGATGATTATCTCCGGTATTACTTCGGTGGCTGGGTTGGATGGCAGACATTGAGCGGGCATCGTCAAGATCTCGCGGATGAGCTCCGGCGGGCCTATGATCGGCTCGATGACGACGTGCAGCGGTCGCGGCTGCGGGCGGCGGCAACGACCTATTCGCCGTTAGTAGTATTGCGGGTCGGCATCGCCGAACCCCTGCGGCGATTTTTCGGAGTTCCGCTGGTGTCGTGGGCGCTAGTGGTTCCGACCATTGAGTGGCTCGTCGTCCTGATCGTTGCTGCCCGCTGGGCAACCCGGCAGCGGTTGTCCCTTTCACCGGCGTGGTTCATCGGGTCTGGAATCGCTTTGGGTTGGCTACACCTCCATACCTATCCGTTCCTACCGGCGCCGCGCGGATTTTCCGTGCTCGCCGCGGGTTTGGCGCTGGCGGCGCTGCTGGCCGGCGGTAACCGCCTGACCATCCGTGCGCTGCTGGTGCTGGGCGCCGTCGCCCACCCGTACCAGCAATTGATCAACCTCGCGGTCGTCGGCGCTGCGGCAATGGTGCTGCTCCCCGCGTCCGAACGCCGCGCGCAGCGCAGGACGCTGGCGGGCCATGGCGCGGTCGCCGTCGTTGCCCTGATCGCCTGTTTCGCGCTAGCCCTGTTGTTCAATTTGGAAAGCAGTCTGGGGGTAACGCGGCTGCGGGGTGTCAGCAGCATGCAGACGCCTTTCAGCGTCTGGCTGGGGAACCAGTGGGCGGCCTATCGCCTCGTCGTTATTCTTGGCATTCCGCTCGTCACGGTAGCGTATTGGTACCAGCGTCGGCAGGCGTTCCATATTGGCGTCCTCTACGCGGTGAGCATTATTGTTCCCGCGTTCGTGGTATCCGGTAATTACTATGCCGGGGAATATCTGAGCCGTATCGGTGGTGCTTGGCAGGCCGTCTTGTTGGTGTACCTGCTGCGGTTGGGCAGCCGACCGCCTCCGTATCTTTCCCGCTTGCAGCAATCCGCGCTCACCCTGCTGGTCCTCATGCTCATGGCCGCAGGGCTGGACAATATCGGGTGCGCGATCAATCCGACTTGCGAGATCCGCCCCCTCTACGAGATGGGAACGTTCGTCATCGGTCCGGTCGAACAGGAAGTGATCCGGTTGATGCCGCCGTAGTCCGGCGGCAGATGAGGTCAACGTAGCCGCTGAATTCTTCGCCCACCTCGGCGCTCAGTTCGCTTGGCGTTCGGGAGATGAGCCCTTGCTGGCGCTCATCAATGCGAGAGAGCGTAAAACCGGCTTCGACGAGCCTATGCAAAAGCGCAGCGGGCTCTTCCCGAGCGCGGCGGAGGCCGTACGGCCAGTATTCGATCATCATGGCCAAGTCCACGGTGCGCGCGGGGTCGGCAAGCAGTTTTGTCATGCCTCCAAGCACGGAGAGTTCAGCTCCCTGCACATCGATCTTCATGACTTTGATGGAGCCCGGCTTGTCGTGGAAGTAGGCATCCAGCGACACGGCAGCGACAGGAACGGTGCGGCGCTTGTTTTCCGCCGGCATGATGCGATGGTCGCCGGGATTCACCGGGGAGAGATGGAGGGACAGCGTGCCCGAAACGCTGGCAACCGCCGCGGGAACGATGGTGATGTTGCGGAGGCCTGAACGGCGGACGTTGGCCGTCAGCGCGCGAAGGTTATTGGGTTCGGGTTCGAAGGCATAGACATGGCCCTTCGGTACTACCTGGCGTGCGAGCAAAAGCGTGAAAAAACCCACGTCCGCGCCGATGTCAACCGCGACGTCGCCGGGGCCAGCCAGTTCAGCCAGGGCCCGGACGTGGAACCGCTGGGTGAATTGCCACCACCACAGTCCCGGCTTCCGTCCGAGCAGGTAGCTGGCAGCAGTCAGCGCGACGCCAGTGCCAAGCCGCCAGCGGGAAACGACTCCCAGCCCGCGATGCAGCAGGCTCGCCAGAAATCGCGGGCGAGGTTGGCGATTGCGTTCCGTCATAGCCGTAAGAATAGCCCAAAACGTCCATTTTAAGAAAAGGCCCCGTCACGTCAGTGAGGTGACGTGCGGGGCACAAACGAGGAGAAAAAAATGAACCTCGGGATAGGGGATGGAGAGGATTGGAAAAGGGGAAAGGACGCCTTTATTGTATGCAGCGGCGGCAGCGCGGTCAAGTCATGGTTTCGTCGCCCTGGGGATGGTTGTGTCCGTTCAGCTGTTCCGGCGCCAGCGTCGGTTCTTCCGGTTTGCGGGGAGAAGCCAGGGTTACCCCGTACTGGGTCTGCAGTTCAAAAAGTTCGCGGTAGCGCCCATGGCGTTTTAGCAATTGTCCGTGGGTCCCGCGTTCCATGATGCGTCCTCGCTCAAAAAGGAGGATCTCGTCGGCGTTCATGACGGTGGCGAAGCGGTGGGCGACCGTGATGGTCGTGACCCCGGTCGAAACCTCCTGGATGGCGCGCTTGATGAGCTCTTCAGAGCGGGAGTCCAGGGCCGAGGTGGCTTCGTCAAAGATGAGGATGTCGGGCTGCTTGATGATGGCGCGGGCGATGGCGACCCGCTGGCGCTCGCCGCCCGACAGCTTGATGCCGCGCTCGCCGATCAGGGTCTTGTAGCCGTCGGGCAGCGTGGCGACCAGGTCGTCGAGGTACGCCCGCCGCGCCGCGGCGATGACCTGCTCGTCGGTGGCATCGAACGTGCCGTAGCGGATGTTGTCCGCCAGGCTCATGTTGAAGAGGATGTTGTCCTGCATCACCAGGCCGATGCGGTTGCGCAGGGCCTCAAGGTCGTAGTCGCGCAGGCCGCGCCCGTCCACCAGGACCTGGCCGTTGGTCGGCGCAAAGAAGCGGAGCAGCAGCTTGACCACCGTGGTCTTGCCGGAACCCGACATCCCGACCAGCGCCAGCTTTTGTCCCGGTTTGACGCGGAACGACACGTCGCGCAGGACCTCGCGCTGCTCGTCGCCGTAGGTGAAGCCGACGTGGCGGAATTCGATGTCGCCCCGCAGCTTTTCGGGAATGACCGCCGATGCGCTGATGACCTCATCGGTCGGTTCGCGCAGCACCGTCTGCAGGCGCTCCACGGCGTTCACGCCCTCCTGATACTTGGCGTAGATCTCGCCCAGCTCGTAGAGCGGCTGGTAGACCCAGAAGGTGAAGATGTTGAAGAGGACCAGATCGCCGAACGACAGCTGGCCGCGGAACAGGAGCAGCGCGCCGTACCAGATCATGGTCACGCGCGCCAGGTTAATGATGGTGCCCTGGGTGAACGTCAGGATCTGGTAGGCGCGGGTGCGTTCCTGCACGTGGGCGTGGGCGATACGGTGGTCGCGCGAGGCCAGCCGGTGCTCGTGGGACGCCGTGGCGAATGCCTTGACCACTTCAATGTGGGTGATGGCTTCCACGGTGGTGCCAAACAGCGTTTCGTTCGCCTTGTTGATGCGGTTCTGAATGTGCCGGATGCGGCGGGTCAGCAACGCGGTCACCAGCAGGAACGGCGGGATAAAGACGATCAGGGCCAACCCCATCCGCCAGTTGCGGATGAACGTGTAGGCGGCGACCAAAGCGATAGCGAACGCGTTTTGAAAGATCTTTTCAAAGTAGGTGGTCAGGAACGCCGTCACGTCGGTGCGCGCCTTGGTCAGCTTCCGGAACAGCTCGCCGCCTTTGACGTTGGCGTGGAAGCGCATTGGCAGGGAAAGCACGTGCGAGAACGCATGCAGAAAAACGCGGATGCCGACGCGGTCGGCCAGCGTGGTGGCGTAGAATTGGTGGATATTTTTTGCCGTTCGGGAGGCCAGCGCCGCCGAAACCCAGAACAGCACGATACCGGTGACCTGCCCGAAGAATATTTCCTCGGTCGGGAACTTGGAGCGGTCCGTTACTTCCTTGAGAAAGCCGTCCAGCAGGCGGGTCCACAGGTAGGGCTCCAACAGCGAGAAGCCCTGCGCCAGCATGATGAACACAAAGATCGCCGCGATGGCGCCGCGCTCGTTCTTCCAGTAGCGGGAAAGGAATTTTCGCTGGGGGAGCATGTGCGTTCATTGTACGCCACCGCGGCGGGAATAAAAAATCCCCCCGGTGGTCGAGTATCACCGAGGGGGTCACGGGTGGCTGCGGGGAGCAGCCAAAGGACAGAGAGGGGGCCGGCCAAGGTTGTTTGGGTCGAAAGGGTAGGGTTGGAGTTGGGTGAGATAAGGCCGGCCCTCTGGGTACACTGTAGCACTGGCGATTCGCCCGTCAAGCCTCGCCGGCTTTCATTTTTCCGCGAAAACGGCTAGTATTTTTGCATTCGCACCGTCTGACCTGTTGGCAGTACGGCAGGCCCCGAAGCAGTCCACCCGGACATGGAATTTCGCCTCTACAACACGCTTTCGCGCCGCAAGGAAGAGCTGCGGCCCCTGGACGGCAAAACCGTCCGTCTGTATGCCTGCGGGCCGACGGTGTACGATTTTGCGCACATCGGCAACCTGCGCACGTACCTGTTCGAGGACGTGCTGCGCCGAACGATGGAGTATTTCGATTTCCGCGTCAGGCACGTGATGAACATCACCGACGTCGGCCATCTGGTCTCCGACGCCGACACGGGCGAGGACAAGATGCAAAAGGCGCTGGCGCGCGAACAGCTGCCCCCGACGGTGGAGAGCTTGCGCACGCTTGCCGACCGCTACACCCAGGCGTTTTTGGCCGACCTTACCGCGCTCAATATCCTGCGACCGCACGTGCTGCCGAAGGCCACCGACCACGTGCCGCAGATGATCAAGCTCATCGAACGGATGCAGCAGAACGGCTACGCCTATGAAACCCCGCTGGCCGTCTATTTCGACGTCGAGAAATTCCCGAGCTACACCGCGCTGTCGGGCCAAAAGTTGAAAGAAAAGTCGGTCGGCGCGCGCGACGAAGTGGAGGTGGACGCCGCCAAAAAACATCCCGCGGATTTCGCGCTCTGGTTCAAACGGGCGGGGAAGAATGCCGGACACGTCATGCACTGGCCCTCGCCGTGGGGCGACGGGTTCCCGGGTTGGCACATTGAATGTTCGGCCATGTCCGAGCAGCATCTGGGATTCCCGTTCGACCTGCACTGCGGCGGGGAAGACCACATCGCGGTGCACCACACCAATGAGATCGCCCAGAACGAAGCCGCGTATGGCGAGCGGACGGTGCAGCTGTGGCTCCACGGCGCGTTCCTCGATCTGGGCAAGGCGAAGATGGCCAAATCCTCGGGAACGTTCGTGAAATTGTCCGACGTCGTGGAGCGCGGCTACGACCCGCTCGCGTACCGCTACCTTTGCTTGAATACCCACTACCGCCAGAAACTGAATTTTTCCTGGGAAGCATTGGACGGCGCGGCGCAGGCATTGAAGCGGCTGCGGCGCGCGCTCGCCGAATTGGGAACACCGGCGGTCGGCTGCGCCGAGCACGAAGAGCATTTCGCGCAGGCCATCGGCGACGATCTGAACACGCCGCAGGCGCTGGCGGTGCTGTGGGAGATGCTTTCTGACCATTCGTTGCCGGGCCACGCCAAGCGGCAATCCGTGGCGCAATTCGACCGCGTGCTGGGGTTGGGGCTGGGGGAAACCGTCGCGGAAGAGATTCCCGAAAATATTCTGGCGCTGGTCGCCCGCCGCCAGGAGGCACGAAAAAAGAAAGATTGGAAAGAGTCCGACCGGCTGCGCGATGAGGCGGCCGCCGCCGGTTTTCGCATTGAGGACACCACCGACGGTCCGCGGGTGGAGCAAAAAACGTAACCTGTGGCTCAGCGGCGGTCAACTACGAAAATATCGGGACGTGTTTTGATCTTGCATGCGACCGGCGGGATGGGCCATGTCAAGGCGGCGGAAGCCATTACGGCTGCGTTCGCCGAGCGCCATCCTGACGTTACGGTGCGGAACGTCAACGTGCTGCAGTTCGCGCGGCCCGCGTTCCGTTTCTTCTACGAGAACGGGTACAATTTTATCAGTTCGCACTGGACCAAATTTTGGGGATTCCTCTACCGTCGCTACGACCGGCCCGCGCGCCACGGCATGCTGGTTTCCCTCACGCGTTGGGCGATGGAGAGGCCGCTGCTCCGGTATGTGCGAGAGTACCGGCCCGATTTCATCATCGGTACGCATCCGATGCCAACCCGCCTGTTGGCGCACGTTAGCGACAAAAATATCGCCGCGATCCCTACGGCCGTGGTCGTGACCGACTACGGCTGCCATAGTTTTTGGGTCGATGAGGCGACCGACCGCTATTTCGTGTCGACCGAGGACGTGCGCCGCTGCCTGGGGGGGTTCCGCGTTCCCCCGGAGCGGGTGGCCGTGACCGGCATTCCCGTCCAGCCAAAATTCGCCCGTCCCATCGATGCGGCTGCCGCGCGCCGCAGTCTCAAGCTGCCCGAGCGAGTGCCGATCGTGCTGGTCATCGGCGGCCTGTTGTCGGCCGGCTACCTGGAACGGCTGGTCCCGCTGGTCCGTGCCCATGCGCCCGGCACGCAATTCCTCTTGGTCACCGGTCGCGACCACTGGTTGCGCAGCCAGCTGAAGCGTTCAACGCTGCCCGGCACCGACGGGGTTTCCGTCTATGGATTCGTCCAGAATATGGAAGAGCTGCTGGCGGCATGCGATGTGGTCATCACCAAGGCGGGCGGCCTGACGGTCTCCGAATGCCTGGCGATGGGCGCGGTCATGGCCATACCCTCGGCCATCCCCGGCCAGGAGGAGGACAACCTCGCATTTCTATTGCGCCACAAAGTGGCTGTTTCCGCCCATGCCCCGGACCAGCTGGCGGACGCCGTCGCCCCGCTGTTGACCGATGCCAAGCTCGCCGCCGAGCGGAAGTCCGCCTGCCGAAGTTTGGGCAAACCCAATGCCGCGTACGACCTGGCCGCCGACGTCGTGCGCCAGATCGAGACGAGGGCGAGCCGGGTAGGGTGAGTAGTCGGGTGGTAAGGTAGGCGGGTCGTGTCGAGACCGGTAGGACAGTAGTAGGGTAGGAAAGTAGGCGGGTCGTGTGGTAGCTGGGAGGGCGGCTGGAGAATTTAAAAAACAGCCGGTCTGCCCGGCCGTTTTGTTGTTTCCCTACCCACCCTACATCCCTACCATCCTACCGTCCGTCTCGCTCAGAACCACCGTTTCCGCTTGAAGACGAAGAACATCACCAGCGCCAGCGTGCCCTGGACGCCGACGACGTACCAGAAACCGTTCGGGTCGGATGCCCACGGCATGCCGCCTCCCGGGCGCAGCGCGAACATCGCCGCGACCAGGGTCAGGGGGAAGGTGAAGACCGAAATGATGGTCAGGGTCTTCATGATGTCGGACAGCCGGAACGAGATCTGCGATTCGTTGGTTTGCTGCAGGGCTTCGATCCGCTCCTTCAGATTTTCCAGCGTGTCCCAGTCTTCCTTGGCGTAGTCGATGAGGTCGCCGAAGTAACGGTCGGTGGATTGCATCGCGTAGCGCGGATTTTCCGTCAGGTAGGTAGCCAGGCGTTTGAGCACGCTCTTGTGCACTTGCAGGATCTTGCGCACGTCGGTGATGTTGCGGCGGATGGCGAGGATATGGGAGATCATCTGCCGTTCGTGGCTCGCGAAAATTTCCTGTTCGATGACGTCGCAGTCGTCGATCAGGTGGTCGATCATCGGGAAGAGCGACTGGTAGAGCTGGTTGAGGATCTCGTAGAGCAACCGTTCGGGGGAGCGTTCCGCCAACGCCGTGCGCAGCTCGTTGCTGGCGGCGTAGCGCTGGATAGATTCGGTGAAGACCGGGAACGTGCCGCGCTGCAGCACCACGAGCGCGTCGGTGCGGATGAAGAAGGTCAGCACCACCGGCTTGATGTCGCGGGTGCTGCGGCGGTAGGTCGGCCAAAGCGTGACCAGGCACGCATAGTCGGCGTATGTTTCCAGCCGCGAACGCTTGGCGAGCGTTCCGGCTTCTTGCAGGTCGAGGGGATGAAAATGCCAACGCCGCGCCAACTCGTCCAGATCAAGGCTGGCGGGATTGCTGACGGTGACCAAGGTATAGCGGGGGAATTTTATTTCTGTCGCATTGCGCATGGCGCCGTTTTGTTTCCGCGATCGGTGTCGGTTTTCGGCTCACTTCAGTATACCACAGGTGGCCGGCGCGGTCCCCGTAAGGTAGGATATGGGGATATGGTACTGCCGTGGTGGATGACCCTGGGAATCATTGTGTTCTTGGGGACGATGGCGTGGGGCGGACTGCTGGCCGCGCCCTGGCTGCCGATGCCGAAAGCCGACGTGCGGCGGATGCTGGCCCTGGCTGGCCTGGGGCGCGGGGAATTGCTGTACGACCTGGGTTGCGGGGATGGGCGCATTCTGGCCGCGGCGGCCCGTTTGGGGGCCCCGGCGATCGGGTTTGAGGTGTCGCTCTTGCCCTACCTTTTGGCCTGGGGTAGAATACTGGGTGCGGGCCAGTGGCGGCGTGCGAAGGTCCGCTATCGCAATTTTTTCAATCGATCGCTTTCCGACGCGGCAGTGGTCACGACGTTCCTGACGCCGCGCGCGATGGTCAAGCTTGGCCCGAAGCTCGCGGCGGAATTACGGTCCGGGGCCAGGGTAGTGAGCTACGCCTTTCCGATCGTGGGCTGGCAGCCCAGCGCGGTTTCTAAGCCCACCCCGACCAGCGTCGCTATCTATCGGTACGATATCGGCGGCGTGACCAACCAACCCGGCCAGAAAATCTAAAAGCGAAAAACTCCCGGGTATACCCCGTAGTACAACGGGGCGACCTGGATGAGCGAACACCAAGGTGTTGAAATAAATCGGTCGAGGCGTCGGCATAGTACGCACGACCGTTGTCCTACGGGGTATGCGGGAAAACAAAAATCACGAACAGACGCCGGTCGGCGAAGGCCAGTCGGCGGAAGACCTGAAGAAACTGCTGGAGGACACCCAGAAGAATATTTCGCGCGCGCTGGAGTCGCTCAATAGCGGCGATGCCAACGCTGCGCTCGTGATGGAGAGCCTGCAGCAGGCCAACTCCGCCGCCCGCGCCATTGCCAGCGGCGCCGTCGGTCGCGTCATCGAAGGCGTCTTCAATGGGGAGGCGATGGTCGGAGCGGACGGCAAGCGCTACAACGTGCCGCCCAACTACGCCAGTAAATCCAAGCTCGTCGAGGGCGATATCTTGAAATTGACCATTACCCAGAATGGTTCCTTTATTTATAAGCAGATCGGGCCCATCGAGCGCGACCAGTTCATCGGCGTGCTGGCGCGCGACCAGCTGACCGGCGATTGGTACGCGGTCAAAGGCGAGCGCCGGTGGCGGGTGCTGACCGCGTCGGTCACGTACTTCCACGGCAAGCCGGGCGATCAAGTGGTCATCCTCGTTCCCAAGAGCTCCCGCAGCAACTGGGCCGCGGTGGAGAATATCATCGCCGCCTAGGCACCTCGGGTATGCCCAGGAAGACCGCGCCCAAAGTTCCCCCGCGCCGCGTCAACATCCACGGCGATGTGGCTTTTTTCATGGCCATCATAATGTTTTTGCTGTTCACATTGGGCAGCATCATCGTCGCGCAGAAGATCACGCTCCGCTATATGATGACCGAATTCCCGCGCGTGGCCGAGCGGAATTATCGCACCCTGCAGGACGACCTGCGAGCCATGGAGGAGCGGATGTCGCGCCAGATGGAGACCATCTACAACGCCTGTGCGCCGGCGCGCGGCGGGTGGCTGCTGCCGCCCGATCCCGAAGCCGCGGACCCGGAGCGTATGACGCCGTAGGCGCCACCCCGCTTGACAACGGCAGCAGTTCTGCTATACTTCATCTTTCAGTCGGTTCTTTTCTACGGAGGAGAAGAAGAGAGTAGCCTTGCTTGTACCCGCCACGGGTAGAGATAGGACTACTCTCTTTTCCTTCCTTCACCCTGCTCATTACGGCCACGCGGCCCAAAAACACTCTCTTCCTCTCCTCTCTGGGGCTCGGTATGCTTCCTCGTACCGGCCCCTTTTTTATTCAATAAAGCGAAAAATCCGGCGCCAACGTCGGATTGCGCAGCGTGCTACCGCGGTGTACAATACCCCTGCTTCAAACAACCTCCCACGTTCATGACTACTTCGCTGTACCGCAAGCACCGACCGCAAAAATTTTCCGACATCACCGGCCAGCGGCACGTGCTCACGACGATCAAGCACCAGCTGGAAACCGACCGCGTCGCCCACGCGTATCTGTTCGCGGGTCCGCGGGGTACCGGTAAGACCACCACGTCGCGCGTACTGGCGAAAGCCGTGAATTGTCTGCGGCGCAAGTCCGGGTCGGCGGAGCCGTGTAACGACTGCGTGGCCTGCACGAGCATCACGGCAGGGAATGCCCTGGACGTGCTGGAGATCGATGCGGCGTCGCACACCGGCGTGGATCACGTGCGCGAGCACATCATCGGCAATACGCGCGTGGCGCCGACCAGCCTGCGCTGGAAGGTGTTCATCATCGACGAGGTGCACATGCTGTCGCTGGCGGCGTTCAACGCGCTCCTCAAGACCTTGGAGGAGCCGCCGGCCAATGTGCTGTTCGTTCTTGCCACCACGGAGGTCGCCAAGCTCCCGCCGACCATTGTCAGCCGCTGCCAGCGTTTTGATTTTAAAAAGGTTTCAGTTCCGGACATGGCCGAGCGGCTCGTCCAACTGGTCGCCCGCGAAGGACGAACCGTCGGCGAGGAAGCCATTGCCGCGATCGTCGCGAATGCCGACGGCTCCGTGCGTGATGCGGAAAGCGTGCTGGAGCAAGTGCTGGCGCTCGGCGATGATCCCATCACCTTGGACCAGGCGCGGCTGGTCATTCCCTATACGGACGCCTCTTCGGTCGTTGCCTTTCTGAACGCGCTGGTGGGTAAGCAGGCTGCGCAGTCCCTGGAGCTGATTGGCAAGCTGGCGGCCGACGGCGTCGACATGGGGCATTTTGCCAACGAGGTGACCGACTGGTTGCGTCGCCTGCTCCTTTTGAAGAGCGGGGTGCGGGCATCCGAACTTGGGGTCAGTCTGACGGCTGCCCAGGAGCAGGTTTTGAGCGAGCTGGTCGCTCGTCCCAGCGCCGCGGCGCTGGTGACCATGCTGTCGGTCTGGGTTTCGCGCGCCAACGAGCTGCGGTTTGCCACTATTCCGCAGCTGCCGCTCGAGCTGGCCGTGGTGGAGCTGTGCATGGGCGGTATTCCTGCGGCCGATGCCGCGACCCCTGCGCCAACGGCAAGGGCGGATGCGCCCGCAACGGCGGCGGGGGGCGCGACGACGCTCCGTCCTCCGTCTGATGAACCCAAGAAAGCGGCCAAGGGCAAAGCGGCAAAGGCACCCGCCGCCAAGGCGGCGGTCAAACCCGTAGCCGGGGAAGCCGCGCCGTCAGGCATCCCACACCGCGAGTCCCCGAAAGACCCGCCGGTGGCGACGCTGGAATCCCTGCAGAGCCAGTGGCCGACCATCGTCGCGAATGTGAAAACGCAGAACTACAGCCTGTTTTCGCTCTTGCGGGGGACGCGTTTGGTGCAGGTTTCCGGGGACCTGGTGCGGGTCGGGGTGGCGTATGATTTCCATCTGGAACGGGTGCGTGAGCCAAAGAATCGTCAAATTCTTGAGCAGGCGCTCGCCGCAGTCGTTGGCAAGCCCGTCCGCCTGGAAGTGGTGGTCGTGCCCGCCGACCGCGGTCCGGGGTTCAAGGCCGCCGACGACGCTTTGCAGCCGCTGTTGGAGAATTTCGGGGGAACCATCGTGGAATAGGGTAATCTCCCATGGGGAGCGGCGGAACACGACAAATAAATAAGCCGAGAGATTGGATTGCGATAACTGTCTCAGTCGTTTCTTTAGTTTTGTCTTCTTTCTCGCTACGTAACTCCGGTGCAGCAAATTTTTTTTCAAGGAAAGCCAACGAACTGTCGGAAAAAGTTTATGGTGAGAGTCTGCCGCGGCTTAGGCCATTTATAGGTGTCACTGGTTCCAGAGTTAAACCTGAAAGGAGGGGCAACGAAATCAAATTTATATATAATTTTAACCTGAAGAATTTCGGGCAGACCGCTGCTAATAAAATCGAATTTGATTTATACGGAGTCGAGATTTTTGATAAAAAAGTGTTCCCAATATTCGTTGACGAAAGGATGAGAAATACTATCTATCCCGACACCGAACTGCCGTATTCCTTTTTTTCAACCACTGCTCATGAGAAATTGTTGGAACTAGGGGCTGCCCCGTTGCAGAATCCGATAACGGGGGAAGTGCTTGGCTATGATCTTCCCACCGAAAAAGTGAAAATGGCTCTCGTCTTCCTGTTAAGATATTGTGACCTGGCTACGGGACGTTATTATGGCGATGAGATTTATTATAGTTATATCGCCGGTGACGAAAAATTGTCGAGTTTAACCACCAAAGACCAGCAAGCAATTGATGATCTTGTTCTGCCACTTGTCGCGAATAGACAAAAACAGCTAACTTGCAAATAGCAAATTAACACCTGCTTAGCATTCGATTGTGCCCATTGGTAGGAAAGTGACACGAAGCGTCATCCCGGGCCTAGACCCGGGATCCAGTAACCCGAGGCCGTTTTACCGATTTACTGGATTCCCTCCGAGGCTCGGGAATGACATCCGGGCGCGACTCCTGCCTGCCGGCAGGTTGGTGGTACCTTTCTTAGAAAGGTACCGGAAAGATAGCATAAAAAATTAGCGCCTGTTTATAAAAGGCGCCATTAGATCCCTCGACTCTGCTCGGGATGAAACGGTAGAAATTCATTTCTACCGTTTCATTTCGTATCCACCAGCGTCAGCGCCGGCCGCAAGGCCGTCATCAAGATGACCGCCAGGAACAGGAACAGGTAGGGGATGGTGAAGAACGAAAGTACTGTCAGCGAGAACAGCGAGGCGCCAAGCCAGCCCACCGGCCCCAGGTCGCGGAAAAGGTTGATGAGGTCGACGTCCTGGCGGCTGATGTGCTTGAAGAAATACACTTCCTGCATCGCTTCTACCAGCGCTGCGCCCACGCGGGTCATAAAAAGGATGCCTGCCCATACCACGGGGCTGGTGGAGCGTGTGAAAAAGATCAGCCCGGTGAACACGATCATGGTTAGCAGGCCGGTGATGATGATCTCTTTTTCGCCCAGGAACCGGTCGGCGATGCGGCCGGCCGGGAACTGCAGCAGCAGGAACGGGAGTAGCATCACCGTCAGTATCCAGCCGATCGTGCCCCAGGAGAATCCGAGCGCGTGGTGCAGATGCAGCGGAATGTAGAGCACCATGATGAAATAGAAAAAGCGCAGCACCAGCGCCAGCGAGAATATTTTGACCAGGTTGGGATCGCGCCAGACCGCGGCCAGCAGCTGGTGGAAGTGGCGGCTTCGGTACGCGAATCGGTCGCGCATGGAACGCCGTTGCAGCGCGAGCAGCAGCAGGGCCGGCAGCAGTGCGGTGGCGGCGGCCATGAATACCAGCCGGTAGCGTTCGCCGTCCGCGAGCAGGCCCATGACCAGCGGTGCCAGCACCCAGCTGATGTTGGCGACCATCAGGAGGTTGGTGCGGATGCGGCCGGTGTGTTCGTCATCCGAAATGTCCTCCAAAAAAACATCGATATTGATGCCGAGCAGCGTCCCCGTCGTGTAGTAGGCGATGAAGATGAAGAATATCGCACCGGCGTGGGTAGCGAACGCCAGGGCGGAAAGGAGAACGAAGTTGGCGACCAGGACCGGCACCATCGCTCGGTAGTTGCTGACGCGGCGTATCAGGCGCGGATAAAAAAAGACCACCACCGCGGTGACCAGGGTCGCGGCCGACAGAAAGAGGGCGACGGCTTTTGGACCGGCGGTTGCCTGCAGGTAGGCGGATTCGATGTAGGCGGGCAGCGCCCAGGCCAGCGCCAGCAGGAAGTTCAGGAGGTAGATGAGGTGGAATGTTTTTTTGTTTGCGCGCATGATAGTTCCCGCATTGTACCATCGCGGGGTAGGGTTATCCACTTGACAAGTTGCGGAGAATGTAATATATTTTTTACATACTCATTTTTAATCTTCGCAGTATGATCGGCAATCCGGCATGGTTTCAACGGCGTAAGTACGGCGGTTGGGGGCTGGCCCCGAAGACCTGGCAAGGCTGGGTGTATTTGGCTGCGGTCGTCGCGCCGATGTTCATCATCCAGTCGCTGCCCGGCGCGGTATCCAGCGCACGCCTCGCGCTGCTTATCGTTTGGGCCGCGCTGGTGACCGTTGATCTCGTGGATATCATGGTCCGTATGCCGCGCGACGAACGCGAGCGCCTGCATGAGGCGTTTGCCGAGCGGAACGCCGTTTGGGCGATGGTCGCGATCTTGGCGGCCGGGATTGGCTACCAGGTCGCCGCCGGCATCGCGCGCGGCGCGGTGCACATCGACCCGGTCATCATCGCCGCGCTGGTCGGCGGCGTTGCGGCCAAGGCGCTTACCAACCTTTACCTTGAACGCCGCAACTGACCGCGCATGAAAACGAGCATCAGTGAACTCCGTCGCGATCTTGGGTTGACGCAGGAGCAATTGGCAGCACTGGTCGGCGTGACGCGGCAGACCATCATTTCGCTGGAGCAGGGGAGGTACAATCCGTCGTTGGGCCTGGCGTACGCCATCACCCGCGCGCTGAAACGCCGCGCCATCGAAGACGTGTTCCGCCTGCCATAAAAAAAGACCCCGCGGGAACGCGGGGTCTTTTTTTTGGCCGGTCTAGAATTGCACCGGCGGCGCTTCCGCGGCTTGGGCGTCAATGGCAAACATCATGGAAATGACGTTGCCGAGCGTATCCTTGATCGGCGCGTCCTTGGCGGCATCGAATATGCCGTCGCCGTCGTCGCGGTGCGGCATGGCGTGCAATTGCACGCCGTTGGCGACCGTCTGCGGGAGCGTGACGGTGACGTTGTTGCTCACGCCTGAGGAAAGCAAGGCGCTTTGGCCCAGGATCGGTCCGGGCTTGCCTTCGTTATCGGCGTGGATGACCACGTAGCCGGCCGCTTCCAGCGAAACCATGCCGACGGTCAGTTGCGTGCCGGGCTTTTGGTCGGCCGCGTAGATCGCGTTCGGGCCGACTTTGGCGCCTGCCGAAAATCCCGCGGTCGTATCGGGCGCGGGTGCCGTGGTCGGCGTTGGCGTCGGGGTCTGGCTCGGAGTGCAACCGGCGAGGACGATGGCCGTTGCCGCTAGTGCGGCCAGGGTCATAAAACTGCGTTGACGCATATGATGGTGGCGGTTACGAATAATATTTATGATCGGTACGCTCGCCATCATGGTAACACAAAAACATTGTTTTTCCATTTGACGCAAGTAATATTCGCGCCTACCATCACCATACTGCGGCCGTTGAATATGGGAACCATGGATGAGCGGACGGATGAACAATTGGTGGCCGACTACCGCCGCGGCGACCGCGCGGCATTCGACGCGCTGGTCCGGCGTTTGCTGCCACCGCTGTACGGATGGCTATTTCGGCTGGTCGGCAACGAGCGCGACGCTCAGGATCTCGCGCAGGAAACCTGGCTGAAGGCATGGCGCCAGCTGCGTCGTTTCGACGAGCGACGTCGTTTTAAAACCTGGCTGTTTCGCATCGGCCGTAATGCGGCTTACGACCTGCTGCGGCGGAAGAAGGGCAGCCCGTTGCCGCTGGCGGCCGGGGAGGAGGAAGGTGACCCGGGAGCAGAAGTCGTCGACCCCGCGTTGTTGCCGCCCGACCAGATGGACCGTGCTGACGCGGCACAGCGTTTATCGGCGGCCCTGGAGCTACTGGATCCCGATTCGCGCACCGTGCTGCTCCTGCACTATCAGGAGGAGTTCACGTTCGAAGAGATCGGCCAGGTATTGGGGCAGCCGCTTTCCACGGCCAAGAGCCGCCACCGCCGTGCCGTGCAAAAGCTGCGTGGGTTGCTGGAAAAGAACGGTTGAGCGGCATCCGAATTACGTTTTGCGACGCTGTAGTTTATTTAATACATACGTTACCGCCAGCGCTATTTATTTGCTCGGTCTTGACCTACGGAGATATTTTGCCCCAAGATGGGTAAGCATCGGTGCCTCCGTACAAGGCGCTGGGCGCTGTGCCGGGTTAAACCCCCGGTACGGTGGACCTCCTTGCTTCCAACAAGGAGGTCCTTTTCATTGGGCAGCCGGAGGGTTTTGCACCAAAAACGAAACTTTTGCGTATATACCAATATGCCCCGCTGTACAACGGAGCGTCGGGGTAAAGTGAAGAGTTGGTAAAATTCGATACAGACAGGAAAAATTATTACGCATTTGACGATTGTCCTACGGGGTATGGACCTGAATGTTTCCCTTTTTCGCAAGCTGTCGCCGGCCATTCCGCCGGTTGAGCTTCAGGGCGCGGTTCTTAGCGCACTGCGTGTTGCGGAGCGGCGGCGAGTGATCACGCAACTGGCCTCTGCCATCGCAGTGAACGCGTTGTCGCTTGTGGTGCTTATTGTTTCGTTCCGCTGGGTCGCTGTCGATGCCGCACGCAGCGGCTTTTTTGAGTTTTTGTCCGCGGCGGCAGCCGACGCGGAAGTATTGGCGGCGTATTGGCAGGACTTTGCCGCAGCGCTCCTGGAGTCGGTGCCGACATTCGGTCTGCTGCTGCTTCTTTCAGCGGCGTTCACCGGTCTGCGGTCGCTTCGTGCGGCGTTGCGCGACCTTGCCCGGATGCGGAATTTGAAATTAACCCACGCATAGTATGGACCTGAACAAGGCGGTGCAATCCAAGGGCTTCAAGATCGGCAGTTTCGTTCTCGCGCTGCTGCTGGCGCTCGTCGTTGGGTTCGCGGCGGGCAAGGCGGTCGGCTACCGGAAAGCGACGTTCTCCTACCGCTGGGGCGAAAGTTACCACAAGAATTTCGCCGGTCCTCGCGGCGGTTTTCTGCGGGAATTTTCGGGCCAGGATTTTATGGAGGCCTCGGGCGCCTTCGGCCGCATTGCCAAGATCGATGGCGCTACGTTGGTGGTGGCTAGCCCAGATGATGCGGAGAAGGTCGTGCTGGTGAATGCACAGACTATCATCAAGCGTTTTCGCGATACCGTCGCCATTTCCGACCTGAAGGTGGACGACGATGTGGTGGTGGTCGGCGAACCCAACAGCAGTGGGCAGATCGAGGCCAAGGTCATCCGGGTCATGCCGCCGCGCCAAATGATGCGGCAGCCGGGGCCGTCGCCGTTCGAGCGTGCGCTGCCCAGATAACGCCGACTATGCAACCTACGTTCATCAAGGCGCTCGCGCGGCGCAAGTTCCTCCTCATCGCGCTCGTGCTGCTTGCCACCGGCTCGGGCGTATGGGCCTACCGGAGATGGCGGA
Organism: Parcubacteria group bacterium Gr01-1014_31; assembly: GCA_007376135.1. Taxonomy (GTDB): domain Bacteria; phylum Patescibacteriota; class Patescibacteriia; order Buchananbacterales; family GWA2-38-13; genus VMFR01. Next base: position 260,409 of record VMFR01000001.1, on the reverse strand, counting down.
CCCCGGCCGCTGCCGCGCGTTACCTGCTGGGAACGGTGGAGCGCGGGACGCTGAACGTGACGGTTTCCGGCAGCGGCCAGGTATCAGCCGCGAACCTCGTGGAGGTGAAACCCAAGGCTGCCGGCGATGTGCTCAGCGTCCAGGTCGTTGCGGGCCAGACCGTCAAGTCCGGCGCGGTCATCGCCCAGTTGGATGCGGGGGATGCTCTGAAGGCGGTGCGGGACGCCGAGACCAGCCTGGCATCGGCGAAATTGTCGCTGGAAAAATTGCGGCGACCGGCCGATGCGCTTTCCCTGCTGCAGGCCGAACATGCGCTGCTGACGGCTGAAAATTCCAAACAGCAGGCCCGGGACGATCTCGCCAAAGCCTATGAAGACGGGTTCAACGTCGTCGCGGACGCATTTTTGGATCTGCCGGACCTGATGACCAGCCTCAACGACATCCTCTACGACAACACGCTGGACGGCAGCCAGTGGAACCTGGACTACTACGTCAATGCCATTAAGGCCTACGACGAAAAAGTGTTCCAGTACCGCGATGCCGCCGACGCGGCGTACCAGACCGCCCGCACCGCCTACGATGAAAATTTCAGCGACTATAAGGAGGCCAGCCGTTTTTCCGAACGGGCCGAGATCGAAGCGCTCATCGACGAAACGTATGAAACCGTCAAGGGGGTCGCCGAGGCGGTGAAGAGCGCCGCCAACCTTATCCAATTCTACGTGGATACGCTGGCCGAACGCCGGGCGCGCCCACAGGCGTTGAGCGCCACGCACCTTAACAGTCTCAATGGCCACACCGGCACGACCAACTCCCATCTGTTGAGCCTCCTGTCCATCCGCAACAGCGTGCAATCCGAAAAAGAAGTCATCACCGCCGCCCAGCGGTCCATCGTCGAGCGGACCGCGCAGCTTGCCGATCTGAAGGCGGGCACCGATCCGCTGGACCTGCAGACCCAGGAGCTGGCGGTTCGCCAGCGCGAAGTTGCGCTGCAGGATGCGCGCGAACAGCTGCCGAAGTACACCCTGCGCGCTCCCATTGACGGCGTGGTAGCCGAGCTGAACATCAAGCGGGGCGAGGCGGTCTCGTCGGGCACGGTCGCGGCAACCATGATATCGCCGCAGCAGCTGGCCGAGATCACGCTCAACGAGGTGGATGTCGCCGCGGTGCAGGTCGGCCAGAAAGCCATTTTGACGTTCGACGCGGTCGAGGAGTTGTCGCTGACCGGCATGGTGGCCGAGATCGATACCCTGGGCGCCGTTTCGCAGGGCGTCGTTTCCTACGCCGTGAAGGTGACCTTTGACGCGCAGGACCCCCGCAGCAAGCCGGGTATGAGCGTTTCGGTCAATATCATCACGGCCACCAAGGTGGATGTGCTGCTCACACCCAACGCGGCGGTGAAAAATCAGGGCAATAGCAATTACGTGGAAATGCCTGCGGCGCAGGAGATCACGGCCATCGGGAGCGCGACCAGCATCCAGCTCGCGTTGCCGCTCCGGCGCCAGACCGTGGAGGTCGGGTTAGCCAATGATGAATCCACCGAGATTCTTAGCGGCCTGGTTGAGGGTGAGCGCGTCATCACCGGCTCGGTGCAGTCGGCAGGCGCGGCGCAAAGCTCAGACAGTGGACTGCGCATCCCCGGGTTGCCGACGGGCGGCGGGGCTTTCCGCGTTGATCGGTAGCCACGCCTATGCACAAGCTGCCGGTTATTGCCTTGGTCCTGTCGGTTGCGGTCGCCGCAGCTCTCCTCATTTTTGCGCGCGGTAGCGGCGCTCGGCACACCAGCGGCCCGCAGTGGCCCCAGTCGCCGGTGGTTTCATCGGAGCAGGAGGTTGAATTCGAGGACGTGCAGGAGGCCGAGCAGCCCGGTCCGCAAAATTATTTCGGACGGCGCTTCCGGCCGATGCCGGACCTGAGCGGCTGGCGCCGACCTGAGGGCCCGTGGAAAGTTGCCTTACAGGTGGGACACTGGAAAACCGCCGACTTGCCGGAAGAGCTGGGGCGCTTGCGCGAACGCGGCGGCGGCACTTCGGGCGGCGGCAAGGCCGAGTGGCAGGTGAACCTCGCCATTGCCGAAGCAACCAAAGATCTCCTGGAAGCGAACGGCATGACGGTGGAGATCCTGCCGGCAACGATTCCGGCGTCGTATTGGGCGGATGTCATCATCGCCATTCATGCCGACGGCAGCGGCAATCCTGGCGTTTCGGGTTTCAAAGCTGCCGCACCGCGCCGCGATTACCGCGGGCGCGGTTCGGCCTTGGTCGCCGCGCTGGAGGAGGAATACGGCCGCGTGACCGGGATGCGGCAGGACGCCAATATCACGCGCAATATGACCGGCTACTACGCGTTCAACTGGCGCCGCTATGAGCATGCCATCCACCCGATGACGGTCGCCGCCATCATGGAGACCGGGTTTTTGACCAGTCCGCGCGACCAGCGCATCCTTATCCGCCGTCCCGAGGTTGCCGCTCAGGGCATCGCCGCGGGAATCCGCAAATTTCTGGAGCTATGATGGAGTGCCGCGATATCGTGAAAACCTACGTCACGGGGGAGATCGAGACGCAGGTGTTGAAGCGGGTGTCCTTCACCATCCGGGATGGGGAATTCGTCGCCATCATGGGACCCTCCGGTTCGGGGAAATCCACCCTGATGCATATTCTGGGTTGCCTGGATGTGCCGACCCAGGGCAGCTACCTTCTGGATGGGCGCGATGTAGCGCAGCTCAACGACGACGAGCTGGCGGACATCCGTAACCGCAAGATCGGTTTTGTGTTCCAGTCGTTCAACTTGCTGCCGCGCGCGAGTGTTCTGCGCAACGTCATGCTGCCGCTGGTGTACGCCGGAAACGATCCGGGCACCCGGTCGGGCCTGGCCGAATCGGCGCTGCGCGCGTCGGCGTTCCCCGAGCAGTTCTGGCGGCACAAGCCCAACCAATTGTCCGGCGGGATGATGCAGCGGGTCGCCATCGCGCGGGCGTTGGTGAACAACCCGTCGCTGGTGCTCGCGGACGAGCCAACCGGCAACCTGGACTCCGTCACCGGCGAGGCGGTGCTGGCGACCTTCCAGCGCCTGCACTCGGAACAGGGCCGCACCATCGTGCTCATTACCCATGAACCCTACGTGGCCGAACATGCCGGTCGCATCATCCACATCCGGGATGGGCAGATCGCCGATGACCACGAGGTCCGGCAGCGGCGGCTCGTGAGAAATGCCGGCATATGAAACTGCGGGATCTGCTGCTGGAAACGAATTCGGCGCTGACGGCCAACAAGGCGCGTTCGGGCTTGACCATCCTCGGTATTGTCATTGGCATCGCGTCGGTTATCGCGATGGTCTCGATCGGCGCCGGGACCCAGAGCACTATCGAGTCCAACATCGAAGGACTGGGTTCCAATCTGCTGACCGTGCTGCCTGGCGTGCAGCAGGCCGGCCGGGCGTTCGTCTCGGCGGGCCGCGGGTCGGCTCAAACGCTGACCAACGACGATGCGGAAGCTTTACGGAGCGTGAGCGGAGTGGCCGCGGTGTCGCCGGAAGTGTCGCGGCGGTACCAGATCAGCGCAACGACCGGCAATAACACGAACTCCAACGTGATGGGGGCAGTACCGGCGTACGCCGCCGTGCACAATGTCGCCGTGGCGATGGGTACGTTCATCACCGAGCAGAGCCAGCGCAGCTTGGGGCGGGTAGCCGTGTTGGGCCCGACCGTGTCGGAGGACCTGTTCGGCGAGGGAGTGGATCCGCTCGGCAAGACCATCCGCATCAACCGTATCAATTTTAAAGTGATCGGGATGCTGCAAACGAAGGGCGGTTCGGGATTTTCCAACCCCGACGATATGGTGTTCGTGCCGCTTTCCTCCATGCAGAAGCTGCTGGCCGGGAGCGACTACGTCTCGTCCATCGCAATGACCAGCGAGCAGAAAGACCTGATGGCGTCCGTGCAGGCCGAGGCGTCCGCGCTCCTGACCATGCGGCATCGCGTCGCCACGCCTGATTTTTCCATCATTTCCCAGGCTGATATTCTCGGTACGCTGTCGCAGGTGATGACCGCGTTCACCGTTTTTCTCGCCTCCATCGCCGGTATTTCCTTGGTGGTCGGCGGTATCGGCATTATGAACATGATGCTGACGGCGGTCACCGAACGCACGCGCGAGATCGGCCTGCGGATGGCCTTGGGCGCCAAGCGGCGCGAAGTGGCGGCGCAGTTCCTTGCCGAGTCCATCGCGCTCACTTTTATCGGCGGCGCGGTCGGCATCGGATTGGGGTGGGTCATCGCCCGGCTGGTGTCGCGGTTGGGCTCGATCGCGACCCGGGTTTCCCCGGAATCGGTTGCGCTGGCGTTCGGCGTTGCCGCCGCGATCGGCATCGTGTTCGGGTACTATCCGGCGCGCCGTGCAGCCAAACTGAATCCTATCGAGGCATTGCGTCACGAATAATCATTTAACCGCGCAGCGTCTATGAAAAATACGTTCGTCATTACGGCGGTGGTTGCGGTAGCGGTCGGAAGCGGGGCGTTCTTCGGGGGGATGAAATATCAGGCCTCGAAGTCTCCGCAGTTCAATGCCGCGGCGTTGCGTAATCTCACGCCGGAGCAGCGGCAGCAGCGGTTCCGCGACCTGGGGGGCGCACCGGATGGCGCGCGGGTGTTTGCCGGGCGCGCCGGAGGCGGCGCGGCAGGCGAGATCATCGCAAAAGATGAGACCAGCATCACGGTGAAATTGCGGGACGGCGGTACGGTCATCGTTTTTTACGGCGGCGCGACCTCCGTCGGGAAGGTCGTGGACGGAAATTCAACCGACCTGGAGGTCGGCAAAACGGTGGTCGTGACCGGGCGAGCCGGCCAGGACGGCAGCATCACGGCCGACTCCATCCAACTTCGGCCGCTGCCGCAGAACGCCACCAGTACGCCGCCAGTGCGGTAGGGAATAGCCGATAGAAAAAAAACTCCCTCGCGGTCGCGGTGCTCGGGCGGCGCGTACAGGGTGTAGAGTTTCATCGCCGAGCGCGGCGAGGTATTGACGATATTGTGCCGAGTGCCGGCGGGAATGATCACGGCGCTGCCGTCTTGCAGGGAATGGGCAACGCCATCCAATACCGCCGAGCCGATGCCTTGTTCCACGCGGATGAACTGGTCCAGCTTGTGCACTTCCTCGCCGATGTCCTCGCCCGGCAACAGGCTCATCATCACCAACTGACAGTGCTTGGCGGTGTAGAGCACCGTGCGGAACGTCGTATTCTCCAACGTTTCCTTTTCAAGATTTCCGACATAGCCGCGCATATCCAGGGTACGTTAAGGTGGGTAAGTTCTGGGGTCATTGTAGGCCGAGGGGTGCCTGCTGGCAACCGCTGGTCTGTACTGCGCGGTTCTGCTGCACACCGTAGTCTATACCCCGCCGGTCTGCGAAAATTTAAGAGACGCAGGGGTTCTTTTTATTGACAATTGCCGCAATTTTTCGTACGCTGTGCTACATCGTTTTGCAATGTTTATAGTTCCTCCCCAAAGCTCGGGGATCGTCTAACGGCAGGACATCAGGCTCTGAACCTGAGAATCGGGGTTCGAATCCCTGTCCCCGAGCTTTGCGGAGGATCGCTTATTTGGAACCAACGAAAAACCGCTCCGGACTGCCAGAGCGGTTTTCTGAATTTCAGGAAAGCCGGGTTTACTCCTGGGCCCAAATGACGAACGTGAAGATCTTTTCTCCGGCGCCGAAGTCCCGGACGTAGAGGGACTTGCGCCCATCGGGCGACGTACGCAGCTCCTTGCCCCAAGAGCTGCGGTCGGCGTGGTCAACGTCAGAGTTTCCGCGCGCAGCCGTTTGCCCGACGGTCGTGGTCGTGTCCAGGTGCGCGTAGATCTCCTCCAGCATGTCGTAGTCGTGCTGATTGGGATGCTGGTTGGGGGTCGGGTCGCTCGAGTAATCCATGCAGGTACCCAGCGCCGCGTTGTCGAAGTCCTCGTCCTGGTGGTCAAGGCCGAGCGTGTGGCCGACCTCCTGGCACATTACGAGGTTGCGCCAGGCGGGCGTGTTGTACCTCGCGGTGTTGAAGTAGGTGTCGTTGACCTTGACGGTGCCCTGGGTGATATGCGTACCGCTGGCCCAGATGCTGGCGACGCCAAGCCACCCGTTGTTGCCGTACTTGCTGTTGCAGACCTCCACGCGGCCGGCGACCGCGCGGCAGTTCTTGGGGTTCGTGCTGCCGGCGACCTTGGTCGTGTCCAGAACGGTAGACGCGCTCCAATCGGCGGCGGTCGTGACCAGGTAGGAGTCCCAGGCGCTGGATACGTTATCCCCGAGTTTCAGGGTGAACGGGTTTTGGGTCCGCGCCCAGTGGTAGCCGCCCCAGGAATGGGTGGCGCCGGCGGCGACGGCGATCGCGCCGATGGCCAGCGTTGCTGCCGCATAACGGACGGTCGGACGGCGGAGCAGAGAAAGCATAGATATAGGTCTCTTTATTACCGCATTAACACAGCAAACATAGCAGGGCGGGACCATGGCGTCAATACCGATGGGTTGACAAGAGTTCGGATTTTGCCTACGGTAAGCCAACGGAAAATCGTTTTCCGTACGTACGGGGATGGGTTGGCCCCGATTTCAACCCAAGGTCAGAACTTTGAAAGGAGAATCCGCATGAAACTCGGATTCAATATGCTGCTCTACGGTGCCACCGTCACTGAGGAGCAGTTCCCTCTTTTTCCCGTTCTCAAGCGGCATGGGTTCGAGAGTATCGAAGTGCCGCTGCTCGTGGAGCAGCCGAACACCGACTACATCCGGCTGCGCAGCGAGCTGGACCGGCTTGGGTTGGCGCGCACGACCGTCACCATCGCAACGGCCGACGCCGACCCGAGCAGTCCCGACGCTGCGGTCCGGAAGATGGCGCTCGAGCGCTTGCGCTGGGCTATCCAGACCTCGGTGAAACTGGGCAGCACGATCCTGTGCGGTCCGTTCCACTCCGCGCTCGGGGTGTTCCCCGCGAGTTCGCCCGACGACCTGGTGCGCGCCGACCGCCTGCGCTGGTCGGCTGACACGTTGCGCGAGGCCGCTGAGATCGCTTCGCCCTACCTGACGCTGGCCATGGAGGCGCTCAATCGTTTTGAGTGCTGGCTCATTAACACCTGCGATCAGGCTGCCGAGCTGGTCACGCTGGTTGGCCATGATGGGCTGCGGATGATGTACGACACGTTCCACGCCAACATCGAGGAACGCGACCCGGTGGCGGCGTTGGAGAAGGTGGTCGGCTCCGTGGTCCATTTTCATGCCAGCGAGAACGATCGTGGCGTGCCGGGCCATGGCCATGTGCCATTCGCCAACACGTTCCGGGTACTGCGGCGCGCGGACTACGACGGCTTCGTCACCATCGAGGCGTTTGGGCAGGCGCTGCCTGACCTGGCGGCGGCCACCCGCATCTGGCGGCCGTTGTACCGCAGCCCCGACGACGTGTCGTACCTTGGGGCGCTTGGCCTGCGCAGCGCGTGGGACGACGCAGTGTAACTTCCCGAGGCGTGAACCCGTGGGTCCGAAAAGGCGTCTGCCACTCCAGCAGACGCCTTCTTTTTTTATGTTCGTACGGAGCACTGAGCACTGGGTACGGAGTACTGACTCTTCACTGCCAGCGCTTCAGATTAGGGATGATTTCCTTGGCCGTCTGTTCGGCCTTGTCCCGCGCAAATCCCAGGTGCCGCATCATGTGGTCGATGGACATTTGGAGCATTTCCTCCACCGTCATTTCCGGCTTGGTGAAGACTCCCTGCTTGAAGCACAGGAAGCACCACTCTCGGTTCTGGCTGGCGTCGGCGTTCGTACCGAAGTAGCCCGGGTCCAGCGGCATGCCGCAGCTTTGGCAGCGCAACTTCACTTCGTCCATAGAGGGAAAGGGTTATATCGTAAATTCGCACACCAGCGGACGATGGTCGGTGACGTCGTCCTCCGGCTGGCGGCGGGTGAGTGTGGTCACGTCGGGCGTGGTGAAAATGAAGTCCACCACAGCGGTGCCATAGCCCGTTCCCGGCGCCTTGTGGTCGAGGTTAAAGCTGTTCTGCCGCCGGTCGGGCGCGAACACATTGACCAAAGCGGCGCTCAAATTGGCGATGGTCTGGGTGCCTTCGTTGACGTTGAAATCCCCGCACAGCACCGCCGGTGTTATACCCGACATTTTTTCCAGGATGAACTGCGCCATCTGCAGGCGCGGTTCCGTGTCGCGGCCATGCTCGCCCCAGATGCCGTGCGTGTTGTAGACGTGCAGGTTGCGGCCGGGCAGGTCCAGTACCACGTGCTGCAAATTATACGGCGTTTTGAAGTAGGATACCTTATTGTCCACGAAGTGCGGGTCGTAGGGCCGGTCGTAGAACCAGTGCTCGTGTTTCATGATGGGGAAACGCGACAGGACGGCGTTGCCGTTCTGTACCGAGAAGCTGGCCAGGTCTTCGGAGAATGCCGGAGCGAACGCGAAGTGACGCAGCCCGGTCACCTCCTGCAGGACCTCGATGGAGCGGAAGCGCCGTTCCATGGTCGCGTCGTGGCCGTTGTAGACCTCTTGCATCGCCAGCACGTCCGGTTTTTCCTTCTGCAGGAACGCGATGAGATTGGAAATCAGCATGCCGCCGTTCCAGATGTTGCAGTGGAGAAATTTGAACTGCATGGGCTCAGTATAGTACCGGCCACCTTTCTAGGAAAGGTGGCGCCAAAGTCGCGCCCCGTGTTCGGAAAGTAGAAAAAATCAGGTTCGCTCGGCGTAAAATCGCTATGCGCAAGTGACCTTAGCACGCGATTTCGAACCTCCTCGCTCGCCTCGATTTTTTACCTACTTTCCTGCCAATGGGCGCATCGCGTCGGCCCGGGCCGATCCGAGCATTGGAGTCCCGCCAACGGCGGGACGGAGCCTGCTCGGCAGTTTTGGGCCACCTTTTGCTGCCAAAAGGTGGTGAAAGGGTACTCTGCAGCAAGGATTACTGCTGTAACTCGGCGATGACCACCAATCGTTGCTTGGATGTGAACAGCGGCGTGCAGGTGAAGAGGGTGAGAATATTCTCGTTGGAGTTCTCGAGAATTTCCACCTGGTAGGGTTCAACGATTTTTACTTCGCGGACTTTGTAGTTGTAGATCTTTCCCTGCCAGGTGACCGTGATGGCGTCGCCCGCCTTGACCTTGTCCAGGTTGTAGAAGGTTTTGGCGCTTGGGGGCCGGTAGAGGTAGCGGTGACCGCCCAGGACGGTGTTGCCGCCGCGGTCTGGCGTCGGAGTCCCCGGGATGAGCCATGCGCCTTGGCGCAGCGCGGCTTTACTGTCTAAACCTTGGGTGATCGCCATCCTCACGCCGATGGAGGGGATCTCCAGCAGGTTGCCGGCAGGAATCGGAGTTGTCGCCGGAGTTGGGGTCGGTTGTGTGGGCTGCGGTTTCTGCTGGGCAGCAAGCCATGCGGCCAGCGTTACCGTCCCTTCCGTGGACGGAACGGGGGAAGGGGTAACGGCAGGCGGGGTAATCGTCGGCGCCAAAATCGGCAACTGCGCCACCGCGAAATTCACCCGGCCGGCGAATGGATAGGCGAGCAGTGCCAAGCTGGCGACAATGAGCGCAACCGCGGCGCGGCGCAAGAATCGGGTAGCGCGGTAGGACGGCAGGAAGTTCATCGCTGCATTGTTATGCCCACAGCTGGTACTGGCGGGCGTAGCGGTTGGTCCAGCGGTAGAGCGCGACACCGGCGGCTAATGCCATGAGGTTGACGATGAAGTACGCCAGCATCGTGAACCCGGAGCCGGTGTCGGGCAGCTCTTCAAAAGCCGTGCCCAGGACCTGGCCCGCGCGGACCTCCACACTGACCGAGTCCACGACTTCGGCGTGGTTGTCGGCCTTGGCTTTCGCGACGTTGGGATAGGTGCCGGGAGCAACATTTGCGCCGACGCTGACTTTCAGTTGAACCGTTTTCGTGGCGCCGGGCGCAAGATCGTTCAGCGACCATGAAGTGGTGCCGTCAGACGCGGTGAAGCCGTCGGGCAGAACATCGGCGAGCGTCACGTTGGTCAGCGTTACGGGACCGACGTTGGAAACTATGAGGGTGAAGTCAGCCAAACCGCCGGCGTTCACGAAGTCCTGCGCGACGGTTTTTTCCAGGGCCAGGGCGGGGGCGGCGCATGCGTTGGCGACCTTCACGATAAAACTGGCGCTGGCCGTGTTGTTGGCCGGGCCGCCGTTGTCGATCTTCGCGACAACGGTATTCGTGTAGCTGCCATTCGGAGTCCCCGGCGGAACCGTCGCGGTGTAGGAGTAGCTCTTCACTTCGTGCGGCGCGACGTTGCCGAAACTGCGCTGGAACGACCCGGCGGTAGAGGTGCCGAACGTGAAGCCGGAGGGCAGCGTGTCGGTGAGTACAAGGTTGAATCCGCTGTAGGAACCGATGTTTTGCACCGTGATGGTGTAGGGAACCGTGCTGCCCGCGCAGGCGGTGATGACCGGAGAGGTTTTCGTAACGCTCAACCGGGGGTTGGGAATGGGGCCACCGCCACCCCCTCCGCCGCCCCCGCCTCCACCGCCACCAGGGGGCGGGGTAGGTGTCGGCGTGGGCGCAGGTGTCGGGCTTGGCGTGGGTTCCGGGGTCGGCGTCGGTGTGGGTTCTGGCGTCGGGGTCGGTGTGGGAGTAGGAGTCGGTGTCGGCGTTGGGGTAGGTTCAGGTGTTGGCGTGGGAGTTGGCTCCGGCGTTGGTGTCGGTGTGGGCGTTGGCGTCGGAGTAGGCGTGGGTATCGGGGTGGGTGTGGGAGTAGGCGTTGGCGTCGGGGGTGGCGGCGTCTGCGGGCAGAACACCAGGTGGTCAATGCCGAAGGAGTCGTTGAGCCGGACTCGCAGCTGGTCGACTTCCTGGGTATTGTCCAACTCGAGGTATTGGACGTTGTTGTCGCCGTAGGTGGGGATAGCCACGGTGCTGACCAGCGTGGAGCCGAGGTACCCTTTGACGGAATGGGTTCCGGCGTTGTGGTCTATGTCGATGAGGGTGATGAGCTCCGGCCTCACCGGGTCGGCGAACGTGAACGTCACAGTGCCGGCGCTGTCCTCGTCCGGGTCGTCCACCAAGCCATCGTGGTTCGCGTCGGTCACGTTCTTTGGAATAATGAGGTGCAGGTAAAGTGGCACATTATTGGATGGTACGCCGCCGGCACCGACGCCGGTGCCGCCGTAGAAAACGTTTGGCGTGCCGTGGTCCAGGCTGTCGGCGCCGCCGGTTGGGTTCTGGCCGTCAAAAGTGATCGCCATCTGCGGGCGGGAGGCGTTGTCGTTGGCGGCCGTGATGGTCACGCCAACGGTCGCGTACTCAGTATCCAGGAGTTGGCCGGCCGCTATCGGGCTGCCGCTGCCGTCCCGGTCAAAATCAATGATGACCGGCGCGGGACAGGAGAACTGCTCCAGCTGGCAGTGCACGTTGCAGCCGTCGAAATTGATGAGGTTGCCGTCGTCGCACTGCTCGGCCTGGCCGTCGCTGTTGGGGGTTTGGACAACCTCGTCGCCACAGTAGGCTCGCGATGGGGTCGGCGTCGGGGTCGGTTCCGGTGTCGGCGTAGGCGTTGGGGTGGGCGGCGGAGGGACGCGGACGGTCGTTTGTTCCGTCACGCAGGTCCAGGTGTTATACTCGCGCGTCCAGAAGCACGCTTGGTTGGTGATGATATCGCCATCCTGGGCGGTCGCGGGCACGTGGACAATAACGTCCACCTCGTTGACCTCGCCCGGCGGCACCTCGCCGAAGTTCCAGCGGTTGTTGCCGGACGTCGGAGCGGGGTTGGCGGACACGAACGTCGTTGCGCTGTCGTAGAACTCCTTCAGCTCCACGCCGCCGCCGGTGCACATCCCCGTGCCGGTGCTTTCCAGGCGCAGGTGGTAGGAAATGTTTTGGCCTGGCTCAACCGGGTCCGGGGAGTCGGTCTTCACTAGCTCCATCACGCAGGCCGGTGTTGGCGTGGGCGTCGGGGTCGGCGTCGGCGTGGGGGTGGGCATGACGCAGGCCGGGGCGCTGGTATTTTCGCTTTCGTAGAACGTGTAGATGCGCGCCGCCACCGTGGCGATATCTTCCAGCTGGGCGGCGGTGGCGTTCACGTCGGCAAGTGCTTGCTCCAAAATGGCGAGTGCTTGGCCGACCGTGGACGAAGACGAAAGGCCGAGCGCGGAGAATGCCGGATCGCCGTTGTCGGCGCCGGCAAGCAGGGCATCGGTCTGCAGGCGGGCGGAGACCACGTTGGCTTCATTGGCCAGCAGGTGGGCGCGGGCCCGGCAACGCTGTCCTTCAACGGTGTTGCCGGCAGGGCATTCGCTGATGCTGGAGTCAATGCAGAATTGCGCGCCGGTCAAACCCGAAAATTCTCCCGCGTAGCCGCCCGATAGCGTACTAACCTCATCGGCCCAAATGCTTTCGGCCGGGCAGCCCTCATTGTTTTTGAAAAATCCGACGGAACGCGCCGCGCAGGACGGTCCCGGTTCGTCTTCATACGCTAATACCCCTGCGACACGTCCGACGGGCACCACGCTCAACACCAGGTTGGCAGCCAGGAGCGGCAATAAAAAAACCGCGACTTTTCGGGCGGTTGATGACTTGATATGGGCAAGCAACGCCGCGGCCTGATAGCCGATGGGTTTTTGGTGTTTGACCGGACCGCAGGCGGAATTTGCCATAGGCGTTAGAAGATATTTAAACAGTTGCTTGTCTTACCATAAAAGCGGGGAAAGTACAACTCAGATTTTCGTTCGCCATCATTGCAAAAGAGGGGACCAAGAAACGATGTTTTTTGCTTCTGGATCCCGGGTTCCCGCCAACGGCGGGACAGGCCGGGCCCGGGATGACGTCCTGCACGGCAATCTCAACACACGTCATCCTCGCGCCCAACCGTCATTCCGGCCCCGGAGCCGGAATCCAGAAAAAACATAACCCGATTTCTGGATTCTCCCGCTGGAGTTTACCCTCATGAAAATGGGGGCGGGGATGACGGTATCAGTCGGAGAAATTATCCACAGGCATTAAAGATAGAAAGATCTGTTCGCTGATACTGAAAAAATTAGTCAATGATATTTTTGCGACTCATATGTAATGTTGCACGTGGAACTAAGATTAGACGAAAATTTTCATTGTGAAATAAATATAATTGAATATTTTGAAATTTGGAATTAACTACACAGTGTGAATATTTCACCCTCATTTTCCATAAAAATTCATGTCAAGAAAGGCATTAAATTGCTAAAATCAAGCACGTTATGCTTGAATTCGTTCTCATGGCGGTGAAAGCAATACTGTCGCTGGCGATCATCAGCGGGACGCCGCTATTTTCATATACTATAGCGGAAAAACCTCCGGAAATACCGGTGAAGGCTATTTACATTACCGCGTATACCGCCGGGGACAGCTCGAGGTTTCAGCAGCTGGTGGATTTGGTCAACCGGACCGAGCTGAACGCGGTTGTTATCGACCTGAAGGACTACACCGGCAGGGTATTCATAGAGACCGGGCATGCCATGGAGAAGGAGGTTGGTTCCTACCAGCCGCGCATCAAGGATCTGCGCGGGATAGTCTCCGGCCTGAAAAAGCAGGGTATCTACGCCATTGCCAGGATCGCGGTATTTCAGGACCCCCATTTGGCAGAAAAACGGCTCGATTTAGCCGTTAAAACGAAGTCCGGCGCCGTGTGGCGCGATTTCAAGGGGTTGGCGTGGGTGGATGCATCTCGCTGGGAGGTCTGGGACTACAATGCCGCGATCGCCAGGGCTGCGGTTGAGGCAGGATTTGATGAGGTCAACTTTGACTACGTCAGATTCCCATCCGACGGTAGGATAAAGGAGATGCATTTTTCCTTTGAGGATACCGGGAGGACCAAGAACGATGCGATGCGGGACTTCTTCCGTTATCTGGCTTCGCAAATGAGGTACCTGCCGGCGCGCTCGTCTGTCGACCTCTTCGGGATGACGCTGTGGCGGGATGACGGGCTCGGCATCGGTCAGCGGTTCCAGGATACTGTCGGATTTTTCGATTACGTGTATCCGATGGTCTACCCGTCACACTACCCTGATAATTTTGAAGGATACGCCAATCCAGCGGATTACCCTTATGAAATTGTCTACAAGAGTCTAGCCGGGAGAAAATCCTTGCCCAATTCAAGGCGGCGTACGACGCCGGTTCCGACGGGTGGCTGATGTGGAATGCATCGAACAGGTATACGGTAGAAGCGCTAAAGGTGGAGTAGGAGGTTTTAGTGCCCGGTGCTCAGTGCTCCGTGCTCAGTGACGAGTTTACAGCGTCATTCCGGGCCCAGCCTGTCCCGCTGTTGGCGGGAAGCCGGAATTCAGAATAACCGATTTTTTGAGCTCGTTTAACCAGGGTCGAAGTTCGGTTTTGGGGCGGGTTGCGGCCGAGCGAAAAACGTATATACGAGCGTCTCTATATACAGTGCGCCGGACGCTCCTTGCCAATTCATTCGTGGTGTGTCGTAACCTGATTTTCCCCCTGCGCTCAACTTGTTTTCATCCTGTGCGTAAGTCCCCGCATTTTTGTGGATAAAATCTATTGCAGTATATGTGAGGCGCTGCTAGAGTAGAGCAGGAACGCGAAATCAAAAAGAAAAATCAAGGACAAAAGATCCAAAAAGGCCAAAATCTTTGTACCCGCTGCCGTGTGGCAGCTCTGGAAAGTCAGGAGTCGGAGGGGGAAAGATTTTTGGTTTTTTGTTTTGTTTACTGCTTCCGGCGGAGAGCGTGCGGCGTTTGCCGCGTAACGCGACACCATGAAGCACGGTACGGGTTCGAACAAAAAAGTGAACCGCGCGGAGGGGGTCAAGGCTTGCGGGCACGCTGCCGTGTGGCGGCTGTTTCCGCAGTCTTCATTTGTAAACATGAAAACCTGTGCCAGGTAACGGCGCAGGTTTTTTGCTGCCTCAGCGATCTATGAAACTCAACCGCATGCGCGCGCCGCTTTCCAGTTTGATGCTTGCTTTGGCGCTGGTTGCCAGCGCACCTCTTTCGGCGTTCGCGCAAACCACGACGTCCATTCCGAACCTGGAGCCGGTGTGCGACAGCTTGATGGTTGTGGATTTTGTGTCCGACGCGGAGGGCAACACGTTAAAACCCGGCGACGCCGCCACCGACCAGTACCGGATGTGGGGTGTGGACATCGCGGCGTGGAATACCTCCGGCAGCCAGACGGCGACCATCGCGGAGTTGCCCTCCACCACCGGGCCGGTATCGGCTGCCCGCGTCGGCGACGGCCAGGCCGGCACCATCAGTTTTGAATTCGGAAACGTCGTTTCGGTGCAAGTGGTAGAACTCATCGGGGCGAACCGCGACGGCGCCAAGATCCTGGTGTACGACCAGAACAGCGAGATGCCGGCGGGCATTCCACTGACGGCCGGGACAGCCAACGAGATCCGCGCCCTGACGCTGGACACGCTGGATGCGGCGACCCGGCTGGACATCGCGCTGACCGAGGGCAGCGGCGTCTCGGCCATCTACCTGTGCCCCCTGTCGTCGCCGAAGGTCGTGCCCAAACACAATTTTCCGGCACTAGCCATCAACGCGGTGCTGGATGAGGATATCCTGCGTTCGGGACAGTCCACCGACGTGACCGTGACCATTACCAACACCGGCTATTCGGTCGGCTACGACCTGACCCTGGCACAGCAGTTGCCGTCCGGTCTCGTCTTTGCCGACGACAACAGCCGAGAACGCGTCTGGGACCTGGGCGCCATCGGTTCCCGCGGCAGCTACACGCTGTCGTACCCGGTGAAAGCGGAAACGGTGGCGTCAACGGTCACCGTTGCGACCTATGTAACGGCTATGATATCGAACGGCCGCGGCAGCGAAGGGGCAGCCTACGACCGTCTGGAATTCTCGCTGCAGAGCGGCTCGGTGATGGGCGCGGGCACTCCGGAACCGACGCCGGCGGCCAAGCCCGCGGCGCAGGCGCCAAAGCCGGCCGTGGCGGGCACCGCGACGCCTTCCTTGACACCCAAACCATCGTTCTCGCCGGTCGCGACCCCGACGCCGGAAGCGCCCATCGGCGGCCCGCAGGATTCCCCGACCCCGGAGGCAACGCCCGAAGATGCAGCCAGCCCGACTCCCGCCCCGGACACGCTGTTTGGCGGCGAGAATGAAGAGCCGCTCGTAGTCCCGGTGGATGCCTTGGCGACCGGTACGGCCACCACGACCCCGGGATTGCTGTCCAGCTGCACCAACTGGCTGGGACTACTGGCCGCGCTCAATGCCGTGCTCATCGCGATGCTGGCGATGAAGGAACGCAAAGTTTCCAAGGACGGCGGCAGCCGCTGGGTGGTGATGATGCTGGCCGCGGCGGTGCCGATGATCATCTGGTACCCGGCGTGCGAATTGAATTACTGGCTGGCGGTGACGGCGGTGGCGTCGGGAGCGATGCTCTATTCTCTGGCCAACAAAGGCGGACCGTCCGGAGAGATCACGGCGCCGCCCGAAGTGAACACCCCAGCACCGCCAAAGAATACCACCTAAGTCGCGTTGTACCCCTTGGAGGAGGGGAGGAAGGTACATCTGAACGCTTTTGCGCTCCATTGGCATCTCAACGGTTCTCCCTGCCGCGCTCCCTGATGGCCAATTTATCCGGGCGAACGCATATAGACAACCATCTATCGAAGTTATAGACTGCAACCTATGAAACCAAAGTGCCTGAAGTGCCTAAAATCCATCGCGGTGCCAGCTCGATTCCAGATCTTCTACCACCTAATGAAAGCGGGGAACAAGAACTCGTCGGTGTCGTCGCTGGTCAAGCTGACCGGCCTGCGCCAGCCGACCGTTACCTTCCACCTCAACCAGCTGCAGAAAGCCGGGCTTATCGCCAAGAACCGCGTGGGCAAGAACGTCTTTTGCCGGCTTGCCGCGCACTGTTCCCATTGTCCTCTCTACGCTTGATTCCGAAAACGGCGGCGACGGTTGCCGCCGGGTGTACGTTGGCTTACGGCTGACGTACACCCGGGAGCGACCGTCACGGGCGCAGGAAGAGTTGGGTAGGTAAAGTAGTTGGGTAGGCGGGTAGAACCGCAGCATTGACCAACCGTAACCAAACCGTCATTCCCGAGCCATGCATCATCCCCGCTGGAGTTTACCCCCATGAAAATGGGGGCGGGGACGACTAGGAGTCGGTTATCCGTCCATTGACCCGTGCCCTCACCTGGCCGAGTGAGGGGACCGGAAATGGGAGGACAATATACTCCCGAGGAACCTTACATTTTATTCCGCTGCAAAAGGTCGAACCCGCCAAAGGCGGGGTGTAGTGGAAGTCCAATGCAGTGGCTAGCTCCATACTGGAAGGTGCGGGCGCAGGCTCCCGGAGGGCACGCTTTCAAGTGCGGGGCGAGTCACTGAACGAAGTTCTAAGTAATAAGTTCTCAGTGCTAAGTACGAAGTGCTAGGTACTTAGCCAGAAAATTGCAAACTATGAAGAAAGCGTTGCTTTCTCTTTCCGCCCTGGCGTTGGCGGTCGCGTCGGTGCCGATGTTCGCGGCATTCGAAGCGCACGTCATTAACGTTACGGCGAGAATTGAGAACGCGTTGGCGGTGAACACCGAGCCCATCCAGTTCGGCACGGTCTTCCCGCAGGAAAAGCTGGACAAGTTCATCAGCATCGCGCTGTCCCAGTCGTTCGTCGACGAGGGGCGCGTGGATGACATTGACTACATGATCCGGCAGAAGCCCAAGTGTGGTTTGCCGATCGCGAATACGGACCCGGTTCAATATGAGGGTTACGCTGCGGTCATCGGCCACAACAAGGATACGGGCGTGTTCATCTGCCCGGATGGCTATGTACCGCTGCCGTTGCTTTGCCCCTACCTGTCCAAGCATGAGGTTTCCCCAGATGGCCTCGTGACGGAGAACGACTCGCAGGGAATCCCGGCGTTCCATGGCGTTATTGACGGCTGGACGCTGCAGACCACGCTGGACACGCAGGTAACCGGTCACCTGGCCAAGTCCCAGGAGGACACGGGCGACCGCTGGCTCATTGACCTCAAGACCCCGTGTTTTGAGGGCCAGTGCGCGCAGGATTGGGCCGATTTCGTCCATGACGCAAATCCCTCGGCGACCCCGACCGAATACATCCAGCCGAGTTCCAACGAGCACCAGATCTTTGGGTGCGACCTATGGATAGAAGTGTTCGGGATTTCGCTGCCAGGCTTGGGCTGCAAGACCCTGGATATGATGCTGGTCATTGACCGCTCCGGCAGCATTGATTCCACGGAGTTAGGCGACCTGAAGACAGCTGCCAAGGCCTTCGTAACCGCGGTCAACCCGTCCACGGCAGGAACCCACGTCGGGCAAAGCAGTTTCTCGGACACGGGCACACTGGACCTGCACTTGAGCGATGCGACCTCGACCATCAACGCTGCCATTGACGCCCTGGTCAACGGCGGGTTCACCAACCTCAAGGAAGGTATTGAACTTGCGACCGGTGAATTGGACAGCGCCGACCCGCACGAGCGTCCAGCAGTGCCGGACGTCATGGTCATCATGACCGATGGCAACCCGAACCGCCCGAACGGCGACGTGACGCTTGACAAGGCCGCTGCCAAGACCGCCGCTGACGCGGCCAAGGCGGCAGGTGTGGAAATCTACGTGGTCGGCATCGGCGGCGACGTGGACGCCACCTACCTGAAGACCATTGCCACCAACGACGCGCACTACTTCTCGGCCGCCGACTTTGCGACGCTGCAGGCCGAATTGGAGAAGCTGGCGTCCTGCCCGGAGTAGACGTGAAGTTAGGTAGTGATGTAGGCGGGTAGTCTGTACCATTGACCAACCGTAACTAAACCGTCATTCCGGCCCTCACCCGGCCTCCGGCCACCCTCTCCCTCGGGGAGAGGGATAGGGTGAGGGTGCCGGGATGACGAGGAGTCGGTTGTCCGTCCATTGACCCAGCCCCTTATCGGGAAGAGGCTGGGGGATGGGAGGACAACATTCCCGCCGTTGGCGGGACGTTCCGCCCAATTGCCCGTTCGGCGGCGCTCAGGGCAACCCTGAGCAGATCCTATCGAAGGGTTGACAATCACTTGCGGCCAAAAGTCGAACCCACACCTCTTCCGTTCCTCCACGGAACAGGCGTGGGTGGCCTCAAGCTCATTAAGTACCTTGCCCGATCCCGGAACGTGGGATTGCGGGCGCAATTCCCCCGGAGGACAGGAGTGATTCCTGTATGGGGTGAGTTACTTAAAAAGTAACAAGTACGCACCTAATACCCTAAAAAGGAGCAAACCATTATGAAGAAAGTTTTGTTCGGCTTCTCGGCGCTGGCATTGGCCGTCGCATCGGTCCCAATGTTCGCCGCCTTTGAGGCACACGTCATCAACGTGACGGCGCGCATCGAGAACGCCTTGGAAGTACCGATCAAGGAAATCCGCTACGGCACCGTATTCCCGCAGGAGCAGCTGGACAAGGTTTTTGATGTTCAGCTTTCTGGCTCGTTCTTGGACGAAAAGGACGCGGATGATGTCCAGTACATGATTCGCCAGAAGCCCAAGTGCGCAGTTACCACCGACGGCGGAACCGTGATGTTGGACTTCCCGACGGCCACTGGCCATGTCGTTTTAGATGGTCAGGGCGGTTACCGTATTGATTGTGGTCCTCGGCCGGAAAACATGCCCGAGGGCGCGGACTGGGGCGTACTACCGTCACTCTGCCCCTACCTGTCCAAGCACAAGGGTGCAGATGGTGTCGAAATTAACGAGGTTGAGGTCGCCGCATTCCACCAGCCGTTCACGGTTTCGACGTCGTCCATTTCTTGGCTCGAGGCCATTGGTTATCTGGCCAAGTCAAACGATGACGTTCGCGACCAGTGGAAGATCGACCTGAAGGTTCCGTGCTTTGACGGTTTCTGCGCCCAGGACTGGGAGGACTACGTCCACGGAATCAACCCGACCGCGGATCCGGCAGACTACGTCCAGGACCCGGATAACCATGGCACCGTGTTCCCGCAGGAGTATCTGGAGCGTGGCACCTTTGTCACCTTCAGCGAATCCTTTTCGGAAACCGACCAGACCCGCGTTTCCACGGTGCACTACGTGATCAAGCAGAAACCCAAGCCGCGGGACGGATTCTTGCAGGAGGTTGGGGTGACGGTCGCACGCGATTACTGCCACCTCAACCTTCCGACGACCCCGTACGACTCGTCCGATACGGTGTGGACAACGTACTTGGAAAAGTGCTATCCATCCCTCTGCCCCTACCTGTCAAAGACGCCGGACAACCATCCGGTGGCCAATGACTACGGGGTGCCCGCCTTCCATGACCCTGAGCTGGCAACATCCGTTGCCCGCGGCAAGATCAAAAAGACGGGTACGGACGTGGGCGACACGTGGATCATCGACCTGCCGGTGCCCTGTTTCAAGGGCGCCTGCGCCCAGGACTGGGCGGACTTCGTCCGTAGCCACAATCCAGCGGCCGACCCGAATGACTACATGCTCCCTCCGGAGCTGGAGCACGAGGTGTTTGGCTGCGACCTGTGGTTTGAAGTGACGGCCATCGACAACCTCACCCAAAATGGGGTTGACCCGCTGCCGTCGCCGACGCCGGAGCCGACCCCAGAGCCCGTTCCGTAAGGCATTTCTGCTTCGATTGACTGCCAATCCGCCCTTCGTCCCTGCGGTTTCGTGAAGAATAAGGAATTATGAATCAGGAATTGGGCAACCGATACCCTTATTCATAATTCGAACTTCATACTTCACCAACCAAAGGGGCGGAGGGGGATGGGGAGTTAATACGGGGAATAAGGAATTATGAATCAGGAATTAGGCGCCTGAGACAAAAATTCCAAAAACCGCACCCCCAATTCATAATTCGAAATTCCTAATTCACCGATCTATGGAACCCCAGATGCCAAGCGCAGAACCTCAAGTACCGAATACGACGCAGGCTGCTCCGGCGCCGGCTCCGGTTGCTGCGCCGAAAAAGCCGCGCAAGCAGTGGACCAAGAAGCAGGCGTTCCTGTTGATCGGCGCCATTGCGGTCGTGTGGTTTATCGGCGTGCAGGTGATGGCAGCCGAACGCTACCAGGCCATCGTGCAGGTGGTGGAGGGCACCGACCGAGTCGGCGTCAACCCGACGGCCGAGCGCCTGGACTTTGGCGACCTGTCGCGCGACACCGGAGCTTCCCGCTTCATCAACCTGAAAAACCCCGGCAAAATGGCAAAGACCATCTGGGTGGTGAAATCCGGCGAGCTGGCCGAGCTGATGAAAGTGGACCGGCCGGCGAAATTCACGCTGCAGCCGGGCGAAGAGGTGAAGCTGGAGTTCAATGTCCGCATCCCGTCGTCGGCGCAATACCGCAAGTACAGCGGACGGGTGATGATATTCAAGTGGCCCAAGTTGTTTTAGCGAATAGGGAATTAAGAATTAGGAATTAGGGAACGGCATGAATTAGGAGTTAGTAATAAGGGATGCTGCGGCGCATAATTCCTTATTCCTGATTCCTAATTCACCGGACTGCACCTTACAATGTCAGAAGAACAAAACAACGAATCCGCGACGCCGCAGATGGAGGGCACCGATGCGGCAGCGGCCGGTATCGAGCGTTCCACGGTGACGCCCAGGATGTCGGAGAAAAAGAAAAAGCCGATGTCGCGGCGCATCCTGAAACTGGTCCTGAACGTGGTCGTCTACGTCGGGTTCGTCGCCCTGCTGGTGTGGGGGCTGCCCATTGGGCTGTCCAGGTGGCTGAAGACCGAGTACCCGATGGCGGCAATCACGTCCGGGTCCATGTGGCCCGAACTGAAGGTCGGGGACCTCATCCTGGTGCAGGCCGTCTCCGCCGAAGAGCTGAAGGTCGGGGACATCGTGGTCTACACCAACGAGCGCGGGTTCACCATCCACCGCATCAAGGAAATTGACACCGCCAAAGGTGAGATCACCACCCGCGGCGACGCCAACAACGTGGATGATAAGCCAGTCGCCGTCACTACCGTCATCGGCCGCACGCTGAACTGGTCGTCGGGCAAACCGGTGCGGATACCGAAGCTGGGGTTCATTTCCATAATGGTGAGTAAGAAGGTGCAGAAGTGAAAGGCGGAGTATCTAGTATGTAGTATCTAGTATCTAGCGAATATAAAAATGGAAAAAATTAAAAACTTCACGAATTTAACAACGTGGCAGCAGGGGCATCAGTTGGTCCTCCAGATCTATCAGACGACAAAAGGGTTTCCAAAAGACGAAACATTCGGGCTGGTCAGTCAGATGCGCCGGAGCGCAGTATCCATCACTTCCAATATCGCCGAAGGCTTTAGCCGCCAATCCTGGAAAGAGAAATTACACTTTTATTCATTCGCGGAGGGATCAGTAACGGAATTACAGAACCAATTACTCGTTGCGCGCGACGTTAAATATATTACGAACGATAAATTCCAGACCATCGCAAAACTGACCGTTGAAGTTCATAAGTTACTGAATGGTCTGATCAAAAAGTGCAAATCCTTTACCTAAATACGAGATACCAGATACTAGATACGTTCTCACCATGAGGTCACGAACTAAAAAACTGACGAAGCGCGTGCTCACCGCTACCAAGCGTGTGGGTGCTTCGCTG
Organism: Parcubacteria group bacterium Gr01-1014_31; assembly: GCA_007376135.1. Taxonomy (GTDB): domain Bacteria; phylum Patescibacteriota; class Patescibacteriia; order Buchananbacterales; family GWA2-38-13; genus VMFR01. The sequence continues at coordinate 237,864 of VMFR01000001.1, read as the reverse complement.
GTCGCGTTTGCGGTGGTGCTCACCCAGCTGCCGGTCATTGCGGCCTTTGAGGCTTCGGTCGTGAACGTCACGGCCCGCATCACGCCGCGGTGCGAGGAGGTCGTGCTCCACGGGACCAAGTTCAACGACCTGGACGGCGACGGTATCCGCGACGCGGGCGAGCCGGGCCTGGAGAACTGGGTCATTGAGCTGAAGCGCGGGCCCTATGCCGCTGAATTTGATTACAACGGCAACGGATTTAACGATTCCAACGACTACGGCGTGCTGGAAGACGTTATCGTGGACGGGGCAACGTGTCCCGCCGGCACGCAGTGTGATTTCAACAATGACTCCTCCCTCGCGCTTCCGTCCGGCGACCTGGGCGATTTCCAGAACTGGCTGGCGGCGCGCGACCTCGGCAACCAGGTGACGGACTCGAACGGCAACTACCAGTTCGGGAACCTGGACTTCGGCGACTACATCGTGACCGAGGCGCCGCAGAACGGCTGGATATCCACCACAGACGACAGCGTGGCCGTGTACCTCGGCAGATGCGAAACGGTCGTGGACTTCGGCAACAAGCAGGAAGAGCGCCGCGGCGGCCTGTCCGGCCACAAGTTCAACGACTTGGACAAGGACGGTGTTTGGGACGCGGGCGAACCCGCGATTCCCGGCTGGCAGATAACGCTTTCGGGCGATGCCGTGGGCGGGGCCGTGACGGACACGGCCGGGTACTATGAATTCTCCGGTTTGAACGCGGGCAGCTACACGGTGATGGAAGAGGACCGCGACGGCTGGACCCACAGCACGCCAGTAAACATCAACGTGACCCTGGCGCAGGGCGAGTTTGCCTCCAACTTGGACTTCGGCAACTACCAGGACGGCGTGTGCGAAAACGCCATCACTTTGGATTTTGACACCGACGCGAACGGCGGCGTGATACGCCGCGGCCAATTCATTGACGGCGAATACCTGCCGTGGGGTATCGCCGTCACCGCGCACAACTACAACGCCGGGCATCCGCAGGTGGGGATCACCTTTGATTCCGACACCCCGACGGGCGGCGTCAACGGCGACGGCATCGTGGACGTGGACCTGGGCACCCCCAACCTCCAGTTCGGCGGCCCGGGCAACAGCGAGAGCGGCGACGGCAAGGAACCGTCCAACGCGACGGCGCTGCACAACCTCCTCATCATCCCCGACAACGTGGTGGACACGGCCCCCGCCGACGGCGACGTGGATGACCCGAACGACGAACCGGCCGGCGGTTCCCTCCGTTTCACCTTTGCTCAACCGATGGCGTTCTCCTCGGTCAAGTATATTGACCTGGACAACAGCACCGGCGAGGTGGTCGGGTACGCAGACGCGAGTGGCACCGCGCAGGTGTTCTCCATCCCCGTGCCGACCAAGGGCGGTAACTCGGTGCAAAAGATAACCGGCGATCAGACGACGGGCATCCGCCAGCTCAAGTTGCGCGGCGGCGACAGCTACGCCGTTGATGAAGTGGTGCTGTGCCCCATCCCGGTCCGCTGCGGCGACGGCATCGTCAACCAGGAAACGGAGCAGTGCGACGATGGCAATACGAATGACGAGGACGCCTGCCGGAACGACTGCACGGTCGCGCCGGAGTGCGGCAATGGCACCGTGGAAGCCCCGGAGCAGTGCGACGACGGCAACACCAATAATTTCGACGACTGTGACAACACCTGTACGCCGACCAACTGGTGCGGCGACGGCACGGTACAGACGCCCAATTCCTTCGGTCAGACCGAACAGTGCGACGAAGGGACCCAGAACGGCCAGCCGGGCAGCAACTGCTCGACGACCTGTGAGCCGCTGACCAATGAGTGCTCGGCCCTGTCCATCGGCTACTACCGCAACAACGACGGCTGCCCGACGTCCAGCATCTGGGCCGACGAGGTCAGCGTGTTGTCGGACGGTTTCTCGGATGTCTTTGTCGGCATCACCGGGCCGCAAGTCTGCGCCAATGTGAACACCAGCAACTGCCCGAGCGGCGGCACGGTTTCCGGCCAGCGCTGCCGCGCCAAGGCGCACGTCCTGGCCGATGAGGCCAACGTCTCGGCCGGCCGTCTGCGTCTGGACGCGCTCTTGGGCGGTTCCGACGACGGGAATGCCGCCTTCGACGTTCTTGGCTTAAGCCCGACGTCGACGGTGCAGCAGGCGATCGCCGCTGTGGAGCAGTACATCGCCAACGGCAGCGCCACCCGCGATGACCTGGCGCGCGCCGCGTACGTCGCCGCCCGTATCTACAATTTCTACGAGGACGAGAATCCGAACGCCGGCCAGTGCATCCTGCCGGGCTACGGCAACGGCGTGCTGGAACAGGATGAACAGTGCGACGACGGCAACCTCATCCCATGGGACGGCTGCTCGCCGACCGGGCAGCAGGAGGTAGTGCTGAACGAAGTGCTGCCCAACCCCGCTGGCGCCGATGACGCCGGCAAACCCAATGGCGAATGGGTGGAGCTCTATAACCGTTCCGGCAAGCCTATTTCCCTGGCCGGGTGGATGCTGTACGACAGCAGCAACGGCAATGAGCTGGATATTGGCGCCTTCAACACGGACACCGGCACCACGACCATTGCGGCGGGCGGGCAGATGGTGGTCTACCGTAACGGCGATTCGGACTTCAATCTGAACAACAGCGGGGACCGCGTGCGGCTGTACAACCGCGAGATCGGCGGCAACGGCGCGCTGCTGGACGAATTCATTTGGACCAGTGAGAAAGGCGAGGGCAATTCCTACGCTCGCGTGCCGGACGGCACGGGCGACTGGGTGGACCCGTGCCCGACGCCCGGCGACGACAACACCGGCGAAACCTGCGACGGCGAACCGGCCGAGGAGGTCGGCGTGGTCAGCGAGCTGCCGGATGAACCGGAAGTGGAGGACGCGGCATTGCTGACCGATGCGGAGTGGGACGCGCTCTTCCCGTCGGATGACTACTCCAGCCCGATCGCGTTCGAGCCCGTGAATGAAGAGCTTCTGGCGTCTCCGTCGCCGACCCCGACGCCGGAACCCAGCCCCGAGGAATTGGTCGCTCCCGTCAGCAAAGTAGAGGAGCCGGTCGTGGAACCGACCCCCACGCCATCGCCGTCACCGACCCCGGAACCAACGCCGGAACCCACCCCATCGCCAACGCCCGAGCCCAGTCCGACCCCGACGCCTACGCCGACGGACGATACTGCCACAACTTCACCGGAAACCGATGCTGTTTTGCCGCCGGAGCCGTCCGATGAACCGGTCGTGACCGAGGAATCGCCGACCGTGTCGCCAACGCCGACCCCGACGCCTGTTGATGGCAGCTAGACTATCGCCATGTTCACCTCCAAAATGACCATCCGCCGCTGGGCCAAGGGAACCGCCACACTCGTGGTGAGCGGGCTGGTGTTCGCGATATTCCAGTCTGCGCTCATCGGCGTGTCGGCCACCTTGCTGCCCATCTTGGAATCCATCAACCATTTGGACTTCGGCATGGTCTTCCCGGGCGAGCAGCTGGACGAAACCTTCACTATTACCCTGGCGCCGGAATTCCTGGGCCAGTCGCAGGATTACTGGATAGAGGAGAAGCGCAAGCCCTTGCCGCCGGAGCACCCGGAGTACCCGGACGGCGGCGACCCTGAGCTGCCCGGCTACTACCGCGACCTGTGTCCGTACATCTCGCTGACGGGCGAAACGGGCGAAGGCGACGTGCCGGCCAACGCGACCTTAACGGAAAGCACGGACGAGACCGACGTCTGGACCGTGCTTTTGGACGCGCCGGCCATCGCCGACCCGACCAGCGGCGGCGTCGCCCAGGACCACAAAGGCGGCATCGTTACCACCAACGGCGAATTCGGCTGTGACCTGTCGGTCAACATCGACCCCTCCTGCGGCAACGGCATTATGGAACCGGGCGAGGAGTGCGACCTGGGGCCGCAGAACGGCCAGCCGGGAGCTTCCTGCAGCGCGAGCTGCACAACCCAGCAGTGCACCGGGCCGGTGGACGTCGTCCTCATCATTGACCGCTCCGGCTCCATGCTGTTTGACAGCGGCCAGCGGTTCGTTGACGCCAAGGCGGCAGCCAAGGGCTTTGTGGACCTACTCACTCCGAACGACCAGGCGTCCTTGGTATCGTTCGCAACCAGCGTGACCCTGGACCAAACGTTGACCAACAACTACCCATTGGTAAAGACCAAGATCGACGCGCTGGTGGCGGTTGGCGCAACAAACATTGGCGACGCCATTAAGACCGCGAACACCGAGCTTACATCCGTGCGGATGCGCCCAGCAGCAGCTCACGTGGAAATCCTTTTGACCGACGGCAAGGCCAACAAGCCGTTCGGCCCCGGGTACGGTGAGTACGCCGCAGATGTTACCTACGCCATCAACCGCGCGCAGGACGCGGCCAACGCCAGCACCACCATTTTCACTATCGGCCTTGGCTCCAACGTCAACAGCACGATGTTGCAGCAGATCGCAACGATGACCGGCGGGCAGTACTACTTCAGCCCGTCCAGCGGGGACCTTGCCGCCATCTACAACACCATTGCCGGGCAGCTTTGCGAGTAGCCGCGCGCCACGAAGAGTTAGGCATGCCAGGGCGCCGGTATGGCGCCCTTTGTGCGCGGGTTGACACAATGCTTTGGTCAGGGTAAAGTGGTCGACTAATTTCAAACCCGTTATAACCGTTTATCTATGAAGAAAAACATCCGCGCGAAACGGCTGTTTGCCTCTGTGCACTCCCGTCTGGACGGGCTGCGGACCGTGGCCGCCGCGACCATCTTTTCCATGGTGGTGTCCGCATTTTCGCCCGCGGCCATCATGGCCGCCACGGGCGGGGGAGAGTATGACCTAACTATTACCGGCACGACCGTGAACGGTCTGTCGGTCCAGGTGGACGGCACCGGGTTCGGCGTCCCGTTCGTCGGCCAGTTCTCGCAGCACGACGTGCAGGTGAACTGGGGCGACGGCAACGTGGACGATACGTCCGTGCTGGAATTCGTGGACCTGTCTCACGGTAACGTGAAGAATTTTTCCGGGCCGTGGCACAATACCCACGACTACGAGGCTGGCGGTACCTATACCATTATCGCCAAGCTGTATCACGCGACTCCTCCGGGCGCAGAAAGCTCCGGCGAGGCAACGGCATCCGTGCAGGTGACGGTCAGCGAGTCGTCTCCGCAGTGTTCCGACACCACCGATAACGACGGCGACCAGTTAGTAGATTTGGCGGACCCGGGATGCGCCAACGCCGAGGACAACGACGAAACGGACCCGGTCACCCCGACACCCACGCCGACGCCAACTCCGACTCCAACGCCAACTCCGCAGTGCTCGGACACTACGGACAATGACGGCGACCAACTCGTGGATGAGCAGGACCCGGGATGCAGTGCTCCGGACGATGATGACGAAACCGACCCCGTTGACCCGACCCCAACACCCACCCCGACACCCAGTCCGACGCCGACACCGCAGTGTTCGGATACTACCGATAATGATGGGGACCAGTTGGTAGATTCCGAGGACCCGGGTTGTTCCAACCCGGACGATGATGACGAAACCGACCTCGTTGACCCGACGCCTACGCCGACACCGCAGTGTTCGGACGGAGAGGATAACGACGCCGACGAGCTGATAGATTCGGACGACCCGGGTTGCAGTGCTCCGGACGATGATGACGAAACCGACCCCGTTGACCCGACGCCCACGCCGACCCCGACGCCCAGTCCGACGCCGACACCGCAGTGTTCGGATGGGGAGGACAATGACGACGACGGCGAGGTGGATTTGGACGACCTGGGCTGCGACAGCGACGAGGACGATGACGAAACCGACCCGGTTGACCCGACGCCCACCCCAACGCCAACCCCCACGCCGACTCCGACCACGGAATGTTCCGACGGCGTTGACAATGACGACGACGAACTCGTGGATATGGATGACCCGGGTTGCACAGGCACGGACGACGATAATGAAGACAACGGCGACGGTCCTGGCCCGACCCCGACACCCACGCCAACACCTGAACCCACGCCCACCCCAACGCCAACCCCCGGCGGTGGTGGCAGCTCACCCACGCCGACTCCGACGCCAAGGGGCGGCGCCAACGGCCCGCCGGGTCGCGGTCCAGGAGTGCCCACTGGCGTTCCGGCGGGCAGCGTCCCGCAGCCGCGGGTCTTGGGTGTCAGCACTGAGGAAACCCCGTTCGTATGCAGCACCGAGTACCTGAAAAAATTCATCAAGTACGGGGCCAAGAACGACCCGGAGGAAGTGAAGAAACTGCAGGAGTTCCTGAACAAGAACCTCGGGCTGAGCCTCGCCGTGACGGGCGTCTACGATAAGGCGACCCGCGACGCGGTGATGGAATTCCAGAAAAAGTACTGGGAGCAGGTGCTGCTGCCATGGGTGCCGTACGGCTTGCCCAACGCGCAGACCCCGACCGGGTACGTCTACAAGACCACCAAGCGTTGGATAAACCTGCTGGAGTGCCCTGACCTGAATATGCCGTTGCCGACCCTGCCGTAATGACCATTGTGAGACCGCGCTTGTCGTGCTAACCTTACCCCATGAATAAGAAACGCAAAGTTGCGCAGAAGAAGCACCGGAAGAAGTCCGGCAAGCACGTGACGATGTTGTCCTACCGATAGTCAGGGTGAGTAGGAGTGTAGTCGAGTAGGACGGTAGGATCGGTTTAGGAGAAGTGAAAAGCGGCCCTCACGGGCCGCTTTTTGGTATTTGTCGTTTCTGTGGCCGTCTGGTCGTCCTCGCCCCCATTTTCATGAGGGTAAACTTCTGCGGGGACCCAGAAACCCGGTGATTGTGTTCTGCCCCCCTTCGGGGGGGGTCACCCGTGGGTGAGATCCCGGCTTCCCGCCAACTGCGGGACAGGCCGGGGCCGGAATGACGGTTGGGCGCGGGGAGGGGGACCGGAGGGTGCGGGTGTTTGGTCATTTTCACGATGACGGAGTTTGGGGTGGGCGCCCTCACCCGGCCTCCGGCCACCCTCTCCCTCAGGGAGAGGGGTTGGGTGAGGGGTGCCGGGATGACATCAAGCGCCTACTATCTTCTTAGTACCTAGCACTGTAAAAAGTTTTCTTACCCCGTATGCAGCGACCCTTGACCAGGGGGTCGATTTCCGCTAATCTGTAGTTTCCGAATTTTCCGCCAACCCGATAGGAGGTAGGATGCCATATCCGTTTGACTCGCCCTTTTCCAGTGGTGACGGTGTGTATGCGCCACAAGCAGTACTCGGCAGCGAAGCACAACCCAGTGGCAGTGAAGCCGCACATTCCAACGAACAAGCAGAGCCCGCCGCTCCGCCGCCTGCATGGCCAGGATTGGCCGCCACCCACATTTCGATGTCGGACAACCACTACGGTTAGTCCGCCCCCGTTCTTCACTCAAATGCCCTGCGCTTGCAACGCGGGGTGTTTTTTTATGAGTGAGAATCCTGCATCCAGGACGGTCATCACTCGATTTCATGTGGGTAACCCTCATTCAAGATGTCATTCCTGGTCCGGGCCAGGGATGACGGGTTATGTTCGTTCTGGATTCCGGCTCCCCGTCAACAGCGGGACAGGCCGAGGCCGGAATGACGTTGGGGGCGCAAATGGCCAGAGATGGAGGGTCTTTATATCTGGAGGTAGGGAAAATGAAAAGCGGGCGGGACCCCGAAGGATGCCGCCCGCCACGAGAAAAGGAGAGTGCTTAGCCCGCGACGCCGCAGGCTAATTGGTCCCAGCCGGTGTCCAGGCCGGGAGCCGGGAATGGCGACGGAGGTGGAATACCGCCGCCAAATTGGTACTGGATGAGGAAGAGGGGGTCGGCGATGGTGATGGCGCCGTCGTTGTTCGCATCGGCCGCGTCCCCGCACAGGAGTGGGGGATGCTGGCGTCCGAACAGGACGGAAACGATGGCTATCGCATCGGCGATATTGACCCGTTGGTCGTTATTGGCGTCGCCGCGAATGAACGCGGTGATGTCCGACTCCTCACCCTGGCCCAGCAGTACTGCTGCAAGAACAAGCGTTGAGAACATGGCTCTACTCCGAAGATTGTGGAAAGGGCGTATACAAAGGATATTAATATACCATAGATAATAAAAAAAGTCAATAGGAATTGACTGATTTTGGCTACGTTAAAATGATTTTATCGCCACCTTTTGGCAGCAAAAGGTGGCCAAAAACTGCCGAGCAGACTCCGTAATTCAGAGAATTATGCGACTCGTCGTCCGTACGCTCGCGAACTCGTCGCTCCGCTCCTCAGACACCCTCGCGTTTTGCGCGGCGCAAACCCGGCCTTCTCGCCGCGTAATTCTTCCTGAATTACTCCAATGCTCGGATCGGCCCGGACCGACGCGATGCGCCCATTGGAGGAAAGTAGGTAAAAAATCGAGACAAGCGAGGAGGTGGGAAATCGCGTGCTGACGCCGAGTGCGCATAGCGATTTTACGCCGAGCGAGTCTGATTTTTTCTACCTTCTGACACGGGGCGCGACTTTGGTCCCACCTTTCCTAGAAAGGTGGGGAAACAATCGGTTTGGTGGCACCTTTCAGGTGCCAAAAATTATTCCCACTTCGCGCACGGGAGGAATTCCGCGCAACGGAGAGTGTCGGGGGTGGGGTCGTAGCCGCAGGCGGAGGCGGGCTCGCTCGGCGGAACCTCGCTGCCGAGGAATAGGTAGTTGATATTGGCGACCGCGTCGGCAAGATTCACCTTGCCGTCATCGGTGTAGTCGGCGGCGTCCAGACAACCAGGCTGTCGGCCGCCAATGAACAAATGGTTGAGCGTAAAAATGCTGTCGCCGATATCCATCTTGCCGTCGCCGTTCGAGTCGCCGCGTTTGAACATCGCCAGCTCCTCCGCGCCGATGTCGGGCTTCTTGCCGTAGTAGGGCAGATTGATGCCGGGAATGACCTCGCCGGCATCCAAGTATTTGCCGTTCGACAGGGGTGTGAAATCCTCCTCGGCCGGAGCGGACAACCCGTCGGGCCAAAATCCGCCGCCGCCGATGCCGTGGCATTCCAGCCCGTGTTCGGAGCAAAGCCGGCTGCTGGTGCGGATGTCGTCCCAGCCGCTCTCAGTCACCCAGTTGACGATGGGACTGCCCTCGCCGGAGCTGTATGCGTTGTAATCCAGGTCGGCGTTGCCAGCGTACTCCTCCTCGTCGGCATCCAGGCGGTTGTCAAACGAGGCGACCGAGCCGCTGCTGTTGCGAAAGACATTGTTGCGGTAGCGCAGGTGAAATTCCTTGAAATACATTTTGGTCGAGAGTGGTCGGCTGTGGTAGTCCAGCCAGAGATTGTTGTGGTAGATGTAGGTGTAGCGGTGCAGGTACGGATAGCGGTTCTTGGTCGTTTCCGTCAGCAGCAGTTCGGAGGGTTCGCTGCGCGTCAGGATATTGCGCACGACGAACGTCGGTCCGTACTGCGAGGCCTGCAGGGAGACAAGATATTTCTCCACGTTGCGGAGGCGGTTGTGAAACAGGCGGCCGTTGACCTGGGCGCCGTCCGGTTCCAGCCCCTCCACGTTGGTAAAGATGGTGTTGTCGTACACGTCGGTCTCCCAGAGCACGTACGGGAAAAGATCCCGGCAGGATTCCTCGTCGTTGCAGCGTGTCGCTTTCGCCATGTCTCCGGCGAGCGTGATCTGGATGCTGTTCTCGCCGATGCGGGTGAGGGAATTGCCGGAAGCCGAGTTGCCTAGGCTGCCGCCCAGGCGAATGCCGAAGAATGGGGCGGAGCGCTTGGTGTGGCAGTAAGAAAGCGTGGCGTCGGGAATGCCGTTATCGATGGTATTGTCCTCGACGCGGTTGAATGACGAGCCGTCGTCGCCGCTGCAGAGCGCGGTTTGGCAATTTTCGCCCCTCTCGCGCCAGATGACGCTAATGCCGTCGGCATTGCGCAGAATGGCATTGCGGCGCACGATGTTGAACTCACCGTTCTGGATGTAGACTGCACCGGTGCGGGGGCCATTGCCGAAGCGGCTGATCTGCAGCCCCTCCACCCACACCCAGTCGGCGCCGTCCAGCATGATGCCCATGGGGTAGCGAGAGAATGTCAGGTCCAGGCCGGCGGGGTCAACGGCGCTGTCCCAGCGGAGGTAGATAAGGTCGTTGGCCTCGTCCATGTACCAGCTGCGTCGGACAAGGAACTTCGGTTCATCGCAGCCGTCGCGGAATTCTCCCGCGTTGGCATCGACAAAATTCTTCCAGCCGCTGCCGCGGTCGGAATCGCGGTGGCGCAGCAGTTGTTCGTCGCCCAGCCAGCCGATCAGCACGTCATCGCGAACCGGACGTTTGTAGATGTGGTCGCCGTTCACGGCATTCGGCGGGGTCACCTTTTCCCAGGCGGAGCCGGGCGTAAAAAGCTCCGAAGCGGCATAGGAACCGTCCAAAACTGCGCCGGGCATGCCGTACAACTGGAGCCAGCGGCCAGGGGCACCGGACCGGTCGGATTTTATCGTCACCGCTTCGTGGTAGACGCCGGCGTTGATCTGGATGCGCGTACCCGGTGCGGTCGCGGAATCGTTCACTGCCGCCTGAATGGCAGTAAAGTCGCCCTTCGCCGGGTCCGGGTCCACGATGACCGTGCGGGTGGGGGTAAAGAACGCCTCCGGCGTAGGCGAATTCGTTGCCTGCCGGGTCGCCAGGGAGACTTTCAGATTGCCGTCGGCGTCGCATGTTGCGCCGGAAATCAACAGGCAAACCTCGTAGACAATTCCCGGTTTGAGCCAGAACAGCGAGGTAACGTACAGCTCCAAGGGTTCGTACTCGTAGGAACCGTCCTCCTGCGGAAGCGATTTGGTGATGCGGCCCGTCAAGGGGTGTGCCGGAAGCCATTGCAGCGCACCCTTCTCGCGGTAGTACACCGGGCGGTTCAGTCCAGTCGCCAGGTTCGTGTTGCTGGAAATATGGATGCCCAGTGTGGTGATGCCGGCGTACAAGCGCAAAGTCAAGTTATTGAGGGATCTCTCGGCGATGTATGGCCGCCAGGCATCGGGAATGGCGGGTTGGATAAAGGGCCGGTTTGCTGCCTGTAGTACGACGCCCTGCATTTGCACCTGCAACGGCGGGAAGAGCGCAAAACCCAACAGGGTCGCCGACGTACCGAACGCAAGCGCGATAGCCGTCGACCCGGTGATGAGCAGCGACGCGACCGCTACCCGGTGCGCGGTTTTAATCGCGACGCGGGCCGGTTTTTGCGGGAAGGCGGGGCTGGTTCGCATACGGGTAGTGTATCAGAGGGGCAACGATGACACAAAAAATCCGCGCATCGCAGGCACGATGCGCGGATTTTTCGCCCCTCGCTAGAAATTCAGGTCCAGTTCGGTCTTGGTGTCTATTTCGACTTCCACTTCAATTTTGGGGGTGGGGGAGGGCGTCGGAGTGGGTGTTGGTGCGCCATTCTCGCTCCGCCTATTCTCTTCCCGCCGCTCTTCCTTGCGCCGCAGCTCATTTTGTTCGCGCTCAATTTCGCGGCGTCGTTCCGCGGCGCTCTGGCTGGTCGTGGTCGCAGGTTTTGGCGCTTCCGCGGCATCTTCATCGTCATCATCCCGCGCATCCTCACCGCCAATGGTCATCACTGGCGTGGAGCTGGCCGCGAGCAACCAGGAGGGGGTACCCGTGGAAAGCGTCGGCAGTCTCTTTTCGAGGTCTTTCACGGCCACGATGAGCTGCCTGGCTTCCTGGGCCCCGCGGTGCGCCAGCTGGAATTGGACGAAAGCCTGGGCAAACTCGTCGGCATTGAAGCGTTCAATGCCCTGGGACAGAACGGTCATGGCGGCATCCAGCCGGACCGTGGCGGCAGCGGTGGCGGCCGTGCCGTACCGCGCCGAGGCTTTGCGGAGGAACTTGCGCGTTTCTTCAATGGCATTCTCCGCGGCGGCGCGTTTATTTTCCGCCGCCTTCCGTGATTGCTTGGATCGTTCGGCGACCCGGCGCTCCAGGTTTTCCTGCTGGCGGCGCGCCATGCCGCTCCGATCACGGATGGTCTCCAGCAGCGTGCTTTCCTTGCGCGGACGGCCGTCATTATCGCCGGAGTTTTGGTCCGCGGCGGCGGTCGTGGTCGCCGCGACGCCGGCCGTGGTGGAGGTCGCGAGGGTTTCCCAGTCCTCATCGGGCTCGTCGTCATTCCCGCGGAGCTCCTTCGCTTTCCGTTCCAGCTGGGTCATGACCTCGGCGTGGGCGTACAGGTTGGCCTCCAGCGCGGTGCCTATGTTGGCCGCGGCCTGCACGTTCCCGGCGGCTTCCAGGCGGGCAACGTTGGCCTGCACCTTGGCGGCATGCTTGGTCAGCTGGTTGGCGAGCTGCGCGCTGGTTTCGGCGGTCAATCGGCCGTCCGCCGCGAGGCGCTCGGCTTCGCGCAGGCGCCGGTCCGCGAGTTTTGCCGCCAGCACGGCGCGCTGCTCGGCCGAGAACGTCAGCGTGGCGCGCAACGGTTCGGTAACGGCAACCTTGATCGGGTACAAGAACCCGCCGGGCAGCGCGTCCTCGGCGGCATAGGATACCCCGCCGCCGGCCAGCAGAATGCCGAGGCTAATGACCGCGAACGACGGGCGCCGCAAGAACGCGAACAGGTCAGGCGCGGCGTCGCGTACGCGCACCCGCTGGAAAAGCTGCTCGTTCTTCGCCGGGTGCAAAGCGATGGCGCGCAGTATCGTTGACCGGATGGCCTCGCGGTCGGCGGGGGCGAGCTGCTCGTTGGTCAACGCGTGGCGGAAGAGTTTTAGAAATTTACGCATGGTAGGTGGTGGAAAGAAGTATACGGAGCTGCTGACGGCCGCGGTGGAGTTGGACGTAGACGCGGCTGATGGGTAGGTGGCAGGTTTTGGCGATATCGCGCGGCGGCATGCCATCCAGATAACGGAGTATCAGGAGGTCGCGGCACGGCGGGTCGATCTGTTGCAGGGCCTTGGCCACCACTTGCAGGTCCAGCCGCTTGCCGATGTCCTCCGGCGAGGTTTTGCCCAGTTCGACCCCGCGCTCCCGAATTTCATCCAGAGAAACGGTCGGCCGTTTGCGGGACTGGTCAATGATGAGGTTATTGGCGACCCGGTAAAGGAAAGCGCGTAGGTTGTCGACCTCATTGCCGTCGGCAAGGTACGACCAGGTGCGGGTGAAGGCCTCCTGCATCAGGTCCCGCGCCTTCTCTCGGTCAAGCACGCGAAAGTAGCAATGCCTGTAAATGGCGTCGGCATATTGGTCATAGGCTTGGATGAATGCCTGTTCAGGGCCCATGGATGTGCACAATATAGGAGACGGATGAAGTGGATTTTTTTATTACGGCGGTTATTTAGGGTATTGACGGGAAGTACATTTTTTGGTATAATACCATGATTTATGAACAGACATGAAAATCCCCGCATCTGGTATACTTTATCCCATCGGGTAATCCTTTTACAGCAATGAAAAAACGGGGGTCCTGGGGAAAAAAATTGGCATTGCTCGCTATCGGCGCGGAGCTCGCGGTGGGCGTAGGCCAGTGGATCGCCCGCCGGTTTTCGCTTACTTCGCGCGCCAAGCGATTCGCGCGCGGGGAGGCCGGCGAGCTGGAACAGCTGTTCAGCGGCAAAGAGGGTTGGCGGCAGTTCTTCCGCGATTCCCATAGCCTGCTGCGCGATTTCCTCATTCCGCACCACGGCAACGACCACCGCCCGCACGCCTTGCGGCCGCGCAGCCTCTTGACGTATACGGTCGCGGCCGTGCTGGTGAAGGTCATCGCGTCGGGTGCGCTCTTCCTCTACTTCCCGACGCCGGCAAAACTGGCACGCATCGTCGCCCAGGAGATCGTGGCCCTGGCGAACCAGTCGCGCGAGGAGGCGGGTATTCCCGGATTGCGGGTGGAGCCGCTGCTGGTTACCAGCGCCTTGCGCAAGGGGGAGGATATGATCGCGCGCGATTACTTCGCGCACGATACGCCCGATGGCCGCAAACCCTGGAGTTTCATTGACCGCGAGCGGTACGATTACGTCTACGCGGGCGAGAACCTGGCCGTGGATTTCATGTCCGCCGATGCCATTCATGAAGCGTTCATGCGCAGCCCGTCGCACCGCGCCAACATCATGAATGCGCGGTACCAGGATATCGGCGTGGCCGTGGTCAACGGCACGCTGGCCGGGCGCGAGACCGAGCTGCTGGTCCAGTTTTTCGGGACCCGGCGGCAGAGCCCGACGCTGGCGGTAGCCCCGGCGGCAACGCCGACGCCGCAACCGTCGCCGAGTCCGACGGCCGTGCGTCCGACGCCGACGCCGGTACCCGTCGCCCAAGTCAGCCCGACGCCGGAGCCGAGCGCGACCCCAACTCCAGCTCCGATACCGCAGCCGCTGCAGGAGCCGCCGACGCTGGTTGCCAGTATCGGCGGGGAGCGTGGCCTGACCCTGGAGCCGTCCGTCACGTTGGCCGGAGAGCCGATACTCGTTCTGGGCGCAGAGAACCGCACCGACCAGCTGGTCGCCATGGTCCTCTCATTCTCTAATTTTTTCCTAATGGCGCTGGTGGTCTTTTTGGCGGCGGCGCTGTTGCTCAATATCTTCGTGCATATCCGCGTGCAGCACCCGACCCTCATCGTGCAGAGCATCGCGGTGCTGTCGCTGCTCATCGCAATGGTGCTGACCAAGCTGCATTTCCTGGAACGGGTGGGAAGCCAGCTGCGTATCCTCTAATTTGAATTTCCATGCCTGCAACGTCAGCGCATCCGCAAGGCCCCGGCGCCTGGTCAACGCTCTCCGTCAGCCGTGACCGCGTCCGCGCAGACTTTGCGACCGTCGCCAGCCACCAGCTGCGCACGCCTATCTCCATCATCCGCTGGGCGCTGGATTCCGTGCTGTCGGGCCGCAGCGGCCGGCTGACCATCAAGCAGCGCGAGTACCTGGAGCGCGCCTATCAGCAGAACTCGTTCATGGCGCGCATCGTCGGCGACCTGCTGCGCATCAGCCGCATTGAGGAGGGCGGCATCAGCGTGGTCTTCAGCACGTTCAGCGTGCCCGCGCTGGCGCGCACGGTGCTTTTGGAATCCTCGCTGCTGGCCAAGGCGTACAACTGCACATTGGCGGTGCAAACGAAGGACGGCGTGCCCGCGGTGACCAGCGACCAGATAAAATTGAAAGAGGTGCTGCAGGTGCTGGTGGACAACGCCATCCGGTACGGCAAGCGTGAAGGCCGCGTCGATATCAAGATCGCGGCCAAGAAGGAGAATATCCTCATCAGCGTGCGCGACCACGGCATCGGCATTCCCGCGCGCGAGCAGAAGAACATCTTTACAAAATTTTTCCGGGCCGAAAATGCCATCCGTTCGCAGACGGAGGGGCTGGGCCTTGAGCTCTACATCGCGCGCCACTACGTGACCGCGATGGGCGGCACGATCGTGTTTAACAGCGTTCCCGGCGAGGGCACGACGTTCATGGTCGCGTTGCCGCGCAAACCCCTCGCGGGCAAGCTGCTGCCCGTGCCGGTTCCCGCGCGGCGCGCCGCTGATGAGCTTTCCCGGATGGTCCAGCATCTGGGCGACGGCGTACTCATCCTGGATACGGCCTTCCGCGTGCTGCATTGCAACAGCGCGGCAGCAAAACTTTTCAGCCTCAATCGCGAGGCCATCAGCCGCTATGTCGGCGATCTGGTGGACGCTCCGGAGCTGATAAAATTCTTGAAACGCCGCCCGACCGCCGAGGATTCCATGGAGGCGAAATTGCGCCTGCCGGGAGATGACCATCTGGCGCCGTTCCGCCTGCTGCTGCTGCCGTTGCGCAACCAGGATGTCATTACCGGCTGGGCGCTGGTGGTGCAGGAGACCATCGACCACCGCCGGGCAGACCTGGCCGCCGCGGAGCGCATCCGGCGCGAACGCGAGTTCGTCTCCATCACCGTGCACGAGCTCAACGGCCCGTTGAGCGTGAACCGCTGGAGCCTGGAGATGCTGAAACGGGAATCCATCGGCAAATTGAACGCCGAACAGCGCCGCCTGGTGGAACAGATCTACCGCAACAACGAACGCCAGCTGGTCCTGGTCAAGGATATGTTGAACCTGGCGAAGCTCCAGCAGGGGCGGTTTTCCATCAACCCGCAGCCGACCAACCTGGCCGTGACGCTCCGCGATGTGCTGGACAGCTTCCGTACGGCCGCACACGTCAAGCGCATCACGCTGCGATGGGTGGGCGCGCAACGGATGCCCAGCGTGAGCGCCGATGCGGGCCGTATCGCCCAGGTCTTCACCAATCTCATCAGCAACGCCATCAAATACACTCCGCCGCGCGGCCGCGTCACCGTGCGCGCGCGGACGGTCAGCGGGACGGAACTGCGCCAATTGACGGGGAAACTCGGCGTGGCCGTGCGCCACACCGAGTCGCCCCAGTATCTGATATTCTCGGTGCAGGATAGCGGCATCGGCATCCCTCTCAACCAGCGGCGCAAGCTCTTCACGATGTTCTTCCGCTCCCAGGAGGTGCTAAAACGCAAGATCGAGGGCACCGGCCTCGGCTTGTACATCGCGCGCGCGATCGTCGAACTGCATCGCGGCGACATTTGGTTCGAAAGCCAGCTCCGCCGCGGTTCCGTGTTCAGCTTCAGCGTGCCAGTCGCCACGAAGCGGTAGCCGAAGTGTTCGTAAATTAACCCCAACCGTATGCCAAGGTCCACAAAAAAAGTGCTCGTCATCGAAGACGATAAGAACCTGGTGCGCTTGCTCAAAGACGCGCTGGAGGGCGGCCAATACACCGTCTCCCTCGCCCTGGATTGGAAAGAGGCCAAGTCTCATCTGCAGAAGTTGCGGCCCGATATCATCCTGCTGGATATCCTGCTCCCGGGGGAGAGCGGATTTGACGTTTTGCGCCAGCTGAAAGCGCATGCAGACACGAAGAACATCCCTGTGGTCATCCTGTCCAACCTGGGCCAGGAACAGGAGATCCGCACCGGCATGGACCTGGGCGCGGTCGACTACCTGGTGAAGGCCGATATCGCCATCGACCAGGTCGTGCACAAAGTGCAGCAGGTTTTGAAGGGAAAAAGGGCGTAAAACGTTTTTTATGGCGCAGTACGACATCGTAACGGTCGGAACTCTGGTGCGGGACGTGACCATGTTTACGACCCAGGGCCAGGTGCTCAAGACCCCCGGCAACCTGACGGCGCAGCGGATGATCGGGTTCGAGTACGGCGCCAAGATCAGAGTGCCGCAGGCGCACTTTGGCGCCGGCGGAGGCGCGGGTAATGCCGCGCTCACTTTTCGGCGGCTGGGATTGCGGGTGTCGGTCATCAGCCGGGTGGGCAACGACGCCGAGGGCGCGTTCCTGAAAAGCGACCTGGCGCGGCAAGGCGTGGACGCTTCCCGGATACAGACGGATGCGTCGCGCCATTCCGCCATGTCCTCCATCATCGCGTCGGCCAAGGGCGAGCACGACCATGTCATTTTCGTCTACCGCGGGGCGTCCGAAGGGCTGCGGCTGGACAGTGGAAGCTTTAGCGGGCTGCGCCCGCGTTGGATATATATGACGGCGCTGACCGGCGACGCCTGGCAGCAGAACATCAGGGCGGTGTTCGCGGCGGCGGAGCGTAGCGGGGCCAAAGTGGCGTGGAATCCCGGCGGCGAGCAGATCTCCGCGGGCCGGCGGGCGTTGGAACGGTTCCTGAAGATGACGGGCGTGCTGATCGTCAACAAGGATGAGGCTATTGAGTTGGTGCTCTCGGGCATTAAGTTGGGCAAGCGCAACCCCAGTTTCCTGAACAAGCCGCTGTACCTGCTCAACATTTTGAGCGATTGGGGGCCTAAGCACGTGGTCATTACCGACGGGGTGCATGGGGTGTACGCGCTGCACGCCGGCAAGGTGTACCGCCAGAAGGCGTTGCGGCGCAAGGAGGCCGACACGACCGGCGTCGGCGACGCGTTCGGCGCGGCGTTCATCGCGGGCCTGCAGCTTGCCAAGGGCGACGTGGCGCTGGCGCTGCGCTGGGGTGTGACCAACGCCGCATCGGTCCTGACCAAGGTCGGCGCGCAGCACGGCGTTCTGACCCGAGCCGAGCTGGCCGCGCAGCTGCGGCGGGCGCGGTGATCTCGTGGAACTTAAAACTTGGAACATGAAACATAGAAAAATCAGTTATCCTTCGAGCGAAGCGGAGCGGAGTCGAGAAGTTACCAGAATTATTCGCTTCTCGACCGGGCTCGAAGGCTAATTTTTCCAACTTTCAGCTATTTCTCAATAACCTCAGCTTAGTACCTGTATGCGCGTACGCCTGGAAGTCTCGGCACACCATTGTCACGTGACCGGCGAAGACGTTGCCATCCTTTTTGGCCGCGGCTATCGTTTGCGGCCTCGGCGGTCGATCTCCCAGCCGGGACAATATGCGGCGGCCGAGAACGTGCGTATCCGCATCGGCACGGGAGAGATCACCGCGCGCATCGTCGGCCCGGAACGTCCCCATACCCAGGTGGAGATACCAAAGACTTTGGCTGTGCACCTGGGCGTTAATCCACCGGTGACCTACTTCGGCAACAGCTCGGCGCCGCGGGTGCTGTGCGAACTTATCGGCCCCAAGGGGCGGGTGCGACGCAAGGCCGTCATTATCGCGCACCGCCATATCCACTGCGACCCGCGCGCGGCTGCCCGCCTGGGCCTGCGCAACCGCCAGACGGTGTCGGTCCGTACGCACGGCACGCGGCCCCTGACGTTCCATGACGTGGTCGTGCGGATACATCCGAAGTTCAAGCTCGCCTGCCACTTGGACACGGATGAGGCCAATGCGGCCGGCATCCGGGCCGGGGAATGGGGGACGATCGTGAAGTGAATGCAAAAGTCAAAATGCAAAAGTCAAAAGTTAGGATATTATGTCGTCCCGCCAAGGGCGGGACTCCATAATTTTACCCTTTGATTTTTGCCTTTTGAATTATATTTATGTCCCGTGATTGTCTCCTGGTGGTCAACGCCGGTTCCGCGACCCTGAAGGTCAAAATTTTTAAACTCAGCGACCTCTCGCTGCAGGTAGCTGCCCAGATGGAGCGCATCGGGTTGTCCGGCAGCACCTTGGAGGTGCACGAGACATCCTCGGGCCGCATGATCCGGCGAAATTTTCCCGGGGGGGTCGCCCAGCACCAGCAAGCGCTGCGCGAGATTCGCAGCCACCTCAACCACTGGGGCGAGCGTCTGCGGGCGGCTGCACACCGTATAGTCCACGGCGGCAGAACATTCCGCAAGCCAACGGCGTTGACGAAGGATGTGCTGACGCAGCTGCACGCGCTTTCTGCGATATCGCCGCTCCATAATCCCATCAACCTGGCGGTTGTTGAGGAGACCGTACGGTTATTCCCTGGCGTGCCGCAGATCGGCGTGTTTGACACGGCGTACTTTGCCGACCTGCCCGAGGAGGCCGCCATCTACGCGCTGCCGTATGAGTATGCGGAAAAGTACGGCATCCGCCGCTATGGGTTCCACGGCATTTCGCATCAATTCCTCGCCGAAGCGGCGGCCAAGAGCCTCGGCAAGCCCTTGGAACGGTTACGGCTGGTGATCGCGCATCTGGGTTCCGGCTGCAGTCTGGCGGCGGTAAAGAACGGCGCTCCGGTGGATACGACCATGGGTTTCAGCCCGCTGGAAGGCCTGACGATGGGTACCCGCAGCGGCGACGTCGACCCGACGGTCGTGACCTACCTACAAAAGGTGCAACGCCTGTCTCCCGAGGTGGTGGAGACCATCCTCAACCGCCAGTCGGGCATCTTGGGGCTGTTCGGGTACTCCAGCGACTTGCGCGACGTGCTGTGCGCGGCCGGCCATGCGGTGACCGGCTATCAGCCGCCCAAACCCTTCACCGCGCAGGATCGGACGCGGGCCAAGCTCGCGCTGGACGTATTCATCTACGATATTATCCGGTACGTTGGAGCGTTCGCGACGGTGATGGGCGGGATGGATGCGCTGGTGTTCTCCGGCGCCATCGGCGAACGGAGCGCGGTGGTGCGGGCGCTGGTGAAAGAGCGGCTGAAGATATTTTTACCGTTCGTCGCGCTGACCATTGCGACCGACGAAGAATGGCAGATCGCAAAACTTTCGCAGTCGCTGGCGCGCCGCCTGCCGCCGCCCGTTGAGGCCGCACCGGCGGCGCAGCAACCCGCGGTAGCCGCCTGACCGCAGTTTTTTCCTTGTCCTTCCTTGGCAATGTTTCGGCGTCTCTTGGTCGGCAACGTCAGCAAAAGCATCACGTCGGCGGCGGCCGTCGTCGGGTTGATGTCGCTCGTGTCGCGGGCGCTGGGGTTGCTGCGCGACCGTGTTCTGGCGGGAGAGTTCGGAGCTGACGCGCTCTTGGATACCTACTACGCGGCGTTCCGTTTACCGGACCTGCTGTTCAACCTGCTCGTAGTCGGGGCGTTGTCGGCCGGGTTCATTCCCATTTTCACCGAAATGTTCAACCGCGACGGGGGACAGCATGCGGCGGCCTGGCGGCTGGTGAACAACGTGCTGCATACGGTGGCTTTGGCGTCGGTCGCGGCGGGGCTGGCCATCTTTGCGTTCGTGACGCCCGTGACGCGGCTCCTGACCCCCGGGTTTTCCGCCGAGGAGGTGCGGCAGACGGCCGATCTGACGCGCGTGATGTTGCTGTCACCGCTGTTGCTGGGAATATCCGCGGTGCTGGGGGGAGTCCTGCAGTCGTTGAAGCAATTTTTCGTTTTTTCCCTCTCGCCGATACTCTATAACGTTGGCATCATCGCCGGCGCCCTATTTCTCGTCCCGCAGTTCGGCATCCGGGGACTGGCGTGGGGCGTGGTGCTGGGAGCGGGGCTGCATTTGGCCATCCAGCTGCCCGCGTTGATCTCGGCCGGGTTTCGCTACGGGTGGGTGTTGGACCTCCGCGACCGCCAGCTGCGCCAGATCCTGCGCCTGATGGGTCCGCGCACCGCCAGTCTTGCCATCGCGCAGCTCAACCTCGTCGCAGTTACAGTGTTCGCCTCGTCGTTGAGCGCCGGCAGTCTGACCGTCTTCACGTTCGCCAATAATTTGCAATCATTCCCGCTGGGAGTCTTTGGCATCTCGTTCGCCGTTGCCGCGTTCCCGACCCTGTCGGAGCTGGTGGGAAATCGCGAGCGGTTCATTGCCACGCTGTCACAAACTATCCGCCAGATATTGTTCCTGATGCTGCCGGCAACCGCGCTTTTGGTCGCGTTGCGGGCGCAGCTGGTGCGGGGGCTGCTGGGGAGCGGGCGGTTCGACTGGCATGATACGGTGCAGACGACCGACGCGCTGGTGATGTTTTGTCTGAGCTTGTTCGCCCAGGCGCTCATTCCGCTCTTGATGCGCGCCTACTTTGCCCAGCGCGACAGCGTGACGCCGTTGCTGACGTCGCTCGGCGGTTTCCTGCTCAACATCACGCTCGCCATCGTTTTACCGGGTCTGAGCCTGCCCGGCCAGTCGCGCACGCTGGGCGTCGCGGGGCTCGCCCTCGCGTTCAGTCTCGCCAACATTTTGCAGCTGGCGGTGCTGCTCGTCATGCTGCGGGCGCGGCTGGGCGGAATGGACGGCCGGACGGTGCTGGCTTCGGTGGGCAAGATGACCCTGGCCACCTTTGTCATGGTGACAGCCGTGCAGCTCGTAAAGTACGCGATAGCGCCGCTATCGGGCACGCAAACGTTCCTCGGCGTGGCGGCCCAGGCGACCGTGGCCACCTTTGTGGGCGCGGTTACCTACGGCGGAATGATGCTATTGATGCGTTCGCCGGAAGCCATGGCATTCGCGGAAACCTTCCGCCGCCGGCGCCGGACGCTGGTGAATGTGACGGAAACCGTGACGGAGCCGGGCGCCTAGGCGGGAGAAACTAGAATTCAGAATCAGGAATCAAGGTGTCGGATTGTTTTTCCCTTGCTCCTTACTTCTTGATACTTGCTTCTGTAACCTCGACAGGACGAAGGATTGTTGGTACAGTTTGAATTCTACGTCGTACTATGGACACCGCACACATCCGTAATTTTTGCATCATCGCGCACGTCGACCACGGGAAGTCCACCCTGGCCGACCGCTTTTTAGAAATGACGGGAACGGTCGAGAAGCGCCACCTCAAGGCGCAGATGCTCGACATGATGGACCTGGAACGCGAACGGGGCATTACCATTAAGCTGCAGCCAGTTAGGATGCAATACCGCCTCCAGGGAAAGCTGTTCGAACTGAATCTCATCGATACGCCCGGGCACGTGGATTTCACCTACGAAGTATCGCGGAGCCTGGCGGCCGTGGAGGGCGCTATCTTGCTGGTGGACGCGACGCAAGGCATCCAGGCGCAGACGCTCGCCAACCTCTACCTGGCAATGGAGCAGAACCTGACCATCATTCCGGTCGTTAACAAGATCGACCTGCCCGCGGCACAGGTGGACCGTTCGGTCAATGAGCTGGTGCGGCTGCTGGGCGTCAAGCCCGAAGAGGTGCTCAAGATCTCGGGCAAGACCGGCCTGGGCGCGGAAGCGCTCTTGAGCGCGGTCATCGAGCGGGTACCGCCGCCGAATCCCGGAAAGATACCGGAGTTGCGCGCGCTCATTTTTGATTCAAAATTCGACGACTACCGGGGCGTCATCGCCTATGTGCGGGTGGTGGACGGGCAAGTTTCCGCCGGACAGACCGTGCGTTTTCTGGCCACCGGCAAGGATTCGGACATTATCGAGGTCGGAACGTTCGCGCCGGAGCTCAAGCGAGGCGATTTACTGACCGCCGGAGAGATCGGGTACCTGGCAACCGGTCTGAAGCACGTGGCTGACTGCCGGGTCGGCGATACCGTAACCTTGCGTGCCGATCAGTCCCCGCTGCCCGGGTACCGTCAGGTCAAGCCGATGGTGTTCGCGGGGTTCTTTTGCCGTGAGGGGGACGACTACCCGCATTTGCGCTCCGCGTTGGAAAAACTTGCGCTATCGGATTCCGCCTTGCAGTACGAACCCGAGCATTCTCCCGCGCTGGGATACGGGTTCCGTTGCGGGCTGTTGGGGCTGCTCCATTTGGAGATAGTTCAAGAACGGCTGCGCCGCGAGTACGGGCAAGATGTGGTGGTGACGGTGCCGTCGGTCGCGTACCAGGTCGTGGACACGCAGGGTGCTACGACCATCATCCGTTCCCCGCAGCAACTGCCGTCCGCCGACCGTTACCAGCAGGTGTTGGAACCGGTGATGCGGCTGGACGTTGTGACGCCGAAAGAGTACCTGGGCGGGGTGATGCAGATGGTCTCGTCGCGCCGCGGCGAGTACCAGACCACCGAGTACCTGGATGACGAATTGGCGGTACTCCATTACCGCATCCCGTTGACGCAGTTGCTCGTGGATTTCTACGACAAGCTGAAAGGCATTTCCGCCGGGTACGCGTCGTTGAATTACGAGTTCGATTCGTACCGGCCGTGCGAAGTGGTGCGGCTGGATATTATGGTCGCGGATGATCCGGAGGAGTCGCTCGCCAGCCTGGTGTACCGCGATGAGGCCTACGAGGTGGGGAAGCGCATCGTCGCCAAGCTGAAAGAGACCATTCCGAAACACCAGTTCGTTATCAAGCTGCAGGCGTCGGTTACCGGCCGGGTCATTGCCGCGGAGCGCATCTCCGCGCTGCGCAAGGACGTGACGGTCAAGCTGTCGGGCGGCGACTACACCCGCAAACGCAAGCTTTTAGAGAAACAGAAGAAGGGCAAGAAGAAGATGATGGCCGCCGGCGTGGGCCGGGTGGAAGTGCCCGCGGAAGCGTACTTGTCCGTGCTGAAGCGGTGAGTGGATGGCGATGATTGCAATTGCCTCGCGGTTTTCCTACAATTTGGGTACCGACGCGTTCTTTTGCTCATGCCGAGCGGAAAGGAGGCCCATTTGATTGTCTGATGGTCCTCCGGAGTGCCGGAGGCGGTCTATCCGCCCCAGCGGATACGCCGAGACGAAAGTTCATTGTTCTGTCACAACAACACCCAACTGCTGACGGGAGAAACGAGCCATGGCCAAAAAGGTTCTCTTCCGGTACGTGAGACGCACCGCCAAGTAGCCGAGAAGAACGCTACGCAACGAGCCGCCGAGAACGACAGATTGCCTTCGGGCATCCGCCGTTCTCGGCTTTTTCATCGTGCGCTAGAGCGTGACCGGTGTGGTGATGGTGGTCTGCGGGGAGCTGGTGGCCCAGAAGGTGACGTACGCGATGAGTTGGCCGCGGCTCGTGACGACGTCAACGCGCCATTTGCCGTTCTGGATATTCCGCTTGAGCGAAAAGACGCGGCACCCGCCGTCGCGGCCGCCGGTGATGGGGAATGACCGGCGAGGTATGGCCCCGCCGTTTTTTTGTTGTAAGTTGGGCCTGAAAAAATGGCTTACGTTGGCAAAGATTCGTCGGTACCACGCTCGCCGTTCCTGGGCAATTAAAATTTGTGATTTCTTACGTCATATAGATAAAGGTCGAAAAGTGGTGGTGGGCATATTTCTCCGTCGGTGAAAATATGCCGATTAATAAATAAGAAATCACACGTATGCATAAAAACGTACCTCGCGCCTGGTCGGTTGGTGCACGGCTCATGGCACCGCTGCTCGCGTTATTCGCACTGGTATCGCCTCAAGCACAGGCGCACCAAGATCCTGCGAGCTGTAATGCGAGCGGCTTGCAGCAGTTTCCGTCGATCGTTTCCCCCGCGGGAAGCGCGTATGACGGAGACGTGATAACCTACTCGGTTATCTACGTCAACTCGGATCCCGATGAAGCGGGTCCGGTCGCGCCTTGTAACATTACCGGCGCAAATGCGGATATCACGTTGCCGAACGGCAGCGTGGTGAATGTTTTGGTCGGTACAACGCTGAACGTCGGGGATAGCATTAGCTGCCCTGGCGGGGCAGGATGTGCGGCTGGCCCCTACACCTATACCGTGAACCACGCGAATGAGGTAGGGAACAGCGTGACGGCGCTCTTCGATATTGCCGGAATTTTGCACCAGGATGCGGACGAGGAAGTGGCATCCGATCATGACACGTTGAGCAAGACCGTCATTCATCCGAGCACGGTGCTCGCCAAGCAGGCGGATCAGACCGCCGTGGTCGCCGGTACCTTGGTGACCTACACGTACACGGAAAGGAACGACGGTGATGTGCCGCTGACGTTGCCTTCCGTCGTGGACGATATGTGCGCTCCGGTTACAGGCGTCGATGTGGCGCCGGCGAACGGATTCAACGACGGGGATACCAACGCGAACGGCGTGCTCGACCAAGGCGAAGCATGGCTGTACACGTGTGCCATGGTCATTAACGCCGATACCACCAATACCGCGACCGGTCGGGGCCTTGATCCGAACGGCATCAATGTGACGTGGTGCCAAGACCCGCAAAGCCCTCCAGAAGGGGTACGGTGTGACCAGGATGAGCGGGCGCAGGCAACCGTCCGGGTCGTCAGCCCATTAGTGGTGGAAAAGACGGCCGAGACGAGGTACGACCGTGACTGGGATTGGACCATCGACAAACGTGCCGACCAAACGGACCTTGTTCTGGCGGAAGGCGAAAGCTTCACGGTCAATTACGCCGTGGCGGTAAACCAGACATCCGAAGACCTCAACCATACGGTCATCGGTACCATTACCACCACGAACCCGGTGGGCAATCCCAATGCCACCATCACGGGCATGAGTGATATGCTGGATGCATCGGGAGCTGCCGCGGTTGATTGCACCGGCGACGCGACTTTTCTTGGCTTCCCGCACACGCTCGTTGGCGGCCAGAGCTTGGTCTGCACCTACACCAAGAACGGCGCCAGTCCGAATGACACCGAGAATGAAGCAACGGTCAGCACGAGCGGTGTTGTCCCCGGTGGCTCGGACACTGCCGCGGTCACCTGGGGCGCTCCGGCCAATGTGACCGATGAGTGCATCACGGTCAATGATTCTAACCCCAACGGTCCGCAGGGCGTGGTCGTCTGTCAAGATACCATCGATAAGGTGATCGAGTATCAGGTGACGTTCGGACCGGCCGACGGAGAGGGGGTTGATGTCGCGGTGACGTGTGGAGAAATTGATTGGCCCAACGTTGCACGATTCCTCACTCATGACACTCAGGAGACCGGTCAGGACGACTGGAATGTGCACGTGACCGTCAATTGCTTCCAGGGCTGCACCTTGACGCAAGGGTACTGGAAGACGCATTCAACGTACGGCCCGGCGGCTCATCCCGATGACAATTGGGATTCCGTCGGTGGGCCGGACGCCGTGTTCTTCCTCAGCGTCCAGACGTGGTACGAAGTGTTCTGGGCCGCGCCAAAAGGCAACACGTACTACAACTTGGCGCACCAGTACATGGCCGCCGTCCTGAACGCCAACAATGGCGCATCGGTTCCCGTCGATATACAGACTGCGATCGACGATGCAACTGCCCTGTTCAACGCATACACGCCGGCACAAGTTGCCGCGATGAAGGGCAATAGCGCGACTCGTAAGCAGTTCATTGACCTCGCGGGGATCCTGGGCAGCTATAACGAAGGCCTCACTGGTCCAGGGCACTGCGACGAGTTGGCAAGCTAGACCGAGAACGCCGTTCTTTGCGAGAGCGTTGCCGACGCTCGATACAACGCACCCCCGAATGGAGGGGGTGCGTTGTTATGGTATCCTGCCGGATTTCCGCTACGCCAAAACTCAGCAGTTGGTGCTCAGGAATTTAACGAGCTCAAAGGGTAACCCGTTTTGTTCCGGGAATAACGTCGGCAGTAACCACCGAAAAGGTGACATACCCGATGAGCTGGCCGCGGCTGGTTACCACATCTACGCGCCATCGGCCCGGTGCAACATTCCGCTTCTGGGAGTAGCCGCGGTACCCGCCGTCTCGCCCGCCCAATATCGAGAACGACAAGCGGTCGGTCACTGTCCATTTGCGCAATTGCTGATTGTAGAAGGACCAGCGATGAAAAATTGGTGCTTTCAGGTCGGTGGGCGCGAAGACCGAGCTGAAAACAAAGACCGGCTCGTTGCCGTAGCGGTTAAAGACCCGGCTCGTGTCTTCATAGAACCGGTGCCAGGGAGGGGGCTCCACCAAAGCGGAATAGCCGAGGGGATTCTTGCCGACGGCATGGTAGACGCCGATCTGCTTCAGCGAGAGCGGGACGGGAGGGATGACGTTGGTGAAGTAGAGGACGTTGAACAGCAGAAAGACCGCAGCGATGCCGGTATATGCCTTTACGCGGGCGCGCAGAAAGACCGCGGGCGTGAGTTTGGCCAAAGCGAAGAGAATGACGGCAATGGTCGCGAGGCTGGTTGCTCCGCTCAGCAGGAACATCCCCGTGCCCATGCGCCGGGTGAGCACTGGCAAAAAGAAGATGGCGAACGAAAATAGCGCGGTGTAGAAGATGGTGATGTGGTAGGCCAGGCGGACGTAGTTGTTTTTGGCGAATTCATTGCCGACCAGGAGGGCGGCCATAATGCTGAGAAAAATCCAGCTGGCTACCCAGGTGCCGCTGCGCGAGTAAATGACGACAAAACCGCTGAATAGTCCGCCGAAGGCGTACTGCATCGGCAAAGGAAGCCACGCGTGGTTCCTGGCAATGAAGCGGGTCTGCAGCACGCCGCCCTGGTGGGCATTGGTGAGAAAGATGGCCGTCAGCGCGATGGAAAGGTAAAAAAAGAAGATGAGGTTGTCGAACAGCAGGTCGATACGGTTCAGGGTCAAGTTATCAATGCCAAACCCCATCGCCATCAGGCCAAGGCCGATGCGCCGTTCATTGCGTTCCAGAAAATCCTTGACCGCGGGATTCATGCGTTCGATGGACGGGCGTCCTTGCTGCCTTAGCGTCGAGTCGGTGCGGGCAGGGGGCGGCGGCCGTTGTCGCCGAGTAATGCGGGCAACAAGCTGTGGCCGGTCATTTTCGGCGGTTGGGAGAGGGACAGAAGTTCCAAAATGGTCGGCGCAACGTCGGCCAAACGGCCGATGTGTTTTTTTGGCGCGGGGATGGTTTTGCCGTTGCGTTGAAAGCCGTTGCCGACGAGGTAGAGGGGGACCGGGTTGGGCGAGTGTTCGCGCCGGGGCTGGTGGGTGACGGGGTCGATCATCTGGTCGGCGTTGCCATGGTCGCCGGTTATGAGCGCGACGCCGCGGTGCGTATTGCCGACCGCGTCCACGATGGCGCCGACCGAGCGGTCGAGCTCTTGCACCGCTTTGATGGCTGCCGCCAGGTTGCCGGTGTGGCCGACCATGTCGGCGTTCGCGAAGTTGATGATGTAGCAATCGTAGCGGTCGCGCCGCAGCGCCTCCAGCACGTGCGCAGTGATCTCCGGCGCCTGCATCTCCGGGGTGTTCTCAAAACTGGCGTAGTGTTGCGAGGGGATGAGAATGCGGTCCTCGCCCGGGAAAGGCGATTCGCGGCGGCCGTTAAAAAAATACGTTACATGCGCATATTTTTCCGTTTCCGCGATGTGCAGCTGCCGTAACCCGGCCTGGCTGATGACTTCGGCCAGGGTTGCGTTCAGGTTCTCCTGCGGGAACGCGACGGTGACATGGAGATCCGGGTCGTAGTCGGTCATCGTAACGATCTGCAGCTGTTCGAGGTAGCGACGGTGGAAATGGTCAAAGCCGGGGTCGGCGAACGCCGACGTGATCTGCCTCGCGCGGTCGGCGCGGAAGTTCATCAGCACCAGCGCGTCCCCGGGCTGGATCGGCCCGACCGGTGAACCGTGTTCGTCCACGACCACGGCCGGTTCAATGAACTCATCGGTCAGCCCCAGCGCGTAGTTTGCCTGCAGGTACGCGCCGATATCAGTGATCTTGCGTCCGTCGCTTTCCACCATGCAGGCGTAGGCGCACTGGGTCCTCGCCCAGTTGTCGTTGCGGTCCATCGCGAAGCTGCGGCCCATGATGGTCGCTATTTTCCCCAAGTGCAGCGCCGAAAGCCGCAGCTCGATATTGGCCACCGCCTTGACGCCTTCGCGGATGTAGCTGTCGCGCCCGTCCAGCCATAGATGCAGCGCGACCTTTGGCACGTGTTCCCGGCGCGCGAGTTCCAGTATGGCGTAGAGAATATCGATATAGCCGTGCACCGTGCCCGAGGAGACCAGGCCGGCCACATGGAGGGTCCGGTGTTGGGCCTTGACCCAGTTGACGGTCATCAGCAGCGCCGGATTTTGGAATATCTTTTTTTCGCGGATGGCGAAAAGAATGCGCGGCAGGTGCTGGTAGACGACGCGACCGCTGCCGATGTTGAGGTGGCCGGTCTCCGAATTGCCGACCACACCCCACATCAATCCGACATCAATACCGCTGGACGCCAGGGTGGCGTGCGGGTACTCGCGCGCGAGGCGATCCAGGTTGGAGGTCGAGGCTTGGGTGATGGCGTTCCCCGGCCCGGGCGGCGCTACACCCCAGCCGTCCAGGATGATGAGCGCCAGCGGCGTGTGCGGCATACCCGGTAGGACAAACGGTCAAAACAGTTTTTCGCCTGCATAGTAAATAGCTACGATAATGGTTGCGCCGCGGGTATGCGGGGTCCGTTGTACTACGGGGTCAGGCGGGGTTATTTTGTGAAGCGCAGAACGTGATCGACGATCTCACCAGGGGTCATTTGCGCCTTGACCAGGTATTCGTTGGCGCCAAGATCGCGTACGCGCTGGATATCCGGAGCCGACCCGAGGTTGGACAGCACGATGACCGGAAGCGCTTTGACCGCCGGGTCGTCATTGGAGCGGATGTTCTGCAGTACCTCGAAACCGTCCACCACCGGGAGGATGAGGTCAAGAATGACGACCTCGGGCAATGGCGCGGTCTTCAGGGCGTCGAGCGCGCGCTGTCCGTCCACCGCGAGCGTTACCTGACAGCGTTCCTGTTCCAATTTTTCCTTCAACAAGCGGGCGAGAAATTCGTCATCTTCCACCAGTAAAAGACGGCGTGATTTCATAGAGGGCCGGTTAGATCTTAATTGCCAACAGCATAGCATTTTTCGCGCAACGACGCAGCTAGGGACGTATGATGCCGTGCGCATGACTAACCCAGCAACCAATTTTGCGAGTCTGCCAACGGCAGCCCGCTTCGCCGGCAGCGGAGTGTGGCTATTCGCCACGCGCGGGCTGCGATTGCTCGTATCATTCAAAGAATACTAAATGCAGCAGTAAAAAATCGGCAAAATTGGTGCGGGGTTAATTTCCGTCACGCAATTTCCCGCCGCTGGCGGGACCCCGCTGCGGCGGTGGCACCTTCCCCAGTCCTTTCCCCGAAAGAGCTGATTTCGGGATCTTGCGGCCGGAAATCAAAAAAACCCGCTGGCGGAGGTGCCAGCGGGCGCGATCATTCGGGCCCTTTTTTGCGGCGTCGTTTCCAATACTCGAGCGTCGCGGAGGAGCGGATGATCTGGGCAGTTTTGCCCATCAGACTGGGCCCGCGCTCGTCGGGCGCCGGAGCCGCAATGCGCAGCTCCTCATCGGTCAGGTGCAGCAGTTCGGCTAGCTGCTCAGCCAGTTCTTGGAGCGCGCGGCGTCGCTTCCACCAGGAGGATTTGCTTTCCGCGAGCTTGTCGATCAGCAGCTTTCGGACGGTAGCGAGTTGCGACCGCGCATCGTCCAGCTCGCGCTGCGGGTGTACCGGAACGGGGTCCGGCAAACCCGACGGTGGACCGTCGGCGGTAGACACTGTCTACTCCTTCTCTCTATTAAGAGCGGCCGGTTTAGAGGAACAACGGCGTGAGCGAGGCAATGACCATGCTCGCCGCCACCATGAGGCTGAGGATGATCCAAACGGTTTTGCGCGTTTTTGCTTTCATACGCAGGCAGACTAGCACAGGCGGTGCCCTGATAAAAGTGCGGCGAAAACCGATGCCGCCGCGGGGGTCGCCGCCCCCATCGTAGGCCGAGTCTACGGCGGTGTCAAATGCCTTCCTTGACCTGCCGCGGACCGCCTGCGGGGCTTGTGCTACAATGTCGCCATGACAAAAAAGCGATGGCAGGTAAGCCCGCTGACGCCGGCCGAATTTCGGGCCGCTTTCCCAGAGATCGACGGGGTGGTTTTGCAATTGCTCTACAACCGCGGCCTGCGCGCCCAGGCGCAGA
The DNA here is from genome assembly GCA_007376135.1 of Parcubacteria group bacterium Gr01-1014_31. Classification (GTDB taxonomy): domain Bacteria; phylum Patescibacteriota; class Patescibacteriia; order Buchananbacterales; family GWA2-38-13; genus VMFR01. The sequence continues at coordinate 206,920 of VMFR01000001.1, read as the reverse complement.
TCGACGAATTCCTGCAGCCCGATTACGGCACCGACGTGCACGACCCGTTCAAATTTTTGGCGATGGAACGCGCGGTCGGGCGGGTCGTTCAGGCGCTGGAGAACGGTGAGCGCATTTTGGTGTACGGCGACTACGACGCCGACGGCGTGTGCGCCGCCGCGCTGTTGGTCTCTTCGCTGGAGGCATTCGGCGCGGCTCCGGGAGTGTATTTGCCGTTCCGCGAAACGGAAGGCTACGGCCTGAATGCCGCCGCCGCGAACGAGATCGTCGGGGATGGTTACCGGCTGGTCATTACCGTGGATTGCGGCATCACCAACGTCACAGAGGTTGCGGCGTTGCAGCAGGGCGGCGTGGATGTCATTGTCACCGACCACCATAATCCGCCCGACGTTCTCCCGCAAGCTTTCACGCTGCTGGATCCCAAGCTCCCCGGGGAAACGTATCCGTACCCGCACCTGTCGGGCACCGGCATGGCGTTCAAGCTGGTACAGGCGTTGCTGGCGGATGCGACGCGCGCGAAGCACCCCAAGTTAAAATTCCCGCCCGTCGGCTACGAGAAGTGGCTGCTTGATTTGGTCGCCGTCAGTACGGTGGCGGATATGTGCGAGCTGGTCGGAGAGAATCGGACGTTGGTCCATTATGGACTGACCGTGCTGCGGAAAACCAGACGGCTGGGGCTGCGCGCGCTGATGGACGTCGCCAAGGTCGCGCCGGAGTCCGTGGACACGCAGGCCATCGGTTTCGGTCTGGCGCCGCGGCTCAACGCCGCCGGAAGAATGAACCATGCTTCGTCGGCCTACCACTTGCTGGTCAAGACCGACCCGACCGAGGTGGAACGCCTGGCGGAGGAACTGGATGAGCAAAACCGCAAGCGCCAGCAGCTGACCGAGCAGATGAGGCAATCCGCGCGCGGCCAGGTGATCCCGGCAGGGGAGCGCAAGCTGCTCTTCGCCCACGGCAAGGATTGGTCGCCCGGGTTGGTCGGGCTGGTGGCCGGGCGGATCGCGGACGAATTCGGGCGTCCCGCGGTGGTGGTCGGCCGCACCGGCGAGGGGAACTGGGTCGGTTCGGGCCGCTCGGTCCACGGATTCAACATCACCGAGGCACTTTCCGAGTGCCGCGAGTACCTCAGCCGGTTCGGCGGACACTATTTCGCCTGCGGTTTCACGCTCAAGGATGAGGCGTCGCTCAAGCCGTTCCGCGAACACCTGGAACACTTGGCCGCCGCCGCCTTGACGGATGACGAAGTGGCGGCAATACTCCCCATTGACGCGGAGCTGGATCTGGCGCAAGTTACCTTTCAGCTGCAGGAGGAGCTGCAGCGACTGGAGCCGTTCGGCACCGGTAATCCTAAACCGAGATTCGTGTCGCGCGCACTGCAGGTGCAGTCGGTCACGCCGGTGGGCAATACCGGCCGCCACCTGCGCTTAATGGTAACGCAGCACGGCGGCAGTCCGGTGGTCAAACTGATAGGATTTTCCATCGTCGACCGCATCCCGGCACTGAAAACCGGCGACGTTATTGACGTGGTGTTCGAAGTAGACATCAACCAATGGAACGGCAACCGCGAGCTGCAACTGAAAATAGTTGATGTGCAAAAGGTGAATTGAGTATAAGTACTACGTGCTAAGTACTAAGTTCTAAGTACGGTTATCAATCCGTCGTGAATCGTTCGCACTTAGCACTTAGAACATAGTACATAGAACCTACATGCAGGCAATCATCCACACCGATGGTGGTGCGAGAGGTAATCCCGGCCCCGCAGGAGTTGGCGTCGTTATTGAAGTCGGGGGAAAGACGCATCATTTTAAAAAATTCATCGGGCATGCGACCAATAACCAGGCCGAGTACCTGGCAGTGCTGTTGGCCCTGGAAGAAGCGGAAAAACTCAGGCTGCAGGAATTGCAATTCTATCTTGACTCGGAACTCGTCGTGCGGCAATTGAACCAGGAATATAAGATAAAGGATGCGGAGCTGGGCCGGCTGTTCGTGAAAATATGGAATCTGCGGTCGAAGTTCAAACTTTTGAAATTTGCCCACGTGCCGCGCGAGCGCAACAAGGAAGCGGACCGCCTGGTGAACGAGGCCATCGACTCAGGCGCGTGATTTTTCTGCCTTCGGTCAAAAAAATCGTCCCGGGAGGGGCGATTTTTCGTTGCCACGGGCAGACTAGGGCCGGGAGCCCAGGATGAGCGCGACGCCGCAGATTGCGAGCGTGCCGCTTATGACAAAGATGTGATCGCGGTCGCGACCCGTTACGGCGAATGACAGAAAAAAGACCAGGACGCAAACGCTTTAGGCAATAAAAAATCCCGCTGAGGCGGGGTTTTTTATTGCTGCAGATAGCCGGTAAGCCGAATTCTGTCCCCGCCGAAGGCGGGTGGCGATCATCTCTCTGGGACCGTCATTGCTGGCGGCCTCATGCTGCCGACCAAACTTGGCATTGCACCAGGTAGAGTTTACCACGCGCGTCCCATCGCTGGGCGCGGAGTAGCGTAGCCGTCAGCTACCGGGAATTCCCACTTGTAGCCAATGACCTCGCCACACTTTTCACGTTTTGCCCTGAATGGGAGATCCCTCGACTCCGCCCTTGCGGGCGTCGCTCGGGATAACCCCTTCGGGGTTAGTATGGTCTCTGTGGAACTGGTCCTCAAGCCGCATTGCTGCGGCCCGGGTGGGCGTTACCCACTACCGCGACAGATTGTCAATTGACAACCAGGGTGTTCGGACTTTCCTCTCCGATTGTGTATCGGAGCGACCGCCTGGCTATCCACAGCGGAAAAATTATACCACGCGCGGGAAATCTTGTCAAGGAAAAATCAAGAAAAGTGGTTGCTTTTAGCCAACAATTTTGATAGAATCACAACGGATTTCCGACCGTTTTTGGGCGATTTTACATACAACTGACCAAGGACCATGAAACGTTCCGAACTATTTTTCTCCGCGGCGGCAGTTCCGCTGGATTATCTGGCGCTGCTGGCGGCAACTGCGGTCGCGTACCAGATCCGTTTTCTGCCGCAGGTGCGCGTCATCCGCCCGGTCATTTTCAGTTTGCCGCTTGGCGCGTATTTGCCGTGGGCGGCGCTGGCCAGCGCTGCGGGGATACTGGTGTTCGCGATCGCCGGCCTGTACCGCATTACGCCCAACCGCCGGCTGTTCGACGAACTGGCAAAGATAGCGCTCGGCTGTTCGACGTGTTTGGCGGGAGTGATGGCGGTGATGTTCTTCACCCGTTATCTTTTTGACTCGCGTTTCATTTTACTGGGCGCGTGGGTGCTATCGGTCCTGTTCGTCTTTTTGGTGCGGGTGGCGATCCGCTCGCTGCAGCGGGTGTTGTACCAGTGGGGGATCGGCGTGCACCGGCTCGTGCTGATCGGCGGCAACGGCGTGGCCGCCGACCTGCGGCGCGAATTCACCAGGCGGCCCACGCTGGGGTACCGCATCGTCGCGCAGTTCCCGGATTTCGCGCCGTCCGTCGCGCAGGAGATCACCGGACTGGCGCGCGAGGACAAGATCGACGAAGTGGTGCAGGCCGGTCCCAACCTGAACCAGCAGCAAACGCTGGAGCTGCTGGCGCTGACCCAGGAGCACCATTTGGATTATACTTATACGGCCGACCTGCTCGGGACCAAGGTCGCGAATTTCCAGGTCATCATCCAGGCCGGCGTGCCGATGGTGGAAGTGAAGCGCACGCCGCTGGACGGGTGGGGGAAAATTTGGAAACGGGGTTTCGATATCATTGTTGCGGCCGCATTGATCGTCCTGCTGCTGCCGCTGATGGCCGTCATTGCCGTGGCGGTCGTGCTGGACTCCGGGCTTCCCGCGCTCTTCAGCTACGACCGGGTGGGGGAACGCGGCCGCCGCTTCCGTTTCATTAAATTCCGTTCCATGGTTCACAACGCGCACCAGTTGCGCTATGATCCCGCGTTCGCCGCGCAGCAGAAAAATTTGCGCGAGGGCACCCCAATGATCAAATTCGCCAACGACCCGCGGGTGACGCGCGTCGGACGCCTCATCCGGCGGTGGAGCATGGACGAATTACCGCAACTATTTTTGGTGCTCCGCGGCACCATGAGCCTGGTCGGGCCGCGTCCGCACGAATTGGAGGAGGTTGCCCGCTACAGCCGGGTGCAACGGCAGCTTTTGGACGTGCGGCCGGGCATCACGGGCCTCGCGCAGGTCAGCGGCCGCTGGCCTTTGGATTTCGGCGAGGAGGTCAAGCTCGACAGCTATTACATCCAGAACTGGTCGCCATGGCTGGACCTGCAGACGCTGCTCAAGACCCCATGGGCGATCGTCCGCCGCCGCCGAATGCCCAATGTATGAAACTCGCGCTTGTCCACGACCACCTGACGCAGGAAGGCGGCGCCGAACGCGTGCTGCAGGTATTTCAGCAGATCTGGCCCCAGGCCCCGACCTACACTTTGGTGTATAACGAAGAGCGGCTTCGTCACCTGTTTGCCGGCCACCGCATCATCCCTTCCTTTCTCCAGCATTTTCCCTGGGCCCGGAGACATCCGCAGTGGTATCTGCCGTTGATGCCGACCGCGACCGAGAGCTATGACCTGCGCGCGTACGACGTGGTGTTATCCTCATGTTCGGCGCTGGCCAAGGGCGTCATTACCCGTTCCAACACCGTACACGTGTGCTACTGCCATACGCCAACCCGCTATCTGTGGTCGGACACGCATCAGTACGTCAACGATCTGCCGTACCCGCGATTCGTGAAGTGGGAGATCCGCCGCATCCTGACGCGCCTCCGTCTCTGGGACCAGCTCGCGGCCAACCGCGTGGACGTATTTATCGCTAATTCGCGCAACGTCGCCGAGCGCATCGCCAAGTACTACCGGCGCGAGTCGGAAGTCATCTATCCGCCCGTGGAGGTGGATCGATTCCACATGGCGGCGCAGCCGGACCGCTATTTTTTGACGGGCGGACGCCTGGTGCCGTATAAACGGTTCGACCTGGTCGTTTCCGCGTTCAACCGGCTGGGCATGCCGCTCCAGGTCTTTGGCGACGGTCCGGAATCGGAGAAATTACGCGCGATGTCCAAACCCAATGTGACGTTCCTGGGCCGGCTGCCGCACGAGGAACTGGCCGACCGCTACGCGCGGTGTTTGGCGTTCATTCAGCCCCAGGTGGAGGATTTCGGCATCACGGCAATAGAGGCGATGGCCGCCGGCCGACCCGTCATTGCCTTTGCCGCGGGCGGTTCCATGGAAACGGTCATTGCCGGCAGGACGGGGATGCTGTTCGATGAGCAGTCTTGGGAGTCGTTGGCCGACGCGGTGATGCGTTTTGAGCCCGCGCGGTATTCCTCTGCCGTCATCCGGAAACACGCCGAGCAGTTCAGTGCGGCGCACTTCCGGGATCGCATCAAAGCGGTCATCGAGCGGGAAGCGCAACGGCTGCTGGAACGGCGTTCGCACGTGCATCAGGTGAGCGACGCGCTGCGCGAGGGCCGTGCGGTCATTGCCCCGGCCTCCGGAACCGTCGCGGAGAGTAAAAAAAAGAGCCAGGGCTGACGTGGCAGCCCTGGGCAGGAAGGTACCGGGAGTTACCCTTGGGGTGCATTGAGAACTTGCCAGACGACGTTGCGGTTGGCGCGCCAGTAATCGAAGAGCGAATAGACGGTCCACAGCAGGAGAACCCACAGTCCGGCGTCAATGATGACCCCGGGAATGGCGTTCGGGAGTTGGAGCAGCCAGGGCGGCTGCGTCGTGCGGTAGGGAATGCGGGCGAGGAGGAGAAAAGCGAGGCTGAGGGAGAGGGCGGTGCGGAGTTTGCCGCTTTGACGGGCAGCAATGACGGTTTGGCAGCGGGCAGCGAACCCGCGCAGGAGGCTGACAAGGAAGTCACGGAAGATGAGCACGAAGGCGAGGACCGGCAACAGCCAGTTATTGCTGTGCAAGGAAGCGAGCACGATGTACGCCGCCGCAACGACTGCCTTGTCGGCGATGGGATCGAGCTCCTTGCCCATCAGGGAGACGGCGTTCCAGCGCCGCGCCAGTCGACCGTCCAGAAAATCGGTCAGGATGATGAAGGCAAAGAGGAAAAGGGCCAGCGTATGGCACCAGGGGCGGTCGGCCGAAGCGTAGGCCACCAAGAAGAAGGGCAGGGCGAGGATGATCCGCGAGAGCGTGAGCCCGTTCGGGATGATGCGGTACGGCACGGTAGCCTCCTTTCAGGGAAAGAGAAAAAGGTTGGGTGAATTTTCAAACAGCTATGCCCAGTCGTACAACGAGCCAGCGGGCAACGAAATGCTACCAAGGGCAATTTTAGGAAGTAATCGGAACGAAGATATGCACGACCGTTGTACTCCCGGGTATGGGTCATTCTAGTCGCGCAACGACGCCAGGGTCAAGTAGAGCGCCGGTGGTCGCCGTGGATGCGCGGTGTTTAGCCGAGTCGTATCGTTCGGGGGTGGGCGAGTATGTCTACCATCTTTTGATGCGTCTGCCCCGACTGACGCCGCGGCTGCACTACCGGTGGTGCTGGACCAGCCGGCGGCCGGTGCGGCTGCCCGAGTTGGCCGCGCCGAACGCCGATATTTTTGAGATCAACGCGCCCAGTAAAGCGCTCAATGCGGCGGTGCGGTTCCTGCATCGTCCGCGGTTGGACATCATGGCCAACGCGCGCGCCGTTTTTCTCCCCAGCCTCCAATCGGTGGCGCTGCGTCCCGCAACGCCGCTGGGGATCAGCATCGCGGACCTATCCTTCGAGCGTTATCCAGAGTTCTTTTCACCCAAGGCCAGGTTCTGGCATGCCATCATCGATCCGCGCTGGCTTTGCCAACGCGCGTCTCAGATCGTCGTGAACTCCGAGCACACCCGGCGCGAGCTGGAGGACCGTTACCGCGTGCCGGCAGATCGCATCACGGTGGCGTACCTCGGGTATGACCCGGCATGCGCTCAAGAGGTGCCATCTCCACGGCGGCGGGAGATCGCGCAACGCTACCGCTTGCCGGGCCGGTTCGTGCTGGCGGTCGGCAATCTCGAACCCCGGAAGAATCTTGGCAGCCTGATCCGGGCCTATGACCGATTGCAGCCCGACGCCGACCTGGTCATCGTCGGGCGCCCGGTTTGGCGCGCCGAAACTCTCTATCGCCAAGCGGCGGGATCACGGCGACCGGCACGCATCCATTTCCTCGGGTATGTCGCGCGAGAGGACCGGCCGGCGCTGTACCAGATGGCGGCGTGCCTGGCCTATCCTTCGTACTATGAAGGGTTCGGGTTGCCGGCGCTGGAGGCGATGGCGGCCGGGACGCCGGTGATCGCATCCAGCGCAACCTCCCTGCCGGAGGTGGTCGGCTCGGCCGGGGTGCTGGTTGATCCGTATGACATTTCGTCGATCGCGGAAGGATTAGATGCGGTTCTTGGCGATGACGGCTTCGCCCGCCGGTTGTCGGCGGCCGGACGTTTGCGGGCGCAGGATTTTTCTTGGGATGAAACCGCGCGTAAAACGGCGCCGGTTATCGCGCGGCTGTGTGTTTGAGTATGCGTATCGGCATTGACGCCAGAATGTTCGGCAGCGGGGTGACCGGTATTGGCATCTACGTCCAACAGCTGGTGCAGGCGCTGGCGGCGAGCATCGGCAATGATGAGCTGGTGGTGCTGGTGCGCGAGCCTGATGCGGCACGGCTGCCGCGCCACGACATGGTGAAAGTGGTGACGTCGGATATCCCCTGGTACAGCTGGCGCGAACAACTGCAGCTTCCGTCCATACTTTCCGCCCAGCGGTGCGACCTCTGGCATTTTCCGAATTTCAATATTCCTTTGCGTTTTCGCGGAAAATTCGTAGTTACCGTCCACGACCTTACGCCGTTCGATTTTCCGGGCCCCAACCAGCGGCGGTGGTGGTGGCGCCGCGCGGCCTACCGGCAGGTCATGAGTTCCGCCATCCGGCGGGCCGTCCGGGTGATCGCGGTTTCCCGCTCTACCGCCATGGCGCTGGCGCAGCGCTGGCCGCGCGGCGCGCCCAATATCCGGGTAGTCTACCCCGGAGTTGCGCCCTCGTTCCAGCCGGCCAGGGATTATGGTATAATCAAAGCCACGCTGGAGCGGTATCACATCGCTCAGCCGTACCTTTTTTACACCGGGGTCTGGCGCGACCACAAGAATCTGCCCGGGTTGATCGCGGCCTTTGGCGAACTGCGGAAAACATTCGGTTTTCGCGGCCAACTGGTATTAGGCGGTGCGCGCCAGGGAGAGGACGAAAAGATCGCCGCGGCATTGGCGCACGATGAGACCGGATCGATCGTGACGCCGGGGTTCATTCCGGATGCCGACCTGCCCGCGTTGTTCCAGGGGGCGGTCATGACGGTTGTGCCGTCATTTTCCGAGGGGTTCGGGCTGATCGCCGTTGAGTCGCTCGCCTGCGGAACGCCGGTTGCCGCATCGCAGACCACCAGCGTGCCGGAGATCATCGGCGATGCGGGCCGATACTTCCCCCCCGACCAGCCGGTGGAGATGGCCAAGGTGATGCGGCTGCTGCTGGACGAGAATGAACGAGCGAAAGTACGAACGATTTCGTCCTCGGTGGTTTCCCGTTACCGGTGGGACGTTACGGCGCAGAAAACGTGGGACATCTATCGAGAAGCCCTGATGACTTTCAAATGAAGCGAGTAAAAAAAATAAAAAAAGCGATACGTTCGGCCCGCGCAACCCGTCGAAAGGTTGCGATTCGGCGGGGCCGTGTTTTTTCGAAAAAACGTATGCTGCCGAAAAAGAGCGTAGCCGCGTCCTTGCAACCGGCAACGGTAGCCGTGGTTGCGGCCGCTGCTGTTGAACGCCGGGGAGACAATCCGCCGGCGGCGGTCAGCGGTGCAGTATCGGCGGCGCCGTCGGGACCGCCCACCCCGGCAATTGCGGTATGGGTGAATGAGGTTGGCGCCGTTCCGCCAGCGGCCGTTCATAGGGAGACGCCGCAGGCGTTGCCGTCCGTGAACGAGGAGGTTGAGGCCGTTCGATCCCCCGCGGAGGCTGAATTGCCCGGGCTGCCCGCAACATTTGAAATACCCGTTGCGGCCCAAGTGGAGACGGCCGACCTGTTCGATGCGGCCGGGAATCTCCGGCTGCCGCCGCGACCAGAGCTTCGAATCCTGGCCCAGGATATCCCTGCCCAACCCGCAATGGCAACCCACGAGGAAATTCCTGCGGAAGCTCCCTTGCCGCCATCCGTCGGCACGCAGCGCCTGGCTCGGGTCAATGCGTTGTCCGTGACCGGGGTGGTGCGTACCGCGACGTGGCCGATCCGCGCGCTCTACTGGCCATTCCGTCTTCGGACGCTGAAGCGCCAGCAGCGCGTGCTGCAATCGCGCTACAACCAGCGGCCGACGGAGGCCGTGTTTCGGCCGGGCGAGGCCCCATCCGTTGGGCTGCCGACGAGCGACCCGTTGCCGCATTCCGGATTGGCGCGTTGGTCGCTGCAGTTCATTACGGCCTGCGTAATCATGCTGCTGCCGATCCAGATCGGGGTCTACTACCAGGAGGTGTCGGACGTGCGGGACCGGCTGATGGGATATTCCGCTTCCGCGCTGAGCGCGCTATGGTCCGGCAAGGAGCACTTGCGAGAATTCCGCCTGGCGGCCGCAGCCGATGCCTTTCAGCGCGCAGAGCGTGAATTCCAGTCGGCCCGAGGCGAGTACGAGGGGCTTGATTTCTTTACTCGCGCGCTGCTGCAGATCGTCCCCCAGGGCCGGCGGACGCTCACCGCAGGGCTTTCGTTACTTTCCGCCGGGGAGCAGCTCGCCCAGGTCGGACAGCGTTTTTCTTCCAGTATGGCCGCGGTTGACCAGCGCGACGGGTGGTCCGACTGGCCGTCGGCATTGGATGCGATCGTCGACCTGAACACGAATCTTGCCGTGGCCTTGCCGGCCGTTGCCCAGGCGCGGAGCGTGCTGGATGACGTCGGGGTCCAAACGCTTGGGCTTGGCACCCGTGATGAATTTTTACGCGCGGTACGGGCGCTGCCGGAACTGGAATCCACGCTGCTGGACACCGCGGCCATTACCCGTTCCGTGTTGCGGTTGCTGGGGAGCGACCAGTGGCAGCGGTATCTGCTGCTCTTTCAGAACAACACGGAGCTGCGCGCCACCGGCGGGTTTGTCGGCAGCTTCGCGCTGATGGACGTCGAGGACGGTCGCATCACCAACCTGGAGATTCCGGGCGGCGGTACCTACGATCTGCAGGGACAGCTGCTGGCGCTGGTGCGGTCGCCCGAACCGCTGCACCTCATCAATCCGCGCTGGGAATTTCACGACGCTAACTGGTGGCCGGATTTTCCGACCAGCGCGCGCAAGGCGGCGTGGTTCATCGAGCAGTCCCGGGGCGGCAGCGTTGATGGCGTGATCGGCGTGACGAACACCGTCTTGGAGCGCATTCTGGAGGTTGTCGGCCCGATCCCGATGCCGGAGTACGGCCGCACCATCACGTCGGAGAATTTCACCGCCGAGACACAGCAGATCGTCGAGGTCGAGTACGACCGGACGCTGAATCAACCGAAACTGTTCGTCGGCCAACTGGCGCCAAAGATCCTGGAGCGCATGCAGCAATTGACCGCGGAGCAGCGGCAGCGCCTCCTGACGGTCATGTATGCGGCCGTCAAGGAACGTCATCTGATGGTGTATAGCACCGATGAGCAGGCCCAGCAGATCATGGACGACCTGGGGTGGACCGGCCGGTTGGTGCCCTCGGGGCTGAGCGATTACCTGATGGTCGTGAATACCAATATCGCCGGAGGCAAGACCGACCGGGTGGTGCAGACCAGCCTGCGCCACGATGTCATGGTCGGCGCCGACGGCCAGCTCGTGGTGACGCTGACCGTTACCCGTACGCACCAAGGGAGCCGCAGCGATCCGTTCAGCGGCGTGCAGAACAACAGCTGGGTGCGCGTGTACGTCCCGCGCGGCAGCGAACTCTTGACCGCCGAAGGATTCGCGGTGCCGGAGGGAGCCGTTTTTGAGCCCGACGAGCCTGGTTTTTCTCAGGACGCCGACCTTTTGGCGGTGGAGAGTTCCCATCGGCGCGACCCGTTGTCCGGTGTTGAGACGTATGAAGAAATGGGCAAAACGGTCTTTGCCCATTGGCTGGCGGTGAAACCAGGGGAGCAAAGATCCGCGACGCTGGTGTATCGGCTGCCGTTCACGCTGGCCCAAGCCAATTATGCCTACACGCTGCTGGCACAGAAGCAGCCCGGGACGTTGGGCGACGAGCTGCTCTCGATCCTGCGCCTTGGCGGAGCCCAAACCGTACGCACGACGTACCCGGCGGCCGGCGAACAGCTGAGCCAGCAGGGCTCGGTACTGCAGTACCACGACCGCTTGGTGACCGATGCATTCTGGGGTACCACCATCACGGTCGCGCCGTAACCGCATTACAGCTATGGAGCGACGACGCTTGAAACACTTCAATCGGCGCGACGGGCTCGACCCGGAGTTGCTGAAGATCTATCGCGACGGCAACGGGCAGGTGCCCGATGTGTCGCGGCTGCAGATCTACCACATCAATTGGACCAAGCGTTTGCTGGCTTGGGCGCTGCTGGTGGCGGCAACGGCGGCTACTTCGATATGGCTGGTCGGCACCGTCCGGGACGGCGCTGGGGCCGGCGAGAACCCGTCCAGCGTGCGCGTGGAGATCGTCGCGCCCAAGGAGCTCGCTTCCGGCGAAGAGGTCGCCTACACCGTGAAGTATCGGAACGCCGACCGCGTGGCGGTCTCTTCGGTCGAACTGACGCTACGCTACCCCGAAGGGTTCACGTTCGTGTCCGCAGTTCCCGCGCCGGTCAATCAGTATACGAACAGCTGGCGCATCAATGCGCTCGCGCCCGGCGACGGCGGCGAGATCAAGCTGACGGCGAAAGTGGTCGGTCCGGTCGGGGGGCTGAAGACGCTGGCGGGAACCGTGAACTACCGGCCGCAGAATTTCAGTTCGACGTTCAAGGATGATTTTTCCAAAACGTTCCAGATCACATCGTCGATCCTGAACCTGTCGGTCAACGGGCCGGAACGCGCGGTGCCCGACCGCGAGTCCAGCTACGAGATCAGTTATGAAAATACGGCGGAAAAACCATACGAAGGCGTGCTGATCCAGGTGGATTACCCGCCGGGCTTCATCTTCAGGACCTCTGAGCCGGCGCCAAAATCGCCACCGGCGAGTGTGGCTAATTTCAGCGGTCTGACCGGCAAGGACCCGAACAGCCGTTGGTATTTTACGACCCTGGGCGCCAAAGCCCAGGGCGTTATCAAGATCACGGGCGGGTTCGGCGGTGCGACCGGGGACGCGGCTTTCACTGAACAAGTATTAACCGCCCACATCGGCCTGATCGATGAGACCGGCGGGTTTTCGCTGCAGCAGGAGCAGCGCCTGACCACCGTGTTGGTGCGCCCGTCGCTGCAGGTCAACCTCATTATCAATGGGCAGTCCGCGGACCAGCCGGTCAACCTCGGCGATACCCTCAATTACCGCATCGTCTATAAGAATTTGGGCCAGGAAACCCTGGAGGATGTGCTGATCGAGGCTTCCATTGATTCATCGGTGGTCGATCTCAAAACCATCGTCGACAAAAACCTCGGTACCGTCAGCGATAATACCATCCGTTGGGCAAAGGATGTGATACCTGAATTGGCCGCGCTCGGACCTCTGGCCGAAGGAACGCTGGATTTCAGTCTTCAGCTGGTCGCGCCGGAAACGATCGATGACGAAACGCGGGACCTGGCGACGGTGAGCACGGCGCGCGTGGTCATCGGCGCGATCAACGGTCTTTCCGCCGGACAGGAAGTGAGCAGCGGCACCATCACGAATTCCGTGAATACGGCGCTGGAGCTAAAAGCCGAGGGTCGGTACTTTAACGACGACAACATTGCGGTCGGGTCCGGTCCGCTACCGCCGGTGGTGGGGGAGAGAACAAGTTTTCGCATCTATTGGTCGCTGGGCAATAGCCTGCATGATGTCAAGGAAGTGACGGTCAGTACAGTATTGGCGGCGGACGTGGTCTGGGAAGGGAAATTCTTGGCGACGACCGGCCAACTGACTTACGATGCCAAGGAGCGGCGTATCACCTGGACCATACCCATCATCACCGCCAAGCAGACCGCCGAAGATGTCAATGCCTGGTTCGATATGGCCGTGACCCCCACCCAAGAACAGGTAGGCAAACTTTTACTGCTGACGAGCGAGACCAGCCTGACGGCGAACGACGCCGTCACGGACTCCACGGTGGTGGGCCTGAAGCGCAGCATTACCTCCAATCTGGAGGATGACCCGTTCGGCGGTGGGCGCGGCCTGGTGGTGGAGATCGGGCAATGACGAGTTCCGATGTTCAAACTGCTGAAGGTTTCTAAGATTTCTGGCGCACGGTTGACGCGCTTGTCAACCCCGCATGGCACCATCCCGGGGCCTTTTTTTATGCCGATCGCCACGCGCGGGGCCGTCAAACACTTGACGGCCGCGGAGGTCGGAGAAATGGGTGCGGATGCGGTGCTGGCGAATACCTACCACCTGTCCCAGCGTCCCGGCGAAGCGATCGTTGCCGCGGCGGGCGGGTTGCACAAGATGATGGGCTGGCGGAAGCCCATTTTGACCGATTCCGGGGGATTCCAGGTCTTCTCTTTGGCGCGCTATCGGCAGATCACCGACCGGGGCGTCCGTTTCCGCGACCCCCTCAGCGGCGCGGTTTCGATGCTGTCCCCCCGACGCGCGATCTCCATCCAGCGCAAGCTGGGAGCCGACATTATTATGGTATTGGACGAGTGCGTCGGCTATGGCGCAACGCGGCAGCAAGTGGCGGCTGCGGTGGACCGCACCACGCGGTGGGCGCGCCAGTCCGTACGGTATCGGCCGATAGGGCAACGGCGGCCACTGATGTTCGGTATCGTGCAGGGCGGAGTGTATCCGGAGCTGCGCCGCCGGTCTGCGGCAGAGCTCACGGCTTTACCTTTTGACGGATTCGCGATCGGCGGACTAGCGGTGGGGGAGCAGCGGTCGCAGATGCTCTCGACGTTGCGGAACGTGCTCCCGCTCCTGCCCGAAAGCCTGCCGCGCTACCTGATGGGCGTGGGTCGGCCCGAGGAGATCGTCGCTGCCGTCCGGCTCGGCGTGGATATGTTCGACTGCGTGATACCGACCCGCGAGGCACGTCACGGGCGCCTCTACGTGTGGTCGGGCGGCGTTCCGACATTCCGCGCCAAAGGATTTTACCGGACGGTGGCGATCAAGAACGCGGGAAACCGGCGGCGATTCGCCCCGCCTGACCGGCGCTGCTCCTGCCTGCTGTGCCGACGCTACACGCTGGCATATCTCCACCATTTGTATAAGGTGGGTGAGCCGCTTGGGGCGCGGTTGGCGACGCTGCACAATCTGCGGTTCTACCTCGATCTGATGGAACGGTTGCGTCGGGCAATACGGACGGGCGCGCTGTAGGTATCGGCATTTGTGACGCATAGGGGCCATCCGGGAGGGATAGTTTTGTGGTATAATCAGAAAGGTATGAGCCACAGCGTCGCGCTTTCATCGCTAAAAATATTCGCCGTGGACCTGGTCGGGCGAGTGCTCTTTTGGCCGCTGTGGTGGTACAGCTTCGGCTTGCGGCAGTTGGTGACGAGCCTCGCTTCGGTCATCCTGGAGGAGGAACACCGCTTGGGGGTCGGCCTCTGGTGGCGCAACCTCTTTGTACCGATGTACGGCCAGTACGACTGGGAGGGGAGGATCATCAGTTTCGTCATGCGGTTGTTCGTTGGTGCGGGACGCACGCTGCTTTTGGTGTTGTGGCTGCTGATCGTGTTGGCAGTTGCCGCCGTGTGGATCGCCGCCCCGATCGCCGCCGGCTATTTCATCTGGCGTAATTTCGCCTATTTCGTGACGATTCCCTGGCTTGTTGCCCCGTATGGCACCTAGGCCGAAAGACCCGCCGCTGGTGACCGCGTACCGCTGCCCGACCTGCGAGGGCGCGGGGGTGACCGGTGAGTCGTGGTGTTCTACTTGCCGCGGACGCGCCGTGGTCGGGCGCCAGGGAGACTGGCTGTTGTATTGGGGCCGCGCTATCGATGATTGGCACTTGCGGCAGCGCCAGGTATTCACGATCGCGGAGCATGCGGTCTTGACGCTGCTGTTGTGTTTCGCGGCGCTGGGGGCGGGGAGCCTGCTGTGGGAGCTTTCCCGCCTGAACCAGGCGGGTTACCCGCTGTGGCAGTTTTACCGCCGCGAGAGCGTCGGGATGCTGACGTTCTGGATGTCGGTGTTGTCGGACAGCTACCTGGTCTTTCACTTTGCGATGGAGCTGTCCAAGATCCGGCATCTGCCGCGTCGCGCCGCGCGCGAGGCCGAGCCATCGCCGTTGCCGGACCGCTGGGAAGCGGCCGTGAAGGTGCCCCGCGTACGGCAGTTCGACTTGGCCCAGTTTTACAGCGCACCGGCGGTCGCGGCGGTCGAAAAGGCGTGGCTGCTGGCCCGCCGCGGAAATCATCAGGTCGTCGCGCCGCTACACTTACTGGTCTCCATCCTAACCTTCCCGGCCACTGCGGAGATGTTCGTCCGCCTGGGGGTTTCCTTCGACCAGCTGCGGCGGCGCATCATTAAACTCCTTCCCCGGTACGCGGTGCCGACGGGGAATCGTTTATCCATGTCGGCGGAATTGCGGGAGGTGCTGCTGGCCGCCTACGCCCAGGCGTTCATCGGACGCCAGAAGAAGGTCGACTTGCCGGAACTGCTGGAGGCCTGCGTGAAGACCTCCGAGTTGGTTCGCGAACTGCTCTACGATCTGAACGTCGACGGCGACAAGATCGCCAACGTTACGGTATGGCTGCGCGTACGGCGCGAACAGCGGGAGCATGGGCAACAGTTCAGCCGCAAGGCCGCGTATCGCTCCAAACACACCGGGGTCAACCGGACGATGACCGCGGTAGCAACGCCGTTCTTGGACCACTTCAGCCAGGACCTGACCCAACTGGCGAAAGTCGGATTCCTGGAACCGTGCCAGGATCGCGAGCGCGAGGTGGCCGAGATGTTCCGCGTCCTGGCCGCCGGTGCGCGCCAGAATGTGCTGCTGGTGGGTAATCCCGGCATCGGCAAGCGAGCCATTATCAATGGCATCGCGCGCCGCATGGTCGCCGAAGAGGTGCCGCCGATGCTGCAGGACAAACGGCTGGTTTCCATCAGCGTCGCGCGCCTGATCAGCGGGGTCAGCCCGAGCGAGGCCCAGGAGCGCTTGCTGCACTGTTTGTCGGAAGCGCAGCGTTCCGGCAACATCATCGTTTTCTTCAACGACATCACCAAGATGGTTGGCATTACCTCCGGCGGGGGGGCGGCGCTCGACCTGGCCGGGGCGCTGGCCCAAGCTATGACGCAGACTGGCCTGCAGGTCATTGCCACTGCCTTGCCGGCGGACTACGCCCGATATCTGGAGAATCACGCGCTCGGGCAGGTGATGGAGAAGGTGGACATCGAAGAACCGGAAGCGAACGCCGCCATCCAGATCCTGGAGGCCAAGGCCGGGCCGTTGGAGGCGCGCTACCAGGTATTCTTTACTTATGATGCGCTGGCACAGGCCGTTGCCTTGAGTAGCCGCTACCTGCACGACCGGTTCCTACCGGAAAAAGCGATAGAAATTTTGGATGAGACGGCGGTACGCGTCTTGAACGAAAAGGGGAGGCAGGCGAACGTCGGCGGGCAGGATGTCGCCCGCACGGTTTCGGAGAAAACCAATATCCCGCTGACCGACGTAACCCAGCAGGAAAGCGAGAAACTGCTTCGTCTGGAAGACGATATCCATCAGCGCGTGGTGGACCAGGAGGAGGCGGTGACCGTCGTGTCCGCAGCCATCCGCCGCGCACGCGCCGAATTGCGGGATACCCGGCGCCCGATCGTCAACCTGCTGTTTCTCGGTCCGACCGGGGTAGGGAAGACCGAGCTGGCCAAGACCGTGGCGGCGGTGTACTTCGGCCGGGGGAGTGAGATGATCCGCCTGGATATGTCCGAGTACCAGGAGCAGTCCTCGGTGAACCGCTTGCTCGGCGCCCCGCCCGGGTTTTCCGGCGCTGGGAGCGGGGGATACCTGACCGAGGCGGTACGGCGGCGGCCGTTCGCCCTCGTGCTGTTGGATGAGATCGAAAAGGCCCACCCCGAGATATTGAACCTCTTTTTGCAAGTTATGGATGACGGGCGCTTGACCGACGCGGTCGGCCGCACGATCGATTTTACCAACGTCATTTTAATTGCGACGTCGAACGCCTGCACGCCGACGATCCAGCGTTTGGTCGGTGCGGGGGTAGCGGTGCCCGAGATCAAGGAGCAGCTGATGGGCGGCGAGCTGCAGCAGCACTTTCGACCTGAATTTTTGAATCGCTTCGACAGCGTGGTCGTATTCAAACCGCTGGGCCGCAAGGAAGTGCGGCAGATCACCCGTTTGATGCTGGCAGAGGTCGGGGAACATTTGGAAGCCAAGGGTATCGCGCTGCAGCCAACCGAGGCGGCGATCGATGAGCTGGCTGCCGCGGGATTCGACCCGCAGTACGGCGCCCGACCGCTGCGGCGCGTCATCCAGGAGCGGGTAGACGACGTGATCGCTACCAAGATCCTCCGCGGCGAACTACAGCGGCGCGATACGATCGTCCTTGACGTCGGGGGTTCAGTGACGGTCAAAAAACCGGCTGTACTCTAGCGCGGATGCTATGTCCCGTTGGTGGTTCTATCTGGCGGTACTCGGTGGCGCGGCGCTCACCTCGTGGGCGCTTTCATTTTTTGTCAGCGCATTGGCGCGGCGGGTCGGCGCGGTGGACCAGCCCGATGCCGGAAGGAAACAGCACGCCCGGCCGGTTCCCTTGCTGGGCGGATTGGCGCTGTGGGGCAGCGTACTGGGCGCCGCCATATTCTTATGGAATGCGGGCTGGCTGCCGGACGAGCACAGTACCGCCGGCGTGTTGATCGCCGCCGGACTCGGCAGCGCCGTGCTGATGGCGGTCGGATTCATTGACGACCGTTTTCGCCTACCGCCGGCGGCGCAATTGCTCGGGCCGCTGGTTGCCGCCTCGGTCGTGCTCGCTGGCGGCGTACGCATCGAGTTGGTCACCAACCCCTTGGGCGGAGTTTTCTCTGTGCCGTGGTGGATCTCCGGTTGGCTCACGTTCGTCTGGCTGGTCGGGATGATGTACACGACCAAGCTTCTGGACGGACTCGACGGGCTGGTTTCCAGCATCAGCGCGGTCGGGGGGTTGATTATTTTTGGAGTGAGTCTAGCCTGGGACGCGCCGTCAGCCGCCACCGGCGTATTGGCGTTGGCGTTCGCGGGCAGCTGTATCGGCTTTTTGCCCCATAACTTGAGTCCCGCGCGATTGTTCCTGGGTGAAGGGGGGAGCGTCTTTACCGGCTTCACGCTCGGGCTGCTGGCGATAGTTTCTGGCAGCAAGATCACGACCGCGTTGCTGGTCATGGGCGTGCCGGTGGCCGATGCCGCCTGGGTGATCGTGGAACGTATCCGGCACGGCGCCAAGATCGCCCGCGGCGACCGGCGCCATTTGCATTTCCGCTTGATCGAACGGGGGTGGTCGCCGCGCCAGGTGGTTGCCCTGCTTTCTTCCCTTTCGGCGGGATTTGGCATGGCGGCGCTGGTGGCCTCGCCGAAAGGAAAGCTTGCCGCGCTGGCAGCGCTCGTGGTACTCGTAACGTGGCTGTTGCGCTGGAGCAGGAAACCCCGAAGCGCCTAATGCGTATGCAGGGACGCACTATGGGAATCGCCGGAGCGGCGCTCGTGGCTTTGCTGCCGTTCGCCTGGCTCACACTGCGAGCGCGTCCTCAGGCCGACCCTCCATTATCTATGGTCACGTTGAATATCGGGCGGGCCGTGGTACAGGCGGAAATCGCCGATACCATCGAACGCAAGGCGCGGGGTTTGTCTGGTCGCGCCCGCCTGGCGGACGGGAGCGGCATGCTTTTTCCGTTCGTGCCGCCGCAACGTCCGCAATTTTGGATGAAAGATATGCTCATGCCGCTGGATTTTCTTTGGATCCGCGGGGGCAAGATCGTCCAGATCACGGCCGACGTGCCGCCGCCGTCCGGCAGCGGCCCGTTGCCGCTGTACCGTCCCGCCGTGGACGTTGATGCCGTCCTGGAGGTGCCCGCCGGGTTCGCGGAGCGCGCGGGCCTCGCCGTCGGCGACCTCGTCCAAGAGGGTAATATCCCTTGACGGCGAGACCGGTTTCCGCTATAGTCTAGCAATACCTTATTCTCCGCATATGAAACAGGCAGTCATCACGTGCATCGGAAAACAATACCTCGTCCATGTCGGGAGCCGTTTGACCGTGGACTATGTGGCCGGAGAGGTGGGCGCCACGATCGAGTTCCCCGTGCTGCTTACCTTTGAAGGGGACGACAAGGTCGCGGTCGGTAAACCGGAATTGAGCGGTACGGCGAAGGCCAAGATCGCCGCGCAGGGCCGCGCGAAAAAGATTACGGTCATCAAGTTCAAGCGCAAGGTGCGCTACCGACGGAAACACGGGTACCGCCACCCGGCAACTACGCTCGAGATCACTTCGATCTAGTCCAAAAATCCGAACTTCAGCCGCCGTCCGCACCTCGGACGGCGGTTTTTTTGCGCGCTTGACCGCAGGGTCCGGGAGGACTACAGTGGTGAGCCGTTCGTTCTTCGTCAATTTGCCAAATCGTACCTTGAAGGGAGGTATCTCATGTGTGGAGTTTCCGGTTACATCGGACCGACGCCCGATGCGGCTGCGGCGGTCCTCAGAATGATGGTCGAGATCGAGGGCCGTGGGCCGCATTCGGCGGGGCTCGCCGCGGTGACCGCGGAGGGGCTGCGGCACCAGAATCGCCTCGGCTCTGCCAGCCATCTGGCGCAGCGGCTGCCGCTGGATCAGTTCCAGGGCCGCGCCGCCGCCGGACACGTCCGTTACGCCACCGCCGGGAGTCTGGAAGACGCCCAACCGTTGGTGGGCGAGATCGGCGGTCGGCGGATCGCGATCGCCGTCAACGGCGATACGGTGGCCATCCACGGTAAGTCGGTCGACGCATACCGCCGAACCATGCAGACCGTCTACCGGGCCAGATCCGACACCGAAACGCTCCTGCATTTGGTTGCCCAGACGCCAGGGAACACCCTGGTCGAACGCCTGCAGGAAGCCTTCCGGCATGTGGAAGGCGCGTGGAGCCTGGTGGCGCTGATCGATGACACACAACTGATCGCCATGCGCGATCCCTGGGGTTTCCGCCCACTCTGGCTGGCCAGCGCCGACGGCGGCTACGCGGTCGCCTCTGAGGATTGCGCATTTTCTCCGGACTGGACGAAGGTGCGGGAGATCCGACCGGGTGAGATGGTACGCATCGGGCCCGACCTCGTACCGCAGGCGATCCAGTATCGTCCCGTCGCGCCGCGGCTCTACTGCTGCAGCTTCGAGCGGGTGTACCTCATGAGCCCGGGCAGCAGCGGCGTTTTCCCGTTCCGCACCGCGTGCGGTACCGTGCTGGCCGAAGAGGTACTCGCTGGTGAGGGTATCCCCGTCGGAGTGAGCGCGGTCGTAGCGATGCTGGATTCCGGCCGCGATGCGGCCAACGCGTTCGCCTACCGCCTCGGGCTGCCGGTCATGAGTGGCATCAACCGGACGCGACTTGGCCGCGATGTACGCGCCTTTTTAGGCCACAGCGAAGACGACCGTCTACGACTGGCGGCGCAGAAACACATGCCTAACCAGGAGGTGCTGCGGGGTCGCGACATTTTCCTGGTTGAGGATTCCATCGTCCGCAGCGATACGCTTCGGGTGGTCGTTCGAATGATGAAAGCGGTCGGTTCCGGCGCGGTGCATGTTGCGGTGGCATCGCCACGCATCACTGGGCCCTGCTACTACGGCATCGCCACACCGACCACGGACAAATTGATCGCCGCGCGCATGACGATCGAGGGAACCCGCCAGCACATCGGCGCCGACAGCCTGCGCCATCTTTCGATCTCGGGCTTTCAGTCTTGCTACGCGCATCTTTCCATCGCCGGGTTCCGCGAACGTTTGTTCCCAGGCCGCGACGTTTGCGACGCGTGCATGACGGGGGACTACCCGCCGTTCGTACCGTCCACACATACCGCCAAGCGGGTGCCCTAGGGCACCCGCCTTTTTTATACCTTCAACGCAGTTACGCCTCGCGCCGGTTGCTTAAGGCATGGGACAGCGTCACTTCATCCGCGTATTCCACATCCGAACCCAGCGGGAGCCCGCGGGCAAGCTTGGTCACCCGTAAACCGCCCTCCTTCACTAACGGCTGCAGCAGATGTTTGACCGTCAGTGACGTTCCCTCGCCCGGGACGTCCGGGTTGAATGCCAATATCACCTCGCGCACCTGATCGCGCTTGATACGCCGCAAGAGGGCGTCGAAGCGCAACTGTTCGACGGTCATGCCCACGATCGGGTCGACTGTGCCGCCGAGGATGTGGTAGCGCCCGGTGAATTGGCCGGTCCGTTCGATCGCAAGCAGATCCTGCGGTTTTGCCACCACGCAGAGGAGCTGCGGGTCGCGGGAGGTATTGCGGCAGATGGCGCACGGGCTGCCTTCCGAAAAGTTGCCGCACTCACCGCAGGTCTGCAGGCTCGCCGCCAGCGCCTGCACGGCGCGTCCGAACTGCTCCACTTCCGTTTTTGTGCGTCCGGCCAAAAACACGACCAAGCGTTCAGCGGTTTTCAGGCCGATGCCCGGCAACCGGCTGAATTGGGTGATCAGCTCCAAAATTGGTCGGGGGTAGTAACCCACAGCAACGAGAGACAACGGACGGCGCGCGTCCCTGACTTAACTCTTGCCCAAACCGAGCCCCTCGAGTCCGCCGCGGGCACGGATCTTATCCGCTGCGACCCGCTGCGCTTTGTCGATCGCTTGGTTGATGACCTCGGGGAGACGGCGCTCCAGCTCCTGCTGGTTCATGCCGGGCGGCAGCGTCAGGCGCTGGACATCAAGGTTTCCGTCCAGTTCCAGTGTGATGCCGTTGCGTTCGATGGTGATGTGCTCTCCCGAAAGCTCGCGCTGCAAGGTCTTCGCGGCCGAGCGCAACTCCTTGAACTGTTTCAGTTTTTGAAACATATGCGGGGTGTAAAGAATGAGTTAAAAGGAAGGTCCGGCGTCGTCGTTGATCCGTTTCTCCACCGTTTTGAAGGTCACGCGCTGTTCGTCGAAGAAGAGCGCCACTTTGCCGGTCGGACCGTTGCGGTGCTTGGCAATATACACCTCGGCTATATTCTTGCGGTCCGGCGGCAGGTCGCGCGAGTACATGGCTTCGCGGTAGATGAACATCACGACATCCGCGTCCTGCTCGATGGAGCCAGATTCGCGCAGGTCGGCCAGGCGCGGCACGTGCGTCTCGCGCGCTTCCACGGAACGGGACAACTGCGACAGCGCAATGACTGGGATGTTAAGCTCGCGGGCGATGGCCTTCAGGCTGCGGGAGATCTCGGAGACCTCCTGGACGCGGTTTTCCGCGCCGCGCCCTTCCATCAGCTGCAGATAGTCAATGACCATCAAGCCCAGCCCATGTTCGGATTGCAAACGGCGAGCCTTGGTGCGGATCTCCATAATGTTGGCGCTGGCGGAATCATCGATAAAAATGGGTGCCTCGGATAACACGCCCAAGGCATGGCCGATGCGCGTAAAGTCGTCGTTCTCGCCCTGGTCGGATAGCATGCCGGTGCGCATTTTCCACAGGTTCACGCCCGCTTCGGCGCACAGCAGGCGGTCCACCAGCTGCTCCTTGGACATTTCCAGCGAAAAGATGCCGACCGGGACTTTGCCCTTGACTGCTACCTGGCGCGCGATGTCCAGCGCCAGCGTAGTTTTCCCCATGGAAGGCCGCGCCGCCAGGATAATAAGGTCGGAGTTCTGCAGGCCCGCCAGTTTGCTGTCCAGATCGCGGAAACCGGTGGGCGTGCCGCGCAGCTTGCCGCTCTCTTTGTGCAGTTCGTCGATGCGATCGAAGGCCTCGGTGAGAACCTCACGGATGGGGGTGAACGACCGCCGCAGGTATCGCTGCGTGACCGAAAAGAGGAGCTGCTCGGCTTCGTCCAGCAGGCGCACCACATCGTCGGTTTCGTGGAACGCCAGCTCCGCCATCGTGCCGGACACCGACAGCAGCCGCCGCAACGTGGCCTTGCGCTGGACGATGGTAGCGTAGGAAACGACGTGGCTGGCGGTGGGGACGAGGTTGGTCAGGCTCGTGAGGTAGGTGCGGCCGCCGACGCCCTCCAACTGCTTGCGTTCCTCCAAACGGTTGCTCAGGTTCAGCAGATCAATGGGCTCATGGCGTTCGAACAGCTCCAGCATCGTACCGAAGATGTGGCGGTGGGAGTCTTTATAAAAATCCTCCGGGTGCAGCAAATCAGACACCTTGATGATGGCATCGCGGTCGATGAGGAGCGCCCCCAGGAGCGACGCTTCAGCCTCAAGATTCTGCGGTGGGACGCGTCCGAGCAGCGGTTCAGGGGTAGTCATACGTGCCGAAGAAGCGGGGGTATTGTAGCAGTCGCCCCAGCCTCCGACAAGCCCGATTACAAAGCCGAAAAAACCCGCCAGGCAGGCGGGTTTTTGAGATCGTCAGGGGTCGCTAGGAGGTCTTAAAAACCTCTTCAATATCCGAGAAAAGCACGTTTTCCACCAGGATTCCCCGCGGGTAGAACACCCGCTCCAGTTCCTGCTGGGCCTCGATCTCGACCGAGTCCCGTTTGGAAGTAATGAGGTCGGAGGAGGGGTGGCGGGCCGCGACCAGGCGCATACGGCTGCGGACGGTTGGTCGGACGATCTTTTCCACGAATTCCTCGCCGATACTCTGCCAGATCTCCGGGATGCGATCGATGTCCAGCCGCAGCAGGATGGTCCCCTCGACCTTCACGTTACGGGCGTCGGATGATTTGCAAATGATCGGAAGGTCGCCCATTAAACGCGGCTTGTTGGGGTCGAAGTTGCGATTGATGTTGTATTCAAGGGTTTGGGTATTGAAGAGCTTGGCCTTCTGCCAGAAAGGTATCTTCAAGTGCAGGCCCGGCTCGTAGACTTTGCGCAGCACCCCGCGGCCCAGGTCGTACA
Organism: Parcubacteria group bacterium Gr01-1014_31; assembly: GCA_007376135.1. Taxonomy (GTDB): domain Bacteria; phylum Patescibacteriota; class Patescibacteriia; order Buchananbacterales; family GWA2-38-13; genus VMFR01. The sequence continues at coordinate 182,867 of VMFR01000001.1, read as the reverse complement.
CGCACGCCACGTAGCCGGGCGGCACATGGATGAAGAAGCCCTTTAGGACGTCCTCCACCACGAACGAGTACATGATCTTATCGAGGCTGTCGGCCATAGTAGTTGTTCGCTAGCGGGTCATCGGCGGTTTGCGGCGCGGTTTTTTTAATCTCCGCCTGCGCTTCGCGCCGGCGTCCGGCGGAAAAAAATACCGTGCCCCCGAGACTAATAATAATAGAAAACAGCAGCGAGGTCAAAATGAAGACCGACTTCACCGAGGGCAATAACGCCAGCGCGACGAAGGTGAACGCCGGAAAAAGGAAGCGGTAGACGATCTCCGGTTGGGAAAGTTTGCTGCGCAAGCCGCGCTGGGAGAGTGTGATCTCGATGAAGAGGACGATCGCCACGACCGCGGCGAACCACAAATTCGACTGTGCGATATCCAGGCAGCCGACCTTGTGCACCGAGTCGAAGCAGAACAGGTTCGTGTTGATGAAGTCCGGGGCAGCGACCGAAGGGTAGAGGGCACCGAATTTTTGGCGGGTCAGACCACCAACGAACACCTGGTACAAGGCGATCAAAATAAGGATGTGGAACAACAGCACCACCACCCGTGTCCAAGGGCGGATCTTATGCCGCTTCAGGAGCTCGCGGATGGCCTGCTTCTGGCGGACCGGGTCATCGGCGAAATCGCGCTGAGCCTCCGAGATCTTGGTGTGAATGCGGCGGTAGAATTCTTTGCCCTGTTCGGCCATGACCGATAATGGCAGCAAAACGATCCGCAACAGCAGCGTCATGTAGACCACCGCAATTCCCAGGTTGTAGCCGGTGTACCGCTGGTACAGGAAGATGAGGAAGTTGAACAGCGGTTTGAAAACGATGGTGTCCCAAATGGCCGTGAACATAGAATTGGTGGTGGGTCCAGCAGGGATCGAACCTGCGACCGTCTCCTTAAAAGGGAGCTGCTCTACCAACTGAGCTATGGACCCTCGGTGGTACGTAATTGCGTTGAGCATAGCATATTTTCGCCTAATTTGCAATCGACGCAGTTGTCCCAAGGCTGAAATTTGTGGTGTGGTATACTGTCCGTATGTCGACAGCCGCCGCCAATTCTTCGATGTGGCATCACGCCGCGGAATCGGCGATCCTGCGGAAATTGCATACCACCGCCCGCGGACTGGGCGCCGAGGAGGCACGCCGCCGGTTGCACCGCCATGGTCCCAACGTTCTGCCGCGGGAGAAGCGTTTGGGCGGCCTGGTCATTCTTCTCGGTCAACTGCGCAGCCCCGTCATCGGCATTTTGCTTTTTGCGCTGGCGCTGACCTTGGTGTTGCGGCACTGGCTTGATTTTTTCGTCATCGGCGCGGTCATCGCGATCAACACCGTCGTCGGCTTCCTGCAGGAATGGAAGGCAACCAAGGAGTTCGAGCAATTACGACGGCTAGTGACCTTCAAGGCTCGCGTGTTGCGCAGCGGACGCGAGATCGCGGTACCGACGGATGTACTGGTGCCCGGCGACGTCGTTGTGGTGCGCGCCGGGGATCGCGTTCCGGCTGATGCGCGCCTTTTGCAGTCCATCGATCTGACGGTGGTGGAAGCCCCGTTGACCGGGGAATCCGCGGCGTCACCCAAGACGGTCACCACGTTAGCGCCCGGCGCGTCGCTGCCCGACCGCGAGAATATGCTGTACCTCGGCACGACGATCGCTTCGGGCGAGGGTACGGCGGTCGTCTGCGCCACCGGCGCCGAAACCGAATTGGGGCAGATCGCAATGTTGGTCCGAGAAACCGGTGAGCCGCCGACCCCGTTGCAGTTGAAATTGGAGCAACTCGGCAAGCAACTCACGGTCGTCGTCTGCGTCATTGCCGCGATCGTGGCGTTGATCGGCATGCTGCAGGGCCGTCCGTTCCTCTCTCCGGATGGCCATCCGGAGGACAGCATGCTGTATATGGCCGTCGCGTTGGCAGTCTCGGCCATCCCTGAAGGGCTGTTGGTCATCGTGACCGTCATTTTGGCGATCGGCATGCGCGCCATCTTGAAACAGGGGGCGCTGGTGCACCGTCTGGCGGCCACGGAAACCCTCGGGAGCACCTCCATCATCTGTACGGACAAGACCGGGACAATCACCGAGGGCGTGATGCGCGTATCACGCGTCATCACCGCCGACGACCACTACGATTTTCACCGGATCGTCGAGGACCCGCGCATGGCGGAACGCTTACTGGTGCTGAAGATAGCCGCGTTGTGCAACGACGCGGTGGTCGAAAATCCCGACGAAGAGCTCCGCCATTGGCGGGTGCTGGGGAATCCGACCGAGACGGCGCTGCTCTTGGCGGCCGCTCAGGTCGGTGCGCGCCCAGACGAGCTGAACCGTGCCGAGCCGCGTCTGGATGAGATCCCGTTCCGTTCGGAAACTAAATACATGGCCACACTGCACCAGGTGGAGAATGCGCGCATGATGTACTGCAAGGGATCCCCGGAGCGGGTGCTGCAATTCTCGTCGTTCGCCGAAGTGGCCGGCAAGGTCAAACCGATGGACGCGGCGCTGCGCCGGAGACTGACGGCAGCGTACGAAGAGCACAGTCGGCACGGGTTGCGATTGTTGGGGTTGGCGTATCGGCGCCTGAGCGCCGATGATGACTTTAGTGATCCGCCGTCGGGGCTGATATTTACCGGGTTTATCGGCCTGAAGGACCCGCTCCGCGAGGAGACCAAGAACGCGTTTTCCCTCACGCAACGCGCCGGCATTCGGACGGTGATGATCACCGGCGACCACCGGCTGACGGCCGTTGCCATCGCCAAAGAAATGGGCATGGCCGCGACGGCCGATCGGGCCGTCGACGGTTCGGCGTTGGACGGAATGACCGATGAGCAGCTCACGCGGCGCATCCGCAGCATCGATATTTTCGCGCGCGTCACGCCCAAGCATAAACTGCGCATTGTGACGGCATGGCAGCGCCGAGGCGCGGTCGTCGCAATGACCGGAGATGGGGTGAACGACGCGCCGGCGCTCAAGGCTGCCGACATCGGCATTGCCCTGAATTCGGGGACCGATGTGGCCAAAGAAACCGCCGACCTCATCTTGCTGGAGAACAATTTTAATACCATCGTCGCGGTCGTGCGGCAAGGGCGAGTGATCTACGACAATATCCGCAAGGCCGTCCTTTATTTGCTTTCGGACAGCATGGCGGAAGTGCTGCTGGTAACTGCAGCGATGCTTTCCGGGTTGCCGCTGCCGTTGCTGCCCGCGCAAATCTTGTGGATCAATCTTATTTGCGACAGCCTGCCGGCCATGGCGCTCACCTTGGAACCCGGCGAACCAGAGGTGTTGGACGAGCCGCCGCGCGATAAACGCGAGCCGGTCATCAGCCATGAGGCAAAAGCGATGATCGCGGTCATCAGCGTCGCTATCACCGTGCCGCTGTTTGCGCTGCTGTTCGTGTTACACCGGCGCGGGCTTCCCATTGATTACCTTCGGACGCTGATCTTCACGCAGCTGGCGCTCGTTTCGCTGATCTATGTTTTTTCCTTGCGCAGCCTGCGCCATTCGATCTTCCAGCAGACGATGCTGGGAAATTTGTGGCTATTGGGTTCGGTGGGATTCGGACTGGCGCTGCAGATGTTGGCCGTGTACGAGCCCCATTTCCAGAAAGTTTTTCGCACGGTTCCGCTGCTGCCCGCCGATTGGGTGATGATCGGCGTTTTAGCGCTCGCGGTGCTGGGCGTCATCGAGATCATGAAGTATCTGCTGTGGCAGCGTCGGATCTTCCAGCGAAACGTGCTCTCGCCGCACCATTGATTGAACGGTATACTGGTTGAGCCATTCCTCCTATGCCGGCACGACATCTCTCCGTGCGTTTTGGATATTGGGCAGTGCTGCTTATCTCGCTGACGCTGCTCGGCGTGGTCGCGGTTTCGTACGTCAAGGATTATCGCCGCTCGCGGGCGCTGGACGACGAATTGCTTTCCTTGCGTCAGGAGGTCAGTACGTTGCAAACCCGGCACGTCGAGTTGAGCGAACTTATCAAATACTTTGATTCTGAAGGGTATGCCGAAAGCCGCGCCCGATTGGAGTTGGGACTCGCCAAACCAGGCGAAAAAGTGATCGTCGTGCCCACCAATACTCCCATCCCGGAGGCGAGTCCGGCCGCCAATGCGCGGGACAAGGCTCCCTGGCGCGCCTGGTGGTCCTATTTCTTTAGCCGCCAGCGCGAAGTACCGTGAGGTGATATGCCCGATCTATCCTCGAACGGAAAAACATTTTCCGAAAACGAACTGTCGGCGATGCGGCGTGAGGTGCTGGCGTGGATCGAGCGGGACCGGCAACGCCCCAAGATCGTTGCCGGCAAGCCCGCGCCGTCGGCGGTCAAGGCGAGCGTACCCAAGCGCCCGACGCGTCCAAAAAAGAAAACGACTACCACCGCAGCGGCTGCGGCCGCTCCGCCGCAAAAGTCGGTTCCACGTGCGCTGAAGTTGATCATCCCGAGGCTTCCTTTGGCGCTGCCGCCGGGAAGAGCAAGGAGAGCGACCCGACCGCCGCGGCGGCCGGCACAAACCGCCAAGAGACGGCGGCGGACTCCTCTTTTGGCCGTGTCGATTTTTGCTGCGCTCGTAACCATGTTGTTCGCCGTAGTTCTGGTCGGCGCGTACCGATTCGGCTGGAGCAACTGGGCCGTGGCGGCGCTGGCGAGGGTCCTGCCGCTCCCCGCCGTGGACGCCGACGGTCGGGTATACTGGCTGGATGATTATTTGCGCGACGTGGAAATGCTGCGGCGGTCATCGGTGCGGACCGGCAGACCGCAAGGCGACGGTGAACTGCGGCGGCAGGCATTTACTCGTTTCGTCGGGCAGGCGGCGATCGACCGCCTGGCCGAACAGTACCAGGTGCAGGTCGGTGCAGCCGCCGTGAACGCGCAGTTGCAGCAGTTGATCGCGCAGAGCGGATCGAGGGAGCGGCTTGAGCAGAGCGTGCGGGAGAATTTTTATGGTTGGTCGTTGGATGATTTTTCCGAGCGCTTGGTAAGGCCCTACCTGCTGGAGCTCGCGGTCCGCGCCAAGCTCTGGGAAGACCCGCAGGCCTGGGAAGCGGCCGCCGTACGGCTCAAATCCATCCATCAGTCGCTCGCGGAGGGCGCCAGCAGTTTCGCGGCGACCGCGAGCGAGGTGAATCGCGATGATAGCCGTGCAATTGGCGGAGATTTGGGGTATCGCGGCCGCGACGACCTTGATGTTCAGATCTTTGCCGCGGCGGAAAAGATTTCGGACGGGGAGGTATCGCCGCCGATGCGCACCGCCCAAGGGTATGTGCTGCTGTTGCGCGAGGAATCGGTCGGGGAGGGGAGCGACCTGCGGCTGCGGCTACGCGTGATCACCGTGACCCCGGTCGACTATTTTGAACAACGGCTGGGGGAGATCCTGCGCAGCATGAACATCCACCGGTACGCGCCGTAGTTCCAGTTTCCGGAGGGCAGCGGATATGAAAAATCGGCTGCTGCGGGCGCCGATCTTTCCTATTTACGGAGTTGTCTGGAGCCGAAGGTGGGAGTCGCCACCGCCGTCGGCGGGGTCCCTCCTCCCTATATTTCAATAACCGAAAGAGGAGAACGGCGGGAAACCCACAATGATCGGCATCTTTCACATCTTGCCAAGCCGGAGGAGGGACTCGAACCCTCGACCTTTGCTTTACGAAAGCACTGCTCTACCGGCTGAGCTACTCCGGCAAGGCAAGATGTGAAAGTACTTCGGCCTAAGGCAACCGCGCGAATATCCTGCCGAACCGCGGCAGCGAGCGGGATACGAGAATCGAACTCGCGTCTTTTGCTTGCCCCCACACCTTTACCTGGAGCGGGTGAGGAGAATCGAACTCCCATCTCTAGCTTGGGAAGCTAGCATACTACCACTGTACTACACCCGCAGAGAGCCAATCGTAAAGGTGAGGGGCGAGGGAAGCCGACGTACTACCATGGTACTAATCCCGCGCGTGGCGGCCGGGAATAGACTTATCCCTTGACCCGATGCCGTTGGGACAGCAGTATACCAGTATACGCACGCTGGGGTAGAAATTTCAAGCCGTGCGCGTTCCTCAAAACCCATGATCATCTTCCGCAACGTATCCAAAATCTATTTCCCTGAGCGCACGGTCGCTTTGGCCAACGTTTCTTTCGAGGTTTTGGCGGGTGAATTCATCTCGATCGTTGGCAAGAGCGGCACCGGAAAAACCACGCTGGTCAAGATCCTGACCGCCGAAGAGCGGGCGAGCGAAGGGCAGGTGGTCGTCGGCGGTTGGGACATTACGCACATCCGGTCTCGTGAAGTGCCTTACCTTCGGCGGCAGATCGGTGTCGTTTTCCAGGATTACAAATTATTGCAAAAGAAGACCGTTTTTGAGAATGTCGCATTCGCGATGCAGGTGATCGGAGCGCGCCCCTCGCGTATCCGCAAGATCGTCCCCGAGGTGCTCAAGATCGTCGGGTTGGCCGATAAGCACGACCGTTTCCCGCGCCACCTTTCCGGCGGCGAGCAGCAGCGCGTCGCGATCGCACGGGCGCTCGCCCACGGTCCCAAGATCCTGGTGGCGGATGAGCCGACCGGCAACCTGGATACGGCCACCTCGCAAGAGATCATCGAGTTATTGCTGAAGATCAACCAGATCGGTACGACCGTGCTGTTTGTCAGCCATGACGAGGGGAGGGTTAATCAGATCCGGCGCCGTGTGCTGGTACTTGATCAGGGCACACTGACCTCCGATGAGGCGGTTGGGCGCTATCGGTTGAGTTGAAGCATATGCTCGTGACCATCTACCGCGTCATTAAATTCGCCTGGCAAGGGTTCTGGCGCAATTTCTGGCTGTCGCTGGTGACCGTCAGCATCATCGCGCTGGCGTCGTTGACGGTCAATGCGCTGCTGGCGCTCAATGTCGTCGCCGATTCCGCCGTTACCTCCCTCGAGCAAAAGATCGACGTCAGCATTTACTTTGACCCGGTGGTGGACACGCCGAAGGTCAAAGAGGTGCAGGACTACTTGGGCAAGCTTTCACAGGTGACCGCCATCACGCTCGTGACCGCCGACGATGCGATGAAAGAATTCCGCCAGCGGCACGCCCGTGACGCTGCCATCCTGGAGACTCTGGAGGAGCTGGGCGACAACCCGCTGGGAGCGACGCTGGTGGTGACCGCACAACACCCCTCGGACTACCCGGAGATCATCCAGGTGCTCAACCATTCGCCGTACCGCGATCTGGTCAGCGACGAGAACTATAAGGACCACCAGCGTACGATCAACGAGATCCGACTGATCGCCGACCGCATTAACCAGGCGGGGATCGCGATATCGGCGCTGTTCGTCCTGATCGCCACGCTGATCGTGTTCAACACCATCCGCGTCGCGATCTATACGCACCGCGACGAGATCGGCATTATGAAGCTGGTCGGCGCGTCCAACGCGTTCATCACCGCGCCGTTCGTGCTGGAGGGCGTGCTGTACGCGCTGTGCGCGACCGGACTCGCTGTGGCGGTCACATTCCCGTTGCTGAATGCGGTGCAGCCGTATCTTCAGGATTTCTTTACCGGCGTACCGCTCGATCTGGCTGGCTATTTCCGCGAGAACTTTGTGGCCATCTTCGGTTCGCAACTGCTGGGAATGTCGGCGCTAAATATGGTGGGATCGGTGTTCGCCGTGCGCCGTTACCTGAAAGTTTGAGGCGGGATTGACGTTTCGCCCCCCGCCCGCTACGCTACCACTTCGTACCTATGCACGCCGGCCGGCTTTTGGAAACCATTCTGACCGTGGTCATGCTCATCTTCATCGTGATGATCCTGATGGGCGTGCTCTTAGTGCTTGAAGTCGTCAACTTCATCGTCGGCCAACACATTTCGCTGCCGCTCAAGGTCGGCACCTTCGGGTATCTGGGAGTCTTTTTCGCCTTCGTCATGTACTTTGCTGCCAGGAAGATCTATAACGCGGTGCGGTTCAGTTGATGCCGGTACCGGTGGACGTTGCGTCCCGTCCTGGGGGGGGTCGTCCTCGCTCCACACCTTTTGACCTTTAGTACTATCGCTTCCATAACTACGGGATCGTCTAAGGGCAGGACAGCAGCCTTTGGAGCCGTGAATCCAGATTCGAGTTCTGCTCCCGCGGGTAGGCAAGCAAAGTAGCTCTGCTATTTAAGGTCGAAAGGTGTGGGGTAAAACAGGGCCCCGTCATACGACGGGGCAGGCGCGGAGTCGGGCAAGGTCCCACACATTGCTGGGGGGTCGTCTAATGGCAGGACAGCAGCCTTTGGAGCTGCGAATGAAGGTTCGATTCCTTCCCCCCCAGCAATGTGTGGGAGAGCCCAGTATGAAGGTTCGATTTCCCCCCAGGATGGAGCGGGACAAAGCGCGTGCATCGACGGTCAGAAAAGGCAGTTTATTACTTTATCCCCAATATTGCACTGTTCAAAAACGCGAGATGGGCAGGGTGAGGCCCGTCAAGGGTGAAACGGTGTATGGCTTGGGGATAGTTAATACAGAATACTATGCGACCACGATCATTTCTTCTCATTGCGGCCGTCCTCATCGCCGGCTGCGTAAAAAATTCTAATCTGCCGGCCGGCGGGGTGGCGGTGACGCCCACTCCGACGCCGACGCCAATTGCCACAACTATGCGTGCAACATTGGTTACCAGCAAGGGGACGATCGTGGTCGAGCTCTACCGCTCGGACGCGCCAAAGACCGTCGACAATTTCGTCAAACTGGCCCGGGAAGGCTTTTACGACGGCACGCGGTTTCACCGCGTCATTAGCGATTTTATGATCCAGGGCGGCGATCCGCTGAGCAAGGATCTGGCCGCCAAATCGCGCTGGGGTACCGGCGGACCGGACTACCGTTTCGAGGATGAGATCAACGAGCATAAATTAGTGCGCGGGTCGCTGGCGATGGCGAACGCCGGCCCGAATACCAACGGCAGTCAGTTCTTCATTGTGACCAAGGCGGCGACCGATTGGTTGGACGGCAAGCACACGAACTTCGGAATGGTCGTGGAGGGAATGGACGTGGTTGCGGCCATTGAAAAGGTGGCGACGGACGCGAATGACCGACCGACGGAAGACGTCGTGCTGCGCTCCGTCACCGTGCAGGAATAGCCGTCCGCGCTGAAGAAAAACCGCCCGCGGATACGGGCGGTTTTTTGCGTGCTATCATGATGGTATGCCTGCTGCACCCCAAGGTCCCGCTATTCATCGGCGGTGGCTGCTCGCGTTCGCGGGCATTGTGGTGTTGGCGCTGACGTTGCGGGTGGTGTATTTGGACCGCGACGAGGTCCGCACCGACGAAGGGAACTACGCCATCCGCGCGATCGGGTGGAATGATTTTATGTTCTCTACGGTGCTCGGGACGCCATGGATCTGGTTTCAGGATGAGGAACGATTGCCGGCTTGGACGCAATTGAGCTTCAACGACCACCCGCCCCTGCACTTTGCGACCATTTGGCTGGCCGTGCGGGCGCTGGGTATCAAGCTGTGGGTCGTACGCCTGCCGTCAGCGCTCTATGGCGCGGGAGCGGTCGCGCTGCTGATGCTCTTACTGCGCCGCTGGGGCTATCGCGGCGCGGCATTGGCCGCCGGGATGCTGCTGTCGGTACTCCCTTGGCATATCTTCATTTCCCGCCAGGCCATCCAAGAATCCGGCGTCATTTTTTGGATCGTCCTGGCCATGTTCCTGGCGGACCGCGCCGTCCGAACGGCGGATGACCGGTACAGCACACTGCGCTGGGCGGCCGTCGGAACGGCGGTCGCGGCCGGATTACTGACCAAATATTCCGCGGCGTTGGTTCTGCTGCCGCTGGCGTGGACGTTCGTCCGCCAGCGCTGCTTTCGCCGCCGCGGTTTTTGGTTCGCTCCCGGAGCTCTGATCGCGCTGCTGCTGCCGTTAGCCTACTATAATTGGCAGCTCTATCTTCTCCGCGGACATTTCGACCTGCAATTAGCCCGTCTGCTCGGTCAGGACACTTCCAAGGATTGGCCGGCAAGCCATCAAGCGCTGTGGCAGGGCGATGCGCGGCAGATTCTGACGTTCGCGGGAAATCAGGCCCGGGGGTTGACGGTGGTGGCAAGCGTTGGCGCGCTGATGGGCTGGCTGTATGCGCTGCTGCGAAGAGTACACCTCAATGAGTCCGTCGTGGTATTCAGCATCGGGACCGGGGTGGTCGGGGCGGTCCTTGCCCTGGTGACGTTGAACGATTTTGGACGCAGTGCGGTACTGTTGCCATTCTACGCTTTGGCTTTCGGGGCCGGAATCTCGCTACTGCCAAAAAAGTATTCTTTCCCGCTTGCCGGGTTGGCGATCGCTATTGCCGCGGCCGCCTGTTTTCCCACGCTCTCCGCGGTCAAGCCGATACCGCAGCTGGTGCAAACGTTCTGGGCGGCACCGGTCGGATTTTCCGCCTGGGAATCATGGCGGCAGCAGCGCATCCCAACCACGTTGACGCCGCGGCATTATCCTTCGTTGCTCAGTTGGTTCCAGCGGCAGATCGCGGACGCCGCCAATCCGGAACAAGAATTCGTCGTGCTGGATAACCGCATCAGCTGGTTCCCGATCAACTGGTATCTCTTTCGCTACGGGTGGTACGCCGACCAGGCAACATTCGTGAACGCCGGAATTTTTGCCTACTTGAATTGGCAAAATGTCTTTGAAGCGAGAAAGGGCCGGCCCCTCTGGTATGTGGAGGTCGGTCCGGCCGCGATGGACAGCAAGGGCGCATTCGACGAACAAACTCGCGTGACCCACTTATTCTTTTCCGCTTTGGCGCAACGGCAGAACGTTTTCCCACAGATCGTTGCGGCGGCGGACGGTCGTCCGCTACTCAAGATCTGGCGGGTCAATTGGGATCGCGAATTGGATTTCCCGCCGCCGGGGACGGTCGGCACCCGCGAGTAAGGCGGGGGCTTGTCAAACTGCGCACATCTTGCTAGCATAGCGACCAATGGAGAGCGTCATGCGGCGCTGATTTTTAACTCACGAAGCACTGTTAAGCGCATGAGCAGCCGAACCAAAATTCGCCTGGGGTGCCTGGGCATTTTTATTTTAGCGATCCTGGCGGCGTTGTTGGATTTTCCGCAACTGCCGGGTGGACGCGCGCTCCCGGCAAGCCTGGTGAAACCCTACCGCCTGGGCTTGGACTTGCAGGGCGGCGTGCAGCTGATCTACACCGCGGACATTTCCAAGGTGCCCGCCGGCGAGGCGAGCGGTGCCCTGGAGGGTGTGCGCGACGTGATCGAGCGGCGGGTGAATATTTTTGGCGTTTCCGAAGCGGTCGTGCAGACTGCCCGCAGCGGCCAGGAGTGGCGCGTCATCGTGGAATTGCCGGGCGTGACGGATGTAGCGGCCGCCATCGATCTGATCGACGAAACGCCTCGGTTGGAATTTAAGGAGGTGGGCAGCGCAACGGCTACCCCGGCGGCGGAGGATGAAACGGTGAAATCTCGCGCGACCGCCGGTTTGACGGCGGCGATCAAGCCCGGTGCGGATTTCGCCGCGCTGGCGCGTGAACAGTCGGACGACGGTTCCGCCGAGCAGGGCGGCGATCTGGGCTGGGTGCAGCTGGGAGTATTCGTCCCGGAATTCGAGGATGTTTGTTTTCGGACCGGAAAGGTCAACGCCGTGTATCCAACGCTGGTACGGTCGCAGTTCGGCTACCACATCATCAAGGTGCTCGAGCGCCGCGACAGCGGGGACCAGCTGGAAGCCCACTGCAGTCACATTTTGTATCAGACCGCGCCATCATCCTCGGGCACGCCGTGGGTGAATACTGAACTGGGCGGAGCTCACTTGCAGCGTTCGACGGTCACCTTTGACCCGCAGACGGGAGAACCGCAGGTGTCGTTGCAATTCAATAGCGAAGGCGGCAAACTGTTTGCCGAGATCACCCGCAAGAACCTTGGGCGCCCCGTCGGTATTTTCTTGGATGGAGTGGAGATCAGCAGCCCGGTCGTACGCGACGTCATTTCGTCCGGGAGTGCCGTAATTTCCGGTAATTTTACGATCGCCGAGGCCAAACAGCTGAAAGAGCGCCTGAACGCCGGCGCGCTGCCGGTGCCGATCACCATTATTTCCCAGCAGGCGGTCGGGGCGACGCTTGGGCAGGTGGCGGTGACTAAAAGCCTGAACGCCGGCGCGTTCGGTTTATTGCTGGTGATTGTCTACCTGGTCCTGGTCTATCGCTGGCCGGGCGTGTTGGCGAGCTTGTCGCTGGTGTTATACGGGCTGCTGCTTCTGGCCTTGTTCAAATTTATCCCGGTGACGATGACCTTGGCCGGTATCGCCGGGTTCGTGCTGAGCCTGGGCATGGCGGTGGATGCCAACATCCTGACTTTCGAGCGCCTCAAGGAAGAATTACGCGCGGGCAACGCTTTGGAGAAGGCCATTGCGATCGGGTATTCCCGCGCCTGGCCGTCGATTCGCGACTCGAACGCCTCCACGTTGCTGACCAGCCTGATTCTGATGTGGTTCTCTACCAGCATCGTCAAGGGCTTCGCTATCACCCTGGCGCTCGGTATCTTTGTGAACATTTTCACGGCGATGGTCGTATCTCACGTGCTGCTGCAGTTGTTCCAGCCGCGTCGGAACCCCCGCCGTTTCTTTTGGTTGTATGGGGTGAACACGCGCTCGTTGCCTCACGCCTAGTGTATGTTTGCCATTATCGCGAAACGGAAAGCCTGGTTCATTCTCTCGGTCCTGCTGGTCGGGTTAAGCGTCGCCGCCATCCTCAGATGGCAGCTGCGCCTTGGCATCGACTTTACCGGGGGCAGCCTTTTGGAAGTCACTTTTCCACAGCGCCCGAGCGTCGCGGATGTGCGGCAGATCGTGCAGGAGGTCTCCGGCGAGGTCAGCGTGACGGTGCAGCCCATCGGTGAACAGGGGATAATGGTGCGCTTCCCACACGTCACCCAAGCCGTCCACCAGCAGCTTTTCGATCGTTTGGCCAAGGATTTCCCGGGAGCCGAGGAACAGCGTTTTGATGCGGTCGGTCCGACGATCGGCGATGAACTGCGGCGGAAAACATTATGGGCCGTCGTGCTGGCGGTCGTCGGTATGATCACCTACATCAGTTTGGCGTTCCGGAAAGTCCACCGCCCCGTGCCATCATGGCAGTACGGCTCCATTGCAATTCTGGCCCTGGTCCACGACCTCGTCATCACCATTGGCATTTTCGCAGCCCTTGGCTACTTCTACGGACTTGAGGTGAATGCTCCGTTCGTTGCGGCGCTGCTGACGGTGTTTGGGTACTCGGTAAACGACACCATCGTTGTTTTTGACCGCGTACGCGACAATCTACTGCATCACCCGGCGGCGAATTTCGACGAATTGGTGGAAACCAGCATTCGGCAGACGATCGTCCGTTCGACCAATACGGCACTGCCCACGCTGCTGACGCTGCTGGTTATTCTCACGTTCGGCGGTGAAACGATCCGCGATTTCGCCCTCGCCCTGATCATCGGGATTGTCATTGGCACCTACTCGTCGATCTTCGTTGCCTGCCCGCTGTTGGTTGAAGCCCAGCGTCTTCGGCATCACCGCAAACATTAAATTCAAACATTGAATAAAAATCTTCCGGAAAAAAATTCCGGAAGATTTTTTAAACTGATTTCTTGACTAATAATCAACTTTATGCTATATTTACACCATAAAATCATTATAGTAGTATTTTTCGCTTGATAGAGCAATTTTTAGTATGAACCCGCCAAAGTCAATTCTGGACCAAATCATCGAGAGTCGGAATATTCAGGAGGCCAGCCTTTTCAACCCTTCTGAGATCATTTCCGAGCTGCTCAAAGAGTTGAGCCCCAAAGAGCGCGAAGTCGTTTCGCGCCGGTTCGGTTTGGATGGCACCCCGGTTCAAACACTGGAAGAGATCGGCAAAAATTTTCAGATCACCCGGGAGCGTATCCGTCAGATCCAGAGCGCTGCGGTTCGCAAGATCCGCACGCTGGCACAGGCAAAAGAGAAACTGGACATCCTCCAGCATACGGTGACCAGGCTTTTACACGAGTACGGAGGCATCATCGAGGGTTCGCAGCTGTACGACGAACTTTTGTCGCATTTGGGGAACGGCAGCCAGCACCAGCAGTCCACGGGGTTTGTTTTGTCCCAGCTGCTGACCGACCACGTCGACCGCGTCCGGTCCAGCGACCATTTGTACCCGGGCTGGAAGCTTCGCTTGCTTGATGTCGAGTTCGTGCATCAAGTCCTGGAGGTATTCGCTCGCATTATTGAAGAGCAGCAGCGCGTTTTCCGCCTGGAAGAGTTGATCTCCTCTTTCAAGCAGCATGATTTTTTCAAGGAGAACCGGCAGCGGTTCTTGCCGGTCGGAGCCGTTGCCGTCGACGATGAGGAAGAGGCGCTGGATAGGATCTTGCATTCCTACCTCACCATCAGCCGCCGCATTGAGCAAAACCTTCTGGGAGAATGGGGACTTGCGCATTGGGCGACCGTGCGGCCGCGGCGAATGGGTGATAAGATTTACTTGATTCTCAAGCAGGGCGGTAAGCCGCTGCATTTCACCGAGATCACCAACCAGATCAATCAGGCGAAATTTGACCATAAGGTCGCGTACCCCGCGACCATTCACAACGAGCTGATCCTGGATGAGCGGTACGTATTGGTCGGCCGCGGTATCTACGCCCTCAAAGAGTGGGGGTACCAGCCCGGCACGGTCAGCGACGTGGTCGCCCAAGTACTCACTGATGCCCAGCGCCCGCTGACGCGCGACGAGGTCGTCGGCGAGGTCGGCAAGCGTCGCTTGGTGCGCAAAAGCACGATTTATCTGGCATTGACGAACAAAGATCGTTTCATCAAAGTTGGCGACCGCTACCAGCTCAAAACGGGCAAGGCCTAACCGTAATAAAAAACAAACGCAAAAGTCGGCGCGCCGCCGAACATGGGTGGGCGTGCGTGCCGCCACCGGCTATGAATTTCACGATCGATTTTGCCGGGTTTGCCGCCGCAGCGGCGGAAAACCCAGTCTCGGCGGCACTGTGGGTGCTCGGCCATGGGGGCTGGGTTTTTCTGTTGCCCTGGGCCGGGTTCATCGGGGCGGCAATGTGGCTCGAGTGGCGGCGCGGCATCTACGATGCCAAAAGGAAATATGTCGTGTTGGCATTCGACGTGCCTCGCAGCACCGAGCAAACACCACGGGCGGTTGAGCAGATTTTTTCTCATTTTTCTGGCATGCACAACGACCCAAAGCGTGAGGATAAATGGATCGCTGGTGAGATGGAAGAATCCATCGGGTTGGAAATCGTCAGTTTCGGCGGGTATGTGCAATTCCTTATGCACGTGCCAGAACAATTCCGCGATTTGGTCGAAGCGGCCGTCTACGCCCAATACCCGGAAGCTGAGATTACCGAGGTTGAGGATTATGCGATGCGCTGGCGTGGGATAAAGTTTCCCAATGACCGCTACAACATGTGGGGGGCTGAACTGAAACTCACAAATAAGCAGTACTACCCGATCAGAACCTATCGCGAGTTCGAAGACTCCGTTTCCGGTGAGTTCAAGGACCCCATGGCCAGCATTTTGGAAATTTTTGCCAAGCTTAACCCTGATGAGCAGGCGTGGTTGCAAATTGTCATTACCCCAGCCAATAACGACTGGGGCCATCCGGGTCAGGCGTTGGTTGCCAAGTTGATCGGTGCTCGGTACGAAGCACCCAAACGGTGGTGGGAAAAACTATTGACCCTCCCCATGGAGCTCATCGGTACCGTCGCTAGCGGGTTAAGCACAGGTGGCCAAACGGACGGCAAGGTAAAAACCTTGATCCCGGCGAGCCAAATGCTTCATCTTCCACCAGGAAAGCGTTCCGTCGTAGAATCGATCGAGCACAAGATAGGTAAAATCGGTTTTCATACTCGAATCAGGCTGATCTACATTGCCCGCACATACGCTTTCAGTAAGGCCACCCGGGGAAGTGCCCTGTTTGGGGCCATCAAGCAGTTCAACACGCTCGAGATGAACGGCTTCAAACCTAATAAGAAAAAAATGACCAAGGCCTATGGGTTATTTAAGACCCAACGGGTAAACGCGCGCAAGAATAAACTGATGCGGTGGTATCGCCTACGCGCTCGTCAGTATGCCCCAGGCTACTACGGTGAGATCCTCAATACCGAGGAGCTCGCGACCATTTGGCACTTTCCAGCCATAACCGTCAAAACTCCCCAGGTCAAGCGCACTGAGGCCAAGCGTGCGGAACCGCCGATAGGCTTACCGGTGGCGCCATTTGAACCCCCCTCCGGCCCGCCTTCCGGGCCTACGGTATGAACCCCCTTCCATCTGAACAGCGTATCGTGTACTTCGGGATGACCAACTTCCGTAACCAGAAGTTGAAGTTTGGTATCAAGAAAGACGACCGCCGGCGGCATATGTACCTGATCGGAAAGACCGGCATGGGGAAATCAACGGTATTGGAGAACATGGTGGTGCAGGACATCATCAATGGGGAGGGTGTCGCAGTGGTGGATCCGCACGGTGATTTTGCGGAGAAGATCATCAAATACATACCGACCAGCCGCATCAACGATGTCGTTTACTTCAACCCCGCTGACATGGATTTTCCCATCTCGCTGAACGTGATGGAGTCAGCGAATGAACAGCATAAACATCTTACCGCCTCTGGCCTGGTTGGTGTGTTCAAAAAATTGTGGGCCGACTCCTGGGGGCCGCGGCTCGAGTACGTGCTGCGCAACGCGATCCTGGCGCTCCTTGATTACCCCGGCAGCACGCTGCTGGGCGTGCTGCGCATTCTGGTAGACAAGAATTACCGCAAGAAGGTCATCGCCAAGATCAAGGACCCGGTGGTGCGCTCATTCTGGGTCGACGAGTATTCTAAATACCCTGACCGTTTCCAGGCCGAGGCCATTGCCCCCATTCAGAACAAGGTCGGGCAGTTCTTGTCGACCGCACTCATTCGCAACATTGTCGGGCAGGTACGCACGAGTTTTGACATCCGCGAGGTGATGGATAACCAGAAGATCCTCATCATGAACCTTTCCAAGGGCCGCCTGGGCGAAGACGCCTCCGCTTTGATGGGGGCGATGATGATCACCAAGATCCAGCTGGCGGCGATGAGCCGCATCGACATTCCCGAACGCGAACGCAAGGATTTTTATCTCTACGTCGACGAATTCCAAAATTTCGCTACGGAAAGTTTTGCGAACATTTTGTCCGAAGCGCGCAAATACCGGTTAAATCTCATCATTGCGCACCAGTACGTCGAGCAGGTCGAGGAAGAGATCCAGGCGGCGGTGTTCGGTAACGTCGGCACGATCATGTCGTTCCGCGTTGGCGCCGGTGATGCGGAGTTCATGGCCACGGAATTTGCTCCCTATTTCGATGAGGAGGATTTGGTCAACCTCGCTAAGTACGACATTTACCTGAAACTCATGATCGACGGGGTCGCGTCTAATCCGTTCTCCGCGACCACCTTGCCGCCACTGGAACACTGGGCCAAGGAGGCCGGGAACGTCGATAAGATCATCCATGCCACTCGAGAACGGTACGGTAAACCGCGCGAGATCGTCGAGGACAAGATCGCGCGTTGGAGCGGCATGGTCGCGGACGACGAGGAGGGAGAGAGGGTCGAGGCTGCCCCGGCTGTCCCGGTCATCCGCGCCGTCAGAACTCCGGTTTCGGCGGAGGCGCCCGTCGAACGGACAACGGCGCGTCCGCGGGTAAATACCGAACCTGCGGCTGCGCCCGCCGTGCCGGTAAAACCGCGCTTCATGGTGGATTGCTATGAATGCGGCACTCCGGTCGAGGTCGGTTTCAAACCCGACGGCATCCGCCCAGTGTATTGCAAGAAATGTTTCAAACTTCAGCGCGAAAACGCGCTCCAGAGCGGCGAGGCTCAGGAAGTGGTGCCGCAGCCCATCCAGGAGATCAGCTTGGCGGAAGCGCTGCGCGCCGAACCCGTTTCGTTCTCCGGGCGCCGGCGCAAGCCGGAAGCCAACGAGCGGCCGTTAACCACCCCAGAGTCGCCCAAGCGCGTACTTTCGACCGAGCCGTCCCCGGCTGTGCCGGTCCGTCCGCAACCTCCCACCCCGCCGACCAGCGGACCGCAGCCGCTGGCGCCTGGCCGCGTGATCCGCTTCAGCTGATGTCGGTTTGACACTATGGCAACGTCGAACGTACAATGCGCCCCATGACCACTTCCACGCCGCAACCCGTTACCGTCGGTATCATTGGCGCCGGTTACGTTGGATTGACGACCGGCGTCTGCTTGGGCGAGCTGGGCCATCGCGTCATTTGCGTGGACAACGATCCCGAAAAATTGGCGCTCCTGCGCCGCGGGACCCCGACGATTTTTGAGCCGGGTCTGGAAGCGATGATGCAACGCAATCTGGCGGCAGGCACCCTGCGTTTCACCGACCGTATCGATGAGGCCGTGCGCGAGAGCGAGGCTATTTTTATTTGCGTGAACACGCCGCCCAAAGCCGATGGCCAGGCTGACCTCCGCTACGTGGAGCAGGTGGCAAAAGAGATCGCCCGCGCCCTACCCGCGGATTACCGGGTCATTGTCGACAAAAGCACGGTGCCGGTCCGTACGGCGGAGAAGGTGGCCGATACCATTCGCCGCTACAACCCCAGAGCAAAGGAATTCGACGTGGTTTCCAACCCCGAATTCCTCCGCGAGGGCTCCGCGGTCCAGGACACGCTGAATCCCGAGAGGATCGTCGTCGGCGCCTCCACGGACCGTGCGCGCACGCTGATGCGTCGGGTCTATGCCCCGATCCTGTCGCGGACTTCGGCGGAACTGTGCGAGGTATCCATCCGCAGCGCCGAACTCATCAAGCACGGCGCCAATTCATTGCTGGCAACCAAGATCTCGTTCGCGAACCTGATGGCGGAGGCCTGCGAAGCCGGCGGCGCCGACGCCCATGAGGTGCTGCACGGCATCGGTTTGGACCGCCGAATCGGCCGCGAGTTCCTGCGCCCGGGCATCGGATTCGGCGGCAGTTGTTTTCCGAAAGATATCGCGGCGTTCCGGCATACTCTGGAAACATTGGGCGCCGACGCTTCGCTTATCACGGCGGTGGAGCGCATCAACGATCACGCCTATCAGCGGTTTTTGCAGCGCATTGAGCGCGAGCTCTGGGTGCTTGATGGGAAACGGATCGCGATCCTTGGCATCGCTTTCAAGGCGAATACCGACGACATCCGGAATGCTCCCGCCATTCGCTTGATGGCTGCGCTCGGGAAATCCGGCGCGATCGTGACGGCGTACGATCCGCAGGCAACGAGCAAGGCCAAGCGCGTATTGCCGAACGTACGGTACTGTGCGGACGTGTATGCGGCGGCGGACGGCGCCGAGGCGCTGGTGGTATGCACCGAATGGGACGAATTCGCAACCATGGATCTCGCGCGGCTACGGAAAGCCGTTGCCACACCGATCATTTTCGATGGACGCAATATTATCGATCGCGCGGCGGCACAGGGCGCAGGATTCACGTATTACGGCGTTGGCCGGGCGACTACTCAATAAGTTTCGCGATGGAGGGGATTCGGCGGAGCATTAACGGCGTGTGCCTGATGACCGGCACCGTTATCGGCGTCGGGCTGTTCGGATTGCCCTACGTTGCCGCCCGCGCCGGATTTTTGCCGACGGTCATGCACATCCTAGTGCTGTCCGGCGTCGGATTCCTGTCGGCCGCGATGTACGCCGAGGTGGTTGCCACTTACCCGCAGCGGATGCGTCTGCCGGGGTATGTCGGCGCCAGTTTGGGGCCGCATTGGCGCAGGCTGGCGATCTTTTCGAATACGGTCGGACTGTTCGGCGCGCTGGCGGCGTACGTGATGGTGGGCGGGAATTTCCTCGCGGGGATGCTGCAGCCGGTATTCGGCGGGCCGGCTTGGCTCTACGTCGGAGCATATTACGTGATCGGTATGGCGGTCATCTGGGCTGGACAGCGGACGGTCGTTGGCATGGAGGTCGCGTTGCTGCTGGTATTCTTTTTGATCATGGCCTGGCTGGTTGCGCGTCTTTCCCCCTTCGTGCGGTGGGAGCAATGGGGCGGGGTGGGGTGGGGGAGCCTGCTGCTTCCGTATGGGGTCGCATTATTCTCGATCTGGGGAGTATCCATCGTTCCGGATGTCGTCGATGAGGTTGGTGCCCGCTACCGCCGCCGGCTGCCGTGGGTGCTTGCCGCCAGTACGGTGCTGGCGGCTCTGACCTATATCCTGTTCACGGCGGTGGTCCTGGGCGTCAGCGGCGCGCAAACCTCCCCCGAGAGCGTCGCTGGACTGCGCGTACGGCTTACCTCGACGGGCGTGGCGGCGCTGTATGCTTTTGGGTTGATCACGACGTTCACCTCATTCATCAGTCTTGGCGCTCTGCTGCAAAAAGTCTTTTGGTTCGACCTGAAACGGACCAAGCGGATGGCGCTGGCCGCGGTGGCCGCGGTACCCGCGGTGTTCATATTCGCCCCGCCGACGGCGTTCATTGCCGTTATTGGGCTCACGGGTGCGCTGGCACTCGGAGTCGACGCTTATTTGATCCTTCGCGTGTATCGTCGCCTTCGCGGACAACCGCGGATAATTACCGCTGTTCCGAAATTCATGGACGCCCTGTTTCCGGCGTTGCTGGCGGCAGGAATAGCGGCAGAATTGGGCAGCCTCACCGTGGAGTGGCTGCGACATTGACAGGACGATCGGCGCATAGTATGGTATTAGCACTCATATCGACTGAGTGCTAAATTATCTTTCACCATGGACCCATCTAAATTCACCTATAAAGCGCAAGACGCGTTGCAGCGGACCGTGCAACATGCCGCGGAATTGGGGCACCAGCAGATCACGGTGCCGCATCTGCTTTCGGCATTGATCGAGCAGCCGGAGAGCGTGGTACTCTCGGTATTCAAAAAACTTGAAATCGACCTCGCGCGGCTGCGCGCCCGCATCGCGGCGGTCGAAAAGAAAGTTCCCGTCGTGTCCGGACTGGTCGTGGCGCCGCACTTGACGACGGAGTTTAACGTGGTTTTGGCACGCAGCGAACGCATCGCCAACCAACTTCATGACGAATACGTCAGCACCGAACATCTGCTGCTGGCGCTGACCGAGGTCAACTCGGAAGCGAAATTCATCCTGGAAGAGCTTGGGATCACCTACGATAAGGTGCTGACGGTGTTGAAATCGGTGCGGGGCACGCAGCGCGTCGTCGACCAGGAGCCGGAGAGCAAATATCAGGCCTTGCGCAAGTACGCGGCCGATCTGGTCGAACAGGCGCGCAGCGGCAAGCTGGATCCGGTGGTCGGCCGTGACCGCGAGATCCGGCGCGTCATGCAGGTTCTCTCGCGCAAGAAAAAGAACAATCCCGTCTTGATCGGCGAGCCCGGTACCGGGAAAACGGCCGTGGTCGAAGGGTTGGCGCAGCGGATCGTCAACGGCGACGTCCCCGACAGCCTCAAGGACAAAGAACTGATGGTCTTGGACATGGGCGCGTTGCTGGCCGGCTCGAAGTTTCGCGGTGAATTTGAGGACCGCCTGAAGGCCGTGCTGAAGGAACTGGAGAACGAGCCCGACCGCTTCATTTTGTTCGTCGACGAGTTGCACGTCATTGTGGGGGCAGGCGGCGCCGAGGGCGCCATCGATGCCGCCAACCTTTTGAAGCCCGCACTGGCGCGGGGTACGCTACGGATGATCGGCGCTACCACCTTGAAGGAATATCAAAAGCATGTGGAGAAGGATGCGGCCTTGGAGCGCCGTTTTCAGCCGATACTTATCGGCGAGCCGTCGTTGGAGGACACCATCGCCATTTTACGCGGCATCAAGGAGCGGTACGAGCTGCACCATGGCATTAAGATCACGGACGGGGCGTTGGTGGCGGCGGCCAATCTTTCGCAGCGCTACATTACCGATCGTTTTTTGCCCGACAAAGCCATCGATCTCATCGACGAGGCCGCCTCCGGGTTGCGGATGGAGATCGATTCCATGCCTGACGAGCTGGATGTCCTGAAGCGCAAGATCCTGCAGCTGAAAGTCGAAAAAGAGGCGTTGAAGAAAGAGGGCATCCCCGGTTCACCTCTGGAGGAGGTGAACCGAAAGCTTGCCGACGCGGAGGAGGTGGCCAACGAGATAGAGATCCACTGGCGCGGAGAAAAAGACCTTATCAATCAGATCAAGCAGGCCCGCGAGGAGACCGAGAAGCTAAAGCTTCAAGCCGAGCGCTTTGAGCGCAGCGGTGAACTGCAGCGGGTGGCGGAGATCAAATACGCGACCATGCCGGCGCTGGAAAAGAAGATGACGGAACTGACCAGCAAGCTCAATCGTTTACAGCGCGACCGTCAGATCATCAAGGAAACCGTGAGCGAGGAGGATATTGCCGGCGTGGTGTCCCGCTGGACCGGCGTGCCGGTGGCGCGGATGCTTGAGAGCGAATCCTCAAAGCTGGCGCGGATGGAGGAAGGGCTTGGCCGCAGGGTGGTCGGGCAGCTGCAGGCCATTACCGCAGTCGCCAATGCCGTACGGCGTTCGCGGGCCGGCATCGGCGAGGAACATCGCCCCATCGGGACTTTTCTGTTCCTTGGTCCGACCGGAGTAGGGAAGACCGAGCTGGCCAAGGCCCTGGCGGAGTTCATGTTCGATGATGAGCACGCGTTGGTCCGATTGGATATGTCCGAGTACATGGAGCGCCACTCCGTTTCCAAGATCATCGGTTCGCCGCCCGGCTACGTCGGCTACGAAGAGGGCGGGCAATTGACCGAGATCATCCGCCGACGCCCATACGCCGTGATGCTGCTCGATGAGGTCGAAAAGGCGCACCCCGACGTTTTCAACCTGCTGCTGCAGATCCTTGACGAGGGACGCGTCACCGATGCCAAAGGAAGAACGGTGAACTTTAAAAATACGGTCATCGTCATGACGTCTAACCTTGGTTCGGACATCATCCACGATTACAGCCTGGGGTTCACGACTCAGCGCAGAAGCGAGGCGGTCGATCAGCATGCCATGGAAGAACGCCTTCAGGAAGTGCTGCGCAAGTCGTTCAAACCGGAGTTTCTTAACCGGCTGGACGCCATCATCACGTTCCATTCGCTTTCGCCGCAGGATATCCGAAAGATCGTTGATCTGCAGGTACAGCTCGCGATCCGGCGTCTGGACAAACAGAGCATCCGGCTGAAGTTCAGCGAGAAGGCGCTGGCCTGGGTGGCGAAGCGCGGCTACGACCCGACGTATGGGGCGCGCCCGCTGAAGCGCGTGCTTCAGAGCGCGGTACTGGATCCGCTGGCGCTTGAGATCGTCTCAGGCAAGGTCAAGGCCGGCAACACCGTCACGATCGACGAACAAAAGGGGAAAGTCATCATCGGCGTTAAAAAGTAGTTCGCACGGTCTGCGAACTTGTCAAACCGCGCAGCGAAACGGCTGCGCGGTTTGACGTTTCAAGAGAATTTTCGTACGGTGAGCGCACCCTATGCGCGCGATGCCGGTAAAAAAAATGCGGATTGCCGTGGCGATGTCCGGCGGCGTCGACTCTTCGCTGTCCGCTGCCCTGCTGGTGCGGCAGGGATTTGACGTGGTCGGTATTTTTATGAAGAATTTTTCTTCTGAAGGTTGGGCGGGGGTGCTGGCCAAAGACTGTCCGTGGGAGCAGGACCAGCATGACGCCCAAGCAGTGTGCCGGAAGCTGCGTATCCCGTTTTCGAGCGTGAATTTTGAGCGCGAGTACGAGCGCTCGGTCATTCGATATTTTTTCCGCGAGTACCGCGCAGGGCGCACACCCAATCCCGACGTGGTATGCAACCGCGAGATCAAATTCGATCTCTTCTGGCGGCACGCGAAGAGCATGGGTTGTTCGATGATGGCGACCGGACACTACGCGCGCACCAAGCACGGCCGGCTGTACCGCGGTGTCGACCCGCGTAAAGACCAATCCTACTTCTTGTACGCGTTGACGGCCGCGCAGCTTGGGCACACACTGTTTCCGATCGGCGCGATGATAAAAACGGATGTCCGCGCGGCGGCGCGTCGCCTGAATCTGCCGACGGCGGAAAAGAAGGATTCGCAGGGCATCTGCTTCGTTGGGCAGGTGGATTTGCGGGATTTTTTACAGCAACGCATTCGTTCTCGGACCGGGCAGGTGAAGGATACGGACGGGAACGTGGTTGGTCGCCACCCGGGAGTCTGGTATTATACGATTGGCCAGCGGCATGGGCTCGGCATCGGCGGCGGTACGCCCTGGTATGTGGGACAAAAGAACGTGCGTACCAATACGCTGGTTGTGGCTGCCGGCCGGCGCCATCCCGCGCTCTACCGACAGCGCGTCGAGGTGAGGTCCGTGCACTGGATCAATGGACGCCCGGACCTGCCGCTGCGGTGCACGGCAAAACTGCGCTACCAGCAGCCTTCGCAGCGCTGCAGCGTGGCGCGATCTGCCCGCGGCGTTACCCTGGTGTTCGATCGCCCGCAATTCGCGGTCACCTCGGGTCAGTCCGCAGTATTGTACTCCGGCAGCTACGTCCTTGGCGGCGGGACTATTGTGACGTGATCTATGACCACCCAGGAACTCATCGAAAAATACCTCAACTTTTTCCGCCAGCGGCAGCATGCGGTGATTCCGTCGGCGTCGCTCGTGCCCGACAATGACCCGTCGGTGCTGTTCACCACGGCGGGAATGCATCCGTTGGTGCCGCATCTGCTCGGGCAGCCGCATCCGCAAGGACGCCGGCTGGCTGACGTGCAGCAGTGCGTGCGCACCGGCGACATCAATGAGGTCGGCGACGATACCCACCTGACCTTTTTTGAAATGCTCGGTAACTGGTCGCTGGGCGACTATTTCAAGGACGAGGCGATCAAGTGGAGCTGGGAATTTCTCACCGCACCGGAATGGCTAGCCATACCTCGGGAGCTCATTTCAGTCAGCGTTTTTGCCGGTGACCAGGACGCGGCCCTGGACGAAGAATCAAAAGCGGCTTGGCGGAGATTGGGTATCCCGGAACAGCGCATTCGGGCACTGTCGAAAGCCGACAATTGGTGGGGTCCGGCGGGACAAACCGGCCCGTGCGGCCCCGACACCGAAATGTTCTACTGGACAGGGCAAAGCGCACCGCCGCAGGTGTTCGATCCGGCGGACAAACGCTGGGTGGAGATCTGGAATGACGTGTTCATGCAATACCGGAAAACAGAAACCGGCAGCTTTGAACCACTGACCCAGCAAAACGTGGACACCGGTATGGGGGTGGAACGCACCGTGGCCGTCCTAAACCGCCAGACGAACGTCTACTCGACCGATACCTTCGTGCCGGCATTCGAACTGCTGGAGTCGCGGATAGCCAAGCGCGACGAACGGGCGTTGCGCATCGTCGTTGACCATCTCCGCGCCGCCACCATGATCCTGGGTGACCCGGCCGGCGTGGTACCATCGAACGTCGAGCGCGGGTACGTCGTACGCCGATTGATCCGCCGCGCCATTCGTTACGGTCGCTTACTTGGCATTCCCGGGATGTTCACGGCCGAGGTTGGTGCATTGTTCGTTCCGACGTTCCAGGGTCGCTATCCGTGGCTGAAAAGAAACGCTGGATTCATTCGCGAGCAGTTCAGCGCCGAAGAAGAGCGTTTCTCGGGGACTATCGAGCGCGGGACAAGAAAGCTTGAACGACGCCTGGAGAACAGCGGTGACAAGGTTTTGCCGGGAATCGAGGCGTTCGATCTTCTGCAGACCTACGGCTTCCCGATCGAGTTGACCGAGGAGATTTTGCGGGAGCGCGGCTGGACGGTCGAACGGGAGAGTTTTACTACGGCATTCCGCCAGCACCAGGAGCTCTCAAGGACCGCAGCGGCCGGTCGTTTCCGCTCCGGGCTCGCAGACACGTCGGTGGAAACCACAAAGCTTCATACGGCCACCCATCTTTTACACGCCGCGTTGCGGAAGGTACTGGGGGAGCATGTCCAGCAGAAGGGAAGTAATATCACCCCGGAGCGTCTGCGTTTCGACTTCTCGTACCAGTCGAAATTGACGGCCGAAGAGCTTAAGCGGGTAGAGGATGTGGTCAACGAGCAGATCAAGCGCGCGCTGCTGGTGAGCCGCGACGAAATGTCGCCCGCTGAGGCAACGCGGGACGGCGCGCTGGGATTCTTTGGGCACAAATATACGGGCAAGATCTCGGTCTACACAATGGGAGATTTCAGCAAAGAGATCTGCACCGGACCTCATGTGCACAACACCTCGGAATTGGGGTCGTTCCACATACTGAAAGAGGAGGCATCCTCAGCGGGTATCCGCAGGATCAAGGCCGTGGTTCGGCCAGCAAAGGAAGTGCAAACGTAGCTTGGTGGAGCCAAATTATCAGTATTCCATGTATCTTCAGCGTGGGTTTGACAAAATCGTTAAATTCGGCTACCCTTTCAACCAGTCTTCACAAGCGGCAAAATTTTGCTTACGAAAGCGAAATTGGGCATTCCGCGGCCAAACGAGCGCTAGTTGAAATACACGTGCGGATGAATGGCAAAACGTTAGTGCCCGCGGCTACGTGATTCGAGTCCGCCTTAGGCGGACTGCGAATTTTTAGTTTCCGTCGCCCAGAAAGACTGCCAAAATCTTTACCACATGCCCACATCGACGCCCACCTCAGCAAGCAAGGATTTTCTTGAGGCGGTTGGGGAAGTTACTGAGCTTCTTCCGGCGGCGAATTTCCGGATCAAACTGGAGAATGGGACCGAGATTTTGGGGCACTTGTCGGGGCGGATGCGGATGAATCGCATCAAGCTCCTTCCCGGTGACCGGGTCAAGGTGCAGATCAGCCCTTACGATCTAACCAAGGGACGTATCGTATTCCGTTATTAGATCACCATGAAGGTTCGCGCATCGGTCAAAGCGATTTGTAAGGATTGTAAGATGGTGCGCCGCAAGAAGCGGCTGCACGTGATTTGTATCACGCCCAAGCACCGCCAGCGTCAAGGCTAGGCACTTCATTTTCTTATGGCTCGCATCAGCGGCATTACTCTGCCTCCGCAAAAGCGCGTCGAGATCGGCCTGATGTATCTGTATGGTATCGGCCGCAGCCGTTCGATCTCGATCCTGCAGCAAGCCAAAGTCAACCCGAATACGCGGGTCAAGGATCTTTCCGAGCGCGAGGTGAACGCGCTGCGCGAGATCATTGAAAAGCGTTTTCAGGTGGAGGGCGAACTGCGCCGCGAGGTTATGATGAACGTTAAGCGCCTGAAAGAGATCGGCTGCTACCGCGGCGTGCGTCACCTCAAACGGTTGCCGGTGCGCGGCCAGCGGACCAAAACCAACTCACGCACTGTGCGCGGGAACGTTCGTCGCACGATGGGTTCGGGACGCAAGACCACCGCACAGAAGACCTAATTGCCTATGATCCCGGAGACCACCACACCGCAAACGAAGCCAGAAACGCCGGCCATCGCTGCACCGGAAGCTCTCATCGCCGCGAACGAAGCGGCGTCGGAATCCAAGCCGGTGCGTGCCGCCAGCGGTAAAAAGGCCAAACGCCAGGTTCCGACGGGCCGTGCCTACATTCAGGCGACGTACAACAACACCATCGTGACTTTTACGGATCCTCAGGGAAATGTGATCGGACAGGCTTCGGCCGGCCGGACCGGATTCCGCGGCCCGAAGAAGTCGACACCGTACGCCGCGGGCATGATCGTTCGCCAGGCGGCAACGAAAGCCCATGAGTACGGCCTGCGCGAGGTCTCGGTCTTCGTCAAGGGCTTTGGTTCCGGACGTGAAGCGGCCATCCGCGCGATCAACGCCAATGGCATCAATGTCTTGAGCATCAAGGATGTGTCTCCGTTGCCGCATAACGGGTGCCGGCCGAAGAAGCCGCGCCGCATTTAACGATACCTATGTCCCGCTATTTGGGTCCGAAACATAAACTCTGCCGCCGCCTAGGCGTGAAGGTTTGTGATGCGGCTAAGTGCCCGCTGATGCGTCGTAACTATCCGCCGGGCATGCATGGGCCCAATGCTCGTGTGCGCCTGACGCCGTATGGGCAGCAATTCCGCGAAAAACAGCGCGCACGGCGGACCTACGGTCTGACCGAGCGCCAATTCAGCAATTACTATCACGCTGCCGTCAGCGAGAAGGGTGACTCGGGCGTACATTTGGCCCGCATGCTGGAGATGCGCTTGGACAATGTCGTGTACCGGCTCCACTGGGCGCTGACTAGGCCGCAAGCGCGGCAGCTCGTCGGGCATGGTTTCGTGCAGGTGAACGGGAAGCGCGTTGATGTGCCGTCCTACCAGGTACGGCTCAAGGACGTCATCGCCATCAAAGAGAATAAACGAGGGAAGAAACTTTTTTCTGACAAAGCGGGACGGCCTGCCGAGAAGCAGGGCATTCCGGAGTGGCTGAACGTTGAAACCGATGGCTTCCAGGCCAAGGTGATCGGCCAGCCTGAACCCGAGTTGCTCAAGGGGCTGTTCAATGCTCAGGCCGTCGTTGAGCTCTATTCGCGCTAAACGAGCGAATTTCGTCACCGTATTTAAATCACTACAACCCGTATGGAGCACATCCCGCTGCCGACGACCGTCACCATCGTTGCAGGCGACAACGAACGCGTGGCGACCGTCGCGATCGAACCATTCTTCCCTGGCTACGGAACGACGGTCGGCAACTCGTTGCGGCGGGTGCTTCTGTCATCTTTGCCGGGTGCCGCCATCACCTCCTTCAACGTGAAGGGCGTACAGCATGAATTCTCGGCCTTGCCCGGCATCAAGGAAGACTTCGTGGAGATTGCCTTGAATCTGAAGCAGGTGCGCCTGAAAGTACATTCGGCAGAACCGGTGCGTTTGAAGTTAGCGGCTCACGGCGAGATGAAGGTCACGGCAGGCGATATTACCGGCACCAGCGAGGCCGAAGTTATCAATAAGGATTTGGTTATCGCGACGCTGACGGACAAGAGCGCGAGCCTGGAGATCGAAGTCATCGCCAAGCAGGGACGCGGTTATGAGCCGACCGAGGCTCGCGAAAAAGAGGAGCTGGAGGTCGGCATGATCGCCCTAGATGCCCTGTTTAGTCCGGTCCGTAAGGTCGGTTTTCAGATCGAGAGCGTTCGCGTGGGTCAGATGACCAACTGGGATAAGCTGGTACTACAGATCGAGACCGACGGCACTATTTCCCCCAAGGATGCCCTGCTTGAGTCCGGTAAATACCTGATCGAGCATTTCACTTTTGTCGTTGATAAGGTCGGCGAAGCGGCATTGCAGGAAACCGAGGCGGCCGCAGAGACAAAGACGGCCGAGGAGCCGGTGGCTGAAGCAACCGAGGGCTCCGAAGGAGCAGCTGCCGACGGTGAACCAAAGAAGCCTAAGAAGAAATCCAAGAAGTCTGAGTAGAACGTATGCGCCACCGCAAACGTAAAGTTACCCTTGATCGTACCGCCGCTGGGCGGCGGAGCTTGCTGCGGAATCTTGCGGTCAGCGTGATCCTGTACGAGAAGGTGCGTACCACGGATGCCCGCGCACGGGCGATCCGGCCGATCGTCGAGCGGCTTGTAACGCTGGGGCGTTCCAATGATCTGGCGACCCGGCGGCGGCTGCTGGCCTACCTGCCGGTAAAAAATGCGACCAAAAAGGTCATCGAGGTGCTGGGCCCGCGCTACCGCGACCGTAAAGGCGGTTATCTGCGCATAACCAAGCTGGGCCAGCGGCCGGGCGACGGCGCATCCGAGGTCCAGATCGAATTTGTCGTCTAAGGTATGGCAAAGACTGTTCGTCAACCGGTGGTTCGTGCCAATCTTGAGCTTGATGCCCGGGAGTTGACGCTGGGTCGCTTGGCGTCCAATGCGGCGCGCCTATTGATGGGGAAACACAAGCCAAGTTTCGATCCGAGCCGTGATTGCGGCGACTTCGTCACGATCACCCATGCGGATAAGATCCGCCTGACCGGCAGAAAACTTCAGCAGCATGTGTACCACGACATGTCCGGCTACCCCGGCGGTATCCGTACTCGGCGCATCAGCGAGATGTTGCCGCGCAATCCCGGCGAAGTGGTGCGACGCACGGTGTATTACATGCTGCCGAAAAACCGCCTCCGTAACGCCCGGATGAAGCGCCTGCGCATCACCCGCTAAACTGTCTGCCATGACCCCTACGACCACAAAGAAAGCAGCAGCCAAGCCGCACGCCAAAGCGGCCAAGGCAACACACCCCCGCGTCAAAACCGCGGTGAGGGCGGTAAGCCCCAAGCCGCGCGCTAAAAACACCTATGTGGCGGCGGTCGGCCGGCGCAAGACCGCGGTAGCGCGGGTCCGACTGATACCAGGTTCCATTGAGTTCACCGTCAATGGCAAGCCGCTCCTGCAGTACTTCCCGCAGGCGGACTTGCAGGAATTGATCATGGCGCCCCTGAAACTGGTCGGTAAGGATGCCGACCACGGGTGTTCGGTCAAGGTCAGCGGTGGCGGATACCACGGACAAGCAGAAGCGGTCCGCCACGGCATTTCGCGCTGCTTGTTGCTCCTGGATGCGGGACTGCGCCCGACGTTGAAACCCCATGGCTATCTGACCCGTGATTCCCGGATGAAAGAGCGCAAGAAGCCGGGTCTCAAGCGCGCTCGCCGCGCTCCGCAGTGGAGCAAGCGGTAAAATATCACTACCTACACTGAAAAGAACGCCCGGGTGGCGTTCTTTTTTTACGGAAATACGGTACAATGTTGGCATGGCAGTACACGGAGAAAGACAACTTGCAGCGGTCAAGATTCGCACTTTCCAGCGACTCGCGAGAACGTTCGTAATGGCCGGAATAGTCTCCGGGAGCATCGTGTACGTATCGGTTCGAATTGCACTCGGACCCGCAGAGGTTTTGCCGTTGCGTATTAATGAGGTCGTCTCGGGAAATGCGAATGGCTTGCTTGACGACGAAAATAATCGCAGCGATTGGATTGAAATTTACAATCAAAACCAGTTTCCGGTCGGTCTAGGAGGATATTCCCTGTCAGATGATTCGGGCCGAACAAGATGGCCGTTTCCGTCGGTTGAGATCCCGGCTCGTGGGTATGCAATCGTATTCGCCGACGGCACCGGCCTAAGTACGGGTGCCTTGCACGCAAATTTTCGTATTGACGCCGACGGCGAATCTATTTCGTTATTTTCCCCGCAACGTGAGATGATTGACGAGGTTCAGGTGCCGCAGCTAATAGACGACATAAGCTATGGCCGTCAACCTGATGGCTGGGTCGCCTTGCGCTTTTTTGATGTACCAACCCCTGGGGGCGCTAATATTTCGACCGCGTACGATGGCGTTGCAGGGAAGCCAGGGCCATCAATACCTAGTGGTTTCTATCCAAGCCCACAGAGGCTGACTCTGATGAGCACTACCCAGGGTGCCTCGATTTTCATCACGACCAATGGCACTACACCCACCAGACAGT
This sequence comes from Parcubacteria group bacterium Gr01-1014_31, assembly GCA_007376135.1. Lineage (GTDB taxonomy): Bacteria > Patescibacteriota > Patescibacteriia > Buchananbacterales > GWA2-38-13 > VMFR01. The sequence continues at coordinate 151,531 of VMFR01000001.1, read as the reverse complement.
CGACTGGGTACACAAATCCGATGGAGCTTGGGGGAACAGTCATGGTTCGTGCGAGAACATATGCACCAAATCTGATTGCGAGTCCGGTTGAAACATTTACCTACATTCTGGATCGTGAAAAAACCGGTACTGGGGTGATTGCCTTGTCCTATGCACAAACCCCGTACCAAGAGCTGCCAGCGCATCTCGACTATTTCTTGCCTAATGGCAACCATGTTATTTCTCAAGATGTCGGAGTTGAGGTGCATGGACACAATATCGACCACCCGTCGCTCGCTCTATATGCACGGAGGCGGTATGGGAGTGGTGAAATTTTATATCAGGTTTTTCCGGACCAGCCGTTCACCTCATACGAGGGGTTGCTGTTGCGTTACGGGTCGGAAACGCCGATATATTTTCCCCTGCGGGATGCTCTCGCGCGCGAACTGACGTCAAATATGGATTTTGATTCACAGGCGTATCTCCTAGTCCGCGCCTATCTCGTTAACGGGACAATAAATACTAGTGCGTATTGGTTGCGCGAGAAGATGAATGAACATTTTTTGGCAGCACACTATGATCTTAACCTAGAAGACATTGATTTGCTCGAGTGGTCAAATTATGAACTGCAGGTCCGACATGGCGACGACGCAGAATACCGTACTTTGCTCAACTATGCCGCGACGCACGATTTGTCGCAAGAGGAATATTACAACTATGTAACCAGCAGGATAGATCTGGACAGTTATCTGGATTACGTTATTACGAATGTATATCTCAATCGAATTGATTGGCTTAGGCACAACATTGCTATCTGGAGAGGTCGCCCCGACGGTAAGTGGCGCTGGGTTCTTTTTGATTCCGACTGGGGCTTCTATAAGGAACGAGCTCGAGAGTGGAATACAATTTCGATTCTCGAGCAGTTCGATTTTTGGACTGATCTCAGCAAGAACAACGAGTTTCGCTCCCGATTCATGTCAGCTTTCGAACAACATCTTGCGACGACGTTCGCACCGGAAAGGGTGATATTCGCGGTTGAGAATCTGAAAACGAAAATACGCGAAGAGTCTGACGCGAACGGTTTCGTGCGAGTCTCAACATCGGGTATCGAGGATTTTGCACGAACACGCCCCGGGGAGTTGCGCGCGATAATGAACAACTATTATGCAGGCAATGGTCCCTTCACTCGGGGTGATAGCGACGGCGACTCCAATTTCGACGGTTCGGATTATCTCTTCACCTTGAGATTCCTTTTCTTGTCAGATGCTCGACCTCCCTGTCTCGACGCTGCTGATACGAATGACGATGGTGGTGTCAACATCGCCGATGTCGTGTTCGCTATCCGGTCTCTTTACGACCCGCGAGGAGTACCACTTCCACCGCCGATTAACGGGTACGACGGCACCGAAGATTTAATTGATTGTTTTGGGCGTTGAGGTATGCGCTCATTGAGCGTCTCTAGCAACACATTACTCCTGACCGGCGCGTCGGTCGTTCAGAAAATCCTCTCGTTCGGCTACTTTTGGTACCTGACGGCAAACCTTCCAAAAACCGACCTGGGAGCGTATTTGTTCGCCCTGTCGTTCGCCACGCTGTTCGGCAGCGCCACTGACCTGGGCATCACGCCCGTGCTGATCCGCGAAGCGGCGCGCCATCCGGAGGAGGGGAATCGGTACCTGCGCGCCATTGTCAGCATGAAGCTCGTGCTGAGCGTGCTGACCGTCGCCGTTGCAGCTGGCATAATCAGCCTTTCCGGACGTCCGCCGGAAGTGCGGTATTTGGTGTACGCAGCGCTGGGTATCGTTTTTTTGGACGCCTTCACGCTGAGTTTCTGGGGTATCTTCAAAGCTGCGCGGAATTTTCGCTACGAGAGTATCGCGACCGTTCTGGTGCAGTTGGTCATTTTGGCCGGAGGCGCGATCGTCGTGCAAACGTCGCACTCGACCCTGCATCTTGTCTTTACGCTGGTTGCCGCGAGTTTGGTGAATTTTTTGCTGGCGCTGGTCTTGTTACGGCGGGTTCTTGGCTTCCGTCTGCTGCCATCGTTGGATATGGTCACGGTTGCCACCCTGCTGCGACTTGTGCCTGCATTCGCGCTGTCATTACTGTTCGTGAAGATCTATAACGTCGTTGACACGGTGCTGCTGGGCTATCTGTCTGATAGTGAGGCGGTGGCGAACTACGCCATACCCGCAAAGGTGGTGACATCGCTGCAGCAGGTTATCCCAGCAACCTTTGCCGCTGTACTGTTCCCGGTATTCGCCCAGGCGTACCGGGCCGGCGGTCCGCGCTTGTTGCAGCTCTTCACCCGCGCCTGCGCCTACCTGGCGATTCTCAGTATTCCCATGGCGGTGGGACTGGCAAAACTCGCGCCCGATATTCTCGACCGGGTATGGCCGTCGTACCGCGAAGTTGCACCGGCGTTCGCCGTGATGGCCGCCGCGCTGCCGTTCATGTTCCTGGCCTTCCCCTCCGGTTACCTGCTGAACGCCACCGACCGGCAAGCGAAAACGACCTTAAATCGAGGTATCGTGATGGGGCTGGCGGTGATCGGGAATATCATGCTGATACCGCAGTTCGGGTATTTTGCATCCGCCGCAGTGTTCACGGCGACCAACGTGGTGCTTTTGGGCCTGGACTGGTATGCCGTGCGTCAGGTGCTGAACGTGCGATGGCAGGACTTTTTGCCGCTCGCCGCCAAGATCATCGTTGCTTCTGCCGGAATGCTTATGACGATCGGCATGTTGCGCGTCCGTTTTGGCGTCTTTGCGACCGCCACACTTGGCGGGCTGGCGTACCTGGGGATTTGCGCATTGTTACGGGTTTGGCGCCTGCCGCGTCCTCTACCTGCCAGCACATGAAACGTACGCTCCTCATCTCGGACGATTTTGCGCCCGCTGTCGGCGGCGTCGCTTCGTATTACCGGGAGATTTGCCGCCGGCTTCCGGCGGATGCCCTGACCGTGTTGACCATACCCCAGGTGAACGCTCCGGAGTTCGACCGCGAGCAACGTTACCGCATCATTCGTCAGCCGCTACTTTCCACGGGCACGTTGCAATGGCCGCGCTGGAAAAAAACACTGCAAACACTGAAAAATCTGATGCCGACGGTCCGACCCGAGGTGCTGTGGGTCGGACAGGTATTGCCCTACGGTACGGTGGCGTGGCTCCTGCAGCGCCGAGAAAGGATACCCTATGTCGTGAGTATTCATGGGATGGACATTGCAATCCCTCGGGGAAGGCGCCGTTGGCTCGCCGGGCGCATCCTCCGGGGTGCACAGCGTATCGTTGCCAACAGTCACGCGACGCAAGAGTTCGCGCGAACCCGTTACCGGCTGGCGAAGGAACAGATATCAGTCATTACCCCGGGTGTGTCTGCGCCGCATCGCGTTCCCCAGACCGTCGTCGACCGATTACGCCAGCGCTACGGGCTCGTCAACGCCAAGTTGGCAATTACCGTCGGGCGCATTGTACCGAGAAAGAATCACCGGGTAATGCTTGAGCTACTCCAGCGTTTTTCGGTCATTCCGGCGCTACGTTACGCCATTGTTGGCGACGGTCCGGAACGCGGGGTGCTGGAACGCGAAGTCAAGCGTCGGAAGCTAACGCCCCGAGTCGTTTTTACCGGGCAGGTCGACGACCAAGAGCTTTCCGCTTGGTATGAAGCGTGCGATCTCGTCGTCTCTACTCCCCTCGCTGACCTGGACGGCGATCGCGAGGGCTTTGGCATGGTGTACCTGGAAGCGGCGAGTTTCGGCAAGCCGGTCATCGGCAGCGATATTCCAGGGGTGCGGGAAGCCGTAATTCACAACGTGAGCGGGGTTCTCGTTCCGCCGAATGATGTTGACGCGTTGGCGCGGGCGTTGCATCGCTACCTGAGCGACCCGTCATTCGCCCACCGCATCGGCACCCAGGGCCAGGACCTGGTATCTCGAAAATTCCAGTGGGAAAGCCGCACGGCGCAATTTCGTGAGATATTTTCGTAACCATGCCGCAGATCGATGTCATTATCCCGGTTTTTGACCAGGCCAAGGATCTCGCGGAGTGCCTGCAAAGCCTGCGTCAGCAAACGTTCGGCGATTTTTCAGTCATCATCGTTGACGATGGTTCGTCGATTCCGCTTGATGCGTCGATTGGCGTTGGACTGCCGATACGAATAGTCCGGCAGGAGAATAGAGGAGCGTCAACCGCTAGAAATAGGGGAGCATGGGAGGGGAGTGCGCCCTATATTCTGTTTTGCGACGCTGATATAAAACTTAAATCCAACGCAATCGAAACCTTTTACCAAACTCTCGCGGCTTCACCATCCGCTGCCTTTGCGTATTCTTCGTTCTTTTTCGGCCATAAATTGTTCCGTCTTTGGCCATATGATCCTGCTCGCCTGCGCCAGGAACCCTACATTCATACGACGTCGCTCTTGCGACGAGCCGATTTTCCCGGGTTTGATGAAACGCTGAGGCGTTTTCAGGATTGGGACCTCTTTCTCACCCTTTCGGGACGCGGCAAGATCGGTGTGTGGATCGATGAAGCGCTCTTCCGGGTCCGTCCCGGCGGCACCATGAGCGTCTGGCTGCCACGTTTTGCCTACCGGTGGCTACCGTGGCTTCCGGAAGTCCGCCGCTATCGCACGGCGCGAAAGATCATCGCCTGCAAGCACGATTTTCCGGTCTAGTCTTATGGAACGGCCGCTGGTCACCATCGTCATTGTCAGCTGGAACAGCGCCGGCGTGCTGGAGGCCTGTTTGCGCTCGATCAACGGCGCGCTGGGACACTGCCGCGACCAGATCATCGTGGTCGATAATGCGTCGGGAGATGGCAGTTTGCAAATAGCCAACCGCCTGCGTTCCGAGATCACTGACCTGCGGGTCATCGCTGCCGGCGACAATCTGGGTTTTGCCAGGGCCAATAATTTGGCGTTCGAGCAAGCGCGCGGCGACTACCTGCTGCTCCTGAACCCGGATACGGTGTTGAAACCGCTCGCCATTTCGACTCTCGTTGATTGCGCTGGTGAACACGGCGCTGCGATCGTCGGCGCCCGGCATTACCACTTGGATGGCAGACCACAACCATCCGTTCGCGGACTGCCGACCGTTCCGGCGCTGCTGCTTTTGCTGGCAAAGATCCACCACGTGCTGCCGCGCCTGCCGACGTTCACCCGTTATTTCGCCGCGGATTTCGACTACTCGGCCACCCAGCCAGCGCCGCAGGTCGCCGGGTCCTGTTTTCTCATCACCCGCAAGGCGTTCCAGCAACTTGGACCAATGGACGGGCATTTCCACGTTTGGTTCGAGGAAGTGGACTGGTGCAAGCGCGCACACGACCAGGGGCTGCCGGTATGGTACTGCGCCAAAGCCGGCGTCAACCACCATGGAGGGCAGAGTTTCGGGCAGATCCGATCGGTGCGACGGCAATGGATATTCAACCGTTCCCTGGTGCGCTATCTGCGGAAACACCACGGAATACTTGCGGCAGGATGTGCCGTGGCTCTTTTCCCGCTCAGCCTGCTTTTAGCAGGGGTCAGCCAAATATTGCACCCGGGTCAACGACGCTAGCACATATGCGTCTCGTTGATAAATTCTTCGGCTGGTCGTTAACGGGCTCCTTTGGGGCCCTGATATTATTTGCGGCCACTTTTTTCCGCCCGGGACTCCATACACTAGCCACACTGGCCATCGCTGCACTCGTACTGATCGCGACGCTGCGGGACCTGCGCTGGGGAGTCTATGCGGCGTTCGCTGATCTGCTGCTCGCGGGCAAAGGGTATTGGTTCAGTGTACCGCTCGGGAGCGACCGCCTGCCGCTGCGCATGATCATCTTCATCATCGTCATGGCGGTATGGTTCGCCCGCCGGGCACGGGAACGCAAGGGCATTTTACCCCCTCGTGGGATCCGGGATCGGCTGGCGGCGCTCCTGGCGGTCGCCGCCGGGTACGCCGCACTGAACGGGCTGATCCATCACCCGTTCAATAACGTTTTTTTGGACGCCAACGCATGGTTATATTTTTTTCTGCTGCCGGCGGTCATTAAAGCGCTGGCAACGCCAAAAGACTTCCACCGGGTATTGCAGCTGCTGGCGGCCGGAACGCTGGTCCTCGGCACGGCGACATTGCTGACACTCTGGGCATTCGGGCACCTGCCCGCGTCAATCCTTGGCCCCTGGTACCAGCTCATCCGCGACAGCGGCATGGGCGAGATCACACCCGTCAGCGGAACGCTCGTCAGAGTTTTTTTCCAATCGCACCTCTACGCGCTGGCCGGCGCAATGGTTTTCTTAGCCTTGCTGTGCCGCCGTGCTTTTGCCGGCATTACCGATACGATCACGGCTGGCGTGGTTTGGTACACTGCTGCAGCGACGATCGTGGTGAGTCAATCACGCAGCTTCTGGGTGGCCGCGGCGGTCGGTTCCCTCTTGGTGCTCGCCGTAGCTGCTTTCCACTACGCCTTGCGTTGGCGCGCCCTGCTGATCTTGTTCCTGCTCGCCTTTGTCGTATTCACCCAGCAGTCTCTGGTTGCACTGGTTTCTGGCAACTACGGCAGCGGCGTGCTGCTGCAGCGCATCTCCGGACTAGAGCGGGAACCAGCGGCGTCGACACGGCGCAGCCAACTGGCACCCCTGACCGCAGCCATTGGGCAACACCCGCTGCTGGGCAGCGGTTTTGGCCGAACCGTTTCCTACCGCACGCAGGACCCCCGCATTCTCCGCCAACAGCCCGATGGGTGGTATACGACGTTCGCCTTCGAGTGGGGGTACCTTGATATCGCGCTTAAACTGGGGATGCTCGGAGCTCTGATCTACGCGGCATGGCTGACGACCCTGATACTCACACCTTTCCTGGCCCGCAAAAGAGATCCCGGCATAGCCGGGATCTCAGAAAGCTTTGCGATGGCGCTGGCAGCCGTCGCCGTCGCCAATATTTTCACGCCGTACCTGAATCATCCGCTGGGGATCGGGTGGGTGCTGGTGGTTGGGGCGTGCGCAGCCGCGCTCCTCGCGCGTCAGGATGGCCGCGGAGCCATGCGGACGCCTCGATCGGTACCCCACCCTCAAGTTGCAAACGGCCGATGACCAAAGCCCCTGCAGCGGCAGAAATAACCACTTTCCCGTCTGCTGCCTGGAGAATCCCCGGCTTTCGGACCGGCGATACCGCATCGTCAAGTCCGACGTCTAAAAGTTTCAACCGGCGGCTGCCCAGCCACGTATAAAAACCGGGCCACGGATCACACGCCCGGTACTGGTTGTATAAATCGCGGGCGCTTCGTTCCCAGACGATCGCTCCATCTTCCCGGCGCAATTCACGCGTCACGGTCGCGCCGGCAGCGGGTTGCGGGTGCGGGTGCAGTGCGCCGGACACATACCGGGGAAGCAGCGAGAGCAGCAGCGTGGTCCCAACTTCAGCCAATCGGGACGTCAGCTGTTGTGCCGTTTCCTCGGGTGCAATGGTCACGCGCTGCTGCCCAAGGATGGGCCCGTGGTCCATCTGGTCATCCAGGATCATGATGGTGACCCCGGTCGTCGCGGACCCATCCAAGATCGCCCCCACGACCGGGGCCGGGCCGCGGTGGCGAGGCAAAAGCGATGGGTGAATATTGAGGATACCGTGCGGGAACATCTGGAGCACCTGCGGCGGCAGGATCCGGCCGTAGGCGAAAAGAACCCCCAGCAAGGGTTCCTGAGGACGCACGAGATCCGGCAGCGTCGACAGTTTGCCAGGCTGCAGTACGGGGATGCCGAGACGCTCGGCCGCCAACTTCACCGGCGGGGCGACTGGTGCCCCACTTCTGCCACGGGGGCGGTCAGGGGCGGTAACCACCGCCACCACCGGATAGCCAGCGCCGACCAGCGCCTCAAGAGTGCCCGCCGCGAACGCCGGTGTGCCAAAAAAAACCAGCTTTGTTCGCGGTATATCCATGCTACAAGGCCGTGCCGGCCCGCCACAGCTCGCGCAAACGGTCCGCGCCGCTGGTTAATTTATGCATCCGGTCAATAAAGAGAATGCCGTTCAAATGGTCGATCTCATGCTGCAACACGCGGGCGAACAGCCCTGAGGCCGAAAAATCCAAAGGTTCTCCGTCAATGGAGAGCGCCTTGATCTTGACCTGATGTGCGCGCTTGACCAGTCCGAACACCCCGGGAATGCTCAAACAACCTTCCTCGCCGGAATCCCACCGAGTGGAAGCGTCCGCAATTTCCGGGTTGAGCAGCCCCAGTGGCCCATCGCTGGTGCTCACGACGATTACGCGCTTCAACGTGCCAACCTGCGGGGCCGCCAGTCCGATGCCGTTAGCACCGGCCATCGTTTCTGCCATGTCGAAAAAGAGCTGCCGGAACTCAGCAGCCCGCGAAGCCTTCACCGGTGCGGCAACGGTTCGCAGCACCTTGGCCGGATAATACCGCAGGGGAATTGCTGCCATAGAGATACGTATACGATACTATATGATACGCTGGAAGCCAACCTCATTTGCCGCTGGATCAAGTAAAGGATACCGGCGCTACGAACGTCCGCCTACTGGATTATTTTTTCCTCGAGACTGCGGATCTTCTGCTCCAGCCGGTCGTACACCTCCCAGTCGCCGCTGTAGTATGCCTGGAGTTGCAATGCGACGTAGGTTTTGAGCCGACTGATAGAGGACCGCTTAGAATTTCCCTGCGGCATATTGTCAATTGACCACTTACCGCCGCACCAATTGCCGAAACGACGCCCGCGGGAAACGAAAATCCCCCGGGCAGGGGACTGCAAGCTACGGCTGATGTCCTAGTATAGACGCAAATGCGGGGTACGTCAATGGCGGTATGACCCGGGTGTGGACAATTCGGCGCATCAGATCTCCTCGGGGTCCACATCGACGACCCACGACGACGGAACCTCTGACAGCAGTTGCGCCCACGGTACTCCGGCCGGGGAGAGCGGTGCGGGCGGGAAATGCGAGTCCGCGGGACGAATAGCTGCCCGCAGGAGCACTTCCCAGACCGATTTTCCCCGGCGCGTGACGGCGTGCGACCGCTGGGGACCAAGGAGGGTGATCTGCTGTGCGGCGAGCGGTTTACGCAGGCGGTCGGCAACGCGTTCCGCTTCGCTGCGCGCCTCGGTTTCGGTATGATGAACGCACATAAGCCGCACCATCTGGGAAAACGGCGGGTAGCCAAGCGCTTGCCGGGACTCAAGTTCATGCCGGTAAAAAAGGTCCGGCAATTTTTCCACCAACGATCGGTACACCGGATGCTCTGGGTACAATGTCTGCAAAATCAAAACGTCGCGGGCAACGGACTGCGCCGCCGCTAACGCCTGCAACGTACGTTCGCCGGCGCGAAAATCAGGTAACTGCAAGGTGGTATCGGGCGCAAGCGCGCAAACCATGGCTACCCCGCTGACGCCGGGCAAGGAAAGTCCCGCGCGCGTCGCCACCAGCACGTCAACGCGGCCGCCAACGATCGCCTCAGCAACCTCTTCCTGCTGACGCCGAGGAATATCGGCATCGAAACTTGCCACCGTTGCTTCCGGCAAAAGCTGCCGCACCGCGGTGAGCGCCTTTTGGGCGCCGCTACCGATCGGGGAAAACCTTGAACCGCGGCATTGCGGACACAACGGAGCCAGCACCGCAGTGGTGTCGCAACGATAACAGCGCAGATCGGCCGCCAACCCGGTGAGAGAATCGCTTGATTGCGCCTGGACCGGACGTAATGGCAGATCGCACGTGGAACAACGCGGCACAAAACCGCAATCTTTGCAGCGGGTAAAGCCCCCGGCCCCCTTGCGCTGGACCAGTAGCACCGCCTGCAGGCCGCGACCAGGGATCGTTTTCCGTAAATGGTCTGCGACCAAACGGCTGAGCGGACTGAAATTACGGGCCGCGTATTCCTGGCGCAGATCCACAGTAACGACTGGAGCTGCAGGAACGGACACCGGAGAGGGGAGTGTGGAGATCTGCCCTTGCTGCCGACGCCATACGGAGGCGACGCTGGGCGTACGGCTGAAATACAATACCGGTACACCGGCGGCCTGGGCGACGATCGCGGCTGCCTCGCGTGCGTGGTAGCGCGGATTCTGATCCCACTGCTTCAAGCTCGCATCGTGTTCATTGAGCACCGCCACAAACCCCAGTCGCGGTAACGGAGCGAAAACCGCCCTCCTCGTTCCCACGACGGCCAGCGCTTCCCCGCGGCGGCCCCGCACCCACAGCTCCATAATCGCCTGACGTTGCCGCAGTTCCGGAAAACGGAATATGCGGCCGCCCAAGAGCGTTGATAAAACAGAGCTCACCCGCTCGATGTCGTTTTCCTCGGGCACGATCAGGAGTGCCTGCCGGTCGGCCCGAAATGCCGCTGCAACCGTCGCCGCCAGAGCGGGCAGCGAAAGTTCATCCTGTTGCAGCAGCGCCGCAAATCCTGTCGGGACGACAAAACCGGTACCGGCGTGATTGTTGGCTAACGGAGGAAGGGGAGGAAGATCTTGGGGACGTAACGTCGGAGTTGGGGTCATTGCCTTCACCACCAGGGCGAGCGATTGCGCATAGTAGCCGGCCATCCACTCGGCAAGTACCCGCTGCCCATCCGTCAACCAAGGTTCAGGCACAAGCAACGCATGCACCTGCTGATAGCGATAGGCCGACGGCTGCGGTTCCGGCTTCAGGCGCCAAACGACGGCCGGGCAAAGCCGTCCGCGGAACGTGGCATCAACCAATTGCCCGGGAACGATGGCGTTGAGGCCGGGCGGGACGCGATAATCAAAAAGACCGAGCCCGCGCGGCAACCGCAGCAGCGGCACCAGCTCGGCGATGGTGCGTCCCTCATCTATTGCTTGGTCCATAGCGACTTAGCCGAAACGGTAGGCGGCCATGAGATGCCCGACGCCGAACGGCCCCTCGTAGCTAAGGATGGATGGGGTGACATTCATGCCGTCCAAGATCCCCAATAAGAACGCGATCGGCAAATGGCCGCAGCAGGCGACTGCCGCCGCCAACGCCGGATCCAGGCCGATGACCGAGGCGGCATCACCCCGTCGAACGTATTCCAAAAGCTGACGGTCGAAAGCGGCTGCCTGCGGTGAAAAACCTGCGGGTGATGTTTTTGACAACCGGTGCGAAAGATCGGCTGAAGCGATCACCGCCACCCTTCGCGGCGAGGTGCGCAGGCCGCTACCAATATGCTGGCCGAACCGCCAATGGGCGGTGGCCGCCAGCCCGGCGGTACGGAACGGCAAAAGCGCAATACTCGGTAGGTGCGGAGTCAGCAGTACCGCCGGCACCGTGATGCCGTGGTCAAGCGTTCGCTGGGTACCTAAGATATGCGGCTGCACCTGGCGCGAGGACTCGTCAGCCGTCCGTAAAGACTGCGCCGTGACCGGATCTGCACGCCACTCCGGCTGTGCACTAAAATCTCCGAACGCCGAAAAATCGGCAGTGAAACGGTGCGCCAGGCCGATGCTAAACACATCCGGCAACACGTCACCGTGCGGCGAGATCACGGCCAACGTTTCGGGTTTGGCGGCATACAACAACCGCTCGAGCTCAGCATACGATTCGAGGGTCGTTTTCAGACGCCGTCGATTCGATTTTCCCACGCGCTCCAAAAGAAGGGGGGAGTGAGAGGCAATGGCGGAAAACACTATTGGCATAGTCCTGGGACCGTGAACGGCCTTCTTAGTATAGCATGCAGCTTGCCGCAACTCCTCCGGTATCGGGATTGCGAAAAACCAATAATCATGGTATAATTTTTACACTTGTTAGCACATTTTTATTTTAAGTTATGGGTTGGCGTTGCTTCCTGGCCGCAGAGCTACCGCTGAAAGGCGTACAATCTGCCGCTGACTTGATCAAGCGTCTTTCCGGTCAAATTCCACGAGGGAAGGTCCGCTGGGTTGATCCCGCCCAGCTGCATCTGACCCTCCGCTTCTTGGGAAACGACGTGGGCAGTGAAGCGGCGAACGCGATGGCCGCGCAAGGACGAGAAATTGCCGGGTGTACTTCGCCGTTCGCGGTAACGCTGGAAAAGTTGGCGACGTTGCCGCCTGCCGGTCCGGCGAGGGTCATCATTCTGCCCTGCGGCGACCCTGCGGGAAACCTCATTCGGCTCCGTCGTGCGTTCCTGCCGACCATTGCCAGCCTCGGACTGCCGCGCGACGTGCACCAATGGCTGCCGCACGTGACGCTCGGACGGGTCAAAAGTACTGTCGGCAAACTTCCGGAGCTTTCTGCTACCGATACAAATCCACAGCTCATTACCATGCTGACGTTGTATCAGAGCATTTTGACCGCTGATGGTCCAGAGTATGCCAAACTCGCAGAATTCCCCCTCGGCAGCCGCTAAGGTAAGCGCTCTGCAGCCTGCCGGAGTCCTTTGCGGCATACCACTCCACCAGCTGGACATGGCTGAACTGCGCGGATATTTTCGCAGCTGCCTCAACGGTGACCGTTTCCGCCTGGTAGCCACCCCCAACCCGGAGATGCTCCTGGCCAGCCGCAACGACCTACGATTACGCACCGCATTACAGGCGGCTGATCTGGCACTTCCCGACGGATACGGTCTTGTCGCCATTGGCCGGCTGCTCCGCCAGCACATCCGCATCCGCATCGCAGGCGTTGACGCGGCATATGTCCTGCTCGGAGAAGCGGCGTCTCTTGGCAGCGCGGTGTACCTCCTGGGAGCGGGCGAGGGCGTTGCCGCGGCCGCCGCGCAAAACCTACGCACCCAGATCCCGGGGTTGAGGATCGTGGGCGTGGACGACGGGGGTACCATTGACGACCCGGAACATCCGAAACGCGAGATCCTGGACCGCATCCGGTCGGCGCATCCTGACGTACTGCTGGTAGCGCTCGGGCACGGGAGACAGGAACGCCTGCTCTACGCCCAACGGATGCATCTGCCCGGGATTCGGGTGGCCATCGGCGTGGGTGGAGCGTTCGATTATTGGTCCGGAAGAATACCGCGCGCGCCGCGCTGGCTCAGCAACTACGGCTTCGAATGGCTTTACCGCCTCGGACGCCAACCGTCCCGTTTCCCGCGCATCATCGCTGCTGTTTGCCTCTTCCCTTTTTACGCTTTGATTGACGCCCATGGCCAACGTACGCACTAGATTTTCGCCCAGTCCGACCGGCAAGCTGCACATCGGCGGCCTGCGAACCGCGCTCTACAATTTTTTGTATGCTCGCCAGCAGCAGGGCGAATTTTTGCTGCGCATTGAAGACACCGACCAAGCACGGCTAGTGCCCGGCGCGGTCGAGAATATCATCCAAAATTTGCGTTGGGCCGGACTTGCGTTCGACCACGAACCCGTCACCCAATCCGAGCGGCTGCCGTTGTACCGGCGCTACGCCGAACAACTGCTGGCCTCCGGACACGCCTATCGCTGCACCTGCACCGCGGAACGGCTTGAATCGCTTCGACGGGACCAGGAGGCCAAAAAGCTTCCCATGCGCTACGACGGCCGCTGTCGCGGGCGCACCGACACCGCGCCGGCGTCCGGGGAACCGTCGGTAATCCGCTTCTCGATGCCACAGGTAGGGACGATCGCCTGCGATGACCTGATCCGCGGACGCATTCTTTTCAACGCGGCAACTCTGGATGACCAGATCCTGATGAAGACGGACGGTTTCCCGACGTACCATTTGGCGTCGGTCGTTGATGATCACGAAATGAAGATCACGCACGTCGTCCGGGGTGAAGAGTGGCTGCCCTCGATGCCAAAACATATCTTACTCTACCAGGCCCTTGACTGGACGCCGCCGGCGTTCGCTCACCTGCCGTTACTTTTGAATCCGGACCGTTCCAAACTTTCCAAGCGTACCGGCGACGTCGCCGTGGACGAGTACCGCGAAGCCGGCTATCTGCCCGACGCCCTGCTGAATTTCGTGGCGCTCCTGGGATGGAACCCCGGCACTGAGCAGGAGGTGTTCAGCCTTCAAGAATTGATCGAAAAATTCTCATTTGGACGAGTCAATAAAAGCGGTGCGGTATTTAACCGTGAAAAACTGGATTGGATCAACGGCATGTATCTGCGCCACCTACCGACCGACCAACTGGTCGCATTGGCTTACCCGGTATTACAAACCGCTGGACTACTCAAACCGTCAACGCCGCGCGACTTCGTGCAACGTGTGATCGCGCTCGAACAGAGCCGCCTGAAACGTCTGGACGAACTCCCGCCCCTGGTTCAATATTTCTTCGACGACCCCGTGTTGGACCCCGCGATGCTACCCTGGCGCAGCCAAACGGCGGCAGACTGCAAAACCGTACTCATGGCACTCACCGGACTGCTGGAGGGGCTCCCGGACGACCGCCTTACCGCCGACGGACTGCAAACCGCGGTGAAAAGCATGATGGAGGAGCGGAAATGGGGCAATGGCGAAACGCTTTGGCCGCTGCGCGTGGCACTGAGCGGCCGCCGTGCCAGCCCGGGACCGTTCGAGATCCTGCCGGTGCTCGGCAAAACTACCTCGGTCGCGCGTCTCAAGCGCGCGGCGAATGCTCTCAGCTAACGTTCTCCTATGGGGGGTAGACTCGACATAAAGCGACGCCGCTGGTGGGGGTGGGGGAGCGCTTTTTTGACCTGCCTGACGGTGCTGATATTACTATCCTTGCCGGCGGTCGCAGCCAATGACCCGGTCAGCGGGTATAACCAGGAGATCGAAGATAGAAAATCGGAGATCGAAAAGATCAAAAAACGCATCGAGCTGTACCAGCAGCGCATCAAGGAATCCCAAAAGGAATCGGCGACGTTGCGCGGTCAACTCCGACTCCTGGAAAACGATATCGCCAAGAAGGAGCTCGATATCGAACTGACCAAAAAACAAATCGCGAAAACCAATCTGGAGATCCAGCGCACCGCCGGAGACATCGAAACGCAGGGGGAGAAGATCGATGAACAGCGCGTACGCCTGCGCCAGTTGCTCCAACTGATCTACCAGAACGACCAGGTCAGTTACCTGGAGATCATGGTGACCAACGAAACCTTTTCCGATTTTTTCGATTACTACCAGCGCCTTCAGGACGTTCAGGAACATTTACAGCAAGCGCTCCAAAAACTCAAAAATCTCCAGGCTGAACTAGAGTTACAGCAGCAAGCGCTCGTCGCGAAACGCACCGAACAAGAGCAGTATAAAACAACGCTTGAAGATCAGCGGCAGGACCTGACGGAGCACTCGGCACATCAGGCGAACCTGCTGAAGGAAACCGAGCGTTCAGAGAAAAAATTCTCGTCCTACGTTCAGGAGTTGAAACTCGAACAGCAGCAGCTCAACAGCGACATCGTTGGCATCGAAAAGAAGATCAGGGCCGAACTTGAGCGACGCCAGGAGTCGGAACGTTTTAATGCGCTCGGAAAGCCCCGCCTGCGCTGGCCGACCGACGGCCGCTACATCACCGCATATTTTCGCGACCCCGAATACCCGTACCGTCACATCTTTGAACATCCAGCGATCGACATCCGTACGCCACAAGGATCAAAAGTGTACGCCGCCGAGGCGGGATATGTAGCGAAGGTGAAGGATGGGGGAGCGCGTGGCTACAGCTATGTGATGCTCATCCACAACGACGGCATCGCGACCGTCTACGGCCACGTTTAGCGTATCGATGTCCAGGAAAAACAATTCGTGACTAAGGGACAGGTGATCGCGCGTTCCGGCGGCGCTCCGGGAACTCGCGGAGCTGGCCCGCTCACCACCGGTGCCCATTTGCATTTCGAAGTCCGCGTCAATAGCATTCCGGCCAACCCATTGGAATACCTGCCATAAATTATTTTGCGACGCTTAATCTATGCCGGACCAAAAGCCCGCCGATATCATCCGCGGCTTACTGTGGATCAACCTGATCGCGGGTTTTATCCTCTACATAACCTATTACCATCAGCTTGAGGGCGCCTTAGAAATCATTCGTAATATCACGCCGCCACTGATATTTTTAGCGGGAATGATCTTGGCATTCAGCCGCGACCGATCGATCATCCGGCGGCACAGGGTCCAGGGAGAAGAGACCGAGACTATCGTCATCAGCTACCGGGATGCCATGCTGCACGATGCCATATCGTTTTTAACGGCCATGGCCATAGTCGTGGTGCCGACGCTCGCCTCAAAAGACGGCATTAGCCTCATCGATATCATCCAGGCGGCACTGGCGTTTCTGGCGCTCTCGTATTTGAGAACGTTTTACTTTGGTAAGGTCTATAGGTAAGTAGTATAAGAAAAAATAAGAACGGAAGCGGGCATAGAAAATAGAAAGTGGAAGATCTTGATCTGAAATGTTTTTTTAAAATTCTTATTTCAAATAATCATTTGGGCGTCCAACATTGTATAAACACAATAATAATAAAAATAGTGGATAGAAATCGGGGGACTAAAGTTATCCACAGTTGGCTAAAATAAGCCAAAAAAACATCATTGACGGCACCTTAGCCGTCAATATAAAATGAAATAAGTTAATGAGTATAATATCTCTTACACTCACTTAAAATACGGAGAGACAATAATTCACCTCTTCCTTCGCCTCACCCCCCCCCCCCCTACTAAGGGACTTTCTACCTGCACCTCCTGACGTCCTATCATTCTGAAACTTGTTGACGTACTGCGCGGACATTGATCGAATCTTTTTTTGATGACGGAACGATGTTTTAATTATTCACACGCGAATGCCTCTATGAGCGCCAAAAACGCCGTGACTGCCCTCCCCCATTTGGATGACTACCTGTTGCACCTCCAGACGGACAACTACTCGCAAGAAACTGTATATAACTACGAACGGGATCTGGAAGTGTTCCAGGCGTTCTTAGGAGGAAGCAACATACCATTTGATCGCGTCGACAAAAAAATTATTCTTTATTACAAGGCGTATCTTACCTCCCAAGACCGAAAGACGCCGGGATCACAGGATGGACAATCGCGGTTAGTCAGCTTTTCAATCAACCGGATGCTCTCGGCCCTCCGCAGCTACCTTAAATTCCTGATCGACAACGACCACCCCTCGCCCGTGCCCCCGGATGCGGTGACGCTGGTCAAGACCGAGCGCAAGCACCCGCGCGTGGGTGAATTCGAGGATATTGTGCGCCTGATCGAAGCGCCATCAAAATTCGAAAAGAACAAAAGTGCCGCAGCGCGCAATCGGGCGATGTTAGAAGTTCTCTTTTCCACTGGCATGCGTATCTCGGAACTCATCGGCCTGCGGCTGGAGCAGATCGACCGCCAGGGCAGGATCTTCATCCGCGGCAAGGGGAAAAAAGAACGGTTCGTGTACCTCACCGACCGTGCGAAGCGGCACCTGGAGAACTATCAGCGACAGCGCGGAACCAGCCCGTCACCCTTTTTGTTCGTGCCGTACCGCGGTCGCAATGCCGGGAAAAAGGATAAAAAAATTTCCCCCAATTACGTTCAGGCAAAAGTAAAACACTACCGCGAACTGCTCGGCATCAACGTCCCGCTCTCGGCCCACTCCATCCGCCATGCCTTTGCGACGTATCTGGCCGAGAGCGGCGCCAATCCAGCGGCGATCCAGATACTTTTGGGCCACGAATCGCTGGATACGACTACCCGCTACGTACACGCCTCGGACCGCTACGCGGAAACCACGCACCGCCGCTTCCACCCGCTCAAAAAGTAACAGCCGCGCCTTACTGGTAAAAGATCTTCTGCCCGAACCGGACGTCAATATAGTGCAGATTCGTGCGTCGGGCGATACCTTGCTGGAGCGCGACTTTCAGTTTTTCCATCTGATCGCTCAGGGGCTGATTCACTGCGAAGTAAATGTCATACCCGAGTACCGTCTCCAGCGCCAGGCGATACGTCGCCGGGTCGTAACGGTAGCTCACGACGGCGGCGGGCAGCGCGATCGTCCCGTCCGACAGTGCCACCGCCAAGGAACGGATGAACGCGACGGTCGCCGGCGTAACTGCAGCCGTTCCCAGGCTGGCGGCAGTTTTTGATTCGTCCAGAACAACGGGTAAATTCTCGAGCAAAGCGTCGTGGCGGATCACACCGGCAGTATCCGCGCTGCTCTCTGCGGCGCGCACATCGGAGAACAACAGCCCCTGAGCATCCACGTAGTACGTTTTTCCGTCGGCCACCCAAACCAGCTGCGCCTGCCGCTCCTGGATGGTGACGAGCACTGCCCCGGAGCCGTCCTTATCCACGCTCCAACGAGCGAATGGGAACTGCTGCTCCAAAGTACGCCGAAGCGCCATCGTATCAAAAAACGACTTGACGCGTTGCGGCAAGACCAACCAACGCCGTTGCTGTATCTGCTCGCGAACCATTGCCGCCACCTGGCTGGCTTCGATGAATTTCGCTCCCTTGACATGCACCGCCGAAATCGACCAGTGCGCCGCCCGTCCGCCGATGTTCAGGAGCAGCACGAAAACTGACGCCAACCCAAGGGCCTGCAACCATCGCCGGCGCACCATGCGGCTTGCCTGCTGTGAACGCCGCCGCTGGGGTCGAAGGTAGGTTTTACGCGCAAAATCGTAATGACGTCGCATATGGGCTTCCTCTGCGCGCTACAGGCCGCGCCGCGCGCGACGCGCGCATTCTACGGCGTAGTTCAACCAATACCGCGGCCGCAGCACGTGATCCTGGGCATGAAGATACGGCTCGCTAAAACCGCCAAAACCCTGTTTGAAGGCCGTTAAACCGGTCCAGGGATGGCTGGGGCGATTCGGCGGAGCTATCCCCCAGAAATTATACCACCGACAGCCCCGAAGCTTCGCAAGCCGGATCGCTTCCCATTGTAGGAGATACGCCGCCGGAAGATTGCTGCTTTGCGGCAGCGACGCGCCATGGTGATAGAACGCCGACTGACCGAAAAAAACGACTACGGCCCCGGCCAGCACGGTACCGTGGTATTCCGCCAATAGGACGCGCACGTCGTCGCCGAAGGCGGCCAACTCATCGGCCACGTAACGGTCGGTAAAAGCGACAAAATGCTGGCGCTGGGCCGTACCACGGTAAAGATCCAAAAATATTTCGGCGTCCGCCGCCGCGGTCGTTGCCCGGACGGTGATCCCGAGCTGCTGGGACTTGCGGATAAGTTGGCGCATGGTCTTCCTCATACCCGCCAGGAGCGCCGCCGCATCGGGACGAACGTCCAGGAGCCAGGCAAGCTCCGGGTGCATGTGGATTGGCGCCGGACGAAACCCGGATTGGCGGAATAGCCGGCGCTGGACATCGGTGTCCGGTTGCAGACTGCTGACCCGGACAAAATCGGAATCGCACCCTCTCCCCTGCTCCACCAGGAAACCCAGCGCGGCCTTCAGCGCGACTGCGTCGCCTTGGTCGGCCAGGATCGGACCGTGGGGGCAAAAGAGGAATCGGCCGCGACGCGCCCGAATATGTACCACCTGGATCGCCGCAACCGGAGTTCCGCCGGTACCACCCGCATGAACCTGCCACCTCGACACGTCGTTACCCTGCCGCCGATTGAACTCGCCCCAGGGCCACGACTGGAGGAAGGTATGCGGATCAACCTTGCGCACGAACTCGTCCCATACCGAACGCTCTTTGACCTCGTGGAATGTGAACGCGGGAAGGGTCATAACGCCGGCGTAATTACCGAGATGATACGTGCGGCGTCTCGCGCCGAAACGCGTTGATGCGTCGGCAAGTTGATGGCCATCTCTGACGCGTGTTCAGCCCGCGGGCAGCTCCCTTCCCGGTACCCGACCGCGGAAAGAACAACCCCCGAAGGAGCAACAACGGGCCGATACCAATCGCCGAGATAGATGTTGGCGGCGCGGGCAATGGTCATAACCCGCTTGGGGTCTCGTACCCGCAACGGAAAGCGCAGCCAGGCCACGCTCCGCTCTTCCCCATCCGGCGGCGGCAGTTCTGCGCCGGTCCCTGCGAGCATTTGTCGGTAGTATCCGGCGATCGCGCGACGATGGTCAGAAAAACTCTTGATCTTCTGTAGCTGCCACAACGCCAACACGGCCAAGGCATTCGCCATGCGGTAATGGCCAAACCGAGCGACCCTCCCCCGCCGTTCTTCGGGAGCGACCGCCAACGCCACCAACCGCAACCGCTTGACCAGGAATAAAAATACCTTCCCGAATGTCCGCCACCGGTGTGCGACTCCCGCGGCCGCGGTCAACGGCGCATGAAGGAGCTGCTGCGCCACCCAGACGGCCGGCGCGGGAGAAAGTCGCTCATCGCGATAGTGGCGCAATTTTTCGACGAACGCTGAATCCTGCGCGACCGCCATTCCCCCGAACACTGGCGAAAGGGGCTTATCGCGGCCAAAACTGAACACCGCAACGTCCCCCAGTGCCCCCACCGGCCGACCACGGTACGCACTCCCCATGGCATGGGCGCAATCTTCGATAACGAACAGCCCGCGGGCGCGCGCAAACTCCATGATCGCGTCCATGTCTGCCGGATACCCGAACGTATGCTGTACCACGATGGCGCGTGTTTTGGATGTGCATCGTGCGGCTAACGCCTGCGGGTCCATCGTGTAGGTGCTCACATCGATGTCAACAAAAACCGGCACCGCCCCGACGCTGCGTACGGCGTTAGGAACCGCGACACAAGTAAAGGCCTGGAGCAGTACCTCGTCGCCGGTGGAAATGCCGCGCACCGAAAGACAAGCCGCTAACGCCGCCCGACCGGTCCCGAACGCGACTGCGTTTTGCAGCGACATTTCACGCGCGAAGGCCTGTTCCAGTTCAACGACCGAATTCCCTCGCACCCATTTCCACGGCTGAAAAAGGAGACGGAGGCTAAGCGCCACGTCGTCAGACTGGTAGTTCGGGCCGAGCGCAATGGCGATCATGTTACTCATGCGGATACGGCGGTAACGTTGGCATAGGCGGCATCCAGTTCCCCCGCTACGGCAGGATGCTGCAGCAGCGGTGTGGACACCTTCCGTCCGGCGAAAAGAAGTTCAAGATCCGAGCCCAGAGAGACCACAACCCGGTCACTGCCAACAAAAAATCTCCGGCCAGATTTCTGCGTGCGGCCGTTCCGATACAACTGCTCAACGGACGGGTCCAGGGCAGCCCAGGCGCCGTTCCCATTGTCGCATTCAAGCCAGGCATGCATGCCGGCCTCTGGGTACCCGGCCCAAAATCCGACCACCAGGCGGACGGGAATGCCCCGCGCCAACAGCAAAGCCCCCAGCAGGGTGGCATAACCGCCGCAATCCACCTCAGGCAAGGTCAGCACTTCGGAGGCGCGGTACAATCCGCTGATCGGTCGTCCATAGCGGAGATGGCCGATGACGTAGGTGTAACAGCGCGCTACGTACGCGCGCTGGTCGAGCACTCCGCGAGCGCAGACCGCCGCCAGCTCTTTCACTTGTTTGGTCACCTCAAAGTAGCGGTCGCCGACCAGCGGCCCTGGCCTCAACGGCAGATCCGCGCCAAGTTCCGTACTGCGCGGACTCACGCTTACGATCGCATCGTAGCCGATCATCAGGCTCCCGCCGGCGGGCAGCTGTACGTTCCACCAATCGAAACGGTTATGGTAGCGGGGTTCAACCTCGGAACCGTCTGGTTTGGTCCGATACCGCACGTCGCGAACCTGCTGGTAGGGCAACGTTGGCGGCAAGGGGCAGGCGATCAGCGCCGCCCGGCGGGACGTCGCGGGGTTACGAACCTGCACCCGGTAACTGAACTGATACGTCTGCGGCGTGGCGTACGGCAGCAACTTCCACCGCTCCGCGATGGTGCGGAGCGGGAACAGCAGCGTCGGCAGCACGGGCGCCATGGCTACTTCCCTAGCACCTCCGGACTGCCGGGAAGATAGGGGCGTAACGGTGTTGGCACGCGGATCGTGCCGTCCGCCTGCTGCCCGTGTTCCAACAAAACGGCGATCATGCGCGGGATAGCGAATGCGGTGCCATTCAAAGTATGGACAAACTCGTTTTTTCCGCCGGCAGTATTCTTGTATCGGATATTCAGCCGTCGCGCCTGGAAATCCACGCAGTTTGAACTAGAGTGTGTCTCGCGGTAACGCTGTTGGGACGGCAGCCAAGTTTCAATGTCATACTTCTTTGCTGCCGGCAAACCCAATTCGCCAGTGCAGCAATTGACAACCCGATAGGCCAGCCCAAGACCTTGCATCAGCTTCTCTTCCAGTGCCAAAAGGCCATTATGCTCGCGGTCAGAATCCTCCGGCTTGCAGAAAACGAACATTTCCAGCTTGTCGAACTGATGAACGCGGAGGATGCCGCGGGTATCCTTGCCGGCAGCGCCGGCTTCGCGGCGGAAACAAGTCGAGAAGGCGCAGTAGCGCAGCGGCAGATGCCCCGCATCGAGCACCTCATCCTTATGGTAAGGACCGAGCGATTGTTCCGACGTACCAACCAGGAAAAGCCGGTCTTGAAGAAAATGGTAGGTTTCCGCCTCGCCCCCGTGCTCCAGATAGCCCATCGCGCGCATGGCATCCTCACCGATCATCACCGGCGGCACCATGAACGTGAAACCGGACTGACGGACCAAGAGGTCAAGGGCATACTGCACCAGCGCGAACTCCAGCAAGGCCGCGCCGTTCTTTAGGTAGCCGAATCGGCTGCCGGATACCTTCCCGGCTCGCGTTACATCAATAAAATCAAGCGCTTCGCCCAGCGCCAGATAATCCTTGGCGGGAAATGCAAACGACGGCGGCTTGCCGACGAGGCGCACGACTGCGTTGTCGCGTTCATCCTTGCCGACCGGTACGTCCGGACGGACCATTGCCGGAAGCTGACGCAAAAGTGAATCCAATTGCTCCCCCAGGGCACGCTCCTGCGCTCGAAACTCCTGCGCTTCCGCGCTCAAGGTACGGAGCTTCTTCTGTGTTGCGGCATCCGGCTTGTGTGTGGAAGCCGCCTTCTGCTGCGCCCGCACGGTCTCGGACTGGCGCAGAACGTCGCGATGCTGGGCGTCAAGACGCACAATTTTTCCGACATCAACGGTGACGCCTTTCCGCGCGGCGTTTTCCTCCACCTCTTTGGCGTGAATTCGGATAAATGCTGGATCAAGCATACAAAAAAGGGTTATCGTTGGGCCTCAAGCGTCCCTGCTCCCGGTGAGGACGCCTGGTGCATCGTGCTGGAGTGATAGCGCTCCGGATGGAACGACGGCACGCGAACGATTTTGATATGAGGAAAATAATGTGGCAGATCCCCGATGAACGCGCGCTGGTCGTACCCCAGGCATATCACGTCGGGCGAAAAATCGCGGATAACCTGGTATTTATCTCCCAGATTACCCAAGACCGCCCGATCCACGCCATCCACCAGCTGAAGCTGGGTCAAGCGCTGCTCTTCGCTCTGCAACGGCGCATGTCCCTTCACCGTCGCGACCGTCTGGTCGCGAGCCACGACCACGACCAATTCGTCGCCGAGCCGCCGCGCTTGCTGAAGGAAATACAAATGCCCCGGATGGAACTGGTCAAAGGTGCCGAACGCCATCACGCGCGTCATATCTTTTTCGGCGCGTCCGGGCGCATGGTCGGGAACAGCACGACATCGCGCACCGACGGCTGGCCCGTCACCAGCATGAACAGCCGGTCGATACCGACGCCAAACCCTGCTGCCGGCGGCATACCGTGCTCCAGCGCCTCGACGAAATCCTCGTCCATCATCTGCGCCTCGGCGTCGCCTGCCGCCCGCAGCTTCACCTGCTGTTCGAAACGCTGTCGCTGGTCAAGAGGATCGTTCAGCTCCGAAAAACCATTCCCCACCTCGCTGCCGGCAACGACCACCGTAATGCGCTCGGTCAGCTCCGGGTTGTCGCGATGGCGCTTGGCCAACGGCGAGACGGCCACCGGATGGTTGATGACCAGCGTCGGCTGCAACAACGACGGCCGCAGCGTCTTTTTATACAGGAGATCAATCAAGCGGCCCCGCCCCGCGCTGGGCTCATGCGCAATCTTGCGCCGTGCGAGCGCACGGCGCAACTCATCGTCCGTTGCTTTGACCACATCCACTTTGCATGCCGCCCGCACCCCATCGGTATAGTCCACCGCTGCCCATGGCTTGCGGAAATCCAATAGCTTGCCCTGGAACTCAAACTGTTGCATCCCGAACGTTTCCTGCAACACCTCGCGATAGCACTCCTGAACAAACTGCTGCAGATCCTCGTAGTCCGCGTAGGCCTGGTAGAACTCAAGCATGGTGAACTCCTGCAAATGCTCGTTCGACATCCCTTCGTTCCGAAAAACTTTTCCGATCTCATAAATGCGGTCCAGGCCGCCGACCAACAGGCGTTTGAGGTGCAGTTCCAGCGAAATGCGAAGGTAGAGATCGATATCCAGCGTCCGGTGGTGTGTCACGAACGGTTCGGCTTCCGCCCCGCCCGGAATCAGCTCCAGCACTGGCGTTTCCACCTCGAGAAAGCCGCGACTATCAAGGAAGCGCCGGAACGCCGTGATGAATCTTGAGCGTTGCTGAAACAGCGTACGCACCTCCGGATTGACCAGCAGATCAAGATAGCGTTTCCGATAACGGAGTTCATGATCTTTCAGGCCGTGGAATTTATCCGGTAATGGGCGCAACGCCTTGGCCAGCAGCTGCCACCGCTGGACCGCGACCGTCAGCTCCCCGGTTTTTGTGGTCATCAGGTCCCCGAACACGGAAATGAAATCTCCCGGATCCAGCAAGTCCAAAAACGCCTGGTACCCCTCTGCCGCCATCGAACGTTGTGCCTGCAGTTGGATACGGCCGCTGCCATCATGGACATCCGCGAATGTTAGCTGCCCGATGGTCCGAATCCGCATCAGTCTGCCCCCGACCGTCACCCCGGTTGTTCCCGGTGGTTTTTTTCGGGCTTCGACGACCCTGAGCGGACGTTCAAAAACTTGCGGGTAAGGCATTCTGCCCGCCGCCATCGCCATCGTTGCCTTCTTCCGCCGAACGGTTCCCTCGTCGGGTAGGGCGGATTTTTTTTTATCCATGAGAAGTAAAGTATACCCAAATCTATCGTACGCGCACTCGCTCGTACGCCCGCTTCTGCTGCACGTAGTTTACCCAAAAAATCTGGTCCCGTCAAAGCGGTAAAACGCCCAAAAAACCGCCAAGGCAAGCCCTGGCGGCGGATCTTACGAAGTTGCCGAACCCCTGCGTTACGCGGCGACTTGGCGCAGATCCACGATCATGCACTCCATCTCGCCTTTTGGCACCATAACTTGCACCTTTTCTCCTACCCGTTTACCTAAAAACGCCCGCCCCAATGGTGATTCGTTGGAGATCATCCCCTGCGACGGGTCGGCCTCATTGGAACCGACAATGGTATATCGCAGAGTCCGCCCGCCGCAGTCTACGGTGACGGTCATCCCCAGGGAAACCACGTCATGGTGCGTCACATCCGCATCGATGATGACTGCCTTGTTAGTGAGATTTTCCAACTCTAAGATACGCCCCTCGATGAAGCTTTGCTCATCCTTGGCATCGGCGTACTCAGCATTTTCCG
Organism: Parcubacteria group bacterium Gr01-1014_31; assembly: GCA_007376135.1. GTDB lineage: Bacteria > Patescibacteriota > Patescibacteriia > Buchananbacterales > GWA2-38-13 > VMFR01. Next base: position 126,189 of record VMFR01000001.1, on the reverse strand, counting down.
ACAGATCGCCTTGCTCGCGGGCCACCTTGATACGGTTAATCACCTCCTGGCGTTTCACCGACTTGAGCTCGTCCAACTCCTTCTTCAGCTTTTCCAGCCCTTCACGGGTCAAATAGGGATTCATGTAAATTCCAAAGTGAAGTCATTATCGTCATACTCCATCATACGCGATGGAGTATTCCTAGAGCACGAGAGATAAGATACTGATTCTTCCGATGTCTGTCAAGGGGGTTATCCACAAAACGCTACTGCCGCTCAACTGACCACCACGACAGAAACTCATTGGCAACCGGCACAGCAGTCGCACTCCCCTCTCCCCCTTCCTCCACCAGGATGGTGACCACAATCTGCGGGTCGTCGGCCGGCGCATACCCGGTGAACCAGGCGTGGTTAGGACGGGTACTGGACCATTGCGCGGTCCCCGTTTTCCCGGCTACCGGCAGGGAGGCCATATTGAGCGCGCGCGCGCTGCCGGTCTTCACCGCCTGCCGCAGACCGCGCCGAACGACGGCAAGATGCTCGGGTAAAAAAATGTTACTCGCCAGTGCGACGGGTTGCTGACGGGACCCCAGCGGAGCACCCGCCGGTTTGCGTTCACGAACGAGGTGGGGCCGATACAGCGTGCCGCCGTTGGCGATCATTGCCGTTGCGGCGGCCACCTGGATCGGCGTTGCCAACAGGTCGCCCTGGCCGATGGATAGATGGTAGGTATCACCGATGTACCACGGCTGGCCGATAACCTGTTCCTTCCAGGCGGGCGTCGGCACGAGGCCCGATGCCTCCCCCCACAGCTCAACGTTCAATGGTTTTCCAAATCCCGCGCCGGTGAGATACTGATGCAGCCGGGTAACCCCCAGCCCATTGAACGAATCGTAACCGCCGCCGACATAGTAGAAATAGGTGTTCACCGATTCCGCCAACGCCGAGGTCATGTTGGTCGCGCCGTGACCGCCGGCCTTCCAGTCCGGAAAGAACCATTGATTGACGCGTATGCCACCGCTGCTGTAAACGGTGGTGCGTTCCGTCACGACGTTCTCCTGCAGTGCCGCGGCGGCGATCACCGGTTTGATCGTAGAGCCCGGCGGATACGCCCCCTGGATCGCGCGATTGAACAACGGACGTTGCGGATCGTCGGCCAGACTGGAAAATTCCGACGGCAGGATACCGCGGGCAAACCAATTATTATCGAACGTCGGCAGGCTTACGAGCGCCAATATTTCGCCGTTACGCGGATCCAACGCAATACCTACTCCTTGGCCAGGCGGATGGACCGCCAACGCACGCCGCAGCGCGTCTTCCAGCACCTGCTGCGCCCCCGCGTCAATGGTGAGTACGATGTCGGTTCCCGCAGTTGGAGGCTCGTAGTTGATGACCTCCTTGCGTTGGCCCCGGGCATCGACCTCAATCTGCTCGCGTCCCTTACGGCCGCGCAGCGCGTCTTCCAGCGCCTGCTCTAACCCCGCCTTTCCCAAACTATCCGACAGCTCATAGCCGCGGGCGCGCGCTTCGGTCGTTTCTCCCGGACCGATCTTTCCCAGATAACCCAGCACGTGCGAGAGGCTCTGGATCTTTTCGTTCAAATACTGCCGGCGCGATGCCACATCCAACTTCACGGCCGGCGTGCGACTGGAAAGCAACGCCAGCGCAATGGCCTGATCATGCGACAAGTTCTCACGGATAACCACCGGCTCATACGAAAGTTCGTCCAACCCTGCCAAGGTCTGCCGCATGTCCTCCGGCATTGCACCCGTCAATTGGGCAAGCTCAACGACCAGGAGCTCTCGGCCCGCGCCGGCTTTCGGCAGGTCAACCGGGACCACCTGAACCCGAAGGTTGGGCGTATGGGAAACGAGCGGCTGCCCGAATCGGTCGGCAAGCATGCCTCGCTGAGCTGGGATGGTCAGGATCCGGATGCGATTGCCGTCCGCCAGTTGGCGGTAGCGTTGTCCCTCAATGACCTGAAGATACGCGGCACGGACGGCGAACACCGCGATCACTGTTGTAAAAATAACGATCCAGGCATGGATGCGCCCCAACGGCAGCGATGCGCCCAGGTACCCGGCTCCCGCTGGCCCGGCCTCTGAAAAATCGTCGGGAAGCGTTGAGCGGCGGATGCGCTGGGGGTGGTCGCTGCCGGACACCCGGAACGGATCATGGCCTGCACGGAATCTCATAGGTCGTACGAACTCCCGCTGGCCCAAACCCCGCCTCGTTTGGTGGCGAATACCACGGCCAGTACGATCAGCTGTCCGGCGATACCGTACATTCCCTCGATCCACCATCGCCAGGTGGCAACCGACCAGGGCCAGGCGCTCAAACCGGCGGCAGTCGATACCCAGGTACCCAGCCAAACGGCGGCCAACGCGGCAACGCTCGCGATCATCCCCAGTGCCAGCAAGGCTGGCAGCGTCCGGTTGGTGACCAACCGCCGTGCCGCGATATCCACGGCCGCGACTGCCGCCATCAGGCTGATTGCATGGACGCCAAAGGCGCTCGGACGATAGAGGTCATAGAAAAACCCGCTGGCAATGCCGATCGCCAAAGCGCGTCGCGCTCCGGCGGTCGCCGCAATATACACCGTCAAGACGACCAGCAGGTTCATCCGCGCGATCCAAGCAAAAGGCAGCGAGGGCAGCAAGCTCACCTGGAGCGCGACCAAAGCAACGGCCAGCACGGCGCGAATCACCCACGGTAACCACCGTCCGACGGGGATCGAAAGAGCGTTCATAAACTGCCATTACCGCGGCAAGAGGATCGCCGCGACGCGCAGGGATTGATACGGAACGAGCGGCTGCAAATAGGCAACGTGAAAAAATGTCGACCCGCCGCTCTCCACTCGGCTGACGGTTCCGATGACCAGCCCACGCGGAATCTCGAGTTCAAGACCGGAGGTTACCACGATATCACCCGGGTGGAGGGCCACGTCCTTGGGCACGAGATCGAGCTTCAGACTAACCCCGAACTCGCCGCTCACGACCCCCTGGGCGTTCTCCGCCCCGTCGATCGCCGCCGGAGTAACACTGCGGCCGTCGGTCAAAAGCATCACCTTCGTCAACTGCTCACCCACCTCCGCCACGCGCCCGATGAGCACGCCGTCATTCGCGATGACTGGCAACCCGACTTTGATGCCGGCGTGACGACCGCGATCCAAAATCAAAACCTGCGCCTCCGACGACAAATCGCGGCCGATGACCCGTGCGTTCACCGCCGGCAACTCGCGCTGACGTAAAAACTCCGCCTGCTCCTGGAGCAGCACTAACTCGCTGACCTGCTGCTGCAGACGCTGATTCTCCACCGCGAGCCGTTGGAGCTGGGCGCGCAACTGGTCATTTTCTTCTGCCAACGCCTTTACGTTGCGCCCCTGGCCCAGCCCGTCATTGATCGTCGTACCGACAGCCACAAACAATCTTTGCAGCGGGCGGACGGCAATCGCTGAAACGCCCTCAAGGGGCGAAAGCCAGCCGAGCTGGTGCAGACCGACGACCAACGCGACCGCCAGACTCGCCACAACCCAGGGGTTCAACAGGCGGGTACGCAGTGATGGTCGCATACATGGTGTCCTCCGAGCACCGGCCGCACGGTACCGTGCGGCCTAGCGCACGATGTCGTCGTTCTGCGACGATGGAATGGAGATCTCCCGTAAGAGCGCGGCATCTTCGAGTAATAATCCCATACCCCGTACCGCGCACGTCATTGGATCATCGACCACAATGACCTTCATTTTGGTCGCCTCGACGATCGCCTCGCGCAATCCCAGTAGGCTCGCGCCGCCGCCCACTAACGTAATGCCGCGTTGGTAAATATCAGCCACGAGTTCCGGCGGCGTGACCTCCAACGTCGACTTGATGCCGTCGACGATGCTCTTGAGCGACCGGCGCAACGCGCTGACCATCTGCTCGCCGCTCAGGCCGATCTCACGCGGCAACCCGGTCAACAAATCGCGTCCGCGCAGCTTTACCGTCGGCAACGGCGCGCCCTCCTTGCTCCGACTGATATACAACTTCGCTTCTTCGGCGACCCGTTCCCCGACCAAAAGGTTGAATTCGTGGCGGGCATAATTCATGATGTCGACGTCCACTTCGCTGCCGGCAACCCGCAATGATTTGGACGCCACCACGCCCGAGAGCGAGATCACCGCCACCTGGGTGACCCCGCCGCCGCAATCGACCAGCATATTGCCCGAGGCATCCTGGATAGGAAGGCGCGCGCCGACCGCAGCCGCGACGATCGTTTGCACCAAATGCACCTCGCGGGCGCCAGCCGACATCACGGCGTCCTCAACCGCCTTCTTCTCCACCTCGGTGACATCCAGCGGGATCCCAATGACCACCCGCGGCCGCGGGGTCAGCATCCGGTGTTCGCGGTGGACCCGGTCAAAAAAATATTTCAACATCTTTTCCGCCACCTCGAAATCGGAGATGACCCCGTCCACCAGCGGCTGTATCACCTGTAAATGAGCGGGGGTCTTCCCCTGCATCTTGAGCGCCTCGCGACCCACGGCCAGGATCTGCCCCGCACGCGTGTTCACGGCCACGACCGACGCTTCGTTGATGACCACGCCGCGATCCTGAATGAACACGAGGGTGTTGCTCGTACCCAGATCAATCCCAATGTCGTGGGAAGTCTTTTTAAACCAGCGATCGAACATAGTCAGGCGCGAATTTTTGCGACCAGCTTATCCAGCGGCAGCAGCTCCGCGGTTTTCGAGCCGCGGGCCTTCAACTCGACCGCCATCCCGCTCTTTGCGGACACCACCGCCCGCCAGGGGATGCCCAGCAGATCGGCATCATGGAATTTTTCGCCCGCCGTCGTCCCCTGCCGGTCATCGTAGAGCGCCGCAACGCCACTATCCGTCAGTTTTTGGTAGACGGCCTCGGCGCGGTCCATGACCGCCTGGTCCTTGCCCAGCGCGACAAGATGGACATCAAAGGGCGCGACGCTCGAGGGCCAGCGCAGTCCATGCTCATCGTGGTGAATCTCGGCGATCGCGCCCATGACGCGACTGGGCCCAATCCCGTAGCAACCCATGACGACCGGGACCGTCTGGCCCCGCTCGTCCAGATAGGTCAAGTGGAAGGCGTCGGAAAAGCGCGTCCCCAGCCGGAAGATATTCCCGACCTCGATGGCCTTCTCCTCGACGAAGGTCTTTTCGCATTTCGGGCAGGGGTCGCCGGCGGCGTACTGGCTGACCTCACGGTTCTGGGCGTAGCCGCAGCCGCAGCAGCGGAAAATGATATCCTCGCCGTACGGCGTAACGACCTGGAATTCGTGGGAATACTTCGCAAACGCGCCGCCCGATGCTTCCGTCAACACGGCGGAGATGGCGCAGCGTTCGAAGACCCGCCGGTACGCGCTGATGGCCCGCTGGTAGAATTCGTCGAGATCAGCGGCATCCCGGTGGAAGCTATACATGTCCTTCATGGAAAATTCACGCCCGCGCAGCAACCCCGATTTCGCCCGCGGCTCGTTGCGGAATTTATCCTGAATCTGGAATACCGCCACCGGCAGATCGCGATAGGAATGGATAAATCGGCGCGCCAACGGCGTGATGATCTCCTCATGGGTCCAACCCAACCCATAGGCCTGACCGCCGTGAGCTTCAAATTGGAACATCACGGCCGGCCCCGGGTCCTGCCAACGACCGGTAGTCGCCCACGGCTCGCGCGGATGGAGTGCGGGCATCAGGAGTTCCTGGGCGCCGACGGACAGCATCTCCTCGCGCACAATCTGCTGAATACGCTGTAACACGCGCAGCCCCAGCGGCAAGTAGGTGTAAATACCGGCAGCAAGCTTATCCGTGTACCCCGCCTGCTGGAGGAGCCGGGCGTTGATGCTGGGCTCATCGGCAGGAGGTTCGCGGTCGGTTTTCGTAAACATCTGGCTTTGACGCATACGCGGAGAAATAATTATTCAGCGGAACGCCCCCATGGCCACCACGAACGTTTCGGGCTGACCGGTGCCGGCTGCGGCAGCGACGCGGTCTGCAGCTGCTGATAGAGCCGCTCACCTTCGCGGACGACTAACGCCCCGTCATATTCAGCGTTGTGGGCATGCGCGTTTGGATAACTGGGCTGTTTTTGATCAAGGTGCAGATTGAAATAGGTCTTCCCGTCGACATCTTTCTCAATATATAAATGAAAGCGCGGATACAAGCCGCCGCTGAACCGGCGCATGAAACTCAAGCGGTTGCTGAGCGGGTTGAAGTGGCTGGAATAGCCGCACCGCATCAAAAAATCGCGCAGGTTGAGCGGATGGTCGGTCGGCAACGGTATCCGCATGGCCAGCGAAGAGTTAGGGTGCGGCAGCGCCCGCGACCAGCTTATAAATATCGCGGTACGTGATGAACAGCACCAACAGCATCAACAAGGCGAATCCGACGTTGTGGGCGATCGCCTCCAATTTCGCGGAGACGGCGCGCCCGCGGAAGCGCTCTACCATGAGGAACAATACTCGCCCGCCATCAAGCGCGGGGAAAGGAAGGAAATTGATAATCGCCAAGTTGAGGGACAGCAGGGCCGTAAACTGCAGCAGATACCGGATCCCCATGCGCACGACCTGCCCCGATAAGACCGCAATACCGACCGGACCACTCAACTCCACATCGACCGGCTGGCGTTGCACCAGACGAGTCAGGATACCTCCGAAGGCCCGCAGAATCTCCACGATCAAGCCAGCAGTGGATTTCGCGCCCTGCCAGACCGCCACCGGGAGCGGAAACCGAACAATGCCGGTGGAGACCAGTTGTACGCCGATACCGCCGCGTCCGGTCTCGGCGAGTAATTGCGGCGTCATCATTTTTGTCACCACCTCGTTCCCACGGCGCACCCGCACGGTCACCGGGGTATTCACCTTGGCATCAACGTACGCCTGCACGCCTTCCAGGGTCGTCACCGGGTTGCCGTCCAATGATACCAGCGTGTCCCCTATTTGCAGCCCCTGTTCGGCGGCTGGCAAACCGGCGCGGACTTCAACGATCTGCACGCTCGTGCTAACAACCTTGGCGCCGTACGGCAAGCGGTCACCAAGCACCTGTGGCAACCCAATGGCAAAGCCGATACTGAGCAGCACGAAAGCCGCGACGACGTTCATGGTAACGCCGGCCGAGATGATCCACACGCGGCGCCCGATACCCTGGTGAGCAAAACTATCGGCGTCCGACGCCTCCTCGCCCTGCTCCCCCTTGATGCGCACGAACCCGCCGAGCGGGAACCAGTTGAACGAATAGATGGTGGCGGGCGCTTGGCGCCGCTTCGGCCCGACGGTCACCCACCGCTTGGTCTGCGGGTCACGGTAGACGCCCAGCGCCCGCGGCGGGAATCCGACCCCGAATTCTTCAACCTTAACACCCGCCTGGCGCGCCGCGAAAAAATGGCCCAACTCATGGACCAGGACCAACACTCCCAAAACCGCCAAAAAGGAAAAAATTGTCAGCAGCATAGCGTGTTCGCGAACAAGCAAATAACGTGTAAGTTGTACCACTTTTTATGCGGCTTGTCCAGATACAATATTTCACGGGTTAACCCGTGAAATACCCAACTTGGCCGCGTTCGCCTAGATCGTATTGATCTCGTCCGTCTTACGGTCACCCATGCCCTTCAGCTTCTCGGTATACTCCTTGGTCAGTTTATCGACGGCCTCGAATATCTGGTAACGGTCGTCCTGGGTGATCTCTTTGGCCTTCTCCGCCTTGCCGACCGCTTCGCGCACCGCATCGCGAATGCCGCGCAGGCGGGTTTTCAGCTGCTCCGCCTTGCCGGAAACGACCCGAACCAGTTCGGCGCGGGTTTCAGAGGTCAGCGGCGGCACGCGGAGTCGAATGACATTGCCTTCGTTGGAGGGTGTCAGCCCGAGCCGCGCCTCCACCAGCGCGCGCTCGACGTCCTTGACAATACCCTTATCCCACGGTTCGATCAGTACGCACGACGGTTCCGGCACGGTCACCGAGGCCAATTGTTTGAGCGGCGTACGCGCGCCGTACGCTTCAACCTGGACATGCTCGACCATCATCGGATTGGCCCGGCCCGTACGAATGGCGCCAAGCTCCGCCTTAGCGGCTTCAATAACGGCATCAAACTCCGGGCGGTGTTGTTCTACGAGAGGGTGCTGCATAGAAAAGGTGGACTGGCGCCGACCCTATTTCTTCGGCGGTAAAGACAACCCGAGATAAAGCGTTCCGGGTTGCAACGGATGAATGGCCATGACTGCCGGAACGGCCGCGCGGCCGGGTAGCCGTTTGGTCACCCAGTTGACGCCGCCGTCGGCGGACAAATAGAACGTCGAGGCGGTCGCGTAGAAGACTTCCTTGCTGTTCACGGGGTTGACCGCGAACGCCAGGATCTTGGCGCTCAACGGTGGTGTGATCAGGGGTAACGGATGCCAGGTATCGCCCCCGTCGTTACTACGCAACAGGCCATAACGGTTCAACAGGAACAGAGTATTTTCCTGATCCTTCACGAATTGAAGGCTGCGGATCTCCTGGCCCTTGGAATAGGGTTTCAGGCCGTTCGCCAAGCTCTGCCAGCTCAACGCGCCATCGACGCTGCGGAACAGCCCGTTGCTGGAGGTTAGAGCGTAGGCTCGAGACGGCACGTAGGGATCAAAACGCAACCACTGCACCCCACTCGCGAATTGGTAGACTCGCGACCAGCTCCCCCCGCCGTTGACGCTGCGCAGCAGATCGCCGCCGGACGTCCCGAGGTAAATAACCTCCGAATTCACCCCGTCCACGGCAATCGCACTGACCGCATTCGGGCGCGGATCCAGATAGATCTCCCGATAATTCCGGTTGCAGTCAACCGTTTTCAGGGCACGGTTGCTCACGCCGAGGTACGCGGTACAGGTATGCCGGGGATCGATGGCGACGTCGCTGACCGCCGTATTGCCCACCTCCGCCACCTGCTGCCAGGTCTCCCCCGCATCGTAGGTGTAGACCAAACCGCCGCCGACGACGGTCAAATACATCGCGCGCGCATCCTGAGGATCGGAGAAAAGATCCTCCACGCCGACATTGGAAAGAGAAAGGACCCCGCCCCTGGTGACCAAGCGCTGCCGCGATTCCCACTGCTCGCCCTGGGATGGAGAGCGCCACACGCCGGCATCCGGAGGTACTTTCGGTTTTGAACCCAACCCGACGCAGCCTGAAAGTACCAAGGAAATAAAACCGACCATCAATACCCGGGGGCTTCGATATAGCATACTGCAAACGTACAATGGCAAGGCTACCGCGTCAACGCGGCAGGGAAAGCAACAGCACCTCGAGGGCGAGCCGCGGGCTGGCATTGAGCCCCAAGGCGGCGCGGACATCGCGTAAGGTGTCAAGGAAGAACCGCCACTGTGCGGGGGACGAACCGGCAGTATCCTCAACTGTCCACTGGCACAAATGAGGACAGCCGGCGGCGTTCAGCAGGCGGTCGCGGGCGGCGGTTTGCCACAATTCCAGCTGCTGTCGCAAACCCTCCGCTAAACTGGCGTCATCCGCGGCCGACAGCCGCTGCTGCAGCGCGTTCGCGGCGGCCAGGCGTTCGCTCAACGTTCCCGACGCCAGGCGCCCAAAATCTTTTAGCCCGGCGACATAAGCTTCTCGCTGATCGCTGGAATGCAGGAACTGCAGCGCCCGGCCGGGTCGTCCGGCTGACAGTGCTGCGATCTGCCGGGCAACGGAGGGCGAACTGCCGCCCGCGCGGAGCGCATCGAAGATCGCGGCGGTCGCCACCGTCGAAAGCCGCAGTTGGCGGCACCGCGAACGCACGGTCAGCGGGAGTTGTTCCAGTGCGTCGCAGGTCAGCACCAACACTGTATTCCCGCTCGGTTCCTCCAGCGTTTTCAATAGAGCGTTGGCCGCCTTATCCTGAAGGGAATCACCGCCGACAATGATGGCCACCTGGCGCCGGGCCAGCACTGGGCGATGTGACAGCGCCGCTTGCAATTGCCGAACCTGCTCGAGGGTGATGATGGGACGGCCGAAGGTCGTTTCACTGTTGACGGTCGGCAGGAGGATATGGAAATCCGGATGGACGCCAGCGGCTCGTTGCCGGCAGGATTGGCATTCGTCGCAAGCGATCGCCCGCTCCTGCACCGAACACAAAAGCGCCGCCGCGAATTGCTCTGCAACGGTGGTTTTCCCGATCTGGCGCGGGCCGTGCAGAAGATAGGCGTGCCCGATACTCCCCTTCATAACGTGACGCCGAAGCGCTGCGACGACGGTCGCGTGCCCGATCACCGGCCAGGTGGGAGTGTATTTTTCCATACTAGTCAGTGTACCTGCCCCAAACCCGGGCGACAACCGCTCGACGATACCCCCGGACGTCCGCACGTCTTAGCGCATGGCCAGAATGCTGCGCTTGTAGCTCTCAAGATTTTCCAGCGCGATGCCGGTCCCTTTTGCGACGCAGAGCATCGGCTCATCCGCCACATAGGCAGAAACCCCGGTCGCCCGAGACAACAGCTGATCAAGATTCCTCAACTGCGATGACCCGCCCGACAGAATCATCCCCTTATCAATGATATCGGCCGCCAACTCCGGGGGAGTACGATGCAGCACCTCTTTGGCCGACGCGATGATGCCCTCCAACTCTTCCTGAATGGCATCGGTCACGTCATCGGAAGTGACCGTGATGGAACGCGGTAATCCGGTGATGATGTCCCGGCCGCGGATCTCCTTGCTCAACCGTTCCTCCAGGTACATCGCCGACCCGATATCGATCTTGATGCGCTCCGCCGTCCGTTCACCGATGGCCAGCCCGTACTTGCGGCGAATGTATTCCACGATGGCCGCGTCGAATTTGTTACCGCCGATCCGTACCGAAGCGCTCGCGACCATACCGCCTAATGACAGGATCGCCATCTCGGCGGTACCGCCGCCGATATCGATGATCATGTGCCCGGACGCGCTGCCGATGGGAACATCGGCGCCGATGGCCGCGACGATCGGTTCCTTAATGATGTAGGCCGCCTTGGCGCCGGCGGCCAGCGTCGCATCGATGACGGCGCGCCGTTCCGTCGAGGTGATACCGGCGGGGACGGCAACCATGACCTCGGGTCGGAAGAGGTGAACGCCGCCGAGGGCCTTGTTCACGAAGTAACGGATCATGGCCGCGGTCATTTTATAGTCCGCAATCACGCCGTCCTTGAGCGGACGCACCGCGACGATGGTGTCGGGCGTACGACCCAGCATTTCCTTCGCCTCCTGCCCTACCGTCAGGATCTTTTTATCGGCAATCGAAAGCGCGACCACTGAGGGTTCATTGATAACAATACCCCGCCGCGGGACGTAGACGAGCGTGTTCGTGGTTCCAAGATCGATGCCGATTTTCTTGATCAACATACCGGAAATTGCCTCCAACGCCCCATCACCTTACGCCGACGGCCGCCTGCTGTCCAGACCCGACGGGCTGGCCGCCGGCAGCGGCATACTCGCGTATTTTCGATAGTACCGCACCGCCGAACGGAGGTGCTGCCAGGCGGCCGGCTTGAACAGCGCCGAAACGCCATCACCCGCCGACAGGCGCTGATGATAGTGTACCGGCGAAGCACTCGCCACATACCATACTTGCCACCCGGCATCCCAACAGCGACGGCAGAGATCGAGGTCCTCGAAATAGAGAAAGAATTTTTCATCAAACCCGCCGAGCTGCTCGAGAACATCGCGCCGGACGATCAGGCAAGCCCCCATCAGCCAATCCACCATCCGGTGCTCCGCATGGTCGAAATCGTTCATCAAGAAACGCTCCAACTGGCGCCTCGGTCCCGGCAGGTGGCCCAGCACGGTGCGGCGATACACCGGCATGAGGAAACTCGGGAACCGACGGCAGGACTCCTGGGCCGTACCATCCGGGTACAACAGCCGCGGACCCGCAACGCCGGCGCGCGGATGGGCATCCATAAAAGAGACCAGATCGTCGATCTGCCCGGGGAAGAGGGCGATGTCCGGGTTCAGGATCATCACGTATCGGCCGCGCGCCCGGGCAATACCAAGGTCGTTGCCGGCGCCAAAACCCCGATTCGTCGGGCTTTGCACTCGCACGACCCAAGGAAATTGCTCAGCGACCATGGCCAAACAACCGTCGCCGGAGTCGTTATCAACGACGATGACCTCATAACGGCAGCGCGGTTGCGCGACTAACACCCCGCGCAGGCACTGCCGCACCAGTGCGCGCGACCGATAGTTCAAAACGACAATCGAAACATCCATAGTAGGTATTACTGCCGTAACCGCGGCCGGCCGAACCATCGCCGCAGCTCCTGCGGTGAGCGGCCAGCGCCGGCAACGAGCGAACGCCGGGCCCGCAACAACTGTGGCCATTGGGCGCGCCAGTCGCGCAACGTTCGCCAGCGGAACGGCTCCATCACCGCCAGCAGCAGCAGCGCGGCCAGCGCGCGTGGAACGATACGATGCGCGTCGCGCCAAAAATTCTGCCAACGTTCGTTCTTGATGAGCAACGAAAGGTAATTTCGCCACGACATCAGCCGCACATTGACCGGAAGGTGGGCAAAATGGCGAAAACCGCCGCGGCGACGGAACGTCCGTCGATGGTAGCCGACGGCCGACGGCACGTACCAGCAGCTTATGCCCATCTGCTGAAAACGCCAGGCCAGGTCGACGTCCTCCTTATACGCAAAGAATGATTCGTCAAAAAAACCTCCATGCTTGGCGACCACGGCCAGCGCTGTGCGGCGGTAGAGCGCGCACGCGCCGGAAGCGCCAAAAACCTCTTCCTCAAATGCGTACTGGCCGGCATCACGCTCCCCTTCCCCGCGATTACGCGCCGCCCGACTGCGGGTCATCCGTAATCCGACGGCATCCAGTACACCTTCCCCTAATGCCGGCTCCTGCAGCTCTTCACCCTCTGGACGCCGTAAAAGTTTGGGACAAAAACTGCCGGCCTGGGGATGCGCATCGGCGAACGTGACCAGCCGCGCCAGACACGACGGCACTAACGCCACATCCGGATTGTGCACCAGGACATAATCGCCCTGCGCCAGGGCAATGCCCTGGTTGTTCGCCCGGGAAAAACCGGTGTTGCGAAAATTCGTGAGTATGCGCGCTTCCGGATAGAATTCCCGCACGATCGCGATGGTCTCGTCGGTGGAGGCATTATCGACCACCTGGACCACGAAATCCTTGAACTCCTGCTGCCGCAAGGCCGCCAAACATTCCGGCAGCACTGCGGCGGAATTCCAGGTCACCACGATAATCGTCACTCTTGCCATAGTTACACTTTTTCTGTGACATCAAAACCGAGACGAAAACGCCCGCCCAACATCAGTCGCACCTGCGCATCGAGCGCCGGCAGCGAACCCCACACGACCAGCGTGAACGGCGTGAGCAGCCACTGCAGCGCTAAGATCGGGTAATCCCACCAGCGCGCCTTTTCCTTCTGCGGCAGCATGGTCCAATAGAGGAGCGCAAAGATCACCAAACCCGCCAGCCCAAGATTGGCCATGAGCCCGAGGACGGTAGCGGCGCGTTCCAAAAAGGCGCCGCCCTCATCGCGCGCCAACACCATCGCCGCGCGGCTGAACAGGAAGATCAACAATGGCGCCGTCACCCACGAATACATCCCTTCCGTCAAATTCCAAAAGTACCGCAGGCGGACGGCCAGCGGGAATGACCGCAGACGGGAACGGCCAAAAAACCGCATCGCCATCCAAGGAAAATGTTCGACGCTCCAAGCCCAGCGCCTGATCTGGCGGTACTGGTTCATCAGGCTGCGCCGCCAATTGCCGACATCGACCGTATTCATGGACACCGGCAGAAAGATAGGGACCACCCGATAGTCGCCATGGTAATGCTCGAGGCATTGCAAAAATATCCGTGAGTCTTCGGTTACGATGCTGGGGTCCCAAAAATCGACGTCCACCAGCGCGGCCAGGCTCATGCTATGAGAAGAGAACGTAAAAAGGCGTTCCGCGCGAGCCAGATCGGTCATCAGCCAGAAGCTCGTCGTGCCCGCGACCACTCGGACCAGTGGATGCGAGTTCCATGCATTGTTCGCATAGACGGCGATCGGCTGATAGCTGGCGCGTGTGGGTCGCGGCTCACGCAGATACGTGTGCGTAAGGAGGGCGAAGTACTGGGGGTGCGGGCAGGTATCGACGTCAAAACTAGAAACGATCACCCGGTCGTAGGGCAACTGCAACTCGTTGATGAACCGCCGCGCCGCGAGCCCCGCAAAACGCAGGTTGCTGCCTTTGCCCGCAATCTCGCTGGGTAGGCCATCCGGGTGGACAGTAACCTCAAAACGCGCGAAGGACGCGCCGAATTCTGCCCTTGCCTGGCGCGCGACCTGGAGAAAAGCCTGACCATCGCGCGCTTCACCCGCCAGTACCACCAGCATCCGGTCGCTCGGATAGCGGCTCTGGCACAGGCTTTCTAAAGTTCTCGCAACCACCGCGTAGGGTTCGCCGTGCGTCGGCAGGATGACCAGATGCCAAATTCCCCGCCACCGATCTGGGGCGGCGGCAGCCAGACGGGCGTGCCAATCCACCCGCAACGCGCGGCGGTACTCTCCCCAGGCCGACACCACGTGCACCAGCAAGTAATACATCCGGAACAACCAGTACAGGTCGAACAAAACGATCGCGGTCACCGCCAGCCGCGGCGAAATAACCGCCAGCGTGAACGCCGCGGCCGTCGTCATCATGATGAAAACTCCTGGAAGAACCTCCAGGAGCCGCTGCCAGCGCTGGGAGGTCATCGGGAGCAGCATAGACGGAAAAACCCGCTGCCGCAACTACAGCAACGAATGGCCACTCATTTCCGCCGGGACGGATAGCTCCAAAAGCTGCAACACGGTCGGACCAAGGTCGGCCAACACCCCCGAGGGCATAATGATGGACAGATCGCTCCCGACGATGTCCGGACCCCTCCGCGCCGCCCTACCGGCGTAGGACGCGCCCACGATCAGGAGCGGCACCGGGCTCGTGCTGTGCTCTTTATTGATCTCGCCGGATTGCAAGGATACCAGCTCCTCGGCGTTACCATGGTCGGCGGTTATCAGTAACACTCCGCCCGCCTCGAGCACTGCAGCGACCACCTTGCCCAAGCATTCGTCGATCACCTCGACGGCGCGCACCGTTGCCTGCAAATTGCCCGTATGGCCGACCATATCCACGTTGGCATAGTTGGCCACAACGAAATCGTACACGCCGCGCCGCAGGTCATCGAGCAATCGCGTGGTCAGCTCATACGCGCTCATCTGCGGCTGCAGGGCGTAGCTGGACACCCGCGGTGACGGGATCAGCGCCCGATCCTCGCCGGGAAAAGGCTCCTCCCGTCCGCCGTTGAAAAAGAAGGTGACATGCGCGTACTTCTCGGTCTCCGCAATATGCAGCTGCCGCAACCCGGCCTCCGCCATGACCTTCGCGACTGGCTCGCGCACGTAGTCGGGAGGGAACGCGATCTCGACCGGAAGATCCTTATCATACTCGGTCATGGTCACAAAATACAGGTCGCGCAGGTAGGGACGTTCGAATTTCGCAAAACCGGGCAGCACAAAACTCGCGGTCAGTTGTCTGGCCCGGTCCGCGCGGAAGTTAAAAAAAATGACGGCATCGCGGTCGCGCACTAAACCCACGGGGAAACCCCCCTGTACCAGCGTGCAAGGAGCAAACTCCTCGTCGAACACTCCCTGCGCGTACGACTGGCGGATGGCGGCAACCGCATCGGTCGCGGTCTGCCCGTCGCCCTTCGTCATTGCCTGATAGGAACGCTCGATGCGCTCCCAATGGCTGTCCCGGTCCATCGACCAGAAACGCCCCGCCACCGTGCTGACCTGGCCGCCGACGGCGGCTAATTTCTGCCCCAGCTGCGCCACGGCATCCGCGCCGGCATCGCGGGCGGTATCGCGGCCGTCGAGAATTACGTGTACCAACGGCTTCACATTATTGGCTTGGCAGCAATCCAGCAGCGCGAAGAGATGCTCCTGATGGCTGTGCACGCCGCCATTGGAGACCAAACCCACCAGGTGCAGCTGCGCTCCGGGGGTTTCCCGGAGATGCGCAAACGCGCGCTGAATGGCCGCCGTCGCACTGAACGTACCGTCGCTGATCGCCTTATTGATCTTGGGCAACGTCTGGTACACGATCCTGCCCGAACCCATGCTCAAGTGACCAACTTCGGAATTGCCCATTTCCCCCCACAGCAGCCCGACTGCCTCACCGGACGCCTGCAACGTGAGCACCGGGTATTCCGCCACCAGACGGTCGAAGACGGGGGTTTTCGCTCGACTGATCGCGTTGGTCGGCGACGGCGGCGCGACGCCCCAACCGTCCAGGACCACCAACACGACGGGTTTAGGTCGAGCCATAAACAGGATTAGGACCGATGCGCATCCATCGATGATGCACGGCCGACGATCAAACTGCGGCCCGTCATTGCCGCCGGGGACGCAACCGCAAGAAGCTGGCAAATGGTCGGGGCGACCGACGCTAAAGGCGGACGTCCCGTCCGCAACCGATAATGGTGCGGCCCGGCGAGAATGAACGGCACCGGACTGAGATTGTGTTCAGTATCCACTTCGCCAGTGGCTGGATTCTGCATCATTTCCGCGTTGCCGTGATCCGCCGTGATGATCAGCCAACCATTACGTTTGCTGACGGCGCGCCAGACCCGGCCCAGGCAACGGTCGATATATTCCACCGCTTTCTGCGCCGCCGGCAGGTTCCCCGTATGGCCCACCATGTCCGCATTGCCATAATTCACACAAATAAAATCATAGCGAGGCACCGCCCAGACGACCTGATCGGTCACTTCTCCCGCTGACATCTCCGGCACCGTCGCATACGACGGCACATCGAGTGAGTCAATGCGCACCCGGTCTTCTCCGCCGATCGGATCGGCAAAACCACCGTTTATGAAGAACGTCACATGCGCGTACTTCTCGGCTTCGGCGATGTAGAGCTGCTTGCACCCGCGCAACACCCGCGGCAGGCTGTCGGACACGTCTTCGGAGGTATAGGCGGTAGAAACGTGATCCAAATCCGGTCCAAAGTCGGTCATGGCGACAAAGTTGAGGTCGCGCAGCACTTTGCGGCGGCGGAAGGCGCCGGGGTTCATCTTTTCAAATTCGTGCTGCACGAACGGTTTGGACATCTGCCGCGCTCGATCAGACCGCAAATTAAAGAAAATGACCCCGTCCCCGTCGTTGATGGTCGCCACCGGCTTGCCGCGCCGGCGCACGACGTAGGGCGGGATGAACTCGTCCGATTCATTGCGATTGTACGACTCGGTGATGGCCGCCTGCGGACTGGTGGCGCTCAAACCGCTCCCGGTCACCATCGCATCGTACGCCAAAAGCGTCCGGGTCCAATCTTTCTTGCGATCCATGGCGTAGAACCGCCCCATGACCGTGGCGATCAGTTCGTGTTTCAACGCCCGCATCAGTGCGTTCATCAATTTCAACCCGGCGTGGGGCGGCGAATCGCGGCCATCGGTAAACAGGTGTAAATACACCCGCTTGATGTGGTGGCGACGAGCCAGCGTCAGGAGCGCGAAGAGGTGGTCCGGGCACGCGTGCGCGCTGGCCTCGTTGCTCAAGAGGCCCATCAAGTGCAGCGCGGACCTGCGTCGCCGCACATGGTCGATCGCTTTGGTGAACGCAGCATTTTTAAAAAAAGCGCCCGTGTTAATCTCGCGGCTGATCTTGACCGCATCCTGGATGACGATCCTGCCCGCACCGATATTGAGATGTCCCGCTTCGGAATTACCCGGCTGTCCTTCGGGAAGACCGACCGCCGGCCCGGAAGCGGTCAGCTGGGTATGAGGAAAATGCTGGTACAGCTCATCCATGACCGGAGTTTTCGCCAATGCGATGGCGTTGCCGCGCGTTTGATTGCTCACACCCCAGCCATCCAAAACCGCCAGGACGACCGGTCCGGTTCTCTCCGCGCCAGCAACACGGTCGTCAGACATAGCTCAATCTGCCACCTGCTCAGCGATTGCCATCAGGCGATTCCATTTTGCGACGCGTTCGCCGCGAGAAAATGAACCGGCCTTCAAATATTCGGCTTGCCCGGCCACCGCCAGATCGACGATAAAAGTATCGGTAGTTTCACCGGAACGATGCGAAACCGCGATCTGATACCCATGGGAGCGAGCCAACCGCATGGCGGCAACGGTTTCCGTCAGCGTGCCAACCTGGTTGGGTTTGACCAGGATGGCGTTGGCGACTCCCTGGTCGATGCCGCGCTGTAACCGCGTGGTATTCGTCACGAACAAGTCGTCGCCGACCAGCGTTACCGTTTTGCCGAGCACGGCAGTCAGGCGCTGCCAGCCGGACCAATCATCCTCGCTCAACCCATCCTCGATGGTCGCAATGGGGTATTTCTTGACCCACGCGCGATACCGCAGGATCATCGCATCGGTGTGCAGACTGCGCCGCTCGCTGCGCAATCGGTATACCCCCCCGCGGTAGAATTCCGATGCCGCGGGGTCCAAACCGAACCGCACGTCCCGCCCGAGCCGGTAGCCGGAAGCGCGGACGGCCAGCGCCAGAAGCTTCAAGGGCGCCTCATTGCCAGAAAGCCGCGGTGCGTACCCGCCCTCATCCCCAACCGTTACCGGCTGCTCGCGCCGCGCCAACAACCGCCCTAACACATGGAAGATCTCGGCGCCGCAACGAACTTGCTCCGCCGCTGACCGTTGCTGCGGCAATACCATGAATTCCTGGAAATCGATCGACCATCCGGCATGAGCGCCGCCATTCAAGATGTTTGCCATCGGCGTCGGAAGCGACCAGCCCGTGACGTCCGTAAATAACGACTGGCGCAGATAGCGGTACAGCGGGAGCTTGGTCTCGTTGGCGGCGGCACGCGCCGCCGCCAACGAGACGCCGAGCATCGCATTGGCGCCAAGCTTCGCTTTGCCGGGACTGGTATCGAGAGTAAGCATGCGCGAATCAAGCATCGCCTGATCGGCGGCCGGCAGCCCGCGCAAGGCGGGGGCAATCACATCGGTCACGTTCGCGACCGCCCGGCGAACCCCCAGGCCGCCGAAACGTTTTCCCCCGTCGCGACGTTCGCGCGCTTCATGCTGGCCGCGGGAAGCGCCCGCAGGAACCGCCGAACAGCCACTCGCGCCAGTGTCCAGCGCGACGGTCACGGCGACCGTCGGGTTGCCCCGGGAGTCTAAAATTTCACGAGCCGCGATCGCGGCAATGCGTCCAGCCATGGCGAATTACTCAAGTTCGTAGCCGACGGTCACGGAAACCACGATATCCTGACTACCAGGCTCCACCATCGGTGCCGGTGCGCTGCCCCCGCCACCCATTCCATAGGCGGCTTCCTTGGCGTAGATAGGAGGATACCCGCCGCTCACTCCTTCTGAGAATGACACGATCCTGCCTAAACGAACCTTGGCGGCTGCAGCCAGCGCCACCGCTTTCTGTTTGGCCTGTTCCAGCGCTTTCAGCCGCGCCTCCTGGCGATACTGCTCCGGGTCATCGATGGCAAAGCTCAAACCGCCGACCTGGTTGAGGCTCAGCTCGCCCACCGTCGCGAGGACCGGCGAGATCTTTTCGAAATCGCGGATCTTGACCGTCAGTTGCTGGGTCACCTGGTACCCGCGCAGTGATTGGCGCCCCTCGTTCCAGTCGTACTGGGGGTAGACGCTGTACTGGCTGGTAGTGATATCCGCCGCCGGAATTTGCAGGGTTTTCAGACGCTCGCGCAGCTGATTCATCGCCGTGGTATTCTCACGCTGCGCATCGGCGACCGTTCGACGCTCGGTCTGTGTCCCCAGCGTCAGGACAGCCACGTCCGGCAAAGCGGTAACCTTGCCTTCCCCCGAAATCATGATGGTGTACGGCGCAACGCTCGCCCGGCCGATGAACGCGTTCTGCCGCCAGGCATTGCGGGTCAACGCGCCCAGATAGACGACCAGGATGATGGCCACGAGCCAGACGGCCGCAGACCATGAGGCCCCGCGTGGGCTTGAAGATGGCTCGCTTGGCATAAGCATAAGGTTAATGGATCGATGAAGGTAATTATTATGTACCGAGGATCAGCGGCCGCAACGCCGGAAGAGTGCCACGCTCTAAAAATTCGAGCATCGCGCCGCCGCCGGTGGAAAGGTAGATGTTGGGATATGCGGCGGCCGGCTTTGGCAGGTAACGCCGCACTGCGGCAACCGTCTCTCCCCCGCCGATCACCACCCGCGCGCGCGTATGGGCAATCGCGTGTACCAACCCGATGGTACCGGCCGCAAAGGCGGAAAGCTCAAACTTCCCCATCGGGCCGTTCCAAACGATGGTTCTCGCGTCCCGCAGCACTGCATCAAACAGCCGCACCGTATCCGGCCCAACATCAAGGATGTACTCATCGGACCGGACGTTCGCTACCGCCAAGGTGCGCGTCGACAGGCCGGAGGCCGTACCGCTCGCGGTAATGACATCGACGGGAAGATGGAGTCTGGCAGTCGTCAACTTCAGCCGTTGCAGCGAGGGCAGCAGCTTTTCTTCGACCGGCGAACGTCCGACCGCCACGCCGCGGGCTTTCAGCACGGTGTTGGCCAAATTGCCGCCCAGCAACAGGTCATCGGCGAGTTTCAGGAACGTTTGGATGACCGCAAGTTTAGTGGAAAGTTTGACCCCGCCGATGATCGCGGCCATCGGGCGGCGCGGTCGCGCGAGCAGCCCGGACAGTACCCGTACTTCTTCCGCCAACAGCAACCCGGCATAACTTTTCCGGTAGCGCGGCACTCCAACCATGGAGGCGTGCTCACGGTGGGCGTTGCCGAACGCGTCGTTGACGTACAAGTCGCACAACTCGGCCAGGGCACGGGCAAATGGAACGCTATTTTCCTCCTCGCCCGGATCAAATCGGAGGTTTTCAAGCATCAAGACGGTACCGGCGGAAGCCCGCCCCACTGCGGCGGCAACCTGAGGACCAACCGCCTTCGGCAGCGCGCGGACCGGGGTCTTCAACTTCCGTCCAAGGTACGCCGCCAACGGCTTGAGCCGGTAACGAGGGACGACCCGACCGTCCGGACGGCCCAGGTGCGTTGCTATAATCACTAACGCGCCACGGCGCAGAAGGTAACGGATCGTGGGCAGGGTACGCAGGATGCGTTCATCGCCTTCCGCAGCGACGGTCCCATTCTCCAAGGGAACATTAAAATCCGTGCGGAGCAGCACCCGCCGATTCTTCAGCGCCCGGATTGTCCGTACCGATTTCAGCCGCATTGGAACGTTGCGCGGCCGCGATCGTTAATCGCAGCAATCACAGGAACCGCCGCCCCCGCAGCACTCGCCCGCCTTCGCACCGTTCGCATCCTGGTGGCTGCAAGCGCCGTCACCGCAATGACCGGTGGAGGGTTTCTTGGAATTCTCCGTCGGAGTTGGTTGCTTTGGCATAAGTTCGTTACTGAATAAATGATTTCCTCTGGGTGATCAATTGCTCACTGCCATTGCCAATTCCACCAGACGATGCGCATAGCCCCACTCGTTGTCATACCATGCGAGCACCTTCACCAGGTTGCCACCCACGACGCACGTGAACTCCGGATCAACGATCGCGGAACGCGGGTCGCCGATATAATCACTGGAGACCAACGGCGCGATGCTCACCCCTAAAACGCCGGCGTACAGCGGGTCTTTTTCGGCAGCCGTAAACGCGGCGTTCACCTCATCCACCGTCGTGTTCTTTTTCAGCAGGGCGGTGACGTCCGAGATCGAAACGCAAACGGTCGGCACCCGGATGGCAATACCGTCGAACCGCGAACGCAAAGAGGAGATCACCTTGGTCGTCGCGATCGCGGCGCCCGTTGACGTCGGGATCATGCTTTGCGACGCGGCGCGCGCCCGTCGCAGATCGCGGTGGGGTCCGTCCACCAGATTCTGATCGGCGGTATACGAATGGATGGTAGTCATCATCGCTTTCTGGACGCCGAAAGCGTTTTCCAACACTTGAATGACCGGAGAGATGCAGTTGGTGGTGCACGACGCGTTCGATACGACCTCCGCCGCTTTCTTATCATGAATACGCTTCCGAGTTTCAACGGTCCCCAGAACCAGGGTTTGCGTCGCATCGTCCTTTGCCGGCGCCGATATGACCACGCGTTTGGCACCGGCGCGCAAGTGACGTCCCGCCTCCGCTGCGCTGGTGAAACGCCCCGTGCATTCCAATACGACGTCGACCCGGAGTTTTTTCCACGGCAACTGGTCGGGCTCCTTGATAGCGCTGACCGGATAGCGCTTGCCGTCCACGACCAGCGCGTCCGCCGAAAATTCCACCTTGCCCGGGAACGTCCGGTAGACGGTGTCGTACTTCAAAAGGTGCGCCAGCACCTTGGGCTCGGTAATATCGTTGATACCGACCACCTGCACGTTTTTTTTCTCCAGCGCGACCCGGAACGCGGCGCGCCCAACCCTCCCAAAACCGTTAATGGCGACACGAATGCTCATACAATGGTGAAATGATGAATGAACGCAGTATACCATAGCTGCCGTCGGCGGCTCAACGTCAAAAAAATGCGGCGGGAACAAAAAACAGGCCGGCATGGCACCGGCCTGTGGTGTTGCGAAGAAGCCTTGAGCTAGGGCTGAAGAATGTCCTCGGTTCTCCCGTCAATGGATATGATGACCTCGCTGACGGTCGGGAACTGCTTCAAGGTTTCCGTCAACTGCGCGCGGATCGCGGTCACACGGCAACTGCCCCCCACCCCAAGTTCCAGACTGGGAGTAAAGTCCGCCCGGGCTATCCCATTACTGATCTCCAAAGTTTTCAGTTTAACATTCGCCGGCAGGCTGGTGAAGTAGCGCTGATTCCGCTCTGCTGCGGTTGGACCGGCGAGCAGTGCCCCAAGCGCCGCCTTTCCGGCACCGGCGGACTTTGGCAGGTAACGGGCGACCGGAAACACCCTCGTGCACGTCGCCTCGGGATCGAATTTTTCGCTGCCGAAGTACACCTGCACGGTCATCAGATCGGTACGGAATACCGCCGGAACCGTGAGCGGCTGTGGCTCGGCGGCTAGATCTTCAGCGCTCGGGGTCAACAGCAGAGTGCCGTTCGGTGTGCGCGGCAGAGCAAACCACACGGTTTTCTCAAAACGTCGGAAACCGGCATCGGCCTCCGGGATCGAAATGACACCGCTGGCGACCGTCGTCCCGGCATCGTCCTGTAAAACGTATCGCACCTGCTCGACTGCGGCGCGCGCAAAACCGCTGATGACCGCAGTCCCGCCGGTCGCCGATAATTTCTCAACATCCGCTAGAACATCCGCCAATTGTGCCTCGGCGCGATCCGCCACTACCAGCACGGAAAAAACTTTCACCGGCGCAAGTTTGGACGTCGGATTGTGGTATTCGAACCGTAGCGGGAACGTCGCTGCCTGTTCGATCTTGAATGTCCACTCCGACACCTGTTCGCCGGGCTTCAGGCGCGCATCATCCGTGGTCACGGTATGCGCCTTCATCGTCAGGAAACCGCCCCTGATCGGGGCACGGAACGACCATTGCATCCGACCGTCCGCGGCGCCGATCAGGGGCACGGTCAGCACGTCGCCGGGCGCCGTCAGCACGACCTGCTGATCGCGGCCGGAAATATCCAACACCGTGCCAGTCTCCGGCACTGAAGGGGAAACCGGCGCGACCGGAACAGGCGCAGGACGGCGACTGCAAGCCGCCAGGGAGATCCCCACGGCCAGCGCTGCTACCACCCAGGGAATGCGGGAATTGCGTCGCATAGGCCTAGCCGATCTGATAACGGGTAAAGCGACCGATGACCACTTTCTCCCCGAGCTTGGCCACCATCGCTTCCAGCAGCTGCTGAATCGTGCGGCTGTCATCCTTGATATAGGGCTGCTGCAGCAAGCAATTCTCGCGGTAGAACTGCTGCAATTTACCGCTGACGATCTTTTCCGCCAGCTCCGCTGGCTTGCCCGCCTGCTGGACCTGGGTCAGATAGATCTCACGCTCGCGGGCGACCGCCTCGGCCGGAACGGTTTCCGGGCTCAGGTAGGCCGGCGCGGCAGCGGCCACGTGCATAGCCAGGTCGTACGCGAACTGCTTGAACTCGTCATTACGGGCCACGAAATCAGTCTCACAGTTGACCTCCACCATGGCGCCCACCCGCCCACCGGCGTGGATGTACGCCGCGACGACGCCCTGGTTGGCCGTGCGCTCAGCCAGCTTCTTGGCCGCCTTCAACGCCCCCATTTCCCGCAGGACGACGACCGCCTTGTCCATATCTCCCTGGCTCTTCTCCAGGGCCCGCTGGCAATCGGCGAAACCCACGCCGGTCCGCCTCCGCAGTTCCACGATCAACGCAGTATCGACGCCCATAGGCAAACTCCTTCAACCGCGCCAACGCGCGGGCAATTATTTTTCCGTGGTCGCCGCGGCTTTCGACGCATCTGCCGCGCCCTGACGCCGCCGCAGACCTTCCGCGACCGCATCGGCCGCAAGTTTGGTCACCAATTCGATGGACTTGATGGCGTCGTCGTTGCCAGGAATGGCGTACGCCACCGGCGCCGGATTGACGTTGGTGTCGCACAGCGCGACGATCGGCACGCGCTTACGCTTCGCCTCGGCGATCGCGATATGCTCGCGCTTCACGTCAATGACGAACATCGCCTCTGGAATCTTGCGCAGATGCTCGATGCCGCCCACCAGCAAATCCAAACGTTCGATCTCGCGGTCGAACTCCAGGCGCTCTTTCTTGGTATACTTTTCCAGCTCGCCAGTATCGCGCTTGCGCTTCAGGTCCTGGAAACGCTGGATGACGCGGGAAATCTCGAGGAAATTCGTGAACGTGCCGCCCAGCCAGCGATTTTTGACGTACGGCATGCCAACCGACTGCGCGTACTTCGCGATGATCGGCGCAGCCTGTTCTTTGGTGCCCAGGAATAGAACGGTGCCCCCCTGGGCGGTAACGGTCGTGAGATACTCGAGCGCTTCCGCCAGCTTTTGGCGCGTCTGCTCGAGGTTGATGATATGAACTCCGTTCTTGACCGTAAAAATGTACTGCTGCATCTTCGGGTAGCGCTTGGACACCTGGTGGCCAAACTGCACTCCGGCCCGGAACAGCTCCAACAACGACGGTAACTCCGGCATAGGTGTATTTCCTTTCTGGCCCGATGAAGCATCGGGCCCCTCTCCTGCGTACCGCTGGGAGTCCGATAGACATCGGACCAGGATCCGGCGGCCGGTCAGCAGGATGTGATGTTATGAATGAAAATGAAAAAAGGCACGTGCCTTAGTCCCGCGAACTATACTACCGAAAACCGCCTCATCTGTCAACCCCGCGGGCGTTGGCTCCAGGGGCTTGAACTGCAGCGAAAAGTATGGTAGGCTTCACCGTACAACCTGAAATCACACCCTATGAAGCCTGAAATTCACCCGAAATACTACCCCGACGCCAAGGTCATCTGCGCCTGCGGCCGTACGTTCACGGTCGGCTCTACCATGCCCGAACTGCACGTGGAAATCTGCTCCAATTGCCACCCGTTCTACACCGGCAAGCAGAAGCTCCTGGACACGGCTCGTCGAGTGGAACGCTTTGAGGCGCGCGCCGGCAAACAGACCGTCGCCGCTGCTGGCCGCAAAGGCCGCAAGGTCAAAAAGGAACGCGCGGCAGCCCGCAAGGCGACCAAGAAACCGAAACTGGAGCGCGAACCAGGGTTGAGCAAACCGCCGGCCGCGAGTTCCTAACCGCCTGCAATTCAAAACCTCTGGCTCGTTCGGGTCAGAGGTTTTTGCTACTATAATGATGATAATTTCCGCCTTCCTAACTTTTGCATTTTGAATTTTTCCTTTTGCATTTTTCCCATGGACCCGCGCGACCACAAGATTCTCCTGCGATTCCGCGAATTGGAGCAGATGCTGCAGGACCCGGCACAAACCGCTCAACCCGAGCGGCTGAAGGCGTTAAGCCAAGAGTACCGGCTGCTGGAAGAACGCGCACAAGGCATCTCTGAACTGGAGCGCCTGGAACACGCCATCGACGATACCACGCGCGCGATCGCCTCCGACGACCAGGAGCTGGCCGGCCTTGCCCGCACCGAATTGGATGAACTGCTGCGGCGGCGTGAAGTGCTGGAACGGCGGCTGGAGGTCCTGCGCCTGGCCGATGACCCAATGGCAGGGCGCAACCTTATTATGGAGATCAGGGCGGGCGCCGGCGGCGAGGAGGCGGCGCTGTTTGCCGCCGAGCTGTTCCGCCTGTACAGCCGCTTCGCCGAGCGCCAGGGCTGGAAGGTCTCCTTGATGGATGTGGCGCGCACGGAACTCGGCGGTTTTAAGGAAGTGGTCTTCCGGATCGTGGGCCGCGGCGCCTACGGGCAGCTGCAATATGAGAGCGGTACGCACCGGGTGCAACGCACCCCCGAGACCGAAAAGGCCGGCCGCGTGCACACCAGCACCGTTACCGTCGCCGTGCTGCCGGAGGCTGAAGAAGTGGACATCGCGGTCAAAACGGAAGACCTGCGCATCGACGTTTTTCGCGCCGGCGGTCATGGCGGCCAGTCCGTCAACACCACGGACTCGGCAGTCCGTATCACCCACCTGCCGACCGGGGTGGTCGTCACCTGCCAGGATGAGCGCTCCCAACGGCAGAACAAGATCAAAGCCATGGCGGTGCTGCGGTCGCGGCTGTTTGCCGCCGAACGTGAACGCCAGGAACGCGAGCGCGGCGATGCCCGCCGCTCCCAGATCGGCAGCGGTGACCGCTCGGAAAAGATCCGTACCTACAACTTTCCCCAGGACCGCCTGACCGACCACCGCATCGGATTCAGCCGGCACAACCTCAAGGGAATCATGGATGGCGACCTGGGTGAAATGATTAACGCATTGCAGCGGGCAGCCGCCGCGCCTCCTGATGCGCGTTGACGTACTCACGAAAAAAGCGGCTGGTCGATTGGCGGCGCAACATTTCGCGACGCCTTTTTTGGATGCGGAAACACTACTTGCCCATGTCCTTGGCCATCCGCGGGTCCACCTGCTTTCCCATCCAGAAATGGACGTACCTGGCCCCATCACGCGCCGCTACGCCCGACTCATCGCGTTCCGATTGCGCGGCCGTCCCGTCGCTTACCTGACGGGGGAAAAGGAATTTTTCGGTCTGCCGTTGGCGGTTGACCGCCACGTACTGGTACCGCGTCCCGAAACGGAGTCGGTGGTGGAAACGGCACTGGCCCTGCTGCCGGGCAAGCAGCGGGTGCGCTATGCGGATATCGGCACTGGCGCCGGAGGCATTGCCATTGCACTCGCCCGCCATCGTACCGGCGCCGTGGTTTCCGCCGTTGACCGCTCCGCCGGGGCGCTGAAGATCGCGCGGCGCAACGCCAAAAAAATGGGCGCGAAGATCGCGTTCAGCAAAGGCAACCTGCTCGAACCGCTGCGCCGTTCTGCGATGGATGTCCTGGTCGCCAACCTGCCCTATCTGCCGAGTGGTGAGCGCAATAACGCAGCAAAAACCCTGCGCCATGAACCGCAACGGGCATTATGGTCCGGAGGCGACGGCCTGAACTGCTATCGCCGGCTGCTTTCCCAGCTGGCTGAACGCCGACAACGGCCGCGCTATGTGGTCTGCGAACTGCGGGCAGACCAGCAGCAGAAATTTCTTGCAGTCGCGTACCGTCGGCTCGGCCGCTGCCGGGCGATACCGACAGCGGCCGGCGGCGGTATCGTCGTTCTCACTCTGGACCTCGCCAGACCCGTTCCCAAGGGATAAATTCCCGCGGGGCGATGCCCGGTGGGAATAAAGATTGACGGTGACCACCGGCCGTTGGCTGACGGAGTAACCGGGGTTTATGCGGTGGGGTGCGATCGGAGCCCCCGCAAAACAAAAAAAGTTATGGTTGGCGCTGCAAAACCACTGCGGAGGAACAATTACGCGTCAAACCGTGGATATAAAAATTTTCTACCGACAACGCAGCATCGTGTCATCGGTACCCTCGGAAAGTAGCCACACGGCGTCGGCATCGGTCACCACCGTCACCCAGAGCGGTCCGTCGACGAATTGCAGGGAACTGCCGTCCGCGGCGAGATAACTGGTCGTGCCACCCCTCCGCCGCCATGTGCCCTCGACCGTGCGTCCATCCACTAGGGCAGTTAACGGCCCTTCCCCATCCAACTCCAGCTTCAGACGGCCCTCACGGTCAAGCACGTTGGCCTTCACGACCATGAGCAGGACGTTCCTGGTATACAGCTGGGCGCCATCCTGGGTTTGCTGCACAACGCCGCCCAAAAAACGCTCATAGGCGCGCAACGCCGTATTCCAGCGGTATCCCGCGCAGTAATCGACATCATCCGCGACCACCAGCGCGCCGGCATCGGCGGCCTCCCCGCGGGACGCCGCATTGGTTTCCAGCGGGAGCGGGGTAAAGGAGACTTGCTGGGGCAACCCGAGATTATCGAACGCCTGACGGATGAGGCGGTCGGACGTGTAGAGATTATGCGGCCGTGCGCGGTCGTTATCGCGCCAAAAGTACCGGCCGTAGGAGGAGATCTCGTCGATGTTGGGAAGCGGCGAGGCGCGCAGCTGGGCTAACGCCGCGGGGCTCCCGCCGCTATGAAATAAGGCAGCCCCCCATTGCATCGCCCAAGCGGCAAAGTATGGCCGCACGGACCGGACCGGGCCGATGCGCGCGGGCAGGTCCTGAAGTGAAAAAATCGCCAGGTAGCGGGTGATACCGCCCTCCGCCGGCGCTTCGTAGACCACCCGCGCGCGCTGCAGGCCCGCTGCCGGCCGCGAATCGATGTGATTTTCAACCATGACGGCAACCGGCACGTCCCCCGGGCGCAGTGCGGCGGGTAATTCCAGGGGAGGTTCCGGCGCCGCCGCGGTACCGATGGTGAGCAGCACGATCGGCTTGGGGCGGTCGGACAACACGGCGAAGCTGGTGCCTAAAAAAACCAGCAGCAGCCCCCCGATCAGGGCTGCTGCAACACCGACGGTGATGAGGAAAGCACCGCCTTTGGTTTGGCCGCGTCGCGGCTGGCTAGGTTTTGGCGGCAGGGGTCGCACCGGCCGCGGCTCCTTCAGCGGCATTCTCCTCCTTTTGTTCCTTGCCGGCCACCGGCACTTCCGCAGGCGCGGCAGCCGCCGGCTGAGCGTCGAGCGCTTTCAGCTCTTCCTCGCTGCGCGGCGGGATGACGTGGGCGACGACTTCCTCGGCTTTGGCGGTCGGGGTGACGCTGGTCGGTAACGCCAGGTCCTTTACGTGCAGGTAATCATTGAAGGTTTTGAGCGCGGAAATATCAACGACGATCTCACCGACCAGGTCCTGCGGCAAACAAGAGACCTCGATATCGGAAAGGTTGGTCATCAGCACGCCGCCATGCTCCTTGACGGCCTGCGAGACGCCAATAAAGCGCAACTTGATCCGAGCAGTGATCTTTTCCTTGAGGTTCACTTGGCGGAAATCGACGTGGATAGGCTGCTGGGTCAACGGGTCGACCTGCACGTCCTGGATGAGCACCTTGACCGGTGCGCCGCTGTCCACGACCAGATCGATGAGGGTGCTTTCCCCGGCCCGATGGTAGAGTTTCAAAAAATCGGAACGGCCCGCCAGCAAACTGTGGTTCTTCACTTTATGTCCGTACAAAACCGCCGGGATCTTCCCCGACTGGCGTAGCACGTTGCTCTTTTTACTCCCCACCGCCTCGCGGGTCTCCACGCGCAGTTGAATGCTGTCCATAGTAAGGTATTCAGAAAATTACGGCTCGAACCGTCGCAGGAAATCCGGTTGGCGTATCGCTTCGTGGAGGTCCAGCACGTCGTCGCCGGAAACCACCGGCTGCCGGCGAAACTTCAGCACGTCATCCCCGCTCAAGTCCGTGACCAGCCCGACCGAACTGACCCCCAATTGGCTCGCCAGGACCACCGCCAGTACCGAGGAGCGACACTTGCGGCACTGGATGAAAACCAGCTGCGCCTCCTGACGTTCTTCAAGGATCTTCAATTCGGCTGAATGATAACGGGCATTGCAAATCGGGCACGTCGAGATGACCCGCAGATGCTCAAACCCTTGCTCGAAGAGTTCCGAGAAACGATTCGCCATACCATCCCCTTAACCTCCCTACCGTAACAAAAAAAACCGCTGGCGTCAACTCCCCGCGCTCAACGGCGTCAGGCACGATATTTGACGCTGGAAATCGCGACGCTCTGCGCGACCCCCAGGAGCGTCAAGGTGATGACCAGGTAGCTGCCGCCGTAGCTCAGCAACGGCAACGGGATGCCGGTCACGGGCAGGAGCCCCAGGTTCATCCCGACGTTGATGACGATATGGACGAACAGCAGCACCGCGATGCCGTGCACCAGCGCAGCGGCAAAATCATCGGCCGCCCGGCGCGCCAGCGCCGCTAAACGCAGCAGCAGTACCAGGTACGCCGCCAGGACTACCCCGGCGCCCAGCAACCCCAACTCCTCGGCAATGACCGCGAAAATGAAGTCCGTCTGCGATGCGGGGATGAACTTCAGCTGGCTTTGCGAGCCCGATCCCAGACCGCGGCCGAGCAGCTGGCCGGCACCGACGGCAATGATGGATTGCCGCACCTGGTAGCCGCGCCCGTAGGGGTCGGCCGCCGGGTTCAAGAAGGTGATAATGCGGGCATGCTGATATTCCTGCGAAAACAAGGTCCACCAGCCCGCCCCCAAGACCCCGACCACCGCCGCCATCGCCAGCACCTGCCGCGCGGTGACGCCGGCAAAGAACACCATACCCAGCCATATCACCAGCAGCAGCATCGCGGAACCGAAGTCCGGCTGCAGCAGGGTCAAGCCGCAGTACAGCGCCGTGATCCCACCGCTCTCGGCCAGCAGCCGCCACGGCAACCCGCCCCCGCTGGGCCGCGCGGACAAGAGGCGCGCCTGAAGGATGATCAACGCGAACTTCGCCACCTCGACCGGTTGGAACCCGATCGGACCGAGCGTGAACCAGCCGGTCGTACCGCTCCGCGTCTGACCGAACACCAGCACAGCAACCAGGAGCAATGCGCTCAAGGCGTAGCCCGCAACCGCGTACTGTTTGAGCCACTGGGTGTTGACCGTGGACACCGCGACCAGCGCGAGCATGCCCAAGGCGATGAAGAGCACCTGCTTGCGAAGGTTGCCGAAATCCGGGGTCTCAAAACCGGTTGCGATCCCGTACAACGCCGCCAGGCTGAACGCGCACAGCACCACCACCGCACTCAGGAGCAGCAGATCATAGTAGCGCAACCGGCGCAAAGGCAATCGCCAGGCCATATCACGCAGCCGCGGAACGCTCAGGCACCACGTAGAGCACCACGCCACGGTCCTCGCGCTCGGGCCGCCAGTTCGGGAAATGGAAGGCGTGCGACACCACGCGGGTCCCGGGCTTCAGTTCGCGCAACAGTTTCTGTTCCAGCTTCCCCATGATCGGGCCCAGGCCATACACGGTCACCACGTCGTAGGCCGCAACGTCGTACGTCCACAGGTTGCCGCACTTGAACATGGTGTGCTCGCGCACGCCAAACCACTGCGCCCGCCGGCGGGAAACCCACACCAGCCACGGATTGACCTCGACGCCGTCGGCCCGCGCGCCGCGTTTTGCCGCCGCCACCGGAATGCGCCCGTCGCCTGACCCGAGGTCGAGCAACCGCGTCGTTGGACCGACACCGGCGGCGTCCAACATCCGTTCCACCGTCTTCCCTGCGCTGGGAATGAACGGCGCGCCGAACGCCAGCAGCGGCAGGGCGAACGGCGTCAGGAGAACGGCGGCAAACACCAGGATAAACAGCATCACTACCAGCACCAACGTGAGAAGCACGATCGTGAATGGCGACATACCCGTACATTATGCAGTTCCGGATAAAAAAAGAAAACGTCCGTCAACCGACGTTTTCCTTAGGAGTAGATCGGGTGGTACCGCCTAGGGGATTCTCTCCCTACGGGAGATCACTCGAAGGGTGAGAACCCGTGTTTCCGCCGTAACGGTATAGCGTTGGTTTACTGCCTCCCGCTCAAATTTCTACCGGGTACGGGATTCGAACCCGTGTTTCCGCCGTGAGAGGGCAGCGTCCTAGGCCTCTAGACGAACCCGGCAAAAATTTGGGTGGGAAACTAGTGGCGTCTCTCCCTACGGGAGATCTCCCGTAACGAGACTAGGCCTCTCGACGAAGGCGGCATGGCATTGAAGATAGCAGGAAAATCGCGGTCTGGCAATGGTGGGGTATAAAAAAACGGGGGTGATCGATCTCCCCCGTTGGCGCGAACGCGCCGGAACCCAAGGTGCATGGTCAGCGCGACTGATACGCGTCGCAGTTGGTACCGTCGTCGGTCTGGTCGAGCCCGGTATCATCCGGGCCGGGAGGGGGCAGGTTCTTGCCGCCGAGGAACAGCCAGTCGAGGACCGCCACCGGATCGCTGATGTCGACGCTCCCGTCGTCGTTGGCATCGAGCGCGTCCAGACACGATGACGTGCGGCCGGCAAACAGGTAGAGCAGCGCCGAAACGGCGTCGGAAACATCGTATGCGCCGTCGTCGTTGGCATCGCCCCGCCGGAAATTGACCAGCGGCTTGCCTTCGCTGGGCAGCACCAGCACGACCGGCGAAAAGCTGGTCACCTGGCCGTCAATGAAGTTCACGTCAACGCGCACGTCGGTGGTAACGTCCACCCACTGGTCGCTGACGAAGTGCAGCAACTTGAGCTGGCGCTCTTGGCCGACCGACAGCCCGGCGTCGTCGTAGCCGATGGCGAGCGTAACCGCGCCGGTGAAACCGCCGGTAACGTTGATGTCGTAGTATTTGCCGTTGACCTCAACGTAGCCGGGCGCGGGTGTGGGTACCGTGTCCACGACATCGATGGAAACGTCGCCGCTGCTGGTGACCTGTTCGAAGGTCAGCGAGGCCTCGCTACCGAGGTCGACGGTCACGTTGCTCCCGGTCTGGGTGCTGAAGTTACGGCTGACCTTGCGCAGCGCGTAGTTGAAACTGTCGGCAACCACCAGGTCGCCGTTGGTTCCGCTGGCAACGGCATACGGCAGCATCAACTGCCCCTCGAAGGCCCATTGGCCGTCGCCGGAAAAGCCGCCGACCCCGGTGCCGGCATAGGTTTCGATGCAAGCACTGGCGTCGATACGCCGAACGGCGGAGTTGCCGCTGTCGGCGATGAGCAGCGCGCCCGTATCATCAATGGCGAGCTGGGAGGGGTATTCGACGTCGAACGAGAGCTGCGCGGTCGTCGCCAGGCCGCCGTCGCCGCTGTATCCGGCCGTACCGGTGCCCGCCAGCGTGGTGATGGTCCCATCGAGGGCAACCTTGCGGATGCGGTGCGCGCCTTGTTCGGCGATGTACACCGTGGCGTCGGACGCCACCGCGACCCCGCAGGGCAAATGCAGCCCGGCCGACCTGGCCTGGCCGCCGTCGCCGCTGGATGCGCCGTGCTGCTCGAAATCGCCAGCGACCGTATCCAGAGCTCCCAGCTCCGGGATGAGGTAGTACACCATCCCATTGTTCGGAGCGGCGATGTACACGTACCCTTGCGGACCGACTGCCAGGCCCGCGGGGTAATCGATGGAAAGCTCCAACGCAACACCCGAAACGTTCGAGTACCCGCTGTCCCCGTTGCCCGCAACGGTCGTAATGCTGCCGTCTGCGGCGGCGATCCTCCGCACCCGCCGGTTCCCGGCGTCGGAGAAGTACACGTTGCCGCTGGCGTCGACCGCGATGCCCAACGGCGCTGAAATGAACGCACCAATCGCCGGACCGTCGTCGCCGGAGAAGCCGAACTCGCCGGGCGTGCCCGCGATGGTGGTGATGACCCCGCTGGGGTCGATCTTGCGGATGACCGACGCTTGAGCGTCGGCGACATACCGCGTACCGTCCGCAGCGACCGCCACCCCGACGGGCAGCTCGAACTGGGCGTTCACCGCCTGGCCGCCGTCGCCGGCATGGCCTGGCGTTCGGGTGCCGGCCACCGTGGAAATGATGCCATCCTGTGCCGCCACCGTACCGCCGACCGCCACAATGCCCGCTAGAACCAACGCTCGCGTGAGCATGGATCTGACCTCCGTTCTGGAGCTGTCAAGGAACCTTGGCCGGAGCAGCCCAATGCTGCCCCGCCGCCAATCGTCAAGCGTACCAGATATCCCCCGTCCGGGCAACCGTCAGCACCTTGCCGCCGCCGCGCACTGCGCTATACTGAACAATTGCAGGCCCCCATCCCCACGCACATGATAAAACCCATCCGCTTTCCGGACGACGAACGGGCGCACGCGACCATTGTCGAATGGTGGTATTTCAACGGCCACCTGCAGGACGAGGCCGGGCGCGCGTATACGTTCATGTCCTGCCTGTTCAAAGCCGACCCGCGGCGCATCAAGCTCCCGTTCTTCAAGTTCCTCCCACTCCGCGAGGCCTACTTCATCCACGAGATCGTCACCGACCTGACCTCGGGACGCCAGTACCGCGCCGTCGTCCCCCTGGCGCTGGCCAGCGCCGACAGCTTCCGGAAACCGTTGCTCCATGTGCAGGTCGCCGACTGGACCCTGACGGCGTTTCCGGCCGCAACGTACGAACTGAAAACCGCGCAATTACGGCTTCGACTGCACAGCGGCAAACCGCCGCTGCTGGAAAATCAGACCGGCTATCTCGACCTGGGCGTCAAAACGACGTACTACTATTCGCTGTGCCGCCTGGAGGCGGAGGGCATCCTGCTGCTGGACGGCCGCCGCGTTCCGGTCACCGGGCTGGGCTGGATGGACCACCAGTGGGCCGACTGCGGCTGGCAACCCAACGACGACATTTGGACCTGGTTCTCGCTGCAGCTGGACAACCATCTGGACATCGTTGCGTTCCGTTACGGCGGCAAGGTGCAAACCACGCTCGCGACGGCCAGCCTCCGCAACGGCATGCTCAAAACCACCCGCCAAGTGCAGATGGAGGCGACGGGCACGCCCTGGCGCAGCGCGCAGACCGGCGCCGCGTACCCCCTGGAGTGGCGCTTGAACTTCCCCGAGTTTGAAACCACGCTGACCGTCACCCCGCTGGCGCAAGAGCAGGAAATGGTCTTCGGGCCGCTCAACTACTGGGAGGGCGGACTGAACGTCATCGGCACGGTGCGCGGCGAAAGCGTGAGCGGCGTGGGATTCCTGGAACTGGCCGGCATTCCGGTCGCCGTTGGCCGGCGCCAGCTCTTCGAGCAAGCGCTGCAAGAGGAGGTCGCTCAGCGGGCAGCGCAATTGAAACACCGCGTCACGGGCGTTGCCCAATCCCAGTTGAGAACGGTGCGGCGGTTTTTGCCCTGGAAAAAGTAACGCCCTCTCCCTTATGGCCCGCATCTGGTCCGACGCCGACTTCACGGTGGATGCCGTGGAAAAACCGCACGTGACGCGCACCGACGGCGGCCATATCGTCATCAATCCGGTCACGCCGGTCCCGGATCGCACGCGCCTCACCCCGCGGTTGAGCATCCGCCTGATGCGTCTGACCGTGGTCGTCGGTCGCGCCATGAGTTCAGCGCTGCCCGCCCGCGGCATTCCAATCAAGCGCATCAACTACCAGGACAACGGCAACTGGGCCCAGGCCCGCGGAGAAACGCCGTACCTGCACGTGCACTGTTATGGCCGCGCCACCAACGCGGTCATCCAGCGCTTCGGCGAAGCCCTGTACTTCCCGCGCCCGGAATCCGGGTTCTACCAGGACAACGTCCCGCTCAATGCGGGCGACATTGCCGCCCTGCGAAAAGAGATCCTCCGCCTACTGGAGCTTCCCGAATTTTCCGACCGCACCTGGGGACTGGAACGCGCGTAACTAAAAAAATCCCCCCTGACGAATGTGGGGGGATTTTTTTAATTTGAGACGGTAGAAAAACAACTGAGAAGTGGGAACAGGCAGTCTTTGAGCCCAGTCGAGAAGCTGCCTGTTCGCTTTCTTCTCGACTCATCCCGCTATTGGCGGGACTCGCTCGAAGTATAAGATCGGTTTTTCTGCCTCTCAATTTACCCTGGGGGCAGGCTTGCGGATGACCAGGAACGTCGTGGTGTTGAACGGGTCGTGGTGCATGCCATACTCGAGCACGTTGAGTCCGTAGATCTTGGCGGCGACCTGCGATGCCAAGGTCGCCGTCGTTACCGGCAGACTGCCGTCGGCGATCCGCTTGGCGCACCGTGCGGTGTCGTCGCTGTCCTGGCCGGAAACGACCTTGAGACCGGGGTAGCGCTCGGCAAAGGTCCGTTTGCACTGGGAGACCGCCTGCGGGTGCCCAAAGACCTCCGCCACCTGATCCATGCGTTTAATGGACGGATGCGCGACCAGGCATTGCAAAATTTCCATGCCGTAAATGGCCAGCACGTCAAAACGGTGCTCCCCCATCGCGTGCATGCTGGACACGTACGCGCCCGAACCGGAGTTGGCCATGGCAAACACCCCGCGGTCCACTTCGCCAGCGATGGTCGCCGCAATGACCCGGCGCGCTTCCACCAGGTAGTGCAGGTCGAGCCGCGCGGGATCGACGCGGAGCTCCTCGCACAGGCGCAACAACGATTCATGGGTGAAGCAACCGGCAACGCCGTGGATGCCGACCCGCACGCGTCCCTGCTGCAACGGAAAGATCTGATTTACCTCGGCGGCTTCCTGGATAACGAGGTTGGGGCGGTGCTGCCGCCGACGGTGAAACCCGAAGACATGGAGGTTGGAATCCACGAACCACCGCTCCACCCACTGCCGGATGCGGGTGCGTTCCACCAGCGGCAGCTGTTCGATGGCGGTGCGCTGCCGCCGCACGCGTTCGGCTATCTCGGGCATGCTCAAGTGCGAGAGCCGCGCAAAGGCCCGCGTCGCCGCGGTCACCAGCGCCCCGTGCGCGCCGGTAATGAGGTCCTCCCGCAGCCACTCTGGCGAACTGGACACGGCATGGATGGCGCTGGAGTACATCGCGTTGGACGCCGGGACGGCCCACTCCAGGAGCGTCGTTTTCTGCGGGATGGCGCGGCCATTGGCGCGCGCGTAGTCGGAAAGCAAATCGTCGATGACGAGCGTGAAAAGTTCGGGCAGGCTCAACACCACCCCCATCATGAAATCGTGCTCGTCCTCGGAGGCGGCATGCAAAAAATTAATATCACAGTCGTGGAGAAATTTGACGATGCGCTGGGCGGCCGCGTGCGTCGCTACCTTCGGGTCGGCGTCCACGTGCACCCATTTCTGCCCCGACAACGGGACTTGCGGGCCGTTGAGCGGATGGAAAGAAAGAAACGCGGCGCCCGTCGGTTGGACCACAGCCGAAAGGCGCCGCTTGATGGAGCAGATGTCGACCACGACCTGGGAGGGCTTCAGTTGGCGGCCAGCCAAAAGCGTCGGTACCGCGTCGCGCGGGATGGACAGCCAGATGGCGTCAGCTCTCCAGGCCCGCGCCCAGACCTCCGGCGGCGAATGCCGCGAGACGGCCACAACCGGCCCCAGCTGCACAAGCAGCGGGACCAAAAGGTGGTGTCCCATGGCGCCGGAGGCGCCGATGACGGCGGTAGTCATGATTCGTGACAGAAACGCAGGTGTTGCGCGCGCTCGACTTGCTGCGCGGCATGCACGGCCCGCACCTGCACGGCGCCGTGAGCGGTCAACCCGCCGAAAAAGATCATGTCCGGTCTCCCGAACTCGTGGATGGTGGTGAGCCCCGTGGCCGCGCGGGCAGTCTCCGTACAGATGCACGCGTCCGCTTCGCCGCGAGCGCACAGTTCCGCCGCCGCGCCGTTGCTCGTGGATTCCATCCACGAGCACTGGGGGTTGGACGCCAGGAGCGCGTCCAACAGGGGCTTGGGCGACGGGTGGCTGGCGATATGGGTCCAGCCTTCGGGGAGATGGAGGTGCTGGCTGATGCACGCGATGGTTCTGACCGGATAGGTCAGAGCGTTTGGCCGCGTTGCCAGCTGCATCGCGTCCAACGGCATGCGCTCAAGGGCGAAGAACATCAGCGTGGACGTGCCCTGCCCGAAGAACAGGTCCTTTTCGCGGCCAAAGACCGCGCAGGTCCAGTACAGAGGCACGACCCCAACTTCACTGACCGCCTGGGCGGCGGCCAGGTACTCATCCGGGTTGCGGCCGGGTGTCAGCGTCGCCTTGCCCTCAAGGCCCAGACGGCGCAGCCAGCGGCGGCACGCCTGCGGAATGTTGCTCGTCTCCCCCGGACCGAGCACGAAATTCCGGATCTCCCGGATGTCGTCGGACGCCAACGCGCGCGCGATCTCCTCGTCGGTAACGGGAATCCCTTCGCGCGAGAGGAATTGCGGTAGTGCAGCCATGCGGCCACCTCCTTGGGTTTGGGTTTTCATGGAAAGAGCGGAGAACAACGTCGTTCTCTTTGTCTGCCGGCCACTGACCCCGGAGCTTGGTCGGAGCGACTGGTCGGCGGGCAAAAAAATCCTGCCCATGCAGGCAGGTCAGTCAAGGCTTTGGACGTACGCGGACTGACCCGCCATCAGCGGGTAAAGGAGAAGATCGCCCTGTACGTCGCGGAAAATCTCATAGCATCGCCATCCTAGGCCAAACCTCGGCCCGCGTCAAGCATTCCCGAGTTCGCCGCGTAATTCCTCCAGCAGCTGCCGCTGGCGACGCGTCAGTTTCCCGGGTGTTTTTACCTGCACGGTGACCAGCAGGTCGCCGCGCCCACGGCCTTCCACATTAGGCACCCCCTTGCCGCGTACGCGAATGACCCGGCCGGACTGCGTCCCTTCCGTGATCTTGATGGTGACCGTTCCCTCCAGGGTTTCCAGGTTTAGAGTCCCGCCTAGCGCCGCGGTCGGAAATGTTATTTCGGCCGTGGTTTTCAAGTCGTCGCCGGTGCGCTGGAACCGTTCATCAGGGGCCACCTGCACGCGCACGTACAGATCGCCCGCACTCCCGCCCGGTGCGGCTTGTCCCGCGCCGGAAATGCGGATGGCCTGGCCGTCGCCAATGCCGGCAGGAATTTTCACACTCAACGTCTCGCGCGTGAACAGGATACCCGCGCCATGGCAGTCGCGGCACGGCTTGTCGGGCTTGCTCCCTTTGCCCGCGCATTCCGGGCACACTGCGGACATCCCGAACCCCAGGCCGATCTCGCGGACCACCTGGCCGCGGCCGCCGCAGGCCTTGCAGCGCGAAGTTTCGCTGCCCGGCTGTGCCCCAGAACCGCTACACGTTTTGCACGGCCGCTCGCGCCCCAGCTGCAGGTCGCGGGTCGTCCCGAACACCGCCTCGCGGAAAGGTATGGTCACTTGCACCTGCGCATCGGTGCCGCGCCGGGCGCGTCGAGAGGAAGTCCCGCCGCGGCCGCCGAATATCCCGCCGAGGACGTCGGACAGGTCGCCGAAATCGAACTGTGCGCTGGCGCCGCCGTTACCGCGGAACGCTTCGGTAAAATCCGAAAAATCGCGGAATCCTTCAAATCCCGTGAATCCCCCCTTGGCCTGCGCCTGTTCGAACGTGGAGCCGTACCGGTCGTACTGGGCGCGCTTCTCGGAATTCGACAGCACCTGGTAGGCCTCGCTGACCTCCTTGAACTTCTCGGCGTTGCCGCCGGCTTTGTCGGGATGGTATTGGTGAGCGAGCTTCCGGAACGCGGTCTTGATCTCGTCCGTGGTGGCGTTCTTCCCGACGCCCAAAAGTTCGTAGTAATCCTTGGCCATTGCTGCTACTCGAGGCGGAACCCGATCTCTTTTTCCTTGCTGGTCTCGGCAGTCCCCGCCTGGACCTTGCCGAACTGCTTTTCGTACTTGGCGAGATTGTCCGTCAGCGCGGCGACCATCCGCTTGAAGTGCGCCGGCGAGACCAGCACCCGCGATACCAGCTGCCCCTGCGGCGGGTAGAGCGCCATGAAATCCAACACGAACTCCTCGCGGGTGTGCAGCACCTGCATATGCGAAGAGTAACGGCCCTTGAGCTGGTCTTCGCTCGCCTTGACCTGCATGCCGCCTTGCCCCGCCATCGGCGGGGCTTGCCCCTGAACGTTCTGCTCTCCCGCCATAAACGTAATGGTTAGTTGAATGTGACCGACTGCACCAAACCGTCGATCTCCTTGCCGAACGGCTTGGAAGTGCCCTGGAACGAGCTAATGATGAGCATATTGCCCTTGTCCTTGGGCTGCAGGAAGTAAATGGTCTGCAGCATGCTCAAGTCCGAGTGGGTGACGGCGTGCACGGTCGTTGCCACGCCGTCCACGGTGGCCGTCGTCTTTTTGACCTCGATGTTGGGGGCATCATAGGGCGGCCAGTGCGAGGTGATCCAAGTGGCGACATCCTCCTGGTCGGGGTTGCCAATCTCCAGCACGTCCAGGCGCCAGTATTCCTTCAACGCTTCGGCCATCTCGATCTCGCCGGACTGCACTTTCGCGGAGATCTCGTCGAAGTTCTTGTTGCCAATGCTGCGGACCGCGACCAGCTCCACGCCGTTGGCCCCAAACAGCGTGCGCAGCGCTTCGTTCTCGCGCACCAGCATGCCGGGCTTCACCAGCAACGACAGCGAACCAATGGTCTGCCGCTCCTCAGTGGTGACGGGAGTAATTTCCGGCGTCGGCGATGCCGTCGCGCCGGCGACCTGCCCGTCCTCGGTGTTAGTCCCCGCGTCCGAGGCTTTCGGCGCGAGCATCACGCGGTAGTAGTACGCGAGGCCCGCCACGGCGACCACCGCGACGACCGCGATCAACGGTTTGACGAATGACTTCTTCGGGCCGGATGTATTCCCTCCGCTGACTATTCCCGACGGACTGCTGGGTGCTCCCTGTTCCATATTCGCTTCGTAAATAATAGTAATTTTGGCTTACGTAACGGTCAGGGTACGCCGATTGCCATGGAATTGCAAGGTAACCGCTATTCCACGCTTTCCAACAGGATTTTCTTGGAAAATCCGCCACGCTCGGCCAATCGATTCGTCTTTACCCGCTCAATTTCCGCCCGGTCCAGACCGAAATGCGTAACTATGGCGTCAATCACTTCCAGCACGTCGCCGATTTCCTTCACCAGCTCCGCGGAATCACCGCCTGCCTTCACAACTTCATTCGCCTCCTCCACCAACTTTGCCGCCAATGCAACGGCGAATTCCTCATCCGTCAACGTGCGGATTTTCGCCTTCTCCCCCTTCTCCGCAATAATTTCCGGAATCCTATCGCGGATGAGTTTGTTGTAGCTAGGCATGTGAAGCGCAATAAAAAACGAGTCTAGCGATTTGGCCAGTAAGGATATGGCCCTGGGTCGAGGGTCTTCTCTACAAAGACAATTACAATGGAGAAAGAAACTACTAAAATGATCTGTCCAATCAGTGCGATATAAGACACGCCACTCGCGCGCGTGCTCTTGCCCCTAAGTATAAGTCGACGCAGAATGACGCTGATAGTAATCAGCATGAGGGGAAACCCAACGACTATCTGGGCAAACCAGAATCGCGACCAAGCTATGGAATAAATCCTATCGTGGACAAAATTGAGCCAGATGATCAGTGCGATAAGTGGTAGAACTGGCAGACCCATTATGAGCGGGGCGACTCCGATCATCCTCTGTGATTGACGACGCTGACGTAGCCAGGCGAATAACGAAGCTAAATAAATTCCTAAAACGGAACACAGTAAAACTAGCGCGACCATGTCAATTCGTGATAACCATGTGTCGAGACGATGACTCGCGTCCATCCATGCGTCCAATTCATTTACATATTCTGGACCCGGGTCGTTGAACAATTGTGCATAGGTCGGCAGAGGTAGAAGTAATATCGAAATTATTGCTTTCCACATATTTACCCTATTCTAGTTTATTACAGTGAGCGGGGTGCCTCGCCCCGCCCATACTAGATACTTGCTTCTCGATTGAGGCACCCCGCCCTTACTACATTCCTACCCAACTACAATCCTACTTCCCC
Source organism: Parcubacteria group bacterium Gr01-1014_31 (assembly GCA_007376135.1). Lineage (GTDB taxonomy): Bacteria > Patescibacteriota > Patescibacteriia > Buchananbacterales > GWA2-38-13 > VMFR01. The sequence continues at coordinate 84,411 of VMFR01000001.1, read as the reverse complement.
TCAACCACTTCCCCCTCAACCGGCTCGTCGGGTTTTTTCTTGTCGTCGCCTGACGGCGCGCCGGGCGGCGGCGTCTGGCCGGCGGCTTTGTACATCGCTTCGCCGATTTTCTGCGCCACCGTTGCCAAAGCCTGGGTTTTGGCCTTGAGCTCGGCGACATCCTCTTTGTCTTTTGCTTTCTTCAAATCTTCCAGCGCTGCCTCAATGGATTTCTTCACATCGGCGGCCACCTTGTCGCCGGAATCGCGCAGCGCTTTCTCGGTGGTGTAGACCAGGCTCTCGGCGATGTTGCGGGCTTCAATAAGCTCGCGCTTCTTGGCGTCTTCCGTGGCGTGAGCTTCGGCGTCTTTTTTCATCTTCTCCACTTCGTCCTTGGACAGGCCGCTGGACGCGGTGATGGTGATTTTCTGTTCCTTACCCGTGCCTTTGTCCTTGGCTTTCACCGACAAAATGCCGTTGGCGTCGATGTCGAAGGTCACTTCAACTTGTGGCGTGCCGCGCATTGCCGGCGGAATGCCGTCGAGCATGAAGCGGCCCAACGTCTTGTTGTCGGGCGCCATCGGACGCTCACCCTGCAGCACATGGATTTCCACCGACGGCTGGTTATCCGACGCAGTGGAAAACACCTGCGATTTGGACGTCGGCACGGTGGTGTTGCGATTGATAAGCGGCGTCATGACTCCGCCGAGCGTTTCCAGACCCAAAGTCAGCGGCGTGACATCCAACAGCAGCACGTCCTTGACGTCGCCTTGCAACACGCCGGCCTGCACGGCCGCCCCCAAAGCCACAACTTCGTCGGGGTTGACGCTGATGTTTGCCTTCTTACCAAAGAACTCCTCCACCGTCTTCAAGACTTTTGGCATGCGCGTCATCCCGCCCACCATGATGACTTCTTTGATGTCCTTGGTGGTAACGTGCGCGTCCTCCAGCGCCTTTTTGATGGGCGTGATGGTCTTGGCAATAAGGTCGCCGCACAGCTCTTCCAATTTGGCGCGCGACAATTTCAACAGCAAATGCTTGGGGCCGCTGGCATCCGACGTGATGAACGGCATGTTCACTTCCGTTTCATGCGCCGTGGACAGTTCTATCTTTGCCTTCTCGGCGGATTCCTTGATGCGCTGTAGCGCCAGCGGGTCCTTGGCCAGGTCCACGCCCTGGTCTTTCTTGAACTCGGCAATGACCCACTCGATAACGCGCTGGTCGAAGTCGTCGCCGCCCAGGTGCGTGTCGCCGTTGGTCGCCTTTACCTCCACCGTGTCGGATGACACGTCCAACACCGAGACGTCAAACGTCCCGCCACCCAGGTCGTAGACGCACACCAAGCCCGGCTTTTTCTGTTCAAAGCCGTAGGCCAGCGCCGCGGCGGTCGGTTCATTGATGATGCGCCGCACCTTCAGCCCGGCGATCTCGCCCGCGTCTTTGGTTGCCTGGCGCTGCGCGTCGTCAAAATACGCCGGTACGGTAATAACGGCTTCCGTTATCTTTTCGCCCACGCGCTCCTCCGCGTCGGTTTTCAGTTTGGCCAGCACCATCGCCGATATCTCCTGCGGCGAATATTCCTTGCCCCCCATCACGATCTTCACGCCAGTGCCGGCTTTCACGATCTTGTAGGGCATCAATTTCAGGTCACGCTGCACCTCCGCGTCCTCCCAGCGGCGGCCAATCAGCCGCTTGATGGAATAGAGGGTATTTTCGTGGTTGGTGACGGCCTGGCGCTTGGCCAACTGCCCCACCATCCGCTCGCCGGTCTTTGACATCGCGACCACCGACGGCGTAGTTCTGGCGCCTTCCTTATTTTCCAGCACCTTTGGGGAGCCGCCCTCCATCACCGCCATGCAGGAAAACGTCGTCCCCAGGTCGATACCAAGAATCTTTGGCATATCTACGAAAAATTATGAATTCATCAATTGATTAAAGACTTGTAGCAGCGGCTCGCCGACCGCTTTTACCAGGCCTCAACCACACATTGACGACGGTGGAATGTACGCGTACCATGGAGGGTCGGCCCGAATGTTCCCTGACAACCCAAGCTCCTTCAAAGGAAGAAAGGCCACTCATGGCAGATATCCGCCATACCACGCTCTCGCGCCGGGAAGTCATCCTGGCCACTGAGCGCAAGCTCCGTCCCGACCAGTTCGCCCCGCGCGACGGCCCGCCGCCGCCCTGTCCGTTCTGCCCCGGCAACGAGCACCTGGCGCCGCCCAAGCAACTGGAATGGCTTGACGACCGCCGCCGCTGGAAGGTACGGGTCGTTTCCAACAAGTTCCCGGCCGTCCGGGTGGAGGGCACCTCCAAGTTCCTCGTCGACGGGTTCGAGTCGGTCGGCATCGCCGACGCGCATGGCGTCCACGACGTGCTGGTGGAAACCCCGGACCACGCGGCCACGCATGCGACGCTGTCGGTCGCCCAGCACCGCGACATCCTCTGGGCCATGAACGCCCGCTGCAAGGACTTGCGCGGCGACACGCGGCTGCACGACCTGCGGGTCTTCAAGAACTACGGGCCTGATGCCGGCGCGTCGCTGGAACACCCCCACACCCAGATCATCGGGCTGCCCTTCATTCCCGCCGAACCGCTGGAGCGATGGAACCGCCTGGAGCAGTACTACTACCACAATGGCGTGTCCATCTTCACGCGGGCGCTGGAAAAGGCGCGGATCCACGACCTCATCGTGTTGGAGAACGACACGTTCGTCTGCTACTGCCCCTACGAGTCCAGATTTCCCTTCGAGATGTGGATCATGCCCAAGGAGGATGTGGCCCACTTCGACGATCTCCAGTCGCGCTTCGACCAGCTGGCACAGATCATCTCGGACACGTTCCGCCTGCTGGAACGGGCTGTCGGCTTCCTGCCGCCGTTCAACGCCTACCTCGACGAGGGCCCGCCGCGCGTGAAGCGCAACTGCAACGGCTTCTACCGTTTCCGCTACCGCATCATGCCACGGCTCTCCCGCATCGCGGGCTTCGAGCTGGCGACCGGCTGTTTCATCAACACCGTGCCGCCGGAACAGGCGGCCAAGCGCCTGCGCGAAGTCGCTACGGAACCTTCCGGCACTCCGGTGCCGGCTGCCGTCTGAACGGCACCTGCGCCTCCTGCGCGCTCCCATCCCCCCGGATGGGAGCTTCTTTTTTTATAAAGGAACGTTCGCTTGCGGGGCCCATCAGACAAGCTAATGAGCCCCGGCAGCGCCCGATGCGGAATGGCCGCATCAGGCATGCGGCCTACTTCTTGGCAACAACCTTCACGGTGCGGGGCTTCACTTCCGGCGCTTTAGGAATGATGATCTTCAACATTCCTTCGTGGGATTCGGCGGACGCCTGGTCGCTGTCCACTTTGGTCGGCAACGCCACGGAACGGTAAAAACTGCCCGCGCGGACTTCCTTGCGGTAGTAGTTCTTCTCGTCCACTTCCGACTCGCGCTTCATCTCCCCGCGGATATGCAGCACGTCATTCTCGATGGTGATATCCACGTCCTTGGGGTCAACCCCGGCCAGCGGGGTCTCCACCACCACCGCGTCCTTGGTCTGGTAAACGTCCACGGCGGGCACGAACCCCTGCCGCGACATTCCCGCCGAGCGCTCCAAAAATTGCTCCATCTCCTGGAACGGGTCGGAAAACATCGGCTCCCATTTGATGATCGGCATAAAGACGTTTCTCCTTGCGACGGCAGGGTAAACACTCACCACCGCGCGATTATGAATTTTCAATAGCCTAATAAGAACAAACAGCAATGCTAAAATTTTCAATTTATAATTTCCAATGAATTTTCAATGAATTAATTTTCAAAAAACCCGTTTACCCAATGGAAATTGTAACATTGATTGAAAATTGAAAATTAGTAATTGAAAATTTTCACTTCGCTACCTTCACTCGCGCATGCACGACCACGTCATTATCATCGACAAACCGCAGGCCAGGGCGCACGACCTCGACAATGGTCTGCACGGGTTTCCCTGAATTTTCAACGGCTTCAACGGCTTCGTGCTCGAACGGACTAAAAGGCTGGCCCACGGTTGGGGTGTAGTCTTCAAAACCCAATTTTTTCAAAATGACGTTGAATTGCTTCATGCCGTTCTGGACGCCTACTACCCACGGCAACGAAGACTGTTCCGGCGGAATGTGCCGTAGCGCAAGCTCCAAATTGCTGAAAAAATCCGCCCACAGATTTATCACCACGCTTTTTACCGCCGACTTGGCCTGCTGCCACGAACGCTCGTCGCTCTCGCGTTTCAGATTCACGTAATCGGCCTTGGCGCGCTGCCAGCCCGCCAGGTAATCGGCGGCCTGTTGCTGCGCTGCGGCCAGCGCGTCCGGCGCGGCCTTCGGCGGGACAGACGTCTCGGGTTGTTGAACTTCAGCCATAGGTAACCATTACGCGCTCACCGCCCGGCAGGTATGGAAAAGCAGCTCGCGATTCCGCGCGTAGCGCATGCGCAGCGGACCCAACACCCCCATCAATCCGGGTTCGCCTGCACCGAGAAATCGCGTCAACAGCGCGCTGCAGTTCTCCCCGAACGGGTTGCGCTCGCCGATGAGGATCTGCACGTCATCATTTCCCGTGGTCAGCATAAACAGCCGTTCCATGACCTCATCCAGATGATCGATGACCTCGGTCATGGAAAAACCGAACTGGTAGTCGCGGAATTCCGGCTGCGCAAAAAGGTTGGCAATGCCGGTGTAGTACACGTCGTGGGGGGAGAAACCGACCACCACGCAGGATTCGGACAGTTCCGCCAAGGCCTTGGCCATCGTTTTGACCGTCTGGCGGGGATCGGACGCGGGTACTGCCTGCAGCGCCCGGCGTTCCGTTGCCGTCATCCGGTAGCTGCCCAGCGCGCGTTCAATGTAGTAGCGGTACCCTGCGGCGGTCGGCAGGCGGCCGGCCGACGTGTGGGGCTGGGTCAAAAGCCCGGCGGCTTCAAGCTCCGCCATATCGTTGCGGATAGTGGCCGGGCTGACATCCAAGGAATTGCCCGCGAGCATCTTGGAACCGACTGGCGCGCAGGTCTGCACGTAGGTTTCAACGACCGCAGCCAAAAGCTGCCGCTGGCGCGGGCTCAAGGTGTGTTGGTCAGAGATAGGCATATCCCGATATTAGCACTCAAAACTTCAGAGTGCTAATGCCATCGTACGAGGGCAACCGCAGCTTGTCAAGCCCTCAGCGAATAAAAAAAGACCCTCCCCGCCCGCGAAAAACCCGGCTACCGCCGGAAACCGGGCCCGGTGTATTGATAGTCGTAAAAGGAATCTGCGTCGAACAGATTGAGCTCTGGCACCACGCTGACCTCGGTGGTGGGCGGCAGCGACTGCGCCCAGTTCACCGTGATGAACTCTTCCTGCCCCGGATCGAGCTTGCGGATGCGCGCGAACTGCGCCGCTTCGACCTTGCCGCCGTTCTTCAGCAGCACGTAGAGTGCGACGTCCCAGTAGCCGAAGATCGAGTCATTCTTTACCGCGAACACCGTCTGCCCTCCCAGACGGCTGGCGAGCGGCCCCAGGTCGGCCGCAGTTCGATGCTCCAGGCCGCTGATGACCACGCGAAGCTTCTCTTCGCGCAGCTTGGCGAATTCTTCGGGATTCAACCGCTGCCAGTTCACTTCCGCCAGCGTGAAGGTGGTCTGCCCGACGGGGGTACGGCTCCCGAAGCTGACGACGTACTTGGTCTCGCCGGGCATGATGAACGTCTCGCCGGATGCCAGCTCCCCCTGGTCATCGCTGAAGCGGTACCATAACACCGGTACGGCAAATTTCTGGTTCGGATTGACGACGGTCACGATAAGGTCAGCCAAGCCTTCCGGCGCCGGCAACACCGACGGCACGCCGGACTGGAGCGGCTGTGGAGAGATCAAGGGCCGCAACGACCGGTAGTCGATGAGATCCTGCGTGAATGATGCCATCATCGCGCGGTAGGCTTCCTGCCCCCGCGCCAACCCGAACACAATGCCGAACGCATAGCCGTAGATACCGATGCAGAACGCCCCCAGCCCGATCGCCAGCAGGCGCTTGAGCAGCAGACGGTGCGTGACCAGCCAGTAATTCACCCGCAAGATCAGGCCGCTGACCGGCCGCGTCGGTATTGTTTTTGGTATTGCCACAAAACCAGTATACCATGCACAACGCCGCCAAAAAAATGCCGAAAAACACCCTTGCGCGCAAAGCCTCAGCATGCTACAATTCTCAACAGGCGGAGGTACTCAAATTTGGCTAATCTAGGCACGTTTTCTCCGTCTACGTGAGTCATCATTACGGTGGTGATTTTTCCGTTTTTACTAGCGGGAATCAAGGTATGACATCAAGCAAAAAAAGGGAGGCTTCAACGCAGGAATATTCCGCCAAACACATCACGGTCCTGGAGGGACTGGACCCGGTGCGCAAGCGTCCCGGCATGTACATCGGCAACACCGCCGGGGAGGGCCTGCACCATTTGATCTGGGAGGTTGTAGACAACTCCATCGACGAGGCGATGGCCGGCCGCTGCGATGAGATCACCGTCACGCTCCGGGAGAACGGCGAGGTCGCCGTGGAAGACAACGGCGCGGGTATTCCGGTGGACATCCATAAGCAGACCGGCAAATCTGCCCTGGAGGTGGTGTTGACCAAACTGCACGCCGGCGCCAAGTTCGGCGAAGGCGGCTACAAGGTTTCCGGCGGCCTGCACGGCGTGGGCGTATCGGTCGTGAACGCGCTCTCGGAATACATGCGCGCCGAAGTCAAACGCGAAGGCAAGCTCTGGATACAGGAATACCAGCGCGGCAAGCCGAAAGCCAAGGTTAAATCCGTCGGGAAGGCCTCCGGCACCGGCACGACCATCATCTTCAAGCCGGACGCGACCATTTTCACCGTCCTGGAACTCAACTGGGAAACGGTCAAGACGCACTTGCGCCAGCAAGCCTACCTGACCAAGGGGGTGACCATCCACCTGTACGACCGCCGCGACACAAAAAACCCCGCCGACTACACGTTCACGTTCGAAGGCGGCATCAAATCGTACGTCCAGCATCTCAACCGCAAACTGGAAGCCAAGCAGGAAACCATTTTCTACGTCGACAAATCGCTCAACGATGTACAGACGGAGATCGCCCTGCAGTACACCGTTGATTTTCAGGAGAACATCCTGGCGTTCTGCAACAATATCGTCAACCCGGAAGGCGGCACGCACCTGGCGGGGATGCGTACCGCGCTCACCCGCACGCTGAACAACTATGCCCGCGCCAAAAACATCTTCAAAGACAAGGATGCCAACCTCTCGGGCGAAGACACGCGCGAGGGCCTCACCGCCGTTATTTCCGTCAAAGTGAAGAACCCGCAATTTGAAGGCCAAACCAAGGCGAAGCTTGGCAATGCCGAGGTCAAACCGGTCGTCGAGCAGGTTTTTGGCGATGCGTTGGCCTCGTTCCTGGAGGAACACCCCCGCGACGCGGAAGCGATCCTGGCCAAGTGTCTGCTGGCTGCCAAGGCGCGGCTGGCCGCCCGCAACGCCCGCGAAAGCGTGCTGCGCAAAGGCGCGCTGGAAGGGCTGACGCTGCCCGGTAAACTGGCCGATTGCACCAGTCGCGACGCCACCAAGTCCGAGCTGTACCTGGTTGAGGGCGACTCGGCCGGCGGTTCGGCCAAGCAAGGCCGCGACCGGGAATTCCAGGCCGTACTCCCGTTGCGCGGCAAGATCCTCAACGTCGAAAAGGCGCGGTTGGATAAGATGCTGGCCAACAACGAGATCAAGTCGCTCATCATCGCGCTGGGCACCAACATTGGCGCGCAATTCGACCTGGCCGGCTTGCGCTATGATCGCATCATCATCATGACGGACGCCGACGTGGACGGCTCGCATATCCGCACGCTGCTCCTGACCCTGTTCTACCGCTACCTGCCCGACCTCATCCGCAGCGGCCACCTCTACATCGCGCAGCCGCCGCTCTACCGCGTCGCCGCCGGCAAAGAGGTCCGCTATGTATACACCGAAGAGCAGCTGGAACGGGCAAAGATCGAACTTCAGGCGTTGAAAACCGCGAAAGCCGCCGCCCACGGCAAGGCTGTGAAAACTGCGGAGCCGGAAACCGCCGAGGAGGGAACCACCACGACGGAAGCAAAGATCGACGTACAGCGCTACAAGGGCTTGGGCGAGATGAACCCGCAGCAGCTGTGGGAAACGACGATGGATCCGGCCACCCGGATGCTCAAACAGGTCGCCGTGAACGACGTTGAAAAGGCGGATGATGTATTCACTATCCTGATGGGCGGCGAAGTGGAACCGCGCAAGATATTCATCCAGACCCACGCGAAGAACGTCAAGAATCTGGACATCTAGTAAACATCCACAAACGTTGCTACATCCGACTCTCGCTCCGCACTAAGTTCACCGTTCCATGGTGAGTACCGCTCGAGGATTTGTGAAACGTTCCAAAAGCACGCAGCCCGCGCGGGCCGAACAGGCCCACACCGTTACTGGCGAAGCGGGCTGCCGTTAATTGCGGTCGTGAACTTTAGTGTGGGGTCCAGACCCACGCAAAAAACGTGAAAAACCTTGATATCTAACCAAAATTCTCGGGACGTGCCGCGTTCGGCATGTCGCCTTGACACCACGGCCGGTTTGTCGTAGAGTATTTGCAGAGTTATCAGAAGCCCGGCGGGGCTTTTTAAAATCGCCTAAATTTCGGGAGTCCCCCGAAACCTGAGCGACTATGCAAAGCATTCCCTCCTACCTCAAACAGTCCCGCGATGAGCTGCGTAAAGTGGAATGGCCATCGCGCCAAACTACCACCCAGCACACGCTGCTGGTCATCGGCATCAGCCTGGCGATGGCGGCGTTTTTGGGCGGCATCGACTACGTCTTCACCAAGGTCCTGGCGGTCGTCCTCTAGCGCACCCACACCGGTCATTATTTACGTATGCCAAAACAAACTCTCCAACAGGGGCGGCGCTGGTACGTCATCCATACGTACTCCGGCTACGAGGAGAATGTGAAGCGCAACCTCGAACAGCGTATCGAATCCATGGACATGGAGGACAAGATCTTCTCCGTCCTCATCCCCACCGAAAAGAAGATCCGCATCAAGAACGGCCGCCGTAAGATCGTGACGGAAAAGATCTTCCCCGGCTACGTGCTGGTGGAAATGATCGTGGACGACAACTCGTGGTACGTGGTGCGCAACACGCCGAACGTCACTGGCTTCATCGGTTCCGGTACCACCCCGACGCCCATCTCCGACGACGAGATCCATGAGCTGCAAAAACGCATGGGCGTGGAGGAGCCGACCTATACCATCGACGTCGTGGCCGGCGCGCCGGTACGCATCGTCGACGGGCCGTTCAAGAACTATGAGGGCAAGGTCGCCAACGTCGACAAGGCCCGTGGCAAGATCAAGGTGCTGATTTCGGTATTCGGCCGCGAAACCCCGGTGGAACTGGACTTCCTGCAAGTGAAGAAGATTTAACGCGACGGCAGTGTGGTGCGGCTGCGCTTCTCAGCCGCTGTCCCTGCCGCGCGCCTAACTGACCCCTCCAATACTCACTATGGCAAAAAAGATCAAGACCGTGATCAAGTTGCAGATCCCCGGCGGGCAGGCGAACCCCGCCCCGCCGGTCGGCCCGGCGCTCGGCCAACACGGCGTCAACATCGCCGAGTTTTGCAAGACCTTCAACGAAAAAACGCGCGACCGCATGGGCGAGGTCACGCCGGTTGAGATCACCGTGTTCATGGACCGCACCTACGCCCTCAAGCTCAAGACCCCACCCGCCTCGGAACTGCTCAAAAAAGCCGCCGGCATCGAGAAAGGTTCCGGTGATCCGCTGAAAAAGAAAGTGGGCAAAGTCACGCGGGCGCAGATTGCCGAGATCGCCAAGCGCAAGATGCCCGACCTCAACGCCAAGGACGCCCAGGGCGCCGAATCCATGATCCGAGGCACCGCGCGGCAGATGGGCCTGGAGGTCGTTGAAAAGTAAAGCCGCCCCACGGTACTGGGAACGGAGCACTGAGAACTGAGCACTAAATTACTAATTTGTGGGAGGGTTCCGCGCTGAGCGGAGTCCGCCATTAACCACGAACCGCTATGTCGCAATCCAAGCGCTTCCAAAAGATCGCCAAGCTGGTCGACCCGGCCAAGGCCTACAAGCCGGCCGAGGCCATCGCGCTGGCCAAGCAGACCGCCAAGACCAAGTTCGACGGTTCCATCGAGCTGCACATCCGGCTGGGTATCGACCCCAAGAAAGGCGAACAGCAGGTGCGCGGCGCAGTTACCCTGCCATCGGGCACCGGCAAGACGAAAACCATCGCTGCCTTCGTCTCCGAGGGCAAGGAAAAAGAAGCGAAAGACGCCGGCGCCGACGTGGTCGGCGGCGCGAACCTCATCGACCAGATCAAACAGTCCGGCGCGACCACTTTCGAGGTCGCCGTCGCCACTCCTGACATGATGCCGAAGCTCGCAGGGATCGCGCGCATCCTGGGACCGAAAGGTTTGATGCCCTCACCCAAAAACGAAACCATCACCACCGACCTGAAAAAGACCATTAAGGAATTGAAGGGCGGCAAGATCAACTTTAAGAACGACGACACCGGCAACCTGCACCAGATCATCGGCAAAGCGTCGTTCACGGCCGACCAGCTGCTCGCCAACTATACCGTGCTGATGGAAGGAATCCTCAGGGCCAAGCCCGCCAGCGCCAAGGGCACGTTCCTCCGGTCGGTTTCCGTTAACGCGACCATGGGTCCGGGCGTTCACGTGGACGTGGCCTCATAGCGTTTTTTCCATACCCGTCGAAAAAACCCTCCGCCCGGAGGGTTTTTCTCATCTGGTTAAGTAAAAAATTTGATTATCCGCAAACTATCATATAAAGTAAGATAAGCGCAGGTACCTTGATAAATCAGAGACGCAACCGTACGGCAGTCGATAACTACGGCAAGCATTGCGCTTGCCCCTGCCCGACGGTGCGAATCTGCATACCTGCAGAAAGGACGTCCGATGGGTATCATCGGAAACGGATCGTTCAGGAGGAACGGACAACACGTCGGAGTGTTCTTCGACACCAGCAACCAGTTCTTGGCGGCACGGCTCGCCTTTGGAGGCGGGAATCTCGACCTCCGCACGCTGCTGGCTGAGGCCACGAAAGGTCGCTGCCTGATCGCAGCAACTGCCTACGTCATTGACGACGGAACCCCCAGCAAGCAAGCGTATATCTATAGCCTGAAATGTTCCGGCTACCGGGTGCGGGCGAAAGACCTCCAAATTTTCCCCGACGGGATGCGCAAGGGGAACTGGGACGTCGGCCTCGCGGTTGACGCCAAAAATTTTGCGCCGCAACTCGATGTGGCCGTGCTCATTACCGGTGATGGTGATTTCATCGATCTCATGGTCGACCTTCAACGCAGCGGCCACTATGTGGTCGTGATGAGCTTCCGCTCGAATTTATCCGCCGCGCTCCGTGACGCAGCCGACGAGGTGGTCCTGCTGGACGACCCGCGCTTCTGCTACCGTAACAACGGAAGCACGAACGGCCATGAGGCACAGAATGGCGGAACGCCGCCCACGGAAGACCGAGATAACGAGGGCAACCAGCCCGTAAAAACATAATCTGAACCAACGGAATCGAAAATATTTTCCGGAATTATTTGCTCATTAATTTGCATGCGCACCGCGCGCGTGTTGAGAACTCCGTAACGACGGTACTATTTGGTTTTTACGGGCGCCTGGTCCATCTTGGTCAGGCGCTTTCACTTATTTGAAAAGACTCAATTTCTGGGGTAGTATCTTGATATCCAATTGATTCCCGACTACTCCCATTGGGTATGATCAGCGCCCCGCACCGACCGTCCTGGGACGATTATTTTATGGCGATCGCGATGCTGGTCGCGACGCGTTCTACCTGCGACCGTTTGCATGCCGGCTCGGTCCTGGTCAAAGACAAACGCATCATTTCGACCGGCTACAACGGCTCGCCCCCGGGCCTCCCCCACTGCGACGACGAAGGCCACCTGTTGGAAGAGGGGCACTGCGTGCGCACGGTGCACGGCGAGCACAACGCCATTCTGCAAGCCGCCGCCCAGGGCGGCACGTCTACGCGCGGCTCCACGATGTACGCCAAATACAGTCCCTGCATCCACTGCTGCAAATACCTCGTCGCGGCGGGCATCGTCCGCGTCGTCATCGGCCGGATCTACCGCAATACTCAGGCGGTCGACTACCTGAAATCCGCCGGCCTGCAGGTGGACCTCTACCGGGAAAATCCCGCCTGGAAGCAGGAACTGGCGCGCCTGTTCACCGAAGAAATTCCCACCAAGTCCGCACCGCCCGTCGAATTTACCGTTACTCCCTCGGGCGGACGCTGAATTATGTCCAAGATCATTCTGGGATTCGTCGGACCGATGGCGTCAGGCAAAGGGACCTGCTGCCAATATCTAGCTGACCGCTACGGCGCACGTTCCCATCGTTTCTCCACCATCCTGCGCGACATCCTGAACCGAGTGTACCTGCCGCACACCCGCGACAACCTGCAGCAGGTTTCGTCCACCCTCCGGGGGGCCTTCGGCGACGATCTGCTGGCGCGCGCCATCGCCCAGGACGTCGGGGCCGATACGGGCGCGCTGGTGACGGTGGACGGCGTGCGGCGGCTGCCGGATATCAAATTCCTGCGCAATATTGAGGGCTTTTTCCTGGTCGGCATCAGCGCCGAGGAGCGGGTGCGGTTCGAGCGCATCACCCAACGCAACGAAAATCCCGACGACGAGCACAAAACGTTCGCCGACTTTGCCCGCGAAGGCCAGCAGGAAGCCGAACGCCAGATCGCGGAGGTCATGTCCTCGGCCGATTTCACCGTCGATAATAACGGCGATTTTCCTGCCCTCTACGCGCAGTTGGACGCCATCCTCACGAAAATTCGCAGCCGCGGCTAACGGTTTTTTTCATGCGCGTCAAGATCAAACGCCTCGACCCCACGCTGCCGCTGCCGGACTACCACACGTCCGGCGCGTGCGCGTTTGACCTCTACGCGCGAGAAACCACCGTCGTGCCGGCGAACGGCTACCGGCGCGTGCCGACCAACTTCATTATCAAGGTTCCCAAAGGGTACGCCTTATTCATTAGCCTGCGCTCTGGCACGCCGAAAAAATTCAACCTGCTGGGGCCCAATGCCCCAGGTTTGATCGACCAGGACTACTTCGGACCCGACGACGAAATCCACGTGGCAGTCTACAATTACGGAGAAACTGATGTCTCGCTGGAACGCGGGGTGCGGTTCGCCCAAGGGACGTTCGTCAAAATCGACCGCGCAAGTTGGGAGGAAGTCAGCACGGTCGCGCCAAAATCACGCGGAGGTTTCGGCTCGACCGGCCACTAACCCTATGGCCTTTACCCCGGAACAACTCGAGCTGCTCTCCAAATACGTGACCGACCCGACGGCGGATGTGTTCGCCATCAAAGGCATGGACGGCCTGGTCGGCGCGGTCTACGCCCGCTACAGCAGAGCTCCGGGCGGCTTTAAGGAGACCCTGCTCAAAGAATTCATCCAGGCCGGCGCGGTGGACGCGGTCCACGCCCAGGAGCTCATCGACCGGGTACTGGTCGCCTACGGCGACGATTCAGTGGGCGAGCTGGAAGGCGCGCACGTGTCGTTTGAGAAAGTATCGGCCATCGGTGAGAAGGCAGTCTGCGACCACCGCATCGGTGGCGCGTTCATCGTGCAATCCACGCGCTACGTCTACTACGACCAGCCCGACGACCAGGGCCGCTTCCGCTACTACCGCGACCCGACCATTCTCTCTTCTCCGCTGGCAAAAGAGTTTACGACCGTCACCGACCGGTGCTTTGCCACCTACGCCGAGCTGGTGCCGGTACTGAAAGCGTACCTGGAAACGCGCAAGCCCATGGGTGAGGCCGAGTACGACATCAACGGCGACGGTAAAAAAGAAAAATTTTCCGACTGCGTCAACGAAGCCGACGTGAAGGCATTCAAGCGCACCTACACGTTCGACCTGCGGGCCAAGATCTGCGACACGCTGCGGGTGTTGCTGCCGCTGTCCACCCACCACAACGTTGGAGTCTTTGGGAACGGACGCTTCTACCAGAGTATGGTGTCCAATTTTCTGACCAGTCCCCTGCGCGAGATGCAGGATATGGGCGGGCAAGCGCACGCCGCCCTGACCCAGATCATCCCGAAGTACGTCAAGCGCGCCAAACGCAGCGACTACGCGGCGGGCGTTGAAACCGCGATGCAGAAACTGACCGACGAGCTGACGACAGGGATGGTTCCGCAGCCGGCTGACATGGTTTCTCTATTGCCGCTGGTAACGTCGGAATCCAAGCGCGACATCCGGACGATTTCGGCCATGCTCTACGCGCACTGCCACCTGCCGATTTCCCAATTGGAAACGCTGATCACCAAACTCCCCCCGGCCGGCCGTGAACGCATCTGGCGGACCTACGTGGGTGAGCGCCAAACACGGCGCGATCGGCCCGGCCGCGCCCTGGAAGACGGCTACCCCTACACGTTCGACCTACTAGTCACCTACCAGGTGTTCAAGGACCTGCAGCGGCACCGCATGGGCACCCAGCTGTGGCAGCCGTTCACCCCGCACCTCGGCTACTTTGTCCCGGACGAACTGCGGGAGCTCAAGCTGGAATCAAAGCTGATTTCCTGCGACGATGCGGTGCGCGCACTCTACGATAAACTGGTCGCCGCCGGATTGCGCGCCGAGGCCCAGTACGCAGTGCTTCACGGCCATAAAACACGCTGGGTCTTTGGCGCCAATGACCGCGCCCTGATGCACATGCTGGAACTGCGCTCCACGCCGCAAGGGCATCCGGAGTACCGCATGGTGTCGCAACGGATGCACGCCGAGATCAAAAAACGCTCGCCGTGGCGCGCGGACATGATGCGGTTCGTGGACTACGCCGACTACTACTGGTCGCGCGCGGATTCCGAAGCGCGCCAGCGGGTCAAGGAGCGCGAGCTGGACAAAAAATATCGACGAGCCTCATGAAGATCTATTTTGCCGCCGCCATGCGGGGCGGCCGCGACAACCTGACAACCAACCAGCAGATCGTTGCGCACCTGGCAAGGCTGGGCCACGAGGTGCTGACCATGCACGTCACCGCCAAAGATGTGCTGGCCCACGAGGAAGAGCGCACCGACCGTCAGATCTTTGACCGCGATATGCGGTTACTCGCCCAAGCTGACGCCCTCGTCGCGGAAACAACGACCCCCAGCCTCGGCACGGGCTACGAAATCGCGGTTGCGCTGCAGCAAAAAATTCCCGTGCTCTGCATGTACCGGCGCGATATTGTCATCCGGCTGTCACCGTTGATCGCCGGCAACAGCGCGGCGTATTTCCAGGCGGTTGGCTACGTCGGCGATGGCTGGCGCCCGATCGTGGAAGGTTTTTTACAGCAAGCGGGGCGCTAGCAATATGCGCGTGATCGTCGGATCGAACAATCCGGTCAAACAGGCGGCGGTACAGGATGCGTTCAATAAGGTCTGGCCGGACGAGGTCGTACGCGTAGAATGTGCGGCCGCGCCGTCGGGCGTTGCGGACCAGCCAATGAGTAGCGACGAATCGATCCGCGGGGCGCTGGCCCGGGCGAATTTCGCGCTCCGCCAGCACGACGCTGATTTCGGCGTCGGCCTTGAAGGCGGCGTTCAATCCATCGGTACGCGCTGGTTCAGCATGGGGTGGGCGGTCGTGGTCGACCGCAACGGCCGGCTGGGCGTAGGGTCATCATTCCAAGTGCCACTGCCGCCAGCGATCGTCGCCCGGCTGCAACGCGGCGATGAGCTGGGCGCGGTGGATGACGAGCTCTTCGGTATGACAAACTCCAAACAACAGCAAGGGTATTTCGGCTTGATCACAAACGGCCGGCTCACCCGCACCGTCGGTTATCGCGACGCGGTCATCGCGGCGCTCGCTCCGTTCCTTCACCTCGAACTATTTCCGCTCACACCTGCTCCCAGTACGTCTTGACCTCCACCCATGCTCATCATCATTGAAGGCATCGACGGCTCCGGCAAGGCCACGCAGACCCGGCTGTTGGTGGAGCACCTCCAGCAAGCCAAGTACAGCGTCGGCACGCTCGACTTTCCCGGCTACCAACGGAATTTTTTTGGCAAAATGGTGCGCCGCTACCTGGACGGGGAATTCGGCCCGCCCACGTCGGTCAATCCGTATCTGGCCTCGGTGCTCTACGCGCTGGACCGCTGGGAATCGAGCAAGCAGATCCAGGAATGGATGGATACCGGACACGCGATCGTGCTGGACCGGTATGTCTACTCCAACCTCATCCACCAGACGGCCAACCTTCCCTCTTCGCAGCAGGCTGATTTCAGGCGTTGGGACATCGCGATGGAATTCGAAATTCTTGGTTTACCGAAACCCGACCTGACCATTTTTTTACACCTGCCCGTGCAGGTGGCATTCCAGCTCATCCAACAGCGCAGCCGGGTCCCCGACGGCCTGGAGCGCGAGCAAACGCACCTGGAGGCGGCCGAACGCCAATGCTCGACGCTGGCCAAAACCTTCGGCTGGCAAACCATCGAGTGCACCCGCGACGGCGTGCTGCTGCCGCCGATCGAGATCCATGCCGAGATCTGGAACGCGGTACGGGAACGTTTCAACCTCCCGCCGGACGTGCACTAAAAAGCGCGACGGACGAGATACTCGCCCGTCTTTTTCATTTTGCATTTTACGAATTTCCGTGCTAGGGTAACCCTTGATTTCGCCTGACTGTCGTATGAAAACCACTTTGCAGCCCATCATCGGCCTGGAGATCCACGTTCAGCTGAAGACCAAATCCAAGATGTTCTGCGGCTGCGACAACCGGGGAGAAGAACTGCCGGCCAACACCACGGTGTGCCCGGTGTGCATGGGTCATCCCGGAACGCTGCCGGTCGCCAACCGCCAAGCCATCGTTTGGACAGCTCTGGCGGGCATGGCGCTGGAATGTCAGATACCGCCGCAATCCAAATTCGACCGCAAAAACTATTTCTACCCCGATCTGCCGAAGGGCTACCAGATCTCGCAGTACGACCAGCCGATCGCCGTCAACGGGTTTCTCGAGGTGACCGATGAGGCCGGAGTTCTTCGGCGCATCAACATCCGCCGCATCCACCTGGAGGAGGATGCCGCGAAGAACATCCACGCGCCCGACGGCCGCCATACGCTGGTGGACTACAACCGCGCAGGCACGCCGCTGATGGAGATCGTCAGCGAACCCGACCTTCGCTCTCCGCTGGAAGCCAAGATCTTCCTCCAGGAGCTTCGTTTGATCATGCGCGCGCTGAAAATATCGGACGCCGACATGGAGAAAGGCCACCTGCGCTGCGACGCCAACGTCAACCTTTGGGAATTGGACGCGCGGGGAGAAAAAATAGCCGCCACTCCCATCGTCGAGGTCAAGAACATGAACTCGTTCAAAGCGCTGGAACGGGCATTGCAGTACGAGATCAAGCGGCAGACTACCGAATACCGCGAAGATGGCCGTACCGGCAAAGAGGCTGGCAAAACCACCCGCGGCTGGAACGATGCGACCGGCGTGACCGAGGAGCAACGCACGAAAGAAGAGGCGCATGACTACCGCTACTTCCCCGAACCCGACCTTCCGCCGCTGGATTTCTCCCCCGGCGCGGTCGGCGGATTCGACCTAGAAACCTTGCGGGCCCAGCTGCCGGAACTGCCGATCGCTCGCCGCGCGCGCTATGCGAAAGAGTACGGGCTCACCGCCGCGGAAGCTCGGCTGCTCACCGACGATCCGCAGCTGGCCGACTACTTCGAACGCGTGATGTCGGAACTCGGCGGGTGGGTGGATGCGCTGCCTCAGCACTCCGACGCGCAGGAAGCGAGCGAAACCAGGAAACTTACCAAAGTCGTCGTCAACTGGCTGGTCAACCGGCTGGGCGCGCTGCTCAATGCCGACAAGACCGAGATTTCCGCCTGCCGCGTGACCCCGGAGAATTTCGCCGAATTCATCACCATCCTGGGCCACGGCAAGATCAACTCGACCATCGCCCAGCAAGTGCTGGAAATCATGTACCGCACCGGCCAGGACCCGTCGCAGATCATTGAGGCCGGCGGCTTGGACCAGTCCGCGAGCGGCGCCGACCTTGAGCACATCATCAACGCGGTCGTTGCGGCAAACCCGGAGGCGGTTGCCAACTACCGCAATGGCAAGGAAGCCGCGATCATGTTTCTCGTCGGGCAGGTCATGAAACAAGCAAAAGGCAAGGCTGACCCCGCGATCGTAAAAGAACACCTGGTCAAGCAACTCAAACCCTAGGAGGTACAACGTGTTCCTTGCCGTTACCGAAGAGGCCCTGGCCAACAACCCGTGGTCGGCGTTCATTGGCTTGGCCGTCTGCGCCGCCGTTCTGCTCTTCATCTGGGCCGTAAAATCCTTCTGCCGCCGGATTCTTCGGCGGTTACCCTAACGCATCATCAAGCCGATGCGACACACCCCGCCAAGTCATCTACGGCGGGTTCTTTTTTCGGCCGAGTGGTTGCGTGGTATACTGCTGATATGAAAAAACGTACACCGCGACGGCACCAGCTGTGCCAAGTTGCGCTGAAATGCTTCATCACCGACCCCCGGGGGCGGCTGTTGGTCATCCGCGGCAAAGGAAAAAACGGGTGGGACCTGCCGGGCGGACGCGTGGAGCACCGGGAGTTTCCCCGACCGCTCACCACCGCGCTACGGCGCGAACTCCATGAAGAGATCGGCAGTCGCGCCAAGGTCAGCATCCGTCAACCATTCGTCGTCTACAAACACCGCGCCCCCGGAAAGGCCGGGGTCCTGCTGGTCGGGTATCATTGCGACCTGCGTCAGGGCAGCGTCCGGCTGGGCAAACACCAAGAATCCTATGCCTGGCTGAACCGGCGCAACTACCGCCGCTTCCGCTTCCTGCCCTGGCACCGTCCGGCGGTGGATACCTTTTTCAAAGAAAAATAGCCCGCCAAGTCTGGACAAAAATGAACGGCGCCACCTAGGTGGCGCCGTATCGTATGAAAAAGGTCACGGATCGAGCAGGCTGGTAAGCCGCTGATCACTTGTGCGGCCATCGGGAATGACGGCGCTGAACGGCGGGCGGGACAGGTGGCTGAGCACCGTGTCGGCATCCGGACAATCCGGGAACCAGAAATAAAACTCCTCGACTTGCCAAGCGCACCGGCTGTAGGCAGCGATCTCCTCCAACCGCTCGCGGGAAAAGAACCCAAACGGCAGCAGGCATGGCTGGTGCCGTTTACTATCGTGAAGACGGCGGAAATCGGCCGCCGTCAGATGGTAATGTGCCACGCAACCTCCTTAACCACGGGATTGAATACTCCAAAATACGAACGGGTACAAAAATAGATGGTAACAAATACTCGCACGGATGTAAATACGGACTGCGCGCACTTGACGACGGGTCAACGACGGCGTAGGGTGTCGGTGATCCATATCACATTCACCGAAGGAGGACCCCATGAAGCCCGGTAAAGACCCTCAGCTTTCCTCACCGCTCTTTCCCCAACCCAAGCCGCTGCGTCCTCAGGGCCCGCCACCCAGATCCCCGGGCGACAACCCGCCGCCCGATATCGATATCGGTGATGACCCCGATGATGACGAAGACGACACAATCGAATGATTGTGTCACCTCCCGACCTTTCCCCGCCGGTGATCCGCTGGCGGGGCCTCTTTTTATTGACGCAAGAAGCGTCGTACGGAGGCCGTGGCGCCGCGAAGGCTTGCCACCCATCGCAGCTCCGTATTCCGCCGAAACCACGTCATCTGCCGCCGTGAAAATTGTTTGATATCGGAAAAAAGCCCGCGCTCAAGTTCAAAACGGCTGGCTTGCCCGCGCAGATAGCGGCTGACCCAGCGGTATTCCAACCCGAACGTTTCCAGCCTCGACCAGGAGACTCCCGAACGATGAAGCCGCTGTACTTCGCCGATCATTCCCGCGCGCAGCCGCTGTTCGAGACGGCGATGCAACCGCCGGTACAGCTGCGCCGATGGTACGCGAATACCCAGCTGTAAAAAATCATACTGCGGCGCCTGGGCCGCCAGCGCCAGCGACTTGGGGCGGCCGGTGGCGTAATAAATTTCCACTCCCCGTTGCACCCGCCGCCGGTTGCGCCGGTCGATGACCCGATAGGTCACCGGGTCGATCTTTTTTAGAAGTTCCAAGAGCTGCCGCGTTGATAACCGTTCGACCCGCTGCCGCAACTTCCTTGATTCTTGTTTCTTGATTCTTGCTGCTCCGAAACGGTACCCCTTCACCACTGCATCCACATACAACCCGGTCCCACCGCAAATGATCGGCAATTTCCCGCGCCGCACAATATCCCCGATGGCGCGATACGCCCGTCGTTGAAAATCAGCCACGGTAAAATGGGTCCGCGGGCCGACCACGTCGATCAGGTGGTACGGCACGAATGAATTTTTGAAATCAGCTCCCAACTTTTCCCTTTTGCCCCTTGCCCTTTGAATTCTTGCCCCGTACTCCCGCAAATCCTTTCCGGTGCCGATATCCATTCCGCGGTACACCTGGCGGGAATCGGCGGAGATGATCTCCCCACCAAAACGGCGCGCCAAAGCAACGGCCAGCCTGGTCTTCCCCGACCCGGTCGGGCCCGCCACGACGATCACCCTTGGCAGTCCTGCCATAGCACCATGGAGTTGACAAAACCTGGCACGCGCATTATGTTTGGGGCGGCAACCGCGTCCTACTGCCAGAAAGGAGGACTCCGATGGCACCACGACGCTCGCACCTTTTTTCCGGAGGGTCGAAGAAGTGCAAACGACGGCGCCGGTTGGCGCGCGCCGAGGCCAGGAAGACATTCCGGGCCGAATTCCAAGAGCGTACCGACCTGTACGCGCTCACTTTCGCGAACAGCGACGACCGCCATCACGCGGTGCGGCGTCTCAAACGGCGCTGTCCGGCGGAGGATTGCTGGGATTACGATACCGAACGGCGGCTCATCGTCGGTAGGGCGCAGCTCAAGCTGTTTTCCGGATTGCGCTACCGCAAAGAGCGCGTCATCACCCAGCGCCGGCTGCTGGCCCGGCTGGAACGGGAGCTCAAGCGCTCCCCGCACGTACCCAGCCACCGCATCGCCTCCCCTGCCATCGAAGGGATCTGGCGGCAGATGATGACCACGCACTACTTCCTTACGCGAGTCTCCCGCGCCCTCCGCTGCACGTTCCTGCACGCGCTGCTCTATGTCAAAGAGCACCGCCTCCAGGACCCCTGTGGCAGCCACGCTGGGTAGGGTGGCTGCTTTTTTTATGCCGACCACTGTTCCGCGCGGGACTGAACGAGCTTCGTTACCATCGCCGTGAACTCATCGGCCTTCAAGGTCTGCAGCTGGCGGCCACCCCGCGTCCGCACCGCCAGCGTTCCCGCCGCCGCTTCCTTCTCGCCGATCACCACCATGAACGGCACTTTGGCCTGCTCGGCCTGGCGAATCTTGTTGCTCACCGTTTCATCCGCGTCGTCCAGTTTCGCGCGAAGCCCGGCAGCGGACAGCGTTGCCGCGACGCTGCGGGCGGCATCGGCAAACTTTTCCGACACCATGATGACCTGGACCTGGACCGGCGCGAGCCACACCGGCCACGCCCCTCCGTAGTGTTCGGTCAAGAACGCAACCATCCGCTCGTGCACGGACAACGGCGCGCGATGGATGACGAACACCTCGCTGTTGCGCGTGCCGTGTTCATCGACATAGGACAACCCGAACCGTTCACGGGCAAGAAAATCAAGCTGGATGGTGGAAAGCGTTTCCTCCCGGCCGATGACCGACTTGAACTGCACGTCGATCTTCGGTCCGTAGAACGCCGCCTCATTATCCACCGCCGCGTAGGACACCTGCATTTCCTCCAGGACCTCCCGCAACACCCGCTGGCTGTACTCCCAGTTCTGGGGCTGGTTGACGTACTTATCCGCATGCGTCGGGTCCCACTGGGAGAGCCGGAATGAGTATTCCTTGAACCCGAACAACTTGAAGTAATACAGCACCATTTCCAGCACCTTGGCAAATTCCTTCTTGATCTGTTCCTTGCGGCAGTAGATGTGCGCGTCGTTCATGGTCAGCATGCGCACGCGCAGCAGGCCGGCGAGCGTCCCGGACAGCTCGTTGCGGTAGCACACGCCATACTCGGCCAGCCGCAGGGGCAGCTCGCGGTAACTGCGCAGCTGCTGCTGAAAAATAAGGTGGTGGTGCGGGCAGTTCATCGCCTTCAAGTAGTAGGTCCCGTCGTCCATCACCATCGGCGGGTACATGCTCCCCTGATAGTAGGGCAGGTGCCCGGAGGTCAGGTAGAGCTCTTCCTTGGCCAGGTGCGGCGTGCTGACGCGCAGGTAGCCGTACCGCGCCTCGGTCTCCTTCGCCAGGCGTTCCAATTCGTCGCGGATGATGGTGCCGTTGGGCAGCCACAGCGGAAGCCCCTTGCCCACCCGCTCGTCGATGAAGAACAGTTGCTGCTGCAAACCGATCTTCCGGTGGTCGCGTTCCTCCGCCAGCTTACGCCGCTCCAGGTACGCATCCAGTTCCTCCTGCGTCGCGAAAGCCGCGCCGTAGATGCGCTGGAGCATCGCGTTCTTCTCACTCCCCCGCCAGTAGGCGCCGGCGATGGACATCAGTTTGAACGCCCCCAGTTCCTTGGTCGACGCCACATGCGGCCCCTTGCACAGGTCATTGAAGAAACGTTTTTTGCCGGCCGGGTCGGTGTTGCGGTAAAAGCTCACGGTGGCCGTTCCCGCCGCTTTCAGCTCTTGCGCCAATTCCACCTTGTAGGGCTGCTGCTTACTTTGTAGATACTCGATTGATTCATCCACCCCACCCTCGTAGCGCTCGAATTTCTGGCTCTGGGCGATTATCTTTTTCATCACTTTCTCCAGTTTCGGCAGGTCCTGGGGAGTGAACGTTTTGCCTTGGCCCAGGTCGAAATCATAGTAAAAACCGTCGTCAATGACCGGCCCGATCGCCAGTTTGGCGTCCGGGTACAACTGCAGCACCGCCTGCGCCAGCACGTGGGCGAACGAATGCCGCATGGCCTCCAATGCTACCGGTGGGTTAACGTTTTTTTCTTTTGGCATAGAAATACTATTTAACATTAACTCCTATCTTTTTAAAATTACTTATCCATTCCTCATCGGCTTTAACGCCACTGAATAACCATCCACAGACCACGGTAAATTTTTTAACCCGATGCTCTTTATCCATATATTTAATATAAAACGCAGATATACCCTGAAGCCAAAAGAGAATGAAAATATTGCTAATTCGGCCGACTTGAATAATATCCTTTTTATTTATTTCAAAAACTATGTCATGTTTATGGAAAAAGAAACTCATAAACCAAAGCGATGCTAACTTTAATAAAATCCCCTCCTGATATAACTCTAGCTCACCCCATCGCCTCCAAAATAATAATTTATCGGTAGCGGCAATTACGCTGCCCCTAAGTAATAAAATACTATTTATATTGCTTGACAAATTCATAAAGATAAATATTCCCGCCGGAGCATTCCCATCACGAAGGCATCATGATGGGTGCCGTTTCGATAGAAATGGTTGCGCAGTCTTCCTTCGCGGCGGAAGCCGAGTCGCCGGTAGGAACGATAACCGCGGGTATTATAAACGTAAACGAGCAGAGAGATCCGTTGGAGCTTAAGCTGCCGGAAACCAAAGCGAACCACTAAACGGCCAGCCGCCGTTCCATATCCCTGTCCCCAGTATCTTGGGTTGCCGATGAAGATCCCGTAGACCGCGCGACGGTGTTCGCGATCGATCTTATCAAGCGCCACGGTGCCGACCAATTCGCGTTCAACGACGATCCCCCACTGCGCATGATCGGCGCGGCGCTGCTCATCTCGCAGGTACTCGCGTTCCTCGCGCAACGTCGGCGGGTCTTCGTGCCGATTAAGAAAACGGGTGACTTCGGGGTCCTGCAGCCAGCGGCAAAACGCCGGCGCGTCGGAAACCCGCAGGGGCCGCAACGTCACGTCCGTTTTTTTTAGGGTCGGCACGCGCATACGTCGTTGCAAAAAACCTCCCGTTCCAAAACCGCCACGCTTCTGGCGATATTGGGACGAGAGGCAAATCTCCCGCGGTTCCACCCAAGTTGTCCCGCCAAAACGGGACCGCTCTTTATGCCCGGCTTAGTCCCTTATTAGGAAGCCCCGCCATGTCGACGAGGTGGGGGTTGGTAACCGCCCCAATCACCGGTAGCTGAACGATAGCGCAGGAGTGAAACGACTGTCAAACCGAGACGGCGATGCTGCCCTCCCCCCTTGACAATGGTTCAAAAACTATGTAGTATACCGGAGCACATTGGGTCTGACTGGGTTCTTTTCACCAGAGGGTGCCATGCTCCACAAGGAGTCGTCGCCGAAAGCGAACGAGGAGGAGCCGCCCTGTAGTTGCGAGCATCCGACAGGCAAGGTTCGCCTCCAGCATTGGGGGCCGCGAGAAGTGACCCTGCGTGGGGTCCGAGTGTTCGCCCGCTGCGTACGGTGGGTATGCCTCGCCTGCGGCCAGCGTGCCGAGAAGATCGTGGGGTTCTCCCACATCCTCTGATGTTCGCCTTGACCGGTGGGAGCTCACACGAGCTCACGCCGGTCTTTTTTTATCCGGCCGAAAGCCGGATGATATTCTGCTGCAGCGCGGTGGTCACGATGACCTGCCGCTCGGAGGTCAACATCAGGTCCATTTCCAGCCGCACACCGTAGCGGCCCGGCAGGTAGATGCCCGGTTCGATCGTATACCCGACACCCGGGACCAAGGATTTCGGATTTTTTGGCGAAAGCGGCCCCTGACTCCCGTGCGGTCCGTGGAGCCCCAGACTATGTCCAAGACTGTGAGTGAATTTTCCGCGGAAGCCGGCCCGGTGCAGCGACCGACGGGCGACCCCATCCAGGGCCGCTCCACTGGGAACCGCCCCCGACGCGGTCTGTGTCAGCAAATAGCGCAGGCTCGCATCGCGCGCCGCCCGCACCGCGGCAAATGCCCGCGCCAATCTCGTCGGCACGCGTGAGCCGTACCAAGCCATCCAGGTGGCGTCCGCGTACGGTGCTCCCGGCTGCTGCAATCTGGCCCACAGATCCAAAAGCACCCAGGTCCCGCGGCGAAAACGGGCCGAACCGCGAGCGGGCGGGAAATAGTGCACCTCGCCCGTATGAGCGCCAAATGCGACGATCGGCCGCGACAATTCGTTCCGCAACCCGTAACGGCGGAAACGGCCGAGCACGAACTCCTGCGTTGCGCGCTCGCTGGCCCGCCGCTGCGAACGCAAATACCACCAGACCTCGTCGCGCACCTGCTCCAACAGGCGCGCGGCGGCCAGGTGAGCCGCCAGTTGAGCCTTGGTCCACGCGGCGCGGCGCTTCATCGCACGGTAAAGGTGATGCGGCTGGCGGACCGCGGAGCGCGGGGCAAACCCTCGGGACTGAAACGCACCTCAACACTTTTCACTTCGGGGTAACGTTGGAAGAATGTCTGAATCTGCGCTTTTGTCAGTCCGGCCATGGCGGACGGATTAAGAAGCGCGCTGCCAGGCTTCAGGGCCGATTGCCCCTCGGCGTAGACCTTCAGCGTCACCTCTTTGCGCACCGGATCATACCGCTGGGTTTCATACTTCAAACTGGACGGGTCCAGCGCGACCAGCTCATGAGTGAACGGCAGCTGCTCGCTCAAATGCTGGCGCACCTGCCCGCTCAAACGGACCTCGTCGAACGCCAACGCAACGACCTTCAGCGTCAAAGTCGCGGTGAATTCGGTCAGCTGGTCGCCGGCCTTCGCGTCGGCGGTGCTGGCGACGACCTCCTTGTGGACCATCTTGCTGTATAACTTTTCCCGCTCGGCTAGCAGGCCATCGAACCGTTCCAGCGCTTCCCGGCTCAACGACTTCACCAGGGCCGCTTCCGCGTTCTTTAGGTCTTCCACGGTCACTGCGGGAACCTCGCCGCCGCCGGACGGCAGGGACTCGGAGGTCTCACCGTAGATCAGGGCCTGCTGGCTGACCGGCAGCCCGGGAATGATCAGCCGAGTGGGCGCCAACTGCCGGAAGGCTTCGGGTTTGTCGGGGTAGACGGCGGCCTTCACCGTGCCGTTCGCCGGTACCACCACCCGGTCCTTCAAGCGCAAAAGCGTACCGTCGGGCGCCAGTACACGAGTGGTTGCCACCAGCGTCTGGCTGCGGGAACTCGTGTTGCGCAGGGTCACGTCGCCAATGGTATCCAAGGTGCGGGGCACTCTGCCGCTCGCCGTAAAAGTTTGGCTGCCGTCGAAGGTCTGCTCGTGGATGCGTCCCGGCACCACCTGCGGGTCAGGCACATCCGACGCGCCAACACCGTCCTGAATGACCACCAAATACTCGCCGCTCGCCCGGGTCTGCGCCGCCGTCACGATGATCTCGGCGCGACCGTACAATGAGCTGGATAAAAGCACCCACAAACCCACGCCGGCGGCGGCGAACAGGAGTCCGAAAATGAGATACCCGCGAGTGACCCGCGGCGCGTCAGAAGTTGCCATACTCTAGTAGTGTGCCGCCCAACGGCGTTCGGCGCAAGGGGAAAACTACGCCGCGTCCTCGAACCGCACCGCCTGCGGTCCGAGGATCGCGGACAATTCATCCCGCAACGCCGGGCGGTCGGAAACCAGATAGCTGGTCACGATCTTTTTAAAACCACGCTCGCTTTCCACCATCAGGCAGACGCGGTAGGCTCCCGGATAATGGCTGAGTTGCTCCTTGAGTGTGGCAATGGCCTGCCGGTCCATCGTGGCGGGCACGGTCAGATAGGCCGTACCGCGTTCCACCACCGTGGTTGCCGGTGCCGCCGCCACGGTCCGGCGTCCAAACCCGTTGCCCAGCGGACGGTCATCCACCTCTTGGGCGAGGGTCTGTAGCACGTCCACGGCCGTCTCTTCGGTTAAGGCCAGCGCGCGCTGGCAGATGAGCTTAGTCTCCCCATCCTTATCCGATAGCCGACAGCGCATCGCGACCACCGCGTCCTCCTGCCAGACGGACGGGTCCTGCTGGAGAATACTTGGGAACACCAGTACCTCAAGCGCGCCGGTTGGGTCTTCGATCTTGGCGAACATCATCTGCTCGCCCCGGCGCGTGATGACCCGCTTGATGGTCCCGATCACCCCGGCAACCGTCACCGGCCGGCCGACCAGGTCGGGAGTATTGGCAAGTTCGGTCAGCGGTATGGCCTGGTTGCGCAGCACGGCGGTGAATGCTTTCAAAGGATGAGAAGAGAGGAACAATCCGAGCAGTTCGCGCTCCCAAGAGACCTTCTGCCGATCGGTCGCGGGTTCCACCGGCTCCAGGCGCAGCTTCGGCAGGGTGCTGGACTGGGCGAGATTGGAAAACAGGCTCCCCTGTTGGCTGGAGAGTTCGTCGTTGACGGACTTCAGGAACGACAGCAGATTGTCGAGGTTGGACAGCAGGAGGTTACGCTCGCCGAAACGGTCCAACGCGCCGGATTTTGCCAGCGCTTCGAGGGATTTTTTGTTCAGGTCCTTGGTTTTTACGCGGCTCAAAAAATCCTCCAGGTTCGCGTATGGCCCGTGTTCCTTGCGCTCACGGATGATGGCCTTCACCACGTTCTCACCCAAGTTCTTGATGGCTGTCAACCCGAAACGGATGGTGGTGCTGGCCTTGTCCCGAAGAACCTCCGGCGTATCGTAGACCACCGTGAACGATGAAAAGCTTTCATTGAGATCCGGAGGCAAGATCGTCAGGCCCATCTGGCGGCACTCCTCCACTTCGATGGCGACCCGGTCGATATCTCCCTGGTCGCCGGTCAGCAGCGCCGCCATGAATTCGGCCGGGTAGCGCGATTTCAAGTACGCGGTCTGGTACGCGACCGTTGCGTAGCAGGCGGCGTGCGACCGGTTGAACCCATAGCGAGCGAACGGCAAAATGAAATCCCAGATCTTTTTGGCAACCGACTGTTTGATGCCGTTCTTCACCATCCCGGCGACCATTTTTTCCTCCTGCTCGGCCAGCAGGTGAGCGATCTTCTTGCCCACCGCCTTGCGCAGCACATCGGCCTCGCCGTAGGAGAACCCGGCCAGCTGCCGGGCAATAACCATGATCTGCTCCTGGTAGACGGCGATGCCGTAGGTCTTCCCCAGGATCGGTTCCAAACGATGATCCAGGTAGGTGATCTGCCGGATACCATGTTTGCCCGCGATATACTCGGGGATGAACTCCATCGGTCCGGGCCGGTAGAGCGAAACCATGGCAATGATATCTTCGAATTCGGACGGCTTGAGCTGTTTGAGGTAGCGCTTCATTCCCGACGATTCCAGCTGGAACACGCCGGTGGTCTCCGCCCGCTGCAGGAGCGCGAAGGTCTGCCGGTCGTCCAGCGGCAGGGCGCTCAGGTCCATCTCGATACCGCGCGCCTTACGCAGGATCTCCAGCGTATTCTCGATAACCGTCAAGTTACGCAGGCCAAGGAAGTCCATCTTCAGCAAGCCAAGGTCCTCGATGGCATGCATCTCGTACTGCGTCATGGTCATCGTACCCTCGGTGGACGGCTGCTGGGGCACGTAGTGATCGAGCGGATCCTTGGTAATGACCACGCCGCACGCATGGGTGCTGGCATGGCGCGCGCAGCCCTCGAGGCGCTGGGCGGTGGACAGGAGTTTCTTACCCGCCGGATCGGCCAACACCTCCTGCAGCTCTGGCACCGACTTGATAGCTTCGGCCAGGTCGAGCGTCGGAGGAATGAGCTTGGCGACCTTGTCGCAGTAGCTGTACGGCAGGCTCATCGCCCGGCCCACGTCGCGCACCGACGCGCGCGCCGCCATCGTGCCGAAGGTGATGATCTGCGCCACCCGGTCGCGGCCGTATTTGTCGGCAACGTACTGTAGCACCTCATCGCGGCGATGATCGGCGAAATCGGAATCGATATCGGGCATGGAGATGCGCTCAGGGTTGAGGAACCGCTCGAAGATGAGCTGGTAGCGCAAGGGGTCAATATCGGTGATGCGCGTCAAGTACGCGACGATGCTGCCGGCCGCCGACCCGCGGCCCGGGCCGACGACGACCTTGTTGCGCTTCGCCCAGTTGATGAAATCCTGCACGATAAGAAAGTAGGAGGCGTAGCCGGTCTTTTTGATGACCTCGAGCTCGTAGGTCAACCGCTCCTGCACTTCGCGGCTTTCGGCCTGGGCCCCGTAACGGTCACCCAACCCCTGACGGCACAGTTCCGCCAGGTAGTCATCCGTCCCCATGCCGGACGGCACCACGAAGTGCGGCAACAGCGACTTACCGAACTGCAGTGTCACCTGGCAGGACTCGGCGACCTTCAACGTGTTGTCGGCGACCTCGGGATGGTCGGGGAAATGCGACCGCATCACGTCGGGCGACTGGAACGAGTAGTCGCCACCGACCATCGTCATGCGGTCGGTATCCGACAGGACCTTCTTGGTCTGGATGCAGATCATGACATCCTGCGCGTACGCGTCGTCCGTCGTCGGGTAGTGCGAATCCGCCGTCGACACGACCGGGATGTCCAGTGCTGCGCCCAATTTGAACACGCCGGCGTTCACCACGCCCTGCTCGGGAAGGTTGGGGTGGTGCTGCACCTCAAGGAAATAATTCCCGCGGCCGAACGTTTCCAGGTAGCGGCGGGCCACTTTTTTGGCGCCCTCGTAGTCGCCGCTGACCAGCTGGCGCGCCAGCTCCCCCTGCAGGCAGCCGGAGGTCGCGATGATTCCCTCGTGGTACCGCTCGATGAGCGCCCAATCCACGCGCGGCTTGTAGTAAAACCCTTCCAGGTGCGCGATGGTCGTGAGTTTAATGAGATTGCGGTACCCCTGGTCGGTTTTGGCGAGCAGCAGCAGGTGATAGGGACTGTCGTCGAGCTTGGGCCGTTTATCCGTATGCAGGTTCCTGGCCAGGTATGCCTCCACCCCGAGGATAGGCTTGATGCCGGCCTTGCTGCATTTCTGGTAGAATTCCACGAGCCCATACATCACCCCGTGGTCCGTCAGCGCAGCGGCAGGCATGCCGAATTTCTTGGCCAGCCCGACCAGTTCGTCGATCTTGGACAAGCCGTCAAGTAAGCTGTAGTGCGAGTGCGTGTGGAGGTGGACGAACGACATGGGAAGCGCGAAAAAATGAGGGTTCCCCTCGGCTCTAGTATAGTACATTTTTGGCCATCAGGTCACATTGACAACACCCCAGTCCATAGCATACCATCCCTACGCGTTTGAATGGCTGATCTTTGGCAACAAACTGCAAATCCACCACCCACCGGTGAGAAAGGATACGCATGGAAAAAGTAGCGTTACTGTCGGTGTACTCCAAAGAAGGAATCGTGGAGTTCGCTCGCGAGCTGGTCAGCAGAGGCTGGCAGCTACTGGCTTCAAGTGGAACCACGAAGGCCATCGCCGGGGCCGGTCTACCCGTGCGCGATGTGGCCGAACTGGTCGGCGGGGGCCCGATCCTCGGCCACCGCGTGGTAACCCTGTCGCGGGAAGTGCACGCCGGACTGCTTTCTCGGGACATTGACATCGCCGAGCTGGAAGCGCTCGGCATTCCCCACATCGATCTGGCCTGCATTGACTTCTACCCCCTGGGGATGGAGATGACCCGGCCAGGCAGCACGCTGGAGTCCGTCACCGAGCAGACCGACATCGGCGGGCCAACCCTGCTCCGGTCGGCGGCCAAGGGTCGGCGTCTCGTCATTGGCGACCCGGCCGATCGGGCGATGGTCCTGCAGTGGTTGCGGGATGGTACCGCAAACGACCCGGCCAAGCTGCGTTGGTTGGCAGCCAAAGCGGAATTCATTGTTGCCCGCTACGCGCTGCTTTCCGCCAGCTACCTCGGCGAGGGCGAATTCGCCGGTCTCATTGGCCGACGTGTCCACTCGTGTCTCTACGGCGAAAATCCGTACCAGGGTAACGCCGCACTCTACAGTCTGGACACCAACGATCCGCTGGCGCTGGAACGTTTCGAGCTCGTAGAAGGAGAAAAGCCCAGCTACAACAACTGGGTTGATCTCCACCGTGTGCTGGCCGTCGGTGCCCACCTGGCAGCAGCACAGCAGCTCAACCTCACGACGGTGCAACCGTTCGTCATCGGCGTCAAACACGGCAACCCGTGTGGCGCTACCGCCAGTCAAAGCGAAGTGCTGGCGGTCGATTTGATGGTTCAAGGCAGCCGCCAAGCGATTATGGGCGGCACCGTGCTGACGAACCGGCCGGTCAACGACCGCTCCGCGCACCACCTGGTATGGGTGGGACGCCCCGCTGGCGAGCGGCGCTTGATCGACGTCATCGCCGCTCCAACGTTTACCGATGGTGCGAGAGAAATTCTCCGGCGGAAACACGGCAAGTGCCGGATGCTGGGTAACCCGGCGCTTGAGCACTTGGGAGGACCGGGCACCATCGACACTGCTCCGCTGGCTCGCCCGGTCCGGGGTGGCTTTCTGTCGCAGGACAACTACACCTTCGTGCTGGATTTACGGCACCCCGAGCTCCGGTGGTACGGCACGCCGACGGATGATGACCGTAATGGGCTCATACTGGCCTGGGCAGTTGGTGCGTTCAGCAACAGCAACACCGTCACGGTGGTCAGCGGCAAGGGACCGAGTTACCTGATTGGCAATGGTGTGGGTCAACAAGACCGGGTGACTGCGGCCAAACTTGCCATTCAGCGGGTACGCGAGGCGGGACACGACTCGAAAGGTGCGGTCGCCTACAGTGACAGCTTCTTCCCGTTCCCGGACGGCGCCCAGGTCCTGGTGGATGCCGGCATTCGCGCGGTACTCACGTCGAGTGGTTCCGTTAACGATGCAGCGGTCATCAAGACCTTCCAGGATGCCGGCGTCGTGCTCGGGATGTTTCCGGACAAGCTTGGCCGGGGATTCTACGGGCACTAAGCGCCTTCTGCAACCGCACAGCCGCCTCCTTCACGAGGCGGCTTCTTTTATTCCCGTGGCGAGGAAGGCCTTGAGCGTCGGCCCATGGCGGAAGGTACCCCAAGGGAGGAGTCCGCGATATTTTCAAATCAGTTTTTCCGTTTTTCCTTGACAGAGGACAATGTTTATCCTAGAGTGGATCATCGTTTGTTCCCGACGATGTTCTCTGACAAAAGAAAGGAGGTCGCCGTGAGTAAACGGCCAAAAGTACCCTATTGGGTATCGCGCGATGCAGGCAAACCTGATCCCAAACGCCATACCCGTCAACGCCGTCGTGGCTATCGGCAAGGTTTCTTAACGGATCGTTCTCTGTTGAGAGACACCGACTGGAATTTTCTGCCCGCTGCCCACCTCATTCCGCAGCTGGTGTCACGATTCGATCCCCTCGAGGCGCCGCGGATTTTTTTGGTCGGCAGTTACCGGGACGCCGTGAAGGACCTGGCGGACGCGGCACGGCACGCCTACCGCCTGACGGTCATCACCGACGCGGCCAGCATCGCATGGCTGCACGAACGCCTGGCCGTCCTCTTGCGGGAACGTCACCAACTCGAACGCATCACCCTTGTCGACTCTGGCCTTGTGCAGGTCATCAGACCCGCCGACAAATCCGTTGACGGTCTGCTAAGCCGGTTCGAGCTGCCATTCTCGACCTTCAGCGAGGTCACCGCGTTGCTGGACTTTGCGCATCATGCGCTGCGCTTCACCCAAGACGCGGTGCTAATCATCCATGCCCCATGGCCGCCAGGTTTCGGCTTCCTCCCGACGGGACCATGGACGATTTCTTGCGACGGCAAGGCGATGTCTGATCTCCATCGCAGCGTCAGGGATCATGGACTGGACGTTGTCAACGTTTCACCGAACCGCTTTGATTTCCTCACAGTGGTCATCACCCGCCGCCAAACAACGGAGTGAGCCACGCACCGGCGCCATGCACCTTCAATCAAAAAGGAGTTCGTCAACCGACGAACTCCTTTTTTTATTGTTTTTAGTTGCGTGCTACTCGTCTTTTTTTCGGCGCCCTTTCCCCGGCTTTTCCGCCTGTCGCTCGATAAGAAACCCGACCAGTTTGATGGCGGAATCGGCTATCAGATTCAAGTTGCTGGCCCCCTTTTCCAATTTATCTTTTACCAACTCAAGGATGCGGTCCACGACCTCCAGTTTCAGCCGCACGGAGGTGGAGATGCGGTTGGCGTTGCGCAGGACATTGAGCAGGTGATACAGGGTCCAGACGATGAAGATGGTCAGCGTCACGGCGCAAACCGCCAGCACCATGTTGAGGATGTCGCCCGAGGTATCGAACATAAGATAATTTTTATTTGTGATTTAGCGGATGGTCGCGGCAAATTGTTGCTGCAGCTTCTCCTTTACTTTCCCCAGTATACCGTCCACTTCCCCCGAAGACAATGTCCGATCGTCGGCACGGAATTCAATGCGGCAGGCGATGCTCTTTTTGCCCGGCGGAAGTTTGGCGTCGCGGTACGCGCTCAAAAACGTTACCTGGCGGACCAGCGGATGAATGCCCACGATCGCCGACCGAAACTGCTGCCAGGAGATCTTCGCATCCAGCACAGCGGCCAGGTCTTGCTCGCTGACGGGGAACGACGGGATTTGCCGGTACTCAAGCACAGGATGCGCGAGCGGCACCAAGGCGGTCAGATCCAATCCGCACAGGATCAATGGCTGGCGGATGCCGAATCGTTCCAATACTTGCGGGGTTACCGGCCCGAGACGGCCGATGGTGGTCGAGCCGACGGAAATCTGCGCCCTCGGCTGCCAGAATTCATTGATCCCGGCGGCGTCCGGAACGAAACGCAACCCCCGCACGCCAAGCTGCAAGAGCATCATCTCCACCACGCCTTTGGCGGCGAAAAAATCGTCCGTCCGGTCGGTCATGGCCAACGCCAGCATCGGCAACTCATCAGGCAGTCCGCCGGATTTGGGATGGTAAATGTTGGCCAGCTCGAACAGCCGCTGGCGGGCGAACCGCTTGATATTCTGGCCCGCTACGGACAGCAGACTTGCGCTCAACGTCGGCCGCAGGTATTCGAATTCGGCGCTCAAAGGGTTGGCGACGCGCAGTGCCACCGCTGTCGGCAGCCCGATCAACTCCAGAAGCTTACCGGAAACGAGGGAATACGATTGGATCTCCGTGAATCCCTGTCCTATCAGCCAGTCCCGAATCCGGGTCTGCAACCCCAGGAGAATATCGGGCTGCCTGACCGGAATGCGGCCAGCCGGCAGTTGTGCCGGCAGCCGATGGTAACCATACAGCCGCGACACTTCCTCTACCACGTCATGGGCCGCGAGAACGTCGCTGCGCCACCACGGCGGGGTTACCCGCCAGGTCTTTGCCCCTGCCACGACAAACCCCAACCGCTGGAGCATGGTTTTCGCCGCGGCCCGAGCAACCGTAACGCCCAAGGTCCGCGTGATTTGCACCGGGTCAAAGGGAACAGTTTTCGGTCTGGGCAGCGGACGCTTAACGTCGTACACCGGGCTGACAATATGCCCGCCGCAGATCTGCAGCGTCAACTCAAGTGCCCGACGCAATGCCGCGTCCGTCGCCTGGGGCGGCAGACCCTTTTCGAACAGCAGCGAACTCTCTGACAGCAGCGCCAACCGACGACTGGTTTTGCGCACCGCAACCGGGTCGAAATTGGCGACCTCATACACGATGGTCGTGGTCGCCGCAGTGGCCGCCGAATCCTGCCCGCCCATCACCCCAGCGATAGCAACGGGTTTTTTCGCATCGGCGATGACCAGGTCGGTAACGGCCAACGGATAGGTCTTTTCATCAAGCGCCGTAAGCTTCTCTCCGGCTTTGGCGCGCCGCACGACAATGGCGTTTCCCGCCAGCGCGCGGTAGTCAAAGACATGTAAGGGATTGCCGTACTCCAGCCGAATGTAGTTGGTGATGTCTACGACGTTGTTGATGGGGCGATTGCCCGCGGAAATCAGGCGCTGCTGCAGCCATAATGGCGATGGACCAACGCGAACACCATCAATAACCACGGCCTGGTAACGCGGGCAGAGGCGGGATTCTGCCACTTTAACGGTCAGCGGCACCTCCGTACCCTGCATTTTCGGCGGAACAACTTTTTGCTGCTGCAACTTGGCCTTGGGCACGACGGCGGCTGCCTCACGCGCCGTGCCAAAAACCGACATACAGTCGGGCCGGTTGCCCGTTACTTCAACATGGAAAATAACATCGTCGGCTGGGTAGACTTTTTCCAGCGCTGCCCCCAGCGGCGTGCCCGAGGGGAGCACCCAAATGCCGCTATGGTCGTCGCCCACCCCGAGTTCGTCCGTGGCGCACAGCATTCCGCGGCTTTCCACCCCGCGAATTTTCGCCGCCGTCAGCGTCCAGCTGCCCCCGGTTTTCATGTCGCGCAGCGTAGCGCCGAGCGGCGCGAACGGAACAATCTGTCCGACCTCGATATTGGGAGCGCCACAAACCACTTCGTGCTCGATTTTTCCGTCCGTCACGCGCGCGAGCCGCAGCTAAAACTGCTGCAAAAACCGCAGATCGTTCTCGTACAGCATACGGATGTCGGGGATCTGCAGCCCGGATTTCATCAGGAAGCAGCGCTCCACGCCCCAGCCGAACGCAAACCCGGAATACTTTTTCGGGTCAACTTTGCCGGCCTTTAAAACGTTGGGGTGCACCATTCCGGCGCCGCCCAACTCCAGCCAGCCCTGCTTGCACAAGCGGCAGATTTTTCCGTCGGCAAGCTGGCCGCGGCCGCCACAAACTGCGCAGTTGATGTCAATTTCAATGCTGGGCTCCGTGAACTGGAAATGGTAGGGCCGGATGCGTATTTTCCGGTCCGGACCGAAAAACGCCTTGGCAAAATAATCCAGCGTTCCCACCAAATGGGCCATCGTGATGCCCTCGTCCACCACCAACCCCTCGAACTGGTAGAACATCGGCACGTGCGACACGTCGATCTGCCGACGGTAGCATTTGCCGATGTTCACCATCCGGATGGGCAAACGGCGCTGTTCCATCTCGCGCACCTGCCCGTTGGACGTGTGCGGAGTGAGCACGCGCCGTCCCAATTTCGAATGCGGCTCGGCATCCACGAAAAAAGTTTCCCATTCGTCGCGCGCCGGGTGGTCAGCGGGCATATTGAGCGCCGCGAACGCATAGTGCTCCCAGTCCACCTCGGAATGCCGCGAACGCTGGAACCCGATGCGCTCAAAAATCGCGGTGATCTCGTCGATGGCTTGCGTCACGAGGTGGCGGTGGCCGACCTGGGGCGCAATGCCCGGCTGCGTGACATCCAGGTCGCTTTCCGCCTGCCCGAACGTCGCCCGCCGCTCGTTGAGGCGGGTAATGATTGCAGCTTTCACCTCGTTCGCCAGCTGGCCGGCGGACTTGCGCTGTTCGAGCGGCAAACCCGGCAGGCCGGCAAGCAGCACGGTGAGTTTCCCGTCGCCGCGGCCGAGGTACTCGATCTCCACCTGGCGCAACGCCGCCGCGTCGCGGGCCGCCGCCACCCGCGCTTCCGCATCTTGGCGCAATTGTTGCAAAGCCTGTTCCATACTACGTCCGGCGCCACTCGCCCGCCGCGACCGGATGCCGCTGGCGGCTGATAAACATCAGCTCAATGAATGTCAAGAGCGCGATGAGCAGCAAGGCGTTGAACCACGTCAGAAGCCGCCAACCCTGGAGCGCCAGCGATGCGCATAGCAATGTCGTGAACAGCACCGCCTGGCGGGTGCTCGCGCGCACGCATTGCGTGGGCGCCTGCCGGCCGATCAGACGCATCTGTAAAAAATATGCGACGAGGTAGATCGTCCCCATCAGAGCGAAAAAAAGCGTACTAAAAAAATACGCCAAGGCCGTCGGACTACCGCCGGCGGGTTCAATATTGGCGACCACCGACCACCAGGAAGCCCATGCCCCAACGGTGCCGATGAGTATCAAAAGGTTGTACCACGCTGGCCGCATGTAAAATATACCGAGTGCAGACGAAGAACTCCGTGTCTGCCCTAGGGGTCAGTATACGGCAAATCGCCGCGGAACGGAAGATTCAGCCGCGCCCCTTGGAACGGCGTTTCGGCTGTCCGTGCGCCGGCGGCGTCATTGGTGGCAGGCGCTTGGCGTTCTCGGCCCGCCGCACGATGTAGGTACTCGGGCTGCGGTAGCGCGTCACGCGCCGGCTCATTTTTCGCGAATAATTCTTCATGCTTCTGGGTAATCCTCGCGCTCGCCCGTCGGCCGGCAGTGGAGGTGCAAAACCTGCAAGCCAACCTGAGCATTGAGCTGGCGCAGCACGTCACCCTGCCGCAACCGCAGTTCGTTGGCTACGGCTGACGACGGCACGCGGATGGTCAGCGTCCCCTGCCGCAGCTGGAGCACCTGCACGCCCGTCATCGCCTGCGGTGGCAGCAACTGCGCCAGCACCCGCTGCGCCGCGTCAAGCACCTGCGCCGCCTGCACCTGATCGGTGATCTTGGCGGTCCGCAACGCCCGCGGCAGCAGATCTTTCAAAGGCAGGAACGGCATAGCGAGGAAGTAGCTTATAGCTGGTAGCTTGTAGGATAGCTTACGTAACCCTACCAGCTACCAGCTACTTCCTACAAGTTACATTGCCCGGTACTCGCAAATGTCGCGAAACTCGCAGCTGGCGCACACCTTGCCCGGCGTGGGTACGAACCGACCGCGCTCGATCTCGGCGATCGCCGTCAACACTTTGGTTTTCAGCCGTGCTAGATCCTTGTCGGTGCCGAGGAATGATTGCTGCCGGTTACCCTCAAGGTAGTAGAGCGTCAGGCTGGTGACGGGCTGGCCGAAGATCTCGGCCGCGGCCAACTGGTAGATGAGCAACTGCTCCTTATCTTCGGTGGCCAGCTTGTCCTTGGGCTTTCCTGTCTTGTAATCGATGAGTGACAATTTGCCGTCGCGCTCATCCACGCGGTCGATCTTGCCGAACAGGATATGGGAACGGCCGGTCGCCTGATCTTCCAATTTCAAATTAAACCCCTGCTCCAAGTATTTGGGATTGACCACCTGGTCTTTGATGAACGCATAGTAATCGGCGATAAGCTCCAAGCCGTGAGCAAAATTCTCCTCTCTCCGCTGTGGATTTTCATACCAATCATCCACCCAGCAGTCGCGATACAGCTGCCGCAATTCCTCCAGCCGCACCAGCTCGCCCACGGGCCGGGCCCCGCCGCCGCGCGGAGAGTCGAACAGCGTGGTTTGTGCCGCTCCCTGACGATTTACCACCAGCTCGTAGGTCCGCTGCAGCACGGCGTGAATGGTTTGGCCGAAACTGAAGACGGCGCGGCCGCGCACCGGAACACGCAGCAGGAAAGCGAAACGGTATTTCCACGGGCAGGTCTCATACGCCTTCAATTGCGAGTACGAGAACTTTACGGGCATGCGGTAAAACTCATGCCGCCCCTTGGGCAACGCATGGCTCTCACCAGCCTCCAGATCCAGTTGCGGTACAACCCCGACAGGACGCGCCGCTTCCTCGGGCGGCACGAGATTGAGCTCGGCCAAAAACGGACTGGGCTTTTTTGCTCTCGTGCCGCCGTACCGCTGAGCATAGCTGAAGGTAATGGAATCCTTGGCTCGCGTGACGGCCACGTATAAGAGCCGGCGCTCCTCCTGCAGGTGCACATCCCCGCCCGGCAATCGCTCCTTGATGAGGCCGGCGGGCAACGGGATGGTCTCGGCGCGTTCGGTCGTCGGGAACCGCCGCTCGGCCATATTGACCACGAAGACATGGGAGAATTCCAGCCCCTTGGCCGCATGCACGGTCATCAGCCGCACGGCGTCCGGACCCTGCTCCAGCTCCGGCGCCAGCGCACCGGCCTCCCCCGCCTCCAGCTCGAGCGTGAACTGACGCAAGAATGCGCGCACGCTGCGATCCGCCGCCGTCGTTTCAAAATTGGTCAAAACGCGGAAGAACTGGTTGAGGTAGCCGACCTGCTCCAGCCGACGCGCGTCTTCACTGCCCGTCAGCCATGCCAGGTACCCGGACCGCTGCAGCAGCTCCAACACGACCTCACGGGCGGTTTTCTCACGCGTCAATTTTGCCAGTTCGTCCACCAA
This sequence comes from Parcubacteria group bacterium Gr01-1014_31, assembly GCA_007376135.1. GTDB lineage: Bacteria > Patescibacteriota > Patescibacteriia > Buchananbacterales > GWA2-38-13 > VMFR01. Next base: position 45,443 of record VMFR01000001.1, on the reverse strand, counting down.
GGCGACGACGGCGGAGAGCTTGGCGCGTACCTCGTCGTCGAGCTCCGGCACGCCGGACGCATCGCGCGCCACGTGGTAGAGCGAGCGCGCCTTGCGGTGCGCCCAGTAGTTGAGGGCAACCAACGCCGCCTGCGGCAGGTCCCAAACCGCCCAAGTCAGCACCCGGTACATCGCCGGACTCTCGTGGTAATTGTCCAGCAGCCGCAGGAGCGCGACGACGTCCAGCACGACGGGTTTCGTGTACAGGCCGCGCGAAGAATACAGCAGGTACGGGATACTAGCCTGCTGCAGGCCGTAATCGAACCCGTTGAGGTGGTCGTTGGCGCGCGCCAGCACCGCGAAATCCGACCAATTCAAAGCCGGATCTTTTTCCTTGCGTTCGCGGATCATACCGACCACTTGCCGCACCTCGTCTTCGGCCGTCGGAGCGACGATCACCTGCAACGCCGCATCGCCCCTTCGTACGGCAGTCAATCGCTTGGACAAGCCCTTCCCCGCGTTGCGCGCCGCCAAAATGACCTCCAAACGCTCAGGATTGTTGCGCTGGATGGCCTGGTAACTGGCGTCCAGGATGCCCTGCCGCGAACGGTAGTTGGTGGTCAAAAAGATCTCGCGCGCCTGGGGGTAATCGTCCTTGAACTGTAAAATGTTGGCGACCGACGCGCCGCGGAATTTATAGATAGACTGGTCGTCGTCGCCCACCACGGTAATGTTGCGCTTCGGTTCCGCCAGCAGCTTGACCAATTCGTACTGCGCCCAGTTGGTATCTTGAAATTCATCCACCAGTACGTACTTGAACTGCGCTCGATACTGGGCCAACAGCTTGGGACGCTCGCGCAGCAGCCGCAGCATGGAGGTGATGAGATCGCCGAAATCCAGTGCGCCTTGGTCTAGCAACAGCCGCTGGTACGTAAAGTATGCCTCGGCCACCTCGTTGATCTTGCTGATCTCCATGGCCGCCAATTCGCGCACCTCCCCGGCCGTCAGCTGCGCGCGCTCGTCCTCGGTCAGGATCTGCGACACGAATCGGTCGGTGTCCGTGTTGAGGGCCAGCTCCTTGCCGAACCGCAGGTATTCCTCCGGACTGACAGCCTCGTCCTTGGCGCGGCCAAAATGGGAGAGCAGCGCGTGGATGAATTTCGCCGGATTGCCCAACGGCCGGTAATACTTAAGTTTAAACTCATCCAAATGCTCACGCACCAGCAGCCACTGCTGGGTCGCGTTCAGCAGACGGAAATTGCCCGGCAGCCCGATGTCCACGGCATGCGCGGCCAAGACCCGCTGGCAAAATCCGTGGAACGTCGAGACCCACAGGTCGACGGTGCCGTACGGCACCAGCCGGTCGATGCGCTCCTCCATTTCCCCGGCGGCCTTGTCGGTGAACGTCAGCGCCAGTACGCCGTCCGCGTTCGCTTTGCCCTGCGTGATGAGCCACGCCACTCGCGAGGTCACCACCGTCGTTTTGCCCGTTCCCGCGCCGGCCACGATCAACAGCGGCCCATCGCCGTGGGTGACGGCCGCGCGCTGCGCATCGTTCAAATTGGCGAGCAGGTCCGAGGACATAGGAACCACCCTATTGTAGCCGCCGTTTGCCGCCGCGCACAAGCCGAAAAAAACCGCCGCTCCGAGAATGAAGCGGCGGAACGGAGTGGGCCCACGAAGTTACGGATTCGCGGGGGGTGCAGAAGACGGCGAGTCGGACGCCGATGGCGACGGACTTGGGCCGCTCTCCGAGGCCAGCTCGACGGCCTTGAGTTCCACCCAGTACCTGGGTGGCGGTAACGGAACGATGTGGTCCAGATAGATGACCGGTACGAGGTTGGTCAGGGCCTGAGAGACGTGACCGAGGAATCCGGCCACGAACACTTTGAGCCCATACTCGTCCCGGAGCGTGCGGACCAGCGGCGCGAAATCACCGTCGCCGGTGAACAGGAAAAGCTCCTGCAGCCGAAGATCCTGGCGTTGCGCCAGTCGCAGCGCTTCGTCGCGCACCACCTGGTCGGTGGTGTTGACCCGTTCGTCCGGGGGCGCGGCCACAAAATTGTAGCCATGAACCTCGAGGGCTCGATGGAAGTCCAGTTCGGTCGGACGGAAGTGGTCCACGACTTGGACCGCGACCACTTCACGCGGCCAGGTTGCCGCATACCAACGGATGGCTTCGACCGCACCGGTGAGGGTGGTTTGCTCCAACGGCAGACGGGCCGCTTCGGCTTGCACCGACTGGCGGAAATTCGGGTAGTCAACGACCACCGCGCATCGCCGCCGCCGCGCGGCGATCCACTGCACCTGCTCGCCAATATCGGCGAGCTGCTGCTCCAACCCTTCCCGTGCGCGGACTTCCGCGCTCAAACGCTGCTCCAGATGGTGACAGCGCAACAGCAGGGATTGGAAGAGCTCTTCCGGGTCGAGTTTCAGGTTCTTGGCCCTGAAATAATCGACCTCGTAGGCCGAGAAAACCGTCTCCCGCGTCATCAGATAGCACGAGAGCCGCCAGGGAGGACGACAGTGCCGCGCGAGCGCGTCGAGGGCATCCTCGACCATCCGGTTGGCGGGGAATACCGCCTTGCGCATGGCTTCGGTTTGCGGCTCGCCGGGCGCGGCGACAATCCCGATATAGCGGCTGCGAAATCGCTCCACCATATCGGTTCCAACCACCGAGAGTCCCGAAGTTTCGGGCGGGGGTCGGTCGTTCACGCGGAACGACACCTTTACACTCTCTCCACCTCTTTTCCACTCATAGGACATGGGTGCTCCTTCTGCGCACGACGGCGTGGAATCAAGGGTGGAAAAACAGGGCATCGCTACGCGCGCGCCCCTAAACGTTGACGAACTGTCAAATTGTGAACGTACGACGGTTCTGCATTGCAACTACCTCCTTTCCCGAGGGTGCCAACGGTGGCAATCTGCCACCGTTGGCAGACAGACCAAACGTCAAACGCTTGTTCAACGAAACAATCGCTGAATGAAGCGAAACGAGAATACCACAAAGCGATGGGCGTGTCAACCCCCGCGCCTAAAATTATTCAATTTTTTATGCCGAAAAGCCGCCGCGCATTCTCACTCGTTTGCTCAGCGGCGACCGCCGCACTTACCCCCTTGCAGCGGGCGATCTCCTCCACGACGTGCGCGACGTACTGCGGCTGATTGCGCTTGCCGCGGTAGGATTGCGGCGCCAGATACGGGCTATCGGTTTCCACCACCAGCCGCTCGAGCGGCACGGCAGCGGCCACGCGGCGCAACTGCTCGGACCTTTTTTCGAACGTGATGATGCCGGTGATGCCGACGTACAGCCCCAACGCAGTGAACGCCTCGGCCTCCTCAACGGTGCCCAAAAAACAATGGATGACGCCCTGCGGCAAGCCTGCGGCCTGCTCGCGCCGCAGGATCCCCAAAACCTCGGCATACGCGGCGGGCGGCTTCGTGGGATGTTCGCGCGTATGAATCACCAATGCCAGTTCATGGTCGCGCGCCAAACGCAGTTGAGCAATGAACACCTCGCGCTGACGTTCCAGATCTTGGGCCTCGCGTCCCGCCGGCAGACGAAAATGATCGATGCCGGTTTCCCCGATGGCGACCACCCTGGACGACGCGGAAATCATGGCGGCGTAGTCCTCGACGCGGAACGGCTGCGGCTGGTCGGCAACATGCACCGGATGCAGACCGACGGCAGCGTACACACCCTCCGGATAGAGTTCGGCCAGCTCGATGGCACGACGGCTGGTCGGCAACTGTGACCCTACCAAGGTAACGGCCACGCCGTGCCGCTGGCAGTCATCCAACACCGCGCGCCAATCGTCTTCGAACGCGACGAAATTGACGTGGGCGTGAGAATCAAATAACCGGAAGCTGCTCATTGGGTATGGGGGAAGCGGGCCGAACGACCGACAAGAGCGCGGGTAAGAGCGGAGACGCGAGCTGTACCAACGCCAGGAGGAAACCGGCGATCTTCGATTCGCCGATCAGCTGGGTCACCCACGGAAACGCGCTAAAGTGCTGCGCGGCGCGCAGAATAATACCCAGCAGCAGTGCGCCTTCCAAAAAACCAAAGGCGGCGCCCAGGATCCGATTGAACGTCTTCAGGAACGGAATGAAGGACAAGAGGCGAAATACGCGGTTGAGAACGAAGAACACGGCCGCCGACAGCCGGTTGACCAGCAAAAAGACGATAAGAAAGGCGGTCGCATCAGCCGCCCCGGTCCGACCCAAAAAGTATTGGCTCATCTGCCTGCTCAGCGGCGAATAGGAGAGGCTGGCGAGCCACGCGCCAACCACCATCCCCACGAGGCTGCCGACCACCTGGATCAATCCGAGCGCGAAACCGAACGCCCCAAAGCACACGATCACCAGCACCATCACAAAGTCCGGCAGACTCAGCGTGATCATACAGCGACCAATAGATGATCGATTTAGACCTGGGCTGGAGCCGCAGGCTCTTTGATTTCAAGGCGCGGGAACAGCGGCGCCACTTTGACCATGGGACGCACCGCCAGTGAGTTTTGGATCTTTTCCGCCGTCGCCGGCAGGAACGGCTCCAGCCAGAACGCGGCGGTGGCCAATCCCGTCAGGGCCTTGGCCAGGACCGTCTTGAGCTGTGTGGTCTTGCCGGCCTTGGCCAGCTTCCAGGGTTCCGCCGCCGCGATGAGCGCGTCGGTCCGACGCACCTCTTCCCAGACCAGTCGCAACGCTTCATTGAAATCGAAGGAGGCCATCGCCGCCGCCAACTCTTTGGACGGCGACGGAAGCTTCCGCGGGGTGATCTCCATCTTGCTCTGTTCGATCAGACCGGTCACCCGCGAGGTCAGATTGCCCAGCCCATTGGCCAGGTCGGCCTGGTACGCTTCGGCGACCTTCTCGGCAGAAAAATCGCTGTCCTGGGTGGGGTGGACGTAGCGCAGCAAGTAGTAGCGCACCGGGTCGGCGCCGAACTCATCGATCAGCGCGAACGGATCGACGGTGTTCCCCAACGACTTGGAGATCTTTCCCCCGCCGACGGTAATGTAGCCGTGGACAAAGATACGCCTGGGCAACGGGACACCCGCGGACAACAGCATCGCCGGCCAGTACACCGCGTGAAAACGGGTGATCCCCTTGCCGATGACATGCAGGTCGGCTGGCCAATAGCGCTTGTAGCGCGGAGCGGGTTTCTGCCCGTAGCCCAGCGCCGTCAAGTAATTGGACAACGCATCGAACCAGACGTACATCACCTGGCCCGGATCGCCCGGCACATCCACGCCCCAGTCCTTAGCCCGAGTGCGCGAGCGCGAAATGCTGAAATCCTCCAATCCCATGCTGATGAAGCTGGTGATCTCGTTACGCCGACCCTCCGGAATGATCTCCAGGGTGCCGTCGTTGATCAGCTGCAGCAGGCGCTGCTGGTAGGCGGAGAGGCGGAAAAAGTAGTTCTCCTCATTGACGAGCTCGGGGACGGTGCGGTGCTCGGGGCAGGTGCCGCCGACCAGGTCCTTTTCCAAGTAGAACGTCTCGCACCCCACACAGTACAACCCCTGATAGCTCTTACGATAGATATCCTCCGACTTGCAGGCGCGCCACAGCGCCTGAGCACCGGCGTGATGCTCGGGCAATGACGTCCGAATGAACGCGCTGTTCGAGATGTTCAACGCCTTGCCGAGGTCGGAAAAACGCTGCGTATTGCGGATGACCAGCTCCGGCGTGGACATCTTTTCGGCTTCGGCCGCACGGACGTTCTTGAGGCTGTTCTCGTCGGCGCCCGTCAGAAAAAAAACGTCACGTTTGTGCTGCCGTTGCCAGCGCGCAATGGCATCCGTCTGCGCCAGCTCCAGCGCGAACCCGATGTGGGGCGCGGCATTGACGTAGGGAATGGACGTGGTGACGTAGAACTTCTTGGGCATGTCAGAAAAAATATGCTAGGATGAAGGTGAATTGTTACTCCTCACAAGTATTTCTATGAAAATAATCGACGCCTGGATCGGGATGTTCGGTACACTCATTGTTTTCTTGGCAGCTTTTACGTTAGTGTTCGCACTTAATAATAACATATTCCTTTCAACCGTTGATTCATTGCTCCGTTACCGTGAAACATTAGGCCTAGAAACTCAGGTGATTGAACAGAACCTCAAGGCTACACAAACCTCAAATGCACTGTTGTCGAGTGAAATAACTTCGCTTCGCCAATCTCTAGAGGGCAACTCAGCTGGGGTAAAATTCTATGAAAATTTAACTAGCCCCACGCCCATAATTTGTCTCAAAGAAAATAGCTGTAGAGGTAAAACCCGAGGTTCTGGTTTCAGGTGTGACCAGAATGGGAACTATGTAGATCGTGGGCTTGCGCCAAATTTCTGCACATGCACCGAAGAATGTGAGGTGGCTTCCCGGCCATCCGAACGCTAAAGGTAGCAATAAATCAGAACAAAGTTATGAAAAAAATCATCTTGGTAGGGCTAATCATCGGATCGGCTATTCTTTCCGCTCAACTAGTAACATTATGGAACACTAATAGACAACTCGCCCGATGGGTGGGGACACTTCATAGAGAGTCTAAACTAGCGACAAAGCGGTACATGGAAACGAATACTGCACTCAACCAAGCAAAAAAGGATGGGGAAGCTTTGATTACACAGAAAGTAGAGTTAATCGAGCAAAACAATTTAGTGGAATCAAATCTCCAAACTATTCGGGGAAAGGTTTCCAACAATTGCCCTGTGGGCAGCCTATGTGAAGGTCACAACCCTGGTAGTGCCTGGTGGTGTAACGCATCTTCGAAAACCATGGAATTTGGTAACAAATGGTGCCAATGCACCATCGATTGTGAATTGATTGCCCAATAACGAGCCGAGAACAGATCAGAATCCAACTACAACGACAAACTCCCCTTTGGTAACGCCGGCCTGCAACTGCTGCAGTACCTCTTGGCAACTGCCGCGGTAGACGGTTTCAAACTGCTTGGTCAATTCCCTGCACACCACGACGGGGCGATCCGCAGTGAGCGCGTCGGCCAACTGCTGCAGTGTTTTCAGAATGCGATGAGTGGACTCGTAGAACACTACGGTCGTCTCGGCCGCCGCGATGCCGGCGATGGCCGTCTGCCGCCCCTTCTTGTGCGGCAAAAAACCAAGAAAACGGAAATCATCGGCCGGGAGCCCCGACACGGAAAGCGCGGCAACGATTGCCGACGGGCCGGGGATGGGGACGATCTGATTCCCGGCAGCGGCCGCGGCAGCTACCAGCTTGCCGCCAGGGTCATTCACACCCGGCGTGCCGGCGTCCGTCACGACCGCGACCTTCTTCCCTTCTCCCAGGGCGCGCACGACCTGCTCGATTTTTACCGGACCGCTATGCTGATGGTAGCTGGTGAGCGGCGCGGCAATGCCAAGGTGGCGCAGCAGGATCGAGGTGTGGCGCGTATCCTCGCAGGCGATCAGGTCGGCTGCGCGCAGGGTGTCGATCGCGCGCTGCGTAATGTCGGCCAGATTCCCGATGGGTGTGGCCACCACGTACAGAGTTCCCATAACAAATAATGTGCTGCAATAATAGCACAAAACGCGCGATTTTTCAACCGGCCCGCATGCTATAATCCAAGCGTATGCAAACCCGGCTGATGTTCATCGCCTTGATCGCGGCGGCAGTCATCCTGGAGGTCGCCGGCGACGTGCTGTTCAAGCAGTGGTCGCGCACCGAGCGCACCACCTTGCTGGTCCTTGGGCTGGGCGTGTACTTCGCCGGATCGGTCTTCTGGGCGTTCTCGCTCCGCCAGGAAGGACTGGCTCGGGCCATTACCGTCTTCACGGTCGCCAACCTCGCCGCCGCCGTGCTGGTCGGCGCCTACCTCTTCCGCGAAGAATTGACGCTCGCTAACCGCATCGGCCTAGCCCTCGCGTTCCTCAGCGTGCTGCTGATGGAATGGTAGGCAACTGCAGGTGGGTATCGAAAAACTGCGTCGTCCGGCGCATCACCGCCGGCCAGGCGTTGATGAATTCGTGCGGTTCGCCGCGGTAGACGAAGAATTGGCTTTCTTTTCCCGCCGCCTGAAGCCGGGTGTAGAGCCGGTCGGACCACTCGAGCGGCACGTCGTCATCATCGGTGCCATGGTGGATCTGCACCGGAGTGAGAAATTCATTCACGTAGGTCAACGGCGACATATGGTCCCAGAACGCGGGGTTATCTTCCGGACGGCCGTACGCAGCGATGATCTTTTCCGTGGTGCTGGGCCGCTGCTTGGTCCAGCGCTCGAAATTGTCCCGCACGTCGCCCGACACCGGCGCGAACAGCACCGCCGCCGCAATGAGGTCGGGCTTGGCCGCCATCAACTGCAACGTCACGCCGCCGCCCATCGAATGGCCGAGCATCCCCACCCGCGTCGCGTCCACGAACGAAAGATTCGCGGCGCGGACAGCGGCGATGGCGTTCATTACGTCCTCTGCATAGCCCATCCGGAAACGCTGTTCGGGGTCGGGTTCCCGGTCGGAACCCGCGTGGTTGCGGTAATCGGAGTGCAGCACGACGTAGCCCTCCCTCACCAGATAGTCCTGCTCGCGCTTCAGACCGCGCCCGTTGGTATAGACGGCCGGGTCGATGTAGCCATGATTAAGCAGCAGCAGCGGATACGGCCCCTTCCCGTTGGGCACGTTCATGATGCCGGAGATTTTCAATTCCCCGCTGCGATAGGTAATAGAGTACCGCGTGTAGGCCTCATTGGCGGAAAGCACTTTGCCGAGCTTGAAATCCCCGCCATCCAGCGGCTTGGCCCGCAAGGAAGGGAGCGACACCGGGTGCGGGGTCGGCGAAGCGGCCGGCCCGTTGGCCGGTACCCACGACAAGCGCTGGGCCGGGGTACAGGCAGCGGCTGCCCACAGCAGCACGCTGAACGCAACGACGAGGGGTAATTTTTTTTGCATAGATTTAAAATTTTAACTGCGCCCGCAGATCTTTACCCCGCAGGAGGCGCTGGTAGCCAATGGCAAATCGGTGGGCTTCATTGCGGACGCGCTGGACCAGTTTCAACGCCGGCGACGTCCGGGCAATGCGCAACGGGTACTGACTATCCGTCGTGTACAGTTCCTCCCGGCGCTTGGCCAGGGCCGCGACGGGCTGCTGCAGCCCAAGCTCCCGGAAGACCGACACCGCGGCGGACAGCTGCGGCTTGCCCCCGTCCACCAGCAGCAGGTCGGGCAGCGCAGCGCGATCCGCCAGCAACCGGCGGAAGCGTCGGCCAATGACCTCCTTCATTGCGTCGTAGTCCGACTGCCCCGCCACGGTGCGGACCTTGAACCGCCGGTACTCGTTCTTGTCCGGCTTGCCGTCACGGAAAAAAACCAATGACCCGACCGCGTTGGTCGGGCCAAGATTGGAAATATCCACGCATTCAATCACGCGCGGCAACCGCGGCAAACGCAATTTTTCCTGCAGTTCCAAAAGCGCGCTGTCGCCCGCCTTCAAACTGACGGCGATATTTTCGGCCAGCAGCTCGAGGAGCCGTAATTTTTCTCCCTGCTTGGGCACGGTGATGCGCACCTTGCGGCCGGCGGCCTGCGACAGGTAATTGGCCACCACCGGCTGCCGCTCCGCGGCGATGGGCACAATGACCTCGCCCGGAATGTCCTCGGCGTAGTAGTACTGGGTCAAAAAATCTGCCAGCATCGCGGCGTCGGATTGCGGCAACGTACGGCGCAGGGTGAACTCGCGCCGACGCGAGATGATGCCGCGATTGACGTGGAACACCTGCACGACAACCTTGGCTCCGGCCGCAGAAAAATTGACCACATCCTGATCATAGGCCTGGCGCAGCTTCGCCCCCGGTTCGTTCCCTATTCGCTGCAGTGCGCGGACCTGGTCGCGCCGAAGCTTCGCCTGTTCATACTCCTGTTGCGCGGCGTACTCCCTCATCTCCCGCGTTAAATCATCGACCAGCGGTGGTACATCGCCGCGCAGCAGCCGTTCGGCTTGCTTCACATTCCGCGCATAGGCATCCTTGGTGATGTTGCCGATACACGGCGCCGAGCACAATTTCATGTGGTAGAGCAGGCAGGGACGCTTCGGCAACCGCTTGCACACGCGGAGTTTGAACAGCGTATTCGCCAAATGGATGGCTTGCACGCGCGCCTCCCCCGACGTGTAGGGACCAAAAACCCGGTCGCCGGGCTTGGGCTGGCGCGTGGTCACCAGGCGCGGGAACGGTTCATTGGTCACCTGAATGTACGCGTAGCGTTCGCCGCCCTTGAGGGTGATGTTGTATTTGGGCTGATGCTGACGAATGAGCTTGGCTTCCAGCAGCAGCGCCTCCACTTCGCTCCCCGTGACGGTGCACTGGATGTCGGCGACCTCCGTCAGCAGCCGGGTGGTTTTGTAGTCGCTTGCGCGGCGGTAGCTGGCAACGCGCTTGGCGATACTCTTGGCCTTGCCGACATAGATAACCTCGCCCTTCGCGTCGAAGAACTGGTAGCTCCCCGGGGCTTCCGGCAACGTGACCTTCGCGAGCGCATCGCTGAACATAAGCATAAAAATCCTACCACGGCAGCTTACAGATGGGAACGCCTTGACAAACATTTACTACCGCAATATATTGGTGGCTACCAATATCATCCGGCATTTCGACTCCTCCTTGTTCTTGGGGACCAAGTCCCCGCAAAGCAGGTGGGCAATCAATCGGCCACTAGAATAACCGCAGCCCACAACTGCCAGTATGCAAAGATTTGGGCAGGGTGCAGGAAGCTACCCCCGTGTGGTACGGTGGAGGCGGAGGCAGGTATTGCCCGCACAACTGCTGCCGACCGCAAGGCTATCCGGGGATTGCAGCTTGCCTTCGTCCTTCACCAGCATGAACAAATAGAGTATCGCCAGCCCTGCCCGCGCGGGGCGAAGGCCTGGATACTGGAGTTTCGCTGGTGAGTCGCTAATTCCCTCACCCGAGTGAGCCTATGCGCACCCGCCTGGGTGGTGCCTTGGAATTGCGCGACGCACCCGCGCCCGACCGCTGCCTGTACGTCGGCATCGACGTCCACAAGGACCGCCACACCGCCGTTCTCACCAACTGCTTCGGCCACCGCCTGCTGGAGCTGACCGTCGGCAACACGGCCGAAGATTTTCAAACTTTCGTTGCGGCTATTGAACGTGAAGCGACCGAGCGCGGGCTGACCCCGCAGGTCGCGCTCGAGGACAGCACCGGCTACGGGTTCCGGCTCGCCCGGTACCTGGCTGATGCCGGGCTGCCGGTCAAGACCGTCGCGCCGATCCTGGTGGACCGGCTGCGCCGGCACGAAACGCATCCAGAGAAGACGGATTCTCTGGATGCGTTGGGCGTCGCGCGAGTCTTGATCCAGCGGATGGACAGCTTGCCCAGCTACAGCGTAACGCCGGCCGAGGAAACCGCCAAGGCGCTCAAGGAGCTGACGCTGGACCGCAGCTTCCTCGTCAAGGAGCAGACCCGAATGAAGAACCAGCTCCACCGGCTGCTCCATGCCGCGTACAACTCCGCCTACCGGGACAAGTTCACCGACCCTTTCTCACAGAAGGCCCTGCGCTACTGGCGCCGCTGCCCCGTGCCCCGCAAGGCCACCGACGTCCCGGGCGACCCGGTGCTGCTGGCGCGGCAAATCCGACGCAAGATCGAACGGCTGGCCTACTGCCGCGAGCAGATCCAAGATCTCGAGGATGACCTTCGTGAGTGCCTACGCGCTTCGGGCCAGTACCTGGACACGATGAGCGGCTGCGGCCCGGTGCTCGCGGTGCTGGTGCTCGCTGAGGTGGGCGACATCGTACGCTTCCGGTCGCCGTCAGCGCTCGCCAAGTACGCGGGGTTGAGCCCGCGCGAACGTTCCTCGGGCAAGACCGTGCGGCACCGCAAGACCCGCGCCGGCAACCGTCGGCTCAACCTGGCACTGCACCGCATCGCGTTGAGCCAGATCAGTCCCACGGGGAATCCGGCCGCGCGCCAGTACTTCCAGAAGAAGCTCGCCGAGGGCAAGACCAAGGTCCACGCGCTTTGCTGCCTCAAGCGGCGGCTCGTGGACATCATCTACGCCATGCTCAAGCACCGGCAGCCGTACCGGTATACGCCGACGGTAGCCCATGGCGTAAACAGCAACACGCCACAGGGTGAACACCCCACAGCGTGACCGTAGATTCGGACCTTCTCTGGCGAGCGTCCTAGTTCCCGCGACCGTACGACTGGTGCAGCGAAGCGGCGCGACTACTGAGAGAGCTGGTTCAACACCGCACGGGTCTGCGGGCCAACGCTGCCGACGACTGGGAGCCCGTGTGCACTCTGGAACTGTTCGACGGCGGCCGTGGTGACCGGCCCGAAGTACCCGGTGGGCGGCACGGTCGTCGGGAAGTACCCGCGCGTCTGCAGCAACAGCTGGAGCGCGTACACCTGCGGGCCGCTGACGCCGCGGCGCAGCGGCAGCGTGAAACGCGGCTGCGGGCTGGTAGACAGCGAGTATGGTTCGCCCCGCGGAATCCCGGCGAGGCTCGCCACGGTGCGAACGTCCTGCCAGCGGTGACCGTGCGCCAGGAAGATGGTAGGGCTGGGCAACCAGCGCAGAACGCCGTTTTCCATGCGGTAGATCGGTAGCGCGCCGGCCTCCTTGACGAGCGACCCTTCCGTCAACGCAACGCCCGGCGGTGGCGCAACGGGTCCGGCACCACCGCCCGTCAGCTGAATCGCGTCGCTCACCACCGCGCTCTCGCCGCCCTGCGGGCTGCGAAACTTGACGAACACGGACTGTTCGCCCGTGCCTTCCCGCAAGGTCCACGGCAGGCTGGTCCGGTATGGCACCCAGGACGGTGCATCATGGAAGTCGGCGAAGTTGGACACCAGCATCAGGACGGCGTTGGTCGCCTGCAGGGTCAGGGTCACCGTGCGGCTGGCCGTCTGCGCCGCGCCGTCGTTGATCGAGGCGGCGACGGCCGTCGGCGGCGATGGCCGTGGGGGCAGCCCGCCGCCTCTGCCGGTCGTGCTGGCGGGCGTGGGGGTTGCCGCCGCGGCCGCGGTGCAGGTGGACCCCGCTTCGACCGTTAGCGTTATCGTCTGCAAACTTGCGCCGCCGGTCAGCGCAAAACTCGACGACGTACTCCCGCAGGTCAGCGTCGCGACACCGGGCGAAAGGGTCATCTGCCGGCGGGCGTCGCTGCGCAGCGTGATAGAGGAACCGGAGGAGATCGTAATCTCGATCGACGCGGCGTTCACGGTCAACGATTCAACGGCCCCACCACTCTCCGCCACCACCACGTCGCCATTCGCCAACTCAAGATTCGTGTCGGCAGTGAATTGCACGTCGTTGTACGCCGCCTGCCCGGCCAAGGGTACGAGTGCTGCCGCGAGAGCAAATACCCAAACTGATCGAAGGAGCCGGAACATAGGACGAAGCGTCATTCACGCCGGTTATTCGCAGCTGATCGTCTTGCTGCACGTGAGGGTCGTGCCGTTGGCCCCGCCAATGTAACACCACACGAAGGCAGTGCCCTGGCGAATCTTGAGACAGACACCCTGGTTGACGCTGGTCGCCTCGTAGCTGCCGAAGGTGACGGTGGTGGTGCTGTTGGCCGTCTGGTTGCTGTGGCCAACGGAAAGGTTGCCAGTGGTCGTGGCCTGGCCGGAAACCACCACGTTGGTGGACGAGGCCGTGCCGCTGACCCAGAGGGACCCGGCGGCGAGGTTGCTGGTGGGGTTCGTACCGCCGACCACCAGGTAGCCGGTCGTGGTGGCGTTGCCGCTCACCAGGAGATCGTCAGTCAGCTGGAACTGGCCGGGGTCATTGTCCCACCACAGCGCCTCGGTCCAGCCGTCGTCGAAGAAGAGGTAGTCGTCGTCAGAGGCGGCACTCGTGCCAATGGCGAGGGTTCCGGTGGTGGTCGCGGCCCCGTTTACGATGAGGTCGTCGGTGACCTGGAACTGGCCGGGGCTGTCGTCCCACCACAAGGCTTCCGCGCCATGTTGGTCAAAGAAGAGGGAGTCGTCATCGGCATTGGAGCTGTTGCCCACGCCGAGGTTGCCCGTCGTGGTCGCTTCCCCGCCAACGAACAGATCGCCCGCGCCGAGGTCGAACGGCCCAGACTGGCTGGTGCCGATCACTAACGAGGCAGACGTGGTCGCCCGTCCCGTCACCGCCAGCGTCCCCTCGGTGACGACGTTGGTGCTGATGGTGGTCGCGGCCAGCACGGTGGCGGCGACCAAGGTGGCCGCCAGCACGGTCAGCAGCGTGCTGCGGATGACGGGGCTACGACGCCCGACCGCTCCCGTTCCAGCCCAGCGCGCAAAGATTCGGCGCATACGGAAGTGAATGGTTACCGGACGGCGAAGCCCCCGGCCCGTGGTCCGCCCGAAGCGACGCGACCTCGGAGAATGACGTACCTGCATAATAGCAGGAACGCCGACGGCGGACTAGGACCTCTTGACATAGAATATCCCCAACGCTCCGGCAATAATCCCAAACTATCTGCCGGGGCGTCTTTTTTATTTTCAATACCCTTGACAAAACATACTATTTGTTATATAATGGATGTTATCTTATGCACCTTCGTTTCCTCCTGTACCTAGAAACCACCAAAACCATGGAGGTATTTCATGGAAACTTCGAAACGGCCTTCCGCCGAATCCAGTCCGCCCAAGGGGCTCCCACCTCGCGTTGAGGCTCCAAACGAACGGCGGCCGCCGGTCAGGCACGGATGCCACTGCAGCTGCGGCGGCATTATCGACGAAGGCAGCATCTGCAATTTGTGCAGATATGACTTCTGCCTGGGGGCGTTCTTCGACTGAAGTTCTCCGGGGGAGAACAGACATGGAACGGGTCGGCTGCATCGCATCCGGCCCGTCTTTTTTTGCTTGACGGTGGTTGGCGCTCCAGGTATAACGCCAAGGGGGAATGCCGCTGTTTTCACAACGGCCGACGTGCACCAAAAGGAGGGCGCATGATCGCCTACATCGTGAAGGGGAGATGCTCCTACTGCGGCAAACCCGCACCTCCGCCCGTCAAGGGCAAAGAACACCGCTGCCGCAATTGCCAAAGTATTTTCGTCGCTTCGGACATGGTGCTAGACAAAAAAGATCGGGTGGTCACCCGACCACCCCGCCAGCCCCGGCAATAATTCCTTTGCCGCCCTTTCCGCGCCGCCCAGCCGAGACCGCACCAGCGGTCTTTTTTTAGGCTTTTCGCGCTTATCCACACCAAACCCTTGACAGCGCATGCGACGCGCGTTACCATTCTGATAATTTGCGTCCTTGAAAACGACGACTATCCGATCAGGCGGGAGCACCCGCGCCGCTATCCGCCCGAAGCGGGTTTTTTTTATACCTGAAACTCCAAATGACAGGAGGAGAGTGATGGACCATGAGGAGCTTGGTTCCTTTCCGTTTTGCCGCGGGGTCAAGTGCCGGGTGCCGGTGGTGCCCGACGAGGAGGGCAGCTGCCCCCAGTGCGGTGGCAACATCGACTACGTAACCGGCCCTGAGCTCAGACGCCTCGGCCACGACCCCCTTCAACCGATACCGGTTCTTTCCCGGACCGTCAGCGACGAGGAGTCGTAACGACGACGCCCTTTTTCCACCGGGTCGACCCCAGCGGTCGACCCTCTCTTTTTTTGCGCGAGAAAACGGGCATCAAAGCGGCTTCAGCTCTGCTACGGCCGTCTTTTTTTTCTCACCACTGGGCGCGCGCCGCCCAGTAGAGGCCGCAAGTAACGACCGGTGTGCGACCAGCGCCAGCATTTGGCGATCTTTTCCGGCGTGCCTTCGGCAATGACGCGGCCGCCCCGCTCCCCGCCTTCAGGTCCCAAGTCGACGATCCAGTCGGCTGACTTCAGCACGTCCAGATTGTGCTCGATGACCAGCACCGAATTACCCTTCGAGACCAGCCGGTTGAGCACATCTAATAGCTTCTGCACATCCGCAAAATGCAATCCGGTGGTCGGTTCATCCAGGATATAGAGCGTCCGGCCGCCTTTGCGCGACAGTTCCGAGGTCAGTTTGATGCGTTGCGCCTCCCCGCCCGATAGCGTGGTGGCCGACTGCCCGAGATGAATGTACCCCAGGCCGACGTCGTGAAGGGTCTGAAGTTTGTGCGCCAGCCCCGGCAGCGGCGCAAAAAAAGCGAGCGCCTCCTCCACGGACATCGCCAGCACCTCAGCGATGGTTTTTCCCTTATACCGCACGGCGAGCGTTTCGGCATTGTAACGCAATCCCTTGCAGCGTTCACAGGTCACGTACACGTCCGGCAAAAAATGCATCTCGATCTTTTTGACCCCGTCGCCGTCGCACTCTTCGCACCGGCCTCCTGCCACGTTGAAGGAGAATCGCCCCGGCTGGTAGCCGCGCGCCTTGGCCTCCGTGGTCTGGGCAAAGAGCTCGCGGATCGCGGTGAACGCACCGATGTAGGTCACCGGGTTGGACCGCGGGGTGCGCCCGATGGGCGACTGGTCCACCAGCACGACCTTGTCGAGCTGGCCGTACCCGCGAAGCAGGCGGTGTTTGCCGGGCCGGTCGCTTGAGGCGTTGAAGATCTTTTGCAGCGCCTGAGCAAGGATGTCGTTCACCAGCGTGGATTTCCCTGAACCGGAAACCCCGGAGACGCAGGTCAACACATGGAGCGGGAATTTGACGTCAATACCTTTCAAGTTGTGCTCGGCCGCGCCGACGACCTCAAGAACATCAAAAACCTTGCGCCGCTTGTCCGGTACCGGGATCTGCAGCCGGCGCGACAGGTAACGCCCGGTGAGCGACGCCGGGTTTTGCTCGATCTCTTGGGGCGTGCCGGCCGCCACAACCTCCCCGCCGTGGATGCCCGCACCCGGTCCGAGGTCCAGCACGAAGTCGGCGGTACGGATGGTCTCCTCGTCGTGTTCGACCACGACCACGGTATTGCCGAGGTCGCGTAAACGCCGCAGGGTGCTGATCAGCTTGGCATTGTCGCGCTGGTGCAACCCGATACTCGGTTCATCCAGAATATAGAGCACGCCGCGCAGCTCGGAACCGATCTGGGTTGCCAGCCGGATGCGCTGCGCTTCGCCGCCCGCCAGGGTACCGGCCTGTCGCGCCAGCGTCAGGTAGCCCAGGCCCACGTCGACCAGGAACGTCAGGCGCGCAATGACCTCCTTGACAATGACGCCGGAAACCGCCTGCTGAGTCGGGGTCATCGGCATGCCGCCGAAGGTCTTCAGCAGATCCTCGACCGCCAGCTCACAGGCCTCCCAGATATTGCGCCCGTTGACGGTTACCGCCAGCGCCTCGGGCTTCAACCGCTTGCCTCCGCAGGCAGGGCAGGTGGCCACGCGCATATATTTTTCCATTTCCTCGCGGCGGTAAGCGGAAGTGGTCTGATGGTAGAGCCGTTCCAGCTGCGGGATCACCCCCTCGAAGGTCTTGGTGAACTGCCAGGATGAATCGCCGCCGTAGGACTCAAGCTTGAAATCGATCTCCTCCTCGCTGCCGTACAGGATGACGCTCTTGAACGTTGCGGGCAGCTTGCGCCAGGGGGTCCAGGGGTCGACATGGTAGTGGCGCGCCACACTCTCCACCAACCGGTTGCGCCAGCCATCCAGATGGGTCTGCCAGGGCCGCACCGCGCCCTCGGAAAGCGCCTTATGGTCGTCGGGCACCACCAGTTCGGGGTCGAACTTCTGTGAGATACCCAACCCATGGCACTCCGGACAGGCCCCGAACGGCGAATTAAAGGAAAACAGCCGCGGCTGCAGATCGTCTACCGAGATGCCGCACGCCGCACAGGCGTAGTTGCGCGAGAATAATTGCTCGCGGGCCGACTTCCCCTCCCCGAATGAGGAAATTACCAGACCGTCGGTCGCCCCCAGCGCCGTTTCCACGGCCTCGGTCAACCGGCTTTTTGCCTTGTCGCTGGCGCTGATGCGGTCGACCAACACGTCGACGGTGTGTTTGACCTGTTTATCCAGCCGGTACTGCTCCCAGTCGGCCAGATCCCGCAGTTTGCCGTCCACGCGCGCACGAGCAAACCCGCGAGCGGCCAGATCGGCAAACAGCGCCCCGTAGGTTCCCTTGCGTCCGCGCACTACCGGTGCAAAGATCGTGAACATGGTACCGGCAGGCTGTTGCAGCAGCGTCGCGACGATCTGTTCGGCCGACTGCGGGGCGATACTGTTCCCGCAGCGCGGGCAGTGCGGCTCGCCGATGCGCGCGAACAGCAACCGCAGGTAATCATAGATCTCGGTGACGGTGCCGACCGTCGAGCGCGGGTTCTTGGATACCGATTTCTGCTCGATGGAAATGGCGGGAGAAAGCCCGGTGATCTTATCGACGTCGGGTTTGCCCATGACGCCCAAAAACTGCCGCGCGTACGCGGAGAGCGACTCCACGTAGCGGCGCTGCCCTTCAGCGTAGAGGGTATCGAACGCCAACGACGACTTGCCAGAACCCGACAGCCCGGTAATGACCGTCAACTGGTCGATGGGAATATCGACCGAGATATTCTTCAGATTATGCTCGCGCGCGCCGCGAATTTTGATGAATTCCTCCGACATAATAGAAAAAAAGTTACGCCGTCGTACGCCGCCGCGAACGGGGACGCGTTTCGGCAACGCCGGCCTGCAGCGTTCTGATCCTTTCCCGCAACTCGATGGCGCGCTCAAAATCCAACGCCTCCGCGGCCTCACGCATCTGCGTATCAAGGTCTTCCACCAGCGCCGCCCGGTGCTCGGACCTTTCCGGCGCGCCGACGGGCACCGTCGGCGCCATGTCGCGGATGGCTTTGTGGATGCCCTGGGGGGTAATGTGGTGAGCGCGATTGTAGTTCAACTGACGCTCGCGACGACGCTCGGTTTCGTGTATCGCCTCGCGCATCGCTCCCGTCACGCGGTCGGCGTACATGATGACCTTGGCGTCGATATTCCGGGCGGCGCGGCCGATGGTCTGGATCAGACTGGTGGCATTGCGCAAAAATCCCTCGCGGTCGGCGTCGAGGATGGCGACCAGCGCGACCTCGGGCAGATCCAGCCCTTCGCGCAGCAAGTTGATGCCCACCACGACGTCGATAACGCCACTGCGTAGCCGCCGTAACAGCTCAGTGCGCTCGAGGGTCTCGATCTCCGCATGCAAGTACTCGCACTTCAAACCGGCGCCGACCAGATACTGGCTCAGATCCTCGGCTAATTTTTTCGTCAGCGTGGTCACCAGCGCGCGGTGATTCTTCGCCACCGTGGATTTAAGCTCGCTGATCAGGTCTGGCACCTGGGTGGCCACGGGCCGGACCTCGACGGGCGGGTCGACCAGCCCGGTGGGCCGGATGATCTGCTCCACCACGCGCGAGGAACGGGAGATCTCTTCCGCCGCGGGCGTCGCCGACGTGTAGATTACCCGCCGCAGGTAGCCATCGAACTCGGCGGCCGTGAGCGGACGATTATCATAGGCCGAAGGCAGCCGGAAACCGTAATCCACCAGGTTCTTTTTGCGTGCCCGATCACCGTGGTACATCCCGCCGACCTGCGGCAGTGTGGCATGCGACTCGTCCATGACCATGAGCCAGTCGCGCGCGGCGTACTCAAAAAAGTCCAGCAGCGTGTACGGATGACTACCGGGCGTACGGTGATCAAAGTGGCGCGAATAGTTCTCGATGCCCTTGCAGTACCCGAGCTGCTCAATCATCTCCAGGTCGTACTCCGTACGCTGACGCAGGCGGTAGGCCTCGAGCGGCCCCAGCTGGGGCACGCGCTCTTCCAGTTCCGCCCGGATGGCGGAAATTGCCGACCCGCGGCGCTCGTCGGGAACGACGAACGACTTAGCGGGAAATACGGTCACCTCCGCGAGCGCGGTCACGAGGCGACCCGTCAACCGGTGATGTTCCGTAATGCTGGCGATGCGGTCGCCTTCGAACGTCAATCGCACCAGGTGCGCGAACGCCGAACCCGGCAACACATCGACCGTGCCACCGCGAGCCCGGAACCGCCCCGGACGCAGATCCACGTCGTTTCGTTCATACAGCATTCCGACGAGACGGCGCAGCAGCGCATCGCGGTCCAGCTCTTGCCCGACGGTAACCGTCAGGCTGCCGGCGGCATAGTCCTCCGGACGGCCGAAACCGTAAATACAGGACACCGACGACACGACGATGACGTCGCGGCGTGTCAGGAGGCTGGTGGCCGCCTCCAGCCGCAGCTGCTCGATCTTCTCATTGATGAGGACGTCTTTTTCAATGTAGGTATCCGAGGCCGGCAGGTAGCTTTCCGGCTGGTAGTAATCGTAGTAGGAAACAAAGTAGCACACCCGGTTGTCAGGAAAAAAATCCTGCAATTCCTGGTAAAGCTGCGCCGCCAAGGTCTTGTTGTGCGACAGTACCAGGGTCGGCAGCTGCAGATTATTGATGACGCTGGCGACGGTGAAGGTCTTGCCGGAACCCGTGACCCCGAGCAGCGTCTGCTGGCTGCCGGGCTTGGCCCCTTCGGTCAACGCCGCGATCGCCGCGGGCTGGTCCCCCGCCGGCGCGAACGGTGCGCGTAACGCAAAACCGGGCCCGGCAGAGAGTGGTCGCCGAGGGGCAGGTCGGGCGTAAGACGGGGATTTTCCCATAGCATAGCCGGGGAACCCGCGCGGTTCCCCTGAAATCGGCTCAATTGTTGCTCCATCCTACCAAACCGAAGGAACCGGCGCAACACAAGCCCCGGGGGTTACCCGGAGCTTGTGGGTCGGCAGCACCGCCGACTAATCGTCGCACTCGCACTCGGCCAGCAACTGCCCGCAGGTCTCGCAAATCTCCTGCAGTAGTAACTCGCACTCGGGACAATGCCCTGGATGCTCCGTGGAGTAGCCGCACTCAGTGCACAGGTACCCCATAAAGGAACGCGCGTCGGCGCGAAAAATTTTATTACTCTTCCACAATCAGCGTACCGCGCATCTCGCGGTGGCCTTCCCCGCACGGTACATTGCACCAGAACGGGAATTCACCCGCGGTATCGGCGGTGAATTCGACGGTCACCGTCTTGCCCGGCTCGAGCTTCTCGTCGATCTTGTACTGCGGCAGTATCAATCCATGCGTAACGTCCTTGCTGGTAACCACCAATTTGACGCGGTCGCCTTTCTTCACCCGGATGGTCGACGGCTCGAATTCCCAAGTCTCTGCGGTCATGGTCAGGGTTTTCACCTCGCCGCTCACCGTTTCATCGTCCTGGTCTCCGCCCTCGCCCATCATTGCCGGGTCGGATACCACCTCCACCACGGCCTCGTCGGTCCAGTACTGCTTTCCCTCGATGATCGTGTGCGCCCGAACGTACAATTTCCCGGCTTGCGGCGTCAATTTCGCCGAGAACGACCGCGGTACCTGGAACTCGCCCTGGGCAAAATCCGGCGTCAACTCCTTGTAGCCGGCGGCGGCGGGAGTTACGTCCTGGCCCAACACGCCCGGATGGGAGATAACATCGTAGTGGAACGCGGTATGGCTGATGGTACCGGTCGCGCCATCCTCCGGTTTGACCTGCCAGGTCACCTCCAACGGTTGGCCGGCCAACGCTTTGCTGCGCAAGTTCAGGATCTGGACGACCGTCTTTGCCGCCCTAACATCGGGCGTCGGGCTGACGGCGGCCTGGTCATTGTCGTTACCCCCGGCCTGGGGCGGCGGCACTTGACGAGTGCAAGCGGCCGCGATCAATGCGGCGCCAAGCGCCATGAACGCGAAATATTTTCGCATACCACACACATAATTATCGCGGGGAGATTTTCCCCGGCAGCATAAGCTGCTGGTGAATAATATAACACAACGGGTTGGTCTGCCAACGGTCGCCACCCAGTTCAGCCGAAGGTGAACGAGAACGCACGGATGCCGGGCCGGTCGAACCGCACCTCCAGAGTATGCCAGCCCAGGTCGTCCCCGGCAACGGTCAGATTATACAGTCTTGGTTCGCCGATGGCCACGGTTCCGTCTGTGCGCACATCGCTCCCGCGACCCGCGCCCCGGAGCGGCTCGCCATCCACGAGCACGCTCGCCCTGGCAGCAGGGGTCGCCTCCAGCACCAGATTCGCCTTGGTGGCGAAGTAACGGATAAGGATCGCCCCCTGCGCCGATCTCAGCTCGGCGTACTCATCCTCCATCAGCCAATCACCGACCAGGGTAAATTCGTTCTCCTGTAACGTTGGCGGCGCGGCGTACCGGTTGACCTCGCCCGGGCGAAGCTGGTCAGGCGCGAAATGCCGCCGCTGGGACGGCGACAGCAGCCGGCGATAGCCGAAATACAGTTCCGGCGTCTTGATCAGGGAAAAATCGACATTCGGGCTGACGGCTGCCGTCGGCGGGACATCATCGAGCAAACCGGCATTGCGCAACAGCTCCTGGATCTTTGCTTCCGATTCCTCGTACGCGCCTTCCCCGAAATGGCGCCAGACGATGTTACCCTCATGGTCGATGAAGTACTTGGCCGGCCAGAATTGGTTACCGTAGGCGTTCCAGGTATCGTAGCGGCTATCCAGCGCCACCGGGTATTCAATGCCGTACTCCTTGATCTTCCCCGCGACGTTCGCGGGGACCTTTTCGAATTCGAATTCCGGAGTATGCACGCCAATAATCACCAAACCGCGATCGCGGTATTTTTTGTCCCAGGCCGTGATATACGGCATGGTCCGGATGCAGTTGATGCAGCTATAGGTCCAAAAATCAACGATGACGACCTTTCCGCGCAGGTCGGAGATGCGCAAGGGCGTATTGCCGGCGGTGTTGAACCACTGCTGAATACCGGCCAACTCGGGGGCGGGCACGGCTTCGCGCCGCAAGCTGGAATGGAGCATGGACGAACGGTCAAAAAGGCTGGAGAACAATGCTCCCGCTTGCTTGAGCGGATTGGACGCATAGATCAGCCGGTAGCCGACCGTCACGACCGCGACGATGACCGCGATACTAATCAGGATGTTCAACCACCCGCGAAGATGCATAGACTTCATGGCTGACGCGGCAGCACCGGCATTTTCTGGCCCGGGTCCACGAGTTCCCCCATGGGCAACTCATCCATCTGCTCTTCCAGCAGGCGCTCTTCGATACCTACCGTATTCGGGAACAGGCCGAAAGCGGATATTTCCAGCCGGCGGTCCAATTCGGTGATCATCAGCAGGCCCATGGTTGCCAGCAGCGCCCCGGCGATGCGGCGCACCAGTTCGGTCTTCCCGGCCAGAAATCTGGTCTTGGCCGCGATCCAATTGCCGCCGTACCCGATCACCAACAACGGCACGCCGGCACCGACTGCGTATGCTGCAAACAGCAGCGCCGCAGTTCCGTAGGCTTCCTGCGAAGCAGCGATCGTGAAGATCACACCCAGCACCGGTCCGGCACACGGCACCCAGGCCAAACCCATGGAGGCGCCGAGCAGGAACGCGCCGCGGAAACCGGCCCTTGGCCGGTGCAAAGTCGGCACGGGAAGATTGCCGCCGCGCATTCGGAGCATAAGGCGGGAACGCAAGGATTTCAGTCCGGCGGAGATCCGCTCATACTGGCGCGGGAACAGCAGCGCCAACCCGAAAAAAAAGATCAGCCAGACGGCGATCTGGCGGAATTGCACTCGGTTCAAGCCGAAAAATCGCGTGAAGGTCGCGAACGCCAGGCCGAAGGCGGTGAAGCTGGACACCAGCCCCAGCACGATGAAGAGCGGCCGCAGACGGTGCTGCCCCAAGGCTGAACCCAGCATCACGGGCAACAGCGATAGGATACAGGGCGCGGCGATGGTCAACGCACCGGAAAATGCGGAAAGCGCGAGCAACGATGGCAGAGTGAGCGTCTCCATACCAAACCAAGCCGTTACCGGATCGCTTCCAGACGAGAACGCAGCTGCGCGGGCGTTTGCGTGCCGGTCGCCCGCCACACCTGCTTGCCGCTCCGGTCGAATGTAAAAAAGGTATGCTGGTAGTTCACGCCGAGTTCCGCCGCCAAGTCCCGCTCATCACTGTCACTGTCGCTGTCGTTGTAGTTGACGCGGAACGCCGCCACCCCCCAATCGGCCATCGCCGGACTGCGGAAAAGTTCGGCCACCTGCGGTTCCTGGTCGGCGCACAACGGGCACCAGTTGGCGTAAAAATACAGCAGGATCGGCCGTCCGTCGGCCTTGGCCTGTTCGTAGGCATCTTTCGTGAACGGCCGATAGCTGGATACCGCGGGAGGCACGGGCGTATCCGCGGTGGCCCGCTGGGGCTGCTCGAGCGGGCTGCCCGCCGCTTCGGGAACGCGTTCCCCGTTGGACGGCACCGCGGGTGCGGATGCATCAGGCGGCGCAACGTTCGGCGTCAATGCCGTGCGCGTGCATCCAACACTCGCCAAGGTAACGAATGCCGCGGCGAAAAAAAGAAGGGAATAATTCCGGCGCATACCGCGAACGCAACGTTTATTTCATTTCAACCAGGGCCGCTTCGATCTGCGGCTGATCGAACCCGATAACGATACGGCCGCCGATATCCAACACCGGCACGCCCAGTTGCCCTGATTTTTCGATCATTTCTTCGGCCTTCGCCGCATCGACGGACACATCCACGTCGGTGAACGGGACGTTCTTTTTCTGCAGGTAGGCTTTTGCCATCTTGCAGTACGGACAGGTCGGGGTGGAATAGATGGTGACGGCGGGCATAGCAAAAAAATCCAACCTCGCCGGTTACCGCTGCGTTTTCGCGAAGCGCGTTTCGACGTTTCCCCAGTTCACCACGCTCCACCACGCCTTTAAATAATCAACCCGGCGGTTCTGATACTTCAAATAGTAGGCGTGCTCCCACACGTCGCAGCCCAGCAGCGGGGTAAAGCCGTCGGTCAACGGATTGTCCTGGTTGGCCGTCGAGAGAACCGAAAGTTTTCCCTCTTTGATGACGAGCCACGCCCAACCGCTGCCGAAACGGGTCATGCCGGCCTTGGTAAACTGCTCCTGGAACCCGGAGAACCCGCCAAACTCTTGTTCGAACGCTTTCGCCAATTTTCCGTCAGGCTTTCCTGCGGCTTTCGGCGCCATCCACTCCCAGTACCAACTGTGGTTGAGGTGTCCCCCGGCATTGTTGCGGACGGCGGTGCGCGCGGCTTCCGGCACCGTAGAAAGCTGCGCCACCAGCTCTTCCGGGGTCAACCGCTGGAGTTCGGGATAGGACTCCAGGGCCTTATTGAGATTGTCGACGTACGCCTGGTGGTGTTTGCCGTGGTGGATCTCCATCGTCCGCGCGTCAAGATGCGGCTCCAGCGCATCAAGAGCGTAGGCCAATTTGGGCAGTGTGTATGGCATAGGTTTGCAGATGAATTACGTGCGTTTGAATTATATATTGACGGGTACCAATGCAACAAGGGTGCTCGTGACCGCCTGGAGCAGGGGCTACCGTCCTAGCTCCCAGGCAATGCGCTCGGCAAAATCGCGCGCGTAGGTGGAATCCTTGGCCGTGATGAGGTTCCCGTCCGCTTCGACCGGCAGGCCGGTATACTCCGCGCCGTGATCGCGTAGCACCGTCTCCTCGGTGGGGAACGCGGTTGCCCGCTTCCCCATCAGCAGGCCGGCGTTAGCCAGGATGGTCGGTGCGCTGCAGATAGCCGCGACCACCTTGTTGGCCTGAGCAAACTCCTGGGCGCGCCGCAACACGGTCCGCTTCTCGAACAGGCCGCGCGCGCCCGGACCGCCGACGAAAATGATCCCGTCGAAGTGCCGCGCCGAGACCCCCTGGATGGTCAGACTGGGCAAGACCAGCGAACCGAATTTTCCGTGCGCCGGCTCTTGGGAATCCGCGGCGACATACGTTTGCACGCCGAAACGCTCCAGTACCTCGCGCGTCTGCAACAACTCCTCATCACGAAAATCACGCTGGGCAACGATGAACACGACTTTGGCAGACATACCCGGTAGTACAACGGTCAAACCAGGTGATCACGTCACCACCTGGGAATATTTAATCGCAGTCGATTATCCTGTTCCGGTTCATTGGCCCATGTCCTGCCGGGCATACCTACCTCTGCAGTATAGCGCAGGTACGCAGGCAAAACCAAAAGACGGCCCACTGCGGGCCGTCTTGAGGGCAATACTGGTTTTATCGCGTGACGCTGATGGCTTCGCCGCGCTCTGCCGCGCATGCACCCACCGTGATGCGTCCGGAAGTGGATTTGATGATGTAGTAGCCGGACTTGGCCGCCGTCCACCCGCTCCCCGTCGGGTCCACCGGCATCGAGGCCATGTAATCGGGTGCCAGGGTCGTTGCCCCCTCGCAGGTGGAGGCGCCGAGGTCCAAAACGGCCGACGTCGCCTGGGAGGTGCAGCTGGTCGCGTCAGCACCGGTCCCGATCATGAAGTACGTGCCGCTCGCCGCCGTATTCAGATTAGATGGGAGGGTGCCGTTATTGTCGACGGTACACTTCAAGATCGCATTCAAAACGGCGTTCGCTTCGCTCCAACGTTGAGCGTTCCGAGCTTCCGCAAAGCGCCGCGCCGGGTCAACGGCAACGAAGATAATAGCTGCCAGCACCGAAATGATGCCAATGACAATGAGCAGCTCAATGAGGGTAAACCCCGCGTTCTGCCTGCGGAGCACCGCGCGCGCACTCGCCATAAATAAATACGTTAGGTTGCGGCGGCAACTGCTGCCGCTGAAATTATAATTCTCGTCCTCCCGCCAGTGATCTTACTTTTCCACAGGCGGGCTGGCTGTGGTTATTATAACAGAAATCCGGCGCTCCGCCAAATCCAGCTTGCCAAGCGTGAAACTGACGGACTGGAGCGGCTGCTCCAGGGGGCCAAACGCGGCGGTGATCGCCGATACCAGGTCATTCTTGAACACCACGATGCCTCCGAAGGGTTGGCGCAGCGTGGCCGAAAATTCGACGGCGAATGCTCCGACTGGCAACGACGTCGTCAGCGCCTCCCCCTCAAGCGGGGGGAATATCGGCAGCAGGTACTCCTCAGCTTCCTGTTGAACAACGAAGGCATCGGTTGCCAACTGCCGCGCTGAGGCAAACAGCCGCTCGCGGGCCGCGGCGACATCGCCTGCCCCGATGACGGCGGCGGGGAGGATGACTTCGGCGTAGATGGACCGCTGGGCATCAACCGACAACCCCGGCAGTCGCAAACGCCCGCTCACTCCACCGTCCGGCGGGAGGGGAACGGCAATGGTCAAAGTACCGTCCGCGGGCACGATGACCCCGGAGGTAAGACGCAGGGTGGTTCCGTCATTTGCCTCCAGCCGGGTATTGGACACCAGTGGCTGGTCCCGATCGGTCGTGTTCACCAATCGCACCAGCGTGTCCGTGGTGGCAACGGTGGCGGACGCCGTAGCCGCGAAAACGTCCGTGGCGGTGAATACTCCTTCCAGGAATCGCGCGGGAAGCGCATTGGCGGGAACAGCCTCCGCGGACGCAAAGGAAATAGCCAGCTCCGTCGTCTGCGGCGCCTTACTCTTGGCCCAGTCCAACGGAGAAAATTCCACCACGTAGCGCGGGTTTGGCGCCGGCGTTGCCGATCGGTACCACAACAGCCCCCCCAGCACCAGCAGGGAGCATACCAGTGCGGCGACCATTCCCCACAGCCGCCGATCGAATTTCGGTACGGTCAAAAAATGCTGCAGTTGTTCGCTGCGGATGCGGTCCTGCGCCTGAATCAGCAGATTTGGTCCCGCCGCAACCGGGTCGCGGTGCAGCCCGCGCAGCGCCAGCCCGATGACATTGCCATACAGCACGCCCTGGCGTTCGGGCAGCTTCACGCGGCCCTGCCAAAGGCGCGCCAACGGCTCCCCGACGCTGACGGGTAAACTCAACTGGGCCGACAAAAATTCCGGGAACCCCGGCAGCAAGGCGGACCCGCCGGCCAACACCACCTGGCGTACGGTTACGCCGCGATGTTCGACCGCGTACGCCACGAACCGCTTGACCTCGGCGATGATCGGCACCGCTGCCGACGAGAGCGCGGACACCAGGACGGCATCGCCCCGCCGCTCGTCGAACCCGACCTGCAGTTTGCGGGTCTCGGCCTCCTCCGGGGAAATCTTCATGGCCGCGGCGACCGCCTCAGTGAAGTGACCGCCGGCCCGCGGAATCGTCAAACTGCCGATGACCGCACCCTGGCGCACGAGGTGGACATTGGTCGTACGCATACCCACATCCGCAATAAGAGTAGCCGCCGACCCGTCGCCTAAGGTCCGGCGCACCAGCGACCGGCCCAGACTGACGGATTCCGGCTCGAAGGCGATAGGCTGGAGCCCGGCGGACTTGAAAACCTCAAGGTACGTATGCACCAGGCCGCGCCGGGTCGCCGCAAACGCCACCTCCTGATACTCGCCGCGGACGCCGATAGGACGAAAATCCAAATAACTTTCCCTGAGTGGGATGGGCATGAAGTGCTCCGCCTCCAGGAGGATTGCCCGCCGCACCTGTTCGGCCTGGAACGCCGCGGGCAACGAAAACACATGCGAATAGACCTGGGATTCCGGCAGGGCGATAACACACAGATGCTCCTTAATGGGCTCCGGACGCGCTTTCTGCAGCAGCTGGCGCACCCGTTCCACCAGCGCGGCCGGCTGTAGGATCCGCCCGTCCTCAACGACACCCGGCGGCAACTGCACCCGGCTGTAGGCAGCCAGTGCGGGCTTCCCCAGCGACCGCTTCAGCTGCAACGCCTCGATCGACCGGTCAGAAAGGTCGATGCCCACCACGCTGCGCCGCGGCCAGTGAAACCTCATAGATCATCTCACTCGCAGACTGCCGGAGATCTGGTAGATAGGCGTAATGATGGCCCCGGCGACGAACGCCACCACCAGTCCGATGAACACCAACAGCATCGGCTCCAGGATGACCGTCAGATCTTTCATTAAATTATCCACCTCGCGTTCGTAGAAACGGTTCAGGTAGAGCAAACTCTCGTCCAGTTTCCCGCTGGATTCGCCCACCCGGACCAGCGACAGCGTCAAGGGCGGGAACAGCTTCCGCCGCGAGGGCTGCGCCATGCTTGCAGCGAGGCTGGTGCCGGTGCCGGCCGCATCCCGCAGAGCGGAAAATTCCTCGCGGTACGCCGTATTCCCCAGTGTGCCGGCGGTGATATCAAGCGCCTCCAGCAACGGCACGCCGCTCTTCAACAGCGTCCCCAGGGTCCGGCAGGCGTTGGCCAGGTTCAAACTTCGCGTAATGCGGCCGACCACCGGCAAACGCAGCAAGAACCAATGCCATTGCCGCCGCAACGGTCCCCGCAAGGTCAGCAAACGGAAAGCAATGATGGCGCCGGCGATGAGCGCCAGGGAGAGCATACCGTGGTCGCGGGAGAACCCGGCGACCCTCAACAGGATCTCCGTCGAGAGCGGGAGTTTCACCTTGAGCGAGGTGAACAGCGGAACAATCTTGGGCAATACGAAGAACGCGAGGACCGCGCCCAGCACGCCCGTCACGCCGACGACCACCGCCGGATACGTCAACGCCGAGCGCACTTTGGTGTGGAGCGCCATCCGTTTCTCCAATTCATCCGCGAGGTAGGAAAGATTCTCCTCCAGCGTGCCGGAGGACTCGCCGACGCGCACCAAACTGGTAAATAGGGAGTCAAAGGCCCCGCCCTGGGATTCGAGGGCGGCGGCAAAGGTGGTGCCGGACGATACTTTGACCCGCACGCGTTCCAACAGCTTGCGTAATCGCCGTGAGCGGGCCTCTTCCTGCACCACTCGCAGGCCTTCCAGCAAGCTGACGCCGGCTCTTAGGAGCGTCGACAGGTGCTGCGCCAAAAGCATCCGCTGCAACAGCGGCACGCGGTAGAGCGCCTGAGCCTTGCCGTCACGACGGCGCTCCAGCTTCACGACAACCAGCTGCTGCCGTTCAAGCAGCGCGATCGCGGCCCGCTGGTTGGCTGCGGCCACAACGCCGCGGGTCATCTTCCCGTCCGCCGTGGCTGCCGAATACGCGAATTGCATGCCTTGTGTTTTTAACCTTGATTTTCTCCGGAAGATCACTCGCGGGTCGCCCGCAGGACTTCCTCAATGGTCGTCGCCCCCTGCACCGCTTTCGCCAGGCCATCATCCAACATCGTCGTCATCCCCTCCTTGACCGCTTCCGCCTTGATGATATCCGCGTTGGCGCGCTCCATGATCAGCCGCCGTACCGCCTCCGTCACCTCCAGAACTTCGAAAATGCCGACCCGGCCGTGGTACCCGGTACCGCCGCACACCTGGCACCCCTTGCCCTTGTACAGCCGCACCGACGCGCGGTTTCCGAAATGGCGGGTGACCAGCGCCGGCGAAAGCGTCGCCCCAAGCTCCTTGCGCTTGGCCTGGTAGCTCACCAAACACTGGCTACAGATGCGCCGCACCAGACGCTGCGCCACAATGACATTCACAGTGCTGGAGATGAGGAACGGTTCCACCTGCATGTCCAACAGCCGCGGCAGCGAAGTCGCGGCATCATTGGTGTGGAGCGTCGAGAGCACCAGATGGCCGGTCATGGCGGCGTTAACCGCGATGCCGGCCGCCTCCTCGTCGCGGATCTCCCCGACCATGATGACGTCGGGGTCCTGGCGCAGGATGGAGCGCAGGCCGGCCGCGAACGTCAGATTCGTCTTGGCGTTGACCTGGATCTGATTCACGCCCGCGATCTCATACTCGACCGGGTCTTCGATCGTGGAAATATTGATCTCGCGGCTGTTGAGGATCTGCAGGATGGCGTAGAGCGTCGTGGTCTTGCCACAACCCGTCGGGCCGGTGGACAGGATCATGCCGTACGGTTTGTTGAACGCCAGTTTCACTTTTTTCAGATCGCCCGCCCCAAAGCCAAGATCCTCGAGGGAAAATTCCCGCTGCTTGGACGATAACAGCCGCAAGACCACTTTTTCACCGGCGGTCACCGGCAGGATGGAAACGCGGACATCCACCTGCTCTTCCGGAACGCTGAACCGAAATTTACCGTCTTGGGCCGCCGCATGCTCGTCGGTGCGCAATTTGGACAATACCTTGATGCGGGAGACGATCTGCGGTTCGATGGCTTTCGGCAGAGCGACCACCTCGTGCAGGACGCCATCGATGCGGAAACGCACCACCAGAGCGTCGCGCTGCGGCTCCAGATGCAGGTCGGAGGCTTTATTCTCATAGGCGTACGCGAGCAGCTGTTCGACAATGCGCACTACCGTCGCTTCCGCCTGTTCCACTGCCTGCTCTTTGGTGGCAGCTTCCGCTTCCGACGCGGCCGCCGTCAGCAGCGCGGAAAAATCCTCTTGCAAGCCCTTCCGGTACCGCGACAACGCGCCGCCGAGGTCGCGCGGGGTGGCCAAGGCCGGCGTGACCAGCTCGCCGGTCGCCTTCTGCACCAGCGCCACCGCCTCCATGTCGTCGGGATCCGCCATCGCGACCGTCAACCCCTCGCGATCGCGTTTGACCGCGATCACCTGGCGGCTCTTGGCCACCACTTCCGGAATCAACCGCAGCACCGCCTCCGGTATTTGCACTTTGCGGAGGTTAATGAACGGGACCCCCAGCAGGTCGGCGATCAGTCGGCCCACGTGCTCGTCGGCGATCAGATCATCGTTCAACAGCACCTCGCGCAAAGACAGATGCTGCGCCTCCGCCTTCGCGAACGCAGCGTTCACCTGGCTCGCGGGCAACAGCTGCCGCGAAACCAGCGCCTCTTTCAGTTGTTCATCCGATACGTGCATACTGACCATTAACCATTGACCGGCAACATTTGACAAGCGGCGAAATTTGACCAACATCAACGCGGTCAATGGTCAAAGGTCAACAGTCAAATGTTATTTCAGTTGCTTCATCACCTTAGCCACCACCGCATCCAGGCTGAGGTCGCTCTTTACGATGTAGTCCTTGGCGCCCAACCGCAGACCCTGCTGCACGTCTTCCTCCTGGCCAAGGTTGGAAATGATGATGACCGGAACCGCTTTGGTAGCGGCGGCGGCTTTCAATTTGCTCAAAATCGCAAACCCGTCCAAATCAGGCAGGATGATGTCCAGGATGATGAGCTGCGGGACATCCGCCTGCGCTTTCCGCAAGCCTTCTTTGCCGTTCCCCGCCAGCGTACACCGCAGCCCGGCCTCTTCCAGCATCCGGGCCATCATTTTTGCCAAAAATTCATCATCCTCGATGATGAGAACGGCCTTGCCGCCCGCCGCCGTGGTTGTCGGCTTCTTCGTGCTCTTGGTTGCCATAAGAATCGCGCCCGCGCGCGTTGATACTAGGGCATAATTATACCACAAACCGACGGAACGCCCAAACAAAAACCGCCCGGCAAAGGGCGGCTGAACGCTACGCTACTTTCCCTCATGCGGATGCATGCGGCCCACGACCTTTCTCCCGACCTCGGCCCAGACCGCAGGGCGCAGCCAGTAGATCGGCCCGCTGGAGAGGCGGTATTTCGTGTGACGCTGGTAGAGGCGCGCCAGCCAAGGCGGCAACTGCGTGCGGGTGCGGCCGGCGTACTCTTCGATGGTATCCCAGGTCAGGTGCTCGGCCGCTTCGGGGCCGAGCTGCTCGCGCAGCTGCTCGTGCACCGCGGTGCCGAAGTACGGCACGACCAGGTTGAAATTCATCGAACTGATCCCCTGGCGCTTGAGGAACGCCATGGTTTCGCGGATGGTTTTTGCCGTTTCCCCGGGCGCGTTGAGCAGCGCGTACATTCCCAAGTGCAGCTTCAGCCGCCGGGTCACTTCTATGGCCCGCGCCAGGTCGTCGACCGTGATCTTCTTGTTGACCGCCTCCAGGACCTCGGGAGAACCGGACTCAAAGCCGATGTTCACCCGCACCAAGCCGGCCCGCTGCATCTTCTCGAACAGTTGGGGTTGTTGGAAATCATTGGCGCGCGCGTTACAACCCCAGGTGATGCCCAACGGCTTGGCGAGCAGCAGGTCCATCAGCGCATTGACGAAAAACTTGTTGATGGTGAACTCCCAGTCCTGGAAAAAAATCCCGCGCACGCCGAACCGCTCGCGCAGGTACTTCAATTCATCGTACACCTGCTGGGGTTTGCGCGTAACGTAGGCGTTCTCCATCATGACCCGGCAGCAGAAGGTGCAGCGGTACGGGCACCCGCGGGTGGCCAGCACGATGGAGAACGGTTGCGGGATGTCGCCGAACGTGTAGCGGTACTTGCCCATCGGCAGCAGGTCGTAGGCCGGCAAGGGCAGGGCGTCCAGGTCCAGAATGCGCGGTGCTGCCTGATTGTGCAGGATCTTTTCCTCCTGGCGGTACGACACTCCGGCGATGACGGACGGATGGCCGCCGGCCGCAATTGCGCGCACCAACGCCTCACACGTCCGTTCAGGTTCGCCGCGCACCAAGAAATCGATGGACGGGCAACGGCGCAGCAGCCAGTCGGGCTGCGTGGTGCCGTGCGTGCCCGTGACGATGATCACGGGCTTGGTGGGCAGGTTGGCAACATCGCCAAGCCAGCTGAAGAATGACTCCAAATAGGACTGCGGGCACTCCCAGCGGTCCACGGGCGTGGTCGTCGTAATGAGCACCTCGGGAGAATAGGCCGCCACCTCCGCGTACATCTGGCACACATCAAGATTGTCGACGCGCGCGTCCACGAGCCGCACTTCAAAATCGTTGCGCAGGAGAGCGGCAATGTAGGCCAAGTCCAGCGGCGGCCGGTGCCGCCCGCGCATCACGGTGGCGCGCGATGAGTAGAGATTCGGATTGACGATGAGAATACGGCGCATAACTAAGAGAAAACCGCAAAGCGGCGGGAAGGTTGCTTCAGTATAGCACCTGCCCGCCGCTTGTGAACTCACGTTACGGCGTGACCGACCAGTCGAATTTTCGGACCACGCCGCCGACGCCGTTCATGGTCAGTACCACGGTGCGCGCCTGCGGGGGCAACGGCGGGAACACCAAGATGCCGGACAAGTGATGCCCGCCGCGCCCGCCTTCCCAGCGCTGCGCGGCATAGGTGCGACGGTCGACGGTCAGACTGCTGAGGGCCGCGAAATCGTAGTCCAGCTCGACCGTGTGGGTTTCGAGACCGACGGCAAACCTGACGCCGAGTTGGTCCAGCTGCAGCGGGCTGACGGTCACCTCGATGGAGGCTTGCGCATCGTTTCGCGTCGGCCGCTGGATGTCCGCGAGTCGTGCTGTCGGGCTTTCCACTGGCCCCGCGCTGATTCCCAACAATCCGAAACTCGCGGCGGCAATAACGACCGCCAACGCACCGCCGCCGGCGTACGCCAAGGACGCCAGCGATCGAAGACCACCGGTGCGAGAACGGCGGACCGCCAACCATCGCCGCCACGGAACCCCCCACAGCCGACCCAACAGTACCGCTATCCCGGCGAGGTTCGACGCCACGCCCACCGCCAGCAGCGGCGCCTGGGCGCGCACGACAAATCCCGCCACCAAGGTTCCCCCGATGAACGGCAGAAAGTCGAGGGCGTGGTGCGCGCAGCATGCCGCCATGGCCACCGAACCGGTACCGCCGGCCACCGCCGCCTGGCGAATCGCGTTGTGACGACGCAGGGCCAGCAGCCGAACGATACCAACCTGGATGCCAAACGCGAGGAACATCGCCAGCATCCACCAGCGGTAGAGCAGGAACTGCTCCCATGTATGCCCCGCGGACCGGCTCAGGAGGGTAACGATCGTTGCGTACAGCCCGGCCATGCCAAGCATCCCTGCCACCCCGGCCGACCAGGGCGACCTCGCCAGTCCCCGGACGGAATTGGCGTTCATGGCTGGACTCCTTGGACCGGCGAGGGTGTGGGAGTCGGGGTGGGCAAAATAATTTTGCCCGTCGCCAGATCACGGTACGTGCCCATGCTCGCTACCCCCTGCCGGAAAACGTAGGCGCCATCCTTTTCGGTGGTACCCACTTGTACCCAAATGTTCGACAGCCCTTCGTAAACGCCAACCTCGCCGGTGAGCACGAACGTCGGGACCATGGTAATGCCGTAATCACGGCGCAATGTTTGGCCGTCCGTGGAACGGATGTCCACCCGGCGCGGGTTTTCATCCTTGATGCCGAAGCGTGCCAGAATGGTCAGGTGCTCATTCGCGTCGTAGCAGGTGGTGCAAGCGGCATCGCCCACCAGGGTCACGGCCACCCGGCCGCGGATCTGTCCGCTCTGCACGTCGCGGTAGGGCGGAATGGGCGGATCAAGAATGACGGCGTCCGCCGCGCGCCGCCCCAGCTTCTGCCAAAACGATGCCAGTTCCGGTAGGGCGTCCACATCGCCGCTCACCACCAACGTCGGTACGGTAACGATGCCGTACCGCGTCAGCAAGGCTGCCCCCTCCGTGCTGTTGCGTTCAAACGTTGCCCGCTCCAGGACAATATTGAACTTCGCCAGTTGGGCAACCACTGGTTCAAGCGAGGCGCACTCGGCGCAGGCGGCATCGGTGACCACGGTCACCTGTAAACGCGGAGGCGGCACGGGAGTTGGCGAGGATTTGACCTGCCCGAATAGCTGCGCGGTGCCCGCGACGTTGAGCGCCGCAACAGCCACCGCCACTATCGCAACGGCGAACGTCGGTCGCATGAAACGCGGCATACCCTAGCAGCCGCCGACCATGTTCGGCAGATTTTGCAGGCTGGACGGCAGCGGAGCGGCACCCTGTGGGGCAGCCGCGGCCGCCGCGACCGGAGCAGCAGCGGACGGTGCGGCCGCCAGGCTGCGGCGCAGCGAAACCAGCTGCACGGTTTGGATGCCGAGGAACGCCGTGACGGCGACCAGCGCGATGGTAAGCCGGCGCGTTTCTGATGCGGGCGCGGCGGGAGCACTCGCCGCGTGCGGAACAGTATGGCTATGGTCGTGGTGCGTGCAATTTTCCATACGAGTAGGGATTGAAGAATGAAGGATGAATCTGCTGGGCGCGGCACGGTATTAGCAACCGCCGACCATGTTCGGCAGATTTTGCAGGCTGGATGGCAGCGGTGCGGCAGTGCTGCGCGACCCCCCGGTCGGCTGGTTCAAGAGAAGGGCCGCCACATCAGGCGTGTACTGGCCCGACGCGCGCTGATCTGCGACCTTGGCGATCATCTGCTTGGGGAAGAAACGCGCTTTCCACCGCGCCAATTCCTGCAGGATACGGTCATCGCTGAATTCAGCGGGATGCTTGGTCAACAGGTAGACGATCAGACCGCGCATTGCCTGCGAGTGGGCGCAGCCGCAGGCCGCCTTGCCGTTGGGAAAGACGATCATCTTCGCGCCGCAGCAGTATTCGCACGCGATCCGGCTGCCGATCGCGATGTACCGCTGCTGCAGCTCGGGCGTGAGCGGGAGCTTGATCGTGCCGTAGTCAGGGTCGTACTGCCCCATGATATTCATGGAGTTCTGCACATCATCGTAATTTACCCGCAGCTCACTGCCATAGATCTCCGGCACGCCGCTGGCGATCGTCAACGCCACGACGTCGTTGCCGGGGGCGTCGCTCGAGGGCACCGACGCGGCTGCGGATGCCAAAGCCGCAGCGGCCGATACCGGGGCTGCAGCCGCCGGTTTCGCGGTGCGCGGCAGAGAAAGCAGCAAGAATTGGTTCAGGCCGGCCAACGCCACGGCAACGCCTACCGTCGTCCAGACGAAGGCGTTCACAGGTGTGCCGCGGTTATGGTCAGCCAATGCTTCCGAAGTTGATGGAGCCATAAGCAAACGTCAAGGGTAAGAACTCACGTGCGACGGGCAACACCGTCGACCAAGCCCTTACCCGAACGTCAGCTGACCCCCGCGTAAACCATCGGCCATGGCTTGCACCAAGTACGGCGGTGGCGGCTGTGCTTCGCGGCAAGGATTTCGCTCACGGCTCCTCCACACCGCAGGGGCGGTGCGGAACAAAATCGCCGCACGGCAGCACATCTGCCAGACCAACCACAGCAAGCCGATCGGCACCAAGCCGACGGTTGCCACCCGCCACAACGGCAGGTGCGAGATCGGCTGGTGCCGATGGCAGCGCGCCAAGCCCGGCTGCGGCATATGAGCGGTGGTGCTGCGCGCGCAGCGGACCGCCGCCAGGAGCAGCAACAGACTGACCGTAGCGGTCACCGCGAGTACCCCGATGGTGATCCAGCGTCGCATACCCTCATGGGGTAACGGATTTAGCACACCCTGCAGCGTTCGCCAGTGCCGGTAACTGCTGCACGCCTTCCAACTTTTGCCCGCCGGGGAGAATCCAGGTGGGATACCCGGTGATGCCGGCCCGCACGCAACGTTCAGGCTCGTCCGGACACTCAACGTAGGTCACCGCCGAGAAGGCATCACCAAACAGCCCCTTTTGTTTCTGACAGTGCGAGCACCAGTCGGCGCCATACATGATGACCCCGCGTTCGGTCAGGCACGCGGCTAAGGTCGAGGCTTCACTTGCGGGCGCGGACTGCTGCGCACAGCCTGCGACCACAACGGACGCGGCCGTTGCTGCGAGAAAAAGAAGAGGGCGCATATTCCTATTCTCCGCAACAATCAACGAGCTTGGCGAGGAAGTCCTCCATCGCTTTTTGGTTGGTCGGCGAAGGAGGAACAGCCGTGACCGGCGCGCCGGATTTGCCCGTTGCCATCTTCAATTTCAGCATCCAAAAATATGAGTACAGGGTGTAGGCGTCGCGGAAGCACGCCTGCGCGGCCTGCGGGTCGCGTTCCTGACGCTTCGTGCCGACCTCCACCAGCCGCATGGCGGCGGCAAGGAGATGCTTGCTGATGCACCACACTTCCCCTTCATACGCCGGCAACAGCTGCTTGAGGTAGGTCTTGCGTAGCTCGCGGACCGGCCCGATCAGGTCGTAGTAGGTTGCGTCATTGGTTTTAGCGCCCGAGTAGAACAGATGTTCCTCGATACTGACCAGGTTCATCACCGCCAGGCTCAGATCCTCGTCGCTGGAAAGGTCGATCTTCTTTTCGCTCGCCAGCTGCTTGGCCGCGGCCAGGAGCGCCTTGAGGTCAAGTGATTCCTTCATAGGAGGTGTAGATTAAAGCAGCCAAATAAGTGCGGCCAGCCCCACCATCAGCAGGCCGCCATACAGCCGCAGGCGCGATTGATTATTCTTCTGCCAATGAGAGATCCGGTCCAGGACCGCCGTGTCAGCGGCCAAAAGCAGGATGACCACCAGCGGGGCGATGAACAGCAGATTGTACCACAAGAGGTACCCAAGCCCCGGGACGAAGGTCTTCTGGTCGTGCAGGAGGCCGAGGATCATCAGGTACGGCCCGCCGGTGCACGGGAATTCGCACAGCCCCACCAGCACCCCGAGCCCGAACGCCGCCGGCAGCGACGCGCGGTCGACCAGCTTTCCCATCGCGCGGTGACTGGCCGCGGGAATTTTCAGCTTGATGGGGAAACGCGGGAACCAATGGTTGATGAGATTGATGCCCCCCAACACCGCCAGCAGCACCGCGCCGGCTCTCGCCATGAAGTGCGGCGTGTTGAACAGATGCAGCACCTGTAAGATGCCGAGCCCGATCAACAGGTAGACGGAAAAAAGCCCGATGATGTAGCCGAATCCCAGGCGTAGTACATGCTGCCGCAATTTTCCTATCTGCAGTAAGAAGGCGATGGTCAGGAGCAGTACCGAGAACGCGCACGGATTGACGCTATCCAGCAGCGCCGCCACGGTGACCAGTGGAAAGATCCATTGGCCGCCCGCCGACCATTGCCACAGCAGCTGGGTCGGATTGAATACTCGCAGGGAAATGATGACCAGCCCGACGCCCAGCAGTACCGCGATCAGCCACCACGTTTTTTTTGGTAGCATAGGGCTAGGGAGTGACCTGCGCGGTGAATGCGACGGTCAGGGTTCCGCCCCCATCCGTCTCCACAATTACTTCTCGGCTGACGCGGCCCACACCCGCCGGACCATGAGCGGCCGGATTGAACGTCACCTCGAGCGTTGCCAGCTGGCCAGGAGCAATGACCTCGGAGATCCGCGGCAGCACCCCATGGCCGGGCATGCCGAACGGTCCCATGGTCCGGCCGTTATTCTGGAGTTGTACGGTCGTACACATGCAGGAGGTAAAGAGCTTGGTTACCTTGACCGGCGTACTGCCGGAATTGGAGACAGTGATCTGCTTCCGGACCACGCCGGCGGCCATGGAAACCTGGCCGAAGTCGAACGCTGCCGGCGTGGCCGTCAGCGGACTGGGTGAGGCGGCGGCGCTCGCCGTCCCCCGCTGCCCCCATTGGGCCAGCCCGACCAATGCCGCCAGGAGCACGCCGATCGTAGCAATGTAGATGATGGCTTGTCGCATACGTGAATGGTTAAACGCAACAAAAAACTGCCGCACTGCGGATGACGCTCCCATACCTGTACTACCGTCCTACGACGGCCGCACCGGTCAGAAGCTACGCCGCAACGGCAGCCTCACGTTGTCGCAACACCGCCAGCCACCGGTAGAACCGGCGCCACACGATCCATGGTCGAGATGAACGAAAATCCAAGGGTACGCCGGTTGCCCAGCGCCGTGAAACCGTGGTCAGCTCCAGGATGGTACGCGTGGCCTCGAACCACGCCCAGATGACGGAAAGCGCCAGGAGGGAAGCAAGCACCGCCATCCCAATCACCTTGTAGACCGAAACGTGATACTGCAGCGTCGCGAACGACGAAGCTTCATCCGGACAGGGTGCCTGCCGCACCATGCTTGCGATGCAACGCACCATTTGGTGGTGTCCGCTGCCGTGGTCGGGAGCATAGACCACCGGCATGCCAACGACCGCCGTGATGAATACACCAGCGACCATCCCGCGGATAAAATTGTGCCCGTGAGTACGCATAACTGTTGAATACACACTACCCCAGGACCACGGGTTTGGCAAGCGGTACGGGACAACCCAGCACCCACGCAAACCGATAATTTCGCTGCATTGTCGGAAGAAGTACCGTCGTGCTACAGTCATATCGGTTACCACCACTACCGTATGCAACGGAACGTTAAACTTGCCGTCGGCGTCGTCATCGCCGCCGCCCTGGTGGCGCTGCTGTGGTCGTTGCGGGCCGCACCGCTGAAAGTTTTAACCGGCAACAACGCCAGCCGCCTGGAGCCGGCGCCGGAAACCGATCCGCTGGTCATCGGCGCCGTACTGCCATTGACCGGCCCCAGCGCGTCCTTCGGCGTGCCGCTCCGTCGCGCCGGCGAGTTGGCGGTGAAAGAACTGAACGCCGCAGGAGGAATGAACGGCCGAACGCTGATGGTGCTGTGGGAAGACGGAAAATGCGACGCGCGCGAGGCGACGGCCGCCGCCCAAAAACTCATCAACATTGATAAGGTCGGCATCATCTTCGGTGGTGCGTGCTCGAACGAAACGCTCGCCATTGCGCCGCTGGCGCAGGAAGCCGGCGTGATCCTCATCTCCCCGTCCGCCAGCGCGCCGGAGATCAGCGCCGCGGGAACCTACGTCTTTCGTACGGCGCCGTCGGACGCCAAGGCCGGCGAAATGGCGGCGCGCTACGCCTACCTTGAACTCAATGCGAAAACCGCCGGCGTCATTACCGAGAACAGCGACTACCCCCGAAGCCTGCGCGAGGCGTTCATCAAGGAGTTCCGGATACTCGGCGGCCGGGTCGCTCTGGACGCCGATCTCCCGCACCCCGCCGATGACCTTTCCTCGCTGTTCGACCGGGTCAGCGCCGCCGCACCCGAGGTTCTCTACTTGCTGCCGGAATCCGGAGCGTCGGGCGTGGGGCTGGTCAAACAGTTGCGGGCGCGCGCGACCGACACGCCGCTGATTTCCTCCGAGCTGCTCATCAATCGCGATCTGGTCGGCGAACAGGGTAAGGCGCTGCAAGGCGTGCTGGGGTTGGAAGTGTATTTCGACGACCGGGCGACGGCAACGAGCGCGTTCCTGAGCGCCTACGCAAAAACCTACCGCGAGCCCCCGCCCTTCCCTGCCGTGATGGCGAATATGCACAGCCAGTTCGCACTGCTGCGGGACGGCATTACCGCGGTCGGCACCGACCCCAACAGTTTGCGCGCATGGCTCCAGCAGATACGCGGCTGGGAGGGGACGCTCGGTATGCTGACCTTTGACGAGAACGGCGACGCCGTGCGCGACTATGCGGTGGTGCGGGTCAACAACAGCCGGCGCGAAACCGTAACCGTCTACCCGGCCGCCCGCCGCTGATCGCCGCCGCTCTCATGCAAACCATCTCGACGTGGCCGCGCAGCCGAGCCTGGCTGCAGCGTCACCGATTTCCCCTCGCCTTGGCGCTGGGCTACGCGGCGGTATTTTTTTGGCTGTCGTGGCTGCGGCACGCCACCTTCCATACCCAGGCCTGGGATCTGGGTATTTTTGAGCAGTCGTTCTGGAATACGCTCTCCGGCCGCATCATGGAGAACAATTTTGAATTTGCCAACCACCTGTCGGTGCATTTCAGCCCGTTCCTCTTCCTCCTGGTCCCCTGGTATGCGCTCTGGCCCGGACCGGCCGTCCTATTGGCGCTGCAAGCCCTCGCCCTCGGCAGCGCGGTCATCCCGCTGTACCGTCTCGCCGCGCGCCGGGCCGGTAACAGGGCGGCCCACGTCCTCTGCGGCGCGTACCTCCTGTACCCTCCGCTCCACTGGCTCAACCTGTTCGATTTCCATGAAGTGGCGTTCGCCGTACCCCTGCTACTGTGGGCGGTGGACCTAGCCGACGGAAACCGCCGCTGGTGGGCCGTTGTTGTCCTGGCGCTGGCTGCGAGCACGGCCGAGAACATGGTGCTGGTCGCCGCCGCCGTTGGCCTCTATTGGCTGCTAACCCAACGGCCGCGGAGGTTTGGCGCCGCGGTTGCCGCCTCATGCCTGGCATATTTCATCCTCGTTGCCAACATCGTGATGCCAGCACTGGGAGGAAAGATCTACCGGCTGGACCGCTACGCCAACCTCGGCGCGACCGCTTCCGAAATTGCGGTCACGGTCTTGACCAAACCGGCGGCCGTGGTCCAGACCGTTACCCGACCGGAAAAAATCTCTTACCTTGCGGGATTATTGGTCCCGCTGGGGGGCTTTTCGCTGCTCGCGCCCGTCGCCCTGGTGCTGACAATCCCGGGGTTGGCAATGAACCTGCTGACGGACTACGCGCCGCAATTCTCCGGACGCTACCAGTACGACGCGGTACTCATTCCCGCCGTACTGTTCTCTGCGTTCTCGGGCCTGCGGTTCCTAATAATTAAATTCCCCGCCCGGTCGCTCCTTATTCTCCTGGCGCTCGGCGGCGCAGCCCTGGGCGGATTCTTCTGGTGGTCACCGCTCGGCTTGCGCGCCTATCCCTGGACGCAATTCCGGGCCGACCGCCGCTCGGAGATCTATGGACCATTGCTGGAAAAGATCCCACCGGACGTAAGCATCGCGGCCGCCACCAACCTGGTCCCCCACTTGACCCACCGCCGGGGCATTTGGATGGCCGGCAGCGAACCCCGCCAGGCGGATATCGTCATCGTGGACCTCTGGGACCGCACCGGTTTTGCCGGCGACGACCAGTTCCGCGCCTACCTCACCAACTACCTGGAACGCGGCTACCAGCTGCAGCGCATTGCCCAGCAGATCCTCGTCCTCACTCCTCGCTCTCCGTAATGAACGACCGCAGCGTGGAGAGCTGGAACACGGCGAACGACGGGCGGCCGAACGCATCGGTCAAGACCGTGCTCGGCTGCACGCCCGCGCGCTCGAATATCATCCTCATCCGCCAGCCGTAGCTGTCCGGAGCGCCGCCGCGTTCGCTGAGCAACGAAGGCTCGACGAGAATAAAACGAAAGTCCTTAAAGCCGAGATCCTCCAGATACTCGACACCCTCGGTTTCGAATACCTTCACCAAACTTTCCGTGACCATGGTCGGCTGGTAACGGTACAGGTCGCGCAGCAGCATGGTCCATCGCACGGCGGCAAAATCCATCCGGTCGTCGTAGATAACGATCGGTGGCCGGCCGCCGATGGCCGGTGCGCTGCCGAGGTCGGCACGGTAACGGGCGCGTAACCGCCCTGCCAACTGCACGTCGCCCGCCGTGATCATTTGCGCGGATGGCTGCCCGCTGAAGGTCCGCTCCAGATACTCATCCAGCGTCCGATACGCATAGGAGGTGGGCCGCAACGCCGCGTACGCCACGCCCGAGGTTCCGACCGGTGCTGCGCGCAGCTGACCGTTCGCTGTCGGCAATGCGATCAGCGCCAACAGAGCAGCCGCAAATCCGACGCCGTTGCGTCGTCCTGTCAACTCCCGCAGCAGGTAGGCGGCACACAGCGCCAGGGGCAACGTCATCAGCGCCGCATACTGCTTGCGGCCCGGCGCAAAGCTCAACAAAACGACGGTACTCAGGGTCAACGCCCCGACGGTCCACCCCAGTCGCCGGCCCTTCCCCGGCAACCGGCCGTTGCACCACTGTATGGTCATCAACACCGCCCCGACGATCGCCAAGAGCGTGAGTAGCCAGCCGAACCCATCCGGCAGCCAATGCCACCAATCCAGCAAATGGAAAAACCCCGTGTAGGCATGGTCGTCGCTCCAAAAATCTTCGTGCTGTTGCCCCAGCATCGCCCACAGCGTCGCGTCAAAATGGCCTCGCGTGGCAAACAGCATCGCGTTGTAAATAATCACGGGAGACAGCAGCGCGGCGGCCAGTACGGCACCGCCCCATGCGGGAATCTGTCGGAGGCGCTGGGGCGCGAGCAGAAGGTAACCGCCAAAAATTACCGGGAGTGCCACGACGGCGGAATATTTGGTCAGCAATGCCAGCCCCGCCGAAACGCCCACCAGCCAACACCACCGCGGGTCATCCAACGAACGGAGGAATGCGAACAATGCAAGCGCCAGCCACACCAGCAATAGCCCCTCCTGGAAACCGACGCGCGACAGCCACACGGGGTAATTGGCAACCGTTCCCAATGCGGCGCACAGCAACCCGTAGCGCCGGTCCACCATCGCGGTGCCGAGCCAATACAAAACCACGACCAGCGCCAAACCGGCGAGTACGAACGGTAATCGCAGCGCCAGCACCGTCGGCCCCAGCAACCGGAACGACCAGTGCTCAACGAAAAATGTCAGCGGCGGGTGGTCATGGAACGACAGGTCCTGCCACCACTGCCGCGTTGGGAAAAGGTCAATGGGTGACTTCATGCTGCCGATCCACGGCGGCCGCGAGGAGAAGTACCAGGGCCACCGCCGGCCGGGAAAAACGCCGCATACCTACCCACCCTAGCACAAAAACCAAAAACCCGTCCCGCCGAAGCGGAACGGGTTTAGTGAATCGCGGTCGCCGCTACTGCACGTACTGGTCGATGGTCGTTTTGACCTGATCGAACGGCTGCGCGCCGGAAATGATGCGGGTCTCGCCGCTGCGGGTGAGGAGTACCGTACCCGGGGTGCCGGTCACGCCGGCCTGCTGGTCTTCGGTCATATCCTGCTGGACCTTCTGGGCGTACTTGCCGCTGTCCAGACACGATTTGAACTTGGCCTCGTTCAAACCCAATTCCTTAGCGAGCTTCGGTAGATCGGTGAGGGCGAAACCCGTCCCCCCAGTCGCCGTACGCTCATAGATGGAATCGGTAAACCGCCAGAATGCGACATTGCCGCCGAGTTCCGCCGCACACTCGGAGGCTTCAGCTTCTTTTTGCGCGTTGGCGTGCAACGAGGCGAGCGGGAAATGACGGTATACCCAGGCGACCTTGGTGCCATAGGTGGTAGCTACTTGTCCCATGGTCCCGTGGAAACGCTTGCAGAACGGGCACTCCTGGGCTCGGTCGGGTCGTTGGCCGACGGTAACTGCGCCCCGGCGACCTGGCCGCCTGCGGACGGCTTGGCCGCGACCACGTCGTCATCGCCGCCGCCCACGATTCCGGCTCCCTTAAGCAGGAGTGGCAATGAAATGACGAAACCAAGCGCCATCACCGAAAGCGCTCCCCCCGCATACCCGAACCAAAAAGCGGACTTTGACGGCACCTGTTCCATCATACCTGCGTAAAAATTAATTAAATTGCCAATAAGTAATTTTCAATTCAAACAATTGGTTCCTTGTTGCTCCCGAGAGTAGAATGGAGCGAAAGCGAAAAACTGTCAACTCTGCCTGCCGACCACAAA
The DNA here is from genome assembly GCA_007376135.1 of Parcubacteria group bacterium Gr01-1014_31. Classification (GTDB taxonomy): domain Bacteria; phylum Patescibacteriota; class Patescibacteriia; order Buchananbacterales; family GWA2-38-13; genus VMFR01. The sequence continues at coordinate 595 of VMFR01000001.1, read as the reverse complement.
AACCAAAAACCCGTCCCGCCGAAGCGGAACGGGTTTAGTGAATCGCGGTCGCCGTTACTGCACGTACTGGTCGATGGTCGTTTTGACCTGCTCGAACGGCTGCGCGCCGGAAATGATGCGGGTTTCGCCGCTGCGGGTCAGCAACACCGTGCCTGGGGTGCCGGTCACGCCGGCCTGCTGGCCTTCGGTCATATCCTGCTGGACCTTCTGGGCGTACTTGCCGCTGTCCAGACACGATTTGAACTTGGCCTCGTTGACGCCGGACTCGCGCGCCAGCGCCGGCAGATCCGCCAGCGCAAACCCCGTGCCACCGGAGGTGGTACGCTCGTAGATAAGGTCAGTGAACTTCCAGAACGCGGTGTTCCCGCCGAGTTCCGCCACGCACTCGGAGGCTTCAGCTTCTTTTTGCGCGTTGGCGTGGAAGGAAAGCGGGAAATGACGGTATACCCAGGCGACCTTGGTGCCGTAGGTCTGCACGACCTGCTCCATCGTCGGATGGAAACGCTTGCAGAACGGGCACTCCATGTCCGAGTACTCGATCAGAAAGACGTCGGCCTTGGAGAAATCGCCCTTGATGTGGTCGGTCTTGGAAACC
>VMFR01000006.1 GCA_007376135.1 Parcubacteria group bacterium Gr01-1014_31 | reverse complement strand
TCATGGCGCCATTGCTGGCCGGTTCGGAACATATCTATCCGCTCGCGGCCGCGACCTACGCGGCCCAGTACGCCGGGTACATTGCGAGCCCATCGCATCCCTGCTGCCATTACGTGGCCGCCTACTTCCGCAAGCCGTACCTGCAGCTGTGGGTGAGGATAACCGCGGTGGGCATTGCCGCCGCCGCTGCTGTCATCATCGTTTCTCTTTGGCGTGGGTAGCTGAGGACGCCGAAACGCTGCCGGCTCCCTGCAGCCGTTTTTTATCTTGACCGAAAGTTAGGCGCGTGCTATAAGGAAACCTTTCTTTGACATTGCGTCGTGTTCTGTCGGTTCTTTTTTCGGAGGTTTTGGGAGGTGTCCCATGACCCAGGTTGCCGTGCATCCCGACGAGGCGGCGTTTCTGCGGTATCTGGCGTACCTGCTGGAGGTGAAGGGCGGCGGTGGCCGTTGGCCGCCGCACGTTTTTGAGCGCCTGCTCAAGCTGATGGCGCATGCGTCGTGGGAATTCGTCCCGTGGCGCGTCACCCGCGGCAACGTCGAGTTGCTCTGCGTGCAGCGCCCCGCCAGCGACCCGGCTTTTCCGCCCGACCCCGTTCGGGGTTCCCCGTGGTGCTTTGCCGGCACCAACAACCGCGGCGAGCCGCTGGAGGCGGCCATGGCGCGGGTCAACCGCGAGCACTATCGTTCTCCGGCCGGCCGGATCGGGGAACCCAAGTTCCTCGGGTGCCTGAATTGGTATCGGGAAGAGCGCGGCCCGGATGTCGGACTGGTGTTCCTTTGCCGATTCGAGGGCCAGCTTCCGCCGGGGGCCCGCTGGTTCCGGCTCGAGCAGCTGCCCGAGTTCATGGTCGATGGCCATCGCATGATTCATGGCGCCATTGCTGGCCGGTTCGGAACATATCTATCCGCTCGCGGCCGCGACCTACGCGGCCCAGTACGCCGGGTACATTGCGAGCCCATCGCATCTCTGCTGCCATTACGTGGCCGCCTACTTCCGCAAGCCGTACCTGCAGCTGTGGGTACGCATTTCCGGCGTCGCCATCGCCGCCGTGGCGGCCGTCATCACGGTCGCCTGGTGGCGAGGGTGAAGGAGCACACGCTCCGTTGACTATTTCCGGCACGCATGGTAGTGTGCCGTTTCGTTCGTTGCGTCGTTGGTCGAATTTTTTTCGTGGAGGTACTTTGCGTTCACCGAATGTTCATTCCGATCCGGAAGCATTTCTGCGGTATCTGGCGCACTTGATGGAGTTGCGTGCCGCCGGCGAGCCGTGGCCAGCTGTGGTTTTCGAAGCCATGGTCAAGGTCATGGCGCACTGTTCCTGGGAGCCTATCCCGACTCGCCTGCGCGACGGCAAATTGCAATTCCTCTACTGCCTGCGGTCGGCTGATGATGCGGCCTACCCGCCGGACCCGGTCAAAGGCCGGCCTTGGTACTTCGGGGGAAGCTACAACCGAGGCGAACCGGTCAGCCAAGGCTTGTGCCGCGTCGAGGCCCATGATTTCAAGGGTCGTGGCAGGCTCGTGAGCCGGCAGTTCGTGGGCTGCGTCAACTGGCACCGGGAGCAGCGGGGGCCGGACGTGGGGTTGGTTTTTCTCTGCTGCTACGAGGGTGAGACGCCCCCGGACGCCCGGTGGTTCGACTGGGACCAGCCGCCCGAGCACATGATCGAGGGCCACCGGATCCTCGTGGAACGGGTCATTCAGGCGATCCGTGATGAGGAAAAGACCCCATGGTTTCTCGATGACCCGCGCTGAAGGGCGCGGCAGCATAAAAATCGGGCGCTTGCCGCGTGCAGGCGCCCTTCTTTATTATTGATTCATTCCATTTCAATGGTGGCGGGAGGTTTGGGCGTTTCGTCGAAAAAGACGCGGGTGATGCCCGGTATCTGGGTCAACGCTTCGGTCAGCGCCTTCCGCGCGGGCGACGGCAGCTCCACGCTCTCGGCGGTCATGAAATCCACGGTGCGCACCGCCCGCACGACGACCGGGTAGCCGTACTCGCGTTCGTCGCCTTTGACGCCGACCGTTGTCGCGCCGCACAGCGCAACGACGAACTGCGAGATGCCGTCCAGGACCCCCATCTCGCGCAGCACCGCTTCGGCCACCGCGTCGGCTTTGCGCACCAGGGAAAGGCGTTCGGCCGTGACCGGAATGCCGAACACGCGCACCAGCATCCCCGGCCCGGGGAAGGGCATCCGTTCGCAGACGGCCGGCGGGAGCTTAAGATTCCTCGCCAGGTCGCGAATCTCGTGTTTGAAGAGGTGCCGCAGCGGGTGGAGCTGCTGCAGCGTCAGGGGCAAGCCGACGTTGTGGTGCGACTTGATGAGCGACGCGCCGCCCAGCTGTCCGGCTTCGATCAAATCGGTTGCCAGCGTCCCTTGCAGGAAATGGGTCGCCCGGTGTTGTTCGCCGAAGCGTTCGATGGTTTGGCCGTAGATGGCCTTGAAGACGCGCCGCTTGGCCTCCGCATCGGTGGTCGGGCCGAGCGCATTCAGTAGTTCGTCGCGGACGTCCAACCGGTGGTAGCTCTGCACGCCGGCGGCGGTCGCGGTGTGCGCGATGCGTTCGAGTTCGCCGGTGCGGAATTGCCCGCCGTCAATGGTGAGCGCGACCAGGCGTTCCCCGAGGACCGGGGAAAGCAGCGCGGCAATGACCGTGGAATCCACACCACCGGAAAAGCCATGCACCACGCGCGCATTTTTGGGCAGGTCGGCGACGATCTCTTTCCGCAGCGCGGCAATGAGATCCTCGGGGCGCCAGTCCACGGTGCAGCCGCAGATGTCGGCGGCGAAGTTCTGCAGCAGGCGTTTGCCGTGGGTCGTGATGGTCACCTCAGGGTGGAACTGCACGGCAAAGATGGGCAGGGTTTCCGATTCCATCGCGAGGATGGGGCAGTCATCGGAAACCGCGGTGACGGTAAATCCTGGCGGGACTTTGGCGACCGAATCGCCGTGGCTGCACAACACGGGACCGTCGGGGACGCCGGCAAATAGCCGGCTGTGTTTCGCGATCACCCTCGCTTCCCGCGGGCCGTACTCCTTGCGGCTGATGTCCTTGGAGAGCGCGCCGCCCAGCCACGTGGCCAGGTACTGCATGCCCAGGCACACGCCTAAGACCGGCACGTCGTTCAGGTAGATCTTTGGGGGAACGGGAGCGCCCGCGTCTCCGACGCACGCCGCGCCGCCCGACCAGATGATGCCTTTCGGTTTGTACTGCGACAGCAATTTTTCCGCTTTGGCGGGAGAGAGCAGCGCGCTGCGGTAGCCCAATTCGCGCAGGGTGCGTACGATCACATGCGAGTACTGCGAGCCCAGGTCAATGATGATGAGCTGCGGCAGGTCTACGGTGGCCGAGGAGCGGCGGGGCATAGGTGGGAAAATCCCATTGTAGCCGAGAGGGATTGAATTCGTCAAAAGACTCACACCAAGGCAACCCGCCTCCGGTCCGCGAATACAGTCCGATGGATACTGATAGTGGTCAGGCGCAAAAACCGCCTGCGGCTGGTTCGTGGCTTTTAGCATTCGCCAGTTGGCCTGCGGCGGGTTAATCTCTCATCCGCCTTCCCGCCTCTGGCGGGACCCCGCCGTTGGCGGTGGCGCTGACCTCTTGTAGTTGCAGGACCTTGTCACCCTTCGGGTGATCCCCCGGAGGGGGACTGCGGCGGCGGGAAGTAAGGTACCAACCCACCTACAGTCCGCGAATACGTATGCTGCCGAGCCAATGTGAGACAGGCGCGGTCTACCGCCTGCGGCTGGTCCGTATATTTTTGTTGTTCTTCAGCTGACTTTCGGTGGGTTAATTTCCCACTCGCCTCGCTGCGGTCGTAAACTCCCTTGCTGCGGCGGCGGGAAATTAAAAAAAGAAGCCGCGGGGTACCGAGGCTTCTCAAGGGGCGGGGGCCACGCCGTTGGCGTGGGTGATGATGCCGGTCGCGATGGCCAGCGCCGCGAACAGGACGAGATGGATGAACAGGTTCCAGCCCCAGGAAACCGGGCGGCGGTAGTGGTCGTAGTGCATCCAGTTGTGGAAGGCCAGATGCCGCTGCAGGAGCGGTTTGCCCGTGATCATCGCGATGCCGTCGATAAGGTCGGGCGCGATGGACGCCACCACGCAGGAAAGCGTCAGCCAGTAGGGCATTAAGGGCACCATCCAGGGCAGAATAACTGCCAGCATGCCGGTGAACATGCCGTCCGGCAGCGCGATGGTAAAAAATTCTCGGACTTCGGGCGAGCCCCACTTGACGCGCGGGGTGCCGATGCCAGGGTCCTTATGCGGGAGCCAATCCGCGAGGTAGTGGGAGCCGACGCTGACGGCAATTGCGATGAGCGGCCGTTCAGGCCAGACGTTAGCGCAGAGCACGCCAGCGCTGCCGTGAATGAACGCGGTCGCGCAATCCTCACCGTAGCGCGGCTACGTTTCCGGTTCCGCTCGGTCGGAGCGACGAAATCTGACCGCACGCTGGGCGCGACTTGCGCAAGTTGTTTATTTCCAAGCCCTAAGTTGTCAAAGGAGAAAAAAGTGCGAACAGACAGAACGCGAGGGTGACCAGTTGGGTGGACATGCCGGAGACGAAGGTGACCGGATATTTCTTCGGGTTGAAATGGTTATTATGGTGCCAGGTGTTATAGGCGCGCAGGGATCGGCTATCCGTCAGCCGGTACAGACCGAACAGGAGGTCAGGCAGCACGCCGCCGAACGCGCCGGCCGCCAGGGAGACCCACGCGTTTGGAGTTAGGCGGGCCGCAAGTCCGATGGTCAGCAGCGTTGCTATCGCCAGGTCGAACATCGCTACCGCCACGAAGCGGCGAAAGACCGGATTTTTCAGTACACCATCTTTGGCCGTGCCGTCAACGATAGGCGGGTCGTAGTGCGGAACTCTGTCCAGCAGGAAGTGGGACGCCATGCCCGCGGCAAATGCCCCCAGTGGGTTTGGGATGAACGTGCCCGCAACAACGCCCGCGGCGGCATGGACGGTGAGGAACATATACTAGCAGGTAGGTGGTAGCTTGTAGAAAGTAGGTTTTACAAAGAGTTTTCTTTTGGTGAAGGCGAACCAGCACATTTTGGCGAGCAGCACGCCATGCGACCAGCGGCGGATGTTGGTCTTCCCGTAGGTGCGCTCGCGGTACTGCACCGGCACTTCGGTGATCTTCAGGCCTAACCTCGCGGCGCCGAACAGCAGATCAAAATCCCCGAACGGGTCGAAATCGCCGAACTCATGCCGGTTGGCAACGATGCGCTCGTAGTCCTTTTTGAACAGCACCTTGGTGCCGCAGAGCGTATCGGTCAGACGCTGGCGCAGGAGAACGCTGAAGATCTTACCGAAACACCAGTTGGCGATACGGTTGATAAATTGCATGGCGCCACGTTCCATTTTCAACACCATGCGGGTGCCGTTGGCAAACTGCCCCTGGCCGGATGCCAGGACTTCGTAGAACTTGGACAGGTCCTCCGGCGGGACGGTCAGGTCGCCGTCCAGGATCATCAGGATGTCGCCGGTTGCGTCTGCGAACGCCCGGCGCACTTTTTCTCCTTTGGTTGGGTCGCCTTCGCAGGTGATGAGCCGCAGGTGCAGCGGGCCGCGGTAGCCGCTGATCGCTGCTTGGATTTTCGTACGGGTGTGGTCGCGCGAGCCGCCTTCAATGAAGATGATATCGGTCGAACGTCCGAGCTGCGGAACGCGCACGACCGCCGCGTCAATGTTGCCCTCTTCGTTGCGGCAGGGGATGACAATACTGACCGTGTACCCGGATGACGGCGTCGCCGTTTGCCCACAGCGTGTTTCCAGCCGCCGCCGAATCTCGTCGTCCAGCCGCCCGGTCGTGCCCGTGCGTTGTGTGAGTTGCCGCTCGATCGCCAGCGCAGTTCCTCGCTGTGCTTGAAAGTACGTTTTGCCGCCGAGCACGGCGCGACCTTGTTCGTTGAGTTCGCGGTAGCGGTCGGCTGACTCCAGTTGATCTACGCGTTCATTAATTCCCACGATCCGGTTGCCGTGCGTGACGGTATCCAACCAGAACATCGCACGTTCCAGCAGCGGGGCATCCGGGTGGTCAAGGAAATACCGACACTGCGTGTGCCCAACGCGATGCGCGATCGTCACCACAGTTGGGTCTACCCCGAGCGCCGCGAGGCCCTGCTCACTCGTGGCTGCCGATGCGTCGTAGGTACCTTGGCCTTCTCTCGTGACCCGTTCGCGTTCCTTTCGCTTGTACCAGTCATGCAGCAGCGCGGCTTTTACGAGCGTGGTGCGGTCCGCCGCAGGTAGCTGCAGCAGTTCGGCGAGAATGTCCGCGGCCGCCGCTTCGGTCAAGCAGTGGTCGGCGACGTTCGACCATTCACCGGTGAGTTGTCCCTGGTTCTGGAGGATTGCCAGCTCCGCGGGAAAAAGGTTGCCGAACGTCTGCAGATAGGCGCGGTAGTGCTCATCGGTGGCAGCAGGGGCCATAGCGAGGATTAGCCGACGCGGTGGAGCGCGGCGGCGAGCTTTGTCGAGGAGAGCGGTGAGTAGCTGGGGATCAGCCGGATCTTCGTGCCGATAGCCTTGGCGAGCGCCCGTTTTTCCGCCATCGCCGAGTCGCCGGGGGTAGGCAAGTAGTAGGTTGGCCGCACGAGGCGCAGCAGCTGCGCATGGTCGATCCTGCCCCGCAGTGGCTCGCGCAGGATCACTACGTAATCGACACAGCCCAGTGCCGCCAGCACGCGCGCGCGATAGCGCTCCGGGACGATCGGACGGTTCCTGCCTTTCAGCTTTTTGACGGTGGTATCGCTCCCAATTCCGACGATGAGGATATCGCCGAGCCGTTTGGCGCGGTTCAACGCGGCGATATGGCCGATGTGGACGATATCGAAACAGCCAGATTTAAAAACGATCTTTTTTCCGCGGCGGCGGGCGAGTCGTGCCAGCCGCGTGATGGTCGCATAGTTGACCACTTTGCGATCTGTCGGGAGCTGCATAAGAGAGAGTGAAAAAATAGCAGGGAGGCCCCGCACCTTTATACCAGGGGTGGGATTCGCCCCAGTACCAGAGCCCCGCATTCGCGGGGCACGGTACGGGGCGCCCTGCACCGTGCTTCGCTCTGGTGCAGGGCGAACCCACGACCCACGCCTTACTTGCCCCACACCTTTCAACGTTAAGATTATCAGTTAGCAGGGGTGGGATTCGAACCCACGACCCACGCCTTATGAAGGCGCTGCTCTACCGCTGAGCTACCCTGCCGCGAGAACGTTGAAAGGTGTGGGGTGAAAAGGCGCTGCTCCCCGTCCCGCCGAATGGCGGGAGCTACCCTGCTATATAATCCGCAGGGCGGGGCGTTCTGCCCCGCCCTGGTTGGAGTGTTTGGTTGCGGGGGCGGGATTTGAACCCGCGACCTCCGGGTTATGGGCCCGGCGAGCTGCCAGACTGCTCTACCCCGCGACAATCCCTTTTGTATCGTAACCGATGTGCGTTCCCGGCGGCAAGCGTTTTCCTCGTCCCACGGCAGATGGTGCCGCGGGAGAGAATCGAACTCTCATGAGGTTGCCCTCGCGGGATTTTGAGTCCCGTGCGTCTGCCTATTCCGCCACCGCGGCTTCACCTGCCGTGGAACCCTCATTCGGCGTCCCTTGGTTTGGGAGTGGGTAAATTGTGCAACGCTTTTCGTTCTTTGTCAAGCGAACGTTTCCATGGTTTCGTTGCCGCCGCGAAAATTTGCTATACTGACGCCGGGTTATGGCAAAAGTGTTGAGCATTGTCAACCAGAAAGGCGGGGTGGGGAAGACCACCAGCGCCGTCAGCCTGGGCGCGTACCTCGCGCACGCGGGTAAATTCGTGCTGCTCATCGATCTGGACCCGCAGGCCAATGCCACCTCGGGCGTCGGGGTCAACCACCAGGAGTTGTCGCAGAGCATCTACCACGTGCTGACCGGACAGGCCAACCTTCGGCAGGTTATCGTGCCGACGCCGCACGAAGGCTACCGCGTCGCGCCGGCGTCCGCCGAATTGTCCGGCGCGCGAGTGGAGCTGGTCGCGCTGCCCGACCGCGAGTTCAAGCTGCAGCAGGCGCTGCTGGAGGTCAAATCGGATTACGACGTGGTCATTATTGATTGCCCGCCGTCGTTGGATTTACTGACGGTCAATGGGCTGGTGGCGTCCGACGCGCTGCTCATTCCCATCCAGTCGGAGTACTACGCGCTGGAGGGGCTGGGCCAACTGCTGCAGACCGTCGGCCTGGTACGCGAGCGGCTAAAACCCGACCTTTCCGTGCTCGGCGGGGTGGTAACGATGTTTGATTCGCGCAACCGCTTGTCCCAGCAGGTGCTGGACGAGCTGAAAGCGCATTTCCCGTATCCGATATTCCAGTCGATCGTGCCGCGCAACGTGCGGCTGTCGGAATCGCCTAGCTACGGGCAGACCATCCTGCAGTACGACCCGGCCTCGCGCGGGGCGCGCGCCTACCAGCAGCTGGCCGACGAGGTGCTGCGCGCCCTCAATATTTAAGGTAAACTATCTGGGTATGGCACACCGAGGACTCGGGCGCGGTTTGAGTTCGCTCATCCCCAAGCGGGTCAGCCCCGCCGTGGTGCCGCCGACCTCACCGGTCGCGGTGCCGGCAGCCGACCAGGTGCACCACGTCCCGCCCGAACACATCGCGCCCAACCCCCACCAGCCGCGCCAGGATTTCGACCACGAGGGGTTGGAGGAACTGGTCGCGTCCATTAAGCAGCACGGCATTCTCCAGCCGCTGGTGGCCACGCGCGCGGGCGGCGGTTTCCAGCTGATCGCCGGCGAGCGGCGGCTGCGCGCGGCAAAAATTCTGCAACTGCCGACCGTGCCCGTCCTGGTGCGCGATGTGCAGCGCCAGCAGCAGTTAGAACTGGCATTGATCGAGAACGTCCAGCGCCAGAACCTCAATTCCATTGAAGAGGCGGTGGCCTACCAGCGGTTGGTGGCGGAGTTCAACCTGACCCAGGAGCAGCTGGCAGATAGGCTGGGCAAGAGCCGGCCGGCCATCGCCAACACGTTGCGGCTGCTGAACCTGCCCGAGGAGATCCAGCGAGCGGTGGTTTCCGGCAAGATCACGGCGGGAACTGCCCGCGTCATTGCCGGGTTGCCGTCGGACCAGCAGCTGAAGCTGTTCCGCAAAGCGCTGCGCCAGAGTTGGACGGTGCGGGCGGTGGAGGCGGCAGCGAGGCTCGTGTCGGTCCGGCCGTACCGGCGGCGGCAGGCCGGCGACCCGCAGCTGGATGCCTACCGGGAGCAGTTGCAGCAGGCGCTGGGCACCAAAGTGCGTATCAAAAAAAGCGGCCCGGGCGGCCACATTGCCATTGATTTCTTTTCGGACGAAGAATTGACCGCGTTGGTTTCCCGGCTCAGCCGCGGCGGGTGAACTCCGGATCATGGCGCAGGGTGCTACGGATCTTATTGCGTGCCGCCGCCGTGCGCACGAACCGCAGCCAGTCGCGGCCCGGCGATTTGCGGGATTTATCGGTGATGATCTCCACGACGTCGCCGTTTTTTAGTTGGGTGTCCAGCTGCTCCAGTTTGCCGTTGATCTTGGCGCCGACGCAGGTGTTGCCGATGTCGCTGTGGATGTAGTAGGCGAAGTCCACGGGCGTTGCGTCTTCCGGCAGGTCGATGACGTCGCCGTTGGGGGTGAAGACGAAAATACGGTCGCGGAAGGCGTCGATCTTGAGCCGTTTGAGGAACTGGCGCGTATCCTGCACCTCCTGCTGCCAGACGGCCAACTCCTGGATCCACTTCATTTTTTTGGGCACCATGTAGCCCTTATGGTGGAAACCCTGAGTCTTGGAGATGCGCGTCCAGAAGTGTTTGCCCATCTCCTTGTAGTGCCAGTGCGCGGCAATACCGTATTCGGCCTGTTGGTGCATTTTCTGGTCGCGCAGCTGGACCTCGACGATCTTGCCGCCGTCGGCAAAGACCGTGGTGTGCAGTGACCGGTAGTTATTGGGTTTGGGCTGGGCGATGTAGTCTTTGATGCGTCCGGGGAGCGGCGTGAAGCGGGTGTGGATGGCGCCCATGGCTTTGTAGCAGTCGTCGGCGGTGGGCACCACGACGCGGATGGCCACCAGGTCGTAGACGAGGTTGAGGTTCTTATTGTACTGGGGCTGCAGCAGCTTGCGGTACAGTGAGTAGTAGTGTTTGGCGCGGCCGTGGATGTCCAGCACCTTGATCTTGTTGGCCCCGAGCACTTTTTTCAATTCGCTGATGGTGGAGGAGATCTCCTGGACCCGCACTTCGTACTGGGGCAGGATGTGCGTTTTGAACCACGCCCATTCCTCGGGGTAGGCGATGGGGAAGGCAAGGTCTTCCATGGTGCCCTTGAAGCGGCCCATACCCAGGCGGTTGGCGATGGGCGCGTAGATCTCCAACACCTCCAGCGCGATCCTGCGCTGTTTTTCGGGTGGGAGCGCGCCGATGGTGCGCAGGTTGTGGAGCCGGTCGGCCATTTTGATCAGCACCACCCGCACGTCCTGCGCCATGGAGATGAACATCTTGCGCAGGTTCTCGGCGTAGCGCTCGATGCCGCGGTATTTGATCTTGCCCAGCTTGGTGATGCCGGCGACCAGCCCGCCGACTTCCGGGCCGAAACGCTTCTCTATTTCTACCAGGTTGAACGTCGTGTCCTCGGGAACGTCATGGAGCAGCCCGGCGACGAGAGTGGCCTGGTCCAGCCGCATTTCCGCCAAGGTGATGGCCGTTTGCAGCGGGTGCTGCACATACGGTTCACCCGAGCGCCGCCGTTGCCCTTTGTGCGCTTCCGTCGCGAAGGCAAAAGCTTTTTTGAGGACGTCAATATCCACCTTCAGATCATTCGCTTTGACGGACTTTGCCAGATCGTCGAAGGTGAGTTGCGGTGGTTGGTTCTTATCTTCGGTTTGTGGCATAATAGACGTGGAATGCGGAGGGGAAATTACGGCGTGGGGATATCTCCCCGGTCCTCCGCGACCGGCGCGCGCCCTCATTGTAGGCACGCACGGTACTGTCGTCAACCGCGCCATGCCGTCCCTCGTAAATTTTTTCAAATTTTTGCTCCTCAAGCCCGAGCTCATTTTTTTGGGCGTCGTGCTGGTGGTCCTGCTCGTCGTCTTTACCTGGGTGCGCGGCAAAACGAAAATGTCCAAAACTCCGACGCTGGCGCAGTATTCGCGCGACTTGACGGCTCTGGCCGCGCAGGGCCGGCTTGATCCGGTCATCGGGCGCGAGCACGAAATTGAGCGGGTCATCCAGGTGCTGTCGCGTCGCAGCAAGAACAATCCGGTGCTGGTCGGGAAATCGGGGGTTGGGAAGACCGCCATCGCCGAGGGTTTGGCCGAAGCGATCGTTGCCAAGCGGGTGCCGCAGCTGCTCTACGGCAAACGCGTGCTGTCGCTGGATCTCGCCAACATCGTCGCCGGCACCAAGTACCGCGGCGAATTCGAGCAGCGACTGAAACGCATCGCCGACGAGATCATTGCGTCGCAGCGGGAGATCATCCTGTTCATTGACGAGATCCACACCCTGGCGGAAGCGGGAGAGGCAACCGGCGCCATCGGGGCCGATGATATCCTCAAGCCCGCTCTGGCGCGGGGCGACCTGCAGGTGGTCGGCGCTACCACGCGCGACGAATATTTGAAATTCATCAAGAAGGACGCCACGCTGGACCGCCGGCTGCACCCCATCATGGTGGATGAACCGTCGCTGGTGCAGACGCTGGAGATCCTGCGGGGCATCAAGGCGCGCTACGAGCGCCACCACGGCGTGACCCTGACCGATGCGGCGCTAAAAACCGCCGTGGATCTGGCGGCGCGGCGTATTCCCGAGAAATCGTTCCCGGACAAGGCCATTGACCTCATTGATGAGGCCGCATCGCGCGTCGGTTTGCGCAAGGTGGCGGCTGGCAAGGAGGGTATCGTCCCTACGGTGAATGCCAGGGACGTGCAGGAAGTGCTGGCCGAAATGAAGCGGGAAGAAATTTAACCCTCCGCTGCCGGCGGAGATTTTTCGATAGGCATCTATGGCAGAGCAGAATATCCTTTTGCGGGTGAAGCTGCAGTCCAGCGTTCTGGTCGCGGCATCGCTGATGGTCAGCATTTCGGCCGTCGCGCTGTCCTTTGCGCTGGGGATGATGGCGGTGGCAGGTGGGATGGTATTGCAAGAACGGCATCTTGTGGTTCACATGGCCGCAGGTTCGCCGGTCATGGAAAAATTGTGGGAATACGATTATTTATCGAGAAGTAGTTATTATTTGGCATCTCTGGGTGAAATCACGCCAGATGTAGGTATGGAGATTCTCGCCGGTGACACCTATATTGTTGAAGAATTCAATGAGGGGCCACCGTTATTTCTTTCTCACCAAGGCAAAAGTATAAATCAGGATTTTCAATATCGGCGGCTTAGTAATTTTAACCCGATTTCTATTATTGATTGGAATAATGATGGAGTGAATGAGCTGGTTCAGATCGAGTATATGTCGTCGAGTGATGGCATGAATGCCTTGGTGCTCACGACCGCGCACGGCGAGATGCTCCTGCGCGTGCCGGTTGATCCACAGGACAAGTATCTTATGCATTGGGAGCCTTCAATCGCGGATCTTGATCGCGACGAGCTGCAGGATTTCATCTTGGTTGGAAGAGATCTTTCTTCTGACCCGAGTTACCGGGACGTTGTGTTTGCCGTGAGCGGGGCAGGCAGGGTCCTTTGGGAATACCCGGTCGGCGAAACAGACTATTCTTCCAGCTGTACGTCTCCCGCCATTACCCCTGACGTGGATAGCGATGGGTGGAATGACATTGTGTTTGTGAGCTGTGACTGTATTACGACGGATGATACCGATGTCGACGATCAAATTGAAGGGTTTCCTTTTACTGCCGGGCCCGACCCTGGTCCAATAATCATTGTTGGCGATAATGTCCGTCGACGGCCGATCGACGGAAGGCCGTATTGCGGAACCGCTGTGTTTCGGCTCGATCATGATGGCCAGCGAATTTGGCGTCGGTTTGTGAACGATGTTGAGCAAAAAACTTCGGGTTATATGCCCCAACTCGCCGCGGCTGATTTTTTCCGCGATGCCAGTATGGAAATCGTGGCAACGCCAGGGTCAGAAACCAAAAGTTGGCTTGTCCTTTTGGAAAACGATGGCGACATAATCTGGCAAAAGGAGGGCTGGGGACGAAGATATGGTGTTGGATTGCTTCTACAGGCGGTCGGAGACGTTGTTACCTCGGTGAATGATACGCCAGAAATTATCACTTCATTTTACGAAGATCACGAAGACTCGGAGCCCCCCCGTGTTGAGATATTTGATGTTCACGGAATTTTACTTAACGATTTGCACGTCGATCAGGCATGGTATGGGCAATCAACGCTTGCTGATATTGATGCGGACTCGGTGCCAGAAATTTTTGTGACAACCAAGAACGATGGAATTAAGATTTTTAAAGCCGACGGAAGTCAGGTCGGGGCGTATCAGAATATTGAAGGGTATGCGTTCGAACATACCGGTGGGGCTGTGGCGGATCTGAATGGTGATGGTCGTCTTGAGGCGGTTTTTCGTGCAGATGCTTGCCTGGGTGGCTCTTGCGTCAATCAAAAAATGGTTTCCTTTTTATTTCCCGGGAGTGATGTTACGGCGTATGCCGCCCCATGGACGATGGCTCGGCACGATCTCCATCGCACTGCTTGGTACGAGTACAATGATCCCTCTGCTTTCCCGGCGCCACCCAAGGGAGAATTTCTGTTCCGCCGCGGCGACGCGAACGGTGACGGGATGGTTGATATTTCGGACCCCATCTTTATCCTCAACAGCCTGCTCCCGGGTGGGGTGCAACCCGGCTGCCAGGACGCCGCTGACGCGGATGACAACGGCCAGATCCAAACCCAGGATGCGATTGCTGCATTGAAATATATGTTTACGGGCGGACCCGAGATACCGTCACCCGGCCCCGCCATCCCCGGCCCCGACCCGACGGCCGACCCATTGGGGTGTGTGCAGTACCCCTAGTACGGACCGGCATAAAGCGAGAAGGGAATTAATCAAAATATGCCAGAACAGAATATCCTCCTGCGGGTGAAGCTGCAGTCCAGCGTTCTGGTCGCGGCGTCGCTGATGGTGACCGTGTCGGCGCTGGCGATGTCGTTCGCGATGGGGATGATGGCGGTGGCGGCCGGCTACCAGGCGTTCGGCGGGCGAGTGCGGATTTCCGCGGTGGGTTTTGACCCTTGCGCCGGACGAACCGATTGCGCTCTGTCGATCGCAACGTCCCAACAGTTCGACCAGCTGGTCGCCGACTTCGACCGCGAAGACCGGCGGGGAGCCTATGTGAGCGTCGTCGTGCCGCGGCATCCCGAGATCGATATTTTTTGTGCGGGCCATGAACGGTGTTTGAGCACCCCGCTCTTCTACAACCGTCGAGATTTTGTGGCAGCTGATTTTATTCAGCAGAATTATCCGGATGCATTTGCTGGTCTGAACAGCACGCAGATTCGCGAGTTATTTTTCGACCGGTGGGATGGAACGCGCACGGCGGTGTATGATTTTATTGATTTGCACCGGATTTTGCAGGACCCGACCCGCTATGGCACGGCGTTCGCGGTGATGTTCGACCCGTCCACACCTTCCCGCATCATCCTTCCCCAGCAGGCGCAGGTGACCGCAGTACTGGCATCGCTGCAGCAGGGGGTAGGGCTCGGGCCGGTCCACTACTATCCGAACGGCAAGTATCAGGAGCTGACCGGCCAGGCCCGCGCTTGGCAGGCGGCCGGTGCTACGTTCCCAATCTTTTATGAGACCCTTTGGACGAACGAAATAACCTCTGAAGACCAGTTCCGTACGCTGCTGGGTTGCAGCGAATCCGATCCGTACTGCCGGCTGATGGTCGTGGTACCGCGACCGAGTAAAATTGACGCGTACTGCGCTCCGTTCCGCGCGGCCGGAAAACGGTGTCTGGACCAGGTGGTGTTTGCGAATGCGACCTTCGCCACCTGGCACTTGGACGTGCTGCGGCTGCTGGCGCCCGACCAGGTCGCGGGTTTTGAAGGATTCGAGCTTCCCCCGGAGCTGTTCGGCCCCGATGGGGTGTATCGTACCGGGTCGCTGTGGCGAACCTGGCCCGATCCGACCTATCGTTTTTCGCTGTTCGTTAATCTTGGCCCCGGCGGGTTCACGCCGTTCGTTCCGACCTTGCCGGACGTCGTGGAATTCTACCAGTCGATCCGGCAGGGCATTGCTATCCCAGGCGCGGCGTTCGCGTACGTCATTTTGAGCGATGCGGAAGTCGCCGAGGCGACAACCTGGGAGCCGCAGGAGTTTGCGGTCATCCTGCCGAAGGAAGGCCCGCCGTACGAACCCTACACGCTGGGCACGGCCTATGGGCGTTTGCGGCTGGTGACGCCGCAGACGTTTCAGCAGCTGCAGCAGGAGGGGAACATCAGCTGGCAGGATATCCTCGTCTTCGATGAGGCGCCGTTTGATGTGGAAACGCCGGTCACGGCCGTCATCACCGGTACGCGGCAAGTTACCAACGCCAGCCACTTGAGCCTGCGGATGGCGCGTCGTAACCGACCTAATGCCTACGTTGATAACGCCGCTACCGTGTACGCTCCGTATGACGGCCAGCTGGTGAAGATTAGTGTCGAGAGTACGGTCGTGAATGTGAATCCTGCGACCGCCGAAGAAGTGGTTTCCTGGCAGGAAGCGAACCGTCCGCGGCTGAAACCCCCGCAGCCCACCAACGCCACCTACCGCGGGCTGGACCGTGTCCGCGAGATGACGGAAGAACCAACTTCCACGTTCAGCCGGTACGGCGGCAAAGTGAATGGGTTGGCCAAGCTCTACCGCATCCTGGTACCCAGGTACCAGTTGGAGGCGTTCGGCATCCCGTTCAGCTATTTCTACGACTTCCTGCGCGGTAGTCGCATTACCAGCACTTCCAGTTTTCCAGCCCAATGTCGTTGGGCGGTCACGTACGAAGAATTTTACCGGCGGCTGTTGGCCGATACGGCCATTCTGGCCAGTCCAAAGCAGCGCGACGACTGCCTGAATGCGTTCTGGGACTACGGGAAGGACCACGGAACCATCCCCAACGTCACCTTGCCGGGGTCGGCGCTGCCGCAGAACGCCGCGCAAGTGATCGCGGACCGCATCAGCCAGCTATGGAACGATGCCAATAAAGATGGGCGTGATGATGCGACCAACCAGCTCATCCGCGTGCGCTTCCGTTCCTCTTCCAATATGGAGGACGGACTTGAATTCAACGGTGCGGGGCTGTATGAATCACGCACGGTGTGTCTGAGCGATCAGTACGACGGCGATACGGTGGCCACCTGCGATAGTTCCGAGGACCACGAGCAAACGGTCGCGCACGCGTTGCGGGATGTGTGGATGTCGGCGTTCTTACCGCGCGCGTTCGAGGAGCGGTTGTACTGGCAGCTGCCGAATGAGGTGGCAATGGCAATTTTGGTGAATACCGGTACTCCGGATGAGCGCGACAACGGGGTTGCCTTCACGGGCAATCCGGCGTACCCGACAGCACAAGATCGGTATCACAAGTACCAGATCTTCGCGCAGACGGGCGATATCAGCGTGGTATCGCCCGATCCGGGAGTCATGCCCGAGGTCGATTACGCCCAGATTGATGCGCTTCGGATCGTCAGTTTTGGCGACGTTATCGTTTACCGGGCGCGCGCCTCGACCGAAGTCCCGGCAGGGCAGTTGGTGCTGACCGCGGAGCAGGTCAAGGAAATGGGGTGGTTTATGTATTATGTCGAACAGAGATTTCCCCTCGATCGCGGTCCTTACGCGCCGGAACGCGTGCTCCTGGATTTTGAGTTCAAGCATTTGCCGTCCGGCCAGCTGATCTTCAAACAGGTGCGGCCGTACCTGATCGGCGAAGCCGCGAGGTTCACCGACCTCCCCGTGCTGCCGCAAATACCATCCGGGGTTACGGCGGAAACCGCCCCGACGCAGGTGACCGTCCGCTGGTCCGCCGGTCCGGCCGATGCGCTGGCGGTCGTCGAACGATCATTCACCGGAGCGGTCTGGAATGCGTTGGATACGGTCAAAGCCGCGGTCGGTACCGTGACGGACACAACCGTTCGCGCCGGCAGTTCGTACCAATACCGCGTTCGCTTCGTGAATTTGTTCGGTGCGTCCGATACGTCGAGTCCCGTCGTCGTCACCATGCCGGTACTTCCCCAGTGTTCCGATACCGCGGATAACGACGGTGATGGGAAGACGGATTCGCAGGACCCCGGCTGTCAGAACGCCGAGGATGACGATGAAACCGATCCGCCAGCGCCCCAGTTCCGCCGCGGCGACGCCGACGCGAGCGGGGCAGTGAACATCAGCGACGCCATTTTTACCCTCAAGGCGCTGTTCGTCGACCCTAACCTCAAGTTCCTGTGCGACGACGCTGCCGACGCGAACGACGACGGCCTGGTCAATATCAGCGATCCAATGAATACGCTTAATTATCTCTTCACCGGTACCGGCGGCATTCCGTTTCCGGGCCCGCAAATCCCCGGCCCCGACCCGACGGCCGACCCGTTAGGGTGCGTGCAGTATCCCTAGCGTGCACGATGAGGTCATTCAATAATTATTTAACCTTCATTGACAGAACGGAATTTATGCCACGTCCATTTTTGGCCACGCAGACTGCCACCCGAACCGGTACGACTGTCGCCGCAGCCGCGGTGCTTGCGGTAACCGCAGTGGCCCTGTCGTTCGCTGGCGGCATGATGGCGGTCGCCGGCATCGTCGGCCCGCAGCGACAAAATGTATTCCGTATCGCGGCTGTTCCGGCGGGTCCGGCAGAGCGCGATACGCAGCGTATCGGCGATGTGCGCGCTATTCAGGCAGTCATGGAAATCTATTTTGCCGACAAGAATTCTTACCCCTTTGCCCATTGGGGGGATGGGGAGATCGGCAATCCGCCGAACGGTTATGGTTGCTTCGGCCGCCTCGGATGGGAGTTTGATACCGAGTGCATGGAGCCCGTCCTTCTGGCGGTTGCCCCGCGGGACCCCAGTGGCTCCGCGGCCGCGCCGAATAACGATCGTTCTTGCCAGACTGCCGATCTTCCCTGTAATTATGCGTACCGGCAGGGCGACAGCGCGTTGGGCCAGGGCAATCCCCGGAAGTATGAGATTCATTTCCGTTTAGAGGCCGGCTCCGGCGACCTGCTCGCGGGATTGAACTGCGCTTCCGAGCTTGGCGTCGGGCCGACTTGCTCCCATCTTCCGTGTCAAGATGCTGACCGCGATGGCTACGGGTCTCCCGGGAGCAGGGGATGCAGTCTTGGCGACGCAACAGATTGTAATGATGCGGACTGGAGGATGCATCCGAATAATCTCGAGTGGTGTGATCTGAAAGATAATGATTGCGATGGCGCGGTTGATGAACCGGACCAGCGATGCGATGTGGCGGGTGCGAGCGATCTTGATGCGTGCTCCGATGATACGTATACATGCACCGGCCTAAATGCCGGCGTGTGTACGGACGTGGATACGGATGCCGATGACGATGGGTACAGCGCATGCAGCGAGAGCTGCACTACCTCGTGGCAGCGGTGCGATTGTAATGACACTGATCGCGGGGTGCATGTCGAGGCGGTAGAACTTTGTGACACCATTGATAATAATTGCGATGGCACGGTCGATGAAGGATGCGTATCGTTCCGCCGCGGCGACGTCAACGGCACTGGCAAGGTGGATATCTCCGATGCCGTGTATACGCTGGAAGTATTGTTCTTGGGCACCGGCAAGACCATCCGGTGCGACGATGCTGCCGACAGCAACGACGACGGCCTCGTGAATATCGCGGACGCAAAGAATACCCTCGGTTTCCTTTTCACGGGCGAGGGAAGCATTACCTTACCCGGCCCCACCACCCCCGGCCCCGACCCCACGGCCGACCCGCTGGGGTGTGCGCAGTATCCCTAGCGTAGACTGGCATCCTTTGGTATAATTACTTTCAGCGATTAACCCATACTTTATGCATCAACGCTCGCTCATCGCCGTCGGTCTGACGGTGGCCAGCGCCACGCTCGTGCTGGCGGTTGGCGCGTCCCTGGTCGTGGCGGCCACCAATACGAATACCAGCAACACCAACACGACGACCACCAACACGAACACGTCGGGAGCCAAGTTCATCCGTCGCGATGTGGACGGCGACGGGGTGTTGGGTAGCCCGACCAACCGGCAGGAGGCGCTGCAGGAGATCGAACTGATGGGTCGCGCGTTGTCGCAGCTGCGGCCGGTCGCCGCCCCGCCATCCATCACGCTGAGTTGCGCCGACGCCGCTGATTATAATGACAATGGCGTCCGCGACGTCAACGATGTGATTGCCTATATCAACTGGGCGTTCGGCAGCGGTTCCGGCCCTGCTGCTCCGGCCACGGTGCTTGGCACCGATGCCACGGCCGATAGTCTGCCGCCGTGCACAGCTCCGTCGCCCACACCAACACCGTCGCCGTCATCCTCGCCCTACTAGGTTCATGTCGTACACAAAACCGGCCCATCTGGGCCGGTTTTTTAAACCGGTTCGTTTCTCTTGCGGGTTAAGATGTGGGATACTGTCAGTAGGATAGTGTATGGTCTATGGTTACTGCCTCCGCTTCCGCGAACACTAAGGTGAGCACATCGCACGCCCCCGCCGTTGCCGCGGCGGTCATGCTTGCGGTCTCCGCTGTTGCGCTTTTTGTGGCCGGGGGGATGATGGCGCTCGCGGCCGGATGGTCGCTCACGAAAACACTCAGGGTCGGTATTGCCCTTGAGTCGCCCGCGCAACCTTTGGGCCTGGGCGGCAGGCCGATCCGGGCCGGCGACCATCAGTCGCCGCTGCTGTTGTATAGGGGTCTGCCGAAAGAATACTCACGATGGCAGGAGGATATGTGCAACGGACAGAGCGGAGTGCCGTTTGAAGCATTGCCGGATTGCATCACCTCGGAGCTGAGGACGATCGCCTTGCGCAACGATATGATCTCACCGTCGTGGATCCAGCGGAGCGGCGAATGGATGCCCGATGCTTATGTGTATCTTCGGAACGTGAATCCGAATGTGTACATCCTGGAATACGCGAATACCCGGAATATCGCCGCTAATATTTTTGCTTCAAGCGATACCAAGGAGGAGTGGTATTTGCATATGCCGTTGGGAGTAAAAGATATTTTCCATCGGGTGGTCACCCCGTTCACCGTGCCGACCGCACCGGAAACCAGTTATAACGAATGGGTGTACGATCTGGGCAGCCAGGAGTTTGTGAGTTTTTTTGTCGATCGGGCCAAGCAGGCCATCGCGCAAGGCGCCGACGGTTTTTGGATGGATAATGCGGGAATTCGATACTGGCAGGTGCGTCGGTATGATGCCGTGAACGGCAGTACGGCGGAAAAGGAACACCGCTGGGATCCCCTGAACCCCAGGACCGGCAGCACGTACACGACCTGCGAACAGTACCAGGAGATCATGAACATCGCAGTGGCGGTTCGTGCCGGAGTTGATCAAGCCTTCCCGGACGGTTCCATCAGCGGCAAGCCTATTGTGATGTCGCCGAATGTCGGTGATGTGATCATTCAGGAGGAGGCCTGCGGGATCAACGGGTGGGACCTCGTGGCAACGTATGGGGCCGTACAATCGGAGAGTGGAGCGTGGTTTGCCTCCCACAACGGGCCGTACTATCACACCAAGGGAGGGATCACCCCGTTGACGATCTGGCAGCGGCAGCTGGCAGACGTAAAAACCGCCATGGAGAAGGGTCTGGCGTGGGTGTATATGGGGAAGCAGTACCGCGAGGGTGAGAAGCTGAATGCGGATTGGGAGGCGGGTGGCGTCATAAATGAAAAGGGCGAATACGTCGTGCCGCCATGGCCGAACGATAACCGGATGCTGTTCACGTACGCCAGCATTCTATTGGCCGCTGGCCGGGAAGAGGACCGGTTCTATTTGCGCTACAATGTCGGGGAACTGAATGATTGGGAGGGGTTCGACCAGCCCATTGGTTTTGCCCTCGGCGGTGATTTCATCTGGCCGGATACGCAAGCGGTGTACGCCCGGGAGTTCGAGCGCGCACTGGTCATCGTCAACCCCACGCCGGAGACCGTGACCATCGACCCCGCGCGCAAGTATCCCGGTATCAGGTATCAGGCTTTTGTCGACCGCACGGTGAATCGCGATGGGTGGGTCGGGCTCGGGCCCGAGTCATCCTCTCCTATCACGTTGGCGGGCAGGACCGCTGCCATACTGTTCGTCGCCGACGGGCTCGCGCCGAGATTGTTCATGCGCGGCGATACGAACGACGATGGGGTTAATAACCTCAGTGATGCCATGTTCATCTTGAACCATCTTTTTTTGGGCGGCCCATCGCTGCGCTGTCTGGATGCCGCGGATGTCAATGACGACGGCATCGTGAATATCGCGGATCCTGGGTACCTGCTCAAGTACCTGTTCACCGGAGAAATGGAAGATCCCCCGTTTCCCTTTGCGGCGTGCGGAGCGGATCCGACCCTAGATATCCTGCGGTGCGCCAGTTTCCCGCGGTGCCAGCGCTGATCGTGGATGGCAAAAAACCGGCCCGTCTGGGCCGGTTTTAGTATCTTCAGACACGATATTACGCCGCTTTGGCGCGCGTCGGGCACTCCTTGTTGCCGCAACGGGGGGCTTCCTTGCCGGCGATCATCAGGTCTTTGCAGGTCGTGCAATGCTCGCCGGTCGGCTCGGTGTTGTAGGCGTTCTTGCAATCCGGATACGCGTTGCAGGCGTAAAATACTCCGCGCCGCGACCGTTTGGCGACGATTGCGCCTTTGCCGCACTTCGGGCAGGCGCCATATTCCTTGGACGGCGTTTTTTTGATGTACCTGCAGTCCGGGTACCCCGAGCAGCCGACGAATGGGCCAAATCTTCCCACGCGATTTGTCAGCGGCTTGCCGCACTGGGGGCACTTCTCGTCCAGCAGCTGCAGCGGCTGGGCCTTGCCTTCCTTGTCCAGGGGCGCCTTATTGGTGCACTCCGGGAACCCGCTGCAGGCCAGAAAGCGGCCGAAGCGGCCGATCTTGATGACCATCGGCTTGCCGCACTTCATGCAAACCGCGCCGGACGCGGTTTCCGTGAGTTCTTTTTTGGACAGCTCCTGGGTTTTTTCTTCCAGCAGTTTGGCGAACGGTCCGTAGAATTCCTTGATGGTCTGCTGCCAGGCGTGTTTGCCCTCGGCAATGGCGTCCAGGTCGTCTTCCACGGTGGCCGTGAACTGGTAGTCCACGATATTGGGGAAATGCTTGACCAGCAGGTCGGAGACCAGTTCGCCGATGTCGGTCGGCTTCAGCCGTTTTTCCACTTTTTCCACGTAGCCGCGGTTGATGACCGTGGCGATGGTGGGGGCGTAGGTGGACGGGCGCCCGATGCCTAATTCTTCTAGCGTTTTGACGAGTGACGCTTCCGAGTAGCGCGCCGGTGGTTCGGTGAAGTGCTGGTTGGGCTGAACCGCTTTGAGCGCGACGGCGGTCCCTTGCGCCAGCTGCGGCAGGACGGTTTCCTGCAGACCGGTCGGGTAAACCTTGAGCCAGCCATCAAAGGCGACCACCGACCCGGTGGCGCGGAACGTCGCCGTGCCCGCCGGGTTGGCAATGTCCAGGGCGGTCGCTTGCAGTTCGGCGTCGGCCATCTGCGAGGAAACGGCGCGTTGCCAGATGAGCTGGTAGAGCCGGAACTGCGTCGGGGTCAGGTGTGCTTTGACCGTCTCGGGGCGGCGTGTCACGTCGGTCGGACGGATGGCTTCGTGAGCCTCCTGCGCCCCTTTGGCCTTGGTCTGGTAGGTGCGCGGCCCGCCGGCAGCGTAGCGTTCGCCGTAGGTTTCGCGGATGAATCCGCTGGCCTGCTGCAAGAAAAGACCGGCCAGGTTGACCGAGTCCGTACGCATGTAGGTGATCAAACCGACCGATTGGCCCTTGCCCACCTCGATGCCTTCGTAGAGCTGCTGCGCGAGCACCATGGTCTGGCTGGCCGAAAACCCGAGGCGCTTGTTGGCCGCCTGCTGCAGGGTGCTGGTGGTGAAGGGCGGTTGCGGGCGGCGCGTGGTCTGTTTACGGTCCACGGCCGTCACCGCCCAGGTTTTTTCCGACAGGCGGGCCAGCACCCCGTCGGCCGCCGCCTGGTTGCCGATGCCGAATTTGCCGACGGCCTTACCGTCCAGCTTGGCCAGCACCGCCGCGATCTCGTCCTGGCCGCTCGTGAACGTGGCGTCAACGGTCCAGTACTCCTGGGGCTTGAAGGCGGAAATTTCCCGTTCGCGTTCCACGATGAGCCTGACGGCGACCGACTGGACGCGTCCAGCCGATAGTCCGCGCGCGACCTTGGCCCAGAGCAGCGGGGACAGTTTATACCCGACGAGCCGGTCCAGCACGCGGCGCGCCTGCTGGGCGTCCACCAGCCGTTGGTCGATGCTGCGGGGATGCTCCAGCGCTTCGTGGATGGCGCTGTCGGTGATCTCGTGAAAGACGATGCGCTTGATGCGGTCGGGCTTGGGCGCGAGCAGCTCCGCCAGGTGCCACGAGATGGCTTCGCCTTCCCGGTCTTCATCAGTTGCAAAATAGATGGTATCGGCCTTGGCCGCCAGTTTTTTCAGTTCTGTTACGCGGGCCTTGGCCTTGAGCGGCACGACGTACGTCGGGGAGAAATTTTTCTCCACGTCCACGCCGAGTTTGCTCTTCGGCAGGTCGCGCACGTGCCCGTACGACGACTCAACCTGAAAACCCGACCCCAAAAACCTGCTGATGGTTCTGGCTTTGGTCGGGCTCTCGACGATGACGAGGTGTCCGCGGGATTTTTTGGCTTTGGCTTTCGGCATTTGGTCCCTCCGTTAACTTTGGCGGCGCCAAATTCTTACGATTGTTGGTAACGATAAGGGAGAGCGTGGGCGTTTGTCAAATCCCGGTCTCACCGGACGCGGAAATATTTGCCGCTCGGTAGGCGCTGTACGTGTCCTGCGACCTCCAGGAGGGTCACCGTTGTCGCTATGGTCGCGGGCGGCAGTCCAAGCCGTCGTTGCAGCTCATGCAGAGTTCTCGGTTCATCCAGTCCGTCAAGGACCGCATGGCCGTTTTCGTCCGTTTCCGGTACGGCCGCGGCGGGGGATTCCTCCCAGGCAAGCCCGAGATTTTGGGCGATATCGCGGGCGGTGCGCGCCAGCGCCGCTCCGCGGGCGATCAGGTGGTTGGGACCTTCGGCATTGGGGTCGGTCGCTCGCCCGGGGACCGCGAATACCTCACGGTCGTACTCCAGACTGAGGCGGGCGGTGATCATCGCGCCCGATTTCATCGGCGCTTCCACCACCACGGTCGCCAGTCCCCAGCCGGCGATGATGCGGTTGCGCAGCGGGAAGCGGTAGGGCAGTGATGGCGTACCCGGCAGGTATTCGGAAACGACCGCGCCGCCTTCCGCAATGATGCGTTCCGCGAGACGGACGTTGGACGGCGGGTAGAGGGTTGGCGGATCAATGCCGCCGCCCAAGATCGCGACGGTGCGGCCGCGGGCGCGGGTAGCTCCCGTATGCGCGCAGGTGTCGATGCCGAGCGCCAGTCCCGAAACCACCGTAACCCCGGCTGCGGCCAGGTCGGCGGCGAGCTGGCCGGCCATCTGGCGTCCGTAGTCGCTGGCGCGACGCGTGCCGACAATCGCAACCGCCAGCTCTTGGGAGCGCATGTGGCCGCGGCAGAATAACGCGATGGGCGGGTCGGGGATGTGCCGCAGGCGCGCGGGGTAGTCGGGGTCCGGCATGAGATGCATGGCAATACCGGCCGCTGCCAGTGAAGGGAGGAACGACTGGGGCGTGATTTCCGGCCGGGTCCGCGCGATCCGTTCCGCCGTGGCCGCCGGTATTCCGGCTTGGTGCAGCGCATTTACTCCCGCCATCCAAGCCGTCTGCAGGCTGGGGAAGGCGCGCAGGATGGCGACCGTTTCCGTTGGCTGGAGGTTGAGCGCCGCCCAGGCAGCCCAGTAGGGACGGTCGTTCGGCGGTACGGGGAGAGGGGTATCGGGCATGGGGGGACCGTTGACGATGGGTGCCGCGTATGCTACGGTGAAATGCCCCCGGGGAATACGTGGCGCCGGGGACGGTAAATGTCGGCGATATTCTGCTTGCCTTGGGGCGCGCGTTGAGTACCCCTCCTAACTCGGCTGCGCGCTTCCCGCAGGCAAGCAGGCTAGCGCCGATAAACCGCCCGAGAGACCAAAAACCCCTCCGCAAGTGTGGAGGGGTTTTGTGTTGGCTAGTTGTACTGGTTCATCGCTTCCGGCACGCCGGCCAGTTGCGCCAACGTGATGGCCTGCACCGTGCGTTCAATGGTCTCTTGCACGAGCGCTGCCGCCGTTTCGGGGAATGGCCGCAGTACGTAGTCCTCGGCCGGCAGTTCTCCGCGTTCGGCAGTACCGACGCCGATCCGGAAACGGGTGACGGTGCTGCTGCCGATCTGGTCGAACACCGACTGCACCCCGCGATGGCCTGCCGCGGTGGCATTGCGGCTGATGCGCAGTTTTCCCAGCGGCAGGTCCAGCTCATCGTGGATGAGCCACAGGTCTTCGGGCCGGAGGTGGTAGAAGCGCATCAGTTCGTTGACCGCTTCCCCCGAGTTATTCATCATCGTCTGGGGTTTGGCGAGCAGCAGCCGCGACCCAGGCAGGAGCGAGGTGGCAACCAGCGCGTTGGCCTTGCCGTCCGGGGCCCATTCGGCGTAGCGGAAGTATTCGGCTTCCCGCAGCGCGTCCACCACCAGGAAACCGATGTTGTGCCAGGTGCGTTCGTACTGTTCGCCGGGGTTACCCAGCCCGACGATCAGCCGCACGGAGTTGTTGAACATAGAGTTTACAGTTCGTTCCCCCCAGATCGAATTTTTCGACCAGCAGGCGTTCGACGAAGCGCTGGTAGGTGAA
Organism: Parcubacteria group bacterium Gr01-1014_31; assembly: GCA_007376135.1. Classification (GTDB taxonomy): domain Bacteria; phylum Patescibacteriota; class Patescibacteriia; order Buchananbacterales; family GWA2-38-13; genus VMFR01. Next base: position 50,756 of record VMFR01000006.1, on the reverse strand, counting down.
GTGGAGCGATTGGCGCGGCTTCATCCAGAGCGTGAAGGTCGGCGGATTGACGCCGGTTTGCTCCAGCTTGACGAGCCGCGGCCGCTCCGCGCCGGGCTGTCCGGCCTTGCCCTTGCCGGTCCCGCGGGGGCGTTGACGGCGCGCCGCGTACGCTAGCAGTTCCTGCAGCGCGGCTTCATCCACCCGCAGTTGGCGTCGCTGCCAAATGCTCAGGGTTAAGTCTAGGATGTTTGACGTATTTTGGCCAGTTGCCGCCGATACCGTCTGCACCGGCGCCCAGGCCATCGCGGGGAGGTGCGCGTGATAGTGCGCCGCGACGTTTTTTATCGGCGCGCTCCCGGCGGCGGCCACCAGGTCCCATTTGTTCACGATGATGGCGCTGCCGGTCTTGCTTTCGTCGATCAGCGATGCCAGCGCCTGGTCCTGGTGGGAGATGGGCTGCTGGGCTTCGACCACCAGCAGGACGACGTCCACCGTTTTCAGCGCCGCCAGGCTCTGCTGCTGGGCGACCGTGGCCACGCCCTGGTCGGTCCTTTTCCATGGTTTGACGCCCGCCGTATCCACCAGCACCAGGTTGTGGCCTTGATAGGTGAACGGCGTTTCCAGGGCCTCGCGGGTGGTCAGCGGCTCGGGCGACACCACCGAGCGCTCCGTGCCCAGCAAGCGGTTGGCCAGTGACGATTTGCCGACGTTGGGGCGTCCGAGCAGCCCCAGGCGGATGGCCGGGGTCTCGGGGTCGGGCGTGCGCACCGGCAGCGCGGCGGCGATGACGTCCAGCAATTCGCCCGTGCCGCGGCCGCTCTTTCCCGACACCGGGAGCGCATCGCCCAGGCCGAGCGCCAGGAATTCCGATACCTTTGATTCATCGCGGTTGTTGTCGATCTTATTGCATACCAGTACTACCGTTTTGGCGGGCAGAGTTTCGGTGCCGTGCGCCAGGCGCTGCACGACGCGCGCCAGCTGGCGGTCGCCCGCCTGAACGCCGGCGCGGCCGTCCACGACCAGCAGCAACACCTCGGCTTCGCTGATGGCGGCCTGCGTTTGGCGCACGATCGCCGCTCCCAGCGGGTCGGCGGTGCTCTCGGGTTTCGGATCCTCCAGGAGCCGGATGCTGTCGCGCACGGTCGCCACGTCCGCGCCGCCGGTGTCGACCAGCCGGAAACTGCGCCCGCGCCACAGGCACGTGCCGTAGGTGCGGTCGCGCGTGGTGCCGGCCTGAGGCGAAACGATCGCCTGCACGCTCTCGGTCAGCCGGTTGAACAGCCGCGATTTGCCGACGTTGGTGCGGCCGATGAGCGCAATGGTGGGGAGGGATGCCATAGCAAAATACTTTACTCTTCGGCGGGCAGGAGGTTATCCAGGTTCTGTCCCAGAATGATAAGAAGGTCGGCCTGCGGATGCACCGGGTATGGTTTGTTGTTGTGCGGCAATGGCGGCGGGCCGGAGTCAAAGGTGATGCCGGAGAGCAGCTCGCCCAGCGCGCGCAGGGCTTTGGCGCCGGCGGGCGGCCGCAGGTCGTAGACGACCGTTTTCAGATAGGTTTGCACCGGGGCGTTCCCGACCGATACCACCTGGTAGCCCTTGCCGCGTAGATAGCTCTCGGTGCGCGCGGCCAAGCCCGCGATCGTGGTGCCATTATGGATCTGCACGCGAGGGGCGCTGGATACCGGCGGCAGCTTTGACGCCGCGGGCGCGGTGGAAGACGCGGTGGCAGCAGTTGCCTGCAGCGCCTGGGTGACGGGGAGCGGCTGGAAGGGGTCCAGCGCGATTGACCGCAGCTGGGAAAAATCACCCGTCCGCGGCACCAGGACGTACGCGCCCTCCACGAAGGTCGCCATCAGCACGCCGTCCGGCCGGTCGTCCAGCACGTGTTTGACGGCCTCGTCGGGGTTGACTTTGCGCGCCAGTTGATACAGCCGCAGCATTTCCCACGCTTCAAGATTGGTGTCCATGTGGGCGTTGAGGATGCGCAGCAGTTCCCCCAGACGGCCCGGGCGCAGCACGCCCCACGCGGTGGCCTGGTCGCGGATGGCCGAGATGACCTGCTGCTGGCGGTGGCTGCGCGCGAAGTCCGAACCTTGCGCGCCTTTGGCTTTGCGCGAGCGCACATACTTGAGTGTCGTCATCCCGTCCAGATGCTGGCGACCGGCGGGGATGTAGAGGTGCTCGTACCGTTCCGCGTCGCTCGCCATCTCCTTGCCGGGGACGGGGTAGTATTCATCGTCCAGCGTCTGCTCCACGTCCACCGTCACGCCGCCCAGCGAATCCACGAGTTCCGTGAAGCCGGCGAAATCCAGCAGCAGGGAGTAGTGGATGGGGATGCCAAAGATGTCGGCGACCACGGCGCGCACCGTCGGGCCTCCGGCGCCCGTGCGGTTGAGCTCCGGCAGCGCGTAAGCGTTGTTGATGCGCCGTTGCCCGTAGCCGGGGATGGGCGCGAGCAGGTCGCGGGGCACGGAGATGAGGGCGACCTGGTTGGTTCCCGGCCGGAAGCTGATGAGCAGCATCGAGTCGGTCAGCAGCGGCCCTTCGTGGCCGGAGCCGCCGATGCCCAGCAGCAGGATGTTGATGCGCCCGTCGTCTTCGCCCTGCAGCTCGCGGTCGCGGCTGGTGATGAGGCGGCCGATCTGCACCAGCACCTCCGTCGGGCTCGAACCCGAAGAAATGATCTCGTAGCTGAACAGCGCGGCCGCGAGCACCGCGATCACTAATACGATCTTGAGCGTGCGGGCAAGCCAGCGCCGTTTGCGGGGCGGCTTCGGTGTCGCCTCCGGGGGCGGGAGTGATGGCTTCAGTTGTTCTTCAAAAGGGTCCATTGAGCAGTAAAAAAATTGGACCGCGCCGTTGCCGCTCGGGCCGTGCCGGGAGCATTCAGGCACCGAGGCAGCCCCGCCGCTGGTCCGAAAGGAAACCGATGAGTACCGCGCGCGTTCCTGCGTTGGTTCCCGGCGCGGGACTCGTTCCCATTATAAAGAGGAGGGGAGATGCCAGCAAGAGCCAAGCAGGGTTGCAGTGAACGCTCATCATGACAAGAAAACGTTTCCGCGTCAAGGTACGAGCGATGGATACCGCCGTGTTGATTTGCGGCCCGCTTTATGGTACACTTGGGGAAAGATTGCGCTGGTTACGCGATTTTTTCATCTTTGTCGACCCGACCGGCCGCTGTTTTGAAGCGTTGATACCTTGGATGCATAGCTCAGCTTGCCCCACACCTTTCGGATTTGAGGGAACGATGTACGATGGTGTGAACGCAGTTGCAACGTCGGATGGTTGACGGTTTACAATAAAACCCGAAAGGTGTGGGGTGAAGTTATCCCGCCATACGGCGGGACAGGGAGCGCTGTGTTCACACCTGCCCACCGCGGTCACGTAGCTCAGTTGGTTAGAGCGCGCCGTTCACATCGGCGAGGTCCCTGGTTCGAGCCCAGGCGTGACCACCATTGCTTTGGCAGGCGGGTCGCAGAGGTCCCTGGCTTCCCGCCCCGAAATTTATTATTAAAAAGTCGGCGGGATCTCGCCGCATCCTGCGCGACGCCGCCGACCGCGGTGGCTGCCGGATGGCGGTGACGAGTCCAGGTGCATCCACCATTCCCTTCTTTACCCCTCAGTCTCCCGGCATTTTCTACGTTCGTGTTCAAGCGCATTTTTCCTTCGCCGCAACGTTGGTACCGCGGGTACGGGTGGTCCGCCATGGCCCGGAATTTTTTATTTCCCGGTGCCCGGCATGTCGCGGTCGCCGCGGCCGCTCCGACCAGCGGCAGCCGCCAGGTCATGCGCATTGCCCATCGCGGGGCGTCGGGCTACGCGCCCGAGAACACGTGGGCGGCATTCCACAAAGCGTTGGAACTGGAGGTGGATATGATCGAGCTGGACGTGCGGCGTACGCGCGACCATGAGTTGGTCGTCTGTCACGACGCACGGCTGGACCGGCTGACCGGCAACGCGGTGACGCTGCGAGAACTGAGTTTCACCGAGCTGCAGCAGCATCAGGTCGGCGGACAGGTCATCCCGCGGCTGGCCGACGTGCTGCCGGCTTTGACCGATGCCTGCGAGATCAATGTGGAGCTCAAGGAACGCGGACTGGCGGAGGCCGCTGCCGCCGTGGTCAAGGCGCTCAACTGCCACCACCGGGTGCTCTTCTCTTCATTCCTTTCCGCCGAGCTGCTGCGGCTGAAGGCCATCGACCCCGCGTTGCGGGTGGCCGCGCTGCTGACCTCGGCGCCCGCAACGGTTGGTACCTGCCTGCGGTTCGCCCAGCTGGTGCAGGCGGAGGCTATTGTCGTATCGCACAGCGCGTTCCGCAAGCGGCTGCTGACGGCCGCCCATCGCGCCGGCGTCAAGGTCTTTGTTTGGACGGTGGATGACGCCGAGGCCATTGCACACCTGAAGGGGCTGGGCGTGGACGGCATCATGTCCAATTTTCCCGATTTGATATAAATTCCGATATCACACTTTTGATTGTTGCCTTTTCCCGCCACCGTCTTGTAATGAGATAAGGTCGGTGGGATCTCACCGCATCCTGCGGGACCCCGCCTACGGCGGTGGCCGCCATGGCGGTGATAACTTTTGCCCTTCCTCTCTATGTCCTTGTTTCGCCGCTCCCGCCCGCCGTCGGAAGAGCCAATGCGGCCGCCATCAATGTGGCGCGACGCGCTGGTGTTCGTTTGGGAGCTGGTGAAGGTCGTCGGCATCAGCCTGGCCATCATCGTGCCCATCCGGTACTTTTTGATCCAGCCATTCTACGTCAAGGGCGCGTCGATGGAGCCGAGTTTTACCGACCACGAGTATCTCATCATTGACGAGATCACCTACCGTTTCCGCCAGCCCAAGCGCGGGGAGGTGGTGGTTTTCCGTTACCCGCTCAATCCGCGCGACTATTTCATCAAGCGCATCGTCGGCCTGCCCGGCGAGCAGGTGCAGATCAGCGACGGCAAAGTTCTGGTGACGCCGGTGGGCCAGGATGCGGCCGTGGCGTTGGACGAAACTTACCTGCCGGCTGGTACGAAAGTGGATGGCGCAAAGACGGTCAAGCTGGCTGACGACGAATTTTTCCTGTTGGGCGACAACCGGGCCGAGTCGCTGGATTCCCGCTATTTTGGCGCGGTCAATCGCCGCTTCATCACCGGCCGGGTCTTTCTCCGCGGCTGGCCGCTGGCAAAGTTGGATCTGTTCCTGGAGCCGCCGGATTATAATCTGCCGTAGGAAAGTCAAAAGGCAAAAGCCAAAATGCAAAATGACAATCCAAAATTTAAAAGTGACCTCCGTGACCGCTGCTATCGTTTCAGTTTACAAGTCATTGCGCTGACCGATACGCTGCCAAACCGCCGCAGCGCGTGGGTGTTGGCAGACCAACTCATCCGGTCGGCGACGTCGGTCGGAGCAAATCTCGTTGAGGCCCGAGCCTCTAGCTCACGTCTGGAATTCAAGAAATTTTATGAGATTTCGTTGAAGAGTGCGAATGAAACCAAGTACTGGCTTGGCCTACTGAAAGATGCCGGGCTCGCGGTACCGGCTGTGATTGACGGATTACTTCAGGAAGTTACTGAACTTGCCAATATGCTTGCCAGTGGTGTCATCAAATTAAAACAAAAGAACTTTTAATTTTTTACCTTTACTTTTGCCTTTTACCTTTTGACTTTTGAATTTTATTGTTATGGCTTCCCCCAAACCCGCTGCGAAACCCGTATTCACCTCGAAACCGGGTGCTGCCGTTCTTCCGCCGGTCCGCACCGGCCCGCCCACGCCGCGGTCGTTGCGCGGTTTCCGCGACCTGCTGCCGGCCGACCAGCTGGTGTGGCGCCACGTGCGCCAGGTCGCCGATGAGTTGGCGACCGGCTACGGTTTCGGCTGGATCGACCCGCCGGTGCTGGAGGACGTCGCGCTGTTCTCCCGCGCGGCCGGGCGCCATTCGGACATCGTCACCAAGGAAATGTTCTCCTTCACCGATACGGGCGGCGAGAATGTGGCCCTGCGCCCCGAGTTCACCCCCGGCGTGGTGCGCGCGTACATCGAGCACGGCCTGTTGAACAATCCGCAGCCGATCCGCGTGGCCTACTGGGGTCCGGCCTTCCGCCGCGAGCGCCCGCAGCATGGCCGGTACCGCCAGTTCACGCAATTCGGCGTCGAGGTCATCGGGTCGGGGGCGGCGGTCGTGGATGCGCAGCTGGTCGCGATGTTCTACCACTTGTGCGAGCAGCTGGGTATCGCGCCGGTCAGCATCCAGCTCAATAGCCTGGGTTGCGCCACCTGCCGCGCGGAGTACCGCACCGAGCTGGTCAACTACTACAAACCCAAGCGCCGCTACCTGTGTGAGGATTGTAAGAAGCGGCTTTCCAAAAACCCGCTGCGCCTGCTCGACTGCAAGAACGCCAACTGCCAGCAGCACATCGCGGGCGCGCCGCAGTTGCTGGACTGGGTGGACGATGCCTGCAAGAAGCATTTCATGGCGGTCGTCGAGTACCTGGATGGAATGGAAATTCCGTACGTGCTCAACCCGTACCTGGTGCGCGGCCTGGACTACTACACCCGCACGGTGTTCGAGGTCTGGCCCACGGCGGACGCGGCGGGCAGCACCGCGGCGTTGGGCGGCGGCGGCCGTTACGACGATCTCCTGGGGCTGATGGGCGGCAATCCCACGCCCGCGGCCGGTTTTGCGGTCGGCATCGACCGCCTCATCCTGCGGCTGAAGGAAATGAACGTGAGCCCGGCGGCTCCCAAGGCGCCCGACGTGTTCGTGGCGCAGATCGGCGAGCAGGCCAAAATCAAGGCGTTGAAGCTGTTCGAGCGCCTGCGCCGCGAGGGCTTCGCGGTCAGCGAAAATTTTTCCAAGGATAGCCTGAAGGCGCAGCTGGAGATCGCCAACAAGCAGCACGCGCGCTACGCCATCATCATTGGCCAGAAGGAAGTGCTGGACGGCACGGTCCTCATCCGCGACATGGACGGCGGGGTGCAGGAGATCATCGGCTACGACAAGATCTCCGGGGACCTGGAGCGGAAACTGAAGAACGGCGCGGCATCACCTATTATTGAGGAAGGCGCAGTTGCGCCGGTCGAGGGCGAAACGCCAGTTACGGCTCCAGAGGCCGAAGCGCCGCAGCCAAAGCCATCCGGCAAGAAGCAGCGGTCATCGAGCGGCAGTCAGCTATCGCTACCCGACTCCGATGAAAATTTGGTTGAGGGGATATAGAGTAGTCAGTCGCAGTAAGAAAGCGCCGCATATGCGGCGCTTTCTTACTGTGGCCCGGATCGCCTTGCCGGCGATGCGTCCATGGGCATTCAACACTTGATGTCATCCCGGGCCCTGACCCGGGATCCAGAATCGGGTTACTGGATCCCCGCTGCGGCGCGGGGATGACGTTTTTCTATCTACTTTCCTGCCTGGGGTGGGGCGATAAAAAAACGGCTCGACTGGTGCTGTCGAGCCGTTGGGCATACCGGGGTATGCCGGACAAAAGGACGTCAGGGCCGCGGTAGGATGCAGCCCAAAAGGTCAGGCGTGGGGTCGAGCCCCGGCGCAGGGGAGGGCGCGGGCAGCGCGGCCGGCGTCCCCAGGAACAGGAACCCGAGGGTCGCGATAGGGTCGGAGATGTCGACGGTATCGCTGTCGTTGGCATCGGCCGCATCGCGGCACAGGATGACGGTGGGGTCCAGGAACAGCGCGGAAAGCGTGACGATGGGGTCGGTGATGTTCACTTCGCCATCGGCATTGGCATCGCCGCGCACGAACGGATACTCCACCTCGACGACGGTCTCGTCGAACCCAAACCCGTCGAACGGGTCGCGCGCATGCAGCGTGAACGGGTAGCCGCCCAGGGGCAGGGCGAGCGTCGGTTGTACACCGACGGCCGCAATACCGGAGGGCAGCGTCCACGCGTACACGAGCGGGTCGCCGTTGGGGTCCGATGTGGCCGAACCGTTCAGGGTAACGGCAGTGAAGAGGGGGTCGGTAACGGCGACGGCTTGGTCTGCACCCGCGGACACGGTGGGCGGGACGTTGGCGTGGAACGCGCTTTGCAGCGCTGTGAGGTTGGCAACCTCAACGCTTGCGCCCTCCTGTGAGGACGTGAGCGAAAACACCAGGTCAACGGTTTTGCCGCGGAAGGACGAAATATCCAGCAGCGGCGAGAGCCGTTCAACCCCGATGGGGTTTTGCTCCGACGTCAGCGCCAGCAGCGGCGTTTCGTCAACGCCGTCAATGACGCTCACGGTGAGCGCGGCGGGGGCCGGAACGGCAACGAACTGGTAGCTAAACTGCAGGAAATCCCACGGTTCAGCGACGGTGAGGGGCAGGGTGTAGGTGGCGGTCAGGTCGTCATCGGCTCCACCTTGTCCCCGAAGCGCTTGCCGAGGCTTGATCCTCATGCGCAGCTCCAGGTCGGTGGGAAGGAGGCAATCACAGAGGTTGCTGCCAACGCCAGTATCCAATTTGAGGGTAAGGACGGGGGTCGTGCGGGCATCCGCCACGCAGTACTGGCCGTAGATGGTCAGGTCGCGGGCGTCCGCGCAGCGCGTATCGGCGGAGTCGGCAACTAGCGAGATGCCGAGGTTACCCGCATCGCACGGGAAGCGCAGCTGGCGCGTGGGTGGCGCGTGGGTGGCCGAGGCGCCGAAGCCGACGGTGCCGTTGTAGCGATCGTCGGTGCAGGTGAGGGTGGTGTGGAGGATGGGTTCGTCGGCAGGCTGGACGCGGTCGCGGTACCAGCGGTAGGTGTCGTGGGACGTGGTGCCGTCGTCGCTGGCCGACGGGGCAGCTACCCAGGCGTTGGCGAAGTACGTTTTGCGGTTGAAGGCGCCGCGGAAGTTGTCGACGTAGGTGCCCAGGCTGCGCAGCAAGGGGACGTTGTCGGCCAGGCTGTTGGGGACTGCGTCTGGCGGGTCCCAGAGGGTAACGTTGGCGACGTCGTAGGTGGTCCCGAACGCCGGGTCTTGGAGCTGCAGCCCGGTGAAGGTCACTACGAACGACCCCAGGCTGTGGCCCATCAGGTGGACCGGTAGCGTGAATCCGCGGGCGGCAAACGTTTGCCGCAGGGCGGAAGCCAGTTTGGCTGACTGGTCGTAGACTTCGGCAGCGGCTTTTTCTAGGCCAAACGGGTTGAGGGTGGTGGTGGCGTTGCCTTTGGCTTCCAGCATCCAGTCCCAGGCCAAGAGGTTGACGTAGGGGTTGGTATCGCGGGCAGCCAGGGCGCGGGCGGTCTGCAGGGTCCAGTCGGGGAGCTGGTCGAGGAGGTGGCTGTTCCAGCCGTGGACGATGACGATGGCGGGGAGTTGGGGGTCGAAGTCTGCTCTGGCTTCATCGGTGAGGGGGACGAACTGGTTGTCGCGGAACAGGTGCAGCTGGTGGCGGGTGGGGGGAGTAGGTCGCTCGGGGCCGAGTTTGACGAGGTAGACACACCAGTTGGCAGGATTAAATGAATTGGAATATCCTACCACGATGTAGCCACCATCAACAGTCTGTTGGACTGAGAATCCCAAGTCGTGATTTGCACCACCATAGGTCTGTTGCCAAACCAGGGAACCGGTGACGTCGGTCTTGATTAGGTAGACATCCTCGTTACCTGATCCAAATGACCGAGATTCACCTGCAATAATGTACCCACCATCGGTAGTTTGTTGGACTGATCTTCCTGTGTCTCCTAATGATCCACCATAGGTCTGTTGCCAAACCAGGGAACCGGTGACGTCGGTCTTGATTAGGTAGACATCGCCGTTGATACCAAAAGAAAATGTGTATCCGGCTAGTACATAACCGCCATCGCTAGTTTGTTGGGCCGACCAGCCTTGGTCGTTAGCCGGTCCACCGAAGGTCTGTTGCCAAACCAAGGATCCTGTATTGTCAGTTTTCAGTAGGTAGACGTCTGGATGAAGGGGCGTTCCGTCGCCGAAGGAATCCGTCCTGCCGGTTATTATATAACCATTAGGACTTTTATCAGCACCAAAGGTTTGCTGGATTGAGTGGCCGGAGTCTTCATTTTCACCACCGAAGGTTTGTTGCCAGATTACAGTACCAATAGTGTCAGTTTTGGCCACATACACCTCGCCAGCTCGGGCAAGTGAAAATCCAGAACCAGCGATAGCGTAACCCCCATCGTTGGTTTGTTGCGCTGACCAGGCTAAATCGCCGGGTGCTCCATACGTTTTCTGCCACGTTGGGTTTCCCTCGGTGTCAGTTTTTAGCAGGTAAATTTTCCCGGTAGTAAAGGAGGTGGTGTATCCTGTTATGATGTAACCATCATCAGCGGTCTGTTGAACCGAATATCCCCAATCTTCACCTGTACCGCCATACGTTTTCTGCCACGTTGGGTTTCCCTCGGTGTCAGTTTTTAGCAGCAGGATATCACTCAATCTAGCCTCAGATGACTCTGTTCGACCAACTACGATGAACCCCCCGTCTTTGGTTTGCTGAACTGACAGGTTTTCGTTCTCAACAAAACCACTAAAGTCAAAGTCGTAGTAGATCCGTTCCCACTCCACCTTCGGAGGTTGGACTTGGGCGTGGATGGGGGAGGGCAGGGCGATGACCGTGGCGACAGTCAGGACGGGAGTGGCGACAGGAGCCGTCGAGACGACCAGGGCGACGACGATGCCGACGAGCGTCGCTGACGCAGAGCTTTGGCGACCGAAGACGACCAGAACATTCTGAATCCGAGACATGGGAACCTCCGTTCCATTGAATCAAGAAGCAAGAATCAAGAATTAAGGAATTGGCCCTAACCCCCTCTACCTCCCCCTTCGAAAGGGGGAGAAATCTGGGCTTGCCATCTTAATTTTGAAACTTTTTCCTTGATGGGTTTGTGGCTTTGACCGCGCTGCGACTCGCAGCGGGGCCTGCCATTTTTGTTTCTTGGTTTCTGGATCCCGGCTCCGGGGCCGGGATGACATTTGTCAGTTGTCAACGAACAACTGGTGATACTAGCCGATTTTTGTTGCTTAGTCAAGCCAAAACGAAGTATTAAGTATCTAGTATCAAGTATCCTTCGAGCGAGGCCGCCGAAGGCGGACGAGTCGAGAAGCCCGCCTTAAAGAAGTTCTCGACCGGGCTCGAACAGTAATATCCTTACGATAGGCAGTTCTTGGCAGTGTTTGGACAGTACTATCCTTCGACCAAGCGGAGCGCGTGGAGAAGCAACTTAGCTGGTTCTCGACCGGGCTCGAACGATAAACTTTTTGTTGTTGACAATTATTGCCGTTTGTGGTCTTGCAGGATTTGCTTTTACGTGGATTTTATATTAGAGTTATCAACATCACGCCCCAAATGCGCTGGCAAAAACAGCGCGAAATTAAGCATTAATGCAGGGGCGTCATTGCTGTTCGGAATTTTTCCGGACACGGAAAGTGAGGTGACGAACGTGGCTGAGATTAAACGCAAGAAAGGCGAATCCTTCGAAAGTTTAATCCGACGCTTCAACCGCAAGGTGCAGCAGAGCGGCAAGCAGATCCAGACCCGCAAAATCCGCTTCCATAAGCCGGATAAGAGCCGCAATTTGCAGCGCGACTCCGCGTTGCGCCGGATGGAAATCCGCAAGATGCGCGAGTACTTGAAGAAGATCGGGCGCCTGGAAGAGGATACGCGCAGGCGCTGAAGCATGAATCAGGAAGCACGAAGCAGGGTATAATCGGCCGCTTTCCCCATACTTCCCGCTCCGTACTTCTTACTTCCGCGGAGATGAACTTGCTCGAACGCGTCGAACACGACCTCCATCGCGCCATGAAACAGCGTGATGAGGTGAGTTTACGTACCCTGCGGATGGTGAAATCTTCCCTGATGCAGGCGGTCATCGCCAAGCGCCCGGAACCGCTGGCGGAAGCCGACGAGATAAAAGTCCTGCGTACGGAGGTGAAGCGCCGCGAGGAAGCAATTGTGGAATACCAGCGCGGCAACCGGCAGGACCTGGCGGAGAAAGAAGCTGCGGAAGTGCAGGTATTGAAAACCTACCTGTCCGCTGGTCCGGACGTTGCGGCGCTGAAAAAGCTCGTGCAGGAAACGGTCGCGAAGCTCGGCGCGACCAGCACCAAGGATTTCGGCAAGGTGATGGGTGCGGTGATGAAGCAGGCGGGCTCCAGCGCGGATGGCACTGTCGTGAGCAAGCTGGTGAAGGAGGTCCTATCTCCGGCACGCACTCCCTCTCCCTGAGGGAGAGGGTAGGGTGAGGGCACTGGTCATGCAGAAAGGATTAACGAAAATCGCACGCCAGTTACGGAAGAGTACGACACCGCAAGAACGCAGGATTTGGAGTTTACTACGAAATCGGCAATTCCTCGGGTATAAATTCCGGCGTCAGTACCCTATCGGTAAGTATGTTGCGGACTTCTGCTGCGTTCAGGCCGGGCTGGTGGTCGAACTTGACGGTGGAGGACATAATGAAATGTTCGCACGATTCCGCGACACGGTACGCGATGGATACCTCCACGAGCTTGGCTATCAAGTAATTCGCGTGTGGAATAACGAGGTTGATCACAATGTTGAAGCCGTATATCAGAAAATAGTTGATTGTCTAATAAAAAGAATAGAGCCCTCACCCGGCCTGGGGCCACCCTCTCCCTCAGGGAGAGGAGTTAGGGTGGGGGAGTGACACAGCATGCAGTCGAGCGGGCACCAAAAACAAAAGATTGTTGCGTCGTGGTCGAAATTTTCGGCTACCATCGGCGTGGTCGTTCTGACCCTGATGGTAGCCGTTTTTGTTGCTGCGCCCGCATCCGCGCAGCTCGGCGCCTCGGTCAACGAAGGGTTGAGCTACGGCACTATCGTCGGGTGGGGCACGCAGGACTTGCGCGTGACCATCATGCGCATCATCCAGGTGCTGTTCGGGTTCCTGGGAGTGGTCGCGGTGCTCATCATCCTGTATGCCGGCTGGCGCTGGATGACCTCGGGCGGCGACCCGCAAAAGATAGACGAAGCCAAGCGTACGCTCATCAACGCGGCGCTCGGGCTGCTGGTCATTTTCATGGCATTTGCCATTGTCAGCTTTGTCATCCGGGCGTTGTCCGACGCTGCCGGGCCGCAGGGGAGAACCAGACGCCCACCGCCGACCCTGCCGTGTACCAACTGCGACACGCTGGGCGCGGGTATCATTGAAAGCGTGTACCCGGCGCCAGGGGCTCGGGATGTGCCGAGGAACACGTTGATTTTCGTGACGTTCAAGGAGCTGATGGACCGCTCAACGCTGCTGCAAACCATTGGCGGCGTGGACAAGATTAGCGGCCAAATCCTCATCCGAGCGTATGATGAAAATAACGTGTTGCTACCCGCCCTATTATCAGCCGACGTTAATGCCGCAAGCGGCGATAACCTGACATTCACCTTTGATTCCTTACCATACTTGGGCGATGGCGTGCGCGACGTGCGCTACAGAGTGATTTTGGGATGTGGAATCAAGAAAGCAGATGGTAATAACGCTTTCACGAGGTGCGGTGGCCCCGATGAGGGTGGTTATTCCTGGACTTTCACCGTCGGTACGCGGCTGGACCTGACGCCGCCGACGTTGGATGTCGTGTTCCCGCAGCCGGACGATACTAAAGATACGTATGCCGACCAGGCGGCCGTACGGGCAACGGGGTCGCTAAAGGTGAATAGCCGGCCAAATACGCTCCAGGTGGCGCAAACGTCGTATCTTGGTAAAGACGTGCCGGCCTCTCCTGACGCATCACTGCGCACAACCACGTACACCTGCGCACAGGATAATCTGGTCTGCGTGAGATATAACGGCGGGGCGAACCGTTTTGAAGTTCACCCGAAATCCGTATCAGCTGCGGATTGCACCGCACCCGATGTCGCGTTCGGCGGGTGGCTGACCAACGGCGTGGTGGGCGGCAACAGCATTACCCTTGGCTGCAGTGTGGCTATCGGGTTTGTTGATGGTGGAGTGAATATCAGCGATATTCCCGCAGCAATAGCGGCGGGAGATATTCAGGATGGCAACCAATGGCGTTTCCGAGCCATTGCCACGCGGCCAGCCGACACGTTGCGCGTAGGACAGAGCCCGACGTACACGTTCGTGGATGCAGGCGGGAGCGCAACAGAAATCGTGGTCGGCCCGCCGGCAACGCCGCTCACGCCATTGCAGATCGCCAATAACATCGCCACCAAACTTACCGCGGAAGTGCAAAATCCGGACGTGTCCGGGGCTTCCGGTGGAACCGATACTGTCACGTTGACTGCCACCGTTGCCGGGGCCGCAGGCAACCGTATTCGCATCACGCCATCGGGCGGCTGGGCGGCCGTATCTGTTCCGCCATTCAGCGGCGGCCGCGACCCCGGATTCACGCAAACCCTGGGCGCGGGCGGCATTGTGGAAGCGCTGGACGTCGCCCGCAACGCCGTGCCGAGGTTTGATTATTCGGAAGCGATGTTCCCGCTCACCGTCAGCGGTCCGGTGCTGGTGCCCGTGGCGGTGAACGACGGCGCGGAATCTGGGGCCGGCCAACCTGATTACGAAAATGTTGGTTCCTTAGTGGATTCAACTGACCCGCCGTTCGTAACTATTCAGGCTGACTTGAATAATAACGGTACATTCGACGCCTACGAGTTCGTGGCCGGCACGTTCATCATTTCCAACCAGTACCAGACCGTGGAATTCCAGTCCGCGACGCTGTGCGGCTTATGCAGCAACTCGGATTCGCCGTGCGTCCGAGATGCCGACTGCGGAGGCGGAGGTGCCACCTGCAATGCCGTTCGCAACTCCTGCGGCGACCAGATCTACTGTTTGCCGACCGTGCAACCGGTTGCCGGCAATATCGCCGGAGTCACCCGCTACCAAATCCGCGTGCAGGCGGCGCAACTGTACCAGTGCAATGAAGGTGATGCGTCCACCGCGAACGACTGTTACGACTCTTCGTTCCCGGATTGCAACGCCGCAGGCATCTGCGTAAATTCGGCTCTCCAAAATTTCCCAACGTCGCGTACGCCGCCCGACGGCGCGATGGATGCCGCGCAAAATTCGCTGGACGGCAACAAGGTGAACGGCGCGCAGGGTCCCTTGCCGGGTCCAGCGTCACCCTACCATTCGTTGAATGATTCAATTGCTTCAAATGGCGACGGCGTGCAGTGGACGTTCTGGGCCAGCAACCGGCTGGAACTGAAGCCGCCCGCCATCAAAATCGACACGGCCGGGCCAATCACCCCGAACGAAGACGGAATTGCGCCGAACATGGACGTTGCCGCCACTGACCCCGGCGTCGGGCTGCCCATTACCACCTTACCAACGGCGCAATTTGATAAGCTCCTCTCGTCGTCCAGCCTGAAGCCGGACAACCGCTACCGCGACGGGCGTTGCGGGTGCACAGTGGACAACGATTGCAAGACCGGTGAAGTGTGCGATAACGGCGGCGGGGGTTCTTTCACCTGTCGCAGCCAGTCGGGCCAGGATAATTATTGCCAGGTCGATGGCGACTGTAAGAACCGCACGGGTGCAGCGAGCGGTTTTTCTTGCCAGACGCGTCAGCACGTGACGCTGAAGGATTATGCGTGCGGTAGCGGCGGCCGCTGCTCGGGGTGGTGGATAACCAACGTCGGCCGCGATTCCACGTCCGACGGGTATCCGGATTTCACCGAGGTCCAGATCAACCACACGCCGCTGGCCGAGTACAGCCGCTACGGCGCGGACATGGGTTCGGGCATCAAGGACCTGTACCAGAACTGCTACCTGCCGTCCGAGGGGCCAAACTCCGGCGGCGGCGCGTGCAACACCGACCGCGTCAACAAGTACTGCTGCAACGGAACCGCGCGGGCAACCCCGTGCACGAATTAGTGGAGTATTTAGTATTGAGTATCAAGTATTAAGGATTGGCCGACACGGTTTCCTTGATACCTGATACTTCATACTTGATACCGCGATATCTGAAGCCATCCCGTTCCACAAAATACCTGACCCTGGCTGCCGCCCTGACGCTGGCGGGCGGACTTGCCGTCGCCGCTCCCGCTTTCGCGCAGCTGGGTGCGTCGGTGAACGAAGGGCTGGGATTCGGGACAATCGTGGGGTGGGGTACGCAGGATTTGCGCGTGACCATCATGCGCATCATCCAGGTCCTGTTCGGGTTCCTGGGAGTCGTGGCCGTACTCATCATCATCTACGCCGGGTGGTTGTGGATGACGGCAGCTGGCGACCCGCAGAAGGTGGACCGAGCCAAACGTATCCTGGTGGAAGCCGTCATCGGGCTGTTCCTCATTTTTGGCGCGTTTGCCATTGTCAGTTTCGTCATCCGTTCGCTGGTCTCCGCGACGGGGCCGGTTGCCGGCGGCGGTGGTCCGGGGCCAGGACCGGGTCCGGGGCCAGGTGGAACCACGCTTGCGTGCCGTATTAATACAGTCAGCCCCGACCGTGATAACCGCGTGAAAAACTCGGTGGTGCGGGTGAATTTTAACCAAGGCCCGGTGCAGGGCGCAGACCTGCAGACGAATTTTTTGGTGCAACTGGAGGAACCGGGTGCTACCGGCAGTAATGGCGATGTCTGCCTGTCAGACTTCGCTTGTTTGTCCGGCGAGTGTTTGGGAACCTGCGGGGGTAATTCGGTGCCGGGAACCATCACTACGAATGGCCGTCGTGCTGAGTTCAAGCCGCTCGACGATTCCTTTTGTCCCGGTACCGGCGCGAAGTGTTTCCGGTCCGACCGGAAATACAAGGTGACGGTGCAGCCGCCGCTGCAGTGTGGCGGGCAGGCAGTGAGCTGCGACCCGGCGGTATTTTGCAGCGACCCGGCAGGAGTTTGCGGGGCGCTGGGCGCTGCTTGCGGTACGGGCGGTTTCTGCCGCTCCCAGTGCGTCTGGTTCTTTAAGACCAACGATATCGTTGACCTCCAGGCCCCATCAGTGAACCTGCTGCCCGGTAACATTTGCGCCGATGTGGGCCAGCATTTGCGCGCCAGTTATTCCGACCCCGATTCCGGCGTGGACCTGGTCGCGTTCGATAACCTGACCAACCCCGCCATCGTTTGGCCGGACTACGATACGCCCGCAGGCAGCGAGGCCGCGGGTACTGCCGACATCGCGGTGGATTTGACGGGTTATCCGCTCGGATCGCTGCGGGTGCGCGCCGAGGCCTTTGATTTTGACGACCACAAGGCGCGCAGCGAGCGCACCTACCAGGTGCGGCCAGGGCATTGCTGCAACGGCGTCCAAGATGCCGCTGCCGGTGAGCTTGGGGTGGACTGCGGCGGATCAGAGTGCGGCGCGTGTTCCGGCGTAGCGTGCGACATCGACACTGCGACACCCGCGTGTCAACCCAACGACAGCGTGTGTGCATTCGGTTGCAGCACGACCAGCTGTCTGTGTGTGGAACCGCCGTTCATTGACTATGTCAGCCCGGCCAACGACGTGCAGACGGACAACGACGGCACGCCCGTGGACCCCGACGGCGACCAGTACAACGATGACCAGCCGTTCGGCGCGGTTGGCAACCTCGTAACCATCATCGGCCGCAATTTTGGCGCCTACGTTGCAGGCAGCAGCGTGGTTGAATTTTCAAATGGCGGCGGATGGGTGGTGGCAGGGCTTGCCGGCTCGGTGAATGCGGCCTGTGGTAACACGTGGACGGATACGGAGATCATTGTAGTGGTGCCGGCCGGAGCGGTGGACGGTCCGATTCGCGTCACCACCGGCGACGGCCAGCAGGATATTACAAACAACGCGCCGCGGAGCACCGAGCGTGCCATCCCGGATTTTGATGTAAACCCAGCTGCGGTCTTGCCCGGCATCTGTCGGCTTGACCCGACGTCCGGCGAATTCAAGGACCCCGTGCATATTCACGGTATCCGGCTACTGCGCACGGACGCCGATGCAACCAATGACCGCATCCTGTTTGGCGGCCACTTGGCAGCGTTCGGCGTACCGTCGGTCTGGAACAATACCGAAGTCAACAGTGGCGTGGTGCCGAGCTTGGTGCCAGGCCTTGTGCGGGTGTGGCTGGAAGTGGACGGCTCGCAGCCCAGCAACAATCTTGGTTTTCGTGTGCAGCCCGGCGCCGACCACCCTGTTATTTTGGAATTCAGCGGGCCGAATGCTGCTCCGCACAATGCGGCAATCGAAGACTACCTCACCATCATCGGCGCCAACTTTGGCGGGCGGCAGGGGAGCGGGACGGTAAAATTCTGCGGTGATGCCGGGTGTACGGAGGCAGCCAAGCGGAACGGTAATTTCACCTTCCCATCGCAGTGCGGCTCGGACATCTGGAGCGACAGCAGAATCCTGGTGAAGGTGCCGACCGGCGCGGTCACCGGCCCCATTGAAGTGGTGACCGATGCGGGTTTGCGCGATACGAGCGCCGACACCAACGGTCCGGCTCTTGACGACCTGACGGTCGGCGGCACTGCGGGCCCTGGGATTTGCAAACTGCAGCCGGACAACGGGCCGGCGGGCACGGCGCGCATTACGATTTACGGCGAGCGGTTCGTAAAAAATCCACCTGCGGACTCTCAAGTGGTATTCACTGCATCAGCAGGAACGGTAATCGCGCCGCCTTCATCGGTTTCATTATCGGGTGATCCCAGCAACGCCGATCAATTAACGGCAACCGTCCCTGGTGGCGCGGTGACCGGCGACGTGCGGGTGCAAAATCCGGGTCCTGTGAATAGCAACCCGCTGCTGTTTTCGGTCGGCGACTGCCGCGGCCAGGAAGCCTGCACGGGTGGGCAAGAATGCTGCGCGGTGGGACCGTACAGTGGGTCGTGCGCGCCCGCCGGTTCCTGCGGCGGCGTGACCATGCAAAGCTCCTATCGGTGGCATTTCATTACCGGTAAGGTCGGCCCGCGGGTGATCCAGCAATGTACCCGGACGCTGGATTGCTCTGTGGGCGGCTACTCCAGCCCGACGCCGCCGCCGGGCAGCGAGGTCCCGGTCAATGCGCTGATCTCGGCCAGTATCGATCGCTTGCTCGATCCCTCGACGGTGACCTTGTCAACCGTCAAAGTCGAACTTTGTGGTACCGGGGCAACTTTCGATCCAGCAACTTGTGATGCCACCACCAATCATGCCAGCGCCGTTACACCGTTGGTGGAGTGGGTCTACCATGGTGTTCGCGCTCATCGGATCAATGTGACACTCACGCCATTTGCCCCAGGACAGCCGCTCCAGGAAGATCATTGGTATCGGGTTACGTTGACTAAGGATATCAGGTCGCCCAGCGGGGAGCAGTTGGCCAATACCGACCCGAGCACGGGCAATTTCGTCTGGGTATTCCGGACTCGTAACAACATCGCTCCCGGTCAGGTTGGGTGCGTCGGCTGCAGTCCGGAACAGGCGGCTCTTTACAGTCGCGGCGATACGCAGCCCTTGACCGGTGAGGCATGGTCGAGCGAGAACGCCTGCATGTTATTGGATTTGCGAACATCAACGTGGTTATGGGCAACCGCCGACGCCGCGCGCGTCAGTATCGGCGGCAGCACCACCGAGCGCGAGACGGCGACTGCCCAAGGCCAAACTTCAGGCACGAATGTTTCCGTGACCATTCCTGCGCAGACGACAGAAGTCGGTATATGTAGAATTTCCGTTGACCTGGCTACCCCGGTGGTGCTGCGCAAATGGCCGGACTGTCAGTCGGCGTGTCCCAATGCGCAACTAGGCGTGGAGTTCTCCCTGCCGATGGAAAATGATGCTGCGGACGCCAACCGGCTTTCCAACACTAATCACACGCGGCTGTACGTTTGCGGGCTTGATTATATCTGTGTGCCGAATCCGGATAATTTAGTGAGTCTGACGGGCGTGACGGTGTCCGGCGGCGGCACGATTGCCACATTCAGCCCCGTCAACGCCCACAATGGCGGCCGTCTCATCCCCGGCGTGTATTACCGCGTGGTGTTGGATTCGGATACCGACGCAGCAGGCGCGGATACGGGGCTTGCCAGCACCGAGGGCAAGGGCCTGGGCAAACTGAATTTTGACGCTGATAACAACGGCACCCTGGATTCTTACTCCTGGGTGTTCAAGGTGCAGGAGAATTTTTCGCTCTGCGCGGTGAGCAAGGTGGATGTGTCGCCGCCGACCGTGACGGCGTATCCACCCCAGCGGGTGCCGTACACGGCCATCCCCAGAAAGACCCCGGATGCCTGCGACCCGCTCGGCCAGCGTCTGGACCCGTTCAGCATTGATTGGCTATGGGCGTCGTCCGCCGCAGGTGTTGCGGCAATCCTTGGGCCGGCAGGCGGCACGAACGGCTGCGGCAACGCGGTGATGGAAACGGGGGAGGAATGCGACAACGGGCCGGACGTTGCGACCGACAACTGCGACGCGTCCTGCCAGATTAACCCCGATACCGATACCGGCAATACCGTGCGACCGGGGAGCGTAGCTTCGTGGGCGTGTGGTAATGGCATCGTGGAAAATGACGGTGATGGTATCCCCGAGAACGGCGAGGAGCAATGTGATGATGGCAACCTGCTGTCCGGCGACGGTTGCGGCGTTAATTGCCAACTGGAAGGACCGCGATTTGGCCGTTCGGTCTGCGGCGACGGAATCGTTGGGCCAGGCGAGGCCTGTGAGGTGTGCGGGGCGGGTGCAGGCATGGCGCCCATCTGGTATGGGTCCTGTGCGTCTAGCGATTTTGCCAACAACCGGCGGCCGCGGGGCGCGGCGGTGGGGAATTGTGCCACAAATTGTACAACCACCGGCATTGCCGGCAACGCGCAAGCGGCGCCCATCTCGGTCTGTGGTAATCGCAACATTGAATCCGGGGAAGAGTGCGATACCGGCGAATACGGCGGCGATAACACCGACGGGTGTACCAACAGCTGTTTGCTGACGGGGACGGCGAGCACTATCACCAGCCCACACCAGTTGGTAGAAGCTATTGGGGTCGGGACTGCGAATATTACGGCTGCCGACGGCACGGTGGTCGGCCGCGGCACGTTCATCGTGCCGACGGATGGTACGGGCGGCGCGGGCGGGCCTTTCCGCATCACCTCCAAACAGCCGGAAGGGTCAACCGAGGCGTGTTTGAACGAAGCCATTGTAGTTCATTTCAGCGCTCCGCCGGATATCGCAACCGTGCGGGCACAGGTTCGGCTTGCGGAGAACGGCGGGGCGTACGGCATCACGACACCGGCGACCCAAATCCTCGTCAATGGGAACGCGGTAACTATTACGCCGAACGGGTCGCGCTGGGCGCAGAACGCGACCTACGAAGTTGATCTTGAAACGAATGCCGCAGCTATCTTTGATACGAGCGCCACGCCGCGGCCGTTGGTCTGCCGACCCGGCGAGTGCAGGTGGACGTTCCGGACTGGCACGCAGGTGTGCCGCGCGACCGACGTGGAAGTGGACCCGGCGTTCGCCCAGGTCCGGCCCAGCGACTCGCAGGTTTACAATGCGTCGCTTGTGGGACCGTTGCGTTCCGCAACGGTGGTGGGTGGGGCGGTCACGCGTATCGGCGCTGGGGTGGGAACCCCAACCCTTGGGGGAGTGTTGGGGTGCAGCGCGAACGTCTTCATCTGTCCAGCGAGCACCGATGGCGTGAACTACGCCATCTCCGCCAACTCGGCCAACGACTGCGCGGCCGCCACCCGCGTGTCTTTGCCCGGCGGCTTTTTGCCCGCGGCGCGGATGGACAGCGCGGGGACGGTCGTTCTGGGTTGCGGGATTTGGATGAGCTTCAGCGATGCGGCAGTCACCCGTACCGGCACCTTCTGGATGGATATTGACCCGGCGCAGCGGGCGCAGTTGATACCCACGGTCAATTACCGGTGGGAGTGGCGGCAGATCACCAGCGACCCGGCGATTGCCGGCGCTCCGGGGGCTGCCGGCGCGAATAACCGGCAGTTGACGGTGACCGCGGTCGCTCAATGGACGCCGTTTGTCGGCGCACGGCAAGCGGATATTGAAGCGTTCTATCCTCCCGACGGGGTGTCGGGTCTGGCGCGGTTCGCGGTCGGCAATCTGTGCCAGCTGCCGTACCGTTCCGGCACGCGCTACAACATCTACCCGCTGCAGCCCGGCGTGGACACCACGGTAATCGGCCATTTTGACGGCGTGCCGAGGCTGGACCTGGGCAACGGCCGCACTCTGGAACCGTCGACGCAGGTCGGCCTGACGTACAACAATGGTTTGACCGACGGCGGCACGGCGCGGCTGGGACAGGCGGTTACTTTTGATGCTGACACCGACCTGCTCGAGTACCCGGCAGCCGGTTTGTTCGATCCGCGGCAAGGTACCGTTTCGCTCTGGTTGCGGTCACGGGAGTCGCTGGCCACGAGCCGGACATTGTTGGCGACCACGAACGATCTTTTCAATATCATCTTCACCTCGGTTGGGGGGTTTTCAACCGTCAGGATCAACTACGGTGGTATCCAGGTAGCGATGAACGGCGCGCAGTTCGCCACTGTCGGCGATGAATGGCACCTGGTGGTTGCCTCGTGGGAGATCCAGGGCGCCGATGTCGTCGTCGGCATGAGCCTTGACGGCCAGCCCCCGGTGGTTGCCCGCGGAGCCGTCGCGCCGATCGTGGTGGATGGGACGACCCGTCTGCGCGTTGGGAATGACTTTATTATGGCAGCGACCGACGCCCGCGCCGATATCGATGAACTTGAGCTCGGCCAAGGGGTGATGGACGCGCAGGAGATAGAAGCGCGCTATCAGGCGGTGGCGGCCCAGTGCATTTCCGGCGCGTCGTTGGCCGGCGCTCCGCAAGTGGACCGCTGCACGCCCACCGGCACCGCGGACGCTTGTACGGATGCGGGGGTCGTCAACTGTTCCAGCCCGCAGATATCGGTCACCTTTGACGGGCCGATGGACCGCGAGTCGCTCCTGCGCCGCGACGGCACCGGTTTCTACGACAACGTGCTGCTGTGCAGCGATACGGACTACACCGACGGCGGCGGCTGCATGCCGGACGAAAACCTTATTCAAGAATTGGCCTACAACCCCATCTCCGAGCGCTTGAGCGTGGTGCGGCCGACCAATTTGCCTACCAGCGATACGGCCGACCTCCGTTACCATATGGTGCTGAAGGTCGGGGCCGACCGGATCGTCGGCGTTTCCGGGCTGCCTTTGAACGGCGGTATCGGCGGCGACGTGCATTGGGACTTCTCCATTGCGCGGGGCGCGCGGCAGTGCCGGTGCGACGCGGTGCGCGCTTGGCTGATGCCCAAAGGAGTCTACGGTTTCCAGGACCAGTTCGCTTGCGCCGGCAATACCTGCCAGGGGGATTTAGACCTCGCAGTTACCGGCAATCAGCACGCCTATGACGCGGAGTGCTATGACCGCAGCGCGGGCCAGCCGGCGGCATCCGTCACCTATCAGTGGCGCGAGGCCTACGACGTGAACGGCGCCGTCAATCTGTCGTGTTCCGTGGTTGCGGGGTGCACCACCGCGACCGCGCTGGATGATTCCACGCTCATTACCACCAACACGTTCGTGAATGGCGAGGCACGCGTGGCAGTCGTCGCGACCGGTTCGGGCGCTACACAAGGCCGTGCCGAGCAGCTGGTGGATATCACGAATTTCGTCTGCGCCAACCCCTGGCCAGATCCATGGGTGTTCCCGTGGAAGGATACGTCAGTGTTTCCCATCGGCGCGGGAGCAACGGACAACAAAGCCCCCTACACCAATTTTGAGCTCTTCTACTGCCGCGACTTGAACCGCACGCCGTCGGCTAACGACGACCTGCCGCCGGTGCAGGCGCCGCCGACCGTGCGCGCGTCCAGCCTGCCCAAGCAGTTCCTCTTCCCTTTGAATTATTTCCAGGAGACGCCGGCGGTGCAGATCATCCAGGGTACGGACATGCAGGTGGCGGGGTCCAACAATTTTTTGACCACCTTGATGGCGAGGACCGGATCGGCCGGCGATACACAGTGCATGATGGGCAATACCGGCGCGGTCGTGCAGCTGGCCTATGCGTTGAACGTCCCGGAAACCGGGCACTACCAGGTTGCTTTCGAGGTGGTGAACAACGACCCGGACTTCGAGCCCGCCAGCGCGATCTCCATCGCGATTGATCATGACCGCGATGGCGCGGTGGACGCGCCGGAACAGGCGCGTATCCTCCCGTCGCTGGAGCTCTCCAGCCGGCAGATCGTTACCTTTGACCTTGGTCAGGCGCGCAGCGACGTCGATGCCGGGCGGCCGTTGCTGGTCGCGTTTCGCTATGAGAACGATGACGCCACGCAGAACGGGAATGAGACCATCGCCGTCTGCCGTATCGGGTTCGGCAAGGCGAATATCAAGCATGACGTCATCGGCGTGCAGGTACTTGCCAACCCCTGGCGCGTGTCGCCCGGCACCTGGTACGCGAGCGGTATTTGCTCCAACGCGTCGTTCCGCTGCAGCGACAACTTGAGTGTCGTCGATTGTGCCGGCCGGACGCTCGGCGCGACCTGCGCCGACGGCAGCGGTACCTGCTCGGAACCCGAGGATATCGCGTCCCTCAATGGGCTGTGTTTCGGCGATGCCGACTGTGTCACGGGCCGCTGCGTCTACAATGTGCCCAACCGCGGCAAGTCGCCCCAGTCTACCTTGGTGGACGGGTACTCCGCGATCCGCGACGGTCGCACGGTATATGTGGGCGCGACCAATTTGGTCACCTTGACGGCTGGCGACAACAGCGCGTGCGATAGTAACGGCGCGGTCTGTTCGGTCGGCAACAATGGCCCATGCGCGGGCGGCGTGTGCCAGGCCCAAAAATTGTTCGCCAATATTTACCTGATGTCCTACAACGAAGGCGCGGGCGAGCAGACGCTGTCCATTTTTGACGAGCTGTCGCGGAACTGGAAGTTCAATACCGACCTGGTGTCCGTGGGCGCGTGCGCGGCGATGTCCTGCAGCGAGGCGGGCGGCAACTGTAGCGCGTTGCGGTGCAGCGATACCGGAGACGTGTTTGCCGGCTGTGCCGCTGCCGGCAATCCCTGTGACGGCGATGGCGACGCCGGCACTGCCGGTGTGTGCATCCAGCCGGGCGTCGGGGATTCCTGCGGCACGGCTGGCGTCTGCAGCAACGTCGCTTGCGCTAATGACCTGGATTGCCCGGGTCAGGCGGATAATTCCTGTCTGAATCCGCAGTCCAAGATCCGCCGCGACGCCATCCGGTTCGGTCAGCTCCAGGACCTGCAATTGGCGCTGCGCGCATCGGCCCGGAAGCGCGGCGGTTTCCCGCTGTGGGACGCGGTGCGGCGCGAGTTCACGGGCGGCACCTACGTGCCGGGCCACAGTTTCTCGGTCTGGCCGTCGTGGGGGCAGACGTTCGCGCAGCAATTGGGCGGCGTGCCCCCGACCGACCCCATCAACCAGTTTGTCGGCTGCATTCCGCCATACGACAGCAAAACCTGCTGGGATGAGCAGGGGCTGCGGTTCGGCTGCCCGCTGCGGGCGTACGTCTACGGCTACAGCGTGGACCGCACGCGCAATGGGCAGGGGTACCGGCTCTACACGCGGCTGGAATTCCCCAAGGAGCGCGGCGGCTGGCGTGAAGGTTCGGAAAGCGTCTCGGGCATGGGCGACGCCTGCTTCAATTTCCTGGCGCTGGGCGAAGGCGACGCGGACCGCGACGGCGTGCGCGATGACCAGGATAATTGCCCCAATAATGCGAATCCGTACCAGTGTCTCGGCGGCGCGCAGCCGGACGGCACGCTTTGCCCGTCGGGCACCAATCGCGAGTGCGGCAATGCCGGGACCTGCTGGCAGATGGATTCGGACATCAACCCGACCAACATTGCGCGCGGCAAGGAACCGATCTCCAGCCCGTTCTTCTCGTTTACCTCGGATAACGTCAATTCCGGCCACTTCTTTGACAATGTCTCCTATTGGGCGCCGGCCAACGTGAACCAGGCGGGGCATACCCAGAACGCATACATTGGCATCAACCTGGGGCGGGCGATGCGGTTCAACCAAGTGCGGGTGTTCCCGAATCCCGGGACGCCGACCACCTTCTTCCAGCGCTTTGAGGTCCAGGTGAGCAATGACCCCTTCTTTAGCGCCGGCCAGTTCACGGTGGTCGCGACCGAGAACAACTGGCCCGGCACGGTGGCCGGCCGTTTCATCGGCGTTCAGGAGCGGATCAGCAACTTCACGGACCATCGCGGGGTGAACTGCCCGACATCGACCAACCCGCCCAACGACCCGATCTGCGACCCGCCGGGCGTCATGTATAATTTCCCCGAGCAGTACGCGCAGTACGTCCGTCTCTACCGTACGACGGGCACGGATATTCCCAATGTCTCGCCCCCGACCGACCGGCTTTCCGAGCTTGAGATCTGGTCCACCGTGGATGGCTTTGGCGATGTCTGCGACCCGTGCCCGAATTCCGGGGAGAACGACCTGGACCACGACGGGGTGTGCGAGAACGGGCTGGATAACCCGCAGTACGGCTACCGCCCCGACAACTGCCCGGACGTGCCCAATCCCGATCAGCGCGATGCGGACAGCGACAACACCGGCGACGCCTGCGACACCAACTGCGCGCAGGACCTGGATCGCGACGGCCAATGCGACGCGGTGGACAACTGCCCGACCGTCTACAACCCGTCGCAAACGAACAGCGATGGCGCGCTCGCAGTGCCGGCCGCACAGCAGCGACGGTACTGTGTGGCGCAAGTCGATATCGGTGGCGGAGTTATCGCCACGGCACGCCCGGGTGAGGCCGGACGCGATTGCACCATCGCACCTAACACGTGTTTTGACAGCGCCGGCGTTGTGCGGGCCGAGCTCTGCCAGCAGCAGTCGCCGGACGTGCATGCCGGCCAGGTGTGGCCCAACGGACGCGAGTGGGGCGACGCGTGCGACCTGTGCACCGACCCCGACAGCGACGGCTGGGGGTCGGGGTTACCGGCGGAATCCTGTCGACGCGACAACTGCCAGCTCACCGGCGCGCAGTTGAGCCAGGGGTTCAACCCCGGCCAGGAGGACTATGATAATGACGGCACCGGGTACCGCTGCGATTCCTGCATCGACTCGGACAACGACCAGCTCACCGACCAGCTCGTCGGGAATTCCAGCTTTGAAGACGGGCTGAACGGCTGGCAGATGTTCGCCAGCGCCGGCGCGGACGCCCACCTGCGGCAGGCGACCGACTACCGGCGGTTGAGCGATTTTCACCCCAGCAACAACCACGCCCGCGCCTACCGCGGCGTGCACAGCGCCGAGATCCTTATCCAGAATCTCGCGCCCGGGCAGTACCTGGCGCTGCGCAGCGCGCGCAATCCGCAGTTCCTGCAGACCTCGCCGGATTATCCGGTCAAGTACGTCATGCAGGCAAGGGTCAGGCCGTCCGACCCGCAGATGGTGGGCCGCCTCCGATTCCGTCCCATCCGCGCCTGCACCCGCTTCCAGGTCAAGGCCCCATTGCACGGGCTGGAGTACCGGGTCAGTTGCCAAGACCCGCCCGACGGGCCGGTCCTTGGCGATGGCCTCGGGTTCCGGCTGCCGCTGCGGGAGCCTGTTTGGGTGCAGGACCTAGGTGATGGGTGGTATTCGCTTCGATCAAACTTTGAGATTAACCGTTCGTTGGCCAACGACCCCATCGCTTTTGAACTGGCCTTGGAGAATGCCATCACCAGCCCGGTCATCTTCGGCAACAACGCCTCGCTGAACGTGGATGATTTCACGGTCGGATTCCGCCGGGATAATGAAGGCGAAAGTTGCCAGCGCCCCGGGTGGCCGCCGTTGGGGTGGGACCCGGGCCAGGAAACGTACCGGCCGATGGACAATTGCCGCGTGCTGAACAACCCCACCCGCTGCGTGGGCGGCCGTTTCCATGGCGCCATCTGCAACAGTTCTGCTGACTGCGTCAATCCGCCGCGCGGCAACGTCAAGGCGCTGACCCTGTTCGAGCGTTCCGGCGAGATCAAATCCTACGCGTTCGATACTGGTATCGGCGGTGCCGAGCTGACGACGGACATCCCCAGCGAACAGGCCGCCGCGACCGGCCTCGGGGTGAACGGCAACCCCGCGCAGGACTGCGACCTGTGGACCAGCGAAGGGGAGTGCTACGACCTGTACTGGAGCAATGCCGCGGGCACAGACGACCCGGCCGGGCTGTTCCTGGCGATCGACGCCTACCGCGACCCGGCTGCAACCGGCCCCGGCCATAACGTGGACGCCGTGCGGTTGGATCTGGTGACCAATGCGGTGGTTTACGCCCAGCGCATTTCCGGCGCGCCGGTGGTTGAGGCCGGCAGCACGCCGAATGCCGAAGCGGCGCTGGGCAGCCCCAACAGCATAACGACCGCGCTGGGCAACGGCACGACCAAACTTGTGTTAGACTTCGGCCTCGCCGGTTCGCAGCCGTTCTTTGCTTCCTGCCTGGAGATCCTGCGGGCGGGCGCGTCGTCCGACGGGGTCGCACCGGATGGCAACAATTGGTACCAGATCGACGTCAACCGCGACGGCACGGGCGTCGAGCAGGTGTACTGCGATATGACCACCGACGGCGGTGGCTGGACTATGGTGGCGCGGATGGACGACAGCGATGCGAAACGCTGGACGGCACGGTACAACCATGACCCCAATCCGGCCGCGCCTGACGAAGGAATGGATGCGACGTGGTGGTTCGACGGGGCTCCGCATAACGCTGGGCGCGGTGGCACCGACGACTACAAGGCGCGCGCGTTTGATACCATCCCGGTCGCCGACGTTATGGTGACCATCCATCCGGACGCCTACAGCTTCCCGGTGGCCGGCGCATATACCCCCGGCGCCGCCGGGCAGGAGATTTACGCGGTCTGGCGTAATGGCGTTGCCGATGGCTTAAAGACGTTTGCCGACCTGTCGCTCTGGAAGGCTGCCTACTGCCCGCAGTATGACCCGGAGGCGGCGGTGAAGTCCGGTAGTCGCGGTGGCGGGTCGCTGGTACCCAGCCCATTCCAATGTGGCAATCGGCCGACCCTGAAGGCGTCCACGGATACCTCCGCCAGCGGTGACTTCATCGCCATCGTGGAGCGGTTCCGCAGCGATAGCGATGGTGTGGCGCTGCCGTTGTTGTACCGCGATTCCCAGACCGGCGCGACGATTGCGGCAAGCACCCGCAATAACGTTCACTCCATCCTCCTGCGCAATTGGCACGACCTGCCGGACTCCACTAACTCCGCGTTCGTGCGTGGCAGTATCACGTTTAGTAGTGCAGGAGTTACTATCATCGGGTGGGCGATTGACAACGGGACGCCGGAGAGCGAGGCGGCCTTGAATGCACTAGACCGCGAGTTTTCGGTGACCGGTGGCCTGTTGACGGTCGGCGAGTCGAGTACGAATCGGCGGTACGAAATTCCGCCGTTGTCGGCTGGCTGCTGGCCGGCTCCCGGCTGCGGCGTCTGGAATTTCAACGATTACGCGCGGGTCACGGGAGCGACGACGGCGGAGTTCGGAATGGCAGCCAATACCGGAGCTGATGATGCGCGGCTGCTGTTCACCTACGACCCCGGCGTTGGTCCCATCACGGCAACCGTCCAATTGGAGGGGTCACCCGACCCGGCGCTCCACGGCTACCTGCAGGATCTGGTGGTCTGCGACCGCGAGGCGACCGGAACCGCGGCCGGCGGCGCCCGGCGTTTCACCGTGACCATCAACGAGATGGTGGACCCGGTGCGCGGCATCGTGTTGGGACCGCGGGACAGCGAACGTGCTGGGGACTACTGCGTCAAGAAGGCGGACGTTCCCGGCATCGGCAACGACCTGTCGGACCCGACCGCCGAGGGCGACGAAGCGGAAATTTCGGTGGTCGCGATGATGAGCCAGGGCGACGTGCTTAACCCCGGTCCGCAGGGTCTGGGCAACTGGTATGACGGCGGCGCGGGGGGTGGGGCCGGTAGCGGAACGTTCAACGATTTCACGAGTATCAACGCCGGTACGGGATTCCCGCTGCTCAATGCCGCCAACTATGGCCAGCTGTGGTTCCGGGAGCGGCCGGTCTTCACTGGCGCGGTGCCCGGGGTAGGCGCGGTCCCGGGGGCAACCGTCGGCGGCGGGGTCGGGGTCTGCATGCAGCCCGACTACGACGAGGACAACGTCGGTGACCTCTGTGACCGCTGCACCGACCGCGACAACGACCGGTTCGGCGACGCCGGGTTCAACGTTTCCAGCTGCCCCGGCTCCTTCTTCAAGTCGGACAACTGCCCGGCGACCTACAACCCGGACCAGGCCGACTACGACCAGGACGCCAATGCTTGCCGTTTTGACACCCTGCAGCCGTACGTGTCGGTCAGCTCCGACGTGGCGAGCTGCAACGATTCGCTTGGATTCCGGCTGGGCGGCAGCTGCCAGTTCTGCGGCGGCGACGCTTGTGACCTCGATGCCGACGGCGACGCCTGTTACAACTGGGAGCAGTTGAAGCGTCAGCCCGGCCACGACGTGAACGCACGCCTGTACCCGGGCCGGACCATTGCGGAACTGCCGTCACCCAACTACCGCGTTTTCCGCGAAGAAGGCTACGCCCGGACCCTCTCGCACGATGAAGTATCGTGGCGGTCGTTCGCGCGCGACGCGGATGTGGACGGCATCGCGGACGACTGCGACGCGCAGGCCTGCGGCAACCGCGAGGTGGAAAACGTCCGTCAGGCGGCTCCGCTGGCGAGCTTGGCCGACGTGGCGAGTGTCACAGTATATGAGATCACCTCGGCGGATACCAACGCGACCGTGTTCACGTTCCCGGCAACGGATGCTCGGCTCATCCAGCAAGTCAGCGAGGCCGATGGACAACTGGCGATCGGCGGGGATGCCGCCGCGCAGGCCCGGTGCGACGCTTGGACGAGCTCTGGCGAATGCTACGATTTTTACTGGAGCAACATGGACGGGACGTTAAATCCCGATGGCGGCTACTTTACCAGCGTCGCCTGGCGGAACCCCGCTGCGGCGACGGACGGCAACAACCTGGATGCGGTGGAGATCCGATTCACGGCCGCCTCCGGACGTTCGCCGATCTTTGCTTCGGGGTGGACCGCGATGTATGCGGGTACATGCGACGCCGGCCCCTGCACCGAGGCCAGGCCGGATGCGGCATTGGGTCCGCGGGACTGCCCCAACCCGTTCCCCGGCGGCTCACACACTTGTTTGACGCGGATCGGCGATGGCCGTTCCAGCATCACCCTGGGGTTCGACACCGAGGACATCGTCAACCAGTGTTTCGACCCGGTGCGCGGCGTGCAGACGTGTGAGGAGTGTGACAGCAACAATTTCAACGTCGGCTCCAACTGCGACAAGCCGTACACGACCGGCTCCAGCGCGACCTACCGGCAGATCTACCCCTTGCAGCGGGTCGCTTCCGACCTGTTCCTTGCGCACTTCGACGGCGTGCTGCCGGGGGCGTTGGACGCGCGGCGTGGCGACGGCAGCGTCGTCCGTCCGATGGCGGGCGCGACCGTTTCCAGTCTTGCCGACGGGTTGACGGACGGCAGTCAGGATGCGGCCGGCAACCCCGTGAAGCTCGGCTCGTCGCTGGTGTTCAACCCCGGGGACGCCTTGGTCTACGATATGCCGGCAGGAGCGAATAATGTCTATGGACCGGGGGACCGTTCGGTGACGATGTGGGTGAACGTCAAGGACCGGGTGGACGAGCTGACTCTGGCTGATATTTCCGGCGCGGTCATCGAACTGGGGACCGCGTGGCAACCCAACACCTGGCACCATGTCGCGGTGACCTGGCGGGCGACCGATGCCGGCGGCGGCACCTTCACCTTCGACAATATCCGCCTGTTCCTGGACGGCTTGCCGCGCAACATCTCGTTACCCGCCGGTTCCGTATCCCCGCCGCCCAACCTGGATATCAGCTGGTGGCTGTGGGTGCTGGGGCTGCACACCTCGCAGGTCTGGCTGGATGAGCTTGAGTTCCGGTCGGAGATCCTGACGGATGCCATCATTTCCGCGCGAGTTTCGGCCATCCGTAACCAGTGCCTTGGGCCGGTTTCCGAGAGCTTGACCCTGTACATGGTGGACAACTTCTGCGCGTCCTGCAACAACTTGCGTTGTCAGATCGAGACGTTGCG
Source organism: Parcubacteria group bacterium Gr01-1014_31 (assembly GCA_007376135.1). Lineage (GTDB taxonomy): Bacteria > Patescibacteriota > Patescibacteriia > Buchananbacterales > GWA2-38-13 > VMFR01. The sequence continues at coordinate 18,875 of VMFR01000006.1, read as the reverse complement.
CACCTGCATGCCCATCAAGGTGGACGTGCTGACCGTGCCGCCGACCATCGTCCATACGCCGTACCTCTGGGCGGCGCAGAGCGGCGCTAATCGCATCACACAAATGGTGGCTGTCGATGGGGTTATGAAGCCTGGGACCGCCGATGTGTACCCCATTGGAACGGTCGTGCACGAATATCGCATCTGTGACAGCGGCGGTAATGTCTACCGCTGCAATGATGGCGGTGGGAACTGCAATGCGGATTTCATGTCCGTAGGTGATACCTGCAGTGATGGGAGTGGGCAGTGCGAAAAGGCTTACTGTGTACTGGATTTTCCGCGCATGAATTCCGCCGGCGATACTCAGCTCTGCGGGCCGGCAGGCTGCGTGACGGTGACTGCAACTGCAAATACGAATAAGACTATTCCTGACAACCCGGCGACAACGAACGTCTATGAAGGAGAAGGTTTCCCGTGTTTTGACGGAAATACCACGGTCGGTGATGGGTGTAACACCACCTGCCCGGCGGGTACCGCCCGTGACTGTGGGTCCGAGATCGGTAATCCGTCGCGCACGGCGGTGAACGTCGAGGCTGGTCAAGCCTGGATCGTTGATCGCGGTACGGAAAAAGTCACCATGCTCGACGAAGGATTGGGCGTAGTGAAGATATGCAAGGGCGTGAAGGGCAATGGCGCCAATGGGAAGGGTGTTGCCATCGACAGCGAGGGGTTCGCCTGGGTTGGTGAATTTGATGACCCCGGGCGGTTGTTCCGGCTCGACAATTCGAATGACGAGTGTACGCCGGAGCGGTCAACCGAAGGCAGACTGTGGACCTACGGGCTGGCAGTGGACCAGCAGGACAATATATGGATTTCCGGCCGTTCGCAGAATGTCATCCGCAAGATCGGCGGGCTACTGGATCCAGGCAATGCCGGCAGAGCCGGTTTAGTGTGCGGTACCGATATTAGCTGCAACTTGGTACCTCGAGGGGGGATATATGGTATCGCCGTGGATCTGGACGGACGCGCCTGGGTAGGCAGTTTTGATGGCGGCGGCGGCGTCGATCGAGTGAATGCCGATCTGTCGTATGACCGGTTCAGCAACGGTGCCACTCGCGGCGTCGGTATCACCACAAAGGGCAACATGCTTCTCGCCCAGCCGGGCGGCCCCCATGTACGAGAACTCACCACTGACGGCGTGCTGGTTAAGGATCATCCGTTGCCGGCGGGTAATCGCGCCGCATATGGAGCGTCCGGCGACAGTATGGGTTGCATCTGGGCCATCTCGGAAAGCGGCGGCAGCGCGTGCCGTATCGTTCCTCCCAGCACGCCGACCTGCGGTGCCAATCCTCTGGGAGTGCCGACCCAGTGCTTCCCCTTAAGCAATCGAAATCCCGGCGGTGGCGCTCCTTACATGTATAGTGACTTCCTGGGACTGAACCGTACCTTGGTGCTGCGCGAGAATGCTGTCGCCTTCCCGCCGGGCGACGCAGATGCGCTTTCCGCCTTTGACACCACCGTGACCAGCTGGAGCCGCCGCTGGGGCAAGATCCTCTACGACAAAGTGGAGCGCGGCGGCAGCTACATCAATATCTACGTCTACACATCCGACGATGTGAATGGGTTCCCGCCTGTGGATTCCGATATGTGGATACCGGTGGACGAACGCAACACGACCCGCGACCGCGATAATTTCAATGCCCGCATCGGGGAAAGCCCGCTGATTACCTCCAACCAGTTCCCGGCGCCCGGCGAGCTGGTGGGCCGTTACCTGAAGTTCAAGATCGTGACGCGCTCGGACCGTGACGGCAATGCGTCGGAGATCACCAATTTACGCATTACCTGCCTGGAGCGGGTGAACGGCGTGGATCGTTACATTTGCCAGTAGACCGCTATGCGCGCTATTCGTAATCTCGCCATCATCCTGCTGCTGGTTTTCGCGGTTGTCGCCGGGGCATGGTGGTATCTGCGCGGGCGAAATGTAACGCCATCGTCCGGTCCTCGGGCGACCGCATCGCCTGCGGCGACCGGTCCCGGGCCAACCGCTGAAGAGGTTGCGCGATGCGACGACATCGCGGCGAAGGACAAGGTTCCCGAATGTCAAAAAGTGGGGTACTACGTGTGGAACACGGTGCAGAGCGGTAAGGCGCATAAAGCCAACGACCCCGCAGCGTGTGCGGCAGTGGATAATGCGGAAGACCGCGATAACTGCTATGAGTGGTATGCGACGACCGGCATTGACGAAGCACCCTGCGGGAGTATCAGTACCGATGAGGGGAAGCAACGGTGTCGGAGCGCCGTGCTTTCTTGGGGGAGCGATTTTTCCGCTTGTGCATCGGCGCCGACCGACGAGGACCGAGTGTTCTGCGAGCAGCAGGTGCTCATCAACAACCGCGTGGATGACCCCTCGTACTGCGACCAGTACGAGGTGGCCGTACGTACGCGGTGCCTGGAGCGGTACTGGACGGTTCAGGCCACCACCAAGGTTGATTACCAGGCCTGTCGGAAGATCGCCGACGCGGCAGCCGCCCAGCGTTGCCTCGCGAGCCTGCCCGTTGATACCGACGGTGACGGTTTGTCCGACTACGCCGAGCAGGCTTCCTACCGGACGGACCCGAAAGCAGCCGACAGCGACAGCGATGGGTTATCCGACTACGATGAGTTGCGCGTGTATCGGACCGACCCTAAAAAAGTTGATACGGACAGCGACGGTTATTCCGACGGGGTGGAAGTCCAGGGCGGGTTCGACCCCCGGGGTCCGGGACGGCTGCAACGGTAGCGAGAGTATGCCCGGTAGGACAACAGATGCCCACAGCATCGTGCACCTGCCGAGCAATGACCAGCATGAGCGTGGTTCGTGAAATTACTATATCTATCGTTGTACTACCGGGTATGGTATTTTATATCCATCGGTCCGAGACGGACAGGTAACCTTTTGCTCTATGGCCAACAGCCAGCGGTTTGGCGGCGAACAATTGGAAGATATTTTTGATGCCGTGGATCCGGCAGCGGCTGCCGCGCGGCCGTCGGGGGCCGGTCGCGCCGCGCCGCCGCCCAATCTTCCCGGGGCCGACGTGTTCGCGCCCGCCGCACCTGAGGAGGTGCGGCCCCCGCGAGAAGATGGCATGCTCCCGCCGCTGCCGCCCGCGCCTCCTCGACCCGCGCCGGTCGCCCAGGCCGATGATATTTTTTCCGGGGTGGAACGTTCGCGGCCGCTGGTGCGCCAGCCGCGCCCGGGGTTTATCCCAACGGGGCAGGGGATGGGACCGCAGCGCCCCGCGGCCACCGCGGCAGAGGCCGAGCGTTCATTCCCGACCGAGGAAGAGCAAAGTACGGTTGCCAAACAGCCGCCCCTGCTGGCTCGCCGCAGCTTCATCATTGGGCTGGTAACCCTGTTGGGTTTGGCGGCTCTCGGAACGGGCGCGTGGGTCGCTTACACGTACTGGCAGGCATCGCAAACGCCATCGAGCGGCACCCCGCAGCCGCAGGAAACCCCCGCGGAAAATATCACCCCGATACCGTCGGCGACGCCTGAGCCATCACCGACCGCGCCGATCCCGGAGATCTCGGCGACGCCTGAGCCGGTGCCGGCCGAAGTGGAAACGGATACCGACCATGATGGGTTAACCGACCGCGAGGAAGAGCTGTACGGCACCAATAAGTACGCGACCGACACCGATGCTGACGGATTGACCGACCGCGATGAGACCAAGGTATTCGGTACCGAGCCGACCAACCCGGACACCGACGGCGATGGCTACCAGGATGGCGCCGAGGTGCTGAATGGCTACAATCCCAAGGGCGGCGGCCGGATCAAGGAAGTGCCGCCGCAGCCATAATGGGCCGAGCAGCGCAAACCGCAAAACGGAAAATGCAAAACAACTGTGTTATGTTGGGTTCAAGCATCCTGACCTTGAAGGGAAAAAGATATTTTTGCATTTTTATGTTGTTGTTTTTCGCTTTGCGTTTTACGCTTTGAATCCGTATTACCACCACCAAGAATAATCAGAAAGAAAATGTTTGGCAAAAAGAAAAAGAGCGATGCTCAGCCAACGGTGGCGCAGGCTGGGGCGAATATCGCGCCAGACGTCGTCGAACAGATCCGCGTCATGCCGGAGCGGTTCTACTTGGCGCCGCGTTCGCGCTCTAATAAAACGTTCCTCCTGGTGGGCGTGGCGGTCATTGTGGTCGGGCTCCTGACGGCAGTGGCGCTGGCAATTTGGAAATTCGGCCCCGCACCTGTCGAGCAGGAAGCGCCCCTGCCGGACAGCAGTCCCGCGCTCACCCCGACGCCGGAAGCGACGGTGCCGCCGATAGCGGAACCGACCGTAGCGCCGACCGCGGAGCCGACCATTGCGCCGACCGTTCAGCCCACGGAGACGCCCAGCCCGTCTCCGACGCCGTCGGGTCCCAGCGGTGCGAGCGACGAGGATAACGACGGTTTGAGCCTGGATGAAGAGCGCCTGTACACGACACAGCCGACCGTCAGCGATTCCGATGGTGACAGCTACAGCGACGGTGACGAGATCCGCAAGGGGTATAGTCCGCGCGATCCGTCCGGGCGGACACTGGTCGCCGATGGCCTGTTCACGGCTGTCGCAACCAGCGGGGGCTTCCGTTGGGCCTTTCCGACCGCTTGGCTGGCGCAGGAGTCCACCGAAGGCGGAGTGGCGACCGTACGCTTGGATACGAAGACCGGGGAAACCATGGTCGCCGAGCGTCATCCGATGAGCCGTCTGTCCACGCTGCTGCAGCGTTGGGGAAATCCACAGGTGTTGGAATTCAGCGCGAACGGCGTGGCGGGCGCGCGTACGGCCGACGCCATACCGCGGTACTACTTCGTGACCCCGGACAAGTCGGCGGTGGTAGCCGTCACCTATGCGACGGGGAGTTCGCCGAGTTTTTCCGCCACTTTTGAGGCGATTATTGGGACATTCCGGTGGGGACCGTAGGGTCATGGTGAGGCTATCCAATCCGGTTGGCGCGCCGATATCCAAAGCGCTGGTCACGCGCGTGGTGGGAGCATTCCGCAGCCGCTGGCCGCGGGCGAGAGGAAAGGCGGTCACCGTTGCGCTGGTGGATCGCGTGATTTCACGTCGGTTGAACCGCGCCGCCCGCGGGGTGAATGGGCCGACCGACGTATTGAGTTTCCCATCCCGCGACGACGCGTCGTGGCCCAGGCCGGTCGAACGGATATTGGGTGAAGTGGTGATCTGTTATCCCATTGCGGTGCGTCAAGCGAAAACGTACGGGCACAGCGCGCGTCGCGAGGTGATCGAGCTGCTCATCCACGGGCTGGCGCATTTGGCCGGATTCGACCATGACACAAAGATCGCGGCGGCCAAGATGAGCGCGTTCGAGGCATCCGTCGCCGTCCGGGCGCTTTCCCGCTCCCGTTAACTTCATTGGGCTATGCCGTTCAGTTTTGAGAAATTCGTCATGAGCCTCCGGCGCGCCAGCGCCGCGGTCATGACCGCACTGCGGGAGGAGCAGAATTTCCGGTTCCAGGTCATCGCCGGGGTGGTTGCGGTCGCCGGGTCGATCTGGCTGGGCGTAGATTCGCTGGAGCTGGCGATCGTGATCGCGGCCGCGGCCGCCGTCCCCGCGATGGAGCTGGTGAATTCGGCCGCAGAACGTTTGGTGGACATGGCGCAGCCGCGCGTCCACCATTATGCCGCAGCGGTGAAAAACATGATGGCGGGGGCGGTTTTGATCACCGCCAGTGCGGCAGCCTTGGTTATCCTGCTGGTGGTCTGGCCCTACCTTGTGGCCGCTCCATGATTTGTGCTATGATAAATCCAAGCCGAAGCGCCGGTTGGCGCGAGAAATTGACCTTCGGCGTGTGGATAATTAAGGTGTTCAGTTAAGTTTTTGACCGTTGTAGGAGGGATTCTATGCCAGAACCGTCTACCCTGGCAGGTTTAGACATCGGGTCAAGCGCGGTGCGGATCGCGGTTGGCCAGCGCTCGATCCAGCCGGACCAGCCGCCTCACATCGTCGGCGTGGCCGAGGTGCCTTCGGCTGGCATCAGCCGCGGCGTCATTACCAGCATTGATGATGCCGTTTCTTCCATTTCTTCGTGTCTGGAGAAGGCCGAACGCATTGCCGGGGTGGATATTGAGCACGTCTGGGTCGGAATTTCCGGCAGTCATATCGCGTCCCAGGAAAGCCGTGGCGTGGTCGCGGTGGCCAAACCCAATGGCGAGATATCCGAGGCCGACGTGGAGCGGGCCATTGAAGCGGCGCGTACCGTGGCGACCCCGCCCAACTACGAGATCCTCCACGTCATTCCCAAGAGTTTTACCGTGGACGGCCAGTCCGGCATCCGCGATCCGATCGGCATGACCGGCGTGCGGCTTGAAGTGGATACGCAAATTATCCAGGGGCTGAGCGCGCAGATCAAGAACCTGACCAAGGCCATCTTCCGGGCGGGGCTGGACGTGGATGACCTGGTGCTGGCGGTGTTGGCGACGGCCGAAGCGGTGCTGACGCCCCGCAGCAAACAGCTTGGCGCGGCGGTCATTAACATCGGGGGCTCCACGACCAGTCTGGCGGTCTACGAAGAGGGAGATATTCTCCATACGGCCATCCTGCCGGTGGGTTCCGAGCATGTGACGTCGGACATTGCCATCGGCTTGCGCATTTCCATTGATGCGGCGGAAAAAATAAAGCTGGAATACGGTACCGCGCTGCCCAAGGAGGTCAGCAAGCGCGAGGAGATCGACCTGTCGGTGGCGGGCGGCGGCAACGCGCCGGTGTCCAAGCGGTACGTCGGCGAGATCATTGAAGCACGTGTGGAGGAAATTTTTGACAAGGTGGACGCTGAATTGAAAAAGGTAGGACGCTCTGGTATGCTGCCCGCAGGCGTATTGTTGACGGGAGGCGGCAGCAAACTTTCCGGCGTCACTGAAGTTGCAAAAAGGAAACTGCGGCTGCCGGCCGCGCTCGGGTATCCCGTCGGCGTGACCTCGACGGTTGATAAAGCCAATGATGTAACGTTCACGACCGCCATCGGACTGGTGTTGTGGGGCAATCAGATGATCTCACACCGCGGCCAGGCCAAGGGCGGAATGTTGAGCGGCGGCCTGCAACAATTGCCGCGGGCGTTTGATAAATTGTTGCGGACGTTGCGCTTGCGCCGGTAAGCGGGGAATCAGGGATTCGGAATTGTGAATTGGGAGGCGAAATGGAGTCCAAGGGGTTTATCCGCGAGCACATCTTCTCAATTCCCGATTCTGCATTCTCGATCCTCAATACCGTTATGGGCGAATTCAAACCAGACATTGAGACAATCGCAAAGATCAAGGTGATCGGCGTCGGGGGGTCGGGAGGGTCGGCCGTTAACCGGATGGTTGCCGCCAAGATCAAGGGCGTCGATTTTTTGGCGATCAATACGGATCTGCAGGCGCTGCATCAGTGTCACGCGCAGCACCGTTTGCATATCGGCAAGAACACCACCCGCGGACTCGGCGCCGGCATGGACCCGACGGTTGGACGCGCGGCGGCCGACGAGAGCGTCAATGAGCTGCGCGATATGCTGCGTGGCGCGGATATGGTGTTCATCACCTGCGGTCTGGGCGGCGGCACCGGCTCGGGCGCATCGCCGACGGTGGCCGGCATTGCCAAAGAATTGGGGGCATTGACCGTGGCGGTGGTGACCAAGCCGTTCACTTTTGAAGGCGCGCAGCGGCGCGAGATCGCCGAGAAAGCGCACGCCGAACTGAAAGAGAAGGTGGATGCCATTATCACCATCCCCAACGACCGGCTGCTGCAGGTGGTGGACAAGCAGGTATCCCTCTTGGACGCTTTTGAAACGTGCGATGAGACCCTGCGGCAGGGCGTGCAGGGGATCGCCGACCTCATTACGGTTCCCGGACTTATCAACCTGGATTTCGCCGACGTCAAAGCCATCATGTCGGATACCGGGTCCGCGTTGATGGGTATCGGCCGCGCCAGCGGCGAGAACCGCGCGGTCAACGCCGCCAAGGCCGCCGTTTCCAGCCCGCTCCTGGAGCTCTCCATTGAGGGCGCCAAAGGCATTTTGTTCAGCATCGCCGGGCCGCGCGGCATTACGATGCACGAGGTCAACGAAGCGGCCAAGATCATCACCCAATCGGCCGACCCCAACGCCAAGATCATCTTCGGCACCGTCATCGACGAGGCGCTGAAAGACGAGGTGAAGATCACTGTCATTGCCACGGGGTTTGCCGAGCGCGCGAAGTCCTTACACGAGGAACCGACCGCGGAGACCAGCTACAAGCCCACCGCCTTTGTCCGCCGCGAGCGGAAGCCCGAACCGCCCCGCCCCGCCCCGCGCCCGATGCCCATCCCCGAACCAGTCGCGGAAGAGCCCACCATGCCTACCCCGTCAAAAACTACCGAAGAGGAGGAGCTGGAGATCCCCGCATTCATCCGCCGCCGCATCAAGCGGTAGCGGCCAGGCGGGCGCCGTCAGCTGGCTGTCGGAGCGTACCGACGGTTTTTTCATGCCATGTCCCTACTGAAGCGTTGGTCAACATTCCTGGACCGGGGAGGCGTTGCCGCCGCCCGTTATGCGGCCTGGCCGTTGCTCGGGTTGCTGGTGGTGTATTGGCTGGCGGCGGCGCTGATCGAGCTTTACCTTGTTAGGCGGACGCTGTTGATCGCACACCAGGCAGTCGCGGCGCCATTTACATCACTGCCGGTCTGGCTCGTGGTGACCGTTGGTTGGTCAATATTCGTGCCGCTATGGCTCGTTCTGACAGCGGGATTTCTGCGTCCGCGACTGCTGCGGATAGCGGTCGTCATCGCGACGGCCGCGGGTTTCGGCCTGGTCCACCAGCTCTATTGGTTTTTGCTGCTCTACCACTGGCGCAGCGGTTTGACCTTCGATTTCGCTTTCTTTTGGTTCAACCGCGGTGATGCGCTCACCACCGTGGCGCGCAGTTTCGGGCCCGAAGTGCTGTGGGCACTTGGGTTGCTCGGACCCGCGTTCGCCGTTTTTTGGTTGTTGCTGGCGTGGTCGTGGAACTCCCGGCCGCGGTCCGAACGCAACTGGCTCCAGATCGGGACGAGCGCGTTGTTGCTGGTCGCTGCGCTCGGGGCGCTGTTGGGATACCGCGAGTTCACCGGAGAATTATCCCGCTTTGTCCATACCTTCGGGAACGCGGGTCGGGGAGCGTACGCCACGGGGTACGCGCGGCTGTTGGAGCGCAGCGCGAGCGCTCCCCAACGCAGCGGGTCGCTGCCCGCGGACGCGCCCCGGCGCATTATTTTTGTCCAGCTGGAGAGCGTCAGCGGCGACCTGGTGCGTCCGACGACCACACCCACACTGTATCGGTACGCCCAGCGCGGCGTGCTGTTTCCGCGCTTCTATAGCAACGGGGTCCAGACCATCCGGTCGCAGGAAAGTCTGTTGTGCGGTCTGCCGCCGTCCGTGGGCGACACCCTCGTCAACAGCTACCCTCGTGAGCAGCTCCAGCGATTGCCCTGCTTGCCGCGGCTGCTGCGCGAGGCCGGCTACCGCACGATAGTTTTTAAGAACGACCACCTGACGTTCGCGCACGGCGACCGGTGGCTTTCCGCTATCGGCTTTGACGAGCTGCACGACGCCGATATCACCGAACCGGGCGACCCGCTGTTGCCTTGGGGGTACCGTGAAGACGTGTACTTCCGGCGCGTCGTTGAAGTGCTGCGTCGCGCGGAGAACGACCGGGTGTTCGCGCTGATTGCGGTCAGTGGCACCAACCACTACCCGTGGCCGACGGTACAAGATCCGGCAATGCTTGCATCGGTACCGTTCCCGACCCCGCAGACGTTCCGCGAGCAGCTGATCAACACCACCTTCGTTCAGGACGCTTACCTGGGGCAGCTGCTGGAGGCATTAGAGGAGATGCCTGGCACCATGGTGTTTGCCTATAGCGATACCGGGTTCCAGATGGACCGGATCGGCAATTTCACGACCGTTGAGTACGACGTGCGCGACGGAAGTTTCAGCAGCTTCTTGCTGGCCGTACCGCCCAAGGAAAACCCTTGGCGTTTCTCTTTCGGGCAACCGATAGCTGAAGCCCGCAGCCAGATGGACATTCTCCCCACGATCGTCGACCTGCTGCAATTGCCGGTTTCGCCGACGCTCTTGGGGCGATCGTTGCGCGACCCGTTACAGGGCAGGCCCGCTGCCGTGGCCACATCCATATTGATGTTGCAGCCGTATACGCGGCCGCGCTTGGCGCTCCTCCGTTTCCCCCTGAAATATCTGGTGGATTTTCAGGCGGATACCGTTTCGGTGTTCGACCTCGCCCAGGACCCGTTGGAACTTTCTCCCCGTCCTTATGGCGGCGCGCCAGCGGTGGCGGCCATGGTCGCAGAGATCTTCCGTCCGGCGGGGCCGGCAGCTAAGTAGGGGATGCCGGTATCGTTTATCCACAATCAGCGTCCTTGACGGATGTTGAGATGCTGCGTACGCTGGTGAAGCTCAAGCATTGCATTGACCCATTCGATTGCGCTCAGGGTCAATCATTGGCCTGAGGCGCTCATGACTCAAAGTCCTGAGCCAGTCGAAGGATTGACAATCCGAACGTTCCGCGGGTACGAAGTGCTGTGTGATTCAGCCGCTGACCCGCAACGGTAATGGCCCCATGTCGTGGGGACCAAGCCCGGTCGCTATCCACGGAACGCTTACTCACGTAACTCTTCGAGGAATAAGAGTTGGTGAATCGGCCAGGCCTGCTGGCGCTCCGCGGGCGTCCGCGCGTGGCCGTTCCACTCCCTCGAATCAGGGAGATTTTTTTATGTCCGCAAACCGATTCCGTTGGATCGCCGCATCCGGAGCCGTGGTGACGGTCCTGGCGGCCACCGTGATGCCCGGTCGGGCCGGCATCAGTCCGACCACGGTCAGTTACCTGCAAACCCTCGCGCCCAACGCCTGGATCACGATGGCGCTCGCCGCCAATGGCGTTGCAAATCTGCCGACGGAACATTTGCGCAGCGTTTCCGGCAGCGGAGTGAACGACTACGCCAAAGCTATTTTGGCGCTCGCCGCCCTCGGGCAAAACCCCGCAACTTTTGGCAACGTGGATTACGTCGCGCAACTGCAGGCGCTGGCCAGCGGGGGACAGCTGGGCGACCCGGCGTTCCTCAATGACGACGCCTGGGGAATTCTTGCGCTGTCATCCGCCAGTATTTCTACAAGCGACCCGCTGATTTCCAGCGCAAAATCGTACCTGGTCTCCCACCAGAACAGCGACGGGGGTTTCGGCTTTGCGGTCGGCAGTTCCAGCGATTCCAACAGCACCGCCGCCGCATTGTTGGCGCTGCGCGAAGCAGGAGTGGCCGCCGATGCTCCCGCGCTCGCCTCGGCCCTGAGCTATCTGCGCGGACTGCAGAATGGCGACGGCGGGTTTCCTTATGTCGCCGGTACGGAATCGGATGCGGATTCCACCGCCTGGGCAATGTTGGCCCTCCGCAAGCTCGGGCTGGACCCGGCAGAGGTCACGCAGCCGGGCGGCACGCCGCTCACCTTTCTCGCGTCATTGGAGAACTCTGACGGGTCGTTCTCCTGGATGCTATCGCAGCCGGGGGCAAATGCGTTCGCGACCCAGGATGCAGCGTTGGCCTTGTCGGGTGCTACTATTCCGGTCGGGTACTACCGTCCCGCGGTTGATGGCGCGTACGTCTACCGCGTGGAAGGCCGCGACCGCACGCTCTGCAACACCCGCCTGGACGGTAGCACGGCCTACGACCTTCTCGCGGCGGGCGCGACGGCCTGTGGGTACTCGTTCAGCGGCGCGACCATTGAAGGGCTGGGGTTTCTGCTGACCGACATCAATGACGAACACGCCAGCGGGCTTGCTTCGTGGATGTATTTGGTGAACAACGAGCCAGCCAGCGTCGGACTGCAGAGTTACCAGTTGCAGCCGAACGACGAAGTGCTGGTGTATTGGGACCCTGATTATCGAACGCCGGAGTATCCTGACTACGACCGCCCGTTGCGGTTGGGCCTAACGTCGGCAGCCGTTGCCAGCGGCGGTTCAGTGACCGCGACGGTAACAGTGTTCCGCGATGGTGCCTGGTCCTCCCTCGATGGAGCAACGATAGCTGGCACGCCAAGTCCGGTGACGACGGCCAGTGACGGCACCGCGCTCCTGTCATTACCGGACGGGCGCTACACGCTGCAGGCCAGCAAGACCGACTTTGTGCGCAGCGCGTCGCAGGAATTATCGGTCGGTGACGGGGTTTCTGGCACCATGCAGCTTAAGGTAGAGGTGGTGGAGGGGGGCGGTGGTCCAGGCGGTACGGTCGGGGGCTCCTCCATTGTCTTCTCGGTCACCCCGGCGCAGTTGGATTTCGGCCGCCTGACCCCCGGACAACGAGCGGCGGGCGACGTGACGTTGAAAAATGACGGCACCGTGGATGTGGCGGTGACCGCCGAGGTGAAGGGGGACCCGCTGTTCGCCGCGCTGGTATTGGGCGGTGTCGCGTGGCCGGAGTTTGCCGTTGACGTATTGCACCAACACACTGCTCCCGTGACCGCCGAGCTGACCGTTCCTGGCAGCTACCTCGGCCGCGGCATTAAGACCGGCGAACTTATCTTTTGGGCCGATCCGAGGTAGGGCGGTGGATTCCTCTTTCCCGCTATTTCCGATATGCTGAACCCGCGTTCGTATCTCCATGGCGCGCTGCTGGCCATCGTCGCGGGTGTCCTGTCGGCTCTGCCCGGCAACGCCGCTGGGTTGAGCGTCCGTCCGGCCTCGCTGCGATTGTCCGGGCCGGCCGGGGAGCCGGTCGCCGGGGAGTTCCTGGTCACGAATATCATGCCGGAGCCCGCCGCCTACACTATCCAGCCGCCGGACGGCGTTGCCCTGGCGATCGAACCGGAGGCGTTCCAGCTCAACCCCGGCGCCAGCGAACGGGTAGCGCTGCGCTACCGGCCCTCAGGCTGGCGCACCAGATCAGTCGATGTGCTGGTTGTGGCGCGGCCGTTGCAGGGTTCTGCCATACGGATCGCCACCGGAATTCGCTATCCTGTCGAGCTGGCCGCGGAACATGCCTGGGTAGGGGCGGCGGTGCGGGGCATAGTACTTGGCGCGCTTTCGGTGTTGGCGGCGTACCTGCTGCGGCATAACCGTTCACGTTCCTATGCCCCGTAGGACCACGGGCGGCGCAGAGCGAACCTGCGGCAGCGTAGAAAAACTTTATGGAGCAATACGCGACTGCACGTTTGACCGTTATCCTACGGGGTATGCGTCGTTGGTTTAGCGGTTTGGCGATACTGGCCGTTGGGGTGGCAGCGGGTTGGTTTCTGCCCCGGTCCTTCGTTCCCTTCGCGCCGGCGGTGCAAATCCCCGCCGCGGTGCCGACCTCGACCGCGAGCGTGATGGTGGACTTCGGCGACGGACGCGTGGTTACGTACGGCACCATTCCGCTGGCCGCAGAGCAGACGGTGTGGTCGGCACTGCAGCAGGTGGAAAAAGACAACGGGCTTGCCGTTACCCACGAGGATTTTGGAGCAATGGGCGTGCTTGTGGATGGTATCGGCGGCATCAGGAATGATGCCGGTGCCGATCGTTTCTGGCATTACTGGGTCAATCAGCGTTTCGCCGAGGTCAGCGCCAGCCGATTCCCGCTGCAGCCAGGCGACCAGGTGCTGTGGAAATACACCGACAGAGGTTTTGTGGCGGAAATGAGGTGAACTCGGCCCCTCATCGCGATTAAATTTTTTTTGCATTTTCCATCATATGAACGTAAATATTTCCCGCGGTGTCGCTGCTGTTGCCCTTATCGCATTCGCGGTCGTGACGCGGCTGCTGCCGCACCAGGCGAACTTCACCGCGGCGGCGGCCGTTACGTTGGTGGCCGCCGGGTACCTTGGCTGGCGTTGGGGCATGCTGGTCGGGCTCGCCGGCATGGTCGTGAGCAATTTCATCATCGGCGGCTACGCGCTGCCCGTCATGTTGTCGGTGTACGGAAGTTTTGTTGTCATGGCGTGGCTGGGCGCCTGCATCCGGCGGCACGGCGCCGTCCGGTGGGAGCGCGTCGTTCTGGCGAGTTTGGGCGGTTCCACGCTGTTTTACCTGGTGACCAACTACGCGGTATGGCAGTTCACCCCGCTGTACCCGACGACCGGTGCCGGATTGCTTTCCAGCTACGTGGCCGCCCTGCCGTTCTTCCGCAATACCTTGGTGGGGGATCTGGTGTTTACCTCCGTGATGTTCGGTGCGGTTGAGGCCGTCCGGGCTCGGCGCAGCCTGCGGAAGCCCGTCTTGGCCCCTCTGCCTTTAGCGCGCCAGTAAGCCAATTTTTTCGTCAGCGGAGTCTGCGAACCCACCGTTCGGCAGGTTTTTTGTCGGACCGGTTTTTATGGTATAGTGAACGTGATAAAAACCTATGCCGGAAAGCATCAACCAGCGCACCAGCGGCGACAGCAAGTCGTTCCATGAGCATCTCGATGAAATGCGCGGGGTGGCGGAGGAAACGCTGCGGTACGCGAAAACCATCCATCAGTTCACGCCGAAGGATGCGGTCGAGCGTATCCAGGAGCTGCGGCAGCTACTGGAGGACAACCTCAATTACACCAAAGCCTGCTACGCGCTCTTGGAGCGTTGGCGGCGGTGGATGTTCTGGCATCGGGTTTGGGGAGCGGTCAAATTCCTCCTCATCGTTGTGCCGCTGGTGGTGGGTGTAATTTACTTGCCGCCGCTCATTCAGTCGTACGTGCAGGAGTATCTGAAACTGTTGCCGCCATTGCGGTAGGCTATGGAGGACACGTTCACGCAGCTCGTGTATGCGGCGGCGCGACGCATACCGGCCGGTCGGGTTGCTTCCTACGCGGCGATAGCAGCGGCCGTCGGGTGCCGGCGGGCGGCCCGGGCGGTGGGCAATGCGCTGCACCGAAATCCGACCCCGGGGCCGGTACCTTGCCATCGGGTCGTTGCCAGCAGCGGGGACCTGGGCGGGTTTGCCTGGGGCCGGCGCCGGAAAGCGGAACTTTTGCGGTCCGAGGGCGTCGCGATCGACCGTTGCGGGCGCGTGTCCGATTCGGCGTTCATCGCTATCCCCGCGATATCGCCGAGCAGATAAACATTCTATGCACAAACGATTATTTCCGCTCTTCGCCGTTTTTGCCGCCGTCGCCATCCTGGCGCTCCTGTTCATCATGGCCTACCGCGGCCTGATGGGCGAGCGTTTGCAGTCGTACATTTTAGGCATACGCCGCTGCCAGTATCTGAGCGAGGCCCAATGCGGCCGCCATCCCGGGTGCCAGGCTTACTATGAACCCGGACGCGGGGATGCGACCGCCGTGGAGTTCCGCGCCTGCGAGCCGGTTTCCGCGCTGACGACCGCGGCCCAGCCGGTGTGCTCCGCGAGCGGCGGCACCTGGAAGCGGTCCAAATTCGGCGACTACTGCGATTGCAGCGCGCTCGGCAAGCAGTACCTCGCGGATAAGGGCTGCCGCTAGACGAACGCACGGCATTGAATTTTTCCGAACGATAGGATATATTCATCATTCAATCAGGCCACCCATGAAAGAATTACTGAAAGAAATTTTCCAGCTGCGCGAGAAAGCGGCTGTGCATTGGAGGTTACTTTGACCTCGACCAGGTCAAAGTCGAGATCCGCGGCTGTGAAGCCGAAATGAACCAACCCGGCTTCTGGAACGACCAGGAGCTGGCTTCGCAGATCAGCAAGCGCTGCGAAGTGCTGCGCCAGGAGGTTGGCCAGTGGGAAGGCGTAGTCCGGCAGTTGGATGAGCTGGAGCAGCTGGTCAAGCTGGCCGAGGAAGAAGATGACCAGGCTTTTGCGCCGCAAGCCGAGGCGATACTCGAGAGCATTCGCCGGTCATTTGCGGCGCTGGAATTTTCCGTGCTGCTGTCCGGACCGTACGACCGGGCGGATGCGATCCTTGCCATCCATGCCGGCACCGGCGGGGTAGACGCGCAGGATTGGGCGTCGATGCTGCTGCGGATGCTGTTGCGCTACAGCGAACGGCGCGGACTGACCGCCCGCGTGGTGGACGAGAACAAGGGCCAGGAAGCCGGCCTGAAGAGCGCGGTGCTCGCCATCAGCGGGCCGCACGCCTACGGTTACCTGCGTTCGGAGAACGGTGTCCACCGGTTGGTGCGCATTTCGCCATTCGACGCCGAAGCCATGCGCCATACCTCGTTTGCGCTGGTGGAGGTGCTGCCCGACCTGGCTCCGGCGGCCGGCGGCGTGCAGTTGCGCGACGAGGACCTCAAGATCGATGTGTTCCGTTCCGGCGGCCACGGGGGCCAGTCGGTCAACACCACGGATTCGGCGGTCCGCATCACGCACCTGCCGACCGGCATCGTGGTTAAGTGTCAGAACGAACGGTCTCAGGTCCAGAACAAGGCGCAGGCCCTCAAATACCTGCGGGCGAAGCTTCTAACGTTGCAACAGGAGCGGCACACGGCCTCGCAGCGCAAGATCCGGGGCGAGCATAGTTCAGCCGAGTGGAGCAACCAGGCGCGTTCTTACGTGCTGCAGCCGTATCAGCTGGTCAAAGACCATCGGACCGGCTACAGTGAGCCCGACCCCCAGGCGGTACTGGACGGCAAGCTGGAGGGGTTTGTGGAAGCTTTTCTGCGCCAGGCGGCCGAGTCCACCCGCAAACAGCAGACGCAGCGGGAATACTCCGGCGAAGCAGGGAGTATGAAGCATGAAACAGGGAGGGCGGAACCGAAAGTGAAATAAAAAGCCCTGCTTCCTACTTCCTGATTCATACTTCAATGATGTATATGAAGATTCTCGTCACTGGTGGAGCTGGTTTTATCGGTTCTCACCTGTGTGAGCGGCTGTTGTATGACGGGCACCAGGTCGTTTGCCTGGATAATTTTTTTAGCGGGCAGCGTTCCAATGTTGCAAGCTTGCTGAAGAAGCCGGGCTTCACCTTGGTCGAGGGCGACGTGACCGAACCGTACGATTTCGCCGTGGATCAGATCTATAACTTGGCTTGCCCGGCCTCCCCGGTCCACTACCAGCGCAACCCCGTCGGCACGGTGCGAACTTGCGTGTTGGGCGCCATTCACGCGCTGGAATTGGCGAAGCGGCGGGGTATTCCGGTGCTGCAAGCCTCCACCTCCGAGGTGTACGGCGACCCCCAGGTTCATCCTCAGCCCGAGAGCTACCACGGCGACGTCAACCCCATCGGCCCGCGGGCGTGCTACGACGAGGGCAAGCGGTGTGCGGAAACGCTGTTCTTTGATTACCATCGTCAGTACGGTGTTCACATCAAGGTCGTGCGGATATTTAATACCTATGGGCCCAACCTCGCCCTTAACGACGGCCGCGTTATTTCCAATTTCATTATCGCCGCCCTGGAAGGCAAACCGATCGCCGTGGACGGCGACGGGCAACAGACGCGGTCGTTCTGCTATGTGGACGACCTCGTTGAGGGAATGCTGGGCATGATGGGCGCGTCGCCTGACCTGACGGGCCCCGTGAACCTCGGCAACCCCGGCGAATTTACCATCAACGAACTGGCGGCCCTGGTCCTGGGCTTGACGGACAGCCGTTCCAGGACCGCGCACAACCCCGCCCGCGCCGATGATCCGCGTCAGCGCCGGCCGGACATCTCCCTCGCGATTGCCCGACTGGGCTGGCAGCCAACCATTTCCCTGGAAGAAGGGCTGCGGCGGACCATTCCGTATTTCCGGAAGGCGCTGGGTCTTCATGGAACATGAGACTGTAGAAAATAACTGAAAGATGGAAAAAATAGTCTTCGAGCCCGGTCGAGAAGCTACATTTTCGCTTTCTTCTCGACTCATCCCGCCGTTGGCGGGACTCGCTCGAAGTATAAAATTGGTTTTTCTACAGTTTCAGGGGTAAGTCTCCCGATGGCATAATTCCTAGTTTCAGATCCCTTCTACGACGCTATGAAGATTCTCGTTACCGGCGGGGCAGGATTCATCGGGTCGCATCTGGTGGACGCGCTGCTGACGAATGGCCACGCGGTTGCTGTCGTTGATAATCTTTCGACGGGGGTGCGGGAACAGGTCGACCAGCGCGCAGAGTTTCACGAAGCCGATGTCGCCGATGCGGGACTTGCGGCGGTGGTGAAAAAGGTACGGCCGGAGGCGGTCGTGCATCTGGCAGCTCAGGTGGACGTGAGAAAGTCCGTCGCTGACCCCGTGGAGGATGCCAGGGTCAATATCTTGGGCACCCTGAACGTATTGGAAGCCGCGCGGCAGGCCGGTGTTCGGCATTTCATCTTCGCGTCATCGGGTGGGGCTATCTATGGCGACACCGACCTACGGCCAACCCCCGAAAGTCATCCCGCCGTTCCGGCGTCGCCGTATGGCATTGGCAAGCTTTCCGGGGAACATTTTCTGCGGATATTCCACAAGACGTTCGGAATGCGGACGGTAGCGTTGCGGTACGCGAACGTCTACGGCCCGCGGCAGAACGCACTCGGCGAAGCCGGGGTGGTCGCGATATTTACCCATCGGTTGCTGGCCGGCCAGCAGGCGGTCATTAACGGCGACGGCAAGCAGTCGCGGGATTTCGTCTATGTCGGGGATGTGGTCGCCGCGAACCTCGCGGCGCTGCAGGCCTCGGTCTCCGGCGCGTTCAATATCGGCACCGGCCGCGAAGTGATCATTGATCAGGTGGCAAACCTTATCCGGCAGGCGGTTGGCCAGGGCGATTTTTCGCACGGTCCGGCCAAGCCCGGGGAGCAGATGACCAGTTGTCTGGATAATCGTTTAGTTGCCAAGACTCTTGGTTGGCGTCCGAAGATGCCGCTGGAGGAGGGGATCGCTAAAACAGTGGCGTGGTTCCTCGGGCAACATTAGCGTTTCGGGTCGTCATCAATAACCACGCCTCGGCAGTTGCTGCCGAGGCGTGGTGGCAATTCGGGGTTGCGGGGTTCTTAGCGCAGCGTGCAGCTCGCTCCCTCGCAC
>VMFR01000008.1 GCA_007376135.1 Parcubacteria group bacterium Gr01-1014_31 | reverse complement strand
GGAAAGCGCCCCCGCGGTGCAGGCAATGGTGCCCTCGTTGCACAGGTCGGTGTCGGTCCCGTCGCAGGCGTTGCCGAGGGTCGTTTCGCCCGCGCCGTCCAGCGTTGCCGTATTGCAGTCGTCGTTGATGCTATTGCACAGGTCCGCTGCGTTGGGGTGGATAGCAGCGTCGGTATCTACGCAGTCGTCCCCAGTAATCGCGGCAACCGGCGTGTTCAGGCAGGTGCTCACCGCGATTGCGGCTTTAGCATAACCGCTTTGACAATAGCCGTCGTTGTCATCGTCGCAGCCAGTGTCGATGGCCGGCGATCCACTACAATCATTGTCCAGGTTGTCGCAAACCTCGGTACCCCAGGGGTGGACATTATTCCTAGTATCATCACAGTCGTCACCCACAAGTGCAGTTGATGGTGTTAGGTTGCAGGAAGATACGATCGTTCCAATCCGCTTTGTCATACCCGCATCGCAGTAATCATCGTTGTCGTCGTCGCATCCCTCGTCTGTAGTACCATTACAGTCGTTATCTTTGTTGTCGCAGATCTCCGGGTTGCCGGGGAAGCGCGTGTTGTCAGAATCACTACAGTCGCCGTTCTGGGCCGCGGTGCAGGAAGCATTAAGGGCCGAGTAGCCGTCGTTATCGTTGTCCGAGTCGCCGTCGATACAGACCGCATTCAAGCCATTGCAGGCTCCGTAGATGTCCGCATCGTTGCAAGTGTCCAGATCAGTGTCGAAGGGAGCGGTGGTATCCACGTAGTCGCAAGCCTGGTTCCAGTTGGCTTCGCCCGCGCCATCGCCAGTCGCGGCGTTGCAGTCGTCGTTCGTGCCGCTGTTGCAGACATCCGGACAGTCGGTGGCGCTGGGGCAGATGGCGGCGTTGTCGTTATTGCAGTCCGTCGCCGCACCTTTCGGGCAACTGGCGTTCCCGGGGGCGCCGTACCCGTCGCCATCCGTATCGTTGCAAATTCCGGCGTACGGACCCGCGTTCATATTCTGGTTGGTGATCTCGGTTCCGGTCAGCGCACGGTCATAAATTGCCGCCAGATGGATATGGCCCTTGAACGTCGGATTACCCAGGCCCATCGGCCTGGCGAGGTAGAGGTAATTGCTGCTCCAGTTGGTCAGCGAGTTGCCCGAGATATCCTCGAACGCGCTCCATTGCTGGCCGACCGTGTAGGTCCAGACCCAGGTTCGTGCCAGGCCCGTGACACTGTCCCAGACCACGATAACTTCGGTCGCTTCCCCGACCCGCAGGGCATTAGGAACGCGCAGGGTGGGACGATTCACCGGCGAGCCGAAGCCATCCCCCATATTTTTGATGGCAACCTCGACCGCCGAACCGTTTTGACTGATGAAAAAATTGCCCCAGCCGATCGACGTCCAGGTGTTGCCGTAGCCAAAGATGACGGCGTTGTCCGTGACGTTGGCGGGGGTGAACCAGACGTCAAGGGTGAACGAACCGGAGTTTTTTATTTTTGTCATGACGTCATCTCCTGCCGAGGCTGGAGAGACATAGATCAGCGGGTTGGTCCCGTTCACCCCCTGATCGTAGTTTGCCAGCAATTGGATAGAACTTTCAGCCGCCGACCATTGCCAGAGTGCGCCAGCAGCCGTGGTGATGGTGAAAGTTTCCAGCGGTGTTTCAGTGTCGGCAATCAAGGTACCAGCCGTTTCCTGAATAGGCCAGAAGCTGATAAGGGATGCGTCGTAGACGCGATCGGCTGCGGCCGGGAGTGCCGCCGCCGATCCAGCAAAAACAAAACTGACTACCGCCAGCCAATGCCGGCAGCGGGGAAATGCGTTGTGGTGATAATGATGTGGCACCGTTCCCTCCCGTTAGCCTTTTATGGATACTGGACGCAGCCAAGACCGTCGTCCGTTGGGTCCGGACCTTTGGTGTCCGGTCCCGGTGACGGCGGCGGAAGCCCGCTGCCGAGAAACAGGTAGTTCAGGGCAAAGACGGCGTCCGAGAGGTCAAGATTACCGGAGTCATCGGCGTCGGAAGCGTCCTCGCAGGTCGGCTGCGTGCCCCCGAGGAACAGCCCCGTCAACGTGAAGACGGCATCCGAGAGGTCGACCATTCCATCGCCGTTCGAATCGCCGCGGCGGAACTGGACGGGCCCCGGTGGAGTATCATGCCGTGCCCCCTGCTTAAGTTTTAATGAATATCCGATATTGTTGGCGCCCAGCAGCGACCAGGCCGTGGTCTGGCCGACCGCCATCCAGGCGTAATTGCCACCGATCGTCGCCAGGAGGTCGGCCGCAATATCGGAGCTTTCGTGTTCGCCGACGATTCCCATCTCCCAGACAAAAGTACCGTCGGTATGTGTCCGAACGAAGTAGAACGCGTTGCCGTTGTCGGCGATGCGGAAATCAATGCTCCGCGAACTCGTTTCCCCTAGGAGCAAATATCCAGTGTCATTGCCGGTGGCAGGGTCAAAGGTCTGGATGGCCCGTCGGAACACATCATTGCGTTCTCCGCCGTACAGGCGGGTCCAGCGGTTGTCCGGGACTCCGTTCGTGTCGAACCGTATCACCAGCGCCTGGGCGACACGGGTCGTATCCGGCACCTGCTTGCCGACGGCAATGAAACCCGTTGGCGTGCCGTCACGGCGGTCAAGCGTCTGGGCGATGCCGTTGAATGATTCGCCGAAATTGGCATCGCCGACGGTGACCGGGTTTTGCACCCAACCGCCATCCTTGGCACCCATTTGGTCCAGCATCAGCACCATCGCGTCCCCGCTAACCTGCGGCGGCGGGGGAAGCATTTCGCCCGCGAGGACGTACCCGGCGATACGACCGGCAGCGTCGCGGACCTGGCTCAGGTGGTTTATTTTTTCAGTTACTCCTGCCACACCGTACGTTTTCGGGAAACCGGCGCGGACGTTCCCGTTCGTATCCACCATTGTCCACCAGGCATCAGTCTCCACCGAACCCCCCGCCTCGTTAATGGTGGTGATGGAGCCAGCCAACAAATAGCCCGTGTGCGCGCCCGCCGCGTCCTCGATGCGGACCATGGCGCTCACGCGTTCTCGCCGGTCGGGAACTCCGATGATTTTCGGGTTGGTCGCCCAGGCCGTATCCAGGTCGCCGCTTGGAGCCAGCCGATACAGCCGTACGTCGACTTCATTGCCGTTCGCGTGGTGTGCGGCCGCGATGTAGGCGAGCGTCGTGCCGTCCGGGTTGCGTAATTCATCTAAAGCAATTCCGAGTTGGTTGCCAGGAGCGCTGTAAATGCGGAAATCCTTGAGGTGGCCTTCGTTAACCGCAACAGTTGGTCCATGGGCGATCATGAAAAACAGGTCCTGGTCCGTGCCGCCAATAGGCCGTGCCCAGCCGATATGGGCGTACTCCAGGTCATGATTTTGTAGCACGTCGTTCAGTGACGCGGCCTCGGCGAAAGGAACGCCGCGGCTCGCCTCAATGTAGAAAAATGGTGAGATCTGGGGCGGCGGGTCCTCGATAGGAGCTTCTCCGTCCGCCATGTGTACCAGCTGCAGTTTGGCCACCGGCAACGCCGCGAACAACCCAATGGTCAGGCTGGATGCGATGGCGCCGATCGCGAGCATCGCGGCGGCGGCGACCGTGACCCCCGTCCCGGTCTGGGTAGCTGTTTTTTTGATTGCGGGTAGCCCCATGGAAGACTTTTCTCCCTTTGCAAAAGGTTTTTGTAATGGCGCCGCAGGGTAGCCCATGCGCTATATACAATACCATAAAATAGGGGAGGTGCGCTACTTCGGCGGTAGATGAAAAAATAGGAGCTGAAGAAGTACATTTTATCGTCATCAATAACCACGCCTCGGCAGTTGCTGCCGAGGCGTGGTGGCAATTCGGGGTTGCGGGGTTCTTAGCGCAGCGTGCAGCTCGCTCCCTCGCAC